>NZ_JAHRIB010000163.1 GCF_019090165.1 Streptomyces sp. BV286
CACGAGGCCGCCGTCGCCGAGGCCGTCGCCGCGGGCGCGCGGCAGTTGCTCACCCACGTGGAGGTCTCGCTCGGCCGTGCGGACGAGGAGCGCACGGCCGCCGAGAGCGCCAAGGCGCGACGGGAGCAGGACCTCGTCGTCGCCCGGAACCAGGGCCGCGACCTCAAGGCCGAACTCGACAAGCTCACGGACTCGGTGCACCGCGGTGAGGTGCTCGGGGCCGAGAAGCGGCTGCGGATCGAGCAGTTGGAGGCCAAGGCGCTCGAAGAGCTGGGCGTCGAACCGGCCGGACTGATCGCGGACTTCGGGCCCGGACAGCTCGTACCGCCGTCCCTGCCCGCCGAGGGCGAGGAGCTGCCCGACGACCCGGAGCATCCGCGCAACCAGCCCCGCCCGTTCCACCGGGCCGAGCAGGAGAAGCGGCTCAGGTCCGCCGAGCGGGCCTACCAGCAGCTGGGCAAGGTCAATCCGCTCGCGCTGGAGGAGTTCGCCGCGCTGGAGGAGCGCCACAAGTTCCTCAGTGAGCAGCTGGAGGACCTGAAGAAGACACGGATCGACCTTCTGCAGGTGGTGAAGGAGGTCGACGAGCGGGTCGAGCAGGTCTTCACCGAGGCCTTCCGGGACACGGCGCGGGAGTTCGAGGGGGTCTTCGGCCGGCTGTTCCCGGGCGGGGACGGTCGGCTGGTCCTGACCGACCCCGGCAACATGCTCACCACGGGCGTCGATGTCGAGGCGCGGCCGCCCGGGAAGAAGGTCAAGCGGCTCTCGTTGCTCTCCGGCGGGGAGCGGTCGCTGACGGCCGTCGCGATGCTCGTGTCGATCTTCAAAGCGCGGCCCAGTCCGTTCTACGTGATGGACGAGGTCGAGGCGGCGCTCGACGACACCAACCTGCAGCGGCTGATCCGGATCATGGAGGAGCTGCAGGAGGCGTCGCAGCTGATCGTGATCACGCACCAGAAGCGGACGATGGAGGTCGCCGACGCGCTGTACGGCGTGTCCATGCAGGGCGACGGAGTGTCGAAGGTCATCAGCCAGCGGCTTCGCTGACGCTCGCCCGAACGGTCGTAGCGACCGCCGCCGGATCGGGGTCACCGCGCCTGCGGCCCACTCGGCGGCCGCCCCCGGCCCCGTGCCGTGAACCGGTCCCGGTCCCTACCCCGGCCCCGCTTGACGGTCCGGCAAGCCGCACGCCCGAGGTTGGCGCGATCACGGAGTTCTCAGCGGCGCTTCCGGGGTACTCCAGAGTTCATGCTGTTTCTGTCTCTTCAAGACTTGAACACAATTTCGTCACCTGAGGCATCCTTCTGGACGAGAGGCCGCCTCTTGACTACGAAACTTGAAGGCATAGTCTCTGCATCGATGCTTTTACCTTCAGGTGGTGGGTGGCGTAAACGTGTGCGCCACTGGAGACACCGTCCGGAAGGGCTCGCCCCCACCCCCGGCAGTGAGGCCGGTGGCCCGAGGAGTTACACGTGACCAGCACAGCGCAGCCATCCCCGTCAGGAGCCCAGGCGGCTCACCCCGAACATCTCGGGCACGTCATCTTCATCGCGGCGGCGGCCGCGATGGGCGGTTTCCTCTTCGGCTACGACAGTGCCGTGATCAACGGCGCCGTCGAGGCCATCAGGCACCGGTACGACATCGGCTCCGCGGCCCTGGCCCAGGTCATCGCCATCGCGCTGATCGGCTGCGCGATCGGTGCCGCCACCGCCGGCCGGATCGCCGACCGCATCGGCCGCATCCGCTGCATGCAGATCTCAGCCGTGCTGTTCACCGTCAGCGCCGTCGGCTCCGCGCTGCCCTTCGCCCTGTACGACCTGGCCTTCTGGCGGGTCGTCGGCGGGTTCGCCATCGGTATGGCCTCCGTCATCGGCCCGGCCTACATCGCCGAGGTCGCCCCGGCCGCGTACCGCGGGCGGCTCGGCTCCTTCCAGCAGGCCGCGATCGTCATCGGCATCGCCATCTCGCAGCTCGTCAACTGGGGCATCCTGAACGCCGCCGGCGGTGACCAGCGCGGCGAGATCATGGGTCTGGAAGCCTGGCAGGTCATGCTCGGCGTCATGGTCGTCCCGGCCGTCCTCTACGGCCTGCTCTCCTTCGCGATCCCCGAGTCGCCGCGCTTCCTGATCTCCGTGGGCCGCGACGAGCGCGCCCGCGAGGTGCTCCGGGAGGTCGAGGGCGACAAGATCGACCTGGACGCCCGCGTCGCCGAGATCGAGCACGCCATGAAGAGCGAGCACAAGTCGGTCTTCAAGGACCTGCTCGGCGGCACCTTCTTCTTCAAGCCGATCGTCTGGATCGGCATCGGCCTCTCGGTCTTCCAGCAGTTCGTCGGCATCAACGTCGCCTTCTACTACTCCGCGACGCTGTGGCAGTCGGTCGGCGTCGACCCGTCCGAGTCGTTCTTCTACTCGTTCACCACGTCGATCATCAACATCATCGGCACCGTGATCGCCATGATCTTCGTCGACCGGATCGGCCGCCGGCCCCTCGCGCTCATCGGTTCCGTGGGCATGGTCATCGGGCTCGCGCTGGAGGCCTGGGCCTTCTCCTTCGACCTCGTCGACGGCAAGCTGCCCGCCACGCAGGGCTGGGTCGCCCTGATCGCCGCCCACGTGTTCGTCCTCTTCTTCGCCCTCTCCTGGGGTGTCGTCGTCTGGGTCTTCCTCGGCGAGATGTTCCCCAACAAGCTCCGCGCCGCCGCCCTCGGTGTCGCCGCCGCCGCGCAGTGGATCGCCAACTGGGCCATCACCGCGAGCTTCCCGTCGCTGGCCGACTGGAACCTCTCCATGACCTACGTGATCTACACCGTGTTCGCCGCGCTCTCCATCCCGTTCGTGCTCAAGTTCGTGAAGGAGACGAAGGGCAAGACGCTGGAGGAGATGGGCTAGCCCATGAACCCGGGGAGACGGGCCAAGACCCCGCTGTCCTTCTCCCCGTACTCGTAGGAGGGCGCGCCGCCCCGGTTCGAGGGCCTACCGGTCCTTGAGCCGGGGCAGCACGTTCTCGCAGAACAGATGCATGCTCCGCCACCCCTCGTCGACGGGCATCCCGCCGGACAGCGGATGCAGTACGTAGTTGTCGAGGCCCTGCTTCAGGCACTCGTCCGGCGTCACGATCCGGTAGACGCCCTCGGCACGCAGCTCGTCGACCGTCGTGGCCGCCGACCTCACCGCCGAGCGGATGTCGGAGGACTGCCAGGAGGCGTACGTCCGCGCCTCGTGCAGGAAGTGCTCACCGTGCTCGGCCCAGGCGCGGTCCGGGTCCTCGGCGAGGTGCAGGAGCGGGGTCACCGCCGGGGGCATCATGGTCCAGCCCTGCGTGCCGTACTCGACGAGCCGCTCCTTGTAGTACGCCTCGAGCTCCGGCAGGTGCGCGCTCGGGAAGAACGGCAGCCCGAGCCGGGCGGCGCGCCGGGCCGCCGCCTTCGAGGAACCGCCCACCAGCAGCAGGGGGTGCGGATCCGAGAAGGGGCGCGGGGTGACCCGTACCGTACGGCCGCGGTACTCGAACTCCTCGCCGGACCACGCCTTCAGCAGTGTCTCCAGAAGCTCGTCCTGGAGGCGGCCGCGCCGCTTCCACTCCACGTCGAAGAGCTCGTACTCCTCGGGCCGGTAGCCGATGCCCGCCACCGTGACGAGCCGGCCGCCGCTGAGGAGGTCGAGTACGGCGATGTCCTCGGCCAGGCGCAGCGGATCGTGCAGGGGGCCGATGATCGCCGAGACGGTGACCGCGATCCTGCGGGTCGCGCCGAAGACCGCGCCCGCGAAGGTGAACGGCGACGGCAGCCAGTTGTTGGCCGCGCCGTGGTGTTCCTCGGTCTGCACGGTGGTCATACCGCGGTCGTCGGCATAGGCGGCCATCTCCAGTGCGGCCTTGTAGCGGTCGCTGAGCGAGGCGGGTGTGGCGCCGGGTTCGACGAGGTTGAAACGTACGACCGTTACGGGCATGGGAAAGTCCCCCTTCGCCGAGCGGGCGGGGTGCCGGTGGATCCGGTGCAGGGGGACGGTAGCTGACGGATCGTCAGACGGCCATAGTCCCGGAGCGGTCATGGCCCCGGACCGGCCGTCGTCCCGGACCTGCCGGCGGGGGGTTGGGCGGTTCCGTGGGGGCCGAGGCGTGGCCTCTCGGACGGCCGGGGCGGCACGGCCGGGTTCGTGCCCGGCGGCGGCTCACCGGCGGCTCACCGGCGACGAGGACATGTCATGGACCGCGCCACGCGCACTGCGCACACCGCGCCACGGCCAGTCGGTCGGCGTGGTCCATGACACGCCGCGGGAGCGCTGTGCGTACCCTGACGCATTCGATACTGGGCGCGCCGTGACCGTGCCCCCGAGGGGCCCGCGGCCCCACCGGCCGTGACGGACGGCCCGGCGGGAGGTCACGCCATACTGGAGCTGTTATGGAAATCGTCATCCTTGCTGTAGTCATCGCCGTGGTCGTGATCGGCGCGCTCGGCGGGCTCGTCGTCGGCAGCCGCAGGCGCAAGCAGCTGCCCCCGCCGCCCCCCGCCGCTCCCGACATCACCGCCCCGCCGGCCGAGCCGCACGTCGGCGACGAGGCCGAGACGCCGCGCGACGAACCGCGCCGCACGATAGAGGAGGTGGATCTTCCGGACACCTCGGCGACCGCACCGGTCGTCGAAGCACCCCCGGTCGAGGTCCCGGAGCCGACCGCCGGCCGGCTGGTGCGCCTGCGCGCCCGCCTCTCCCGCTCACAGAACGCGCTCGGCAAGGGGCTCCTCACGCTCCTCGCGCGCGAGCACCTCGACGAGGACACCTGGGAGGAGGTCGAGGACACGCTGCTCACCGCCGACGTCGGGGTGCAGCCCACCCAGGAGCTGGTCGAGCGACTGCGCGAGCGGGTGAGGGTGCTCGGCACGCGGACGCCCGAGGACCTGCGCACCCTGCTGCGTGAGGAACTGCTCGCGCTGCTGGAGCCCGACTTCGACCGCACCGTGAACACCGAGTCCGGCCTGGACACCCCCGGCATCGTGATGGTCGTCGGGGTCAACGGCACCGGCAAGACCACCACCACCGGCAAGCTCGCGCGCGTGCTCGTCGCCGACGGCAAGCACGTGGTGCTCGGCGCGGCCGACACCTTCCGGGCCGCCGCCGCCGACCAGCTGCAGACCTGGGGCGAGCGCGTCGGCGCCCGCACCGTCCGCGGTCCGGAGGGCGGCGACCCCGCCTCCATCGCCTTCGACGCCGTCAAGGAGGGCATCCAGGAGGGTGCCGACGTCGTCCTCATCGACACGGCGGGCCGGCTGCACACCAAGACCGGCCTCATGGACGAGCTCGGCAAGGTCAAGCGCGTCGTCGAGAAGCACGCCCCGCTCGACGAGGTGCTGCTCGTCCTGGACGCCACCACCGGCCAGAACGGCCTGGTCCAGGCGCGAGTCTTCGCCGAGGTCGTCGACATCACCGGCATCGTCCTGACCAAGCTGGACGGCACGGCCAAGGGCGGCATCGTCATCGCCGTCCAGCGCGAACTGGGCGTCCCCGTCAAGCTCGTCGGCCTGGGCGAGGGCGCGGACGACCTGGCCCCCTTCGAGCCGGAAGCGTTCGTGGATGCCCTTATCGGCGAGTGACATCGCGTACGAGAGGTACGCGCACGAGGAAGGGCCCCACCGCATGGTGCAGATGCGGCGGGGCCCTTCCGTACGGGTGGCGCCAGGCCGACAGGCGCTAGGCGCGTGAGCGGTGCGCCACGTAGGCCAGCGTCCCGAGCAGCAGTCGTGCGGCCGGCGGCTTCGTGGCCGAGTCGAGGGCGGGGGAGCGGAGCCAGCGGACCGGGCCGAGGCCGCCGCGGTCGGAGGGCGGGGCCGTGATGTGCGTACCGGACCCCAGGCCGTGCAGGTCGAGCGACGCGTCGTCCCAACCCATGCGGTAGAGCAGCTCGGGCAGTTCGGCCGCCGCGCCCGGAGCGACGAAGAAGTGGGCGCGGCCCTGGGGGGTGACCGCCACGGGACCCAGCGGCAGGCCCATGCGCTCCAGCCGGACCAGGGCCCGGCGGCCGGCGGACTCGGCCACCTCGATGACGTCGAAGGCGCGGCCCACGGGAAGCATCACCGCGGCGCCGGGGAACTCGCCCCAGCTCTCCGAGACCTCGTCCAGCGTGGCGCCGGCGGGGACGACCGGAGCGAAGTCCAGGGGATGCGCGCCGCGTTCGCGGCAGTTCGTCCGGCCGCATGAGCAGACTCCCGCGGCCGTCCGGGCGCCGGGCACCACGTCCCAGCCCCACAGGCCGGTGTACTCGGCCACGGTGGTGCACTCTGACGCACGGCCGCGGCGACGCGAGCCGGACCGGATTTCGCGGATGCCGCCGATCGTGAAGCCCATGCCCCCTCCAACGGGTCCGGCGCACCGGTGGTTACGTGACGGAATCGGAACGTAACTCTCAGTTCCCCCGGGTGCGCAGTCCATGCGGCGCCCGGTGGTGCCGCGGGTGGTGCGCCCGGCTTCGCGCGCCCCGATGTGCGTCACTCCGCCCACTCCCGGCCGTCATGTGTCAAGTGAATCGCGTACGAGCGGACGCGAGTTCATTCGAAGGGGTGGCGAATGGTGGCGTTTCCGGGATCGCCATGGCTGGAGGGGTGATCGTGGGATTACTGTGAGTGCACGAGTCCTGGGGACGCATGCACCAGTGGGTATGCCGGAGGCAACCCGGCTTCCCGTTCGATGGGTGAGAACGGCCGGACGGACGGCCCTGTGTACCGGCATTCTGGTAGGGCTTGGCGCACACAGCGCACAAGTGGGTTCAGGGATGGGGGCGTTCCGGTGGGCGGCAACGGCGGAAGCGGGACGACCGCGACTGGCACGGACAAGCGCCCCAATGAGCTGTTGGGTTCCTGGTTCGTGCGCAGCGGCTGGTCCAAGGGTGAGCTGGCGCGCCAAGTGAACCGCAGAGCGCGCCAGTTGGGAGCCAACCACATCTCGACGGACACCTCCCGTGTCCGCCGCTGGCTCGACGGCGAGAACCCCCGCGAGCCGATCCCGCGCATCCTCTCCGAGCTGTTCTCCGAGCGCTTCGGCTGTGTCGTCGCCGTCGAGGACCTGGGCCTGCGCGCCGCCCACCGGTCACCGTCGGTCTCCGGCGTCGACCTGCCCTGGACCGGCCCGCAGACGGTCGCGCTCATCAGCGAGTTCTCGCGCAGCGACCTGATGCTGGCGCGGCGCGGCTTCCTCGGCACGTCCCTGGCCCTCGCGGCGGGACCCACGCTCATCGAGCCCATGCAGCGCTGGCTGGTGCCCAGCCCCGCCTCCCCGCGCGAGGAGCCCGCTCCCTCCGCCGCCGCCTCGCGCCGCCCCGGCCGGCTCTCCCAGCCCGAGCTGGACCTCCTGGAGTCCACCACCGTCATGTTCCGCCAGTGGGACGCCCAGTGCGGCGGCGGCCTGCGCCGCAAGGCGGTCGTCGGCCAGCTGCACGAAGTGACCGACCTCCTCCAGGAGCCCCAGCCCGAGTCCACCACCAGGCGGCTGTTCAAGGTCGCCGCCGAGCTGGCCGAGCTCGCGGGCTGGATGAGCTACGACGTGGGGCTCCAGCCCACCGCGCAGAAGTACTTCGTCCTCGCCCTGCACGCCGCCAAGGAAGCCGCCGACCGGCCGCTGGGCTCGTACATCCTGTCCAGCATGAGCCGCCAGATGATCCACCTGGGCCGGCCCGACGACGCGCTGGAACTGATCCACCTCGCCCAGTACGGAAGCCGTGACTGCGCGAGCCCGCGCACCCAGTCCATGCTGTATGCGATGGAGGCCCGCGCCTACGCCAACATGGGGCAGCCCGGGAAGTGCAAGCGGGCCGTCCGGATGGCGGAGGACACCTTCGGCGACGCGGTCGAGTTCGACGAGCCCGAGCCCGACTGGATCCGCTTCTTCTCCGAGGCCGAGCTGCACGGCGAGAACTCCCACTCCTACCGTGACCTCGCCTACGTCGCGGGCCGTAGCCCCACCTACGCCTCGCTGGCCGAGCCCGTCATGCAGAAGGCCGTCGACCTCTTCGGGAAGGACTCCGAGCACCAGCGTTCGTACGCGCTCAACCTCGTCGGGATGGGCACGGTGCACCTGCTCCGGCGGGAGCCCGAGCAGAGCACCGTCCTGGTGCGCGAGGCCCTCAGGATCGCCAAGAAGGTCCGCTCCGAACGGGTCAACACTCGTATCCGAAAAACCGTCGACACGGCCGTCCGCGACTTCGGGGACCTCGCCGTCGTCGTGGACCTGACCGAGCAGCTCGCCGTCGACCTGCCCGAGACCGCCGAGGCGGTCTGACCCCAGTACGCCGGCCGCGGCCGCCGTCCTTACCGCCCGACTCGGCTCCCCCATGCCAGGTCATCGGACGGACGGCCGTGGTCGGTCACCTCTTTGCGCCTGAGCCGGAGCCGCTCCCGCGGAGGTGGCCGGTCGCCGCAGGGGTTCCTCAAGCGGTGATTGCGGTCGCACAGGTCAAAGGTTGCGTCACGATAACGATCGAGATCGCTGCTTTCCGGCGGTTCATCGAGGCGTAACACGCACGTCCTCTTCGTCACCCGGGCGAAACATTCAGGGGCGCCGGTCGAAACCGCGCTGCGCCAATCTCTGGCGCATAACCGGCCCACCCCTCATGACCGCTCATGGCTTCGCCCGCACGGGGCCGTACCAAAGACGAGGAGACGCCGATGGCACCAGCCATCACGATCGCCGCAGACGCTCCCACGCTGTCTGCCGCCAACACCGGGTTCATGCTCATCTGTTCCGCCCTGGTGCTGATCATGACGCCCGGTCTCGCCTTCTTCTACGGAGGCATGGTCCGGGTCAAGAGCACCCTGAACATGCTGATGATGAGCTTCATCAGCATGGGGATCGTCACCATCCTGTGGGTGCTCTACGGCTTCTCACTCGCCTTCGGCACCGACTCCGGCAGCATCATCGGCTGGTCCTCGGACTACGTCGGCCTCAGCGGCATCGGCCTCACGCAGCTCTGGGACGGCTACACGATCCCGATCTACGTCTTCGCCGTCTTCCAGCTGATGTTCGCGATCATCACGCCCGCCCTGATCAGCGGTGCGGTCGCGGACCGCGTGAAGTTCACGGGCTGGGCGCTGTTCGTCGCCCTGTGGGCCACCGTCGTCTACTTCCCCGTCGCGCACTGGGTCTGGGGCGCCGGCGGCTGGGCCTTCGAGCTCGGAGTCATCGACTTCGCCGGTGGTACGGCGGTCCACATCAACGCGGGTGCCGCGGCACTCGGTGTGATCCTCGTCATCGGCAAGCGTGTCGGATTCAAGAAGGACCCGATGCGCCCGCACAGCCTGCCGCTGGTCATGCTCGGCGCCGGTCTCCTGTGGTTCGGCTGGTTCGGCTTCAACGCCGGCTCGTGGCTCGGCAACGACGACGGCGTCGGCGCGCTGATGTTCATCAACACGCAGATCGCCACCGCCGCCGCCATGCTGGCCTGGCTCGCCTACGAGAAGATCCGCCACGGCGCGTTCACCACGCTGGGCGCCGCCTCCGGCGCGGTCGCCGGTCTGGTCGCGATCACCCCGGCGGGCGGAGCGGTCTCCCCGCTCGGCGCCATCGCCGTGGGAGCCATCGCGGGCATCCTCTGCGCCATGGCCGTGGGCCTGAAGTACAAGTTCGGCTTCGACGACTCCCTCGACGTCGTCGGTGTCCACCTCGTCGGCGGTGTCGCCGGCTCCCTGCTGATCGGCTTCTTCGCCACCGGCGGCGGCCAGTCCGACGTCGCGGGCCTCTTCTACGGCGGCGGCCTCGACCAGTTCTGGAAGCAGTGCGCCGGTGTCTTCGCGGTCCTCGCCTACTCCCTCGTGGCCTCCGCGGTGCTCGCCTTCCTGATCGACAAGACGATCGGAATGCGCGTCTCCGAGGACGACGAGATCGCCGGCATCGACCAGGCGGAGCACGCCGAGACCGCATACGACTTCAGCGGCGCCGGCGGCGGTGCCGCCCGGACCGCCGTCACGGCCCCGGTCGCCGGTACCGCGAGCAAGAAGGTGGACGCATGAAGCTCATCACCGCCGTCGTCAAGCCCCACCGGCTCGACGAGATCAAGGAGGCCCTCCAGGCCTTCGGCGTGCACGGCCTGACGGTCACCGAGGCGAGCGGCTACGGTCGTCAGCGGGGTCACACCGAGGTCTACCGCGGTGCCGAGTACACCGTCGACCTCGTTCCCAAGATCCGTATCGAGGTACTGGCCGAGGACGACGACGCCGAGCAGCTGCTCGACGTGATCGTGAAGGCGGCCCGTACCGGCAAGATCGGAGACGGCAAGGTCTGGTCCGTCCCGGTCGAGACGGCGGTCCGGGTCCGGACCGGCGAGCGCGGACCCGACGCGCTCTAGTCAGCAGACGAACAGGAGCCACTGGGTGACGAGTACGGACATGCGTACGGAAGCAGAGGACTCGGGACCCAGCGGCTATGCGGCGGCCCGGCTGCGTCTCCTCCAGGAGGGGGCGCGGTCCGGGCCGCCGCGCCGTGCGGCCCTCGCCGAACTGACCGACGACTGGCTCTCCGGTCTCTTCGACGCGGGCGCCGACCAGCCGCGCGGCATCTCGCTCGTCGCCGTCGGCGGCTACGGCCGCGGCGAGCTCTCCCCGCGCAGCGACCTCGACCTGGTGCTCCTGCACGACGGCAGCGCCGACCCCGGCACGGTGGCCCCCCTCGCCGACCGCATCTGGTACCCGGTCTGGGACCTCGGCCTCGCCCTCGACCACTCCGTCCGCACCCCGGCGGAGGCACGCAAGACGGCGGGCGAGGACCTCAAGGTGCAGCTCGGGCTGCTGGACGCCCGGCACATCGCGGGCGATCTCGGGCTGACCGCCGGACTGCGTACCGCCGTCCTCGCCGACTGGCGCAACCAGGCGCCGAAACGTCTCCCCGAACTCCAGGAGCTGTGCGCCGAACGCGCCGAGCGGCAGGGCGAGTTGCAGTACCTCCTCGAACCCGACCTCAAGGAGGCCCGCGGCGGCCTGCGCGACGCCACCGCACTGCGCGCCGTCGCCGCCTCCTGGCTAGCCGACGCACCTCGCGAAGGCCTCGCCGACGCCCGCAAGCGCCTTCTCGACGTCCGTGACGCCCTGCACCTGGCCACCGGCCGTGCCACCGACCGCCTCTCCCTCCAGGAGCAGGACCAGGTCGCCGCCGACCTCGGCCTGCTGGACGCCGACACCCTGCTCCGCCAGGTGTACGAGGCCGCCCGCGTCGTCTCGTACGCCAGTGATGTCACCTGGCGCGAGGTGGGGCGCGTGCTGCGGTCGCGCGCTGTCCGCCCGCGTCTGCGCGCCATGCTGGGCGGCGGCAAACCGGCCCCCGAGCGTTCCCCGCTGGCGGAGGGCGTGGTCGAGCAGGACGGCGAGGTCGTCCTCGCCCGCGCCGCCAGGCCCGAGCGCGATCCCGTGCTGCCGCTGCGCGCCGCCGCGGCGGCCGCCCAGGCGGGTCTGCCGCTCTCCCTGCACGCGGTCCGCCGGATGGCCGCCGCGACCCGTCCGCTGCCCACGCCGTGGCCCGCCGAGGCCCGCGAGCAGCTCGTCACGCTGCTCGGCTCGGGGCCCTCGACCATCGAGGTCTGGGAGGCGCTGGAGGCGGAGGGGCTGATCACCCGGCTGCTGCCCGACTGGGAGCGCGTCCGCTGCAGGCCGCAGCGCAACGCCGTGCACATCTGGACCGTCGACCGCCATCTGATCGAGACGGCGGTCCGCGCCGCCGAGTTCACCCGCCGCGTCCACCGCCCCGACCTCCTGCTGGTCTCCGCCCTGCTGCACGACATCGGCAAGGGATGGCCCGGCGACCACTCGGTGGCCGGCGAGATCATCGCGCGTGACGTGGCGGCCCGGATCGGCTTCGACCGCGCGGACGTGGCGACCCTCGCCACGCTCGTACGCCATCACCTGCTGCTCGTCGAGACCGCGACCAGGCGCGACCTGGAGGACCCGGCGACCGTGACCTCGGTCGCGGAGGCGGTCGGCTCGCAGGGCACCCTGGAGCTGCTGCACGCGCTGACCGAGGCGGACGCCCTGGCCACCGGGCCCGCCGCCTGGTCGTCGTGGCGCGGCTCCCTCGTCGCCGACCTGGTGAAGAGGGTCTCCGCCGTGCTCGCCGGGGACGACCCCGAGGAGCCCGAGGCCGCGGCGCCCACCGCCGAACAGGAGCGGCTCGCCATCGAGGCGTTCCGCACCGGCGGTCCCGTGCTCGCGCTGCGGGCCCAGACCGAACCGCCCACCGAGGAGCCCTCCGGAGACCCGGAACCCCTCGGTGTGGAACTGCTCGTCGCGGTGCCGGACCAGGAAGGCGTCCTGCCCGCGGTGGCGGGTGTCCTCGCCATGCACCGGCTCACCGTGCGGACGGCGGAACTGCGGGCGCTGGACCTGCCCGACGGCGTCCCCGGCTCCGTCCTGCTGCTCGACTGGCGGGTCGCCGCCGAGTACGGCTCACTGCCACAGGCCGCCCGCCTGCGCGCCGATCTCGTACGCGTCCTCGACGGCTCCCTCGACATCTCCGGACGCCTCGCCGAGCGCGACGCGGCCTACCCGCGCCGGCGGGGCATCGTGGCGCCGCCGGCCCGGGTGAGCGTGGCCTCCAGCGCATCGCGGCTCGCCACCGTCATCGAGGTGCGTGCCCACGACGCCCCCGGGCTGCTGCACCGCATCGGCCGCGCGCTGGAGAACGCGCACGTCCGGGTGCGCAGCGCGCACGTCTCCACGCTGGGCGCGAACGCGGTGGACGCGTTCTACGTGACGGGGCCCGAAGGGGCGCCGCTGCCGGGGGAGCAGGCGGCCTCGGTGGCCCGGACACTGGAGGACACGTTGCGGGAGTGAGCGCTCGCGCCGCCGCCCGATCGCTGTCGCGGTGCCTCCGGCCGTCCGTGGCCGGCCGCACACGTCCCCGCGCCCCTGAAGGGTGCGGATCCGGAACCCCGTGACAGGGTGGAGACCCTTCCTGGCGCGGGCAGATACCCTGGAGGGCGGACCTGCCCCCCTGCCCCCGACTTGAGGATTCGCGACCGCCGTGTTCGACACTCTCTCCGATCGCCTCGCAGCGACATTCAAGAACCTTCGCGGCAAGGGGCGCCTGTCCGAGGCGGACATCGACGCCACCGCGCGCGAGATCCGTATCGCCCTGCTGGAAGCGGACGTCGCGCTTCCCGTTGTGCGGGCCTTCATCAAGCAGGTCAAGGAGAGGGCCCTCGGGGCCGAGGTTTCCCAGGCGCTGAACCCTGCCCAGCAGGTCGTCAAGATCGTCAACGAGGAGCTCGTCGGCATCCTCGGCGGCGAGACCCGGCGGCTGCGGTTCGCGAAGCAGCCGCCGACCGTGATCATGCTCGCGGGTCTGCAGGGTGCCGGTAAGACCACGCTCGCCGGAAAGCTCGGCAAGTGGCTGCAGGGTCAGGGGCACGCCCCGCTGCTCGTCGCGTGCGACCTCCAGCGCCCGAACGCGGTGAACCAGCTGAGCGTCGTCGCCGAGCGCGCGGGCGTCGGCGTCTACGCGCCCCAGCCGGGCAACGGCGTCGGTGACCCGGTCCAGGTCGCCAAGGACTCCATCGAGTACGCGAAGCAGAAGCAGCACGACGTCGTCATCGTCGACACCGCGGGCCGCCTCGGTATCGACCAGGAGCTGATGCAGCAGGCCGCGGACATCCGTGACGCGGTCTCGCCGGACGAGATCCTCTTCGTCGTCGACGCGATGGTCGGTCAGGACGCGGTCAACACCGCCGAGGCCTTCCGCGACGGAGTCGGCTTCGACGGCGTGGTCCTCTCGAAGCTCGACGGCGACGCCCGCGGTGGTGCGGCGCTGTCCATCGCGCACGTGACCGGCCGCCAGGTCATGTTCGCGTCGAACGGCGAGAAGCTGGACGACTTCGACGCGTTCCACCCGGACCGCATGGCGTCCCGCATCCTCGGCATGGGCGACATGCTCACGCTGATCGAGAAGGCCGAGCAGACCTTCTCGCAGCAAGAGGCCGAGAAGATGGCTGAGAAGCTGGCCTCCAAGAAGGGCCAGGACTTCACGCTCGACGACTTCCTGGCGCAGATGGAGCAGGTCAGGAAGATGGGCTCCATCTCCAAGCTGCTCGGCATGCTTCCCGGCATGGGCCAGATCAAGGACCAGATCAACAACCTCGACGAGCGTGACGTCGACCGCACGGCCGCCATCATCAAGTCGATGACCCCGGCCGAGCGCCAGGACGCGACGATCATCAACGGCTCGCGCCGGGCCCGTATCGCCAAGGGTTCGGGCGTCGACGTCAGCGCGGTCAAGGGCCTGGTCGAGCGGTTCTTCGAAGCCCGCAAGATGATGTCCCGCATGGCCCAGGGCGGCGGCATGCCGGGCATGCCCGGGATGCCGGGCATGGGCGGTGGCCCCGGCCGGACGAAGAAGCAGCCCAAGAAGGCCAAGGGCAAGCAGCGCTCCGGCAACCCGATGAAGCGCAAGCAGCAGGAGGAAGAGGCCGCCGCGCGTCGCGAGGCCGCGGGTCAGGCCGGCGGCGCCTTCGGACTGCCGGGTGGCCAGCAGCCCCAGGACTTCGAACTGCCGGACGAGTTCAAGAAGTTCATGGGCTAGGGACTTTCCGTCCCCGCACCCCGTTCCGTCCCCGCACCTCGTTCCCTTCCACGGAAGCCGGGCGGGCTGAGTCCTTCAGCCCGCCCGGCTTCCGGCGTACGAGGCCGAGGACGAGACCGATCAGGCCGCAGAGATCCGGGGCGCGGCCGCAGGGACGGTTCGGACGGCCGTCCGGGGGAGGCGGGGGCGGAACCACCCCCGCCTCGCCCCTGGTGCCTCAGACCGTCCGCGCGACCAGATACCGGAAGACGTTGGGCATCCACACCGTCCCGTCCCGCCGCCGGTGCGGGTGCAGGGCCTCCCGCACCTCCTTGTCGACCCGAGCCTGGTCCGTGGCCGCGACGGCCGCGTCGAAGAGCCCGGTGGACAGCAGCCCACGGACCGCGTTGTCCACGTTCGCGTACCCGAAGGGGCAGGCGACCCGCCCGGACCCGTCGGGCCGCAGACCGGCCCGCCGGGCGACCTCCTCCAGGTCGTCACGGAGAGCCGGGCGCCAACTGCCCGTACCGTGCGGGGGTTCCGCCAGTTCGGTCGCGACCCGCAGGACCGAGGACGTGGCACAGCGCTCCGGAGGCCCCCAGCCCACGAGGACCACGGGAACACCCCGGGCGACGAGCGGGGTCGCGGCCGCCAGCGACTCACCGAGCCCTTCGGAGTCGCCGGCCACGCACCCGATCGGCTCGAAGACGGTCACCAGGTTGTACGCCGCCGTCGCCATGTCCTCGACGTCCGCGGGCCCTCCGTCCGTCAGCCGGGCACCGGCACGCGCGCGTGTGCCCCGCGGCTCGGGCAGTAAGCGCTCCCGCGCGAGAGCCAGCCGCTCCGGCGCGCGGGCCTGGGTACCGGAGACCGAGGCCCCCCGCGCCGCCGCCATCAGCAGCGCGAGGCCGGACCCGCAGCCGAGCCCCAACAGCCGGGTCGAGGAGCCCACTTCGAGTCGCTCGTAGACGGCCTCGTAGAGCGGTACGAGCATCCGCTCCTGAATCTCGGCCCAGTCACGCGCGCGTGCCCACTGATCCACCCGGGGTGTCGTCCCCGAGTGACGTAGGTGCTGCCGCACGAGCGTAGGTGTCATCGAATGCGCCCCAATCGCCGAGAGTTGCTTCTGTGCCCCGTTTCTTCGCCCCCGTGCAGTGCGCCGGCACTTCCCCCGTATGCCAGGTAACTCCGCGCTCGTCGTGGCGTCCAGGGGTTGCGGCGCCCGGTTTGGGTGCCACCGGCGTGCGACCCGGAAATTCACATACCGGCAACATGTGCCCCCATCAACACGCCATGGCAAAGGCACCTGTTCGACAGGAACGACCGACGTGGACCGCACGTCCGGAGGCCCCTGGCGCCTACGGAAAAGCGTCCGGCAGGCTTCTTGGGGGCCTCTTCTCGCGAGGCGAGTGGCCTGATCGCGTCGCACGGTGATGACAGTGGGTTGCGGGCGCCGCCGCGCCACGCCCCCGAGCGGGCCGTGGCCCCGCCCTCGAAGGTGACGAGACGGTTCCGGCCAAGGTCCACGCCCTCTGCGCCGACTGAGGACCGCGAGATCCCCGTGTCAGGGACGACGACCACCCCGGCGTCCCGTTCAGCCGCAGTACCGCCGACCGGGAACTCGGGGGAGCAGCCTCCGCGCGTCGGAACAGGCCCGTGACCTGGGGTACGGCGCCGCGAAGCCGCCCCGCCGCCTCCCCGGCCGCGAGGAACCTGAGGCGAGCGGCTTCCTCGGCCGCCTCCTTCCCGCTGTCGCAGAAGAGGACCTGGCGCCGCTTCCGGCCCGGTCCTACGAGCGGGGGAGGCCCGGACGTCCGGGCCGTCGGCGGTGGAGGAGGCCGCCGCGGCCGCCGCCGCGGTCGGTACGCGTGTTCCGTGTCACCCCGCGAAGGCGCCCATGGCCGGAGAAGAGGGATGCCGAGCTCGCCGCACGCGCGGCGACCGCACGGTGCCGGTGGTCGAGGGCGGGTCGGTGCCCGTGGCCTATGACGCACCCGGTAACGTCACCGTCGTGGCCCGCGCCCACAGAGCCCCGGCATTCCGCCGCAAGAAGGACCGAAACGCCTCTTGCGCACCGGATGACCGCAGGTGCCACGGCGTGCAGACGGTGCCTACACGCCAGGACGTACGTGGTACTACGTACCGGCTGGGTGGGAACTGTGAGGCTTCTCCGCAGATCAGCGCACCCGCCCTCGTCAGGACGCATCAGCGGCAACTGACGGGTACGTGCAAATTATTTGGGATGCCCCGGAATAGGAACACGGAGGCACCCCGGCTCGTTGTCATTACGTGAGCACGACACCACCTGTTCTCGCCGCAGAGCTGGCAGGGGCGTGGGCCGACATTCAGCGGCACCACCCCGAGCTGCCAGATCTTGCCGCGCCAGAGTCCCTGATCGGGGAGTCGTCGTCCGCCTGCGGACACGAACTCTCCTTCGAGCGACTGCTTCACGAGGCAGTCCACGGCATCGCCGCCGCCCGAGGTGTCCGTGACACCTCCCGCGCCGGCCGGTACCACAACCGCAGATTCCTCGCGATCGCCGAGGAGCTGGGCCTGGACCACCCCGAGGAGCCGCATCCCAGCAGCGGCTTCTCGCTGGTCACGCTCAACCCCGAGGCGAAGCGGCGCTACCGCCCGACCATCGAGCGGCTGCAGCGCGCCCTCAAGGCGCACACGGTCGCGACCGCCGCGGACACGGCCCGCAGCTTCCGGGGTCCGGCCGCCCGGCACGGCTCCTCCGGAGGAGGCGTGCGCGTGAAGGCGGTGTGCGACTGCGGACGGAACGTCCGCGTCGTCCCGTCGGTCCTCGCGCAGGCGCCGATCATGTGCGGAGGGTGCGGGAAGCCCTTCCGTATCCCGGAGGTGGTCGGCGCGGCAGCGGTCTGAGCGGACAGCCGACACAGCGGCGGGCGTCGTGCCGCCGGGGTGGTGCGGAAGGACGCGGCGGCACTTCGTGGGTGCCGGTTCGCGCGGCGGCCCACCTCGACGGCAGCACCCGCGCGGGCTCCTGCCCCGCCGCGGGCCGGCCGGAGACTGCCCGGGTCGAGGCGCCTGTCAGGGTGTGGCAGAATGGCCAGCTGTACTCGACAGCCGCACAGGACCCCTCTCTCCTCCGGCTGACGCGTCCATCGGGCACTCGGGTACCGCAACCCCACGCGGCAATCTCGCCGTGCCCAACCACGTCAAGACCAGGAGACACCACTTCCGTGGCAGTCAAGATCAAGCTGAAGCGTCTGGGCAAGATCCGTTCGCCTCACTACCGCATCGTCGTCGCCGACTCCCGTACCCGCCGTGACGGCAGGGCCATCGAGGAGATCGGCCTGTACCACCCGGTACAGAACCCCTCGCGCATCGAGGTCGACTCCGAGCGTGCGCAGTACTGGCTGGGTGTCGGCGCGCAGCCGACCGAGCCCGTTCTCGCCATTCTCAAGCTGACCGGCGACTGGCAGAAGCACAAGGGCCTGCCCGCCCCGGCGCCGCTGCTCGTCGCGGAGCCGAAGGCCACGCGCCCGTTGTTCGACGCCCTCGGCGGCGACGACGAGAGCAAGGGTGAGGCCATCACCCAGAAGAAGAAGGCTGAGAAGAAGGACGAGGCTCCCGCCGAGTCCGCGTCGACCGAGGCCTGAGCATGCTCGAGGAGGCTCTCGAGCACCTCGTGAAGGGCATCGTCGACAACCCGGACGATGTGCAGGTCGCCTCGCGTGACCTGCGCCGCGGTCGAGTCCTCGAGGTCCGGGTCCACCCCGACGACCTCGGCAAGGTGATCGGCCGCAACGGCCGCACGGCGCGCGCCCTGCGCACCGTCGTGGGTGCCATCGGCGGCCGCGGTGTCCGCGTCGACCTCGTCGACGTGGACCACGTCCGCTGACGTACACGCAACACCGGCTCGGGCCGGGGAGGGCCACTGGGCCGTCCCCGGCCCGTAGTCGTCTACGCAGGAATGCAGTAGGCACACGACAGGAGATCAACGAAGTGCAGCTCGTAGTCGCGCGGGTGGGCCGCGCCCATGGCATCAAGGGCGAGGTCACCGTCGAGGTACGCACCGACGAGCCGGAGCAGCGGCTCGGCCCCGGCGCCGTCCTGGCCACGGACCCCGCTTCGGCCGGCCCCCTGACCATCGAGACGGGGCGGGTGCACAGCGGCCGCCTCCTGCTGCGCTTCGCGGGCGTACGCGACCGCAACGCCGCCGAGGCGCTGCGCAACACCCTGCTGATCGCCGAGGTCGACCCGGACGCGACACCCGAGGACCCGGACGAGTACTACGACCACCAGCTCATGGACCTGGACGTCGTCCTGAAGGACGGCACCGAGGTCGGGCGGATCACCGAGATCTCGCACCTGCCCTCGCAGGACCTCTTCGTGGTCGAACGGGCCGACGGGACCGAGGTGCTGATCCCGTTCGTCGAGGAGATCGTCGTCGAGATCGACCTGGAGGAGCAGCGGGCCGTCATCGACCCGCCGCCGGGGCTGATCGACGACCGGGCCGAGATCGCCTCCTCCAGGGACGCCGACGACGCCCTCCCCGAAGACGCCGGGAACGGCCCGGCCCCGGAGAGCGCCCCGGGGGCGGACGCCTGATGCGGCTCGACGTCCTCACGATCTTCCCCGAGTACCTGGACCCCCTGAACGTCTCGCTCGTCGGCAAGGCACGCGCGCGTGGACAGCTGAACGTGCACGTGCATGATCTGCGGGAGTGGACCTACGACCGGCACAACACGGTCGACGACACCCCGTACGGCGGCGGTCCAGGCATGGTCATGAAGACCGAACCCTGGGGCGACGCGCTGGACTCCGTCCTCGCGGACGGCTACGAGACGGGCTCCCACGGGCCCGTCCTGGTCGTCCCCACGCCCAGCGGCCGCCCCTTCACCCAGGAACTCGCCGTCGAGCTCTCCGAGCGCCCGTGGCTGGTCTTCACGCCCGCCCGCTACGAGGGCATCGACCGCCGCGTCATCGACGAGTACGCGACCCGCATGCCCGTCGTCGAGGTGTCCATCGGCGACTACGTACTGGCCGGCGGCGAGGCGGCCGTCCTCGTCGTCACGGAGGCCGTGGCCCGGCTGCTGCCGGGCGTCCTCGGCAACGCCGAGTCGCACCGGGACGACTCGTTCGCGCCCGGCGCCATGGCGAACCTCCTCGAAGGGCCGGTCTACACGAAGCCGCCGCAGTGGCGCGGCCGCCAGATTCCGGACGTCCTGGTCAGCGGCCACCACGGCAGGATCGCCCGCTGGCGCCGGGACGAGGCCCTGCGGCGCACGACCGCCAACAGACCGGACCTCATCGAGCGCTGCGACCCCGCGGCCTTCGACAAGAAGGACCGCGAGATGCTCTCCATCCTCGGCTGGCAGCCCGGCCCCGACGGCCGATTTGGGCGCAGGCCGCAGACCGTGGAAGAATAGGCGGCTGTTGTACGTCGTCCGGCGTGCGCCCCTGCCACAGGGGGACACGACGCCCGCCCCGACGACGACAGCCCCCTTCTTTCACCACCGACTTCCGTTGATGACCTGTGGCATCAGCGAAGAAAGCAGACGATCATGTCCCAGCTGCTCGACTCCGTCGACTCCGCGTCGCTGCGCAGCGACGTCCCGGCCTTCCGCCCGGGTGACACCGTCAACGTCCACGTCCGCGTCATCGAGGGCAACCGCTCCCGTGTGCAGCAGTTCAAGGGCGTAGTCATCCGCCGCCAGGGCGCCGGTGTCCGTGAGACCTTCACGGTCCGCAAGGTCTCGTTCTCCGTGGGCGTCGAGCGCACCTTCCCGGTGCACACCCCGATCGTCGAGAAGATCGAGCTCGTCACCCGCGGTGACGTGCGTCGCGCGAAGCTCTACTACCTCCGTGAGCTGCGCGGCAAGGCCGCGAAGATCAAGGAGAAGCGCGACAACTGAGCTCGCGCCGGGTCCACATGAGAGCCGGATAGCATCTGGCTCACATGGACGCCCAAGCACAGCAGACGGAGCGCGACCGCTCCTCCCACCCCGCCGTGCCCGAGGAGATCTCGGACACAGAGGGGGCGGAGGGGCGGTCGCGTTTCGCGTTGGCGGGCCGGGCCGCCGACTGGCTTCCGGGCGGACGGATCAGCCTGACCGTGCTGTTCTGTCTGTTCTCCCTGCTGCTCCTCACCCGCTTCGTGATCCAGCCCTACGAGATTCCCAGCGGCTCGATGGAGCCCGGATTGAGGATCGGGGACCGCGTTCTCGTAAATAAGTTGGCGTACCGTTTCGGTGCTGAGCCGAGGCGCGGTGACGTCGTCGTGTTCGACGGCACCGGTTACTTCGGCGACGCCGACTACATCAAGCGTGTCGTCGGCGTGGGGGGAGACCATGTGGTCTGCTGCGACAGGCAGGGGAGGATCGAGGTGAACGGCCGGTCGGTCGACGAGTCGACGTTCCTTCACGAAGGGGACGAGCCGTCCGAAGCACCCTTCGACGTCGTCGTACCCGACGGCACCCTCTTCCTCCTCGGTGACCACCGTGGCGACTCCAGCGACTCCCGCGACCACCTGGGCTCCCCCGGCGGCGGCATGATCCCCGTCGGTGACGTGATCGGCAGAGCCGACTGGATCGCCTGGCCCACCGGCCACTGGACCCGGGTCGAGCGCGCCGACGTCTACGCGCGCGTGCCCGCCGCCACGGGCAGGACCGGCCCAGGCGCGAGCGGGCCGAAGAGCGCGGACGGTGTCCATGGGTAACCGCGGCAAGCCCCGCAGTGCTCGCAGTGCCGCCGAGGACCTCCTGCCCACCGGCTCCCGGCGTACCGGCGGCCCCGTACTGCCAGGCCGGGCGGAGCGCCGCAAGCTGGCCCGGAGAGTCAAGCGGCGCAGGCAGCGCTCCGCCGTCAAGGAGATCCCTCTCCTGATCGGTGTCGCCCTGCTCATCGCGCTCGTCCTCAAGACGTTCCTCGTCCAGGCCTTCGTGATCCCCTCGGGCTCCATGGAACAGACGATCCGGATCGGCGACCGCGTCCTGGTCGACAAGCTGACCCCGTGGTTCGGTTCGAAGCCCGAGCGCGGGGACGTCGTCGTCTTCAAGGACCCCGGCGGATGGCTGGAGGACGAGCAGCCGGTGGCGAAGACGAACGACCCGATCGTCGTCAAGCAGGTCAAGGAGGCGCTGACCTTCATCGGTCTGCTGCCCTCCGACAACGAACGGGACCTGATCAAACGGGTCGTCGCGGTCGGCGGCGACACCGTCAAGTGCTGCGACACCCAGGGCCGCGTCACCGTCAACGGCATGCCGATCAACGAGCCGTACATCAACCCCGGTGACAAACCGTCGTCGCTCGTCTTCGAGGTGAAGGTCCCCGCGGGGCGCCTCTGGGTGATGGGCGACCACCGCTCCAACTCCGCCGACTCCCGTTTCCACCGCACCGAGAAGTACAACGGCACCATCTCCGAGGACGTCGTGGGCCGCGCCATGGTCATCGCCTGGCCCATCGGGCACTGGAGCCGCCTGGAGGAGCACGACACCTATGTGTCCGTGCCCGACGCGTCAGGCGGGTCGACCGCCGCACTCGGCGCGTCGCATAGGGTGGCCACCGCGGATCGATACGGATTGATCCCGCTCCCGACCCCTGCGGAACTCCCGCTCGTTATGGGAGTGGTGGGCCTGCGTCGTATCCGTCGCAGGCGGCGGCACGGAGTGAGGAGTGGATGTGGGGGATTTGGCGGTCGGCGCACGATCCGGACACGAGGGCCCCGAAGGGCGACCGGGACGATCCGAAGAGGCGGTTTCCCCGGCCGCAGAGGACGCCGTGACCTCCGGAGATGACTCCGGTGACGACGCCGGCCGGGACGAGCGGGACACCGACGGCGCCTCGGCGGCGCCGAAGAAGCCGCGGTCCTTCTGGAAGGAACTGCCCCTGCTCATCGGCATCGCGCTGGTTCTCGCGCTGCTGATCAAGACTTTCCTGGTGCAGGCGTTCTCGATTCCCTCGGACTCGATGCAGAACACCCTCCAGCAGGGCGACCGCGTCCTCGTCGACAAACTGACTCCGTGGTTCGGCTCGGAGCCCGAGCGCGGCGAGGTCGTCGTCTTCCACGACCCCGACAAATGGCTGGCGGGCGAGCCGGCGCCGAACCCGAACGCGATCCAGACGGCTCTCAGCTGGATCGGCCTGATGCCCTCCTCCGAGGAGAAGGACCTCATCAAGCGCGTCATCGGGGTCGGCGGCGACACCATCGAGTGCAAGGGGACCGGCCCGCTGAGGGTCAACGGCAAGGCGCTGAACGAGCCTTACGTGTACCCGGGGAACACGCCCTGCACGGTGGACGACGGCGGCGGCCAGTTCAAGCTGAAGGTCCCCGAAGGCAAAATCTGGGTCATGGGCGACCACCGGCAGAACTCGCTGGACTCCCGTTACCACCAGCAGGACGCGCACAAGGGCTTCGTGCCCGTGGGCAACGTCGTGGGCCGCGCCATCGTCGTCGCCTGGCCGCCCACCCGCTGGTCCACGCTCCCCGTGCCGGACACCTTCGACCAGGACCTCAGCGCCGCCGCTCCGGGGGCGCTCGGGCTCGCGGGCGCGGTGCCCCTGGTGCTGTGGCGCAGGCGTCGCCTTACCGTCGGGAACACCAGGGTGTCCGGGCCGGGTACCGCCGGGTAGGGTGCCGTCCCAGATCGCCGATCTTCCGCGGCCCGGACCTGGGCCGCGGGGTCGATTCTCCGAGTTGGGGAGCACTGGGATGAGCGGGACAAGTCGTACGGACGAGGGCCACGGACGGCTCGGCAGCACGCTGTCGGGGCTGGCCGTGGCCCTCGGCTGTGTGCTCTTCCTCGGTGGGTTCGTGTGGGGCGCGATCGTCTACCAGCCGTACACCGTGCCGACCGACTCCATGTCGCCGACCATCGTCGCCGGTGACCGGGTGCTCGCCGAACGGATCGACGGCTCCGAGATCGAGCGCGGCGACGTCGTCGTCTTCAAGCAGGCCAGCTGGGGCAACCTCCCCATGGTCAAGCGGGTCGTCGCCGTCGGCGGGGACACGGTCGCCTGCTGCACGGAGGGCAAGCTGACCGTCAACGGCAAGAAGATCGAGGAACCGTATCTGCCGAAGGGCAGCGAGGCCGAGTCGACCGCGATCCCGTCCATCAAGGTGCCCGAGGGCCGGCTGTTCCTGCTCGGCGACGAGCGCAGCGGCTCGCTGGACTCCACCGCCCACCTGACGGAGGCCGGCAGCGGCACGGTGCCGCGCAGCTCGGTGAACGCGCGCGTCGACGCGGTGGCCTGGCCCATGAACGGCATGCTGATCCGTCCCACCGGCTTCGAGACGCTCGGCGGCATCTCCGAGCCGGGGCCCCTGCGACTGGTCCTCACCGCGGTCGTGGTGGGCGCGGTGCTCGTCCTCGGCGGTGGGGCGTACGGGCCGATCGCCAAGCGGGCCGGGCGCCGACGGAGCCGTACGGGGCCGAGGGAGCGGGCTCTTGCCGGCTGAGACACCTGGACCGGCGGAGGAGCGGTCGCCCTCCGGATCCGAAGGGCCGGGCGAGCGGCCGGTCTCGGGACCCGGCGGGCTCGGGGAGCTGCGGAAGGTCGCCCGGGTGGTCCTGCTCGACCCGAGGGACCGCATTCTGCTGCTGCACGGGCACGAACCGGAGGACCCGTCCGACAACTGGTGGTTCACCCCGGGCGGCGGTGTGGAGGGCGACGAGACCCGGGAAGAGGCCGCGCTGCGGGAACTCGTGGAGGAGACCGGCATCACCGAGGTCGAGCTGGGGCCGGTGCTGTGGCGGCGGACCTGCTCGTTCCCGTTCGCGGGGCGCCGCTGGGACCAGGACGAGTGGTACTACCTGGCCCGGACGGCGGACACGCGAGAGGTGGTGCCCGGGGCCACGGGGCTGACCGAGCTGGAACGGCGCAGTGTCGCCGGAGCGCGCTGGTGGACGTGCCAGGAACTTCACCAGGCGCATGAGACGGTGTATCCGACCAGACTCGCCGAGCTGCTGCGCAGGCTGCTCGACGAAGGGCCCCCGGCCAGGCCCGAGACCCTCGACACGGAAATCGTCTAGGGGCTCGCGGGGCTGGCGCACAATAGGGGGACGCACGGCTGAAGGGGAACATGCCATGAGCGCCGAGGACCTCGAGAAGTACGAGACCGAGATGGAGCTGAAGCTCTACCGGGAGTACCGCGATGTCGTCGGTCTGTTCAAATATGTGATCGAGACCGAACGGCGCTTCTACCTCACCAACGACTACGAGATGCAGGTGCACTCGGTTCAGGGTGAGGTGTTTTTCGAGGTGTCCATGGCGGATGCCTGGGTGTGGGACATGTATCGGCCTGCTCGGTTCGTCAAGCAGGTGCGCGTCCTCACGTTCAAGGACGTGAATATCGAGGAGCTGAACAAGAGCGACCTCGAACTGCCGAGCAGCTGAGGAGTCCACGGCGACCGCTCGTGTGGGTGACTGAGTTGTCCACAACCGGGCGGTCGTCCACCAAGATCCACTAGCGGATCGCGGTGGGCCCAGTGTTGGCGCCGGAGGTGGTGCCGACATGAATACGTCCAAGGCACGCAACGCACTCGGCCAGTACGGCGAGGATTTGGCCGCCCGGCGGCTGACCGAAGCCGGAATGACGGTCCTGCAGCGCAACTGGCGCGCGGGCAGGACCGGCGAGATCGACATCGTGGCCCGGGACGGCGACGCGCTGGTCTTCTGCGAGGTCAAGACCCGCCGCGCCGGGGTCTTCGAGCATCCGATGGCCGCCGTGACCCCCGTCAAGGCCCAGCGCCTGCGCCGCCTGGCCGAGCGCTGGCTGCAGGAACACGGAGGGGCACCACCCGGCGGCGTCCGTATCGACGTCGTGGGCGTCCTGCTGCCCGGCCGCGGCGCACCCGTCGTGGAGCACGTGCGAGGGGTGGCCTGATGGGCTTCGCGCGTACGTGCTCGGTGGCCCTCGTGGGCGTGGACGGAGTCGTCGTCGAGGTCCAGGCGGATCTGGAGCCCGGGATCGCGGCGTTCACCCTGGTGGGGCTGCCCGACAAGAGCCTGACGGAGAGCAGGGACCGGGTCAGGGCGGCCGTGGTCAACTCCGGCGCCGAGTGGCCGCAGAAGAAGCTCACTGTCGGACTCAGCCCGGCCTCGGTGCCCAAGGGCGGGAGCGGCTTCGACCTCGCCATCGCCTGCGCCGCGCTGGGCGCCGCCGAGCGCATCGATCCTCGTGTGCTGACCGACATCGTGATGATCGGCGAACTGGGTCTGGACGGACGGGTCCGTCCCGTACGGGGTGTGCTGCCGGCGGTGCTGGCCGCGGCCGACGCGGGATACGAACAGGTGGTGGTGCCCGAGTGCGCTGCCGCCGAGGCGTCACTGGTGCCCGGAGTGTCCGTGCTCGGTGTCCGCAGCCTCCGGCAGCTGATCGCCGTCCTCACGGACGAACCCGTGCCCGAGGAGGACCCGGACGGGGAGCGCCGGCCCGACCCGCTCGCGGGCCTGCGCATGCCGGGCACGAGCGCGGCCACCGGCATGCACGGCATGGGCGCCACCCAGCACGACCACGGACACGACCTGGCCGATGTCGTCGGCCAGCTCTCGGCACGGACCGCGGTGGAGGTCGCCGCGGCCGGTGGACATCACCTGTTCCTGGAGGGGCCGCCGGGAGCGGGCAAGACGATGCTCGCCGAGCGGCTGCCCGCCATCCTGCCGCCGCTCAGCCGTGGCGAGTCCCTGGAGGTCACCGCCGTCCACTCGGTCGCCGGCCTGCTGCCGCCCGGCAAACCCCTGGTGGACGTCGCTCCCTACTGCGCCCCGCACCACTCGGCGACCATGCAGGCACTGGTTGGCGGCGGCCAGGGGGTGGCACGGCCGGGGGCGGTCTCACTCGCCCACCGAGGAGTGCTCTTTTTGGACGAGACACCGGAATTCAGCAGTCATGCCCTCGACGCGCTGCGCCAGCCCCTCGAGTCGGGGCACGTGGTGATCGCGCGCAGTGCGGGTGTCGTGCGCTTTCCGGCCAGATTCCTGATGGTGCTCGCGGCCAATCCCTGCCCCTGCGGGCGGTTCTCGCAGCGCGACACCCTCTGCGAGTGCCCGCCCTCCGCGATCCGCCGCTATCAGGCCCGGCTCTCCGGACCGCTGCTCGACCGCGTGGACCTCAGGGTCGAGGTGGACCGTGTCACCCGTTCCCAGCTGACGGATCGGGGCGCACGGGGTGAATCCACCGAGACGGTCGCCGGCCGGGTCCGGGGGGCCAGGGAGCGGGCCGCCGTGCGTCTGGCAGACACCCCCTGGCGGACGAACAGCGAGGTGCCGGGCCGTGAGCTGCGCAGTCGGTGGTTCGCCTCCCCGGGCGCCATGGACGACGCGGAGCGCAGCCTGGAGCGCGGGGTGCTCACCGCCCGAGGGCTCGACCGTGTCCTGCGTGTCGCCTGGACCGTCGCGGATCTCGCGGGCCACGACCGGCCCGACGCCGGAGACGTGACCCTCGCGCTGCAACTGCGCACCGGGGTTCCCCGGGGTGTGCCGATGGCGATCGGGGCGTCCTCGTGAGCGGGGGCGAGGAGCGGTTCCACCGGGCTTTCCTCACCCGTGTCGTCGAGCCGGGGGACGAGGTCTGCGGACGGTGGCTCCGCGAGGTCGGAGCGGGGGAGGTGGTCCGACGCCTCATGGGACTCGGTCAGCAGCTGCCGGGCGTGACGGACACGAGATGGGCCGGTCTGCGGGCGCGGGCCGAGCGGGCGGACCCCGAGCGGGACCTCGCCCTGGCGCGGGATGCCGGCACCCGGTTCGTGTGTCCCGGTGATCCCGAATGGCCCGCGCAGCTCGACGACCTCGGGGATGCGAAGCCCATCGGGCTGTGGGTGCGAGGGCGGCCCAGCCTGCGGATATGGGCTCTGCGTTCCGTCGCGGTCGTCGGCGCGCGGGCCTGCACCGAGTACGGCGCCCACATGGCGTCCACGCTCGGGGCCGGGCTAGCGGAGCGAGGGTGGGTCGTGGTGTCGGGGGGTGCCTACGGCGTCGACGGTGCGACGCACCGAGGCGCGCTCGGGGCGGGCGGGGCCACCGTCGCCGTGCTCGCCTGCGGGGTCGACCGGCCCTACCCACGCGGCCACACACAGTTGATCACAAGGATCGCCGAACAGGGTCTGGTCATCGGTGAGTTGCCGCCCGGGGAGCATCCGACACCGAGCAGGTTCATTTTGCGCAACCGCGTCATCGCGGCGTTGACCCGCGGCACGGTGGTCGTCGAGGCGGCGTACCGGAGCGGCGCTCTGGTGACCGCCCGTGCCGCACAGAGGTTGGGCCGATTCACGATGGGAGTACCGGGGCCCGCCACCAGCAGTCTCTCCGCCGGCGTGCACGAACTCCTGCGCGGGGACGCGGTGCTGGTCACCGACGCCGCGGAAGTCGCCGAGCTCGTCGGCGACATGGGCGAGCTGGCCCCGGCCCGCAGAGGACCGGTGCTGCCCCGCGACCTGCTGGATCCGGCGGCCGCCCGTGTGCTGGCCGCGTTGCCAGCCAGGGAGGAGAGGACGCGGCAGGAGGTCGCCAGAGGCGCCGGGACGACCGAGGACGAGGCGATCGCGAGGCTGTACGAACTCCGCTCACTTGGCTTCGTCGAACGACACGGCGACGGCTGGAAGTTGACACGCCAGGCCACGATCTCTGTCGGCCCGAATCGGGGATGATGCTGACCGAGAGTGTTCGGCCGTCCGGGCGACGCCCCGAAGTCCTTGGAGTTTCCCGCAGTTGGCGCCTCGCGTTGATTACACAGGGCGACAGCAGTGCCCCTGGGAGGCGTCCAGCGGAACGTATCTGCGCACGGTGAGTCCCTCGATGTTCGCGCACTGCGACTCCTCAGTCACGCTACGCTCACGAGGACTCCGCTCAGACAGGCAACTCGACATCAGACAGACAGCTCACGCAGGTACCCCCAGTTCACTGCAGAACGGCACAAGGCGACGAATGCCCCAGCACACCTCCGGGTCCGACCGGGCGGCAGCTCCCCCCGCCGCCCGCGACGGCGTGCGGCCGCCCGCCCCCTCGACGCTCGACGAGCTGTGGAGGTCGTACAAGACCACCGGCGACGAGCGGCTGCGCGAACAGCTGATCCTGCACTACTCGCCGCTGGTGAAGTACGTCGCGGGCCGGGTGAGTGTGGGGCTGCCGCCCAATGTGGAGCAGGCGGACTTCGTGTCGTCGGGTGTGTTCGGGCTGATCGATGCCATCGAGAAGTTCGACATCGAGCGGGAGATCAAGTTCGAGACGTACGCGATCACGCGGATCCGGGGCGCGATGATCGACGAGCTGCGGGCGCTCGACTGGATCCCCCGGTCCGTCCGGCAGAAGGCACGCAACGTCGAGCGGGCCTACGCGACGCTCGAGGCGAAGCTGCGGCGCACGCCGTCGGAGTGCGAGGTGGCCGCGGAGATGGGGATCGCGGTCGACGAACTGCACACGGTGTTCAGCCAGTTGTCGCTGGCCAACGTCGTGGCCCTGGAGGAACTGCTGCATGTCGGCGGCGAGGGCGGCAACCGGCTGAGCCTGATGGACACGCTCGAGGACACCGCGGCCGACAACCCCGTGGAGGTCGCCGAGGACCGTGAACTGCGGCGCTTTCTGGCGCGGGCCATCAACACGCTGCCCGAGCGGGAGAAGACCGTGGTCACCCTCTACTACTACGAAGGTCTCACGCTCGCCGAGATCGGCAACGTACTCGGGGTGACGGAGAGCCGCGTCAGCCAGATCCACACCAAGTCCGTGCTGCAGCTTCGCGCGAAACTGGCGAGCTTCGGGCGCTGACTCGGCCCGATGATCCTGCTCCGGCGGACGGCACCCGGCGGTGCGGCCTCGACGGGGCTTCTTGCGCGCGGCCGGGAGTGGCCCGGCATGGCCCGTTCGGCGCCCCGGTTCGAGGTGTCTTGGCGGGATGTCCACTTCGGGCCCGGGGCCATGGACCAAGCCCTCACGGACGAGAGACTCCCGTCCTGGGCGGGGCGTCCGTAAAGTGGGAGCGTGCCAAGGATTCGAGCGGCCTCCGTGGCCGAGCACCGGTCGATGCAGCGAGCCGCTTTGCTGGACGCGGCACGGTCACTGCTGTCCGAGGGTGGGACGGAAGCGCTGACGTTCCCGGCGCTCGCCGAGCGGACGGGGCTGGCGCGGTCCTCCGTGTACGAGTACTTCCGGTCCCGGGCGGCTGTCGTCGAAGAGCTCTGCCAGGTCGACTTCCCGCTCTGGGCCGCCGAGGTCGAGTCGGCGATGTCGCTGGCCGGGACGCCCGAGGGCAGAGTCGAGGCGTATGTCCGCCGGCAGCTTGCGCTGGTCAGGGACCGGCAGCACCGGGCCGTCGTGGCGATCTCCGCGAGTGAGCTCGACGCGGGCGCGCGCGAGAAGATCCGTGCCGCCCACGGGGGACTCGTCGCGATGATCGTGGAGGCGCTGCGGGAGATGGGGCACGAGCAGCCCCGGACGGCCGCGATGCTCCTTCAGGGGATCGTGGACGCGGCGGTGCGCCGGATCGAGACCGGGGCGGCCGAGGATCCCGGAGCGATCACCGACGCCGCGGTGGCGATGGCTCTGCGAGGCGTCAGCGGCTGAGCCTGCCCGCTCGCGCGGCCGCCTCCCGAAGGCGGCGGCCCGACATCTCGCCCGCACCTGTGCGTACGACGGCGTGTGCTTCGGTGGCCGCTGTCCACAGCCCCGCCTCCGCCCTGGTCCTCCCAGACCGCTCCGCCCCTCGCCGAATCGGCCGGATTGCCGAATCAGCCGGATTGCCGGATCCGGAGATCTGTGGATCCGGCAGATCTGCGGATCCGGCAGGTTCGGTCGGGAGAGTGCAGGGCTCTTTGGAGGCGGAGTGGTCGCTCGTCACTGCCGGTACTCCAGTAGTCCGGTGACCGGCAGCAGGCGGGAGGGCCCCCGGTCGAGCAGCCACGGCGGCAGCAGGGACAGCGGGTCCAGATAGGTGTCGGTCCGGCGCAGTCCCCAGTGCAGGCACGAGGTCGGACAGTGCGACCCCGCTGGTTCGAGCACGCCGACCACCTCGCCCGCGGCCACTTCGGCGCCCTTCTCCGCCGTCGCCCGCACCGGCTCGTACGTCGTGCGCAGGGGCGGGTCTCCCGTGCCGGTCAGCTCGACCGAGACGACGCCGCGGCCCGCGACCCGGCCCGCGAAGGAGACCCGGCCGGGAGCGGCGGCACGGACCGGGGAGCCGGGGGCCGCGGTGAGATCGACGCCGCGGTGGCCGCGACCGTAGGCGGTCGCCGGAGGTTCCCAGCCGCGCACCACCGACGGACGCGATCCCACCGGCCAGGCGCGGCCGACCGTCGGGACCGGTGGGCCCACATCGCCTGAGGCACCGCCCCGGCCGCCGCCCGGGTCGCCGTCGCGGGCGGCGGCCGCCGGTCCTCCGACGACGAGCGCGGCGGCCACCGACAACGTCGACAGCAGGGCCGCCGGCACGGCCCACAGTGCCACCCGCCACGTACGAAGAAATCGTTCTGCTCGCATACGAGAACGGTCGCGTGTGCGGCGCGAAAAAGTGGATCATGACCGGGATCTGTGGAGTACCCGTCGGTTGTGGACATCGGCGTCACCCGGCGCCTCGCGGGTCCCGTACACTTCTTGTGGCGATCCGGGTCACCGGGTCGACTTCGCACGCCCCGACATCAGGCCGTCAAACAGTCGATGTCAGCGCCCCTCGGTCCCTTGTGGCAAGGCGCAACGCGGGCGTCAGGCGCGACCGCCGTCCGGCGGACGCGGCACAACCGAGAACACCAAGGAGTACGGCCATGGCCGTCGTCACGATGCGGGAGCTGCTGGAAAGCGGCGTCCACTTCGGTCACCAGACCCGCCGTTGGAACCCGAAGATGAAGCGCTTCATCTTCACGGAGCGCAACGGCATCTACATCATCGACCTGCTCCAGTCGCTGTCGTACATCGACCGCGCCTACGAGTTCGTCAAGGAGACCGTCGCCCACGGCGGCACGGTCATGTTCGTCGGCACCAAGAAGCAGGCGCAGGAGGCCATCGCCGAGCAGGCCACCCGCGTCGGCATGCCCTACGTCAACCAGCGCTGGCTGGGCGGCATGCTCACCAACTTCTCGACCGTCTACAAGCGTCTGCAGCGCCTCAAGGAGCTCGAGCAGATCGACTTCGAGGACGTCGCCGCGTCGGGTCTCACCAAGAAGGAGCTTCTCGTGCTCTCGCGCGAGAAGGCCAAGCTGGAGAAGACCCTCGGTGGTATCCGCGAGATGTCCAAGGTGCCCAGCGCCGTCTGGATCGTGGACACCAAGAAGGAGCACATCGCGGTCGGTGAGGCCCGGAAGCTCAACATTCCGGTCGTCGCCATCCTCGACACCAACTGCGACCCCGACGAGGTCGACTACAAGATCCCGGGCAACGACGACGCGATCCGCTCCGTCACCCTGCTCACCCGCGTGATCGCCGACGCCGTCGCCGAGGGCCTCATCTCCCGTTCCGGTGCCGGCAAGGCCGCCGAGGGTGACAAGGCCGCGGGCGAGCCGCTCGCCGCGTGGGAGCGCGACCTGCTCGAGGGTGGCGAGAAGAAGGCCGACGAGACCGCTGCCGAGGCGCCCGCCGCCGAGGCTCCGGCCGCTGAGGCCGAGGCTCCGGCTGCCGCCGAGGCTCCCGCCGAGACCGAGGCCCCCGCTGCTGAGGCTCCGGCTGCCGCCGAGGCCCCCGCCGCCGAGGCCGAGAAGCCGGCCGCGGCCGAGCAGGCCTGACGATCCAGCGTCACGGTTGAGTGACGGCGGGCGGCGCCGAGTGCGTCGCCCGCCGTTCACCCCCAGCCCGTAGATCTTCGGTGGACGCCCGCCCGATCAGCGGCGGACGCCGACCTCGAGACTTCGAACTCCGAGAAGAGATTCACAGATCATGGCGAACTACACCGCCGCCGACGTCAAGAAGCTCCGTGAGCTCACCGGCGCCGGCATGATGGACTGCAAGAAGGCGCTGGACGAGGCCGACGGCAACGTCGACAAGGCCGTCGAGGCGCTGCGCATCAAGGGCCAGAAGGGCGTCGCCAAGCGCGAGGGCCGCTCCGCCGAGAACGGCGCCGTGGTCTCCATCATCGCTGACGACAACACCTCCGGTGTCCTGGTCGAGCTGAAGTGCGAGACGGACTTCGTCGCCAAGGGCGAGAAGTTCCAGGCCGTCGCCAACCAGATCGCCCAGCACGCCGCCGCGACCTCCCCGGCCGACATCCAGGCGCTGCTCGCCTCGGAGATCGAGTCCGGCAAGACGGTCCAGGCGTTCGTCGACGAGGCCAACGCCAACCTGGGCGAGAAGATCGTCCTGGACCGCTTCGCGCAGTTCTCCGGCGCCTACGTGGCCACGTACATGCACCGCACCATGCCCGACCTGCCCCCGCAGATCGGTGTCCTGGTCGAGCTGGACAAGGCCGACGCCGACCTCGCCAAGGGCATCGCGCAGCACATCGCCGCCTTCGCGCCGAAGTACCTCTCCCGTGAGGACGTTCCGGCCGAGGTCGTCGAGTCCGAGCGTCGCGTCGCCGAGGAGACCACCCGCGCCGAGGGCAAGCCCGAGGCCGCGCTCCCGAAGATCGTCGAGGGTCGCGTCAACGGCTTCTTCAAGGAGGCCACCCTTCTCGGTCAGCCGTACGCGCTCGACCAGAAGAAGTCCGTCCAGAAGGTCCTGGACGAGGCCGGTGTCACCCTGAAGCGCTTCGCGCGCATCAAGGTCGGCATCTGAGTCCGTACCGCGATCGACGCGCGATCCCGCTAGGGTCGACAGCAGTCGTCCGTGCTGGTCGCGTATCCCGTTACGCGCGGGCGTGACGGACGACAGCAGATCAGACGAGGAGGCCATTGCCGAGCATGGGATGCGAACAACACCCCACCGGCAGTGGCCTTCTTCGTATGTGCGACACGTGCGACACGTAGAAGAGGCGAGATCTCCATGACCACCACCAAGGCCGCCGACAAGGACGAAAAGGGCGATACCGGCAAGGGTTCCGGCCGTTTCCTGCTGAAGCTTTCCGGTGAGGCGTTCGCCGGTGGCGGGGCACTCGGCGTCGACCCCGACGTGGTGCACAAGATGGCCCGGGAGATCGCCGCGGTGGTCCGCGGCGGTGCCCAGATCGCCGTCGTCATCGGCGGCGGCAACTTCTTCCGCGGGGCCGAACTCCAGCAGCGCGGCATGGACCGGGCCCGCTCCGACTACATGGGCATGCTCGGCACCGTCATGAACTGCCTCGCCCTCCAGGACTTCCTGGAGAAGGAGGGCATCGACTCACGCGTGCAGACCGCCATCACCATGGGGCAGGTCGCCGAGCCGTACATCCCGCTGCGCGCCGTGCGCCACCTGGAGAAGGGCCGTGTGGTCATCTTCGGCGCCGGCATGGGCATGCCGTACTTCTCCACCGACACCACCGCCGCCCAGCGCGCACTGGAGATCGACGCCGAGGCCCTGCTCATGGGCAAGAACGGTGTGGACGGGGTCTACGACTCCGACCCGAAGACCAACCCGGAAGCGGTCAAGTTCGACTCGCTCAGCTACGGCGAGGTCATCACCCGCGACCTGAAGGTCGCGGACATGACCGCGATCACCCTGTGCCGCGACAACAAGCTCCCGATCCTCGTCTTCGAGCTTCTGACAGAGGGCAATATCGCGCGGGCGGTCAAGGGTGAGAAGATCGGCACGCTTGTGGGTGACCAGGGCGGCCGGGCCTGACCGGGGGATGGACAATGTCCTGCCGGTCGGGAACCGTGCAGGAACAAGACGCGACGCAGCCGGCCGCCTACCCGTCAAGGAACCGCAGCCGGGCCTACTCAAGACACGCAGGAGCAAGTGGTGATCGAAGAGACCCTCCTCGAGGCCGAGGAGAAGATGGAGAAGGCCGTCGTGGTCGCCAAGGAGGACTTCGCCGCGATCCGCACCGGCCGTGCGCACCCGGCGATGTTCAACAAGATCGTGGCGGACTACTACGGCGCGCTGACACCGATCAACCAGCTGGCCTCGTTCTCGGTGCCCGAGCCGCGCATGGCCGTGGTGACGCCGTTCGACAAGAGCGCGATGCGCAACATCGAGCAGGCGATCCGTGACTCCGACCTCGGGGTCAACCCGAGCAACGACGGCAACATCATCCGGGTGGTGTTCCCCGAGCTGACCGAGGAGCGCCGCAAGGACTACATCAAGGTCGCCCGGACCAAGGCCGAGGACTCCAAGATCTCGATCCGTTCCGTCCGCCGCAAGGCGAAGGACGGCATCGACAAGATGATCAAGGACGGCGAGGTCGGCGAGGACGAGGGCCGCCGTGCGGAGAAGGAGCTCGACGACACCACCGCGAAGTACGTGGCCCAGGTCGACGAGCTGCTCAAGCACAAGGAAGCTGAGCTGCTCGAGGTCTGATGAACGACTCTTCCTGGGGGGCGCCGCCGCAAGCCGGGTACTGGGGGCCGTCCGACCAGGGGCCTGTCCAGGGGGTTGCCCCGGCGGGTCCCGCGTACGATGCGCACAACGCGCAGCAGACTCGCCCCATGCCCATCGTGCCCCACGTACCCGCACACGGCGGAGACCAGGACGACGACCGGGGGGCTGCTCGGACGGGCGGCCCCCTGTTCCGCGACGAGACGCCGACGCCGCCTCACCGGGCTCCGTCACAGAATCCGCAGGAGCCCATGTCCAGCGCCGCACAACCCGCACCCGCGCCGCAGAAGAAGAGCGCGGGCCGCGACCTGGGCGCTGCCATAGGGGTCGGGGTCGGGCTCGGCGCGGTGATCGTCGCGTCGTTGTTCGTCGTCAAGGCCGCCTTCATCGGCGTCATAGCTGTCGCCGTCGTGGTCGGCCTGTGGGAGCTCACGTCGAGGCTCGCGGAGCGCAAGGGCATCAAGGCGCCGCTCGTGCCACTGGCGTTGGGCGGCGCGGCGATGGTCGTCGCCGGTTACGTCCGCGGTGCCGAGGGCGCATGGGTGGCGATGGCGCTCACGGCGCTCGCGGTTCTGGTCTGGCGGATGACGGAACCACCCGAGGGCTACCTCAAGGACGTCACCGCGGGGGTCTTCGCGGCCTTCTACATCCCGTTCCTCGCCACGTTCGTGGCGATGATGCTCAGCGCGGACGACGGTGCGTGGCGGGTTCTCGTGTTCCTGCTGCTGGCCGTGGTCAGCGACACGGGGGCGTACGCCGTCGGCTGGCGCTTCGGCAAGCACAAGCTCGCTCCGCGCATCAGCCCCGGCAAGACCCGCGAGGGCCTGTTCGGCGCGGTGGCCTTCGCCATGGTGGCGGGCGCGCTGTGCATGCACTTCCTCATCGAGGACGGCACCTGGTGGCAGGGCCTGGTCCTCGGTGTCGCGGTCGCGGGCAGTGCCACGCTCGGTGACCTCGGTGAGTCGATGATCAAGCGGGACCTGGGCATCAAGGACATGGGCACCCTGCTCCCGGGCCACGGCGGGATCATGGACCGGCTGGACTCCCTGCTTCCCACGGCCCCTGTGGTGTGGCTGCTGCTGGTGATCTTCGTCGGCTCCGGCTGACGGCTGACGGCTGGTGACCACTGTGCGCGGAGACGGCTGACGGGTCCCGCGGACGACTGCCGGGTTCGCCTGACGGTCGCGGGGCTCCGGTCGACGGGCGCCGTGGTCCGGCCGACGGTTGCCGAAGGGTGCCGCCGAGCTGCGGAAGTGCGTGAGGGGCCCGCTGTCCACAGGACGGCGGGCCCCTTTTCTTTTCATGTGGCCGCAGCCGGGCCGCTCCCGCTCCACGTCGGCGTAACGTCCGTCATGACGGGGGCGTGACTGGGGCATGACCGGGAGCGCTTGCCGCAGGACCGCCCGCGGTGTCGTCATTCCGCGCCGTACTGGTGTGGTCGGCCGCCCTGCCATTCCACCCACGACGGATCGTCCAGCAGCTCCGACGCGTCCGGCAGGCCCGCGCGGCGCAGAAACTCGACGAGGTCGGCGTCACTGTGGGCGAGGCCGGCCCTTCCGGAGTGGATCGTGACCCGCCGTCCAGCGGCGCCCGTCAGGCGGTGCACAACGATGGGGGCGGCGCTTTTTCCCCCAGGCTGGGACTGTTCGCGGCTCACAGCACACCGGAGTCGGTGTGGGGTCGGCAATGGGGGCATGTCGCTGCGCCGCGTCCCGTAACCGCCCGGAGGTCCTGCTCGCGGGACCGCGGCTTCGTGTGCTCGCCTGGCACACCGCTGTGGCCTGGGCGGGAGGCACCGGGGGTGGCCATGCTGCCCGTTCGCCGCACGGCGAACTCCCGGCCGGGCACGGCCAAGGGCAGCGTGTGCGCAGCGCGGGCGACGGCTTCCTGTCGAACCGACCCGGAGGCGGGGTCATCTGCGCTGCGCGGCTGCCGGGCCGGCATCGAGCGGACGTGGTGCTGAGGATCCAGGTGAGACGCTTTATCGGACACACATTCGATTCTAGGTCCAGGGGTGACCTATATGGCAATGCCCTGCGCCAGCGGACCTGTGGGGCGCGAGGCCATGGCGGGAACGGATCGAAGGGGGGCGGCAGGGCGTCAGCCAGGGAGAACGCCTCTCGCGCCGAGCCGTTCATGGCCGTCGTACGCAGGCCGACCTCGGCCGCTCGACCCCGGACGACCTCTCTGCGGGAATCGGCGGCCCAGGTCACATGATTTGATCTGCGACACTGGGAGGGTTATGCCTGCACCCGGAGAACTCACATTCGTCGCCCCCCGCGGAGCCAAGAAGCCGCCGCGGCACCTTGCCGATCTCACGCCCGCCGAGCGTAAAGAGGCCGTTGCCGCGATCGGTGAGAAGCCGTTTCGTGCCAAGCAGCTCTCGCAGCACTACTTCGCGCGGTTCGCGCACGATCCGGAGCAGTGGACCGACATCCCGGCGGGATCGCGCGCCAAGCTCCAGGAGGCGTTGCTGCCCGAGCTGATGACGGTCGTGCGGCACCTGTCCACCGATCAGGACACCACCCGCAAGACCCTCTGGCGGCTCTTCGACGGCACCCTCGTCGAGTCCGTGCTGATGCGCTACCCGGACCGGGTCACCATGTGCATCAGTTCGCAGGCCGGCTGCGGGATGAACTGTCCGTTCTGCGCCACCGGACAGGCGGGCCTCGACCGGAACCTCTCCACCGGTGAGATCGTGCACCAGATCGTGGACGGGATGCGGGCCCTGCGGGACGGCGAGATCCCCGGCGGTCCTGCCCGGCTCAGCAACATCGTCTTCATGGGCATGGGCGAGCCCCTCGCGAACTACAAGCGGGTCGTCCAGTCCATCCGGGCCCTCACCGACCCCGAGCCGGACGGGCTCGGACTGTCGCAGCGCGGGATCACCGTGTCGACCGTCGGTCTCGTCCCCGCCATCCACCGGTTCTCCGACGAGGGCTTCAAGTGCCGCCTCGCCATCTCGCTGCACGCTCCTGACGACGAGCTGCGCGACACCCTCGTCCCGGTCAACACCCGGTGGAAGGTGCGCGAGGTACTGGACGCCGGCTGGGAGTACGCGGAGAGGTCGGGGCGCCGACTGTCCATCGAGTACGCGCTCATCCGGGACATCAACGACCAGGCGTGGCGGGGTGACCGGCTCGGCCGGATGCTCAAGGGCAAGCCCGTGCACGTCAATCTCATCCCGCTGAACCCCACCCCGGGTTCCAAGTGGACCGCCTCGCGGCCCGAGGACGAGAAGGCGTTCGTCGAGGCGATCGCCGCCCATGGTGTGCCCGTCACCGTCCGGGACACCCGTGGCCAGGAGATCGACGGGGCCTGCGGGCAGCTCGCGGCGACCGAGCGGTAGTCTGGCGGACGTACGTACATCTTCATATTCCGACAGGGGAGCGCCACAGCGCTGAGAGTGCGGGACAGCCCGCAGACCCTCTGAACCTTGCCCAGGTCATTCTGGGTAGGAAGTTCGGTCACTACTCAAGCTGTTGCGCCCTGCCCGGGATCCGACCGAGGTCCCGGGCAGGGCCGCGTCTCTTCCTGGTCACCCCCAGGAGGAATTCAGTGAGCACCACCACCAGGAAGTTCACGGCCGTGGCCGTGGGGCTCGGCCTCGCCGCGCTCACCGCGTGCGGGTCGTCCGACTCCGGCGACGAGGGCTCCGGGTCCAAGACCGTCACCCTCGTCAGCCATGACTCCTTCGCCTACACCAAGGCCGTACTGAAGGACTTCGAGAAGGAGTCCGGTTACAAGGTCAGGGTCCTCAAGGACGGCGACGCCGGTACGGCCGTCAACAAGGCCATCCTCACCAAGGACAACCCGCAGGGCGACGTCTTCTTCGGCGTCGACAACACGCTGCTGTCGCGGGCGCTCGACAACGGGCTGTTCCAGTCGTACGAGGCCAAGGGATCGGACCTGATCCTGCCGGAGTACCGGGTCGACCAGGACAAGCACCGGGTCACGCCCATCGACTCCGGTGACATCTGCGTCAACTACGACAAGGCCTACTTCAGCAAGCACAAGCTGGCCCCGCCGACGTCCTTCGACGACCTGATCAAGCCCGAGTACAAGGATCTTCTCGTCACCGAGAACGCGTCCACGTCCTCGCCCGGCCTCGGGTTCCTGCTCGGCACCGCCGCCAAGTACGGCGACAAGGGCTGGCAGGACTACTGGAAGAAGCTCAAGGCCAACGGCGTGAAGGTCGTCGACGGCTGGGAGCAGGCCTACAACGAGGAGTTCTCCGGGTCCGCCGGCGGCAAGAAGGCGAAGGCCGACCGGCCGCTCGTCGTCTCGTACGCGTCCTCGCCGCCCGCCGAGGTCATCTACGCCGACCCGAAGCCGAAGACCGCGCCGACCGGTGTCGCGGACGGCACCTGCTTCCGCCAGGTCGAGTACGCGGGCCTGCTGAGCAACGCGAAGAACACCGAGGGCGGCAAGGCGCTCATCGACTTCCTGGTCGGCAAGCCGTTCCAGGAGGACATGCCGCTGAACATGTTCGTGTACCCGGTGGTCGAGGGCGCCGCGGTGCCCGAGTCGTTCACCAAGTACGGTCCTGCGGCCGAGAACCCCGAGACCCTGGAACCCGCCAAGATCGCCGACAACCGTGACGAGTGGGTCAAGTCATGGACCTCGCTCGTACTGAAGTAGAGCCCCGCGCCGAGGCCGAGGCTGTGGTCGCGGGCGAGCCGCGCAAGCGCCCGCGCCCGCGCCCGCGTGCGCGACAGCGCTCGCGCCGGGGGAGCGCGGCCCGGCTCGGCCTCATGGCCGTACCCGTCGCGTTCTTCGCGGTCTTCTTCGCGTACCCGGTCGCGGCGATCACCGCCCGAGGGCTGAAGACCGACGGGGTCTGGCGGTTCGGGCGGATCTGGGACGTGCTCGCGCAGCCGGACGTCCGGCACGTCCTGTGGTTCACGACCTGGCAGGCGCTCGCCTCGACAGCGCTCACCCTGCTCATAGCGCTCCCCGGCGCGTATGTCTTCGCGCGCTTCGATTTCAGGGGCAAGCAGGTCCTGCGGGCGGTTGTGACCGTGCCGTTCGTGCTGCCGACCGTGGTCGTCGGCACGGCCTTCCTGGCGCTGCTCGGGCGGGGCGGGCTGCTGGACGAGCTGTGGGGCGTACGGCTCGACACGACCGTGTGGGCGATCCTGCTCGCGCACGTCTTCTTCAACTACGCGGTCGTCGTCCGCACGGTCGGCGGGCTGTGGTCACAGCTCGACCCGCGTCAGGAGGAGGCCGCGCGGATGCTCGGCGCCTCCCGGTTCGCGGCCTGGCGCACGGTGACCCTCCCGGCGCTCGGCCCGGCCGTGGCCGCCGCCGCGCTCATGGTCTTCCTCTTCACCTTCACCTCCTTCGGCGTGGTGCAGATCCTCGGCGGACCCACCTTCTCGACGCTGGAGGTGGAGATCTACCGGCAGACCTCGGAGATCTTCGATCTCTCGACGGCCGCCGTGCTGACACTCGTCCAGTTCGCGGCGGTGGGCGCGATCCTCGCCGTCCACGCCTGGACCGTACGGCGACGGGAGACGGCCCTGCGCCTGGTCGACGCCGCCACGACCGCGCGACGACCGCACGGGGCGGGGCAGTGGGCGCTGCTCGCCGGCGTCCTCGCCGTCATCGCCGTCCTGCTGGTGCTGCCGCTGGCCGTCCTCGTCGAGCGGTCCCTCGACGCCCCGGGGTTCGGCTACTACAAAGCGCTGACCAGCGACGAAGGCGGTCTCTTCCTGGTACCGCCGATCGACGCCGTCGGCAACTCGCTGCGGTACGCCCTCGCCGCCACCGCCATCGCGCTGCTGATCGGCGGACTCGCCGCGGCCGCCCTCACCCGCCGGGACGCCGGACGTCTCGTACGGGGCTTCGACGCGCTGCTCATGCTGCCGCTCGGCGTCTCCGCGGTGACCGTCGGCTTCGGTTTCCTCATCGCACTCGACGAACCGCCGCTGGACCTGCGGAGCACGTGGATCCTCGTGCCGCTCGCGCAGGCGCTGGTGGGCGTCCCCTTCGTCGTACGGACCATGCTGCCGGTACTGAGAGCGGTGGACGGGCGGCTGCGCGAGGCGGCATCGGTGCTCGGGGCCTCGCCCTGGCGGGTGTGGCGCGAGGTCGATCTGCCCATGGTGCGCCGGGCGCTGCTGATCGCGGCCGGGTTCGCCTTCGCCGTGTCGCTGGGCGAGTTCGGCGCGACCGTCTTCATCGCACGGCCCGACAACCCGACGCTGCCGGTCGCCGTGGCACGGCTGCTCGGGCGGGCCGGCGAGCTCAACTACGGGCAGGCCATGGCCCTTTCGACGATCTTGATGGTGGTGTGCGCGGTGGCGCTGCTGCTCCTCGAACGCCTTCGCACCGACCCTCGCTCCGACCGGACGGGAGAGTTCTGACCATGCTCAAGCTCGATGGGGCGACCGTGCGGTTCGACGGGCGGGCGGTGCTCGACGACGTCGGCCTCGAGGTCGCCGAGCACGAGATCGTGTGCGTCCTCGGACCCAGCGGCAGTGGCAAGTCGACGCTGCTGAGGGCCGTCGCCGGGCTCCAGCAGCTGGACGGCGGGCGGGTGTTCCTGGACGGCCGCGACCTCGACGGGGTGCCCGCGCACAAGCGGGGCCTCGGCCTGATGTTCCAGGACCACCAGCTGTTCCCGCAGCGCGACGTGGCCGGCAACGTGGCCTTCGGGCTGCGGATGCACGGCGAGTCCAAACACCAACAGGCTTCGCGGGTGGGGGAGTTGCTGGAGCTCGTGGGCCTGCCGGGCGCCCACCGGCGGGCCGTCGCCTCCCTCTCCGGTGGTGAACAGCAGCGCGTCGCGCTCGCCCGTGCCCTCGCGCCCCGGCCCCGGCTGCTCATGCTCGACGAACCGCTCGGCCAGCTGGACCGCTCGCTGCGCGAACGCCTCGTGGTGGAACTGCGGGAACTGTTCGCCGAGTTGGGCACCACCGTGCTCGCGGTCACCCACGACCAGGGCGAGGCCTTCGCGCTCGCCGACCGGGTCGTCGTGATGCGGGACGGGCGGATCGCCCAGTCGGGTACGCCACTCCAGGTCTGGCAGCGCCCTGCCGACGAGTTCGTGGCGCGGTTCCTCGGCTTCCAGAACGTGGCCGGGGCGACTGTCGTCGGGGAAGCGGCGGACACCCCCTGGGGCAAGGTGCCGGTGCCCTCCGACGCCCCGCAGGGCGAGGTCAGCCTGCTGGTCAGGCCGGCCGGAGTACGGCTCGTACCGGCCTCGGAGGGGCTGCGCTGCACGGTGGCCGCGCGGACCTTCCGGGGCACCCATGTCGCCGTGCACCTGCAGCCGCGCAACGCGCCGCGCCTGGAGGCGGCGTGCGCGCTGCGGGACGCTCCGGAGACCGGGGACGAGGTCGGGGTGGCCTTCGACGCAGCCGAAATCGTCGTACTCGAAGGGGCTCGGGCCGCCTAGGGTGCGGCTCATGACGCTACTGGGGCATGACCGCTACTGCGACGAAGTCGTCGGCCAGACCGCGCTGCTGAGGTCCCATCTCGCCGGAGCCGATCTCACCGAGACCGTGCCGACCTGCCCGGACTGGACACTGCGGGAGCTCGCCGTGCACGTGGGCGAGGCGCACCGCTGGGCCGAGCACATCGTCCGGACGGGAGCGGCGAAGAACGTGCCGGTCGAGAACGTGACCGGCGTCGGAGGGCCGCAGGACAGCGACCCCGCCGCGCTCGACGCGTGGCTCGCGGAGGGCGCCGCGCTGGCCGCCGGGACCTTCCGCACCGCCGGGGCCGACGCCGCGGCCTGGTCATGGGCCTGGGAGCACACGGCAGGCTTCTGGGCGCGGCGCATGGCGCACGAGACGCTGATCCACCGGGCCGACGCCGCCGTCACGGCCGGGGCGGCGTACGAGGTCGAGCCGGATCTCGCGGCCGACGCGATCGACGAGTGGCTGCAGATCGTCCGGTTCGCGCAGGAGACGTATCCCGGCAAGGCCGCGAACGAACTGCGCGGGGCGGGCCGCAGCATCCACCTCCACGCCACCGACACCGAGCCGGGCCTCGACGCCGAGTGGCTCATCGAGTTCGAGGACAAGGGCATCGACTGGCGGCGCGGTCACGAGAAGGCGACCGTGGCGTTGCGCGGGCCGCTCAGCGAGGTGCTGCTCGCCTTCTACCGGCGGCTTCCACCGGACGGCGGCCGTCTGGAGGTCCTGGGGGAGCGGGAGTTGCTGGACTTCTGGCTGGAGCGTGCCACGTTCGGCTAGCCCGCACAGGCAGGCAGGCAGGCAGGCACGCAGGCAGGGCGAGGCGGGCTCGTGCGTGGCCGGAGCGGCGAAGGGCCCGCCCCCTCGGTGAGGGGACGGGCCACAACGGGTACGAACAGGCCGGTCTCAGCGGCCGTTCGACGCGCCACGACGACGCAGCGCGAACATCACACCGGCACCGGCCGCCACGAGCGCGGCCGCTATCCCGGCGATGGCCCCGGTGTTGGAGCTCGAACCGGTCTCGGCGAGGTTCGACTCGCCCGCGGGCGACGGGGTGTTGTCCCCGGTCGACGCGGCCGGAGTGCTCTGCGACTCCGACGGCTCCGGGGACTCCGGAGTCGCCGAGGGGGTCGCGGGCGAGGAGGGCTTCTCCGAGGGCGACGGGGTCGCCGGAGGCGTCGACGTGTCCGAGGACTTGCACGCCTCGGACGGGGTGACCAGGTTCGGCTTGATGTCCTCGTCGACCTGCTTGCCGGCCTTGACGTGGATCCGGTACGTCGCGTTCGGCTTCCAGTCCTCCGAGAAGTCGATGGTCACGCCCTCGCGGGAACCCTTGACCTCCTGGCTGCCGACGAGCCGCTCGTCCGCGCCGTTCGACTCCAGGTAGACGGTGACCGTGGCCGGGACGCCGGTCGGGTCCTTGTCGGTGACGCTGATGACGCCCTTGGCGCCGTCGCACTTGGCGACGGCGGAGAACTCACTGATGTTGCAGGCGAGCGCGTTGCCGGCGAGACCCAGCGTGAGCGCGGCCGAGGCGGAGGCAACTCCGAGAATGCGCACGGAACGTGCGGTACGGCGAGATATGGACACGATTGCCCTTCACGGGATGCACAAGAACGAGGGGGGTGGTGGGAGCGGCTACGAAACAGCGATCCCAGACGCCTCACAGGTTTATTGGGCGCTGTCTCCGGTTGTCAATCCGTGTGTCCGTCTTGACCCCTTGGCTTTAACTTTCGTTTACATGGGCCAGCCGGGCCAGCGCCTCCGGTGCCTCCTCGATCCGGTCGACCAGGGCGATCCGGGACTCCATGGGCCGCTCGCGGGCGAGGGCCTGGAGAAGAGGCCAGGTGGGGAGGCGTTCCGTCCAGTGGGTGCGGTTGACCAGGACCATGGGGGTGGGTTCGCCGCGGGACTCGTAGTAGTTGGGCGTCGCGTTGTCGAAGATCTCCTGGACCGTTCCGGCGGCGCCGGGCAGGAAGACCACACCCGCGTTCGATCGGGCCAGCAGGCCGTCCTCGCGGGTGGCGTTGGCGAAGTACTTGGCGATGTGCGAGGCGAACGCGTTCGGCGGCTCGTGCCCGTAGAACCAGGTCGGGATGCCCACCGAGGTGTTGCCCTCGGGCCAGCGGGCGCGCACCTCGAAGGCGGCGCGTGCCCAGTCCGTCACCGACGGGACGAACGAGGGGGCCTTCGCGAGGAGTTCGCACGCCTCGTCCAGCATGGTGTCGTCGTACGGGGCCGCGTACGCGCCGAGGTTCGCCGCCTCCATCGCGCCGGGGCCGCCGCCCGTGGCCACCGTGTACCCGGCGCGCGCGAGCGCGCGTCCGAGCCGGGCCGCGCCACCGTACGCGTCCGTGCCGCGCGCGATGGCGTGGCCGCCCATCACGCCCACCACCCGTGACCCGCGCAGAAGTTCGTCGAGGGCGTCGGAGACGGCGTCGTCGTGGACCGAGCGCAGCATCGACGCGTATATGTCGCCGTCGGCCCTGGTCCGCTGGAACCACGTGTAGGCGAGGGCGTCCGGCGTCTGTTCGTACCCCTTGTCGAGCGCGTCGAACAGCTCGCCGGGCGTGTAGAGGAGCCCGCGGTACGGGTCGAACGGCAGGTCGGGAACCGGAGGGAAGAGCAGGGCGCCGTCGGCGCGGACCTTCGCCGCCGCGTTCTCCCGCATCAGGCAGCCGAGGAAGACGGCGCCCGCGGTGTCACTGGCGAGCAGCTCTCTCGTACGGTCCGTCAGATCGACGGCCTGGACGCGGAATCCGGCGAGTGTGCCGCGTGCCGAGACGGTCGCGTCGAACTCCTCGAGCGATTCGATCTCGCGGTCACCGTGGTGGGCCACATGGGCGGGGCTCGTCTGCACCCGCCCATGTAAGCACGGGCCGGGTCAGCCCTGGACGGCCGCCGGGTCCATCCACATGACCTCCCAGGAGTGGCCGTCCGGGTCGTCGAAGCCGCGCCCGTACATGAAGCCGTGGTCCTGGGGCTCGCCGCTGGCCGAACCGCCCGCCGCGATCGCCTTGTCGACCAGCTCGTCCACCTTCTCGCGGCTCTCGGCGCTGAGACACAGGAGCACCTCGCTCGTCTTCGTCGAGTCCGCGATCTCCTTCTTCGTGAAGTCCGCGTAGCGCTGCTTGTTCAGCAGCATCGCGACGATCGTGTCGCTGATCACGACGGACGCGCAGTGCTCGTCCGAGAACTGCGCGTTGAGCGTGTAGCCGAGCTCCGTGAAGAACTTCTTCGAGGCGTCGAGGTCGTTCACGGCCAGGTTCACGAAGATCATCTGCTGGTACATGCCTGGTCTCTCCCGTCGTGGTGATGTGCTGTTCGAAGGGGTAGACCGGAGGGCTGCCGGAAAGTCATCGGCCCGTGCGAACTTTTCTCGTACGCCCGGTCGATCCCTGCGTGTACGGGGGTCAGTGGGCCAGCGGCAGGGCCGCGAGCTCCGCGATCGCCCAGGTCAGGGGGCCGAGGACGGCCAGCAGGATGCCCGCGCGCAGGGCGGCCGCGGCGCGCAGCGTCGTGGCGGGCGCTCCGATCCGCAGCAGGGCGGCCGTGGTGTCGGCGCGCGCGTTCCTGGCCTCGACCGCGGCGGTCAGGAGCGTCGCCACGGCGCACCCGGCGACGAGCAGCGCGCCGAGCGTGGTGAGGGGCCCGACGTCGGGACGCGTACCGGTGTGGAGCACGGCCATGGCGTACGCGCCCGACGCCACCGCGCACACCACGCCGAGGGGGCGTCCGACGCGGGTCGCCTCCTCCATGAGCACGCGCCCGGCGAGCAGCCGCAGGGCGCCGGGCCGTACCGCCTGGAGCAGCCTGCCGCAGAGGTGGGTGATCGCCGGACCGGCCAGCGCCAGCCCGATCGCGGTGAGCGCCCAGCCGACGAGCACCCCGAGGGGCCCGCCGGTGAGTCCGCCGGGCAGCGCGGTCCCGTCGGGAGCGGGAGCGGTGCGGCCGGCGTACGTCTCCACCGCGAGACCGGCGGCGAGCACGGCGGCACCCCAGGGGAGACCACCGGGGGCGGGGAGCGGGGCCAGCGGGTGGTGGGGGTCCAGCGGGTGGCCGGGGCGGCCGGGGTGGTGCGGGAGTCCGGTGCGGTCCGAGTGGACCGTGACGTCGGCACGGTCCGCCCTGCCCTGGCCGCGGTCGTCGGGGCCGCCGTGGTGGATGGGTGCGGCGGGTCCGTCTTGCGCGGGCGGACCGGCGGCGACGGGCTCGTCCGAAGAGGTGCGCGTACCGGCGGGAGCCCGGCTGTCGGCGCGGGCGGCGGAGCGGCGGGGCACGTCGAGTCCGACGGTGGCGGCGGCCGCCCCGGGGCTGCTGTGCCCGGTGCTCGCGGCGTGTTCGTCGAGGTCTCCGCGAGCGCTCCGCGCGCCGGCGGCACCGGCCTGCGCGGGGGCGCCGGGGGCGTCCTGCCCGGGACCGTCCGCTCCCTCGGCGTGGCCGCCGGTCCTCGCGCCCCCTCGTGCACCGAAGCGTCCGTAGGCGCCGAACCCGACGCGCTCGGTGGAGCGTCCGTAGCCGCCGAAACCGCCCAGCCGTCCCGGGCGCCCGCCCGCCCTGGCCGGCCGGTGGTCCCGCGGGCGCAGCACCACCGCTGAGGCCACCGACGCGATGACCGGGACGAGCGCCAGGAGCGTGAGGGCGGCGGGCAGGGGCAGCGACTCGTCGGCGGCGAGGAGGCCGGCCGCGTCGCCGTCGAAGGGGAGGCCGGTCAGATCGCCGCGCAGGTGGAGGAAGAACAGCAGGGCGACCATCGAACCGAGCGTGCAGGACACGGCGGTGGAGACGGCCGCGAGGACCATCAGGCGGCCGGGGCCCAGTCCGATGGCCGAGAGGCCCGGCCGGGGCCGGGTGGCCGGGTCGGTCCGGGCCACGGCCACCGCGAACTGCACGGTGGCGGCGAGCGGCGCGAGGCACCAGGCGAGCCGCAGCACGGCCGCCGCCGACGCGTCCGGGTGCCCCATCGCGTATCCGAGGGTGCACAGCAGCAGGAAGCCCGTGCCCGCCGACGCCGCGGCGACGAGGAGCCTGCGGAACTGGACGGCGGGGTGGGCGCTGCGGGCTAGGCGGAGAGCGAGCACGCCGCCCGGCCTTCCGACTCGGCGACCGGCGGCAGGTGGACGGTGTTCACGCGCCGCCCGTCGAGCAGCGACACCGTGCGGTCGGCGAGCGCCGCGGTGTCCGCGTCGTGCGTGGCAAGGACGACGGTGATGCCGTGCGAGCGGGCCGCCGTGGTGAGCGTGCGCAGCACCTGGGCGCGGTCCGCGCGGTGCAGCGGAGCGGTGGGCTCGTCGGCGAAGAGCACGGTCGGCGCGGGGGCCAGCGCGCGGGCGATGACCACGCGCTGACGTTCCGCCTGCAGCAGGGCGTACGGGCGCTTGCGGGCGCAGCCGCCGACGTCGAGGCGGTCCAGCCACTCCAGGGCGGTGGTCTTGGCCCGGCGGCGGCCCACGCCCCGCAGCATCAGGGGCAGGGCCGCGTTCTCCCAGGCGTTCAGCTCGGGGACCAGGACCGGAGCCGGGTCGATCCAGCCGAAGCGGTCGCGGCGCAGCCGCTCGCGGGTCAGCGGACCCATGGTGTGGACCGGTGTGCTGTTGAACCAGACCTCGCCCTGCTGGGCCAGGAGCTGCCCCGACAGGCACTGGAGGAGGGTTGTCTTGCCGCTGCCGCGTGGGCCGCCGACGGCGAGGATCTCGCCCTCGCGGACTCCGAGGGAGACGCCGATGAGTGCGGGTGAGCCGTTGTGCTTGACGTGCAGGGCGCGTGCCCAGAGCACGTCGTTGTCCGGCGGAGCCACCATCGCGTACACCTCGGTTCAGATCTGACTTGCGCTGCCCGAGCGCCTCCGGGAAGGTCGCTCGGTCCCCCGGTCGGGGGAACGAAGGCAGGGCCGATCGGTCACTGGGCACGCTAGGGAGTCGGGGCCCGGAGGCCGGACAGCACGCGGCCCCGGGGCGCCCATTCTCACTCGAACGGGCGGCACCGGGGCCGGGGTTGATCACAGGTTCGGCTCATCGGGGCCGAGCCGGGCCGAACGGGGATCAGAGCTTCGCCCAGGCCTCCGTCAGCACCTGGCGGACGATCCCCTCGATCTCGTCGAACGTCGACTGGTCGGAGATCAGCGGCGGCGACAGCTGGATGACCGGGTCACCGCGGTCGTCGGCGCGGCAGTACAGGCCGTACTCGAAGAGCTTCTTGGAGACGAAGCCGTAGAGCACGCGCTCCGACTCCTCGTCCGTGAAGGTCTCCTTGGTGGCCTTGTCCTTGACGAGTTCGATGCCGTAGAAGAAGCCGTTGCCGCGGACGTCGCCGACGATCGGCAGGTCGTGCAGCTTCTGGAGGGTGGAGAGGAACGAGCCCTCGTTGTCCAGGACGTGCTGGTTGAGGTTCTCGCGCTCGAAGATGTCGAGGTTCGCGAGGCCCACGGCCGCCGACACCGGGTGGCCGCCGAAGGTGTAGCCGTGCAGGAAGGTGTTGTCGCCCTGGTAGAACGGCTCGGCGAGCCGGTCCGAGATGATGCAGGCGCCGATCGGGGAGTAGCCCGAGGTCATGCCCTTGGCGCAGGTGATCATGTCCGGTACGTAGTCGAACTTGTCGCAGGCGAACATCGTGCCGAGGCGGCCGAAGGCGCAGATGACCTCGTCCGAGACCAGCAGTACGTCGTACTGGTCGCAGATCTCGCGCACCCGCTGGAAGTACCCGGGCGGCGGCGGGAAGCAGCCGCCGGCGTTCTGCACGGGCTCCAGGAACACCGCGGCGACCGTCTCCGGGCCCTCGAAGAGGATCTGTTCCTCGATCTGGTCGGCGGCCCAGCGGCCGAAGGCCTCGGGGGAGACACCGGAGCCGTTGTCGAGGAAGGCGGGCGCGCGGTAGATGTTGGTGTTCGGGACCTTGTGGGCGCCCGGGACCAGCGGCTCGAAGGGGGCCTTCAGCGCCGGCAGCCCGGTGATGGACAGGGCGCCCTGGGGGGTGCCGTGGTAGGCGACCGCGCGCGAGATGACCTTGTACTTCGTCGGCTTGCCCTGGAGCTTGAAGTACTGCTTGGCGAGCTTCCACGCGGTCTCGACGGCCTCGCCGCCGCCCGTCGTGAAGAAGACCTTGTTCAGGTCGCCCGGGGCGTGGTGCGCGAGCCGCTCGGCCAGCTCCACGGCCTTCGGGTGGGCGTAGGACCAGATGGGGAAGAAGGCCAGCTCCTTCGCCTGCCGGGCGGCGGTCTCGGCCAGCTCGGCACGCCCGTGGCCCGCCTGGACCACGAACAGACCCGCGAGGCCGTCGAGGTAGCGCTTGCCCTTGTCGTCGTAGATGTAGGTGCCCTCGCCACGGACGATCGTGGGGACGGGCGCGTTCTCGTACGAGGACATGCGGGTGAAGTGCATCCACAGGTGGTCGTACGCGGTTCGGCTGAGGTCCTTGGCAGTCACGGCTATCGGGTTCCCCACATGTAGGTCTGCTTCTTGAGCTTGAGGTAGACGAAGCTTTCGGTGGAGCGCACGCCGGGCAGGGCCCGTATGCGTTTGTTGATGACCTCCAGCAGGTGGTCGTCGTCCTCGCAGACGATCTCGGCGAGGATGTCGAACGAGCCCGCGGTCATCACCACGTACTCGACCTCCGACATCGCGCTCAGCGCGTCCGCCACCGGTTCGAGGTCGCCGTCGACGTTCACACCCACCATCGCCTGCCTCCGGAAGCCCACGGTGAGCGGGTCCGTGACGGCGACGATCTGCATCACGCCCTGGTCGAGCAGCTTCTGGACGCGCTGGCGCACGGCCGCCTCGGAGAGGCCCACGGCCTTGCCGATCGCGGCGTACGGACGGCGGCCGTCCTCCTGCAGCTGCTCGATGATGGCGAGGGACACGGCATCCAGCTGAGGAGTGCCGCTCCTGGACTCGCGGGAGTCCCTGGGGTCTGCGCTTCGACTGGCCACGAGCTCACTGTGCACGAGGGCTCGACAGTTCCGCAAGGTCTGATCGATGAAATTCGTTGTCTGGGTGCGTGCAGTCTGCGGATTTCGCAGTTCTGGGGCGATCGGGGGTGTTGAAAACGTCGGGGTGAGGATTAGGGTGGGAGCCCAGGCGTCTCAGGTAGTGGACACCTGAGCCGTAGGACATCCGACAGGAGGGCCGGGCAGTGAGCACCGAGCTGCGTCGTCTGCGCAATTACATCGCCGGAGAGTTCCGCGATGCCGCCGATGGACGGACCACCGACGTGGTCAACCCCGCGACGGGCGAGGCGTACGCCACCGCGCCGCTGTCCGGTCAGGCCGACGTCGACGCGGCGATGGAGGCCGCCGCCGCGGCCTTCCCCGCCTGGCGCGACCAGACCCCCGCCGAGCGCCAGAAGGCCCTCCTCAAGATCGCGGACGCTTTCGAGGAGCGGGCCGAGGAGCTCATCGCGGCCGAGGTCGAGAACACGGGCAAGCCCATCGGACTGACCCGGTCCGAGGAGATCCCGCCCATGGTCGACCAGATCCGCTTCTTCGCGGGCGCGGCGCGCATGCTGGAAGGCCGGTCGGCCGGCGAGTACATGGAGGGCCTGACCTCGATCGTCCGCCGTGAGCCGGTCGGCGTCTGCGCGCAGGTCGCGCCGTGGAACTACCCGATGATGATGGCCGTGTGGAAGTTCGCCCCGGCGCTCGCCGCGGGCAACACGGTCGTGCTCAAGCCGTCCGACACCACCCCGGCCTCCACGGTCCTGATCGCCGAGATCATCGGCTCGATCGTCCCCGAGGGCGTCTTCAACGTCATCTGCGGCGACCGGGACACCGGCCGTCTGATGGTCGAGCACAGGACCCCGGCCATGGCGTCCATCACCGGATCCGTACGGGCGGGCATCTCCGTCGCCGAGTCCGCCGCCAAGGACGTCAAGCGGGTGCACCTGGAGCTCGGCGGCAAGGCGCCCGTCGTCGTCTTCGAGGACACCGACATCGCCAAGGCCGTCGAGGACATCTCGGTGGCCGGTTTCTTCAACGCGGGCCAGGACTGTACGGCCGCCACCCGCGTCCTCGTCCAGGAGTCCATCCACGACGAGTTCGTGACCGCGCTCGCCAAGGCCGCCGCCGACACGAAGACCGGTCAGCCGGACGACGAGGACGTGCTGTACGGGCCGCTCAACAACCCGAACCAGCTCAAGCAGGTCACCGGCTTCATCGAGCGTCTCCCCGCCCACGCCAAGGTCGAGGCGGGCGGCCACCGGGTCGGCGAGAAGGGCTTCTTCTACGCTCCGACCGTCGTGTCGGGCGTGAAGCAGGACGACGAGATCATCCAGAACGAGGTCTTCGGACCGGTCATCACCGTCCAGTCCTTCTCGGACGAGGCGCAGGCCGTCGAGTGGGCGAACGGCGTCGAGTACGCCCTCGCCTCCTCCGTCTGGACGAAGGACCACGCGCGCGCGATGCGCATGTCGAAGGTCCTCGACTTCGGCTGTGTGTGGATCAACACGCACATCCCGCTGGTCGCGGAGATGCCGCACGGCGGCTTCAAGAAGTCGGGCTACGGCAAGGACCTGTCGGGCTACGGGTTCGACGACTACACGCGCATCAAGCACGTGATGACGTCCATCGAGGGCTGAGTTCCCCGGTCCTCCGTCCCTCTTCGGGGAGCGAGACGGGGCCGGGGCGTCCGGGGCGGCCGTCCCCGGGGCGGGGCGGGCGGTGGTGGCGGGGCGACAACGTGTCCGCCGCCGGCCGGACGGCTCGACACCGCGTCCATTGCCCGGCCCCGCGCCCGGCGGCATGCTGCCCGGGTGCGAGCGAATCCGAGAAGCCTCCCGTCCCGCCGGTCCGTGCTGCGCACCCTGGGGACGGGCGCCGCGGCCGCGCTCGCCGCGGGATGCGGGGTGCCGGCCGGGTACGTCGCCCCGGCGGACCGGTCCAGAAGCGACCTCTCGGCCAGTGAGAAGCGGCTGACCTGGTCGAACTGGCCGCTCTACATCGACACGGACGACGAGGACGAGTCACGGCGTCCCACGCTCGACGCCTTCGAGGAGCGCACCGGGATCGCGGTCACCTACACCGAGGAGATCAACGACAACGACGAGTTCTTCGGGAAGATCAGCCCCTCACTGATGAACCATCAGGAGACCGGCCGGGACCTGATGGTGATCAGCGACTGGATGTGTGCGCGGTTCGTGCGCCTGGGGTGGGTCCAGGAGATGGACCGTGCCCGGCAGCCGAACGTCACCCGGTACCTCGACCCGCAACTGGGTTCGCCCGCCTTCGACCCGGGCCGCAGGTACACCGTGCCGTGGCAGTCGGGGATCACGGGCATCGCGTACAACCGCCGCAGGACCGGCCGGGAGATACGGCAGGTCTCCGACCTGTGGGCGGACGACCTCAAGGGGCGCGTCACGCTCCTGTCGGGGCTCGACGAGGCGTTCGCCCTGCTCATGCAGGGCAACGGCGTCGACGTCACCCGGTGGACCGCGGACGACTTCCACACGGTGTGCGACCAGGTCGACGAACTCGTCCGCACGGACCACATCCGCCGCTTCACCGGCAACGACTACATCAAGGACCTGTCGAGCGGAGACGTACTGGCCTGCCAGGCGTACAGCGGCGACGTGATCCAGCTCCAGGCCGACGACCCCGACATCGAGTTCGTCGTACCGGAGGAGGGGGCCGAGCTGTGGTCCGAGTCCCTGATGATCCCCAACCTCGCCCGCCACAAGGCGAACGCGGAGGAACTGGTCGACCACTACTACGAGCCGTCCGTGGCCGCCGAACTCGCCGCGTGGGTCAACTACGTCTGTCCCGTCCCGGCCGCCCGGGACGTCCTGGCCTCCGCCAAGGACGAGGAGACCGCCGCCCTGGCCGAGGATCCGCTCATCTTCCCCGACGGCGCCCTGCGCGCGCGTCTCGCCGTGGCCCGCGACATCACGGCCAAGGAGCGCACGGAGTACGCGAAGCGGTGGAACGCGATCGCGGGGCTGTAGGAGCAGCGCTGTTCCTGTGACGCGGAGTTCCCGTGGGCGCGAGGATGGGCCGGGCAGGGGCGCCGGGTCGGCGCGTCGTGCCGCGGAGCATTCACCCACCACGTCCCGGAGTGGCCCATGACCGCTGTCGCCCCACCGCCGCTGGATCACCGGCTGCGCGCTCTCGTCACCTCGGACCGGGCCGTGTCCGACCTCCGGCAGTACTTCGGCACCGGCGGGCAGGCCGGAGCGGTGCCGTTCACGGGCAGTCGATTCGAGTGCCTGGCCGGCGGGGGCGACCGCCCGGCGGTCGCGAACGCGGTGACCGCCGACGACCTGATCGCGGTGCAGACCCTGTCGGTCAGGATTCCCGTGCGGGCCGCACTCGACCTCCTGGAGGGCGACCTCGGCGCCGAGGTGGGCGGGCTGCTGAGCCGAGTCCCCCTCGGCCTCGACATGGCCGAGGCCGAGGCCGCCGACCTGGCCGACGGGTCACCGGCCCACACGGCCTGGCAGTTGCTGTGCGACCAGCCCGGAATCGGGTGGGTCACGGCAGGCAAACTCCTCGCCCGCAAGCGTCCACGGCTGCTGCCCGTCTACGACCAGGTCGTCCGCTGCGTCCTCGGCAGGCCCGCGTCCTTCTGGCTGGACCTGCACACCGCGCTGCGCCTCGACGACCGGGCGCTGCACCACGAGCTGACCGCCCTGCGGCGGTCCGCCGGCCTCCCCGGGACCGTCAGCGCGCTGCGGGTCTGTGACGTGGTGCTCTGGATGCGTCACCGTACGGACCACCAGCGCAGGAACTGCGCGGGGACCTGAGCCCGAGCCGGTCCCGGTGAGGCTGCCTGGGCGCCCGCGCGGCGCATGTCACGTCACCGGCCCGTCCCGCCTCTTGCCTTATTCAACAAAGTGAATAGGGTACTAGTGGGCTATGGGGAGTGGAGGTCATGCCGTGCCGAACAGCGGATATCTGCGGTACGTCGCCCTCGGTGACAGTCAGACCGAAGGGCTGGGGGACGGCGACGACGTGACAGGGCTGCGCGGATGCGCCGACCGGTTCGCGGAGGAGCTGGCGAAGGGGTCTCCGGACGTCCTGTACGCGAATCTCGCCGTCCGCGGGCGCCTCGCCGGGCAGGTGCGCGCCGAGCAGCTGCCGCCGGCCCTCGCGCTGCGGCCCGATGTGGCGACCGTGGTCGCCGGGATGAACGACCTGCTGAGGCCCCGCTTCGACGCGGACGAGGTGGCCGGCCACCTGGAGGCGATGTTCGCCGCGCTGACCGGGCAGGGCGCCCGCGTCGCGACGGTCACCTTTCCCGACGTCGGCCGGCTCACCCCGCTGGCCCGGCCGCTGGGCCGCCGGGTCCTCGCCCTCAACTCCCGTATCCGGGAGGCGGCCGGACGCCATGGAGTGGTCATCGCGGACATGTCCGCCCACGAGGTGGTGACGGACCCCCGGCTGTGGAGTCCGGACCGGCTGCACGCGAGCCCGCTCGGCCATGCGCGTATTGCCGCCGCGGTCGCGCACGCGTTCGGCCTGCCGGGCGGTGACGAAGCCTGGACGCTGCCCCTGCCGCCCGACGCGTCGGTGCCCACGCGGCTGCGGGTCGTCGGAGCGGAACTGCGCTGGGTCGGCGGTTTCCTGGGGCCCTGGCTCCTGCGCCGGGTCCAGGGGCGTTCGTCGGGCGACGGCCGGCAGGCCAAGCGGCCGGAGCTGCTCCCTCTCGTCCGCGTCGATAGTCGCGCCCTTGACTAATCAACACGGTGCTAGCTTGGACTCATGGCGTTGCGCAACGCGGTGATGGCCGCTCTCTTGGAGGGCGAGGCGTCCGGGTACGACCTCGCGAAGGGCTTCGAGGCCTCGGTCGCCAACTTCTGGATGGCCACCCCCCAGCAGCTCTACCGCGAGCTGGAGCGCATGGAGGGCGACGGACTGGTCCGCGCCCGCGTCGTCCAGCAGGAGCGCCGGCCCAACAAGCGGCTCTTCTCGCTCACCGCGGAGGGGCGCGGGGTCCTGCGCGCGTACGTCGCCGAAGGCCCGGCCAAACCACCGGCCATCAGGGACGAGCTGATGGTCAAGGTCCAGTGCGTCGACATCGGGGACGCCGCCGACATCGAGGCCGTACGGACGGCGGTCGCCGAGCGCGTTGAGCGGGCCACCGCCAAGCTCGCCCGCTACCGGCGCATGCAGGAACGCATGCTGGCCGGGCGCACCGAGGACGAGTACCTCGCCACCGCCGAGCGCGTCGGCCCCTACCTCACCCTCCAGGGCGGCATGGCCCTGGAGCGGGCGAACCTCCAGTGGGGCGACACGGTCCTCAAGCGCCTGGAACAGCGCGTCGCGGCACTCGGCGGCCCGGCCCGCGCCCACGGCTGACCCGGCCGCGCGCCGTTCACGCCGTTCGCGCCGGGCGGGCCTCACCGTCCGAGCGCCGCCCTCACCCTCCGAACGCCGCCCGCACGATCCGCTCGGCCACCGGATTCATGCCCTCGCCCTTGGCGTCGGTCGCGTTGACCGAGTACACGAGCGTGCGGGACAGGTCGCGCGTGGCCGCGACGAGCGTGCCGTACCCCGGGCGGGCTCCGGACTTCAGCCACAGGACGGTGCCGTTGCCCATGTCGTACCGCTGGAGGCCGGCGCTCATGGTCGCGCCGGGCACGTCGGGAAGCGTGAACATCTCCCTGTCCAGGAGCGGTTGGGGGACCAGCCGGCCCCGGAACAGCGCGAAGAGGAGCCGCTCCAGGTCCGCCGTCGTGGAGATCATGTCGCCGGCGGCCCACCGGTCCGACATGTTCCACTCGGTGGCGTCGACCAGCCTGCCGTCCGTCAGCTTCTGGTATCCGCGGTTGTGCGGTCCGTGGATGCGCGGGTCGGGGCCGCCGGGGAAGTACGTGTGCCGCATCCCGGCCGGCCGCAGGACCCGCACGGCTGCCTGGTGCTCGTACGAGTCGCCGGTGACCTTCTCGACGAGCAGGCCGAGCACGGTGTAGTCGATGTTGCCGTACTGCTGCCGGTCGCCGGGGTGGAAGGCCGGCCCCTGGGCGACCGACGCGGCCACGACCTCCTCGGGGGTCAGCGTCTCGTACCGCCGCTCGTACCCCTCGCCGGCCACGTCCCCCAGTGACGAGCCCGGCTTCAGCCCGCTGGTGAAGGTGAGCAACTGCCGTACGGTGATGGGCTCGAAGTCCTTCGACAGGAGGCCGGGGAGGTACGTCTGGACGTGCCCGTCCAGGTCCACCCTGCCCTCGGCGGCGAGCTGCAGCACGACGGCGGCCGTGACCACCTTGGTGGTGGAGCCGGCCCGGAAGCGCCCGTTCTCCAGCGCCTTTCGGCCACTTGGGAGATCGCGCACCCCGGCGCTGCCCCGCCAGGTGCCGTCCGTGCCGGCGACGCGTACGAGCGCGGCCGTGGTGTGTTCGTCCGGGATCCCCTTGAGTGCGGCGCGCAGAGCGGTGTCCGGATTCGCGCTCTCGCGTACGACGGCCGTGGGGGAGGGGGCGGCGAGGGCGGTCCCGGCCAGGGGGACCGCGGTCAGACCCAGGACCACGAGGGCGGCACAGGCGGTACGGAGACGGGCATGCATCAGTGGACTCCCGGAGTGATCGGTGACCTTCATCGTCCGGGCGTACGCCTTCTCGCGGATCCTCATCGAGGAGGGCGGCGACCCTGGACCGGGCTCCGGGCAACTGCCGTCCCGGATAGGGGAGTTGTCAGGGATCTTCCTTAGGGTGACGGGGCCCCGCACGAAAAAACTGTTATCCCGGAAGTCCTTCCCCCGTCTCCTGTGCGCGCGCTCCGCATGGCGCACACACCCCCTCACCCGCCCAGGAGTCGTCCGTGGCAGAGCAGAACAAGCACCGCGTCGGCCGGCGCGGCGCCCTCCGGATCGCGGGACCGCCAACCGGCACCTGAAGCGCCGCAGGCCGTGATCTCCGACATAGGCCGCGGGCAGATCAGGCCGGTCTGGGAGCTTTTGCGCAACCGCTGCGCGCGACACCGCCGGCCCTCGGGCCCTCGTATCTCGGCCATGGCTGAGAAAGTACGTGCCGAAGGCGGCGGTGGGGACCACGGGCCCCGCCACGGCGGGTTCGACCAGATGGACTTCGGGGCGCTCCTCCACCGCAAGTGACCTCCGGCGGCCCCGGTGGACGGCCCCGGCGAGCGACCTCGGCAGGGAAGGGACGGACGTGGACGGCCGGCAGTGGCGTACGACGATCGCGGCAGCGCAGGCCGGTGACCGGCGCGCGCTCGACGAACTCGTCGAGGGCTGGCTTCCGCTGGTCTACAACATCGTCGGCCGCGCGCTGAACGGCCATGCCGACGTCGACGACGTGGTGCAGGAGACCATGCTGCGCGCCGTCGGCAACCTCGGCACACTGCGCGATCCGGACAGCTTCCGTTCCTGGCTGGTCGCCATCGCCATGCGGCAGATACGCGACCGCGCCAGGCGGCGCACCTCCGAGACGCTCTCCGACGACGCGGCCCAGGAGGTCACCGACTTCGCCGAACTCACCGTCCTGCGCCTTCAGTTGGAGGGACAACGGCGTGAGGTCGCGGAAGCGGTGCGCTGGCTCGACGAGGAGGACCGGCAGCTGCTGTCGCTGTGGTGGCTGGAGGTCGCGGGCGAACTGAGCCGACGCGAACTGGCGGCGGCCGCCGGCGTCAGCCGCCAGCACGCCGCCGTACGCGTCCAGCGGATGAAGGCCCGGCTGGAGGCGGCGCGCGGCATCGTGCGGGCCCTCGACTCCTCCTGCCCCGGGCTGCGTGAGCTGACCGCCCGCTGGGACGAGCGGCCCGGCTCGGTGTGGCGCAAGCGGCTGGCCCGGCACATCCGGGGCTGTCGCCACTGCGCCGAACAGGGCGAGGCGGTCGTCCCCGCGGAACGGCTGCTCGTCGGCATCGCACTCGTCCCCGTCCCCGTCGGTCTCACGCTCTCGCTCGCCCTCGGCGGCAAGACGGCGGCCGCCGCCACGACCGCCGCCACCGGCATCGGCTGGTCCGCCAAAGCCGTCGCCGCGCTGACCAAGCCCGCCGTAGCCCTGACGGCCGGGGCGACCCTCGCCGCGGGCGGCGCCTACGTCGTCACACAGCCGGAACCGCCGCCACGGGCCGCCGCGCCCCCCACGGCGCCCTCCACGGCGTCGATCACGGCATCGAGCACCGCAGAGCCTAAGGCGCCCGGCCGCACCGCGACACCGGCTCCGTCGCCGTCCCCCGTCAGAACGCGGACGGACCTGTACGGCACGGTCGTCGATGCCGTCGACGAGGCTCCGGACCCGAACGCGCGGCCCGGCGATCTGCCGCGCCGACCCGAGTCCGGACTCACCAGCACCGGCGGCCCCAAGGCCGTGATGCAGCACCGCGGGGACAGCGTGACGCTCAGCGGCCGGGGCTATGTCCTGGTGCGCTGGCAGATCTCGCCGAAGTCGCGGCCGGGCGCCCTGGTCATGCCCGCCTGGACGGGCCTCAGGGGAAGGCTGTTCCACGTGGCGTCGGGCGGCGGCCGCCGGATGGACGACACCTTCGCCCCGAACGCCGACGGCTACACCTCCGGCATGGGCGGCCCGGCCGTCGGACACGCCGTCCTGCCGGCCGGCGCCCAGCAGATGTGGCAGAACGAGTACTTCTACGTCGACGGCACCGTCACCCTCACCCAGAACGAGCGGGGCTGCGACTACGGGCTGATCGTCTTCCCGTCCGACCGGGACGCTGTGACCAGGGACGTCATGACCGGCCCCGGCCAAGGCGCCATCCGCTACGGCCTCGTCCGCGACACCGGACAGGACACGGCACCCACCCCCCAGTACGTCACCCGCGAGACGCCGGCCGACCCGGCGACGGTTCGGCAGAGGTCCCGGGTGACCGGCGAACGCGGCTGAACCTCAGTCCCTGCGCAGGGCACACAGGGTGTCGATGCGGTTCGTCGTGATCGAGTCGACTCCCGCGTCGAGGAGGCGCCGCATGGACCGCCGGGTGTCCGGCGTCCACACCGACACCAGGTAGCCGTCCCGGTGGACGCGTGCGACGAGGTCCCGGTCGACCAGCCCGAACCGGTAGTTGAGCCAGCGCGGGCGCACCGCGTCGAGCACCGCGGGCCGCGGGGGCGCGAGGCTCGTCCAGGTGAGGGCGATCTCCGCGGCGGGGTCGGCCGCGCGGACCGCGAGCATGGTGCGGGCGCCCGCGCAGTAGTACACGCGCTCCTCGGCGCCGAGGTCATGGATGACGCCGACGATCCGGCGGACGGCACGCGCGTCCACCGGACCCGGCACGTCGACCATCAACCGGCCCTCGTCCGTCTCCTTGAGGGCCTCCTCCAGAGTGGGTACACCGTCCGAGGTGAGGCCCCGCACCTCGTCGCAGGAGAGCGACAGCAGCGGCCGGTCGTGCTCCCACAGCCGCTTCAGCGAGACGTCGTGCAGGAGCACGGGCACCCCGTCGCGGGTGAGCCGGACATCGATCTCCACCGCGTCCGCGCCCCGGCGGAGCGCGGAACGCAGCGAGTCGACGGTGTTCTCACGGACGCGGTAGGGGTCGCCGCGATGGGCCACGGCAGTCACGGTACGCATCGGCCCATTGTGCTGGTTCAGGGTGCGAGCCACCCAGCGGTGTACGTGTCGATCTCCGCGGCGAGGGCCGCCTTGCCGGGGCCGTCCAGGAAGGAGGCCTCGACGGCGTTCCTGGCGAGCGCCGCGAGACCCCGTTCGTCGAGGTCGAGGAGGCGGGCGGCCACCGCGTACTCGTTGTTGAGGTCCGTGCCGAACATCGGCGGGTCGTCGGAGTTGACGGTGACGACGACGCCGGCCCGCACGAACTCCTTGATGGGGTGCTCGTCGAGGGTGCGGACCGCGCGGGTGGCGATGTTGGAGGTCGGGCAGACCTCCAGGGGGATCCGGTGCTCGGCGAGGTGCGCGAGGAGCTCGGGGTCCCGGGCGGAGCTCGTACCGTGACCGATGCGCTCGGCACGCAGGTCCCTCAGCGCGTCCCAGACGGTCTCCGGCCCTGTCGTCTCTCCCGCGTGCGGCACGGAGTGCAGGCCGGCCGCGATCGCACGGTCGAAGTACGGCTTGAACTGCGGGCGGGGCACGCCGGTCTCGGGCCCGCCGAGCCCGAAGGCGACCAGGCCCTCGGGGCGGATCTTGTCGGTGGTGGCGAGCCGGACGGTCTCCTCGGCGGATTCCAGTCCCGCTTCACCGGGGATGTCGAAGCACCACCGCAGGACGGTCCCGAAGTCGGCCTCGGCGGCCGTGCGGGCGTCCTCGATCGCGTCCATGAAGGCGCCCTCGTCGATGCCGCGGCGGGTCGACGAGAACGGCGTGATCGTCAGCTCGGCGTAGCGGATCCGCTGCCGGGCCATGTCGCGGGCGACCTCGTACGTCAGGAGGCGGACGTCCTCGGGGGTGCGGATGAGGTCGACGACGGACAGGTACACGTCGATGAAGTGGGCGAAGTCCGTGAACGTGAAGTAGTCGGCCAGCGCCTCGGGGTCCGACGGCACCTTGGAGTCGGAGTGGCGGGCGGCCAGCTCGGAGACGATCCGGGGGGAGGCTGAGCCGACGTGGTGCACGTGGAGTTCGGCCTTGGGCAGTCCGGCGATGAAGGCGTGCAGGTCACGCGGGGTGCCGGGGGTGATCGGGTCGAGGTGGTCGGTCAAGGGTTCCTCCCCAGGAACGGCGCCGGGCCGGTGTACGGCGGCGCGGGTGATCGGCTGATCGGTGCTTCGGGGATCATCGTAGGCCGCCGTCCGCACGGGCAGGGCTCGGGCCGTAGCATGACGCCACGTACGACAGAGGGGACTCCGCGCATGTCCGACGACGCGCAGACACCGGATGCGCCGGGCGACGAGCCGCGGGACCACCCCGAGGATGCCCGTCCGGGGGCGGGGGTTCCGCTGGACAAGGCCCCTGCCGAGCCGAATCCCTGGGCTCCTCCGGCGGACGCGGGCCCGCTCCCGCCCTCGGTCCACGACCGGCAGACGGTCACGTCCTTCCCCGGCGCGGGGACACCGCCGCCTCCCGGGGCCGGGTATCCCGCGGGTCCGCCGGCCTGGACCAACCCTTCCGCGCCCGCACCGGGCGCCACCCCCGCCGACCCGTTCGCGCCCCCGGCCGCCCCGGCGCAGGGGAACCCCTTCGCCCCTCCGGGCGCCCCGTACCCCGCCCAGTACCCCGCGCCGTACCCCGCCGCGGGCGGCCCGCCCTCGGATCTTCCGGGCGACCCGTTCGCGCCCCCTGCCGGCCCTTATCCGCAGCCGCACCCGCACGCCCACCCCGCTCCGGGGTCGCCGGTGCCGCCGCCGCCCATCGCGCCGGGAGGGCCGGGCGAGGTGCCCTACGGATACGGCTACCCGGGGTATCCCGGGTACGGCGGTCAGGGCGCCGCCCACGGAACCGGCCCCGGCGGTCCTGGTTACGGCTGGCCCGGGATGCCCATGATGCCCAGCAACGGGCTGGGCACCGCGGGGCTCGTGCTCGGCATCATCGCCGCGGTCGGCTTCTGCCTGTGGCCGGTGGCCCTCGCCTGCGGCGTCCTCGCGGTGATCTTCGGCGCGATCGGCCGGGGCAGGGCGCGCCGCGGGGAGGCCACCAACCCCGGCCAGGCGCTGGCCGGCATCATCTGCGGCGCCGTGGGCATCGCCCTGGCCATCGCGTTCGTGGTGGTCTTCCTCGTCATGCCCGACGAGGAAGACGGCGGAGGCTCGGAGACGACCGACGACGGCTACAGCGCGGCGCTGACCGTCAACGGCTGACCCGGAGGGAGGACCGGGCTCCGCCCCGGCCTCCCCGTTGTGCCCTCAGCGGGGCCCGCCCCCTGCGGGGCTCGGGCCGGTGGCCGGCGCGGGGCGTCGTGGGCCGCGCGCGGTTCCCCGTGCCCGCTCAGGCCCGGGCGGGCGGGCGGGCTGTCAGGCGGCGGACCGCAGCCGGTCCCGGGCCTCCATCAGCGCGAATCCCAGCAGGTTCGGTCCCTGCCACCGCTCGGGGTCGAAGGCCCGCTCGTCGTCCGCGGCCAGACCGATCCCCCACACGCGATCCATGGGACTCGCCTCGACCAGCACCCGATCGCCCGTACCCATCAGGAACGATCCGAGCCGGATGTCCGAGGCGAACTTGCGCACGCTGCCCTCGACCACGATCCCGAAGCGCTCCCGCTCCCAGACGGCATCGTCGAACCCCCGCACCAGTCGCCCGGCCTTCTTCGCGAGCGCGGGGCTCGACGCGTCCAGCGCAAGCCGCTCCGCCTCCGCGTCGCCGAACAGCCGTGCCTTGTGCGCCATCATCCAGTGCTCGGCCGTCCGGTACTCCACCCCGTCCGCCGTGAAGGGCGAGGGCCACCACTGGCTCAGACAGCTCGCCCCGACCTGCCCGTCCGCGCGCGGCCGATGGCCCCAGAAGTGCAGATACCTGACTCTCGCCCCCGAGCGGACCGCGCCGACCAGCGTGTCCCGACAATCGATCTTCCCCATGCACGCGAGTGTGGCACGCACCACTGACACTCCGTCCTGCCTTTTCGCGGGCGACTCGACACCTGGTCGACAGATTCCGTCGCGTAACCAAAAGGCAACAACGGAATCACTTGTTGGAGCACCATTGCTCTGCCAGGATCGGCACTCAAATCGAGCTGGAGCTACGCCGACCCCCGGGTTGCGGGGCGTGCGGCGGAGGAGAGCGACATGCACAGTCCGGGCCATCGCTTCCAGGCGCAGGACCACTTCGCGGACGGCGCGCAGTACATCGCCGGCCGGCTGACCAAGGGCACGTCAGGCCGCGGCCACACCGTCGTCGACCCCGCCACCGGCGACGAGGTCTACACGTACGAACTGGCCAGCACCGTGGACGTGGACGCGGCCGTGGAGGCGGCGCGGGAGGCGTTTCCCGGCTGGGCCGGGGCCACCCCCGGTGAGCGCTCCGACGCCATGCACCGTTTCGCCGCGGTGCTCGCCGACCGTGCCGAGGAGTTCGCGCAGGCGGAGTCCCTCCAGTGCGGCAAGCCGATCAAGCTGACCCGGGAGTTCGACGTCCCGGGCACGATCGACAACGCGGCCTTCTTCGCCGGCGCGGCCCGCCACCTCCAGGGCCAGTCCGCCGGCGAGTACTCCGGCGACCACACCTCGTACGTACGCCGTGAACCCATCGGCGTCGTCGGCTCCATCGCCCCCTGGAACTACCCCCTCCAGATGGCCGCCTGGAAGGTCCTCCCGGCGATCGCCGCGGGCAACACCATCGTCCTGAAGCCCGCCGAGCTCACCCCGCTGACCTCGCTGCTGTTCGCCGAGGCGGCCACCCAGGCGGGCATCCCGGACGGCGTCGTCAACATCGTCACCGGCGCGGGCAAGGACGCGGGCGAGCACCTCGTCGGACACCCCGACGTCGCCATGACCTCCTTCACGGGCTCCACGGCCGTCGGCAAGCGGGTCGCCGAGATCGCCACCGCCACCGTCACCCGCCTCCACCTGGAGCTCGGCGGCAAGGCTCCCTTCGTGGTCTTCGACGACGCGGACCTGGAGGCCGCCGTGCACGGCGCGGTCGCGGGCTCGCTCATCAACACCGGCCAGGACTGCACGGCCGCCACGCGCGCGTACGTCCAAAGGCCCCTCTACGAAGAGTTCGTCTCCCGGACGGCCGACCTCATGGCGACCGTCCGGCTCGGCGATCCCTTCGCGCCGGACACCGACCTCGGCCCGCTGATCTCGGTCGCCCAGCGCGACCGCGTCGCCGGGTTCGTCGACCGGGCACGCTCCTACGCGCGCGTGGTCACCGGCGGCGAGATCCCGCGCCACCTCGGGCACGGCGCCTACTACCGCCCCACCCTCGTGGCCGACGCCGCGCAGGACAGCGAGATCGTGCAGGCCGAGATCTTCGGACCGGTCCTGGTGGTGCTGCCCTTCGACAGCGACGACGAGGGCATCCGGCTCGCCAACGACACCCCGTACGGTCTCGCCGCGTCCGCGTGGAGCCGTGACGTGTACCGCGCGAACCGTGCCACCCGCGAGATCAAGGCGGGCTGCGTGTGGATCAACGACCACATCCCGATCATCAGTGAGATGCCGCACGGCGGCTCCAAGGCGTCCGGCTTCGGCAAGGACATGTCCTCGTACTCGTTCGAGGAGTACACGCAGATCAAGCACGTCATGTTCGACAACACCGCGGTGGCCAGGAAGGACTGGCACCGCACGATCTTCGGGGACCGCTAGTCACCACCGGCCGAGACCGGCCGAACCCTCCCGAAAGGGCACCACGAGCATGGAGCAGTACGAGCCCGACCGCCTGTTTCCGGCCCGGCCGGCCGCCGTGCGGCGCAGCCTCGGCGACGGCAGGGCCTCCCTCACCCGCCGTTCGCTGTTGCGCGCCTCGACGGGCGGCGCGCTCGCCCTCGGCGGGCTCGGGACGCTGAGCGCCTGCGGCATCCCCGCGGCGAAGAACACCGCGGGCGTCTCGTCCGAGGACCACTCGGCCAAGGAGAAGCGGATCAGCTTCTCCAACTGGACCGAGTACATGGACGTCGACGACAGCGAGAAGCGTCACCCCACGCTCGACGCGTTCACCGGACGCACCGGCATCAGCGTCAAGTACACCGAGGACATCAACGACAACGTCGAGTTCTTCGGGAAGATAAAACCGCAGCTCGCGGCGGGCCAGGACACCGGGCGCGACCTCATCTGCGTCACCGACTGGCTGGCCGCCCGCCTCATCCGCTTCGGCTGGGTACAGAAGCTGGACGCCTCCAACCTGCCGCACGCGTACGCCAACCTCTCCCAGCAGTTCCGCACCCCCGACTGGGACCCGGGACGCGCGTACTCGTATCCCTGGACCGGTATCTCCACCGTCATCGCCTACAACAAGAAGGCGCTGGACGGTGTGGAGGTGAAGTCGCTGTCGGACATGCTCGACAACCCCAAGCTCAAGGGGCGTATCGGTTTCCTGTCGGAGATGCGCGACAGCATGGGCATGACCCTGCTCGACATGGGCAAGGACCCGGCGAAGTTCACGGACGACGACTTCGACGCGGCGATCGCCCGGCTCCAGAAGGCCGTCGACAAGGGCCAGATCCGCCGCTTCACCGGCAACGACTACACGTCCGACCTCACCAAGGGCGACCTCGCGGCCTGTGTCGCCTGGGCCGGTGACGTCGTGCAGCTCAAGGCGGACAGCCCGGACGTCGACTTCGTCATCCCGGACAGCGGCTACCTGACGTCCACGGACAACCTGCTCGTCCCCAGCAAGGCACGGCACAAGACCAACGCCGAGCGGCTCATCGACTACTACTACGAGCCCGGTCCGGCCGCGCAGCTCGCCGCGTACATCAACTACGTCTGTCCCGTCGACGGAGTGAAGGCCGAGCTGGCGAAGATCGACAAGTCGGCGGCGAACAACCCGCTGATCATTCCCGACGCCGCCATGGCGGCCAAGTCCCACTCCTTCCGCTCCCTGAGCACGAAGGAAGAGACGTCGTACGAAGAGAAGTTCGCAAAGCTGACGGGGGCGTGATCACCGTGACCACGAAGAACGACACAGACACCGGTGGCGACGTCCGTCTCTCCGGGATCAGCAAGACCTACGGCTCCTTCACCGCGGTCCAGCCCCTCGACCTGACCGTCCCGCAGGGCTCCTTCTTCGCCCTGCTCGGCGCCTCCGGCTGCGGCAAGACCACCACCCTGCGCATGATCGCCGGCCTGGAGGAACCTTCCTCCGGCTCGGTCTCCCTCGGCGACCAGGACGTCACGAACCTGCCGCCGTACAAGCGGCCCGTGAACACCGTCTTCCAGTCGTACGCCCTCTTCCCGCACCTGGACATCTTCGAGAACGTCGCCTTCGGTCTGCGCCGGCGCGGCATCAAGTCGGTGAAGAAGCAGGTCGGTGACATGCTCGACCTGGTCCAGCTCGGCGAGCAGGCCCGCAAGAAGCCGCACCAGCTCTCCGGCGGCCAGCAGCAGCGCGTGGCCGTCGCCCGCGCGCTGATCAACACCCCCAAGGTGCTCCTCCTCGACGAGCCGCTCGGCGCCCTCGACCTCAAGCTGCGCCGCCAGATGCAGCTGGAGCTCAAGCGCATCCAGACCGAGGTCGGCATCACCTTCGTGCACGTCACGCACGACCAGGAGGAGGCCATGACGATGGCCGACACGGTCGCCGTGATGAACGCGGGCCGTGTCGAGCAGCTCGGCTCGCCCGCCGACCTCTACGAGAACCCGCACACCACGTTCGTCGCCAACTTCCTCGGCACCTCCAACCTCATCGAGGCCGAGGTCGACAGCCGCAGCGGCGACGAGATCGTCCTCAGGGCGGGCGGCGGCAAGCTCGTCCTGCCCGTGGCCCGGTGTTCCGCGCCCACGACGACCGGCGGCAAGGTCCTGGTGGGCGTACGTCCCGAGAAGATCTCGCTCACGCACGCCGACGCCGCGGGCGAGATCCCGGCGGGCCGCAACCGCATCACCGGCACGATCGCCGACTCCAGCTTCATCGGCGTCTCCACGCAGTACGTCATCGACAGCCCGGTCTGCCCGGAGTTCGAGGTCTACGCCCAGAACATCGACCGCGACGCACGGCTCGTGCCCGGCGCCGAGGTGGTCCTGCACTGGAATCCCGCGCACACCTTCGGTCTGGACGCCGCTCAGGACATCGACGCCGGCATCGAAACGGTCGAGGAAGAGGCGTCCTGATGACGACCGTCACCGACGCGCCACCCCTGGCGCCGGCCCCAGCGCCGAAGGAGCGCCCGCCTCGCAGGAGAGGCCGCCTCACCCCGTACTGGCTGCTGCTCCCCGGCCTGCTGTGGCTGGTCGTCTTCTTCGCCCTGCCGATGGTCTACCAGGCCTCCACGTCCGTGCAGACGGGCTCCCTGGAGGAGGGCTACAAGGTCACCTGGCACTTCGCGACCTACTGGGACGCGGTGGCCGACTACTGGCCGCAGTTCGTGCGCTCCATCGCGTACGCCGGCACCGCCACCATCCTGTGCCTGCTGCTCGGTTACCCGCTCGCGTATCTGATCGCGTTCCGGGCGGGCCGCTGGCGCAACCTCATCCTGATCCTGGTGATCGCGCCGTTCTTCACCAGCTTCCTGATCCGTACGCTCGCCTGGAAGACGATCCTCGCGGACGGCGGCCCGGTCGTCGGCGCCCTCAACTCGCTGCACGTCCTGGACGTCACGAGCTGGCTCGGCATCACGGCGGGGGACCGGGTCCTGGCCACCCCGCTCGCGGTGGTCTGCGGCCTCACGTACAACTTCCTGCCGTTCATGATCCTGCCGCTCTACACCTCCCTGGAGCGGATCGACGGGCGGCTGCACGAGGCGGCGGGCGACCTGTACGCGAAGCCCTTCACGACCTTCCGCAAGGTGACGTTCCCGCTGTCGATGCCCGGTGTCGTCTCCGGGACCCTGCTCACCTTCATTCCGGCGAGCGGCGACTACGTGAACGCCGACCTGCTCGGCTCCACGGACACCCGCATGGTCGGAAACGTCATCCAGACGCAGTTCCTGCGCATTCTCGACTATCCGACGGCCGCCGCCCTCTCCTTCATTCTCATGGCGGGAATCCTCGCCATCGTCACGCTCTACATCCGTAAGTCCGGGACGGAGGATCTGGTCTAGATGGCCCTCTTGCGCTGGTTGAAAAGGCGTCTCGTCGTCATCGCGGGTCTGCTGACGCTCGGTTATCTGCTGCTGCCGAACATCGTCGTCACGGTGTTCTCCTTCAACAATCCGAAGGGGCGCTTCAACTACGAATGGCAGCAGTTCTCCACGGACGCCTGGACCGATCCCTGCGGGGTCGCCGACCTGTGCGGCTCGCTCTCGCTGAGCCTGCAGATCGCCGCCTGGGCGACGCTGGGTGCCACCGTCCTCGGCACGATGATCGCCTTCGCGCTGGTCCGCTACCGCTTCCGTGCGCGCGGCGCCGTGAACTCGCTGATCTTCCTTCCGATGGCGATGCCCGAGGTCGTCATGGCCGCCTCGCTGCTCACGCTCTTCCTCAACCTGGGCGCGCAGCTGGGCTTCTGGACGATCCTGATCGCGCACATCATGTTCTGCCTGAGCTTCGTGGTCACCGCCGTCAAGGCGCGCGTGATGTCGATGGACCCGCGCCTGGAACAGGCGGCGCAGGACCTGTACGCGGGTCCCGTGCAGACCTTCGTCCGCGTCACCCTGCCCATCGCCGCTCCCGGGATCGCCGCGGGAGCGCTGCTCGCGTTCGCGCTCTCCTTCGACGACTTCATCATCACCAATTTCAACGCGGGTTCGACGGTCACGTTCCCCATGTTCGTCTGGGGCTCTGCGCAGCGCGGCACACCCGTTCAGATCAACGTCATCGGTACGGCCATGTTCATCGTCGCCGTACTGTTCGTGCTGGCCGGAATGGTCATCGGCAACCGCAGGAACCGCCACAAGGCATAGCAGCACAGGAATTCAAGAAAGCAGCAGTCGTAGGGAGTTGAAATCATGGCCCGAGGCGCCATGAGCCGTGACAAGAACTGGGCGAAGTCGCTTTCGGACGTCCAGCCGGTCTCTTACTGGCTGGACGACCCGGGCAGGCCGCGTCCCGAGCCCGCCCTCACCACCGCCGAGACCTGCGACCTGCTCGTCGTGGGCGGCGGCTACAGCGGGCTGTGGACCGCGCTCCTCGCCAAGGAGCGCGACCCCGGACGCGAGGTGGTCCTGGTCGAGGGCCGCGAGGCCGGCTGGGCCGCCTCGGGCCGCAACGGCGGCTTCTGTGCGGCCTCCGTCACCCACGGTCTCGCCAACGGCCTGACCCGCTGGCCCGACGAGATCCACAAGCTGGAGGAGCTGGGCGCCCGCAACCTCGACGCCATCGAGGCCGCCGTCGCCCGCTACTCCCTCGACTGCGACTTCGAGCGCACCGGCGAGATCGACGTCGCCACCGAGCCGTACCAGGCGGCCGAACTGCGCGAGTGGCACGAGGAGTTGAAGAACCGGGGTCTGGCCGACGGCGTCGAGTACCTGGACGCCGAAGCCGTACGGGAGCAGGTCGACTCGCCGACCTTCCTCGCCGGCCTGCACGACCGCCGGGGCGTCGCCATGCTCAACCCCGCCAAGCTCGTCTGGGGCCTCAAGCGCGCCTGCGTCGAGCTGGGTGTCCGCGTGTACGAGAACACGCCCGCGCTCGACCTGAAGCCGTACGGCGCCGGGATGGCCGTGCGCACGCCGTACGGCAGTGTGCGCGCCCGCCAGGTCGCCCTCGGCACGAACATCTTCCCGAACCTGGTCCGGCGCGTGCGCCCGTACACCGTCCCCGGTCTACGACTACGCGCTGATGACCGAGCCGCTGACCGCGGGCCAGCTCGCCTCGATCGGCTGGAAGAACCGGCAGGGGCTCGGGGACTCGGCGAACCAGTTCCACTACTTCCGGCTGTCCGCCGACAACCGGATCCTGTGGGGCGGTTACGACGCGGTCTACCCGTACGGCGGCCGGGTCCGCGCCGAGTACGACGACCGGCCCGAGACCTACGCCAAGCTCGCCGGGCACTTCTTCACCTGCTTCCCGCAGCTGGAGGGCGTCCGCTTCAGCCACGCCTGGGGCGGTGCGATCGACACCTGCTCCCGCTTCTCGGCCTTCTTCGGCACGGCGCACCGGGGGCGGGTCGCGTACGCGGCGGGCTACACGGGCCTCGGTGTCGGGGCGACCCGGTTCGGTGCGGACGTGATGCTCGACCTGCTGTCGGGGGAGCGCACGGAGCGTACGTCGCTGGAGATGGTCCGCAGGAAGCCGGTGCCCTTCCCGCCGGAGCCGTTCGCGTGGACGGGCATTGCGCTCACCAAGTGGTCGCTCGCCCGGGCGGACGCACACGGTGGCCGGCGCAACCTGTGGCTGCGGACGATGGACCGGGTGGGCCTCGGCTTCGACAGTTGAGCGCCCGGACGCCCTGGGTGGGGGAACGGCCGGGGCGGCCGCGTGCGGCCCCGAGGGCGTGCGGGTCCGTATGTGATCCACGGGCGTACGCCCAGCTCGCTCCCGTGATCCGCTTCACCACCAACACGCAGCCGGAACCCGCGTAATGCCCGGCCCGAACCTCCCTCTCCCCTGTGACGCGACCAGCGTCGACACGAGAGAGGGAGGTTCCGCCATGACTGGGCCCAAGACGGCGGTCGAGTGGCTGGCATCCGTGGCACCGGACCCCGAGGCCTGCCGCTGGGAATGGGAGCGCAATCCGATGGGGGTCGCGCTGCTGCCGGCGGGCAAGGCGTGGGACGTGCTCATCCTGCCCGGCCGGCTCGGCTATCCGACGCTCGACGTGCTGACCCGTGTGCTCGACCAGCCCGGACCGGTACTCGTCGACTTCGGTGACGCGCGGATGGGTTTCCTCGTCCCGCCGGGGACGGCCGCGCGCTGGCTCGGCACGGGGGTGCGCACAGCGGGGCGCGGTACGTGGATCGTGGTGCCCTACCCCGGGCGGTCGACCGGCGGGGTCCGCTGGCTGGTCCCCCCGGACGGCTCCGGCACGCTCACCGACCCGGCGCTCCTGGAACTGGCGATGCACGAGGCGGCGGCGGGCCTCGCCGGGAACGGGGAGCGATAGCCGTGCCGGTCCCGGCAACGGGCGGCCGTACGCGGCCCGGTGCGTGTCACAGGTCTTGACAACCGGATTGGTCTGGACCAGGTTGGGCGCGCTCCTCCCTCCTCTTCCCCCATGCTCTGGAGGCAGTTGTGGACCGCACCGGACGTGCCGGACCGTTCCCGCGTCACAGACTTCTCGCCGTGTGCACGGCCACCGTCCTGGCCGTACCCGGCCTCGCCGCACTCTCGTCGGCCGCCCGTGCGGCCGACGCGGACCTGGTCCGCAACGGCGGATTCGAGGCAGGACTCGACGGCTGGACCTGCACGGCGGGCACGGTCGTCGGCTCACCCGTCCGCAGCGGCGCTTCGGCGCTGAGGGCGACCCCGGCCGGCGGCGACAACGCCCGATGCGCACAGACCGTGACCGTCCGGCCCGACTCCCAGTACACACTCGCCGCCCACGTCCGCGGCGCCTACGTGTACGTCGGCGCGAGCGGCACCGGCACCACCGACGTCTCCGCCTGGACGCAGTCCGCCCCCGACTGGCAGCGGCTCGCCACGACCTTCCGCACCGGCCCCTCCACCACCAGGGTCACGCTCTACACGCACGGCTGGTACGGCACCGGCGCGTACCACGCCGACGACCTCTCCCTGGTCGGGCCCGGCGTCGACGCGGGGCAGCCACCCGCCGCACCCACCGGTCTGACGGTCGCCGCGGTCACCTCCACCGGCGTCGGGCTGTCCTGGCCGGCGGTGCCGGGCGCGACGGGCTACGCCGTCTACCGCGACGGAGCGAAGGTCCGGACACCGAGCGGGACCTCGGCCACCGTCGACGGGCTGACACCGTCGACCGCCTACTCCTTCCAGGTCGCCGCCGTGAACGCCGCCGGAGAGTCCGCGAAGTCCCCGGCCGTCACCGCGACCACCACGGCCGGACCGGGCGGCGGCGACCCCACGGACCTACCCGCACACGCCCTGGTCGGCTACCTCCACGCGAGCTTCGCCAACGGCTCCGGCTACACGAGGATGGCCGACGTCCCGGACAGCTGGGACGTGATCGACCTCGCCTTCGGCGAACCCACCACCACGACCTCCGGCGACATCCGCTTCGACCGCTGCCCGGCCGCCGAGTGCCCGGGGGTCGAGACCGACGCCGAGTTCAAGGCGGCGATCAGGGCCAAGCAGGCCGCGGGCAAGAAGGTCCTCATCTCCATCGGCGGCCAGAACGGCCAGGTGCAGCTGACGACGGCGGCGGCCCGCGACACGTTCGTCTCCTCCGTGTCGAAGATCATCGACGAGTACGGACTCGACGGCCTGGACATCGACTTCGAGGGACACTCCCTCTCCCTGAACGCCGACGACACCGACTTCAGGAACCCGAAGACCCCGGTGATCGTGAACCTCGTCTCGGCCCTGAAGACCCTGAAGGCCAGGTACGGGGACGACTTCGTCCTCACGATGGCCCCGGAGACGTTCTTCGTCCAGCTCGGACACCAGTACTACGGAACCGGCAAGTGGGGCGGCCAGGATCCGCGGGCCGGCGCCTACCTCCCGGTCATCCACGCCCTGCGCGACGACTTGACGCTGCTGCACGTCCAGGACTACAACTCCGGGCCGGTCATGGGTCTCGACAACCAGTACCACTCCATGGGCGGGGCCGACTTCCACATCGCCATGACGGACATGCTCCTGACCGGCTTCCCAGTCGCGGGCGACGCGGCCAACGTCTTCCCGCCCCTGCGCCCGGACCAGATAGCCATCGGCATGCCGGCCTCGACGAACGCGGGCAACGGCCACGTGCCGTCGTCGGAGGTCGACAAGACCCTGGACTGCCTGACGAAGGGTACGAACTGCGGCTCGTACACCCCGCACGGCACCTGGCCCGCCCTGCGCGGCCTCATGACGTGGTCGATCAACTGGGACCGGTACGGGGACTGGCAGTTCTCGAGGAACTTCGACCGCTACTTCGGCTGAGGCCGCACGCCGCGGCGGCGCGTCGGCGCGGTCAGCCCAGCGCCGCCGCGAAGACGCTCGCGAGCACAGGGCCGCGCTCGGCGCCGCCCAGGGCGTCGAGCACCGACGGCAGGTCGAGCGACACGGACCTGACCCGTGCCGACGCGCTGCCGTCCCAGCGGCGCACCGTGACGCTCTCTCGCGCCGCGGACGCCCCGCCGGGGTGGAGCAGCACACAGGTCGGCGTGCCGCCCCCGGGCTGCCGGGCCAGGGCATGGGCGTAGAGGAAGGCCTGGTACAGGTCGGGCGTGCTGAGCTTCCTGCCGTCGTACAGCTTGTACTTGACGTCGACGGGACGGGTCAGCGTTTCCCCGTCCCGGCTCCCGGAGATCAGGATGTCCGGCCGCACCTCGCTGTAATGACGCCCGGTCCGGTCGTCGCGCAGCACACCGCGCAGGCGCGCCTGGTCCCGGACGGCGAACCCGGTGCCGGCCGCCGCCTCCCGCAGCAACCGGGTGGCGAAGGACTCGAACAGCACGTTCATGTCGACGAGGAACGCCCTGGAGGGGAGCGGCCCCGCAGCAAAGAGGTCCGTGATGCCGCCGCCCGACAGCAGCAGAGCCGCCCAGCGGTGCGCGCCCTCGTAGTGGGCGTTGTGGCGGTGATAGCCCAGGGACGCCAGCGCCACCCGCAGATCGCCGAGCCGCGTCGGTGCGAGCCCGGCGAACCGGGCCGCCGCACGCCGGGCCCTGGAGCGCACGGCCGGGGAGCTCGCCGTACGCGCCGCGAGGTCCACGGCGGCGGCGCACAGCCGGTTGTCCACGATGTCCGTGTCGTGTTCGTCGAACCGGCAGGCCAGCCGGTCCAGCCGCCCGTAGTGCCGCAGGACCTGACGGTCGACCAGCAGACGCCCCCGGACCACGGGCAGTTCGTCCTCGACGCTGACGTAGTCGCGGCGCACCCCGCGGGCCAGCAGTCGCTCGCAGTGCTCGGTCACCAGGAGCGCGACCAGGTCCCGCAGGTGCGGGGCTCCCTCGCGCAGGGTGCGCGCCGCGTCGAGGGCGGGCAGCCCGCGGCCCGCCGCGTACTCCAGCATCCGCAGGACGTCGAGCTCCTCGCCCAGGTACTTGGGCAGGACGCGGATCTCGCAGGCGTCGAGACGGACGACTCCCACGCACGGGCCGGCAGTCAACTCCATCCGCCCGCCCGCCAGTTCACGCACCCGGAGACGCGTGGCCAGCCCTTCGGCCGCGCACAGCACCCGGTCGGCGGCACTCAGCCGGACCCCTTCGACGACTCGCGTCTCGTACTCCCGCAACGTGACCACGGGCTACTCCGCCGCCCCGCCCCCGAGCTGAAGCTCGGTGTAGAGGGCGGTCGTGAGCCCCTCGTCGCTGAGGTCGCGCAGGGTGTGCGTCTCGGGGTCGACCAGCGCCTCACCGAGGAAGGCCGCGAGCAACGAGTAGTCGTCGTACGCGTACTCCTGGAGCAGCGGGAGGATCTCGCCCCGGACGATCGCGGCCAGTGCGGCGGCCGAGTCCACCGGCGTGCCGTTCGGCAGGAAGAACGCCTGGCCGATCTGCTTCTCCCGGTCCAGGTGGGCACGGATGCGCTGGTTGAGCGAGTCCAGCAGGTCCGCGAGATGCAGTTGCTCCACATGGCAGCCCTGCAACGGCGAGGAATCGGGGAGCAGTTCGAGGAAGGCGAAGCGTCGGCGGATCGCGGCGTCGAGCAACCGGACGGAACGGTCGGCGGTGTTCATGGTGCCGATCAGATACACGTTGTCGGGCACCCTGAATTGCTCCTGGCTGAGCGGCAGCAGGACCGAGTAGCCGCGTTTGTCCTTCTCCAGCAGTGTGATCAGTTCACCGAAGATCTTGGGCAGATTGCCGCGGTTCAGCTCGTCGACGACGACCAGGTAAGGGTGGTCCGGGTCGGCCGCGGCCGCCGCGCACACCCGCTTGAACACACCGTCCGTCCGGTCCAGCAGGAGTCCGCCCGATCCGCCCTGCACCGGACGGAACCCCTCGACGAAGTCCTCGTAGCCGTAGCCGGGGTGGAACGTGACCGTCGTCAGCCGTCCGGCCCCGGTCAGCGCGTCGAGCGTGCCGCCGAAGGAGGGGGTGCCCGGTTCCGCGTAAGGGTCGACTCCCGGGAGGCCGTCCGACAGTTCGCCGAGCCAGCGGGCGGCGAAACGCAGCGCCGTGTACGTCTTACCGGTGCCCGGCGGCCCGAACAGGACGGCCTGGCCGCGTCGTTGCAGAGCGTCGGCGAGCGGCCGAAGATCGGCGTCGAGCGGCTGGGCGGCCAGGGTGCTCGCCGTCGTGGAGGGGGCCTCGGCCGGCTGCCCTGTTCGCCGGACCCTCGCCCACAGCTGAGCGGGTACGTCCTTCACGGTGACGGTCGCCCAGGACCTCTCCGGCTCCTCCAGCCGTCCCGCGTGGGTCTCGTCCCACTCCACCTCGACCGTGTGGCGGAACGTGGCGCGGTCCTCCCGCCACACGTATCCGTCGCCCGTCACCTGTCCGACGGCGAGGATCTCGCTGGTCCCTCTGTTGGCGACGACCAGGTCACCGGGGCGCAGGCTCAGCAATTTCCAGACCTCGTTGGCCTTCGCGGAGATCTTGGACCTGTAGCCGTTGTACTCGTCGGAGTAGGCGGCGGCGAACGCGGTCACGAATTCGTCCTTGTCCGCGTACGAGCGCAGGTCCGGCACGTCGTCCCAGCCCACCGCGATGAAACCGCCCGCGCGGCACTCCTCCCACATCTTGCCGCCCTCCCCGGCGGCGATCTTCACGATCTGCTGCGTCCGGTTGGGGTCGGCCCACCAGTACAGGAACTCCACCACCAGGTCGTACGGCCAGCCCGCGAACCGTTCGTCGGTGTCGACGACCTCCTTGAGCCGGGCCCGCAGCGCGAACCGCTCCAGCCCGGACGCCGGCTGCCCGGTCAGCCGCTGGAGGAAGTGCCGCGAATGATCGGTGCCGTACACCGGGACGGACCCCTCCGGCGCGTACACCCGGAGGGTCTTGGAAACGAGCGAGGGCCCCGAGCGGATGGCGTCGATCGAGTCGAGGTCGGCGATGCGGCCCTCGCGGGCCGCGGTCACGGCGGCGACGATTCCGGCACGCACGGCCTCCCACGCCTCCTCCTCGTCCGCGTAGCGCGGGTCGTGCCACCAGGAACCGTCCTGGCTGCGGGCGTAGAGGAGGTGCTTCATGGAGGAGCCGCCGGCGATGCTGCCCAGCGCGTGACTGCCGAACTCCATGAGATAGCAGAACGGCTTGGCCTGCGCACTGTCGCCCTGGCCCAGGGCGTACCGCGCCAGGGGCAGAGAGGGCCAGTCCTCCCAGGGGAAGGACCGGCGGACCTCCTCCGCGGCCTCCTCCATCTCGTGCAGCCTCGACGCGAAGCGGCCGGGGTCGAACGCCGTGATCGCGTCGTCGAGGGGCCAGGGCCGCAGGGCCGCCGCCCGAGTGGACGAGATGGGCCGCAGCACACAGCTGCAAGGGGCGACGAGCGGCCGCCCCGAGCCGTTCAGCAGCCCGATCGACCGGGCGAACTCCGTCCGCCCCGCGATGTCGTCGGACGGGGCCGAATCGATCAGGCGACGCCAGAGCAGACGTTCCGGGTCGGGGAAGCGAGGCAGCTCGTGCGGGTCGGTCAGGTGGAGGCAGGCGGGGTCGTGGTGGATCATCCGGCCGTGCGTGGGGAGGATCACCTCTCCGGGTGAGGGGGTGAGCGCGTAGTCGCGGCGTTCGAAGGTGACGGCCACCTGTTCCCGCTCGTCCGCCATCGTGCTCCCCTCACCCCGCCGACCGCAGGCCGGCTACCGCTGCAAAGACCCTCGACCGTATCGCGCGACGGCCGACGCCATGAGGTGAAGCAGGATCAGGGACAGGCACCAGCTTCCCGCCACGTCCAGCGGCCAGTGGTAGCCGCGCCGGATCAGGCCGTAGCTCACGGCCGCCACCAGGACCAGGCAGGCGATGGCCAGTTCGCGGCGCAGGTAGCGGTTGTGGAGCCAGGGGAGCAGCAGGAGGACGGCGGCCCCGTAGGCGACGGCGGCCGTGGCGGTGTGGCCCGAGGGGTAGTAGCCGTCGCCCGCCATGCCGGGCGGGCCGGTGCGTCCCACGGCCTCCTTCAGCGGGACGACCAGGACCGGCACGGCGGCCATGGCGGTCAGGGCCGCGAGCGGCGGAAGCCACCAGCGGGGGAGGGCCGCGCGCAGGGCACGCCACGCGACGTACGCGGCGACCGCGAGCAGGACGGGGACGGCGACCGTGACGTTGCCGAGGTCCGCGAGGAACTCGGCGGCGCCCTCCGGGAGGCGGCTGCCCGCGAGCGCCTCGGCGAGGCGCTCGTCCGCGCGGCGCACCGGGGTGTCGACGGCGGCCTGCCAGGTGAGGAGGGCGAAGAGGACGAGGAGCGGGCCGAGGATCCACACCGGCCGCACCGCGACGGGGGCCCTCCCGGCGGGGACGGGAGGGTCGGGCTGCGGCTGGGGCGGGTCCTGCTGGTCCGGCACGGTCGGCATGGCACCCAGCCTGGCAGGAACGACCGGCCGCGCGTACGCGAGGGGTCCGAAGGTGTCCCCGGATACGCCGAAGGGCTTGCACCAGGGGGGGTAGGTGCAAGCCCTTCGGTGGTACCGGCGCTCCGCGCCGTCCGCTGCGACCCGCTTGCGCGGATGCTCACGAAGTGGCGCCGAGGCGTCAGATCGGATCGGGTTGTCGCGCGCCCCGGGGGGTTTGGGGCGAGCGACTGTCCGATCGGTGAGGAGACCCGGAGCGCAAGGCCCCGGTTGTGTGCGCGAAGGCACGACCAGGGCGAAGCTGGGGAGGCCCCGACCCGGTGTCGCCCACAGTCCCCTGTGGGCGGGGTGCATCTCTCATCTGCGTAGAACCTACGACAGGGAAAGAGCGTCCGACAGGCCCCGTCGGATCCCGCCATGCACCTCGCACACCTTCTTCACACGCCCCGCTCCTCGCGACCCCGAGACCGGAACCGATGAGACAGACGCCGCTCAGATGCGGGCAAAAGCCTGCTCGATGATGTCGAGGCCCTCGGACAGCAGGTCCTCGCCGATGACCAGCGGCGGCAGGAAACGCAGCACGTTCCCGTAGGTGCCACAGGTCAGGACCAGCAGGCCCTCCTGGTGGCAGGCCTTGGCGAGCGCGGCCGTCGCCGCCGCGTCCGGCTCCTTCGTCGTACGGTCCTTGACCAGCTCGATCGCGATCATCGCGCCCCGGCCGCGGACGTCGCCGATGATGTCGAACTTCTCCGCCATCGCGCCGAGGCGCGCCTTCATCGTCGTCTCGATCGCCTTCGCCCTGGCGTTGAGGTCGAGCTCCTTCATCGTCTCGATCGAGCCGAGCGCGCCCGCGCAGGCCACCGGGTTGCCGCCGTAGGTGCCGCCCAGGCCGCCCGCGTGCGCGGCGTCCATGATCTCGGCGCGGCCGGTGACGGCGGCGAGCGGCAGACCGCCCGCGATGCCCTTGGCGGTGGTGATCAGGTCCGGGACGATGCCCTCGTCCTCGCACGCGAACCACTGGCCCGTGCGGCAGAACCCGGACTGGATCTCGTCGGCGACGAAGACGATGCCGTTGTCGGACGCGAACTCGCTCAGAGCCGGCAGGAAGCCCTTGGCGGGCTCGATGAAGCCGCCCTCGCCGAGCAGCGGCTCGATGATGATCGCGGCCACGTTCTCCGCGCCGACCTGCTTGGAGATCTGGTCGATGGCCTGCGCGGCGGCCTCCGGGCCCGCGTTCTGCGGACCGGTCGGCCAGCGGTAGCCGTACGCCACGGGAACGCGGTACACCTCGGGCGCGAACGGGCCGAAGCCGTGCTTGTACGGCATGTTCTTCGCGGTCAGGGCCATCGTGAGGTTGGTGCGGCCGTGGTAGCCGTGGTCGAAGACGACGACGGCCTGCCGCTTGGTGTACGCCCGTGCGATCTTGACGGCGTTCTCGACGGCCTCGGCGCCGGAGTTGAACAGGGCGCTCTTCTTGGCGTGGTCCCCGGGCGTCAGCTCGGCGAGCGCCTCGGCGACGGCCACGTACCCCTCGTACGGCGTGACCATGAAACAGGTGTGGGTGAAGTTCTGCAGCTGGGCGGCGGCCCGGCGCACGACGGCCTCGGCGGAGGCGCCGACGCTCGTCACCGCGATGCCGGAACCGAAGTCGATGAGCCGGTTCCCGTCGACGTCCTCGATGATCCCGCCGCCCGCGCGCGCGGTGAAGACGGGCAGCACGGACCCCACACCGGCGGCGACCGCGGCACTGCGGCGGGCCTGCAGCTCCTGCGACTTCGGGCCGGGAATGGCGGTGACGAGGCGGCGCTCCTGCGGAACTGCGCTCATGAGGGGCTCCCTGGGGTCTGGCGAACGGCTGGCGTACGACGGGCTGGCGGGCTTGCGTGCGGCTTGCGGAACGGCTTCTCTTCGCACGCTCGGCTTCCTTCCTCGCAGGCTAGGGCCGGGAGCGGGGAGCGGGCATGCTCCATCTGGGCGTTGTCCCGGGATGCGCTTGTCCGTCTTGGACAGGGCGCGGCCGGGAAGCGCCGAGGGGCCGGGCGCCGGTATCGCCGCGCACCCGGCCCGGTAAGCGGTGAACTCCCCTTGTGAGGGCGTTAGATTGACTCGCAGACGACGTACGGAGCGGCTGGTCAGGGGTGGCAGAGGCGATGGACAGCGACGGCACGCACGACGCACGGGGCACGCACGCCGATCGTGTGCCGCGGCCTGCCGGGCCGCCCCAGGTGCCGCCGAGGCCCGCGCAGGCGCCCGGGGCGCCGCCGCTGCCGGACGGCTCCGCCTTCCTCACCTGGTTGCGGACGCCCCGGCCCGAGGCCGCGCCGGGCGTGTGGCGGTTCGGGCACCGGCCCCGGCCGGACGAGGAGCCGGACGAGATCCCCACGCGCCAATTGCTGAGCGGGGCACTGATCGCCTTCCTCGTGGGATGGCTGGTCTGGTCACTGCTGCAGAACCGCTACCTGGGCGACTGGTGGTGGGTGCCGCTCTACCTGATCACCCCCGACTCCTGGCGCGGCGGGGACAGCCAGATCGGCAACTTCCTCGTCTACCGGGGCTATGAGCTGCTCGTCGCCCTGGCCATCATGGTCGCCGTCGGACGGGTCGGCCGCTGGAGCGAGGTCTGGCGCCGCTTCGCGGCCCCCCACTTCCGGCGCCGACGGCCCCAGCAGGCGGCGCCCGCGCCCGAGGAGGACCCCGCCCAGTGGAACCAGCTCCGCGCCGCCGGGGCCGCCGACGCCGCCGAGCGGCTCGGCGCCGACGCGCGGGCCGGGCTCATGCGCGACGTCGACCACGCCCGGATCACCCGGGCCTGGCAGGGCGTGCGCAGCGGGCGGCACAGCCTCGCGACCTTCACCGGAGCCGTGCTCAGGGAAGGCGCCGCCGCCTGTCTGCACCCCTCCGGCGAGCGGGACCTGCCGGGCCGGCTCGCGCGGCACGACCTCGTCACGGGGCAGGTGCGGCTCGGTACGACCGCCGACGACCCGCGCAACCCGTACGCCTACCGCGGCACCGGGCTGGCGCTCGGGCCCGACCTGCTCGGGACCTCGCTGCTCGCCGTCGGACCCGCCGGATCCGGCAAGACCGGCGCCGTCGTCTGGCCGCTGGCCGAGTCGCTGTGCCTGCACGCACTCGCCGGACGGGCCGCCGTGGTCGTCGTCGGCGCCGCGGGAGCGGGCCTCGGCCCGGTGGACGCGTACGACGTCGTGGTGCGGGTGGGCAACCCCGAGTCCGTGTACGACCTCGACCTGTACGGCGGTACCACCGACCCCGACGAGGCCGCTGCCGTACTCGCCGAGGCGCTCGTCGGGGATCTCACCGACCCCCACCCCAGCGGGGAGAGCCGCCGGTCCACCACCGTGCTCGCGCAGCTGCTCGGGCCGTACCGGGCCGTCCACGGGCGCTTTCCCTCCGTACCCGAGCTGAGGCAGCTCCTCGACGGAGCGCCGGGTCCGCTCGCGGCGCTCCGGAAGGCCCTGACCGAGGGCGGCCAGGAGTCGCTGCTGCGGGAACTGGACGCGCGGGAACGGCAGCTGGGACATCCCGGCGACGTGGGGAGCGTCCTCGCGGACCGGGTGGCCCTGCTCGACCGGCCCGCCTTCGCCGGCTTCTTCGACACGTCCGGCCAGTCCCGGCCCTTCTCGCTGCGGGCCCTCGACCATCCCGTGCGCGTGCGGATCGATCTGCCCCAGCGCGGGCACGCGGACGCCTCACGGATTCTCGCGCGGCTCGTGCTCGCCCAGTTCGCGGCGAGTGTCGCGGTACGCGAGGACCGGTCGCTGTTCGCCTGCCTGGTGCTCGACGACGCCACAGGGCTCGTCACCCCCGACGCGGTACGGGGGATCCAGCGGCTGCGGTCCGCCAACGCCGGGGTCGTGATGACGCTGCGCACCCTCGACGACGCGCCGCGGCCGCTGCGCTCGCCGCTGCTGGGCGCGATCGGGTGCCGGGTGGCGCTGTCCGGGCTCACACCGTGGGACGGCCAGGACTTCGCCGAGGTGTGGGGCAAGGAGTGGACCGAGGCGCGGGACGTCACCGACCGGCAGATCATCGCGGAGACACCGGCCGGGAAGGCGGTGCACATGCTCCGGCGGGTGATCACGGGGAACGCGCCCACCGCCCGGGCCGTGACCGTGCGGCAGGTCGAGCGGGAGCGCTGGTCGGCGTCCGAACTGGCCCACGGGGTTCCGCCGGGGCACGCCGTGCTCTCGCTCACCAGCGTGCGGGGCGAGCACGCGCCGCCGCTGCTCGTGGATCTGCGCAACCCGGGCGGCTGAGGGGCTGAGGGGCTCGGGGGCCGCCCGAGTCCGGCAGGGCCTCGGTCTGACAGGTGCGCCGAGCAGGACGTCTGGACATATGGTCACGGGCCGACCGTACGGTGAGGCAGAATCGGCATAGGTCGTTCATACATCGCGGCCAAAAGATCACACCGTCCGTGCCCCTCGAAGAACCTGTGAAGACCTGAAGGCCCTCATGCCCCCCACGCTCGCCTCGCTCGTCCATCACTCGACGCTCAAGCTCACCGTGCGCGCGGGCGGGGACCGCCTGGACACCCCTGTCCGCTGGGTCCACGCCAGCGAGCTCACCGACCCCGTGCCGTACATGGAGGGCGGGGAGCTCCTGCTCATCACCGCCCTCAAGCTGGACGCCGAGGACGCCGACGCCATGCGCCGGTACGTGAAGCGGCTGGTCGGGGCGGGAGTGGCCGGGCTCGGCTTCGCCGTCGGCGTGCACTACGAGGAGATTCCCGGGGCGCTGGCCGACGCGGCGGCCGAGGAGGGCCTGCCGCTGCTGGAGGTCCCCCGGCGTACGCCCTTCCTCGCCATCAGCAAGGCCGTGTCCGCGGCCATCGCCGCCGACCAGTACCGGGCGGTGACCGCGGGGTTCGCCGCCCAGCGGGAGCTGACGAAGCAGGCCCTGAGCGACGGGCCCGAAGGGCTGCTGTCCGCACTCGCCTCGCAGATCGACGGATGGGCCGCGCTGTACGACGCCTCCGGGGCCGTCGTCGCCACCGCGCCGGAATGGGCGGGGCGCAGGGCGGCCAGGATCACCGGGGACGTGGAGAGGCTGCGGGAGCGGGCCGCGCCCGCGAGTTCCGTCGTCGGCGGGGACCCCGCGGACGACGAGGACCGGATCGAGCTGCACTCGCTGGGCACCGGACGGCGCGCTCGCGCCGCACTCGCCGTCGGGACCGCGGCCGCGCTGGGAACGGCCGAGCGGTACGCCGTGCACTCCGCCATCGCCCTGCTGACCCTGACCACGGAGCGGTCCCGGTCGCTGTACGCCGCCGAGCAGCGGATCGGGGCGGCCGTGCTGCGGATGCTGCTCGCCGGGCAGCCCGACCACGCCCGGGGGGTCGCCGGGGACCTGTACGGGGGACTGCTGGACGCGCCCTACCGGATGATGCTCGCCGAGGCCGCGTCGGCGTCCGCCGGGCGGGCGCGGGCCGGTGGCCCTGACGGCGAGGTGGACGCGTCGGGGGTCGAGGCGGCCGCGGCCGTGCTCGCCGACGCCGGGGGTGATCTGGTGGCCGGCCTCGTCGAGATCGTGGAGTCGGCGGCCGCCCGGTCCGGCGAGGCCGTGCTCGTGGTGCCCGACGGGGAGCGGCTGGTGGTGCTCGCCGCGGACGGGGGCGCGGTGGTCGCGGCCTGCGCCCGGTACGCGGAGACCGTCGGTATCGCGCGGAGCGGTTCAGAACAGGGGACCGACGAGGACGAGCTCGTCGTGGGCGTGTCCGCGCCCGCGGGCCCCATCGCCGCCGGGGCCGCCTACAAGCAGGCCGAGCAGGCGTTGTCCGTCGCCCGGCGGCGGGGGCGGGTGCTGGTGGAGCACGAGGAGGTGGCGACGGGGTCCGTGGTGCCGTTGCTGGCCGACGACGCCGTGCGGGCCTTCGCCGACGGGCTGCTGCGGGCGCTGTACGAGCACGACGCGACGGGGCGGGGAGATCTCGTCGCCTCGTTGCGGGCCTGGTTGTCGCGGCACGGGCAGTGGGACGCGGCAGCGGCGGATCTCGGGGTGCACCGGCACACGCTGCGGTACCGGATGCGGCGGGTCGAGGAGATCCTCGGGCGGTCCCTGGACGATCCGGATGTGCGGATGGAGCTGTGGCTGGCCCTGAAGGCCACGAGTGCGGCGACGACTGTGGTGGGGGCCGGGGCGGAGTAGGCCTCCGCCCCGGCCCCCACCGGGGATGGGGAGAGGCGGGGCGGGGTGCGGTGGTGTTGTGTCCGCGGGCGGGTGAGGGCTTGTCGCGCAGTTCCCCGCGCCCCTCACAAGCGGGCGCCGAGCCCCTCGGAGCCCCGGCTACGACAAAGCGGAGCGAGAGCGGTGCGGAGTGCTCCGGGGCGGACAAGCGACCTCGGGGGGTCGCAGGCCTACCGTGGGGGTGGAAAGCCTCAGACACACCAACGGAAGGGCCGGGAACTCGATGACTTCCACCCATGCCTTCTGGCTCGCCGGTCGCCAGGCCACCGGTGAGACCACCTTCGACGTCACCTCGCCCTGGGACGGCCGCCTCGTCGGCACGGTCGCCGTACCGAGTGACGCCCAGGTCGAGGAGGCCGTCGCGGCCGCGTACGCCGTGCGGGACGAGTTCGCCGCCACGCCGGCCCATGTGCGCGCCGCCGCCCTGGACCACGTCAGCAGGCGGCTCGTCGAGCGGACCGAGGAGATCGCCCGGCTCATCTCCGCCGAGAACGGCAAGCCGCTCAAGTGGGCCCGCGGCGAGGTCGGCCGGGCCGTGTCCGTCTTCCGGTTCGCCGCCGAGGAGGCCCGCCGGTTCAACGGCGGAGAGGCCCAGCGGCTCGACACCGACCTCGGGGGCCAGGGGCGGCTCGCCCTCACCCGGCGCTTCCCGAAGGGCGTCGTCCTCGGCATCGCGCCCTTCAACTTCCCGCTCAACCTGTGCGCCCACAAGATCGCTCCGGCGATCGCGGCGGGCGCGCCCATCATCCTGAAGCCCGCTCCCGCGACACCGCTGAGCGGCCTGCTCATCGGGGAACTGCTGGCCGAGACCGAGCTGCCGGCCGGCTCCTGGTCGGTGCTGCCCGTCGCGAACGACAGGATGCCCGCGCTGGTGCAGGACGAGCGGCTGCCCGTCATCTCCTTCACCGGGTCCGACAAGGTCGGCTACGCGATCATGGACTCCGTGCCGCGCAAGCACCTCACCCTGGAGCTCGGCGGCAACGGGGCGGCGGTCGTGCTCGCCGACTGGGCCAGTGACGAGGACCTGGACCGGGCCGCGACGCGTATCGCGACCTTCAGCAACTACCAGGGCGGCCAGTCCTGCATCTCCGTGCAGCGGGTGATCGCGGACGCGTCGGTGTACGACCGGCTGCTGCCCCGCATCGTCGCCGCGGTCGAGGCGCAGGTGACGGGTGACCCGTCCGACGACGCGACCGATGTCGGACCCCTGGTGAGCGAGGACGCCGCCCGGCGTGTGGAGTCGTGGGTCGAGGAGGCCGTCGGGGCCGGGGCCCGGCTGCTCGCCGGCGGCAAGCGCGACGGTGCCTCGTACGCGCCGACCGTGCTGGCCGACGTGCCGGCCGACGTGACGATCTCCTGCGAGGAGGTCTTCGGGCCCGTGCTCACCGTGCAGAAGGTGCAGGGGGAGGCCGCTGCCTTCGCCGCGGTCAACGAGTCCAAGTACGGGCTGCAGGCAGGTGTGTTCACCCATGACCTGCAGACCGCCTTCCGTGCCCACCGGGCGCTGGAGGTGGGTGGCGTCGTGATCGGTGACGTGCCCTCCTACCGTGCCGACCAGATGCCGTACGGCGGGGTGAAGCAGTCCGGTGTGGGGCGCGAGGGCGTGCGGTTCGCCATGGACGACTACACGTACGAGCGCGTACTGGTGCTCACGGGGCTCGCTCTCTGAGACCTGGCGCCCAAGCGACGGCCGGAGCCCGCTGTGCGGGGGCTCCGGCCGTCGTCGTGTGACGTGGGTCCCAGGGGGCCGGGCCCCTATAGCTAGTGACAATCGTTTTCAGGTAGGGTGCCGGGCATGGCCGTCCCGAAGCGCAAGATGTCCCGCTCCAACACCCGTCACCGCAGGTCCCAGTGGAAGGCGGCGACCCCCGATCTCGTCCCGTTCCACGTCGACGGGCGGGAGTACGCGGTGCCCCGCCGCCTGATCCGTGCCTACGAGCGCGGGCTCATCCGGCCCGAGGGGTGACCTCCCGCCTCCCCCGGACGAAGGGGCCCGGCACCGATGCCTTCCGGTGCCGGGCCCCTTCCTTTCCCGTCGGGCTGGTCCGGACCCTCAACCGGAGAAGCCGACGTGCGCGAACCTCAGCGGGCCGCGCAGTCCGATGCGCAGATCGCGGACCCCGGAGGCCTGGAACGGGGTGCTGACGGAGGTGTAGGCGTACGAGCCCGCCGTGGGCGCGATGTCGAGGCGGGCGATCACCCGGCCGTCGTCCAGGCTCAGTTCGAGCGTGCCCTCGCCCGATACCTCGACCGTGACGGAGCGGGTCCCCGGGCCGAAGTCGCATGCCTGGTAAAGCAGTTCGGCCGTGCCGTCGTTCGCGGGTGCGACCGCGTCGCCCGACCGTTTCGTGTGGTCGACGATCTCCGTGCCCCGCTGCTCGTCGAAGTCGACGGCGGCCAGGCCGCGTTCGAGGACCGGGCGCGGGAGGGCGGGAGCGCCGGCCGGTTCGACCGTCCCGCGAAGACGGATGTCCTCGCTGGACGCGCCCACGAGGAGTTCGTGGCCGCCGGGCTCCAGACGCCACGCGCCGTGGGTGACGTCCCAGAACTCGAAGGCGCCGAGCGGGAGTTCGAAGGACAGCTCGGTGGAGGCGCCCGCGGCGAGACGGACACGCCGGTGGGCCAGCAGGGCGCGGCGGGGGCGCGGGACGGACGGGCTCACGGGGCGGCCGTAGAGCTGGGCCACCTCGTCGGCCTCGGTGTCACCGGTGTTGGTGACCGTGAACGTGACCTCAACGGACTCCTCCCCGGCCCGCGCCGAGAAGTCCCCGTACGCGAAGGACGCGTACGACAGGCCGTGGCCGAACGGGAAGAGCGGGTCGCCCTCGAAGTACAGATACGTCTGGCGGCTGCCGATCACGTCGTAGTCGAGAAGACCGGGCAGATCCGCGTCCGAGGCGTACCAGGTCTGGGGCAGACGGCCCGCCGGGGAGACGTCCCCCGCGAGGACGCGGGCCAGGGCGGTACCGGCCGCCTGGCCGCCATGGGCCGTCCACAGGACCGCGGGCAGGTCCGTGGGGTCGATCGCGTAGGGGTAGGAGGACGTGACGATCAGGGCCGTGCGCGGGTTCGCGGCCTTCGCGGCGGCCAGCAGGCGGCTCTGGTGGGCGGGGAGCGCGAGCGTGGTGCGGTCCTCCGTCTCGCGCCCGTTGATGTGCGGGTCGTTGCCCGCGACCACGAGGACGACGTCGGCGGCGGCCGCCGCGCGCGCCACCGCGGCCTCGCCGCGCTCCGAGAACTCCAGCTCCAGGATTTCCGGATTCCCGTCGGCAACCTTCACGCCGTCGGCGGTCACAGAGACGTAGCGACCCGTAGCGACGTGCCTCAGGAGGTGACCGTTCTCGTGGGACTCGTGCGGTTCCAGGCGGAACGTCTCCTGCACGAACCAGCCACCGGGCTGGTCGGCGGAGGCGCGTACGAAGCCGTCGTCGGCGACCGACAGATAGCGGCCGTCGGGAGCGCGGAACGTGAGGACGCCCTCGCCCCAGTCGATCAGCGCGAGCTCGGTCCCGGTGTCGTCGGTGGTCAGCGGGGGCAGGTCGGTGCGGCCCGCGAGAAGGGCCGGGTCCAGCGCGCCCTCGGCGCCGCGGACCTCGTCGGTCGCGTCGTCGGCTCGCGGGACGCTCAGGTACGTACCGGCGGAGGTCCTCAGGCGTACGCGGTCCACGCCCTCGGCGAAGTCCACCCGGTCGGCGCCGAAACGCTCGTACAGGCCTTCGAGCGGTGTGGAGCGGTGGATGAGGGTGCCGCTGTACCAGTCGAGCTTGCACTCGTCGGCGAGCAGGCCGACCACCGCGACGCGGGCCGCCGGGTCGGTGAGGGGGAGCAGGCCGTCGTTCTTGAGCAGGACCACCGCCTGCTCCGCCGCCTCCAGCGCGAGCGCCCGGTGCGCGGGGGTGTCGAAGTCCTTGCAGTCCGCGTACGGGTCGAGGCGCGGGTCGAACTCGCCGAGGCGGAAGCGGACCGCGAGCTGGCGGCGGACCGCCGCGTCGATGTCGGCCTCGGTCACCAGGCCCCGGTCCAGGGCCCCTCGAATCCGTTCGACGATCTTCGAGCTGTCCGTCCCGTGGTCGGTGAAGCTGTCGACACCGGCGAGCAGCGACGCGGCCGTCGCCTCCTCGTGCGTGTCGAAGTAGTGCTCGGAGTCGACCAGGTTCGAGGGCGCGCCCGCGTCCGAGCAGACCAGCAGCTCCTGGTCCGTCCAGGCGCGCAGGTGCTCGTCCAGGTACGGCGACACGTGGTTCGGGCGGCCGTTGACCAGGTTGTACGCGGGCATCACGCCGGCCACCGCGCCCGCCTCGACCGTCTCGCGGAAGGCGCGCAGATCGTACTCGTGCAGCACGCGGGGGCGGACGGAGCTCGACCCGGTGGCCCGGTCCGTCTCGTTGTTGTGCGCGAGCCAGTGCTTGAGGACCGGTGCCGTGCGCCAGTACGCGGGATGGTCGCCGCGCAGGCCGCGGGTGTACGCGGTGGCGATCGCCGAGGTCAGCTTCGGGTCCTCCGAGTAGCCCTCTTCGTTCCGGCCCCACAGGGGGTGGCGCAGGAGATTGACCGTGGGTGCCCAGACGTTGAGGCCGACGCGGTCGTCGCGCGAGCGCATCGTGCGGGTCTCGGTGGCGACCGCCTCGCCGACCCTGCGTACCAGTTCACCGTTCCAGGTCGCGCCCAGGCCGACCGCCTGGGGGAACACCGTGGCGGGGCCCATCCAGGCGACCCCGTGCAGTGCCTCCTGTCCGGTGCGGAAGGCGGCGATGCCGAGCCGCTCCACCGCGGGCCCGAACTGGTGCAGCATCGCCACCCGTTCGTCCAGGGTGAGCCGCGACAGAAGATCGTCGATGCGCTTCGCGAACGGCAGCTGCGAGTCGCGGAAAGGCGGCGTTTGTGCAGTCACGCGAGGATCCCTTTACGGAAGACGAGGAAAAGCGGCGAAGAGCTTTCGAAGCGCTTCGATGCTGATTCGACGGATGGCCGGGTGTCAAGACACCTCGACGCAACAACTCCGAATCCTCACCGCCATCCCAGGAGTTGAAAGGGCACTGGTTCAGACCTCCATACCTCCCAGGAATGTTGGAATCGGCTCTTGTGCACCCCCAGGCGTTCACTTAACCTCGCAGCAACATCGAAGCGCTTCGACTGTCGAAGACGCCGCTCCTGGGTGTGCACTCCTCCTGGGTCCGCTTCAGCTCAGCCAGTTCCACTCAAGACACCGCAGCCGACGGCCGAACCGCCGGGTGTCCTGCTGTGCGCCATGAAGGGTTGACGCAATGACGCCGAACTCCCCCTCCGCTCCCAGCCGGAGAAGCTTCCTCGGCTCCACGGCGGTCGCCGCCGCCGCGGTGGCCGGCGGGATGCCGCTGCTGGCCGCCTGCGGTGGCTCCGACAGCGGCTCCAAGGAGGGCACGACCTCGGGCAAGGACGCGAAGAAGATCCTTCCCGCCTTCGTGGCGCAGAGCGTGGTGACGCCGGACATCGCGTCGAAGAACGGCTCCGCCGTCGGGTTCACCGGCAAGCTCTCGCTCGCCGACCTGAAGACCTCGGTGCCGCAAAAGCTCGGCAAGGGCAGCACCATCAAGATCATCTCGCCGTTCTGGGGCTCGCCGCCGAAGGGCGGCAACCCGTACTACTCGGCGATGAACGCGCTGATCGGCGCCGAGGTCGTCTGGCAGAACCAGGACGGCAACACGTACGACGAGAAGCTGGGCGCCGTCCTCGCCTCCAGTGACATGCCGGACGTCGTGGTGATCCCCAGCTGGAACATGGGCGGCAAGATACCCAGCGCCATCATCAGCAAGATGGCGGACCTCGGTCCGTACCTCTCGGGCGACAAGGTCAAGGAGTACCCGAACCTCGCGGCCATCCCGACCGACGCCTGGCAGCGCTCCATCTTCGGCGGCAAGCTGCGCGGCCTGCCGCAGCCCTCTCCCACCGTCACCGGCATCGTGCCCTTCTACCGCAAGGACGTCTTCGACAAGGAGGGGTACGAAGTCCCCACCTCCGCCGACGAGTTCCTGGCCCTCGCCAAGGAGATCACCAACGCCAAGGCGAAGGTGTGGGCCTGCGACGACATGAAGTGGACCGCCTTCAACAGCTTCGGCGTGCTGTCCGGCAGCGAGAAGTCGCTCGGCTGGAACCTCGTCGACGGCGAGCTGATCTACCGGGTCGAGACCGAGGAGTATCTCGAAGCGCTGGAGTGGACCCGCAAGCTGTACTCGGCGGGTGTCGTCCACCCCGACGCCAGGGCGGCGAACCAGGGCAACGCGGGTCAGCGCTTCACCGACGGCCAGGTCATGATGTACAACCAGAACATCTCGGACTGGTGGGGCAAGATGGCCGAACAGGCCACCCAGAACAAGGAATTCCGCATATCCGGCATGGACATCTTCGGCCATGACGGGGGCGACCCCCAGCTGTGGGCCGCCTCGCCCGCAGGCATCTTCGCCTTCATCAACAAGAAGGCGTCGAAAGCGGTGATCCACGACGTGCTGGCCGCCGCGAACGTCACCGCGGCCCCGTACGGCACCAAGGAGTACATGCTCACCAACTACGGGGTGGAGGGCACGCACTACACCATCAAGGACGGTGTGCCCACCAAGAACGACAAGGGCAACCAGGAGGTCCTGAACGCCTTCGTCATGCTCGCGAGCCCTGCCCCGACCATCGCCCACCCCGACCTGCCGGACATCGCGAAGGAACAGGTGGAGTGGCAGCAGCGGATGGGGGCCTTCACCAAGAAGTCCTCCTTCTTCGGGCTCCAGATCACCGAACCGGCCCGGTACACCAGCCTCTCCAACGACTTCGAGGACCTGGAGGACAGCGTCGTCCGCGGCCGCAAGAAGGTCAGCGACATGCAGCAGGCGGTGTCGGAGTGGAAGAGCCAGGGCGGCGACAAGCTGCGCGACTGGTACAAGAAGCTGCTGGACGACAGCGGCTCCGCGCAGGGGTGACGAAGTGGCACACAGCACCACTCCGGGCGCCGCCCCGCGCACAGCGCCTTCGTCGACGACGGACGACACCGCCGAACCCTCCGCCAAAGGGCACAGGTCCGCCGGACCCGGCCGATCCACGAGGCCCGGCGGGGTCACCCGGGCCGAGAAGAAGGCCCTGAAGAAGGCCGCGAACGGCGGCACGCTCAGGACCCGCCTCAAGCGGGACCGCACGCTGGTACTGATGACCCTGCCGGCCGTCCTGCTGGTCCTGGTCTTCAACTACATACCGATCCTGGGCAACGTCGTCGCCTTCCAGGAGTACGACCCGTACGTCAGCGACAACGGCTTCGTCGCCATCTTCCACAGCCCCTGGGTCGGCTTCGAGCAGTTCTCACGGATCTTCGAGGACTCGGCGTTCTGGGACGCCGTCCAGAACACGTTCGTCCTGTTCTCGCTCCAGCTGCTGCTGTTCTTCCCGATCCCGATCGTGCTCGCGCTGCTCATCAACAGCGTGCTCAGGCCCCGGGTGCGGGCGATCTCGCAGGCGATCCTCTACCTCCCGCACTTCTTCTCCTGGGTGCTGGTCATCACCGTCTTCCAGCAGATCTTCGGTGGCGCCGGCATCATCGCGCAGACCCTGCGCCGGCACGGCCACGAGGGCTTCGACCTCATGACCGACCCGGGGGTCTTCAAGTTCCTGGTGACGGCGGAGGGCGTCTGGAAGGACGCCGGCTGGGGCATCATCGTCTTCCTCGCGGCACTGGCCTCCGTCAGTCCCGACCTGTACGAGGCCGCGGCGATGGACGGGGCCGGCCGATGGCGCCGGATGTGGCACGTCACGCTGCCCGCGCTGCGGCCGGTGATCGCCCTGCTCCTGGTGCTGCGGGTCGGTGACGCGCTCACGGTCGGCTTCGAACAGATCCTGCTGCAGAGAGACGCGGTGGGACCGGGCGCGGCGGAAGTGCTCGACACCTTCGTGTGGTGGAACGGCGTCCGCAACCAGGAGTTCAGTTACGCGGCGGCCGCGGGCCTGATCAAGGGCGTGGTCAGTCTCGGTCTCGTCCTCGCCGCGAACAAGGTCGCCCATCTCATGGGCGAGCAGGGGGTGTACAAGAAGTGAGCGCTGTCACCGACGAACGGCCGAAGGCCCCCGGCCCGCGGACTCCCGGCCGCTGGGCCGCCCCGCCGCGGCCCGTCTGGGAGGAGGAACCCCACAAGGCCGGACTCGCCGGCAAGGGCGTCGTCCTCGCCGTCGCCTGTCTCGCCGTCCTGTTCCCGCTGTGGATCGTCGTCGTCACCAGCCTGTCCTCGAAGGAGGCCATCAGCGAGGCCGGCGGACTGGTGGTGGTCCCCAAGGGCATCACCTTCATCGCCTACCAGGAACTGCTGAGCGGCGGCCAGGTCACCCGCGCCACCCTCGTCAGCCTGGGGGTCACGCTCGTCGGCACGGTGTTCTCGATGACGGTGTCCATCCTCGCCGCGTACGGGCTCTCCCGCATCGGGTCCGTCGGGCACCGCTGGTTCCTGATGATCCTGCTCGCCACGATGTTCTTCGGCGCGGGCCTCATCCCGACGTACCTGCTCGTGCAGTCGCTGGGGCTGACGGACACGTATCTCGCGCTGATCCTGCCGAGCGCGATCAGCGTCTTCAACATCCTGGTCCTGCGGGCGTTCTTCATGGGCATCTCGCCGGAACTCACCGACAGCGCGCGGATCGACGGGGCGGGGGACTGGCGGATCCTCTGGCAGATCGTGATGCCGCTCTCCCGCGCCGTCATCGCGGTGATCACGCTCTTCTACGCCGTCGGCTACTGGAGCGCCTGGTTCAACGCGTCGATCTACCTCAGCGACCAGGACATGATGCCGCTGCAGAACGTCATGATCCAGCTCGTCCAGAAGCAGGAGCCGCCGGTCGGCATGGGCCAGGCCATCAAGACGGGCCAGCTCTCCGCGCTCGCCGTCCAGATGGCGGTCATGGTGCTGGCCCTGCTCCCCGTCGCCTTCCTCTCGCCCTTCGTCCAGAAGCACTTCAAGAAGGGCATGCTGACCGGCGCCGTCAAGGGGTGACGTGCGTCCCCCTTCTGGCTTGGTCCGGGAATTGTCCGGTTGTTTCGTCGGCTGCGGGGCCGCTGTGGCTGATCGCGCAGTTCCCCGCGCCCCTCAAGGGGCGCTCGTCCGCTCCTCCTTGTGAAGTTCCCCCTTTCTTGGAACGAGGTATGTCATGCGCACGCCCCGCCTGAGCAGACGCGCCGTCCTTGCCGGGACCGCTGCCACCGTGGCTGCCACCGCCGTCTCCGGGGCCGTCAGCCCCGCGGCGGCGGCCCCGGCGGCGGACGCGCCCGCCTACCGCTGGCGCAACGTCGTCATCGGCGGTACCGGGTTCGTCACCGGGGTGCTGTTCCACCCCTCCGTACGGGGTCTCGCCTATGCCCGTACCGACATCGGCGGCGCCTACCGCTGGGACGACCGGGCAGGCCGCTGGACCCCGCTCACCGACCACCTCGGGTGGGACGACTGGAACCTCCTCGGCGTGGAGGCGATCGCCGTCGACCCGGCGCACCCGGACCGGGTCTACCTCTCCCTCGGCACGTACGCCCAGGCGTGGGCCGGCAACGGCGCGGTGCTGCGTTCGGAGGACCGGGGCGCGACCTGGCGCCGGACCGACCTCGACGTGAAACTCGGCGCCAACGAGGACGGGCGGGGCGCGGGGGAGCGGCTCCTGGTCGATCCGCGGGACAGCGACACGCTGTGGCTGGGAACCCGGCACGACGGGCTGCTCCGGTCCACCGACCGCGGGGCGACCTGGGCGCCGGTGAGCGGCTTCCCGGGGAAGCCGAGCGCCTCCGGGCAGGGCGTCATGTTCCTCGTCGCCGCCGGGCGGGCCGTCTACGCCGGGTGGGGCGACGGCGACGGCACCGAGGGGACGGCGAACCTGTACCGCACGGCCGACGGGACGGCGTGGGAGGCCGTCCCCGGGCAGCCCTCCGGTACCTCCGCCAAGGTGCCGGTCAGGGCGGCCTACGACCGGCACACGCGCGAGCTGTACGTGACGTACGCCAACGCGCCCGGACCCAACGGCCAGTCCGACGGCAGCGTGCACAAACTGCGGACCACGACCGGCACGTGGGCCGACGTGACTCCCGTGAAGCCGGGCGGGACCACCTCCGACGGGTCCACCGACTCCTTCGCGTACGGCGGAGCCGCCGTGGACGCCCGCCGCCCGGGCACCGTCGTCGTCTCCACCAACAACCGCTGGGCCGCCATCGACACCGTGTACCGCAGCACGAACGGCGGCCGCACCTGGACGTCCCTCAAGGACACCGCCGTGTTCGACGTGTCCGAGACCCCCTACCTCAAGTGGGGCGCCGACAAGCCGAAGTTCGGCTGGTGGATCCAGGCGCTCGCCCTGGACCCGTACGACTCGAAGCACCTCGTCTTCGGGACCGGCGCGACCCTCTACGGCACCCGTGACCTCAAGCACTGGGCGCCGCAGATCCGCGGCCTGGAGGAGACCTCCGTACGCCAGCTGATCTCGCCCCCGGCCGGGAAGGCGCACCTGCTCAGCGGGCTCGGGGACATCGGCGTGATGTACCACGAGAAGCTCACGGCGTCCCCGTCGCGCGGCATGGCGTCGAACCCCGTCTTCGGGACGGCGACGGGGCTCGCCCAGGCCGCGGCCAAGCCGTCGTACGTGGTCCGCGCGGGCTGGGGCGACCACGGCAACGGGGCCCACTCGCACGACGGCGGACGGACCTGGACGCCCTTCGGGGCCCAGCCCGCCATCGCCAAGGACGCGCCGGGGCCGATCGCCGTCAACGCCGACGGCAGCGCGCTGCTGTGGTCGTTCGTGCACTGGGACGGCACGAAGTACGCGGCCCACCGCTCCACGGACAACGGCGCGACCTGGTCCGAGGTCGCCTCCTTCCCGAAGGGCGCCACACCGGTCGCCGACCCGGCCGACCCCGCCCGCTTCTACGCGTACGACACCGACAGCGGAACCCTGTACGCCAGCACGGACAGCGGTCGCTCGTTCACGGCCCGCGCGAGCGGACTGTCCTCGGGAGACACCCAGTTCGAACTGGTCGCGGCGCCCGGGCGCAGCGGAGACCTGTGGCTGAGTCTGAAGTGGAACGGCCTCCACCGCTCCACCGACGGCGGGGCGACCTTCTCGAAGGTGGACAGCTGCTGGGCCTCGTACACGCTCGGATTCGGCAGGGCGGCCGACGGCGCCGGCTATCCGGCGCTCTACCTGGTCGGCTCGACGGAGACCATCACCGCCGTGTACCGCTCCGACGACGAGGCGAAGACCTGGACGCGCATCAACGACGACGCCCACCAGTGGGGCTGGACGGGCGAGGTGATCACGGGCGACCCGCGCGTGTACGGCAGGGTGTACCTGGCGACCAACGGACGCGGCATCCAGTACGGGGAGCCCGCCCGATGACCGCCCAGGAAGGGCCCGGGCGGCCGGGCCTCGCCGACGTCACCCGCGGACGTGTCCTCTTCGGCGGCGACTACAACCCCGAGCAGTGGCCCGAGGAGACCTGGCACGAGGACGTACGCCTGATGAAGGCGGCCGGTGTCAACTCCGTCACCCTCGGCGTCTTCTCCTGGGCGAAGCTCGAACCGCGGCCGGGGGAGCGGGAGTTCGGCTGGCTCGACCGTCTGATGGACCTCATGCACGACAACGGCATCGGGGTCGTCCTCGCCACCCCCACCTCCTCGCCGCCGCCCTGGCTGGGCCGCCTCCACCCGGACACACTGCCCCGCGACGAGGACGGCCGCACCGAGTGGTGGGGAGGCCGCCAGCACTTCTCGCACTCCAGCGCCACCTACCGCCGCCACGCCGCCGCCATCACCGAGGACCTGGCCGCCCGCTACGGAAGCCATCCCGCCCTCACGATGTGGCACATCAACAACGAGTACTGCACGTTCGACTGGGGCGACGAGGCCGCCGTCACCTTCCGCCGCTGGCTGCGGAACAGGTACGGCACCCTCGACGCCCTCAACACCGCCTGGGGCACGGCCTTCTGGAGCCAGGGCTACGGCGACTGGGAGGAGATCCTGCCGCCGCGCCACGCCCACTACATGAAGAACCCCACCCAGGTACTGGACTTCAGGCGCTACACCTGCGACATGCTCCTGGAGTGTTACGCCGCCGAGCGTGACATCGTCCGCCGGTACTCCCCGGACCTCCCGGTGACCACCAACTTCATGCCGATGTGGGTGGGCCAGGACGCCTGGAAGTGGGTCCAGGAGGAGGACGTCGTCTCCGTCGACATCTATCCCGACCCGCGTGACCCCTTCGGCGCGCAGAACGGCGCGCTCATCCAGGACATGACGCGCTCCCAGGCCCGTGGCCCGTGGATGCTGATGGAGCAGGCCGCGGGACCGGTGAACTGGCGGGGCGTCAACCACCCCAAGCCGCGCGGCCTCAACCGCCTGTGGTCCCTCCAGGCCGTCGCCCGGGGCGCCGACGCCGTCTGCTACTTCCAGTGGCGGCAGTCCAGACAGGGCGCGGAGAAGTTCCACTCGGGCATGGTCAGCCACGCGGGGGAGCAGGGGCGCACCTACCAGGAGATCAGGCAGCTGGGCACCGAACTGGCCCGGCTCGAAGGCGAGGTGACGGGCCGTCACTCCGTGTCCGAGGTGGCGATCCTCCATGAGTGGAACGCCTGGTGGGCGGGGTCCCAGGACGGCCGGCTCTCCTGCGAGGTCGACCATCCGCAGGTCGTGCGCGCCTGGCACCGCGCACTGTGGGAGGCCCACGTCACCACGGACTTCGCGCACCCCGAGCACGACCTGTCCGCGTACGGGCTGGTCGTCGTGCCCCAGCTGTACCTGCTCACCGACGCCGCGATCGACAACCTCGTCGCGTACGTACGAGGCGGCGGCACCCTGGTCTGCGGCTTCCTGACCGGGGTCGCGGACGAGGACGACCGGGTGCGGCCCGGTGGCATGGACGAGCGGCTGCGCGAGCTCTTCGGGATCCGGACCCTGCACGAGTGGTGGCCCCTCGACCGCGGGGAGGAAGCCGAGTGCGACGGCTTCCGGGGCACGCTGTGGTCCGAGGAGATCGAGGCCGGGGACGGTGTCGCGGTGGCCGTCTACAAGGGTGGTGAGCTGGACGGACTCCCGGCGGTACTGCGCAGGGGCCGCGCCTGGTACGTCTCCACGCTGCCCGAACCCGCCGCGCTGCGCGAGCTGTTGGAGGGCGTGGCCGCCGAGGCCGGGGTGCGGCCGGTGCTCGATGGGCTGCCCGCACAGGTCGAGGCCGTGCGCCGGGGAGACCTCCTCTTCGTCCTCAACCACGGACGGGACCCGGTCACGGTGGCCGTGCCCGGAACGTACCGGGACCTGCTCGACGGCCGACAGGTCACGGACTCCCTGGAGCTGGGCCGCTACGGGGCGGCGGTGCTGTCGCCGTGAGCGCCGGCGCCCCGCCGCCCCCGCCGCACGGCACCTGGGAGCCGCGTCCCGCCGCCCGCTGGGAGGACGCCTTCCTGAGCGGCAACGGCCGACACGGAGCGCTGGTGTTCGGCGATCCCGGCGACGACCGGGTCATCGCCACGCACCACACCCTCGTCCGCCCCAACGGCGGCGAGCGCGCCCGCCCACCGGAGCTGGCGGCCGAACTGCCCGCCCTCCAGGACCGGTTGCTCGCGGGCGACCGAGCCGCGGCCGAGGACTTCACGGACGGGCGCCCCCTGCAGTGGGTGCAGCCCTTCCACCCCGCCTTCCAGGTGCGGCTGCGACGGCCGTCCGACGGGGAACGCGGCTACCGCCGCTCGGTCGACTTCACCACGGGTGTCGCCGACTCGGTCTGCGCGGGCTGGCGCAGCCGGGTCTTCGTCTCGCGCGCCGACGACGTGATCGTCCAGTACGTGACCTCGCCGGGGCTCACCCTGGACATCGCGCTGGACCACCGGCTCCCCGGCGCCCCGGGCGGGCTGGGCGTCAGCGAGGGCACGGTCCTCACCCCCGAGGGCGCCGTACTCACCCTGCGCGCCCGCTACCCCGGCAGCGACCGCGCGTACACGGGGGTGACGCTGGCCGTGGTCACCGGCGGCCGTACGACGCTGACCCCGCCGGGCCTGCGCGTGACGGGAGCCGAGTCGGTCCTGCTGCTGACGCGCCTCGCCCGGCACACCGGGGAACTGGACACGGTGGCACGGGCGCAGGCCCTGCGCGAGCTGCTGCCGGACGACGAGGACCCGTACGGAACCCTCCTGGACCGCCACCTGCGCCTCCACCGCACCGCGTACGCCCGCGCCTGCCTCGCCCTCGACGCCGACGACACCGAACGCGCGCTCCCCGGCTCCGAGCTGCTGAAGCGCCCCAAGAGCCCGGCCCTCCTCGAACGGCTCTTCGCGGCCGGCCGCTACCACCTGCTGTCCGCGAGCGGGATGCTCCCGCCGAGACTCACCGGGCTGTGGACCGGCGACTGGGACACGGCCTGGTCCGGGGCGTTCACCACGGACGCCAACCTCAACCTGCAGACCGCGTCGGCCGTCGCCGCCGCGCTGCCCGAGGTCGTCGAGGCCCACGCCACGCTGATCCACGGGCAGTTGCCGCACTGGCGGGACAACGCCCGCGCCGTCTTCGGTGCCCGGGGCATCGTCGCCCCGCCCCACACGGACGGCGAGTCGGGGTACACGTACCACTTCAGCCGCGAGTACCCCCTGCACCTGTGGACGGCGGGCGCCGACTGGCTGCTCAAGCCCCTGGTCGACCACGACGAGACCCGAGGGGAACGGGACCCGCGATTGGCCGGCGCCCTGGCCGAAGTCGCCCTGTTCTACGAGGACTTCCTCACCCGGACCGACGAGCGGGGCCGGCTCGTCGTCGTGCCCTCCTACTCACCGGAGAACCGGCCGGCGAACGCGAGCTGGGGCGCGGTCAACGCCGCCATGGACCTCTCGGCGGCCCGGCACGCCCTGCTCACGGCGGCCGCCTACCACCCGGGCCCCGACGCCGACCGGTGGCGCGGCCTCGCCGAGCGGCTGCCCCCGCACCGCGTCAACGACGACGGCGCCCTCGCCGAGTGGGCGTGGCCCGGCCTCGACGACACGTACGACCACCGGCACCTCAGCCATCTGTACGGCGTGTGGCCGCACGACGAGATCAACCCCTACGACACCCCCGGGCTCGCCGCCGCGGCACACCGCGCGCTCGAACTGCGGGGCGCCGAGAACGACTCCGCGCACGGCCACCTGCACCACGCCCTTGTCGCGGCCCGCCTGCGCGACGGCGAGCGGGTCGCCCACGCGCTCGGCCAGGTACTGGAGGGCGACTACTTCCACGCCTCCCTCATGAGCGCGCACTACCCCCACCGCGACGTCTACAACGCGGACGCCGCGCACACCCTCCCCGCCCTGATCGTCGAGGCGCTGATCCAGTCGACCCCCGACCGGCTGGTCCTCCTCCCCGCCCTGCCCGCCACCCTCCCGGCGGGTGAACTCCTCGGCGTGACCACGAGGTTCGGCGCGGTGGTCGACCTCAGCTGGAACCCGCGGCAGGCCCGGGCGGTGGTGCGCCCCACCCGCACCTGCCGTGTCGACCTCAGAACTCTCTCCGGAGCGCGACAGCTCTCCCTGCGCGCCGGAGAGGACTGCGTCCTGACCCTGGGGCCGCAGTAGATCCACCGCAGACACATCCCCCACATCCCCCCACCCATGGAAGGGACACCATGGCAACACGCATCCTGAACAGGCTCACCAAGGCCCTCCTGGCCCCCGCCCTCGCACTCGGCGCCACCATCGGTCTCGCCTCGGCCCCCGCCTCGGCGGCCGTCTGGAACTCCTGCGACCAGTGGGGCAACACCAGCCTCAACGGCTACACGCTCTACAACAACATCTGGGGCGGCGGCGCCGGCGGCCAGTGCATCTGGGCCAACTCCGGCACCAACTGGGGCGTCAACGCCAACCACCCCAACACCGGCGGCATCAAGTCCTACCCGAACGCCAAGAAGGTGATCAACAAGTCGATCACCTCGCTCGGCTCGCTCAGCAGCAGCTACAACGTCACGGTCCCGTCGTCCGGCGCGTACAACACGTCGTACGACATCTGGGACACGGACTACGACTACGAGATCATGCTCTGGGTCAACTACAACGGAGCCGTGGGCCCGCTCGGCACCTCGCAGGGCAACGTCACCCTCGGCGGCCACACCTGGTCCGTCTACAAGGGCAGCAACGGCGCCAACGAGGTCTTCTCGTTCCTGCGCACCTCGGACTCCAACTCCGGCACCGTCAACGTCCTGCCGATCCTCAAGTGGATCAAGGACACCAAGCACTGGATGGGCAACGAGACCATCGGCGACGTCCAGTTCGGCTTCGAGATCACCTCGTCGTCGGGCGGCCTGGACTTCCGCACCAACAGCATGTCGGTCTCCAGCAGCTGACCCCGTGCGACGCAGGTGAACGGCGGTGCGGCCGGCCCCTCCCGGGAGCCGGCCGCACCCTCACGTCCGCGGGGTCACTCCGCCACCGGCAGCCGTGCCCCGTCCCGCAGGAACAGCGGAATACGCTCCAGCGGCGCGTCGACGGTCACGGCCGCGCCCCCCTCGTACGACTCGCCGGTCCACGCGTCGGTCCAGCGCGCGCCCGCCGGAAGGTGGACCGTCCGGGCCGTCGCCCCCGCCGTGAGCACCGGCGCGACCAGCAGGTCCCGGCCGAAGAGGTACGCGTCGTCCACGGACCACGCCGCCTGGTCCTCGGGGAACTCCAGGAACAGCGGCCGCATCACCGGCAGCCCCTCCTCGTGGGCCTCCCGCATGACCTCCAGCACGTACGGCTTCAGACGCTCACGCAGGTGGAGGTACTTCTCCAGGATCGCGCCGGCCTCCTCGCCGTACGACCACACCTCGTTCGGGCCGCCGGTCATCTCCGGGCCGAGCGGCGTGCCCGGGTCCCGGAAGCCGTGCAGGCGCATCAGCGGGGACAGCGCGCCGAACTGGAACCAGCGGATCATGACCTCGCGGTACGCCGGGTCGTCCGGGTCACCGCCGTGGAAGCCCCCGATGTCGGTGTTCCACCAGGGGATGCCGGACAGCGAGGTGTTGAGACCCGCCGCGATCTGGCGGCGCAGCGTCGCGAAGTCCGTGCCGATGTCGCCGGACCACAGGGCGGCCCCGTAGCGCTGACTGCCCGCCCACGCCGACCTGTTGAGGGTGACGACCTCGCTCTCGCCGGCCGCCAGCATGCCCTCGTGGAAGGTGCGGGCGTTCTCGCGCGGATACATGTTGCCCACTTCGAGTCCCGGGCCCGCCCAGTAGCGCAGGTTCTCCTGGAATCCCGGCTTCAGCTCCGGCTCGCAGGCGTCCAGCCAGAAGGACGTGATCCCGTACGGCTCCAGGTAGTTGTCCCTGATCCGCGACCACAGGAACGCACGCGCCTCGGGGTTCGTCGCGTCGTAGAAGGCGACCTGGACCGTGGAGGCGACCTCCTTGTCCGGCCAGTCGGCGTGTGCCATGGGCCCGTACTGCGTGCCGATGAACCAGCCCCGCTGCTCCATCAGTTGATGGTTCTCGGAGAGAGGGGAGACGGACGGCCAGACGGACACGACGAGCTTGATGCCGAGTTCCGTGAGCTCCCGTTGCATCGCCGCCGGGTCCGGCCACTCGGCCGGGTCGAACTTCCACTCGCCCAGATGTGTCCAGTGGAAGAAGTCGCACACGATGACGTCGATGGGCAGGCCGCGGCGCTTGTACTCCCGTGCCACGCCGAGGAGTTCGTCCTGGGTGCGGTAGCGCAGCTTGCACTGCCAGAAGCCCGCCGCCCACTCCGGCAGCATCGGCGTGCGCCCGGTGACCGCGCTGTACCGGCGCTGCGCGTCGGCCGGCCGGCCCGCGGTGATCCAGTAGTCGATCTGCCGGGCCGAGTCCGCCACCCACCGCGTGCCGTTGCCCGCGAGCTCGACGCGGCCGATCGCCGGGCTGTTCCACAGCAGGGTGTAGCCGCGGCTGGAGGTGAGGACCGGGATGGTCACCTCGGCGTTGCGCTGGACCAGGTCGAGGACGGCGCCCTTCTGGTCGAGCAGCCCGTGCTGGTGCTGCCCGAGGCCGTACAGCTTCTCGCCCTCGTACGCGGCGAAGCGCTGCTCCAGACGGTGGTGGCCGTTGCCGACGGGGGTGTAGAGGCGCGGCCCCGGCCACCAGAAGTGGGCGCGCTCCTCGGCGAGCAGCTCGGTGCCGTCGTCGCTGCGGACGAAGCGGACCAGGCCCTCGGCGTCGACCTCCACGGTCAGCGCGCCGACGGTCAGCAGTCCCCGCCCGTCCTCGATCTTGACGGTGGCCTCCGTGGCGGGCGGCTCGTCGAGCACGGCGGCGGGCAGACCCTCCAGGACGGGCCCGCCGAGCCTGGCCCGGACCCGGACGGCGTCCGGACCCCACGGCTCGATGCGTACGGTCTCCTGGCGGCCGCTCCACTCCAGCGCGCCGTCGCGTTCGCGGAACGTGCCGACGGTGGGGGAGGACTGGGCGAGACTCGCGGACCCCTGCCCGGGCCTTCCGTGCTCTCCGGGCTGGTTCTCGGCAGGCTGATTCATACGGGGTGCTCCTGAAGGAAGGAGTGGCGACAGGACCCCGGCGGCACGGCCGGCCGGGACAGACGGGGGCTCCCCACCTCCCCTCGTGCGTACGGGAGATGGGGTGGTGCGGTGAGGTCAGGAAGTGGCGGGAGCGGGACCCGTGCTCGCCCGGACCGTCAACTCGGGTGCGATGAGCACGACTTCGTCCTTGCCGTGCCCCTCCAGCTTGGCGATCAGCTGCTCCACCGCGTTGCGGCCCATCTCCTGGGCGGGGATGGCCACCGAGGTCAGCCGCACCGACGCCTGGACGGCGACCTGGTCCGGGCAGATCGCGATCACCGACACGTCCTCCGGTACCGCCCGGCCCTGCCTGCGCAGCAGCGCGAGCAGCGGCTCGACGGCCGACTCGTTCTGCACGACGAAGCCCGTGGTGCCGGGGCGCTCGTCGAAGACCCGGGCCAGGGTCAGTGACATGGCGTCGAAGCCGCCCTCGCACGGGCGGTGGAGCACCCGCAGGCCGAGCTCCCGCGACCGGGTGCGGAGTCCGTCGAGCGTGCGCTCGGCGAAGCCCGTGTGCCGCTCGTAGACCGCGGGCGCCTCGCCGATGACAGCGATGTCACGGTGACCGAGCATCGCCAGATGCTCGGCGCACAGCGCACCCGTCGCTCGGAAGTCGAGATCCACGCAGGTCAGGCCGCTGGTGTCGGCGGGGAGCCCGATGAGGACGGACGGCTGGTCGGTGCCGCGCAGCAGCGGCAGCCGCTCGTCGTCGAGCTCGACGTCCATCAGGATCATCGCGTCGGCGAGCCCGCTCCCGGTGACCCGGCGCACGGCGTCGGGGCCCTCCTCGCCGGTGAGCAGCAGCACGTCGTACCCGTGGGTGCGCGCAGAGGTCGTCACCGCGATGGCGATCTCCATCATCACGGGTACGTACATGTCGGTGCGGAGCGGGATCATCAGCGCGATGATGTTGGACCGGTTGCTTGCCAGCGCCCGGGCTCCCGCGTTGGGGTGGTACCCGAGCTCCTGGATGCTCTGCTCGACCCGCTGGCGGGTGCCCACGGAGATCGACCGCTTGCCGCTGAGGACATAGCTCACCGTGCTCGCCGAGACTCCGGCATGCTGGGCGACCTCGGCGAGGGTGACCATCCAGCTCTCCAAGCATTGTGTGAAGCGCTTCGACAGTGCGCGTTACGGACAAGGGCGAGTGAGGGTGGCTCGACAGTAGCTTGACGGCGAGTGGGTGTCCATAGGTTGTCGAAGCGCTTCGACTCCATGGTTGTACGGGGGAGCCCACCGGGGCGGGAGAAGGGCCTGATGCGCGGGTGCGGGCGGGTGGAGGCTCGGCACGCCGTCCTCGCGCCCCTGTCCGGCGGCCCGGCGGGCCCGCTCGCCGGATCCCGGCGCGGGCACGTCCGTGGAGGGGGCCCGAATGGTGCGCGAGGACTGGTGGGTGGGTCCGGAATCGGGTACATACGATCGAGTAGCACCGGTGAGTAACGGAACGGACCAAGATCCCTATTCGCGGCGAGGTGAGCCTCTTGTCCGCAACACCCCACCAGCCCGCTGTCTCCGAACGCGAGGCCCGACAGGTCGCCGAGGCCGCGCGGGAGCAGGACTGGCGCAAACCCAGTTTCGCCAAGGAGCTGTTCCTCGGCCGCTTCCGCCTCGATCTCATCCACCCCCACCCGATGCCCCCCGACGAGGACGCGCGGCGCGGCGAGGAATTCCTCGCCAGGCTGCGCGACTTCTGCGAGACCAAGATCGACTCGGCGCTCATCGAGCGCGAGGCGCGGATCCCCGACGAGGTGATCAACGGGCTCAAGGAGCTCGGCGCCCTCGGCATGAAGATCGACACGAAGTACGGCGGCCTGGGTCTGACGCAGGTCTACTACAACAAGGCGCTGGCCCTGGTCGGCTCCGCGAACCCGGCGATCGGCGCGCTGCTCTCCGCGCATCAGTCGATCGGCGTACCGCAGCCGCTGAAGCTCTTCGGCACCCAGGAGCAGAAGGACGCCTTCCTCCCGCGCCTGGCCCGTACCGACATCTCCGCCTTCCTGCTCACCGAGCCCGACGTGGGCTCCGACCCGGCGCGCCTGGCCACCAGCGCCGTACCCGACGGCGACGACTACGTCCTCGACGGGGTGAAGCTCTGGACGACCAACGGCGTCGTCGCGGACCTGCTGGTCGTGATGGCGCGCGTGCCGAAGTCCGAGGGCCACAAGGGCGGCATCACCGCCTTCGTCGTGGAGGCCGCGTCGGAGGGCGTCACGGTCGAGAACCGCAACGCGTTCATGGGGCTGCGCGGTCTGGAGAACGGCGTCACCCGCTTCCACCAGGTCCGGGTGCCCGCCGCGAACCGCATCGGGCCGGAGGGCGCCGGGCTCAAGATCGCACTCACCACGCTCAACACCGGACGGCTCTCGCTGCCCGCCATGTGCGTCGGCGCCGGCAAGTGGTGCCTGAAGATCGCCCGCGAGTGGTCGTCCGTGCGGGAGCAGTGGGGCAAGCCGGTGGCCCACCACGAGGCCGTGGGCGCGAAGATCTCCTTCATCGCGGCGACCACGTTCGCCCTGGAGGCCGTCCTCGACCTGTCGTCGCAGATGGCCGACGAGAACCGCAACGACATCCGCATCGAGGCCGCCCTCGCCAAGCTGTACGGCTCCGAGATGGCCTGGCTGATGGCCGACGAGCTGGTCCAGATCCGCGGCGGACGCGGCTTCGAGACCGCCGACTCCCTCGCGGCCCGCGGCGAACGGGCCGTCCCCGCCGAGCAGATCCTGCGCGACCTGCGCATCAACCGCATCTTCGAGGGCTCGACGGAGATCATGCACCTGCTGATCGCGCGGGAGGCGGTCGACGCCCACCTCTCCGTGGCCGGCGACCTCATCGACCGGGAGAAGTCCCTCTCGGACAAGGCGAAGGCGGGCGCGAACGCCGGCGTGTTCTACGCCAAGTGGCTCCCGAAACTGATCGCGGGCCCCGGTCAACTGCCGCGCTCCTACGGGGACTTCCATCCGGCCGGACACGTCGACCTGTCCGGCCACCTCCGGTACGTGGAGCGCTCCGCCCGCAAGCTCGCCCGGTCCACCTTCTACGCCATGTCCCGCTGGCAGGGCCGGATGGAGACCAAGCAGGGCTTCCTCGGCCGGATCGTCGACATCGGCGCCGAACTGTTCGCGATGAGCGCCGCCTGTGTCCGCGCCGAACTCCTGCGCTCGACCGAGGCGCACGGCCGGGAGGCGTACCAGCTCGCCGACGCCTTCTGCAGCCAGTCCCGCGTCCGGGTGGAGGAGCTCTTCGGCCGGCTGTGGTCCAACACCGACGATCTCGACCGCAAGGTGGTCAAGGGAGTCCTCGGCGGCGCCTACACCTGGCTGGAGGAGGGAGTCGTCGACCCGTCCGGCGAAGGCCCGTGGATCGCCGACGCGACACCGGGCGCGACCGAACGGGAGAACGTCCACCGGCCCATCCGCTGACCCCTCCCCCGGGAGGCGCCGCAGCCCCGGCCCCGTGCCGCCGCTCACCGCACCGAATCCGTGCGGCGAGCGGCGACACGGCGAACGGGTTGTGCGGGGCCGCCGGTCGCGCACAACCCGCTCGCCCGAAGAGCCCCTCCGTGCCCCTTACGAGGCACTCCCGGGACGCCCCTGTCCCGTCGGTGCGGTGTTGCGGCAACAATGGAGGGATGAGCGACAGTCCAGCCCCCCTCGCCGATCCGCATCTAGTCTTCGATCCCGTGCACGGAGCACGGGACGTCGTGATCCTCGGCTCCACCGGATCGATCGGCACCCAGGCCATCGACCTCGTGCTGCGCCATCCCGACCGGTTCCGGGTGACCGGGCTCTCCGCGGCGGGCGGGAGGGTGGAGCTCCTGGCGGAGCAGGCGCACCGGCTCCGCGTCAAGACCGTCGCCGTGGCCCGCGAGGACGCCGTACCGGCACTGCGCGAGGCCCTGTCCGCCCGGTACGGGCCGGGGGAGGCCCTGCCCGAGCTCCTCGCCGGAGCGGACGCGGCCACGCACCTCGCCGCCTCCCCGGGCCACACCGTCCTGAACGGCATCACCGGCTCGATCGGCCTCGCCCCCACTCTCGCCGCCCTGGAAGCGGGCCGCACCCTCGCGCTCGCCAACAAGGAGTCGCTCATCGTCGGCGGCCCCCTGGTGAAGGCGCTGGCCGCGCCGGGCCAGATCATCCCCGTCGACTCCGAGCACGCGGCCCTGTTCCAGGCGCTGGCCTCGGGCACCAGGGCCGACGTACGCAAGCTGGTCGTCACCGCTTCCGGAGGCCCCTTCCGGGGACGTACGAAGGCCGAGCTCGCCGCCGTCACCCCCGCGGACGCCCTCGCCCATCCCACCTGGGCCATGGGACCGGTCATCACCGTCAACTCCTCGACCCTCGTCAACAAGGGGCTCGAAGTCATCGAGGCGCACCTCCTCTACGACATTCCCTTCGAGCGGATTGAGGTGGTCGTGCACCCGCAGTCGTATGTCCACTCGATGGTGGAGTTCACGGACGGATCGACGATGGCCCAGGCGACGCCCCCCGACATGCGCGGGCCGATCGCCATCGGTCTGGGCTGGCCCGAGCGCGTCCCCGACGCGGCGCCCGCCTTCGACTGGTCGAAGGCGTCGAGCTGGGAGTTCTTCCCCCTCGACACCGACGCGTTTCCGGCGGTGGGGCTCGCCCGGCACGTCGGGGAGCTCGCGGGCACGGCCCCCGCGGTGTTCAATGCGGCCAACGAGGAGTGCGTGGACGCGTTCCTGAACGGCTCGCTGCCGTATCCCGGGATCATGGAGACCGTCACGGAGGTCGTCGCCGAGCACGGCACACCCCGTACGGGAACCTCGCTCACCGTCCCGGACGTCCTCGAAGCGGAGACCTGGGCGCGCGCCCGGGCCCGCGAACTGACAGCGCGGGCGACAGCCCGGACAACAGCTCGGACGACAGCCATGACAACGGCGGAGGCTCGTGCATGACGACCCTGATGATGATCCTCGGCATAGTCGTCTTCGCGATCGGCCTGCTCTTCTCGATCGCCTGGCACGAGCTGGGACATCTCTCCACGGCCAAGCTCTTCGGCATCCGCGTGCCGCAGTACATGGTCGGCTTCGGTCCGACGATCTTCTCGCGCCGCAAGGGCGACACCGAGTACGGGATCAAGGCGATTCCGCTCGGCGGCTACATCCGCATGATCGGCATGTTCCCGCCCGGTCCGGACGGCAAGATCGAGGCCCGCTCCACCTCACCGTGGCGCGGCATGATCGAGGACGCGAGGGCCCAGTCCTTCGAGGAGCTCCAGCCGGGCGACGAGAAACGCCTCTTCTACACGCGCAAGCCGTGGAAGCGCGTGATCGTGATGTTCGCCGGCCCCTTCATGAACCTGATCCTGGCCGTGGCGATCTTCCTCGGCGTGATGATGACCTTCGGCATCCAGACGCAGACCACCACGGTCGGCAAGGTCTCCGACTGCGTCATCGAGCAGAGCGAGAACCGCTCGGAGTGCCAGAAGAGCGACACGGCGGCGCCCGCCAAGGCCGCCGGGCTCCAGGGCGGTGACAAGATCGTCGCGTTCGACGGCAAGGAGGTCACCGACTGGGCCGCCCTCCAGTCCGACATCCGCGCCAACCCCGGCAAGGACGTCACCCTCACCGTCGAGCGCGACGGCAGGCAGCTCGACCTGTCCGCGCACCTGATCCGCAACCAGGTCAGCAAGACGGACGGCGACGGCGGCTACGTCGAGGGCAAGTACGTGTACGCCGGCTTCCTCGGCTTCACACCCGCCTCCGGCATCGTGCAGCAGTCGTTCGGGCAGTCCGTGGACCGCATGGGCGACATGATGCAGAACGGCGTCGAGTCGCTGATCGCCCTGCCGTCCAAGGTCCCCGCCCTGTGGGACGCGGCCTTCGGCGACGGCGAGCGCGAGGCGGACTCCCCGATGGGCGTGGTCGGCGCGGCCCGCGTCGGCGGCGAGGTCTTCACGCTCGACATCCCGCCGGAGAACCAGATCGCGATGATGCTGTTCCTCGTCGCGGGCTTCAACCTCTCCCTGTTCCTCTTCAACATGCTCCCGCTGCTCCCGCTCGACGGCGGGCACATCGCGGGCGCCCTGTGGGAGTCGCTGAGGCGCAACGCGGCGAAGGTGCTGCGGCGGCCGGACCCCGGTCCGTTCGACGTGGCGAAGCTGATGCCCGTCGCCTACGTGGTGGCCGGGATCTTCATCTGCTTCACGATCCTGGTGCTGATCGCCGACGTGGTCAATCCGGTGAGAATCTCCTAGTCGCACGGAGTTCACGACGGCCGGGCATGCTGCATGCCCGGCCGTCCTCCTATGGGTGGACCTGCCTGCGTGATGTGCTCCCGCCTGCGGGGGTGCCGTAATCTCGATGACTGGAGCCCGTCAGCTTTCGGGACCGACCGAATCCTTACCTTGGGGTTGCACAGCAGATGACTGCGATTTCACTCGGCATGCCGTCCGTTCCGACCAAGCTCGCCGAGCGCCGCAAGAGCCGGCAGATCCAGGTCGGAACCGTGGCGGTGGGCGGAGACGCACCCGTCTCGGTGCAGTCGATGACGACCACGCGTACGTCCGACATCGGCGCCACCCTCCAGCAGATCGCCGAGCTGACCGCGGCCGGCTGCCAGATCGTGCGGGTGGCGTGCCCCACACAGGACGACGCGGACGCGCTCGCCACCATCGCCCGCAAGTCGCAGCTCCCGGTGATCGCGGACATCCACTTCCAGCCGAAGTACGTGTTCGCCGCGATCGACGCCGGCTGCGCCGCGGTCCGCGTGAACCCCGGCAACATCAAGCAGTTCGACGACCAGGTCAAGGAGATCGCGCGGGCCGCCAAGGACACCGGCACGCCGATCCGCATCGGCGTCAACGCCGGTTCGCTCGACCGGCGCCTGCTCCAGAAGTACGGCAAGGCGACGCCCGAGGCGCTGGTCGAGTCCGCGCTCTGGGAGGCCTCGCTCTTCGAGGAGCACGGCTTCCAGGACATCAAGATCTCGGTCAAGCACAACGACCCGGTCGTCATGGTCAACGCCTACCGCCAGCTGGCCGCCGCGTGCGACTACCCGCTGCACCTCGGCGTGACCGAGGCGGGGCCCGCCTTCCAGGGCACGATCAAGTCCGCGGTGGCCTTCGGCGCGCTGCTCTCCGAGGGCATCGGCGACACCATCCGCGTCTCCCTCTCGGCCCCGCCGGTCGAGGAGATCAAGGTCGGCATGCAGATCCTGGAGTCGCTGAACCTCAAGCAGCGCCGCCTGGAGATCGTCTCCTGCCCGTCCTGCGGGCGCGCCCAGGTCGACGTCTACAAGCTGGCCGAGGAGGTCACCGCGGGTCTTGAGGGCATGGAGGTGCCGCTGCGCGTCGCGGTCATGGGCTGCGTCGTGAACGGACCGGGCGAGGCCCGCGAGGCCGACCTCGGTGTCGCCTCCGGCAACGGCAAGGGCCAGATCTTCGTCAAGGGCGAGGTCATCAAGACCGTCCCCGAGTCGAAGATCGTCGAGACGCTGATCGAGGAGGCGATGAAGATCGCCGAGCAGATGGAGGCGGACGGAATCGCCTCCGGCGAGCCCTCGGTGTCGGTGGCGGGCTGACCTCACGGTCCACCAACTCCGGACGGGCTGAAGGATCCAGCCCGTCCGAGGCTCGTCCGGCGCCGGTCCGGCGTTCGGGGACGAGCGCGTGAGCGCACTGCGGGCCCGGTGGCGCGGCCCCGGGGCCGCGCCGGGAAACGGCGGTGGGGGCGGAGAGGAACCTCCCCGGAGCCACTGTGCGGCGTGGCACATCTTCCCCAGGTACAGTGCGGAGACCAGCAGACCTGATGGTGAAGGCCCCGTACGTGTTGACGCAGACGACCACCAGGGTCCTCGAACCGAGTGACCTGGACGCCGCACTCGCCGTCCTCGACCGCGAGCCGGTCGCGAACGCCTTCGTGTCCTCCCGCGTACAGGTCGCGGGCCTGGACCCCTGGCGCCTCGGCGGCGAGATGTGGGGCTGGTACGAGGACGGCATGCTCACGTCCCTCTGTTACGCCGGCGCGAACCTCGTCCCGATCTGCGCGACCCCCCGGGCCGTACGGGCCTTCGCGGACCGCGCCCGCAGGGCGGGCCGCCGCTGTTCCTCCATCGTCGGCCCCTCCGAGGCCACGGCCCAGCTCTGGCGCCTCCTCGAACCGAACTGGGGCCCCGCCCGCGAGATCCGGCCGCACCAGCCCCTGATGGTCGCCGACCGGCTCCCCTCCCACATCGCCCCGGATCCGTACGTCCGCCGCATCCGCAAGGACGAGATGGAGGCGATCATGCCGGCGTGCGTGGCGATGTTCACCGAGGAGGTCGGCGTCTCCCCGCTCGCGGGCGACGGCGGTCTCCTCTACCAGGCGAGGGTCGCCGAACTCGTCGGCTCCGGACGCTCGTTCGCCCGCCTCGACCGCGACGGCCGAGTCGTCTTCAAGGCGGAGATCGGCGCCGCGACCTCGCAGGCCTGCCAGATCCAGGGTGTTTGGGTCGCCCCCGAGTACCGCGGCCGGGGCTTCGCGGCCCCCGGCATGGCGGCCGTCCTGCGCTACGCCCTCGCGGACGTCGCCCCGGTCGTCAGCCTCTACGTCAACGACTTCAACACGGCCGCCCGGGCCACCTACCGCAGAGTGGGCTTCCAGGAGGTCGGCGCCTTCATGAGCATCCTCTTCTGAGGAGTGCGCCCCCTGCCGGGGCGAGGAGCCGTGACCTCCGCGGCCCGGCCGCACGGGTACTACCGGCCATCGCGGACCCGCGCCAACAGGACAACCCTCGGTCCGCCACGCCCCCGGACGAATACGCCCGGGTAGTCTCCGGGCATGCTGTCCTTCCCCGGTCAGGGCCCCCTGACGCCCGACGATGTCGTCATCGGCCCGCTGGACCTGGCCGCCCGGATCGACGAGGCGCTGACCGTCCAGGCCGTGGCCTTCGGACTCGGCGCGGACGAGATCGCCGTACGACGCCAGATCGTGCTCCGGCACCTCACCTTCCCCGGTGCCCGCGCGCTCGGCGCGACCGGGGCCGGTGACGGACGGCTCGCCGGCTTCGTCTACGGCATGCCCAACGACCGCACGCACTGGTGGTCCACCGTCGTCGAGCCGTACCTGCGGGGTCAGGGGTACGACGACTGGCTGGACCACTCCTTCGTGATCACCGAACTGCACGTCCACCCCGACTTCCAGAACCGCGGGATCGGCCGCGCCCTGATCACCACCATCACGGACAGCGCCACCGAACCGCGTTCGATCCTCTCGGCCATCGACACGGAGAGCCCGGCGCGCGGCCTGTACCGCTCGCTCGGCTACGAGGACCTGGCCAGGCAGGTCCTGTTCCCCAGCGCACCGAAGCCGTACGCGGTGATGGGCGCCCCGCTGCCCCTGCGGCGACGCTGAGGCCCCCGGCCGCCGACAATCGATTTCCGGCGACGGCGGACCCCCGGCTAACCTCCTAAGCGGTCCCCGGGCACGTGGGGCACGCCCCCCGCACCGCCCGGCACGGCTTAGCCATCACCCTTACGCAGCAGGAGTCGAGAACCATGGCCCAGGTCCAGCGCATGTCCCGTTTGATGGTCAAGACACTGCGTGACGACCCGGCGGACGCCGAGGTGCTCAGCCACAAACTGCTGGTGCGCGCCGGCTACGTGCGCCGCACCGCCGCCGGCCTGTGGTCCTGGCTGCCGCTGGGCAAGAAGGTCCTCGCCAACGTCGAGCGGGTCGTCCGCGAGGAGATGGACGCCATCGGCGCCCAGGAGGTCACGCTCCCCGCCCTGCTGCCGAAGGAGCCCTACGAGGCGACCGGCCGCTGGGAGGAGTACGGCCCCGAGCTGTTCCGCCTGAACGACCGCAAGGGCGGCGACTACCTCCTCGGCCCCACCCACGAGGAGATCTTCACCCTCCTGGTCAAGGACCAGTGCACGTCCTACAAGGACCTGCCCGTCATCCTCTACCAGATCCAGAACAAGTACCGCGACGAGGCCCGCCCGCGCGCCGGCATCCTGCGCGGCCGCGAGTTCCTGATGAAGGACTCGTACTCCTTCGACACCGAGGACGAGGGCCTGGCCCAGTCGTACGCCCTGCACCGCGAGGCGTACCAGAAGATCTTCGCGCGCCTCGGTCTGGACTACCGCATCTGCGCGGCCACCGCGGGCGCCATGGGCGGCTCCAAGTCCGAGGAGTTCCTCGCTCCGGCCGCGGCCGGCGAGGACACCTTCGCCGACTGCCCCCACTGCGACTACGCGGCCAACACCGAGGCGATCACATACGCGCTCCAGCCGGTGGACGGTTCGGCCGTGCCCGCTCTCGAAGAGATCCCCACCCCCGACACCCCGACCATCGAGACGCTCGCCGCGTACCTGGAGGTCGCCGCCTCCGCCACGCTCAAGAACCTCCTGGTCAAGGTGGACGGCGAGATCGTCGCCATCGGCGTCCCCGGCGACCGCGAGGTCGACATGGACAAGGTGGAGGCGCACTTCGCCCCCGCCGCCGTCGAGCTCGTCACGGCCGAGGACTTCACGGGCCGCGACGACCTCGTACGCGGATACGTCGGCCCGCAGGGCCTGGAGAAGGTCCGCTACCTCGCCGACCCGCGCGTCGCCCCCGGCACCGCCTGGATCACCGGCGCCAACAAGGACGGCGTGCACGCGAAGAACGTCGTCGCGGGCCGTGACTTCGAGGTCGACACGTACGTGGACGCGGTCGTCGTAAGGGAGGGCGACCCCTGCCCGTCCTGCGGCACCGGCCTCAAGCTGGACCGCGCCATCGAGATCGGCCACATCTTCCAGCTCGGCCGCAAGTACGCCGACGCCCTCCAGCTCGACGTGCTCGGCAAGCAGGGCAAGCCGGTCCGCGTCACCATGGGCTCGTACGGCATCGGTGTCTCGCGTGCCGTCGCCGCGCTCGCCGAGCAGCACGCCGACGAGCAGGGCCTCGTCTGGCCCGCCGAGATCGCCCCGGCCGACGTCCACGTCGTCGCGGCGGGCAAGGCCCTCCAGACCGAGCTGGCGCTCGACGTCTCGGAGAAGCTGGGCGCGGCGGGCGTACGCGTCCTCGTGGACGACCGCGCGGGTGTGTCGCCCGGCGTGAAGTTCACGGACGCCGAGCTCATCGGCGTACCGAAGATCCTGGTGGCCGGCCGGCGTTCGGCCGACGGCGTCCTGGAGCTGAAGGACCGCCGCACCGGTGAGCGCGAGGAGCTGACGGTGGACGAGGCCATCGCCCGCCTGACGGCGAAGTGACCGGCGCCCGGGAGCCGCCCCTGAGCGGGCGGCCCCCGGGCCGGCCGGGCCTACAGCCAGTCGGCGAACTCCAGCAGCAGCTCGGCGTCCCGCGACCGGCCCACGCGCCGGGCCCGTACGCCCGATTCCACGGCCCGGAACAGGGTCCAGCCGCGCAGCCGCTCCTGGTCCACGTCCAGGGACTCCGCGAGGCGCTTCACCCGGCGCCGGGTGGTCGCGGCGCCGGACGGCGAGGCGATCAGGTCCTCGACCCGGTCACGGACCAGCCGGGCCAGATCGAAGGCGCACTCTCCGACCACCGGGTCGGGACCCACGGCCAGCCAGGGGCTCCGCTCGCCGGCCAGGACCTTGCTCTGGCGGAAGGTGCCGTGCAGCAGGCGGGCCGCGGGCGCGGACGCCAGCAGTTCCTCGCGGACCGCGAGAGCCGCGTCCACCAGGGGCATCGCCTCCGCGTCGGCGCCCGCCCGCATCGCCTCGGCCTGCCGGCCGGTCCGCTCGGCCACCGTCTCGAAGACATGCCCGGCCGGCGGCTCGACCCACAGCCTGCGCAGGGCGCCCGCCGCCTCCAGCATCGACTTGGCCTCCGGAAGCGACCGCACCGACACATCGGGATGCAGCCGCTCCAGCAGCAGGACGCCCTCGGCGCCGGCCGGCTCCAGGAGGCGTACCGCGCCCAGGCCGTCCCAGTGCGCCAGCGCGGCCCGTTCGCTCTCGGGGCGGGCCCGGCGCGGCGCGAGCTTCAGGACGGCGGGAGTGCCGTCCGGCAGCCGGACGAGGACCACCAGGCTGCTGCGTCCGCCGGGAACCTGCACACGCTCCACGGTCGACTCGCGTAGCGCGACGGCCTGTTGAGCCGCCTGTGGCAGCTTCTCCAGCCAGTCGTCAGCGCCCGGTGCCGCCTCGCCGAGCGCCTTGACGAGACGCTGCGGCGGTTCGAAAGCCATGCGCGAGTCGTTTCCTTCCTGTATGCGTCACCCGGTTCCGGTCGCCGACGCGGTGGACGTGGCCGACCGCTCGGCGAGACCAGGGAAGGCTACGCTCTCACCGCGCCAGCGCACCGCCCGCACCGCCGCTTCGCGCAGGGCGCCCGCCGCCGCGCGCCGCCGGCCGCCGTCTGCGGCCCGGACGAGATCGGAGTACACCCCGGCCACGCGGTCCTCCAGTTCGGCGGCGAGCCGCACCGCCGACTCCGAGTCCGTCACCGGGAACGGAAGCGCGTAGGCAGCCGCCGCCGGCGCGGGCTTCCCGCCCAGGTCGCGTACGTCCCGCGTCAGCTCGTCCCGCCGTGCCCGGTGCGCGTCGTACGCGGCCCGCGCCTCGGTCCGCCGCGCCTCGACGATCTTGCCGCCCACGACCCCGTAGCCGTACACGGCGGCGTGCTCGGCCCCGAGCGCGGCCTGTACGGCCTTCAGCTCCGCCGACGCCTTCGCTTCCACCCTGGCTCTGCCGGGACCGCTCACTTCTCGTCCTCCGTCAGCAAAAACGCGTGCACCGCACCGGCCGCCGCCACCGACGCCAGCAGTCGGGCCAGCTCTCCCGGCACCTCCATGAGCGCCTTCGTGCGCCGGTCCGACACCTCGCGCTCGGCCGCGGCGAGCCCGGTGAGGGCGTCCTTCTCCACCACCGGTACCTCGGGGGAGGGGGAGGCGCCCGGGGAGGGGGGCGTCGACGCGGACCTCGACGCGGACGCCGCGTCCGAGGCCCGCCCGCCGCCCCCGAACGCCTCGGCGTGCCGTACGACATCCGCCAGCAGCGGTGACAGACGACCGGCCAGCGTGGGATGCACGGCGAGCACGGCCTCGTACCGCTGCGCGAGCCGCTCGCTGTCGCGGGCCGCACGCGCGCGTGCCCGCACGGCGGCGGCCGTGCTCCCCTTGGTGGTCTCGGAGGGGGATTCGGAGGCGGAGCAGCCGGCGAGCAGCGCGGTGCCCGCACCGGCGGCCCCGGCGAGCAGGCTCCTTCGGCGCGGCCCCGAAGGGGTGCGCGACGGCAGGGTGAACGGCACGGCAGACGTCCTCGGAGGGCTCGTTCGAACGAAAAGGGCGGCAGGCCCTTGATCACGGTACCCGCGTACCGCCCCCACACCCACCAGCGGCGCCGCCCCGCCGCCCGACGGGCCACGGTGGACGGCAACACCCCCCGGGACCGGATACCCTTTGACCTGACACGCGACCTACCCACAACAGCACACGCGGCCGAGGAGTCACCCGGATGAGCACCACCCAGAGCGAGAGGCTTCGAGAGCTCCTGGAACCGCTCGTCAGCTCGCAGGGACTCGATCTCGAGGAGATCGAAGTGGACTCGGTCGGACGCAAGCGTGTGCTGCGCGTCGTCGTCGACTCCGACGAAGGGGCCGACCTCGACGCCATCGCCGATGTGAGCCGCGCGCTCTCGGCGAAGCTCGACGAGACCGACGCCATGGGCCAGGGCGAGTACACCCTCGAGGTGGGCACCCCCGGCGCCGAGCGCGAACTCGCGGAACACCGCCACTACGTGCGCGCCACCGACCGTCTCGTGAAGTTCCAGCTGGGAGACGGTGACGAGCTGGTCGCCCGGATCATCACGGTCGACGACGAGGGCGTGGACGTCGAGGTGCCCGGCGTGAAGGGGCGCAGGCCCACCGCCAGGAGACTCGCCTTCGAGGACATCGCCAAGGCGCGCGTCCAGGTCGAGTTCAGCCGCAAGGACAAGAAGGACGAGAAGGACATGAAGGAAGAGGAGGAGGCGTAGCCGTGGACATCGACATGAGTGCCCTGCGGGGCCTGGTGCGGGAGAAGGAGATCTCCTTCGACCTGCTGGTCGAGGCGATCGAGTCGGCCCTCCTCATTGCCTACCACCGCACCGAGGGAAGCCGCCGCCACGCGCGCGTCAAGCTCGACCGGGAGACCGGCCACGTGACCGTGTGGGCGAAGGAGGACCCCCAGGACCTGGAGGAGGGGCAGGAGGCACGCGAGTTCGACGACACCCCGTCGGACTTCGGCCGGATCGCCGCCACCACCGCCAAGCAGGTCATCCTGCAGCGCCTGCGGGACGCGGAGGACGACGCGACGCTCGGCGAGTACGCGGGCCGCGAGGGCGACATCGTCACCGGTGTCGTCCAGCAGGGCCGCGACCCGAAGAACGTGCTCGTCGACATCGGCAAGCTGGAGGCCATCCTGCCGGTGCAGGAGCAGGTCCCCGGCGAGTCGTACCAGCACGGCATGCGGCTGCGGTCGTACGTCGTACGGGTGGCGAAGGGTGTGCGCGGTCCGTCCGTGACGCTCTCCCGCACCCACCCGAACCTGGTGAAGAAGCTCTTCGCGCTCGAGGTGCCGGAGATCGCCGACGGGTCCGTCGAGATCGCCGCCATCGCGCGTGAGGCCGGCCACCGCACGAAGATCGCCGTCCGGTCCACCCGGTCCGGCCTGAACGCCAAGGGCGCCTGCATCGGCCCGATGGGCGGCCGCGTGCGCAATGTCATGGCCGAGCTGAACGGCGAGAAGATCGACATCGTCGACTGGTCGGACGACCCCGCGGACATGGTGGGCAACGCGCTCTCCCCGGCCCGGGTCTCCAAGGTCGAGGTCGTCGACCTCGCGGCCCGCTCCGCGCGCGTGACGGTCCCCGACTACCAGCTGTCGCTGGCGATCGGCAAGGAAGGGCAGAACGCCCGGCTCGCCGCCCGTCTGACCGGCTGGCGCATCGACATCCGCCCGGACACCGAGCAGACCGGTGAGCAGGGCGGTGAAGGGCCCGGCGAACGCACCCGGGAACGTACCGGGGAATAGATCCAAGCCGCAGGTGGCTCAGATCACGACAGTTTCGTGCGCGGCAACTGTTCGATACTTGCCCCAAAGGGGTGAGGTCGGTGCAGGGAGGTAGACTTAAGAGTGTCTGGCCGGACGCATGCCCGCGCATGCCCTGAACGCACCTGTGTGGGGTGCCGGGAGCGAGCGGCCAAGACCGATCTGCTGCGTACCGTTGCGGCCGAGGGCGAATGCGTCCCCGATCCTCGCGGTACGCTGCCCGGCCGGGGTGCGTATGTACACCCCGCCCTGGTCTGTCTCGACCTGGCGGTCCGCCGCCGGGCGTTCACGAGGGCGCTGCGTGCCCCGGGAGCGCTCGACACAAAGGCGTTGCGCCATTACGTCGAGCGACAGACAGTTGCTGAGCAGGCAACACCGTAAAACGTGTCGCACGGAACCCCGTGCGGCCCTGGTACCCCGCGAGTTGGAAGTAGGTCGAGATTGCGATGAGCACTCGATGAGCACGCGATGAGTACGCCCATGAAGTAGCGACGGTCCGGACGCAACCCGGACCTAAAAGGAGCGAAGTGGCTAAGGTCCGGGTATACGAACTCGCCAAGGAGTTCGGGGTGGAGAGCAAGGTCGTCATGGCCAAGCTCCAAGAACTCGGTGAATTTGTCCGTTCGGCGTCCTCGACGATCGAGGCGCCCGTAGTACGCAAGCTGACCGACGCCCTGCAGCAGGGCAACGGCGGCGGCAAGCCCGCCCCGCGCAAGGCCGCACCGGCCAGGCCGGGTGCCCCCTCTCCCGCGCAGGCCGCCCGTCCGGGTCCGGCAGCACCGCGCCCGCCGGCCCCGAAGCCGGCCGCCGCGGAGA
>NZ_JAHRIB010000164.1 GCF_019090165.1 Streptomyces sp. BV286
GGGCGGGCCAAGATGTTGCCGGGCCAAGGTGGTTGTCGGGTGTGGGATTGTCCCGACTCTGTCACGTGAGGGCGTTCGGGGCGGGTTGGGGGAACCCGGGAGGTGCGTGTGCCCCTCCTTCTCCACGAATCTTCTCCACGGACCGGAGCGGATCGTCCCCAACCGCAACTTCCTGGAGCAGCCCGTGACAACGCCGGACACAACAGCGAGGCGCACGCTGGCGGCATGTGCCGCCCTGATGGTCGGCGCCCTGACCCTCACCGCGTGCGGCGGCGACGCCAAGGCCGACAACAGGACCGACGACAAGTCCGGTGGGGCCAAGGCCTCCGCGCCCGAGGTCGTGATCTCCGCGAAGGACGGTTCGACCGGGGCGTCGATCAACTCGACCGGTGTGAAGGTCAGCGACGGGAAGCTGACCGAGGTGAAGATGACGGCGTCGGCGACGGGCACGGCCGTACCGGGGGTCATCGCGGCGAACGGGAAGAGCTGGAAGCCCGAGGAGCAGCTGGAGCGAGGGACGAAGTACCAGATATCCGCCACTGCCAAGGATGCGGACGGGAAGACGGCGGCGGCCAACTCCATCTTCACCACCGTGTCGACGGACAACAGTTTCATCGGGACGTACACGCCCGACGACGGGACGAAGGTCGGGGTCGGGATGCCCGTGTCCTTCACGTTCGACAAGGCGATCAGCAACAAGAAGGACGTGCAGTCGCACATCCGGGTCACGTCCAGCAGTGGCCAGAAGGTGGTCGGGCACTGGTTCGGTACGCAGCGGCTGGACTTCCGGCCCGAGGCGTACTGGAAGGCCGGTTCCAAGGTCACGATGAAGGTCGACCTGGACGGGGTGGAGGGCGCGAACGGCGTCTACGGCGTGCAGGACAAGACGGTCACGTTCACGGTCGGCCGCTCGCAGGTGTCCACGGTCGACGTCGCCACACAGACCATGAAGGTCGTACGCGACGGGAAGACCGTCAGGACGATCCCCATCTCGGCGGGCAGCCCGGAGAACAGCACGTACAACGGGCAGATGGTGATCTCCGAGAAGTTCCGGCAGACACGGATGAACGGGTCCACGGTCGGCTACGGCGGGGAGTACGACATCTCGGATGTTCCGAACGCGATGCGGTTGACGACCTCGGGGACGTTCATTCACGGCAACTACTGGTACAACAAGGGCAATCCGCCCTTCGGGAAGCAGGGCACCAGCCACGGCTGCATCGGGCTGGCGGACGTGCGGGGGGCCGGTGGCGACACGACCGCCAAGTGGTTCTTCGACAACTCGCTCGTCGGGGACGTCGTGACGGTCAGGAACTCCCCCGACAAGACGGTGGCGCCGGACAACGGCCTCAACGGCTGGAACATGGCATGGAGTGCCTGGACTGCCGGAAGCGCCCTCTGACCACAGGGTTTTGAGGTTCCGTCGGGCCGCGCAGGAACTTGTCGCGCGGCCCCGGCGTTTTCTGGGCGTACGTTTTCTCGGTTCCCGGGCATGATGTCCGACCGAGGGGCTACGGTATGCACCCACAAGGTGACATGCAGCAACGCCGGGAGAAGCCTTGAGCGTTCCGTACGAGACGGCAGCGTACGAGCCACCCGAGTCGCCCGAGTCTCCGGAGGAGCATCTCGCGCGACTCCTCGGTCGCGCCCTGAACTCCTTCGAGCTGTCGGACGACACCATACGGCGGCTCGACCGGGCGCTGGCCCACGACAGTTCACTGCACTCCGCGCATCACAGCGCGGGGCTGCACCGCGAGACGTACCGCCATACCTGGCTGCTCGCCGATGGGAGCGCGTCCACGCTCTGGGAGCTGGTCCACAACACCGCGCCGGGCCGTGACACCCAGCACGAGGTGTACGAGGACGAGGAAGAGCTGCGTACCGCGACGGCTCGGCTGCCGCTGCCGTCGGATGCGCCCGACTTCGAACTGCCCGTGATGGTGCGGTTGTCGGCCGTCGCCGAGCCGCTGCACTCGTATGTCGCGGACGGCTCGGCGGACCACGGCCGGCGGCTGCTGCGCCGCGCGGAGAACACGGACCGGCCGGGCGAGGACATGGCCGAGCTGCTTCGGCTGGCGTTCGCGCACCAGATCACCCAGGCTTTCGGGCGGCCGTGCCGGGCCGGTCGGCGAGGGCTGTGCTACTCGCTCTACGAGCACGCCTTCCTGCTCCGCGACGGCCGTGAGCTGTCCCTGTGGGAGGTCGAGCACACGGCCACGCCCGACGGGCGGCACATGTGCGAGGTGTATCCCTCGGAGGAGGACGCACGGCAGGCCATGGAGCGCCGGGCCTCCGGCGGTTAGGCGGGATTCCGCCGGAGGGCCCGACTCTCCTTGCTGGGGCGCCGCTGTGGCCCGGGACTTCGCCGTCCCGGGCCACAGTCGTTTCTTGCTCTCGGTCGAGTGCTGAGTGGTGAGTGGTGAGCGCTCAGCACTCAGTGCTGAGTGGTGAGTGCTGAGCGAGTGTTCAGGCCGCGATCGGCTCCTTCGCCTGAGACGCCGTGGGGGCCTCGGGGGTCTTCTCCGTGCCGTCGCCCGGCGCCTGCTTTCGCATGCCCTTCAGGACGATGACCAGGCCGGCCGTGACCGCCGTACCGACCGCGATGGCCAGCAGGTACAGGAACGGCTTGCCGATCAGGAAGGTGACCCAGATGCCGCCGTGCGGGGCGCGCAGCGTCGAGCCGAAGGCCATGGTCAGTGCGCCGGTGACCGCGCCGCCCGCCATCGAGGCCGGGATGACCCGCAGCGGGTCGGCGGCCGCGAAGGGGATCGCGCCCTCGGAGATGAAGGAGGCGCCGAGGACCCAGGCGGCCTTGCCGTTCTCCCGCTCGGCCGTGGTGAACAGCTTCTTGCGGATCGTGGTGGCCAGGGCCATGCCCAGCGGCGGGACCATGCCGGCCGCCATGACCGTCGCCATGATCTTCATCGCGGACCCGCTCGGGTCCTGGACCGCGATGCCGCCGGTGGCGAAGGCGTAGGCGACCTTGTTGACCGGGCCGCCGAGGTCGAAGCACATCATCAGGCCGAGCAGCACGCCGAGGAGGACGGCGTTGGTGCCGGAGAGGCCGGAGAGCCAGTCCGTCATGGCCTTCTGTGCCTCGGCGATGGGCTTGCCGATCACGATGAACATCAGGAAGCCGACGATGATCGAGGAGACCAGCGGAATCACGACCACCGGCATGATGCCGCGCAGCACCGGTGGGATCTTGATCCGTTGGATGGCGAGGACGACACCGCCGGCCAGCAGACCCGCGGCCAGGCCGCCGAGGAAGCCCGCGGCGATGTTGGCCGAGATCATTCCGCCGACGAATCCGGGTACCAGGCCGGGACGGTCGGCCATGCCGTAGGCGATGTATCCGGCGAGGACGGGGATCAGGAAGCCGAAGGCGACGCCGCCGATCTGGAAGAGCAGCGCGGCCCAGCTGTCGATCTGGCCCCAGTTGAACACTTCGGTGACCGGCTTGGCCTCGTTGATCTGGTAGCCGCCGATGGCGAACCCGAGGGCGATGAGCAGACCGCCCGCGGCCACGAAGGGGACCATGTAGCTCACGCCGGACATCAGCCACTTGCGGAGCTTCGTGCCGTAGCCCTCGCCGGGTTCGCCGGCGCGCTGCACCGGCGTGCCGCCGCCGGGCCGGGCGGCCGCCGTGACCTCGCCGCGGTCGGCCTTGTCGCGGACCTGTGCGATCAGTTCGGCGGCCTTGCTGATGCCCGCCTTGACGCCGACGTCCACGGTGGGCTTTCCGGCGAACCGGTCCTTCTCCCGTACGGGCATGTCGTGCGCGAAGATCACGCCGTCCGCGGCGGCGATGACCGCCGGGTCGAGCCGGGTGAAGCCGGCCGAGCCCTGGGTCTCGACGACGACCTCGACGTCACCGGCCGCGCGGCCCGCGTTCTCCAGCGACTCGGCCGCCATGTAGGTGTGCGCGATGCCGGTGGGGCAGGAGGTGACGGCGACGATGCGGAAGGGCCTGCCGCCGCTTTGCTCGGCGGATGCGGCGGGCGCGGCGGATGTGTCGGATGCGGCGGGCGTGGCTGGGGCGGTGGAGGCCGTGGTGGTGGCGCCGTCCGTGGCCGCCGGGGCCGGGGGCGCCGCTGCGGTCGGGGACGCGGCGGGAGTCGGCTCCGCGTCGGTCGAGGCGGACTCGGGCCCGGTCCCAGCCCCGCTGCCGGCCTCTGCCGTGTCGGGCTCGGAGCCGGGACCGGCCGCGGAGGCGGGGGTTTCGTCGCCGCGGATGAGGGCCGCCGCGGCCGTCGCGTCGCCCACCGACCGCAGGGCGGACGTGAACTCGGCGTTCATCAGCTGGCGGGCCAGCGACGACAGGATGGTGAGGTGGGCGTCGTCCGCCCCGGCCGGTGCGGCGATCAGGAAGATCAGGTCGGCCGGGCCGTCGGGGGCGCCGAAGTCGATCCCGGCCGCGCTGCGTCCGAAGGCCAGGGTCGGCTCGGTGACGTGTTCGCTGCGGCAGTGCGGGATGCCGATGCCGCCGTCGAGGCCGGTCGGCATCTGGGCCTCGCGGGCGGCGACGTCGGCGAGGAATCCGTCCAGGTCGGTCACCCGCCCCAGGGACACCATGCGCTCGGCGAGGGCGCGGGCCGCCGCTTCCTTCGTATCGGCGGACAGGTCGAGATCGACCAGGTCCGCGGTGATCATCTCGCTCATCGCGGGCTCCTTCGCACGCGTATCGCCCGGGGAGAGTTGTGGGCGAGGGTGGGGACGGGGGTGGTGACGGGGGTGCCGCAGTCGAGGCTGCGGTCGAGGACCGCGGTGGCTGCGGGGTGCGGGGATACGGGGTGGGTGGATATGGCGGGGCCGGAGTGGCCCCGCCCCCGCGCGGCCGTGGTCGCTGCTGTCGTTGTTGCTGTTGCTGTTGCTGTTGCCGTCGTTTCCGCTGTTGCCTCTGCGGTCACCACGGTCGAGGTCGCGGCGGGTAAGGGGAGTCCCCGTCGCGTCGGGACCGTGCCTCGGTTCCTCGCGAGAGGGCTCTCCGCGACGCCGACTCTCACGCCGTCGGCTCTCACGGCGCCGGCTCTCATGGCGCCGGCTCCGTCAGTACGCGGTCCACCGGGATTTCCGAGGTGATCGTCACCGCGGCCGGGTCCAGGTCCGACGGGCTCGGCATCTCGCTGCCCGGCAGTTGGACGGCGGCCGCGCCGTGGGCCACGGCGGAGGCGAGCGCGCGGGGTCCGCTTCCCCCGGCGATGAGGAATCCGGCGAGCGAGGAGTCACCGGCGCCCACGTTGCTGCGTACGACGTCGACGCGGGCGCTCGCGAACCACACGCCTTCCTCGCCGACGAGGAGCTGTCCGTCCGCGCCGAGGGAGGCGAGCACGGCGCGCGCGCCCAGCTCCCGTAGTTCTTCGGCGGCCTTGACCGCGTCGCCGACCGTGGCGAGCGGGCGGCCGACCGCTTCGGCGAGCTCCTCGATGTTCGGCTTGACGACGTCGGGGCGCTCGCGCAGTGCAGCGAGCAGCGCCGGTCCCGAGGTGTCCAGCGCGATGCGGGCGCCCGCCTGGTGGGCTCGGGCGACGAGTTCCGCGTACCAGGAGGGTGCGAGGCCGCGCGGCAGGCTGCCGCAGCAGGCGATCCAGTCGGCGTCGCGGGACTGTTCGCGTACGGCCTCCAGGAGGGACTCCTCCTCGGCGGGGGTCAGTTCGGGTCCGGGGGCGTTGATCTTCGTGAGGACGCCGTCCGCTTCGGCGAGGGCGATGTTCGAGCGGGTGGCCCCGGCGACCGGGACCGGTGCGACCTCTATGCCCTGTGCGTCGAGGAGGTCGGCGACGAGGGCGCCCGGGGCTCCGCCGAGCGGCAGGACCGCGACGGTGCGCCGGCCGGCGGCGGCGACCGCCCGCGAGACGTTGACGCCCTTGCCGCCCGGGTCCATGCGCTCTCCGGTGGCCCGGATGACCTCGCCCCGGTCGAGCGACGGGACCTCGTACGTGCGGTCCAGGGAGGGGTTCGGGGTGACGGTGAGGATCATGCGCGCACTACTTCCGTGCCGCCGCGCTCGATGGCGGTCGCGTCTTCGGGGCTCAGCCCGCTGTCGGTGATCAGCAGGTCCACTTCGCTGAGGTCGCCGAAGCGTGCGAAGTGTTCCTGTCCGTGCTTGGCCGAGTCGACGAGCAGCACGACGCGGCGTGCGGCGGCGAGGGCGGCGCGCTTCACGGCGGCCTCGGCGAGGTCCGGGGTGGTCAGGCCGTGTTCGGCGGAGAAGCCGTTCGCCGCGAGGAAGACGACGTCGGCGCGGATCTCTCCGTAGGCCCGCAGCGCCCAGGCGTCGACGGCCGCGCGTGTACGGTGCCGGACGCGGCCCCCGATGAGGTGGAGCTGCATGCCGGGATGGTCGGCGAGGCGGGCCGCGATGGGCAGGCTGTGGGTCACGACGGTGAGGGTGGCCTCCAGCGGGAGGGCCCCGGCGAGGCGGGCCGTGGTCGTGCCCGCGTCGAGGATCATCGTGCCTTTGTCGGGCAGCTCGGCGAGGGCCGCCTTGGCGATGCGGTCCTTCTCGTCGGCGGCGGTGGTCTCGCGCTCGGCGAGGTCGGGCTCGAAGTCGAGCCGTCCGGCCGGTATGGCGCCCCCGTGGACCCGGCGCAGCAGTCCCGCGCGGTCGAGGGCTTTCAGGTCGCGCCGGATGGTCTCGGCCGTGACCTGGAACTCCTCGGCCAGTGACACCACGTCCACGCGGCCACCGTCACGCGCGAGCCGGAGGATCTCCTGCTGCCGCTCAGGTGCGTACATGCCCGTTCGCCTCCACCCTGTGCCCGAACCTGTGGTTTCACTCGGAGGCTACGCTCGGATTTCGGGAAAGTAAACAGGTTCGGGCATCGAGTGGGCATGAACGGACATCAGACGGTTGTCGCTCGACCGCGGAGCGCGAAGCCCGGCCCTGGGGTGGCGCGAAGCCCGGCCCTGGGGTGGCGCGAAGCCCGGCCCTGGGGTGGCGTGAGGCCGACCGTGGGATGACGCGAGGCCCGGCCCCGGAAGGGGCCGGGCCTCGAAGCGCCGGATCGGTGAACCGCTTTGCTCAGCCCACGAGTTCGGGCTCCTTGGCGGGCAGGACCTCGGCGGTCTCCGCCCCCTCCACGTGCTGGGCGGGACGCTTCGGGAGGGCGAACATCAGGAGGAAGATGGCCGTCATCACGACGACGACCCAGACCAGCGCGTACTGGAAGGCGTCGACGAACGCGGGACCCACCTCGGGGCCGGCCAGGTGGTCGGACATCGTGCCGAAGAAGACGACGGAGACCAGGCCGAGGCCGAGGGCGTTGCCCATCTGCTGGACGGTGTTGATCAGGCCGGACGCCGAGCCGGAGTGCTCACGCGGCACCTCGGAGAGGATCGCGTCCGTCAGCGGGGCGACGATCAGGCCCATGCCCAGGCCCATGACGACCAGCGGGAGGGCCATCTGCCAGGAGGCGATGGACATGCCGTACCGCTCCGACTCCCAGATGTAGAGCAGGACGCCGGCGGCCATGGTGAGCGCGCCCGCCTGGAGCACCTTCCGGCCGAACCGGGGCACCAGCTGCTGCACCGACAGCCCGGCCGCCAGCGAGACCGCGATCGAGAAGGGGACGCCCGTCAGTCCCGCCCGCAGCGGGGACCAGCCGAGGCCGGCCTGCATGTAGAGCGTCCAGACCAGGAAGAAGATGCCGAGGCCGATCCCGAAGACGGTCTGTACGGCGATGCCGGCCGCGAAGCTCTTCACCTTGAACAGGGACAGCTCGACGAGAGGCGATCCGTCACGCGCGGCCTTCCTCTTCTCGTACGCCACCAGGGCCCCGAAGACCACGAGGGCGCCGCCCATCGAGACGTACCCCCACGCCGGCCAGCCCAGCTCGCGGCCGCGGATGAGCGGGTAGAGCAGCATCAGCAGACCGAGGGTGACCAGCGCGACGCCGACGAGGTCGAGCTTCAGGGCGTGCGGGGCCTTGGACTCGGTGATGAACTTCCGGCCCAGGATCAGGCCCGCGATGCCCACCGGCAGGTTGATGAGGAAGATCGGCCGCCATTCCAGACCGAACAGGTTCCACTCCGTGAGCAGCGCGCCGAAGAGGGGGCCGGAGACCGCGCCCAGACCCACGACCGCGCCGAACAGTCCGAAGACCTTGCCGCGCTCGTGCGCCGGGAACGTGGCGTGCACGATCGACAGGACCTGCGGCACCATCAGCGCGGCCATGGCGCCCTGGAGGATCCGGGAGGCGACCAGCATGTCCGGGTTCACCGCGAAGCCGCAGAGCGCCGACGCGAGGGTGAAGCCGCCGATGCCGACGAGGAAGAGGCGCTTGCGGCCGTGGATGTCACCGAGCCGCCCGCCGGTGATCAGTCCCGCGGCGAAGGCGAGCGCGTAACCCGCCGTGATCCACTGGATCTGGCTGAAGGACGCGCCCGCGTCCCGCTGGATCGACGGGATCGCGATGTTGACGATCGTGACGTCGACCAGGTCCATGAAGGCCGCGGTCATCACGATGGCGAGCGCGTACCAGCGGCGGCGGTCCGCCGCCGGGGCGGCCTCCGGGCCGAAGGGTGCGGGGGTGCTGTTTGGCGAGGTCATGTTCGTAAGGTAGGAGGGATGTAGGTCAGATCGTGTCCTACTTCTGAGGCATCCTCGAAGTCGTTGGCAAAGGCCGTGGCGCGTCCGGAGAGTGCGGGCGCGTCGTGGCCGGTCGCACGGCTCCCCGCGTCACAGACGGGGCTCGGGAGCCCTACCAGAGGGAGACCCCATGAGTACCGACACCCCGGCACGGCTCCTTCAGCTCCTCTCCCTTCTGCAGACCCCGCGGGAATGGCCGGGCGGCGAGCTCTCGGACCGGCTCGGTGTCTCGCGGCGGACCGTACGGAGGGACGTCGACCGGCTCCGCGAGCTGGGCTATCCGGTGCAGGCGACGAAGGGCGCGGACGGCGGCTACCGACTGGTCGCCGGAAAGGCCATGCCACCGCTGGTCCTGGACGACGAGGAGGCGGTGGCGATCGCGGTGGGCCTGCGGGCCGGTGCGGGGCACGCCGTCGAGGGCGTCGACGAGGCCTCGGTTCGGGCGCTGGCCAAGCTCGAACAGGTGCTGCCGAGCCGCCTGCGCCACCGGGTCTCCACGCTGCAGGCCGCCACCACTCCCCTGACCACGGGGGACGGCGCCAGCATCGCGCCCGAGACGCTGACGGTGATGGCCTCGACGATCGCGGGCCGGGAGCGGCTGCGGTTCGCGTACCGGGCGAAGGACGGGGCCGAGAGCCGGCGTCAGATCGAGCCGTACCGGCTCGTCTCGACCGGCCGCCGCTGGTATCTCGTCGCGTACGACCTCGACCGGGCGGACTGGCGGACGTTCCGGGTCGACCGGGTGGCCGACCCCTTCGCGACCGGGGCCCGCTTCACGCCGCGCGAGCTGCCGACGGGGGACGCGGCCGAGTACCTGCGGCAGTCGATGTACCGGCGGCAGGACACGTACGAGTTCGAGGTGACGTTCGCCGCGTCCGCGGAGTTCGTCGCGGCGCGGCTGCCCGGGTGGCTGGGGGTGCCCGAGCCGATCGACGGCGAGCGGTGCCGGTTGCGCGCCTCGGCCGGTGACGCGGTGGAGTGGCTGGCGGTGCGGCTCGCGATGCTGGACTGTGAGTTCACCGTGCACGGGCCGACTGAACTCGTCGACTGCGTAGGCAGGTTGGGCAGCCGTCTGAGCCGTGCCGCCGGGGGCTGAGCGCTCCGCTGGACGTCCGGTGCGGTGCCTCGACTGCGGGCCCGCCGTGGCTGGTCGCGCGGTTCCCCGCAACCCGCTGGGGACTGACGTACCGCACCGGACTGGACCGGACCGCGTCGGATCGCACCGAACCCGTCGGGGCGCATGGGGCGCGCCGGGCCGCTTTGGCAGGATGTGCCCCCGTGGCACAATGTGCCACCTGGGTCACCCCGGGGTTCAGGTTCGGGGTGGCCCAGCAGCCATGCCCGCGCTGGCGCAGCCTCACAGCGCACGGCCATACAGATGGAGCCGAGCTCCGGCGCCAGGGGGGGGAGGCGCCGGAGCTCGGCTCTGGAAGAGTCCCGGCGCTGGGGGGGAGCGCGTCGGGACTCGGCTCTGGGGGACCCTGGAGTCTTGTGCCCCGGGTCCGGCGGGTTGAAGCGGCTGTAAACGGACTTCTGTGCGACCCGGTGCGAGGCCTTGACCAGCCATGCTGTGCGGCATGGCCGACTACGACCCCATCGGCATGCCCCCGGGTAGGGTCAGCTGCCCCGGAAACGCGAACCCAATCCTGCTCACGAGGACCAGTTTTTCTCGCCCTGAAGCACGCGTGGAGCACGGGCGCCGCCGGAGCCCGGAGCCGGACTTCCCGGAGCCGGAGCCCGCACGGTCCGGGCCGCCGGAGGGGGTGCCCCTGCCGCCGGAACGCCGCGGCAGCGGCCGCGTGTGCGGTGACACGGCCTCGGTGCCCCGCGCCGTACGGGCGGGCGGGCGGCGCGGGCACGAAACCTGGTACCGAGCTGTGGCGCGGCCCCGGACGGGACCGGTGGGGAGCCGGGTGAGCCGGGTCGGGCAGCCGCCCGGAGGGGCTACGCCGCGGCGTCGAACCCTGTGGACCGGGCGAGCTTCTTCAGCTCCAGCAGCGCGTGCTTCTCGATCTGGCGGATGCGCTCACGGGTGAGGCCGTGCTCCTTGCCGACCTCGGTGAGCGTGCGCTCCCGGCCGTCCTCGATTCCGTACCGCATCTTGATGATCGAGGCGGTGCGCTGGTCGAGCCGGCCTATGAGGTCGTCCAGCTCCTCGCTGCGCAGCAGCGTGAGCACGGACTGCTCGGGCGACACGGCCGAGGTGTCCTCCAGCAGGTCACCGAACTGGGTGTCGCCGTCGTCGTCGACCGCCATGTTCAGCGAGACCGGGTCGCGGGCCCAGTCGAGGACGTCGACCACACGCTCCGGCGTCGAGCCGAGCTCCTTGGCGATCTCCGTGGGCTCCGGCTCGCGGCCGTGCTCGCGGTTGAACTCGCGCTGCACGCGGCGGATCCGGCCCAGCTCCTCCACCAGGTGGACGGGGAGCCGGATGGTGCGGGACTGGTCGGCTATGGAGCGGGTGATGGCCTGACGGATCCACCAGGTCGCGTACGTCGAGAACTTGAAGCCCTTGCGGTAGTCGAACTTCTCGACCGCGCGGACCAGGCCTGCGTTCCCCTCCTGGATCAGGTCCAGCAGCGGCAGGCCACTGCGGGGGTAGCGTCGCGCCACCGCGACGACCAGGCGGAGATTCGACCGGATGAAGACGTCCTTGGCCCGCTCGGAGTCGGCGACCAGCGCCTCGAGCTCCTCGCGGGAGGCCTTCACCTGGGTGTCGGTGACCTCACCGTCCAGGATGTGCTGGGCGTACACCCCGGCCTCGATGGTCTGGGACAGGTCCACTTCCTTGGCGGCGTCGAGCAGCGGTGTGCGCGCGATCTCGTCGAGATACATGCCGACCAGGTCGCGGTCGGCGATCTCGCCGCCTACGACGCGAACACTGCGTGCCGCGTCGGTCCGGCCTGAGGCGGACTTACGACGGGCGACGGCACGGGTTGCCATGCGTGCTCCCTTGCGATGGTGGGCTTGCGGGTCCTGGTGGTCGCTCGGACACCCTCCCGAGTGCCCTGCTTCCGATGGAAACAACGACTGGAATCCGGACAGAATTCCCAGCGGGTCCCTCGATTTTTCTGATCTTGCAGTACCCTGTGCCGCCGTAAAAGGGAGGCACGGTGTCGTCGGAACGTACAGAGGTGCAGGTCAGACCGGGAGTCGAAGGCGACCTCGACGCCCTCACGGACATCTACAACCACTACGTGCGTGAGACGCCGATCACATTCGACACGGTGATCTTCACTCCCGAGGAGCGCCGCCCCTGGCTGCTCTCCCACCCTGAAGACGGCCCGCACCGGCTGATGGTTGCCCTGACCAGGGACTCACAGCGGATTCTGGGGTACGCCACATCGAGCGCGTTCCGTCCGAAGCCGGCGTACGGGACGTCCGTGGAGGTGACGATCTACCTCTCCCCCGACGCGGGCGGCCGGGGTGTCGGCACGCTCCTCTACAAGTCCCTGTTCGAGGCACTCGCGGACGAGGACGTCCACCGCGCCTACGCGGGGATCGCCCAGCCCAACGAGGCGTCGGCGCGCCTGCACGAGCGGTTCGGCTTCCGGCACGTCGGCACGTACCGGGAGGTGGGGCGGAAGTTCGGACGGTACTGGGACGTGGCCTGGTACGAGAAGGAGCTCTGAGGGGCGGAGCCCGGCGGCCGTCGGCCGGAGCGCCGACCGCGTCAGCCGTCAGCCGTCAGCCGTCAGCCGTCAGCCGTCAGCCGAACTGTACCGAGCGTTTGGCCAGGCCCATCCAGAAGCCGTCGATCACCGATCGCTGCGCGTCCAGTTCGCCGGAGGCGTCCGCCGCCCCCATGGTCACGAACAGCGGGGCGAAGTGCTCCGTGCGCGGGTGCGCGAGCCGGCCCGCCGGGGACTTGTGGAGGAAGTCGAGGAGGCCGTCCACGTCGGCGGAGTCGAGCGCCTGGTGGCCCCACGCGTCGAACTCGGACGACCAGCCGGGAATGCCGCCCTGACGCAGAGCCGCCAGGTTGTGGGTGAAGAAGCCGGAGCCCACGATGAGGACGCCCTCGTCGCGCAGCGGAGCCAGCTTGCGGCCGATGTCCATGAGGCGGACCGGGTCGAGCGTGGGCATGGAGATCTGCAGGACCGGGATGTCGGCCGCGGGGAACATCTCCACGAGCGGGACGTACGCGCCGTGGTCGAGCCCGCGGTCGGGGATGTCCTGGACCGGCATACCGGGGGCGCGCAGCAACTTACGGACGGACTCGGCGAGTTCGGGGGCGCCCGGAGCCTCGTACCGCACCTTGTAGTAGTGCTCGGGGAAGCCCCAGAAGTCGTAGACGAGTGGGACGGTCGTGGTCGCGCCGAGGGCGAGCGGGGCCTCCTCCCAGTGCGCGGAGACCATGAGGACGGCCTTGGGGCGCGGGAGGTCGGCGGACCAGGCGGCGAGCTGGCCGGGCCACAGCGGGTCGTCGGCCAGTGGTGGGGCGCCGTGCGAGAGGTAGAGGGCGGGCATGCGCTCCACGACGGCACGTTCCTCGGTGGCGGCGGACATGACTGCGGCTCCCTGTGTGACGAGGACCCGGGCGGCTCGGCCCGAAGCTGTTGCTTGAAGTATCAAGCTTTACATCAGCGAGCTTACTCCCTACTTGTTTAAGATTCAAGGAGGGGCCTCGTACAGTAGGTGTATGAACAAGGCATCCGCTGACGAGCCGCGCTGGCTCAGTGACGAGGAACAGCGCACCTGGCGTGCGTTCATGCACGCCACCACTCTTCTCGAGGACCATCTCGACCGCCAGTTGCAGCGTGACGCGGGCATGCCGCACGTCTACTACGGGCTGCTGGTGAAGCTGGCCGAGGCCCCGCGTCGGCGGCTGCGGATGACCGAGCTGGCGATGCAGGCGAAGATCACCAGGTCTCGGCTGTCGCACGCGATCGCACGCCTGGAGAAGAACGGGTGGGTGCGGCGGGAGGACTGTCCTTCGGACAAGCGTGGGCAGTTCGCCGTGCTGACGGACGAGGGCGAGGAGGTACTGAAGCGGGCGGCTCCCGGGCATGTGGCCGCCGTGCGTCAGGCCGTGTTCGACCGGCTCACTCCTGAGCAGCGGGGGGCTCTCGGGGAGGCCATGCTTGTCATTGCCGAAGGGCTTCAGCCGGAGGAGGCGGGGGCGGATCTTCCCTGGCTTCGGTGACGGTGGCTCCGCCGGGGTGGCTCCGCCGGGGTGGCTTCGCCGGGGGCGTGGCTTCACCGGGGTGCGGGGGAGTTTTCGGGTGCCGGTTCGCGGGGGCTGGTCGCGCAGTTCCCCGCGCCCCTAAAAGATTGCGCCGTTCCCCGCGCCCCCAAGAGACTGCGCAGTTGCCCGCGCCCCTAAAGGATTGCGCCGTTCCCCGCGCCCCTAAAGGGGCTGCTCCGGGGCTCGGGTCTGAGGGTCGGCAGGGGCGAGGGGGCCTGGGGGCATGGATCTGCCCCGGCTCCGGTGTTCTGGAGTCGGGGCAGATCCCGGTCGTACGTACGAAGGCGTCCCCACCCCCGCGTACGTACGAGGTCAGTGGGTGTTCCCGTCAGGTGTGCCGGTGGAGGTGGGGCGGGGTCCCGCGCCCTTGAAGGGCGCGGGCGGACCCGCGGGGTCGGACCCCGCCTCCGGCGGCGCCGTCAGTGGGCGACCACCGGGACCCGGAGGTCGTCCTCGGCTCCGTCGAGCGAGCCGGCGGACGCGCTCATGTCGGGGCGGCCGGCGTTGACGAAGGTCGCGGCGATCGCCGCGGCGACGACGAGGATGCCGACGGCGAACCAGATCGCGTTGGCGTAGCCGTGCACCTGGCCCTGCAGCTGGACGAGCTGCTGCTGGGACTGGGAGGTGGCCCCGCCGATGTGGTCCTTGATGTACGACGTGGTGGCCGACGCGGCGATCGTGTTGAGCAGGGCCGTGCCGATCGCGCCGCCCACCTGCTGCGAGGTGTTGACCATCGCGGAGGCGACACCCGCGTCACGCGGCTCGACACCCTGGGTGGCCAGCGACATGGCGGGCATGAACGCCGTACCCATACCGAGGCCGAGCAGCACCATCGCCGGCAGGATCACACCGGCGTACGAGGTGCCGATCTCCAGCTGGGTCAGGAGCAGCATGCCGACCGCGGCGACCAGGAAGCCCGGAGCCATCAGCATGCGCGGGGGGACCCGCGTCATCAGACGGGTGCCGATCTGCGTCGAGCCCACGATCATGCCGGCGATCATCGGCAGGAAGGCGAAGCCCGTCTTGACCGGCGAGAAGCCCTTCACGATCTGCAGGTAGTACGTGAGGAAGAGGAACAGGCCGAACATCGCGATGATCGCGAGGCCGAGGGAGAGGTAGATGCCTCCGCGGTTGCGCTCCGTGATGACGCGCAGCGGCAGCAGCGGGGCCTTGACCTTGGACTCGGTGACGACGAACGCGGCGAGCAGCACGACCGAGGCGACGAACATGCCGATGGTCACGGAGTCGCTCCAGCCCTCGGACTCGGCGCGCGTGAAGCCGTAGACCAGGGCGACGAGACCGAGGGTGGACAGGACGACACCCGGGATGTCGAGCGGCGAGCGGTTGCGGCCGCCCTGCGGCTCACGGATGACGAAGTACGCGCCGAGGGCCGCGACGATCGCGAACGGGATGTTCACGAAGAACGTCCAGCGCCAGTCCATGTACTCGGTGAGGACACCGCCGAGGATGAGGCCGACGGCGCCACCTCCACCGGCGATCGCACCGTAGATGCCGAACGCCTTGGCGCGCTCCTTGGCGTCGGTGAACATCACCGCGAGAAGGGAGAGCGCGGCGGGCGCCAGGAGGGCACCGAAGGCGCCCTGCAGGGCACGGGAGCCGAGCAGCATCGCCTCGTTGGTGGCCGCGCCGCCGAGGGCGGAGGCGCCGGCGAAGCCGATCAGGCCGGTGACGAAGGTGCGCTTGCGGCCCCACAGGTCGGCTATGCGGCCGCCGAACAGGAGGAGTCCGCCGAAGGCGAGGGCGTAGGCCGTGATGACCCACTGCCGGTTGCCGTCGGAGATGCCCAGGTCCTGCTGGGCCGAGGGCAGTGCGATGTTCACGATGGTCGCGTCGAGCACGACCATCAGCTGGGCGAGCGCGATGAAGGTCAGCGCTTTCCAGCGGTTGGAGTCGGGAGCCGGCGCCTTGGCGGCGGTGGCCTGGGCTGTTTCAGACATGGGAATACCCACTTCAGGACTTCGTAGCGAAAAAAGGTGACGGAAGGGGACGGCTCGTCGCCGGTGACGTCTTCGTCGACTTCGTTGTCGACGCCCTCCTCGACGTCCTTGTCGGTGACGACCGGTGGCTGTTGGGACGGCGGTGGCCGTTGTGGCGGTGGTGACCGTTGCGGCGGTGGTGGCTGTGGTCTGAGTGTTCAGTCGGGCCGGCCTGGCTGGTCGGTCCGGTCGGGCTGGTGGGTCACGCTCGTCGCAGGTCCTCCATGGTCGCGGCCTCGCCGGGCAGTACGGAGCGGGCGGGTGCCCGCAGACCGTCCAGGAAGAGCTGCAGGTGACGGTGTACGAAGCGGTCCATGTTCGGGCACGCGGTGCCGGGCAGGGGCCGGGTGAGCTGGCTGATGGCGACCATGAGGTCCCCGACGGCGACGTCGGAGCGGAGCTGGCCGGCATCCCGGGCGCGCTCCATGAGTTCCTCGACCAGGCTCTCGACCCGCTCGCGGGAGGCGACCAGGTCCGGGTGGTCCCTGTCGAAGGCCTCGGAGAGCATCGGGCACAGGGCGCCGATCCGCTCGTCGGCCGACGCGTGCACGAACCGCGAGAGCGCCTCGAAGGCGTCACCGGTCTCCGCGAGCATCTGCTCCACCTGTTCGGAGACACGGTCCATGACCGAGCAGACGACCTCGCGCTGGAGGGATGCCCGGTCGGGGAAGTTGCGGTACAGCGTGGCGTTGCCGATGCCGGCCCGGCGGGCGATCTCGTCCAGCGGCACCTCGGCGCCGAACTCGACGAACATCTCTCGCCCGGCGGCGACGATCCGCTCCCGGTTGCGCAGAGCATCGGCCCGCGGGCGGGGCACCTTGCGCTGTGCGGCGGTTGCGGTCTCCACGGCGTACTCCTTCGAAGATCTCTCGGTGGTCTCTCGGTGGTCCTGACGTCCATACGATCCGGGGACCCTCTCCCCGTTTCGTTGCGGACACAGGGCTAAACGGGGAAACGGTCCCCGGTTATTTCCCGACCCGGGAAGGATTCCCTGTGACCTGAGTCACATGCTTCGGGCAGGGTTCGGCCCGCCTCCACACGATCGGTCTCCTCCAGCGCGCGCCCGCGCATTCGGCGGCACAGGGTGATCGAACAGGGTGCAGCCAGAACGGCCGGCTGCCTGGAGCGAAAGGCCCCTGCATGCAGCCGACCCGCTGTCGGATACGCCCGCGCCGCCGCGCCGCAGCCCTCGCATCGGTCACCCTCCTCACCCTGGCGGTCAGCACCTCCGCCGGGTCCGGACGTCTGATGGCAGGCGCGCCGACGGCGGCGGGACCCGTCGCGCTGGCCCGGTCCTCCCCGCTCGGCCCCTGCATGATCAGCGGCCCGCTGGGTGTGCAGATGTCGGAGGGCATCCCCACCCCCGCGGGCTACGCGCGCTCCACCGGCACCGTCCGCGCCCTGAACCTGATGGTCGACTTCTCCGACGCGCCCGGCCAGGGCAGCGCGCTCGACCGCTTCGGCGAGTTCTTCCCGCAGACCACCGACTGGTTCCGCACCAGTTCGTACGGCCGTCTCGACTACCGCCCGCAGGCCCCGATAGATCGCTGGCTGCGGATGCCCAAGTCCTTCAAGGCGTACGGGATAGAACGCGGCGCCCCCTTCGACCCCGGTTACCGCGAGCTGGTCCAGGACATCGTGGCCACCGCCGACCCGAAGGTGGACTTCCGGGAGTACGACCTGCTGAACGTCCTCATCACCCCGAACGCCGGCCCTTCCGCACTCGACACGGTCCTGTCGGTGACCTTCGCCGGCAACACCCAGGCGCCGGTCGCGGACGGAGTGCCCGTCGCGAACGCGTCCTTCGTCTACAGCCGCCAGGACGACGGCTCCGGCTCGTACGCGGAGACCGGCTACCGCGTGCTCCCCCACGAGAACGGCCACGTCTTCGGGCTGCCCGACCTCTACACCCAGGAGGGGGGCGGCTCGGTCGGCCACTGGGACATCATGAGCGAGGACTGGGGGGCCGACAACGACCTGCTGGGCTGGCACAAGTGGAAGCTCGGCTGGCTCGACGACTCGCAGGTCGGCTGCGCCTCGGCGCCCGGCACGACCGAGCACGTGCTCACCCCGCTGGCGGAGCCCGGCACGGGTGGCAAACTGATCTTCGTCCCGGTCGACTCGAAGACGGGGTACGCGGTCGAACTGCGCACCCAGGCCGGCAACGACGAGGCGGTCTGCAAGACGGGCGTGCTCATCTACAAGGTGGCCGCGGACGTCGACACCGGCCACGGCCCGGTCACCGTGATCGACTCCACGAAGGACAGCGGCGGCTGCACCCGCAGCCCGAACGTCCACGCGGAACTCTCCGACGCCACCTTCTCCCCCGGCCAGTACTTCAAGGACCTGAGAACCGGCATCCGCATCACGATCGCAGGCACGGACACCAAGGGAAACCACCAGGTGTACGTAACCCGAGGCCGCCCCACAACATCATGAACACCACAACAGCCACAGCACCGGTCCGGTCCGCACCCCCGACATGTGCAGACACGCGGGGTCTTGAGGGGCGCGGGAAACGGCGCAGTCCTGTGAGGGGCGCGGGGAACGGCGCAATCCTTTAAGGGGCGCGGGGAACTGCGCAGTCCTTTCAGGGGCGCGGGGAACGGCGCAATCCTTTCAGGGGCGCGGGGAACTGCGCGACCAGCCCCCGCGGACCCGCAGCTCGAATACGACCATGTCCCTCTGAGGGGCGCGGGGAACGGCGCAATCCTTCAGTGACCCGGCGCCAACACAGCACCCACACAGGCGAGGCCCCGCCACAGGACCGCGACGCCACCCCACGACCGCCCCACCGCATTCATTACCGTGGTGCGGACACCGTAATGGGGAGCCATGCCACCGACCCACCACACACCCACCGAGCCCGACGCAGTCGCCCCCGCCCAGCTCCACGCAGTCGCCCCCGTCGAGGCCGTCATCCCCCTGATGCGCGGCATCACCGTGCTGAGCCGGCTCACCGAGGCAGGCGGAACATCGAGCCTCAGTGGCCTGGAGCGGACCACGGGCCTCGCCAGATCCACGGTGGACCGCATCGCGGCGACGCTGGCCCGCATGGGATACCTGCGCCTAGACGGCCGGGACGCCGTCCTCGCGCCGAGGCTGATGGAGCTGGGCAACGCCTACCTGGCCGCCCTGCGGCTGCCCCGCCTGCTGGACACGCGGGCCGACGCGCTCGCGGACGAGCTGGACGAGTCGGTGTCGCTGGCCGTCGCGGACCGGGACGGCATCCGCTTCATCCACCAGGCCACCCGCCGCCGCGCGATGTCCCTGAGCTTCCGCATCGGCGACCTGCTCCCGGCCGAACGGACCGCGCCCGGCCCCCTGTTCGCGACCGAGTGGACCCCCGAGGACTGGGCGAGATGGCGGGACCGGCGGGCCGCCGACCCGCACGACCTGGGGTTCCCGACGCTGCCCCCACGTGAACACCCCGTCGGGGACGAGGAGTTCGAGGAGCGCACACGGGAGGCGGATGCCCGGGGCTGGTCCCTCGACGACCAGTTGATCGAGCCGGGCCTCGTCGCCGTCTCGGTGCCCGTGCGGGACCTCGGTGGACGCGTCGCCTGCGTGGTGAGCGTGGTGAGCCACACCAGCCGGCACACCGCCGACTCCCTGCGGGACACCCTGCTGCCCCGGCTGCGGGCGACCGTGCAGGCGATGGAACGGGATCTGCGCGAGGCCCCCGCCCAGCCGCCCGCCGCCCCCGCCGGGCTGGCCACCTGGACCGGGGCCTCGAAGCAGGAACTGGGCCGGGAGTTCGTCGAGTCGCTGGCCCGCGGACTGACCGTGATCACGGCGTTCGGCGAGGGCCGCGCCGCGCTCACGCTCACGGAGGTGGCGCAGGCGACGGGCCTCGCGCGGGCGACGGCCCGGCGCGCGCTGATCACGCTGGAGCACCTGGGCCACGTCACGGCCCACGGGCGGACCTTCTCCCTGACGCCCCGGGTCCTGTCCCTCGGCTTCCCGCCGCTGTCCCGTACGACGTTGCCGCAGCTCGCGGCCCCGCACCTGGCCGAACTCGCGGACCTGCTGCACGACTCGGCGTCCCTGGCGGTCCTGGCCGGCGACGAGATCCAGTACACGGCCCGCGTCGCGACCAGCCGCATCATGAGCGTCAACATCACGGTAGGCACACGGCTGCCTACCTTTCCGACCTCCTTGGGCCGGGTGATGCTCGCGGACCTCACCCCGGCCGAGCGGGCCCCGTTCCTGGCCCGCCTCCACCCGCTGACCCCGCACACGGTCACGGACCCGGCCGTCCTCGGGGCCACCCTGAACCGCGTACGGGAGAACGGATACGCCCTGGTGGACGGAGAGTTGGAGGAAGGTCTGCGGTCCATCGCGGTCCCGGTGCGCGACCGTACGGGGAGGGTCGTGGCGGCCGTGAACGTGGCGATGCACAGTTCGCGCCGCACGGCCGAGCAGTGCGTCGGCGAGGTGCTGCCGGAGCTGGCCGCGACGGCCGGGCGCATCGAGGCGGATCTGCGTGTGGCCGGGCGGTTCACCCGGGTTCCGGCCACCTGACCACCCGACCGGACAACCTTCCTGGCCCCGGCCACGCGACAGACCCCCGAGGGGCGCAGGGACCGGAATCGGGAGGGACCGCCCCTCCCTCTCGCTCCCTCTCCTCCCCCGCGAGCGTCAACGAACCAGGCAGGGCCGCTTCGCGTCGAACTGCCAGTCCGGGACGAGGTACCGCATCCCGGCGGCGTCGTCCCGGGCGCCCAGCGCCTTCTCGCGGTAGAGGTCGTGGGCGGCGAGGAGCCGGTCCATGTCCAGCTCGACGCCCAGACCGGGCGCCTCGGGCACGGCGATCTCGCCGTCGACGATCCGCGGCGGCGCGACGGTGAGCCGCTCCAGCCCTTCCTGCCAGATCCAGTGCGTGTCCAGGGCGTTGTACTCCCCCGGCGCCGCGGCACCGCAGTGGGTGACCATGGCGAGCGAGATGTCGAAGTGGTTGTTCGAGTGACAGCCCCAGGTCAGCCCCATCGCGTTGCAGAGCTGCGCCACCCGCACCGAACCCTGCATCGTCCAGAAGTGCGGGTCGGCCAGCGGGATGGACACCGACTGGAGCGCCAGCGCGTGGGTCATCTGCCGCCAGTCGGTGGCGATCATGTTGGTGGCCGTCGGAAGCCCGGTCGCGCGGCGGAACTCCGCCAGGATCTCGCGCCCGGAGTAACCACCCTCGGCCCCGCAGGGGTCCTCGGCGTAGGCGAGCGTGCCGACCAGTGGCCGGCACAGCTCGACGGCCTCGCGCAGCGACCACGCGCCGTTCGGGTCCAGGGTGATCCGCGCCCCGGGGAAGCGGTCCTTGAGCGCCCGTACGGCCTCGACCTCAGCGGGGCCGTCCAGGACACCGCCCTTGAGCTTGAAGTCCCGGAAGCCGTACAGGTCGTAGGCGGTCTCGGCCTGCCGGACGATCGCCTCGGGCGTGAGGGCCTCCTCGTGCCGGACGCGGTACCAGTCGACGTCCGAGTCGGGCTCACGGACGTACTCCAGATCGGTGCGGTCCGGGTCGCCGACGTAGAAGAGGTAGCCCAGGACCCGTACGGAGTCCCGCTGTTGGCCGTCTCCGAGGAGTGCCGCGACCGGTACGCCGAGGTGTTGGCCGAGGAGGTCGAGGAGCGCCGACTCGACGGCCGTGACGGCGTGCACGGTGGTCCTCAGATCGAAGGTCTGGGCGCCGCGGCCACCCGAGTCGCGGTCGGCGAAGCGGTCCCCGATCCCGCGCAGGACCCGCTTGTAGTCGCCCAACTTCGCTCCGACGACCAGGGGTTCGGCATCCTGCAGCGTCCGGGTGATCTTCTCACCCCCGGGTACCTCCCCCAGTCCGGTACGGCCCTCGGAGTCCCGGAGGACCACGATGTTGCGGGTGAAGTAGGGGCCGTGCGCGCCGGAGAGGTTCAGCTCCATGCAGTCGCGGCCGGCGACGGGGTAGACGGCGAACTCGGTGACGGTCGGCTGATTCATACGTATCGAAGTCCTTGGCTGCGAGGGAGGCGAGGGGAGACCCCGGGCGGGAGACAGGGGGAGTCGGAGGAGGAGAAGGAGGAGGAGGGGCAGGAGGAGGAGGGGCAGGTCGGGCGTCACAGGCTGAGGACGTCGAGGCTCCACTCCAGTGCCAGGACGCCGCCGAGACCCAGGATCGCGAGCACCGTCGTATAGGTGGTCCGTACCTTGATCGCCTCGATGACCGAGAGGTTGAAGTACTCCTTGAACAGCCAGAATCCCGGGTCGTTGACGTGGGAGAAGGCGATCGATCCGCAGGACACGGCGAGGACCATGATCTCGGGGTGGATCCCGCTGCCCGCGAGGAGCGGGAGCACCACGCCGGAGGCGGTGACGACGGCGACGGTCGCCGAGCCGAGCGCCACCCGCAGGATGACCGCGATGAGCCACGCGAGGACGATCGGCGAGATGGACCAGCTGTCGGTGGCGTCCTTGATGTAGTCGGAGATCCCGCCTTCGACGAGGACGTTCTTGAAGGCGCCGCCCGCGCCGATGACCAGAAGGATCATCGCCATCGACTGGGCCGCCGAGGTGCACGAGGCGTTGACGTCGGCGAGGCTGCGGCCGATGCGTGGTCCGAAGGCCCAGATCGCCAGGAGCAGGGTCAGCATGAGCGCGATCGGCGCCGAGCCGATGAAGGCGACGAAGTTCAGGAGCGGGCTGTGGCCCGAGGTCGCCATGTCGATGACGGCCGCGCCGGCGATCAGCACCACGGGGAAGAGCGCCACGAACAGCGACCAGCCCAGGCCGGGCATCTCCTCGTCCTCGAACTCGCGGTCGCTGACCAGGCCCTTGGGGATGGACGGGTTCATGGCCCTGATGAACGGCAGCCGCGGCCACAGCAGGGCGATGAGCGCGCCGGCCGGGACGGCGATGAACAGGCCGTAGAACAGGGTGTGTCCGACGGAGGCGTGGAAGGTCGCGGCGACGGCGGTGGGGCCGGGGTGCGGCGGCAGGAAGCTGTGCATCGTGGACAGGGCGATCGACATCGGCAGGCCGACCCACAGCAGATTGGCCCCGGTGACCCTGACGAGCGTGAACGCGATGGGCACGATGATGATGAACGCGACCTCGTAGAACATGGTCACGCCGATCAGCATGGACGTGACCACCATGGCCACCTGGACCCAGCGTGGTCCGAAGGCGTCCAACAGCTTTCCGGCTATCCGCTGGGCGGCGCCGGAGTCCCCCATGACCCGGCCGACCATGGCACCGAGGCCGATGGTGAGCATCGTGTCGCCGATCTGGCCCCCGATGCCCTCCGCGAGGACGTCCGGGATCTCGGCCACCGGTATGCCCCGGACCAGGGCGACACCCACCGCCACGAGCAGCAGCGCGGCGAAGCCGTTGAGTTTGGTCCGGGTCATGAGGAACAGCAGCGCCAGAACGCTGATCCCGACTACGAGCAGAGGCATGGCAGTTCCCCTTTGAACTGTTGAGCTGTATTCGAGGCGTCGTATGTCAGGCGCCGTATGTCAGGCGTCGCCGCGTCGGCGTACCGCTCCGACCAGAGCCAGGCCGGCGTCGAGGATCCGCTCCAGCTCGGCGAGGTCGTCGTCGCCGGGATCGGTGAGCGGGGCCCGTACGAGGCCGACCGGCAGCCCCCGCAGCCGGGCGGCGGCCTTGACGAGCGAGACGGCGTACCCGGGCACGCGGTCGCGCAATTCGACCAGCGGAACGTAGAAGTCGCGCAGGAGCTTGGTGAGCGTGGCGTCGTCGTCCTCGCGCAGGGCGGTGAAGAAGGCGCCCGCGATCTCGGGGGCGAAGGCGTGGACGGCCGACGAGTAGGCGGGGACACCGACGGTGGCGTACGCGCGGGCCTGGATCTCGGCGGTGGAGGCACCGTTGAAGAAGAGGAAGCCGTCGGGGGCGGCGAACGTGAGGCGCTGCAGGCGGTCGAGGTCGCTGTGCCCGTCCTTGAGGCCGACGACCGTGGGGATCTCCGCGATGCGGCGCAGGCCGTCGGCGGTGAAGGTGACCTGCCCGCGCTGGTACGCGATGAGCGGCAGCCGGGTGCCGGCGGCGATCCGGCGCACCTGCTCGACCAAGCCGTCCTGCGGGGCGCCGACCAGGTAGTGGGGCAGTACGAGCAGGGCGTCCGCGCCGGCGTCCTCGGCGATCCGGGCGAACCGCAGGGCCTGGGCCCAGCCGTAGCCGACGCCGGCGACGACGGGCAGGCGACCGTCGACGATCTCGACGGTGGCCCGGACCACGGCGCGGTACTCGTCCTCGTCGAGCGAGAAGAACTCCCCGGTTCCGCAGGCGGGGAAGACGGCGCCCGGGGCGTCCGCGTCAGGCCCGCCGGCCAACTGGGCGGTCAGGTAGGCCCGGTACGCCGGCAGGTCGAGCCCGCCGTCGTCACGGAAGCTCGTCAGGGGGAAGGACAGCACTCCGCCCGCCATGCCGTCGCGCAGCCGCTGGGCCACGGCTTCGGTCTCCGCGCTGAACCGCATTCCGAATCTCATCTCCATATGCAGATGGCGTACATGTATGAGAACGGAGGTTAGGTCGGTGAACCGGCATGGTCAATGGGTGCGGCACCGCGGATTTACGATGTGGGCATGCCGGAGAGCAGCGGAGTCCGCGGAGTGAAGTCAGCGGCCCGCACGGTCGCGCTGCTGGAACTGCTCGCCACGCGCGGCGACCGGCCCGCCCGCCTGGACGAACTGGCCGAGGAACTGGGCGTACCGCGCAGCAGCATGTACCAGCTGCTGCAGACCCTCATCGAGTGCGGCTGGGTGCGCTCGGACACGACGGGGTCCCTCTACGGCATCGGGATCCGCGCACTGCTCACGGGCACGAGCTACCTCGACAGCGATCCGCACGTCCGCGTGGTGCGCCCGTATCTCGACGAGGCCTCGGACGCACTCGGCGAGACGATCCACCTGGCCCGGCTCGACGGCCCGGACGTCGTCTACCTCGCGACCCGCGAGTCCCACGAATACCTGCGCACGATCAGCAGGGTCGGCCGCCGGATCCCCGCCCACGCGGGCGCCCTCGGCAAGGCACTGCTCGCCGAGCGCCCAGACAACGAACTCCCCTTCTCCGAAGGCCCATTGGCGGCCTTGACAGACAACACACACACCACTCGCAGCACGCTGCTCGCCGACCTGGCGGAGGTACGCGAGCGCGGCTACTCGATCGACCGCGAGGAGACGGTGACCGGCATCGCGGGCTTCGGCTTCGCCCTGCGGTACGGCACACCGGCCACGGACGCCATCAGCTGCTCGGTACCGGTGGCCAGGCTCAGCGAGGCGCACGAGACCCGGGTGATCGCGGTCATGCGGGAGATGCGCACGAAGATCGAAAGCGTGCTCCCGTCGACATCGGGCACCCCGGACTGGCGCTGACCGACACGACCCGATCCCCCGTCCAGGCAGACGGCGGGACAAACGGCGACGACAGAAGGCTGCGGCAGAAGGCGGGACAAACGGCGGCGGCAGAAGGCGACAACAGAAGGCGGGCGGAACGGCACGAGCCCCGTCGCCGAGCAACGCCCCGGACGCCACGCAGAACAGGCCCGATCCGACCACGGCACCTCACGAAGACCGACCCCCGCCGGCCCGGCCCACGGGGGCCTCACCGCCCCACCCCTGATCCGGTACGCTGTGATCCGAGCGTCCCTGGCAGACGCTGCGGCGTACACACCATCAGCACCCCACACCGCAGCAACACCACCGGCCCGCTCAAGCTCCGCCTTCGTAGCTCAGGGGATAGAGCACCGCTCTCCTAAAGCGGGTGTCGCAGGTTCGAATCCTGCCGGGGGCACCAGCCAAAAGGCCCCGGACCGATCATGGTCTGGGGCCTTTGACATCCACTTCTGACATCAACGAGGGCGGCCAGGTGGCCCGCCCGGTGACTCCGGGAACGCGACCCATCCTGAGACACAACTCGCCAATTCGTCTATACGACTATGCGTCTTGGGCTATACGAGTCTGAAGAAGTGGCCTCGTGCACCGCCGGTTACGTGGCCGGAAGTTGGTACGACAGCACGTACGCGTCCGCCGCCATGACTGTGTCGCAGACCTCTACGGGCCGCATTTCGGTGTCGTACGCGGTGCGGATGAGGTGGATCACCGGGACGCCCGAGGCGAGGTGCAGTGTCTTGACCTCGGTCGGCGAGGGCATCCGGGCCCGGATCTCTTCCTCGAAGTGGTCGAGTTGGTGGCCCAGTTCTTCGAGGCGGGCGTAGATGCCGCCGGGGCCGGGGTTGGGTTCGGCGATCTGTGTGCCGCGGGCGATGTCGAGGGGAAGGTAGGAGGTGGCGAACTCGACCGGACGACCGTCGAGGAGGTACCGGCGCCGCCGGGCGAGCACGCGTCGTACGGTCCCGAGCCGGGCGGAGATGTCCTGCGTGGCCTTCTCCTCCTTGACCTCCAGGCTGTCCACCTTCGGGTGACTGCCGGCGGCATCCGCTTCGACGATGAACGCGGACTTCCCCTGTTCACGATGACGCCGGGCGAACCGGTCGGAAGCGAGACGCCGTACAGGCGGTCGTGGCCGGACGAACACTCCCTTGCCGTGCTCCGCGTGCACCAGGCCCTCGCCCTGGAGGACGGAGAAGGAGTTGCGGACGGTCATCCGGGAGACGCCATAGTGCTCGACAAGCTCAGCTTCCGAAGGCAGCTTCTCCCCTTCGTTGAATCGCCCACGGTCGATGGCCTCGCACAGCTGGTCGGCGATCTGCCGGAACACCGCACGATCGCTCGTCGGATCCAGGCCACCGAGCAGGGAGCGTAGAGAGGTCACGAGCACTCCTTTAGGTATCTAGACGAGTGGGCGAGTGTTGTTGCTACGGTTGAGAGCCTAGCGATCTGAGAGGGCCGAGGAACGTGACCGCTGACCGTCCGCACTCCGTGAGCGTTGCCGGAGTCATCGTCGACGACCAGGGCCGAGCTCTCTTGATCCAGCGGCGCGACAACGGCCAGTGGGAGCCCCCGGGCGGCATCGTCGAGCCGGAGGAAACCCTCCCCGAGGCGCTTCAGAGGGAAGTCCTCGAAGAGACCGGCATCAAGATCGCACTTCCTGCCACCCTCACCGGGATCTACAAGAACATGACGGGCCTCATCGTCTCCATGGTCTTCCGCTGCGAGGCCGCCGACGGCACACCCACCACCGGGGACGAGACCCGCGCACTGCGATGGGCCACCCGCGAAGAAGTCACCGACCTCGCCGACGAGGCATACGCGATCCGTGTCCTGGACGCTCTCGACGCGTTGTCCCCGCCAGCCGTCCGCGCACACAACGGCGTCAAACTCGTCTAGGCCGAACCCGCTGCACATGGCGGCCTACCAGCACGAAGGAACTTGTATGCACGAGTATACGAGCACCGCCCGGGTCTGGGGACTCACTTGCCCAGGATTCCCCGAAGAGGTCAGCAGGGCCCGCCGCTGGACACGGGACATCCTCAGAGGCTCGCCACTGGCCGACGACGCCGCAGTGATCGTGAGCGAGCTGAGCGCGAACGCGATCCTCCACACCGCCAGCGGCCGGCAGCCGGGCAGTTTCCATCTGGCCCTCGCGATCTCACCGCAGATGATCGCTCTGTCGGTCACGGATGACGGGGGCACCGGTCTGGCCCCAAAGGTCGAGCACCAGGACCAGGACCAGGAGGCGGAGCACGGCCGGGGACTGGGCATGGTCAGCGCGATCGCACACCGGGTCGTGATCCACGACAGCGACGGCGGCCACACGGTCACCGCGGAACTCTTTACCGGGGCCCGCCCAGGGGGCCACTCATGCTGATGGACAAGCCGCAGTGGGGCTACTGGTGTGAGTGCTGGACGGAAGAGCTTGCCGAGGGGACGGCGCCAGAGCTCCGAGCATCCTTCGATGCGCACTCAGCACCTCAGGCCGACAGGTGGGTAGCGGTGGCTCTCCGCACGATCTCACCGGCACTCGATGCCGACGCATCCGACGAGGCGTGGGGGTGGCTGTACGAGGGCCGCAGTCAGACCCGCCGAGCGCTCATACGGATGCAGCCCTGCACAGTCTCAGTGACCCACGCCAGCACCCGCATCACCTGGACCATCCACCCAGTCCTCTTCCTGCCACTCGCACACCGACAGGGCATCGAACTGCCAGCCTGCGCATACGACTTCAAACCCAGAAACATCTACTGACAACGAAGCAGCTGGTTCCGTCTCACGCCGTACGAGGCCCTCTTGGCTGACGCCGCCTCACAGGCTTTCCTGGTGCCAGGGGGAGGCATCTATGGCGGACGAGAACGACGTTCTACTTGAGCTTTGGAAAGGGCAACGCGAGGAGGCCCGCCAAATGGAGAATCAGCGGGCAGCCCTGACCAACATCGTGATCATCGTGACGGCAGCAGCGCTGGGGTTTCTGACCCAACATGGCCGCCTCGGGCTTCCATCTCTCGGCGTGACATTGCCTCTGAGTGTCTTGGGGACCTTTGGCGCCGTCGCTAGCGCCAAGTACGGAGAACGCTGGGCAGTCCATTCGGGCATGGCTGACCGCATGCGAGCCGAGCTTGGGACACGCCATCCTGGGTTGAACCTGCCGAGCCTGATAGCGGCGAACCAAGTAGAGCACCGGGAGGAGTTTCCTCGGTCCGCCAAGATGCGCATCTGGATCCTCTGGGCGACGCTTCACACCGCGATAGCCGCAGCCGGACTGCTCCTCAGCCTGTGGATCGCGGTAGACCAGCTGTGGCTAGCCTGAGCCGCACAGAACCCTCCAGGACCAGTGAGTTACAACTTTCTCTACTAGTTCAAGGCGCCGCGCAAGCGCGGCGCGCGCCGCAGCCCCCGGCCGGGGGCTGCCTCTGTCTCCGCCCCGGCTGCCCCCGGCCGGGCGGCGGCGCACCGAGCGCGGTACCAACCGAGAGAAACGGCCGGCACGAGGGTGGGGAAACCCGTTGTGGCTGGGGCGGTCGGCTCCACGGCTTTAGCCACCTCCCCGGTTCGGGTCCCGCGTCGAGCAAGACCAGGGGGCCACTCGTTCAAATTCCGGGCAGGATCACAGCCTGCCCGAGTTGCCAGCCAGCGTACGGCCCCCTGATCATGCTCGACCCCAAACCGGGCAGGACACCGGCCAAACCCGCTCCGCCGACCTCAGTGGTTCTAGGCCGGGCCGATCTACTGACTGTTTGGGAATTCCCTAAGGCGCACCGGCAGGTTTTTTCCCTCGGGGATCGAATCCTCCTCTGCAAGGAATTGATGAGCGGAATCATTGATATTTGGGAATGCTTTGAGCACTCCATCCGCATCACGCAAAAATTTTGCCGAGAGCATCACCATGTCTGTCACACCGAAGTGGAAGAGCCTTCCACTGATTGTGAGGGAGAGCGGTTTCAGTATCGATAGTTGGTAGTGCCCATCAAAGTCAATTTCACTGTCAGGTAGAGGGGAATCTACGGTAACTTCTTTCCATTTTTGGACGACTGTTTTGCCTTGCACTAGGGATGCAGCACGAATTACCGAACGAGCCTCTCGCATGGTTACCTGTGAAAGGTCGGGCGTGCTGATTTGTATGGTCGTACGTGTTTGGAGAATCGCGAGAGCTCGAACGTATTCCAATATCACGTCAGGGATTAGGGAGGAGCTCTCTTGGATGGTTTCGAGGTCTGCAAACGGTCCATATTTGCCAGCTACTTGCAGTTTATTGGGCGCTGTAAGTCCTGTCATGAACTCAAGGGCGGGAAGGGCGTCGACTGGATTTTTCCCTGCTACCTGACCGAACTCGAAATTCGCGCGCAGGCTGCGGTCATTTGCGTCCACCAGGACATCAATATGCAAAACTCCACTGGCGTCCGACCCGTGAACCCATCGGCCTGTTCCATCAAGCCCCGATGCTGTCACCGAACTGAAGAGGGCTTCACCAACTACGTCTCCTCCAGGCGTGACAACGCGGTAGCGGTTCTCAATTGTTTCACCGCCACCCGCTGGGGTGATTCGAACTCTCCCGTTCTCGTGTTTTCCGCCTAGGCCACCCGGCAGATCAATGCTGAACGAGGCGGAGGAAGTGAGTGGTTTCCCATACTTTCGCCAGGTCTCGAATGCCTCAGTGTCTCCTTCTTCAAATTCAAATCGCAATTGGATGGGAATGGGTCGCTCGTTAAGCGCCTCGGCGAACCGCTCGTAGATGCGGAACGTTACGCAAGATCCATCTGGCGAGATTTCCTGTGTGGCAGCGATGAGGCCAGGCTCGTCCACCAATTCTGGAGCAGAAGGGTCCAAGCTGATCCCGTAACGGAAGTGGGGATCACCGTCGAGCGCATCCTTGAGGCGGCCAAGATGTGCACCGATGTCGCCTGGCGACAGTACGGATGTCAAATCACCCGAATCGTTAGCTCTGAGCGGTAGATCTGTGCGCAGGATTTGGGCAACCTGTTCCACGGCCGACCTGATGCGGTCGCTGCCACCATGCAAGTAGTAATCCGGAACGAACCAATGCTTACTCGCCAGTGCTTCGCAAAAGAGATGGCCCTTCCATTCGATTGTGCGCCCTTCCGTCTCTCTCCATTCGATCAGTTTTGATTTTTCCGTCGCGGTGAGTTTAAGTTTCTTGTCGTTAAACATGCTTTTGATGACTTCATCAGGCATGTCGTTAAACCAGTTGAACATATTCTCAGGTGTTGGGTCGAGGGGCATTACGAGATACCAGTCGCCAACCGGTACATTCCCTCGAATTAGCCCTACCAGTGCTCGACGAAAAGATTTCTCGATCTGGCGTTTTTGCGATTCTGTCAGGTTCGTGGCAAATTTCTTGACCTGATAGACATCCTTAACCTCGGGGTGTCCGCGATGGGGAATCAGGACGTCAATCCCGTAGTCGCCTTGCGAGGGTCTAATTCGGGTTGCGTTAGGGTGCTCATTGTAGAGAAGGTTTGAAATTACTGCTTCGACTTCGTCGCCACCCAATGCGGCCCACTCTACCCGCGCCATTTCGCTGTCCCCATTCTTTTTGCCTGACTCGCGCGTCATATTTCCGGACCGGATCTCTTCAACTACCCGATACTCGGTGCGTAGGAGCCAAGACTGCGGCCCACGGAAGCTCTCGATCTGTGGGGTCCTGACGCGGTTCGTTCAAAGCCCAGACGTCAGCCCCGTACACCAGCTCGGCGCCTGCCGCTCGCAGCGTCTCGATGTGTCCCTCCCATGCCGGGTGTCGTGCATGTGCCGCGTTGATCCGAGGGAAGACCACTACCGGAACGCCGAGGGTGCCCAGTACTTCGCCTACCTGCGTCAGTGCTTGATTGTCGGCGATGCCCGCCGCGAGCTTGGCCACGTAGTTCGCGCTCGCCGGGGCGACGACGTAGCAGTCGGCCACCGGGTGTGGGCGAGGCTCATTCGGCAGGCGAGGCCCATCCCGCACCGGCAGCCGGTCAGTGCCTCCAGGCGTTCCAGCTCGCCGTTCGCCCTCAGCCATCGGCCGGCATTGGGCGTGAGGGTCACGGCTACCTGCCAGCCGAGGGCGAGGCCTGGCTCCACCAGTCCGGTGCGTAGCTGCTCGACTCCATCGGCTGCTGTGCCCACGACTCCAAGCACTCCGCGGCTGTCTGCACTCACGGTTCCACCACCCCGTATTGGTCCATCCCCACGGCCAGCAGTACAGCAGTACAGCAGAGAAGTACCGCAACCACAGCGACTATCAGCAACCGCTGCCGCTCCCCAGCCCCCGCGTGGACAGGCTGACAGACCTCAGCGACCACCACGCCGGTAGTTCGCATCGAGGGGCGCGCAGGCAGCCGATTCCTGACTCGACCATTGAGACTCCACCGACCCAGCGGCTAAGCCCTCATTCCGTCGTTCTCGAACTCCAAAACGGTGCGGTCCTCGGCGTCCCGAACCACTTTTACACCGGTAAGTAGATCGAAATCTCCGGTGATTGAAGCCACTACTCTGCAAACTGTAGAACCAAGATCGGAAAGTGCAATTACAGCGACGGCCAGAAAATGCCTAACGGTCTGATGCTGAACCTCGCTCACTGTCGGGAATACCGACCCGTCGCGCAGTCGTAAGCGGTTCATGAGTGCGCTTGGGCCTGCATGGATTGCGTCATTCCCTGCCATGTAGAAGCCGCGCATGTGCTCCATGTTCACCAGCTGCTCGATGTCACTGAACGGGATGGGTGGCCTGCGTCCAGGGAAAAGTGGCGCTGCCCAGCCATTCTGTTTGAAAAAGTCGTTCCCCCATGTTGCAGCTGCCCGACGCTCCAATTCTGCTTCCTGCTCGTCGAGTGGGTCAGGCGTCCCCCCTTGTGACGCGACAGCTCGCGCTTCCTTACGGGCCTCGGCGAGTGTCCAGGCGCCATAGCGATCGGAAACGCTAGTGTCCGCCTGCCCATGCACGGACAGCGCGAGCGTGATGACCCCGAGCTCATGCAAGCTCCTTGTCCTAGCCCTTACTGCTTCGGGGAAGCCATGCTCGGCTAGAAGTCTAATCTCGTTCGAAATTGAGCATGCTCGCGAGTGGAGAGACAATAGCAGAAGACATTTGAGGGCCTTTCCTCCAAGAATTCCTTGCACACCTAGAAGGCTACTCCTTTTGATTGATGGCTCATTATCCACGACCCATTCGCCAATCGCATCTTGAATGGCCGTGTTTAGCACTTCTGCAGTGGCCAGCACGTCATCGAAAAGGAGGAGACCTCGCCCCCATCTCCGCAAATGAGTGCGTCTGATCTTCGCCATCATCTTCTTGCGAACTCGATGCCTTTTAGCTATCGCGCTCAGAAACCAATTGTGATCGTCTGGCGTCAGTTCGTGGGCCAATCCAATGGCTTCGTCCATGGCTAATAGCAAGGCTTTTCCAGTCTCGTCTTCGTCTTGACTTGTGAAGGACCCTTTCCCGATCTCTTCATTAAGCTTGTTTACTGCATACCGCAAGAGTGCTGAGTCTTCCGGTTTCATACGCCTTCACCTCTCACGTGGGAAACCTGCCATTGAATCGCAGTCCTGGTCCGGGAGGCAAGGGGTTAAGGCTTCGCCGCGATGCTGTGGGAGCAGCGTGCACCCGCCAGGTCAGCCGCCTGCCGACAGGCGAAGATCCGGCTACCTCGCCAGTGATGCGCAACTCTGTGATCGCTCTTGGGCCGTCTCTGGGCCGTCCGAGGCCGACCAACGACGACCGACAGTGACAGTCGCCCCGCAGTCGCCAGCGGCGAACCCCCAGGTCACAGCCCCCCGACCAAACGGGATACCACCCAAGGGTGGACCTCAGGCAAGATGGGGTGTTTGTAACCGCCGGGCCCGGGACAAGAATGCCAATCGACTCAATGCCGATCTGTCCTGCCTGCGACAGTCCGTTGGAGGCCGGCGCCTTTGTTCTGTGCCGACGTGAGGACGATGACCGGCGCACCTGCCGCATGGTCTGGGGCTGCTCGAACCGGCACGTTTGGTGGAAGTGGGCAGACCGGCCGCGCGACCCGCTGGAGCCCTGCCCGCATCCGGATCTGTTCGACAGCTGACATCCACGCCTGACATCAACGCCAGCGGACATGGTCAGCCTTGAGCTACCTCGCATGACCGATGGCTCAGCAGGCATCCACCGCTGGCGCCGGAGCTGATCGAACTCCTAACTGATCGTTTCAGAATGAAGTTCGTTGTGGGGCTTGGCAGTTGGGTGTTGTGTCGGCACGATTTGTTGGGTGTCTGCTGATCTTGTGCCTGATGACCTGTGGGAACGTGTGGCCCCGTTGTTGCCTGCTCGTCCGCCCAGGCGGCGCCGGTATCCCGGGCGGTTGCCTGCAGATGACCGGGCTGCCCTGCGGGGCATCGTCTACGTGCTGTGCAAGAGCGTGAGCTGGCGGGACGTTCCGGCGGAACAGGTCGGCTGCAGCGGGGTGACGGCCTGGCGGCGTCTGCGGGACTGGACCGAGGCCGGCGTCTGGCCGCAGCTGCATGAGGTGCTGCTGGCGGAGCTGCGGGCCGCGGGTCTGCTGGACATGGACGACGCTGCGATTGACGGCTCGCACGTCCGGGCGCTCAAAGGGGGGCTCACACCGGACCTTCGCCGGTCGACCGGGCCCGGCCCGGCAGCAAGCACCACTTGATCGTCGACCGGCACGGCACCCCGCTGGTCGTCGCGCTGACCAGCGGGAATCGTCACGATGTCACTCAGCTGATGCCCCTGCTGGATGCGATACCCCGCATCCGCGGTGTTCGAGGTCGGCCACGTCACCGACCAAGCCGGCTGTTCGCCGACCGCGGCTACGACTACGACAAGTACCGTCGTCTTGTCCGGGCCCGCGGCATCACCCCGAAGTTCGCCCGGAAAGGCACCCCTCACGGCTCCGGGCTGGGGAAGACCCGCTGGGTCGTCGAGCGGACCTTTGCCTGGCTCCACCAGTTCAAGCGACTCCGGATCCGCTACGAGATACGCGCCGACCTCCACCTCGGACTCCTCCAACTCGCCTGCAGCATCATCTGCTTGAGACGACTCCGAATCTCATTCTGAAACGATCAGT
>NZ_JAHRIB010000165.1 GCF_019090165.1 Streptomyces sp. BV286
CTCCTGCTGAAAGGCGTCGATCCGTCGTTGCAGATCGCGGTGGGCGGCGTCGTCGAGGAGGGCCGCCCCGGCGGCCTGCGGCGTGTCGAACCCGGCCCGGAAGGCGGCGTCGGCGAGTCGCGCGTCGGCGTCCTTGAGCCGTTGCGCGGTGTCCGCCGCGACGCGCGCCGTGTCCGCGGCCTCCGTGAGCGTCGAGACCCGCCGCTCCAGTTGGGCCGCCCGCTCGGCGACGCTGCCCGCCGAACCCCTGGCCTGCGTCAACTCCTCTTCCAGCGCTGCCGTTTCCCGGGCGAGGGCCTCTTTGCGTGCCGTCCGTGAGGCGCCCCGCACCGCGGCCTCCTGGTGGGCGGTGAGCCGGCGCCGGTGCTCCTGCTCGGCCTGCCGGAGTGCCTCACCTGCCGCGTGCAGCCCCGAGGCGGCGCCCCGCGCCTCGGCGTGTCGCCGCTCCAACTCCTCGGCCTGCTCGGCGAGTCGGCCGGTGGGGGTGTCTCCCGCCTCGGCCGTCGCGGCGGCCAGCGCCTCACGCACCACGCCGAGCCGTCGCTCCTCCTCGGTGCGCTGCTCGTCGGCGCGCTGGTACGCGGCGAGCGCGGCCTCCTCGGCCCGCTGGTCGACGTGCCCCTCGACCTTCCGGGCGGGAACGGGGTGTTCGGTGGCGCCGCAGACCGTGCAGGCCTCGCCGTCCACCAGGCCCGCCGCGAGTTCCGCGGCGATGCCCTTGAGGCGCTGCTCCTTGAGGTCCAGCCAGTGGGCGCGGGCCTCCGTGGCCCGTTCGCGCGCGGCCAGCACGCGTGCGTGGGCCTCGTCGGTGTCCCCGGCGAGCTGGTCGCGCAACCGGGCGGCGGCGAGCCGCGAGCGGGCGGGGTCACGCTGGACGGAGAGCTGTTCGGCGCGGGTGGCGGCCTCCTGGGCCGCGTCGATACGTGCCTGGAGGCCCGTTTTGTGCGTCTCCCACTCCGAGAGCCAGTGCTCGGCGTCCTGCAGCACGTCCTCGTCGGCGCGCTCCTGACGGTCCAACTCGTGGCTTTCGGTGGCGAGTTCGGCGAGCCGGTGCTCGCCTCGGCGGGCCGACTCCAGTCCGCCCAGCTCCTCGGCGGCCTTGCGTGCGGCGGAAGCGAGTTCCGTCGCCCCGGCTTCCGTGAAGGCTTCGGGGAGCAGGTCACGGGCGCGCGCCTCGGCGTCGGCCGCCCGGCGGTGCTCGGCCCCGGTCGCCTCGCGCAGTCCGAGGGCGGGCGCCACCGCCTCCGCCTTCCGGCCACGCTCCATGCGTACCAGCGCCTCCCGGTGGCTCCCGGACCGCTCCTCCAGACGAGCGGCCCGCTCCCGGGCCTCGGCGAACCGCTCCTGGAGCCGCGCCACTTCGCGTACGTCCTCGAGTACGCGATCCGCGGCGGCCTGCGCCGACTCCCCGGCGGCCTGCGCGCAGTGGGCGATCGTGAACCTCTCGCGGGCGGTGCTCCTGGCGATGGCCGCCCACGCGAGGACGGCCTCGGCGAGCCCCGGTTCGCCGGGTGTCAGGTCGGGCAGCGGCAGCTCGACGAGATCACCGGCAGCCTGCTGCATCCGGTGGGCGTCGGCGAGCAACTCGGCGTCCGTGGATCGCACTTGCGTCTCGGTCGCCCGCCTGCGCTCGGCCAGGCTCTGCTCGACGGCGGCGAAGCGGCTCGTGTCGAAGAGACGGCCGAGGAGTCTGCCGCGGGCCTCGGCGTCGGCCCGCAGAAAGCGCGCGAAGTCGCCCTGGGGCAGCAGCACGACCTGGCAGAACTGCTCACGGCTCATGCCCAGCAGCTGGGTGATCTCCTCGCCGATCTCCTGGTGGGAGCGGCTGAGGTCCTTCCAGGAGCCCGCCGGGGCGTCGTACTCGCGCAGCCAGCTCTGTGCCTTCTCCTTCGTGGTGCCGGTGCCCCGCTTCTTGGGGCGCTCCCAGGGCGGCTGCCGGGTGACCTCCAGGCGGCGTCCCGCCACGGAGAGTTCCAGCGTCACCTCGGTGCGGGTGCCGGACAGCGCGTGGTCGCTGCGCAGCGAGCCGCCCTGCCTTGCGCCCGGCACCGAGCCGTAGAGCGCGAAGCAGACGGCGTCCAGGACGGAGGTCTTGCCCGCGCCCGTGGGCCCGTGCAGCAGGAAGAGTCCGGCGGCCGACAGGTCGTCGAAGTCGACCTCCTGGGCGCCGCCGAACGGCCCGAAGGCGGTGATGTGCAGCCGGTGCAGCCTCATCGGGCTCCCTCGAAGTGCGGGGCGCGGTACGGGCCGTGCGGCTGTGCCGCGTCCCGTCGGCCGTCCTGGTCGTGCGGCGTCACCTGGCGACCTCGCGGACGGTGTCGTCGGCGCGGACCGTGTCGAACGCGTCCTGCAGCACGGCCTGTTCGTGTTCGTCGGGGCCGGCGCCGCGCACGTGGGCCACGAAGTCCTCCGCGATCTGCTGGTCGTTGCGGCCCGCGAGCCGTCGCGCGTACGACACGTCGGGGTCGTCGGCCGCCCGCTCGGGTTCGAAGACGAGGCTGAGCGTGTGGGGGAACCGCTCGGTGAGCCGCGCCATGGGGTCGGCGGGACGCACGGGGTCGGTGAGGGTCGCCTCGACCCATGCCTCCTCGTGGCGCGTCAGTGCCGGATCGGCGAGGAGATTCTCCAGGGCGCCACGGACACGGGCCAGTGCGCGCGGTACGGGGCAGTCGAGGCGCTCGGCCTCCACCGAGCCGTCGGCTGCCAGGTCGACCAGCCACATGCTCTTGCGGTGGTCCGTCTCCGAGAAGGAGTACGGCAGGGGCGAGCCCGAGTAGCGCACGCGCGGGGTGATGGTCTGGCTGCCGTGGAGATGGCCGAGCGCGACGTAGTCGACTCCGTCGAAGACCCCCGCGGGGACGGCGGCGACCCCGCCCACCGCGATGTCCCGCTCACTGTCGCTGGCCTCACCACCGGTGACGAAGGCGTGGGCGAGGACGACGGAACGCGTGCCCGGCGCGCGGGTGGCGAGGTCGGCGCGCACCCGGTCCATGGCGGCGGCGAGCACGCTCTCGTGGCCCGCCTTGTCCACTCCGAACTCGTCCTTCACCAGGGCCGGTTCCAGATACGGCAGTCCGTAGAAGGCAACCCCGCCGAAGGCGTCCGCGAGCACCACAGGGGTGCCGCACGCGGAGGGGTCGGTCCGCAGATGGATGCCGGCGCGGTCGATGAGTCCTGCGCCGACACCGAGCCGGCGCGCCGAGTCGTGGTTCCCGGAGATCATCACCGTGGGCACGCCGAGGGCGGCGAGTCTGTGCAGTGCGTCGTCGAAGAGCTCGACCGCGGCCAGCGGGGGCACGGCCCGGTCGTACACGTCCCCCGACACGACCACCGCGTCCACCGCGCGCTCGCGCACGGTGGTGACGAGGTGGCCGATGAACTCGGCCTGGGCTCCGAGCATGTTCACCCGGTGGAACGCCCGGCCGAGGTGCCAGTCGGAAGTGTGCAGAAGCCTCATGATCCCCGAGACTAACGGCCGGGTCGGACATCACGGGCGGCTACTCCCGTATCGGCCCGATGTGCGGCCTATGCGTCCCCGTACGCCTCTCCGCCCGGTTCGAACCCGGCTGTCCCGGCCGTGATGTCGGCGAGCCAGCTGCGGAAGGCGTCGACTTCGGAGTCCGGCAGTCCGATCTCGATGGTGACGGCCTCCCCGTAGCGCACGTCACGCACGTCGCGGCCGGTCGAGCGCAGGTCGTTCTCCACCTTGCCCGCCCGCTGGTGGTCGACGGTCAGGGTCACGAGGCGAAAGCGTCTGCGGGTGAGTGTGCCGAAGGTGTCCAGTGCCTCGCCCACCGCACCGCCGTAGGCCCGGATGAGTCCGCCCGCGCCGAGTTTGACGCCTCCGTAGTAGCGGGTGACGACGGCGACGACATAGCGCATGTCGCGTCGCAGCAGCATCTGGAGCATCGGGACGCCCGCGGTGCCGCCCGGTTCACCGTCGTCGCTCGCCTTCTGCACGGCGGCGTCGGCGCCGATGACGTACGCGAAGCAGTTGTGCGACGCGTCCGCGTGCTCCTTGCGGACGGCCGCGACGAAGTCCTGGGCCTCCCGCTCGGTGGCCGCCGGCGCCAGGGCGCAGAGGAAGCGGGAGCGGTTGATCTCGATCTCGTGCACGCCTGCGCGGGCCACCGTGCGGTACTCGTCCTGCATCGGGCCAGCGTATGCGTGCGGAACACACGCGTGCGACCGTCGCGCGGGCGGCGCCGTCCCGGGAGGGCGGCAGCGGCCCGCCGAGGGCCCTGCCCCGCCGCCCTCATCGCCGAACACCCCCGGTTCCACCCCTCCCCCGCTGTCTACGTGCCGCCCTTCTTCCTTCCCCTCGGCACGATCATGTCCGTGAGCAGGGCGGTGCTGGGGCCGAGCGACTCCCAGCCGCCGCCGTGCCAGGCGAGGATCGCGATGGCGGAGGTGGGGAACTTCGTACGCACGTCGTCGAGCGCGTCGTCGAGGCCGTCGCCGGCCAGCGTCAGCACCAGGTCCTCCAGGCCGGGGTTGTGCCCGACGAGCAGCAGGGTCTTGGCCTCGGCGGGCGCCTCGTGCACCACTTCCAGCAGCTCGGGCACGTCTGCCCCGTACAGCCGTGCGTCATGACGTACGGGAGGAGGGGTGCCCCACTGTGCGGCGGTCAGGTCCCAGGTCTGCCGGGCGCGCACGGCGGTCGAACAGAGCGCCAGCTCCGGCAGGCAGTCCACGGCGGCGAGCGCGCGTCCGGCGGCCGGGGCGTCCCGGCGGCCGCGCGGTGCGAGCGGCCGCTCGTGGTCCGTGACGCCGTCCGGATAGGCGGACTTGGCGTGCCGCAGGACGATCAGACGGCGCAGCGGGCCCGCTCCGGCGCGCGCGATCACGCCGGGGCTCCGCGGCCGATGTCACGGGTGAGCTCCAGCCCGAGGAGCCGGTCCGCGTAGGCGTACGTCTCGAAGCGGGCCCCGTCGGGAACCGTCCCCGACGTCTCCACCTTCCGCAGGACACCGAGCACGGCGGGCACGTCCAGGTCGTCCTCCCAGGCGGCGCGCAGCTGTTCGCGTACGGGATCGGGGATGGGCCCGGAGGGCCGGGTGGCCCAGACGGCGACGGCGTCCCGCCAGCGTCGCAGGTTCTCCCGCGCGTCCGCGAGGTCGGCCGCGCCGATGTGGAGGGTCTCGCCGCGGGGGCGTGCGAGCAGGGCGAGGCGCAGCGCCGAGGCGCTCTCCTCGTCGTGCGCCGCACCGGACTCGACCTCTGCCCCGGCGACCGCGACGCACAGACCGCCCGCCGCCTCACCGGCCACCGCCTGCCCGGCGGCGGTGCCGCTGCCGACCGGGCCGTCGGTCGCCGGTTCCCCGTCCACCGGTTCCCCGGCCACCGGCTCGTTGCTCTCCCGCTCGGCGCCTACCGGATCGCTGCCCTCCAGCCGGTCGGGCGGGCCGAGTACGCGCAGCACCTGGGCCTCGCCCAGCCCGGATCCGCTGTCCCGTTCGTCCTCGAACGGCCGGATGCCGAGCTCCGCGGCCCGGGCCCGGAGCTCCGTGCGCTGTTCCGTGCCGGTCAGGACGGTCCAGACGGGTGTTCCGCTGATCTCCAGGGCCCGTACGAGCACGTCGGCGATCAGGAGCACCCGCAGGCCGGTGGTGTCGGGGCGCGGCACATGGGCCTCGACGCGGGTCAGGCCCCGGCGGGCGGGGGCGGCGGTGACAGGGTCGCCGGTTCGGGCGTCGGTGATACGCAGCACGGGCTGAGCGTAGGCGCGTGAGGGGCCGCGCGCAGGGATGCCGACGTCATTGCGGACACGCGCTCGCGCCTCATCGGGGCGCGGGCCGTCCCGCGGTGCCGAGGAAACGCACGTGCGGCCGGTCGTCGGGACCCTCGCGTGTGACCGCGGCCCGGACGCCGTACACCTCGGCGATGAGCTGCTCGGTGAGTACGTCGCCCGGGGTGCCGCCGGCCACCACGCGTCCCTCGCGCAGGACGAGGAGCTGGTCGCAGTACATCGCCGCGAGGTTGAGGTCGTGCAGGGCGACGACGCTGGTGACCGGGAGCGAGGTGACGAGGGTCAGGAGGTCGAGCTGGTGTTGGATGTCCAGGTGGTTGGTCGGTTCGTCGAGGAGCAGTTCGCGGGGCTCCTGGGCGAGCGCGCGGGCGATCTGCACGCGCTGGCGTTCGCCGCCGGAGAGGGTGTGCCAGGAGCGGTGGGTGAGGCCGGTGAGTCCGGTGCGGTCGAGGGCGTCCCGCACGGCTTCCTCGTCCGCCGGGGACGCGGGTGTCCAGGCGCGGCGGTGCGGGGTGCGGCCGAGCCGTACGACGTCCAGCACGCTCAACTCGACCTGGGTGTCGACCTGTTGCTCGACCACGGCGACCCGGCGCGCGATGTCCCTGCGGCTCAGGTCCGCGAGGGGGCTGCCGTCGAGCGTGACCACTCCCGACGCCGGGGCCAGGACGCCGGCGAGGAGGCGCAGGAGGGTGGATTTGCCTGAGCCGTTCGGCCCGAGGAGGCCGACGGTGGCGCCCCGGGCGGGGGTGATGCTGACGCCGTCGAGTATGAGCCGGCTGTCGGCGGTGCGGCTCACGCGGTGGGCGTGCAGCCCGTCGTCCGGCGCGGCCTCCACGGGTCCGGTGTCCTTGGTGGCCCCGGCGGTCCTGCTGTCCGTCGTCATCCCGTCCTCCGCGTCCGGTACAGCACGAGTACGAACACCGGCACACCGATCAGCGAGGTCACCACACCCACCGGCACTTCCTGGGGGTCGAGGACAGTACGGGCCAGGGTGTCGACCCACACGAGGAAGACCGCTCCGGCCAGTGCGGTGACCGGCAGCAGCCTGGCGTGGCCGGAGCCCACCAACGCCCGTGCGGCGTGCGGCAGTACGAGTCCGACGAAGCCGATCGCGCCCGCCGAGCTGACCAGCGCGGCCGTCAGGAGTGCCGTGGCGCACAGCAGCACCAGACGGGTACGGGCCACGGACACGCCGAGCGTCGCGGCGGCGTCCTGGCCGAAGGCGAACGCGTCGAGTGTGCGCGCGTACGCGAGGCACACGAGCAGGGTGACCCCGAGCACCGCGCCGCAGACCCAGACGTCGGTCCAGCCGACTCCGCTCAGCGAGCCGAGCAGCCAGAACAGCACGCCGCGGGTGGTCTCGGCGTCGGCGGACGTCATCACGACGAACGAGGTGAGCGCGGAGAAGAGCTGCATCGCGGCGACACCGCTCAGCACCACGCGGTCCGTCGCACCGCCCAGGGTGTGGCTCAGCAACAGGACCAGCCCGAACGAGAGCAGCGCGCCCAGGAACGCGCCCGCGGAGACGGAGACCAGGCCTCCGCCGACCCCGAGCACGACCACCACGACGGCGCCGGTCGAGGCGCCCGAGGACACCCCGAGGACGAACGGGTCGGCGAGCGGGTTGCGCAGCAGGGACTGCATCACCGCGCCGCACACGGCGAGTCCGGCCCCGCACACGGCCGCCAGGAGCGTGCGCGGCAGACGCAGCTCCCAGACGATGCCGTCACGGACGGGGCTCAGTTCCGTGGCCCCGAGCCCCAGATGGGCCGCGACGGCGGACCACACGTCGCCGACGCGGATGTCCGCCGGACCGATGGTGATCGCCACGGCGACGGACACACAGAGCAGCGCGGCACCGGCCGCGACGAGCAGGACCATGCGCGGCCGCGTCACCCGGCAAGCCCGAACTCCCGCAGGGCGGCGGCGACCTGCTCGATGCCCCCGACCGTGCGGATGGTCGGGTTCAGTGCCTGCCCGCTGAGCAGGACGTACCGCTTCTTCCTGACGGCGGTCATGTTCTTGGTGACCGGGTCGGACTCCAGGAACTCGATCTTCTTCTTCGCGGACTCGGCGGTCTGCGACCTGCGCGTGAGGTCACCGATGACGAGGACGTCGGGGTCGCGGTCGGCGACCGTCTCCCAGTTGATCTGGGGCCATTCGTCGTGGGTGTCGTCGAAGACGTTCTTCGCGCCGAGGGCCCGGGTGATGATGCCGGGCGCGCCGCAACAGCCCGCCATGTAGGGCGAGTCGGAGTTGGCGAACCAGTAGAGAAGGGTGACGTCGGACGCGTCGACCCCTGCGGTGGCCTTCTTCACCCGCTGCCTGAGGCCGGCGACGAGCCGCTCGCCGCGCTTCTCCACGCCGAACACCTCGGCCAGGTCGCGCACTTCGCCGTAGACGGTGTCGATGTCGAGGGCCTGCTCGCGGGCGCCGTCGCCGCCGGCCGCGTTGTCCTTGCCCTCGCAGTCGGAGGGCGAGACATAGGTGGGGACACCGAGATTGTCGAACTGCTGCCGGGTGGCCACACCTCCCTTGCCGAGCGTGGACACGAACGAGGCGGCGACGAAGTCGGGGTCGGCGTCCAGGACACGTTCGAAGGAGGGGTTGTTGTCGGCGATCCGCTCCACTGTCGCGTTGGCCTTCTCCAGGCCCTTCAGCACCGGATCGGTCCAGGTGGCGGAGCCGGCCATGCGGTCGGCGAGGCCGAGGGACAGCAGGATCTCGGTGGTGCCCTGGTTGAGGGAGACGGCCCGCCGTGGCGGTGAGCCGACGCGGACGGACACACCGCAGTTGTCGAGGGTGACGGCGGCCTCGGAGTCCGCGTCGGACGGTGTTCCCTGCGCACCGCCGCAACCGGTCAGCAGGAGGGCCCCGGACAGGACGAGGGCGGCAGGACGGGCAAGACGTGCGAAGGGCACGGGAGTTCCTCGGGCGTCGAGGGCTCGAACGCGGAGCCCGGTCGTACGGTGCTCCCCCGCCGTCAAGGGACCGCGGAGGCCGCCAGCAGGTCTTCGGACTCGGGTTCACCCGGACGAGGCGCCTTCCCGGACCGTCATACCGGTCCAGTGGCCGATGCCCCGCCCGTCACCCTCACCGCTGCGCGTCAGCTCCGGATTTCCACCGGATTCCCTGACCCACGTACATGGGTTCGACTGGCCTCGGCAAGCTATCACGGCGGCTTTCGCGGCCTCGCGGCGGTGCGAGAACCCCGGATCCGGAGTCGTTCCTCGCCGGGCGCCCTGCCCACTTCCCGCGGCCGGGCGGCGGGCCTCACCGGCCGGGCGGGCGTCACCGGCCGCGCAGGCGTCACCGGCCGCGCGGGCGCCCGGCGCCGGGAATCACCGCCCCGCGCCCGCTGTTGTCCGGCGCAGCAGCCCTCACCCGCACCCCCAGGAGGCCCACCGTGTACGGCGACCCGGCAACCGTCCGCAAGATCCTCACCGAGCTCGGCGACACCTGGGCGGTCGTCGGCCTGTCCTCGAACGAACGGCGTGCCGCGTACGGCGTCGCCGAGGTGCTCCAGCGCTACGGCAAGCGCGTCGTCCCGGTCCACCCGAAGGCCGAGACGGTCCACGGGGAGAAGGGGTACGCCTCGCTGGAGGAGATCCCCTTCGACGTCGACGTCGTCGATGTGTTCGTCAACAGCGACCTCGCCGGCGCCGTCGCCGACGAGGCCGTCACCATCGGCGCCAGGGCCGTCTGGTACCAGCTCGGCGTGATCGACGAGGCCGCGTACGAGCGCACCCGCGCGGCCGGCCTCGACATGGTCATGGACCGCTGCCCGGCGATCGAGATCCCCCGCCTGGGCTGACCTGCCGGACGGCGGCAGCGCCTTCGCTCACCAGCCGCGCCGGGCGGGCGCCCCTGACTCGTACGTGCGCCGCTCCGTGGCGGACGGGGCCTCGAACAGCGCCCCGGGGCGGGCGGGCCGCTCCGTACTCCGGGCCACGGTGCGACGGCGGGACGCAGCCGGGTCCCGGTCGCTGTCCCCGAGGACGAGCATCGGGTCGAACATCACGACCACTCCCGCGAGCAGCAGGAAGAGGACCGGGCCGATGAGCATGGGCAGCAGGAGCGAGTAGGCGGAACCGCCGCCCCCCGGCGTGCCGGTCGCCCCGTGCAGATGCACGCTGACGGCCGCCATGCCCGTGTAGTGCATGCCGGACACGGCCACACCCATGACGAGGCTCGCACCCAGGCTGGTCAGGAAGCCGCGGATCGCGACCGCGGCCCAGAGCGCGGCCGTGGCGGCGACGATGGCGATCACGACGGAGAGCGCCACGGTACCGACGTCGTACTGCAGGCGGCCGTTGAGGCGGATGGCCGCCATGCCTATGTAGTGCATGGCGGCGACTCCGAGGCCGGTGAAGGCGCCCGCGATGATCAGGGTCGTCGTGTTCCCGCCCCGGTATCCGACGGCGAACACGCCCAGAGCGACCACGGCGATCGCCACCGCGAGGCTGAGAATCGTCAGCCCCACGTCATACCTGATGCGGCTTTCCTCGACCTGGAAGCCGATCATCGCGATGAAGTGCATCGTCCAGATGCCGCAGCCGATCGACGCCGCGCCGAGCGCGAGCCAACCCGGTTTCCACGACCGGTCGTTCCCCAGGGACCGGGTGACGCAGCGCAGCCCCAGAGCCGCTCCCAGACAAGCCATGACATAAGCCGTCAGTGGCGTGACCATCCCATAACTGAAACCGTCGACCGTACCTTGCATATGCCAACATCCCCCCGGAACACAACTGTTGCGTGGACAGATGTACGTGCCACGCCAGGGCGGGAGCAAGCGGTTTCGTTCAATTCGCAGCCAACTGCGTTGTCCAGCAATTACTTCCGGTCACGAGTGGTCTCATTTGAGCCGGAGTGCATCATTCTGGTGGCGCGATCTCATCGCTGGGGCTTCGACGTCACCGTGAACTGCGCCCCGTCGGGATCGCGCAGCACCGCCTCCGTGACGGACGCCTCGCTCTGGACCGTTCCCCCGTGGGCGAGCGCGGCACGCACACAGGCCTCGACGTCGGCGACCGCGAAGTGGATCTGCCAGTGCGGCCGGATCGTGGGGTCGGGAGCGGCCTCCACCGCCCCGGAGTGGATCCGGGCCACCACGTCGCCGTCGCTGCGCAGGACGACCTCGTCCCCGTCGTAGTGCACCTCGCAGCAGCCGGGCCGCGAGGTCGCCCACTCCAGCACCTCCCCGTAGAACATGGCGGCGTCGAAGGCGTTGCGGGTGTGCAGCCTCAGGAAGGCGGGGGCGGCCCGGCGCCAGGTCTCCCAGCCGGCCACGAGCTGGCCCTCCCAGACGCCGAAGACGGCCCCGTCACGGTCCGCCAGCAGGGCGGCCCGGCCGGGCGGGAAGCCGATCGGCCCGACCGCTGTCGTACCGCCCCGCTCCTGCCCCCGGGCGACCGCCTCGTCGGCGTTGTCCACGGCGAAGTAGGGGGTCCAGGCAACGGCCATCTGCCACATCGAGGCCACGGCGGCGATACCCGCGACCGGCACCCCGTCCGCGTACGCGACCCGGAATTTGTCCATCAGAGCGGTCGTCCGGAACCGCCAGCCCAGCACCGCCCGGTAGAAGTCCTCGGCGGCCTGCTGGTCGCGGGCCGTCAGGCTGACCCAGCAGGGGGCTCCCACCACCGAGTGGCTGGAGACGACGTCGCTTCGGAGTGTTGCGTCGCGGTTCATGGCAGTACCGTTCCTGAATCGTGCCGAGGGGCGTACGGGGACGTCCGACAGCGTCGGAAGCACCCGCGGGGCCGGGGTTCCGCCTCTCTCAGCATCCCCCGCATCGGCCTCCCGCGCCCGGAGGCAGGCTGCGGCTCATGCCCCGAGTACCCGGGGCATGAGCCCGAAACAGACCCGTGGTCACGGCCGCTCAGTCGTGCGCCGGCCGGTCGCTCAACCGGTGGTCGGCCAGATTCAGCGCCTCGTCCACGACCCGGCGCAGATGGCCGTCCCGCAGCGAATAGATCACCCGGCGGCCTTCCTTGCGTGTGTTGACGAGACCCGCGAGCCGCAGCCGGGCCAGGTGCTGGGAAACGGCGGGGCGGGCGGCGCCGCACCGCTCCGTCAGCGTCGTGACGTCCGCCTCGTCCTCGGCGAGGGCGTGCAGCAGCACGAGACGGGTGCGGTCCCCCAGCAGGGCCAGGAGCTCGGCGGCGAGGGCGAACTGTTCCTCGCCCGGCGTACGCGGATGCTCATCGTGCGCAGGTGACAGGTGCATGCGTGCGCTCATACGCACATAATGGCTCCGTGGACCTCGCCGAGTCCACCGAACACTCCGGAATCCGGGAAGGGGCCCAGGTGAGCGCCGAGGACAGCGGGCACGGGCAGGAACACGGACACGTCCACGATCACGGCTCGGGCCCTGAGCACGGGCCCGGACACGGACACGGGCCCGGACACGGGGCCGGTCGCTCCGGGGACGGGCACCGGCACGGACACGACCACGGCCGTCCGGGCCGCGAGCACGGCCACGGGAGCCCGGGGCCCGGCGCGGGGCTGCCGTCGCGGCTGCGGCATCGCCTGGCGCACCTCCTCACCCCGCACTCCCACGCCACCTCCGACAAGGTCGACTCCGCCCTGGAGTCCTCGGCCCGGGGCATCCGCACGCTCTGGATCTCGCTGGCCGTCCTCGGCGTGACGGCCGCGGCCCAGGCGGTCGTCGTCGCGGTCTCCGGTTCCGTGGCGCTGCTCGGCGACACCGTGCACAACGCCGCCGACGCGCTCACCGCCGTACCGCTCGGCATCGCCTTCGTGCTGGGCAGGCGGGCCGCGACGCGGCGCTTCACGTACGGCTACGGCCGGGCGGAGGATCTGGCGGGACTCGTGATCGTGCTGACGATCGCCGCCTCCGCGGTCTTCGCGGGATGGACGGCGTTCGACCGGCTGCTCGATCCACGCCCCGTCGAGCACGTGCCGGTGGTCGCGGCGGCGGCCGTCATCGGTTTCGCGGGCAACGAGTGGGTGGCCCGCTACCGCATCCGCGTGGGCCGCGAGATCGGCTCGGCCGCGCTGGTCGCGGACGGGCTGCACGCACGGACGGACGGGTTCACCTCGCTCGCGGTGCTGCTGGGCGCGGGCGGCGCGGCACTCGGCTGGCAACTCGCGGACCCGGTGGTGGGGTTGGCGATCACGGCGGCGCTGCTCCTGGTGCTGCGCGACGCCGCGCGCGAGGTGTTCCGCCGGGTCATGGACGCGATCGACCCGGCCCTGCTCGACGCGGCCGAACAGGCGCTGCGGGAGGTGCCGGGCGTGCAGGGTGTCGGCGAACTGCGGCTGCGCTGGATCGGCCACCGGCTGCGTGCGGAGGTCGCCGTGGTGGTCGACGGGGACGCGAGCGTGCGTGCCGCCCACCAGGTGGCCGTCGCGGCCGAACACGCCCTGCTGCACGCGGTGCCGGGCCTCACCGCGGCCCTGGTGCACGCCGACCCGTCACCCGCGCCGGGCGAGTCGGACCCTCACCTGGCACTGGCCCACCACACGGTGGTGTGACCCCGGCGGTCAGGCGACCCCGAGACCTTCGATCACCACGGCGTTCGGCAGCTCCGCGAAAACCTTGCCGGGCACGAGCAGCTTTCCCCGCCGTCGGCCGCTGCCCACCAGCACGTACGGCAGATCGACCAGCGCCGAGTCCACCAGCACCGGCCAGTCGGCGGGCAGTCCGAGGGGGGTGATCCCGCCGTACTCCATGCCGGTCTCGCCGGTCGCGGTGTCCATCGATGCGAACGACGCCTTGCGTGCCCCGAGTTGGCGGCGGACCACGCCGTTCACATCGACCCGGGTGGCGGACGGAACCACGCACGCGGCGAAGGTGGTCTCCCCGCCGCGCCGGCCGGCGACGACCACGCAGTTCGCGGACCGGTCGAGGAGTTCCGGGCCGTAGTGCTCCAGGAAGGTGGCGGTGTCGGCCCACTCCGGTTCCGTGTCGACGTACACGATCTGCTCGGCCGGGACGCTCCCGCGCCAGTGGCGTACGGCATCGGCGACCGGGCCGGTCAGCACGTCGAGGCGGTCGGGGGCCGGCGTGGCGTCGTCGAACTGTCCGATGGGTGCGCGCATGGCGGCACGCTAACAGCCGCTCCGACCTGCCCCGGCGAGGGCCTCAGTGCACGCCCGGCACCGACACGGCCATCACCATCTCCAGGGGTACGTCGCCCGTGTTGGCGTACGTATGGGGCGTGTTGGCCTCGAAGGAGGCGCTCGCGCCGGCCGGGACGCGGTACTCCTCGCCGTCGACCGTGAGGGTCAGCTCGCCCCGGATGACGTGGAGGAGTTCGACCGTGCCCGCGGGGTGCGGGTCCGAGGGGCTGCCGTCGCCCGGCATCAGCAGCCAGTCCCACATCTCCAGCGGACCGGGCGCCTCGGTGCCCGCGAGGAGCCTGTTGTAGCTGCCGGCGTCGGTGTGCCAGAGGCGTACGGCCTGCTCGGCCGGGACGATGCGGACCGTGGGGCCCTGCTCGTAGTCGAGCAGGGTCGTGATGCTGATGCCGAGCGCGTCGCCGATCTTGACGACGGTGCCGAGGCTGGGGTTGGTCCTGGCCTGCTCGATCTGGATGAGCATGCCGCGGCTGACTCCGGCGCGGGCGGCGAGCGCGTCCAGGGTGAAGCCGCGCTCGGTACGCCAGCGCTTGACGTTGCGCGCCAGGGACTGGGTCAGCAGGTCGAGGTCCGACACATTCCGTCCAATGTCTTCGTTCAATATTCTGGATGACAGAGTTCAATGAACTGAACTACGGTGTGGTGCACCGGATCGTTCACCGAACTGTACTGCGAGGTACGTGATGACAGCACTGTTCGCCCTGGCCACCAGCCTCCTGTGGGGGCTGGCCGACTTCGGCGGCGGGGTGCTGGCACGGCGTACCCCCGCGCTGACGGTGGTGGTCGTGTCGCAGACCATCGCCACCGTCGTGCTCGGCGTGATCGTCCTCGTGACGGGCGCCTGGAGCGAGACGGGCCCGCAGCTGTGGTTCGCGGTGGCGGCCGGCCTGGTCGGACCCGTCGCGATGCTCGCCTTCTACAAGGCGCTCGCGCTCGGCCCGATGGGCGTCGTCTCCCCCCTCGGCTCCCTCGGCGTGGCCGTACCCGTCGGCGTCGGACTCGTCCTCGGAGAACGTCCGGGGCTCATCCAGTTCGCGGGCATCGCGGTGGCCGTGGCGGGAGTCGTGCTCGCGGGCGGCCCGCAGTTCAGGGGTGCGCCCGTGCAGCGCCAGGCCGTTGCGCTGACCCTGCTCGCGGCGTTCGGTTTCGGCGCGGTGATGGCCCTCATCGCCGAGGCCTCGACCACGCTCACCGGCCTCTTCCTGGCCCTGTTCGTCCAGCGCGTCACGAACGTCCTCGCGGGCGGCACGGCCCTCTGCGTCTCCGTCCGGCGCGGCACCACTCCTCCCCCGAAGGTCGCCCCGCGCTCGCTCGTGGCCTTCGCGTTCGTCGGCCTGGCCGACGTCGCCGCCAACGGCACGTACGCGCTCGCCGCCCAGCGCGGTCCGGTCACCGTGGCCGCCGTCCTCGCCTCGCTCTATCCGGTGGTCACGGCCCTGGCCGCGCGCGGTTTCCTCAGCGAGCGGCTGCGCGGGATCCAGGCCGCGGGCGCCGGCCTCGCGCTCGTCGGCACGGTCCTGCTCGCCACGGGCTGAGGCCCGCCCCCGCGGTTCAGGACTCGGCGCGTACGTCCTCGGGGGCGGCCTCGACGGCCCGCAGGGCGGCGATGCCCTCCGCGTCCAGCTCGGACAGGGCGAGCAGCTGCTCGGGGGTGACGCCGTCGGGGATCGGCACCGGCGCCGGCGTCCGCAGCGGCGGCTGCCAGCCGTCGCCCGCGGTCCAGCGCCGCACGACCCGCGCCGGCGCCCCGGCCACCACCGCGTGGTCGGGCACCACTCCGCGCACCACGGCACCGGCCGCCACCACGACGTTCCGCCCGATCCGCGCGCCGGGCAGGATCACCGCGCCCGTGCCGATCCAGCAGCCCGGCCCGATCTCCACCGGCTCCATCCGCGGCCACTGCTTGCCGATGGGCTCCTGGGGATCGTCGTAGGAGTGGTTCGTGGACGTCACGTACACATAGGGCCCGAAGTAGCAGTCGCTGCCGATCGTGACCGTCGTGTCGGCGATGACGTGGCTGCCGCGGCCGAGGACGACGCCGTTGCCGATGCGCAGGATGGGCTCGGCACCGAGGTCGAGGTCGGGCATCAGCCCGGCGGTCAGGGTGACCTGTTCGGCGATGATGCAGTGGTCGCCGAGATGGATCCACGGCTCGCCGAAGACGGTGCCCTGCGGGAAGGCCAGCCTGGTACCTGTTCCCATCGCACCGAAGCGCAGCCGCCCGGGCCGCTCGGCGGTCACCGCGCCCGTGCGCTGCACCCAGGCCCAGCCCGCGTGGACGGCGCGCTGGACGAGCCGGCGCCGCCGGGACGAGAACGTGTTCTTGCTCTTGGGCACCCGCTCACCGTACTCAGCGCGACGTCCGCCGATGAGCCCGGGAACCTGTGATCTTCGCCCCACCCCGACGAGGCCGGATCGCTTACGGTGCCGGTACCGACGAGGACGAGGAGACGGCGATGACGCACAGGGCGCTGATCGCGGGCGTGGGCGGCAAGGATCCGAAGGTGGATCAGGAGGCGTTCGTCGCCCCGATGTCCGTGGTGCTCGGCGAGGTGACGCTGCACCCCGGCGCGAGCGTCTGGTACGGGGCGGTGCTGCGGGCCGAATGCGGTCCGATCGTCATCGGCGCGGACAGCAACGTCCAAGACAACTGCACCCTCCACGTCGACCCGGGCTTCCCCGTCACCGTCGGGGAGCGGGTCTCCATCGGCCACAACGCCGTGGTGCACGGGGCGACCGTCGAGGACGACTGCCTGGTCGGGATGGGCGCGACCATCCTCAACGGAGCCGTGATCGGGGCGGGTTCACTGGTCGCCGCCCAGGCCCTGGTGCCGCAGGGGATGCAGGTCCCTCCGGGAGTGCTCGTCGCCGGCGTGCCCGCCAAGGTCAGGCGGGAGCTGACCACCGAGGAGCGGGAGGGGATCTCGCTCAACGGGGTGCTGTACGTGGAGCTCGCGAAGACGCACCGGGAAGCGCACCAGGAGTGACGGGAGTGCGCGGGGCGCGGGTCCGTCGTGGCCGGTGACGCGGCTCTCCGCGCGCCTGAAGGCCTGCGCCCTGTCGGGGCGCAGGCACTCGGTCGTCTAGTCGGCCGCCGGGACGGGCTCCGGCTCGGGCGCCAGGCCGGCGGTCCGCTGCTCCGCCGTCACCTTCTTCGCCTTGCGCTTGAGGACCAGCATCGAGGTGAGGCCGATGAGCAGGGCGACCACCAGGCCGAGCCAGGAGAAGCGCTTGAGCCAGGACTCGGCGACCACGCCGACGTAGTAGATGACCGCGGTCGTGCCGCCGGCCCAGAGGATGCCGCCGAGGACGTTGGCCGTCAGGAACTTCCAGTAGGGCATGCGCAGCACGCCCGCGAGGGGGCCCGCGAAGATCCGCAGCAGGGCGACGAAGCGGCCGAAGAAGACGGCCCACATGCCCCACTTCTCGAAGGACTTCTCGGCGGTGGCGATATGGCCCTCGCTGAAGTGCCTGGGGAACTTCGCGCCCAGCCAGGCCAGCAGCGGCCGGCCGCCCTTGCGGCCGATCGCGTAGCCGATGGAGTCACCGATGATCGCGCCGGCGACGGCACAGGCGCCGAGGACGACCGGGTCGATGTCGCCGTGCTGGGAGGCGAGCAGGGCCGCGGAGACGAGGATGATCTCGCCCGGCAGCGGAATGCCCAGGCTCTCCAGGCCGATGACCACGCCCACCAGCGCGTAGATGCTGACCGCAGGCACGGTCTCTAGCCACTCCTGGACGTGCAACGCCGGTTCCTCCCGATTCACCGCGGACCGGGCCCGGGCCCGGCGTGCGCTCGGCCCCGAACGCACGCCGGGCAGCCTACCCGTTCACTCCACAGGCACAGAGCCCCGCAGGTCCCTCACACCCCGGCCCTCGTACTGAGGCGCAGTTCGCCCGACGAGGCCCCCACCCACACGGTCCGCCGCCCGGTACCGAGCACCCAGCCGTGCCGCTTCGGATCCCACGAGGAGAGCGTGCGCTCGTCGACGCGCACGATGACCCGGCGCGACTTCCCCGCCTTCAGCGCGAGCCGCTGGTAGCCGCCCAGCACCCGCACGGCCTGGTCGGCCTGGAGGTCCGGCGAGGGCCCCACGTAGACCTGCGGGACGTCGACACCGTCCCGCCGGCCCGTGTTCCGCACGGTGAAGGACACCTCCAGCCCGTCCCCGGTCCGCTCCACCCGCAGGTCCCCGTACGCGAAGGACGTGTACGAGAGCCCGTACCCGAACGGGAACAGCGGCCGTACGCCCTTGGCGTCGTACCAGCGGTAGCCGACGTGGATCCCCTCCGAGTAGTGCTCGACGCCGTTCACGCCCGGGTAGCGGCGTGGTTCTCCCGCGACCGGGTGGTGGTCGTCGTCGACCGGGAAGGACTGGGTGAGCCGTCCGCCCGGGTCGCAGTCGCCGAACAGGACGGCCGCGGTGGCCGCCGCGCCCTCCTGGCCCGGGTAGTACATCTGGAGCACGGCGGCGGTGCGCTCCAGCCACGGCATCGAGGTCGACGACGAGGTGTTGAGGACGACGGTCGTCCGGGGGTTCGCCGCCGCCACCGCCTCGATCAGCTGTGCCTGGTGGCCGGGGAGTGCGAGGGTCGTGCGGTCCTGGTTCTCGGTGGCGTCCTCGTACGCGAACAGGACGACGCTGTGGGCGGCGCCCGCGGCCCGCACGGCCTCGGCCACGTCCTGGGCGCGGGTCGCGCCGGTGACGCGCCGCAGCCTGAAGGTCTGTCCCTGGGCGCCGCCCCTCGCGGTGATCTCGATCCGGTGCTCGCCCGCGGCGAGGTCCAGCGTCCTGCGGCGCACCGCGAGGCCGTCGGGCGCGGCGGACACCAGTCCGCCGGTGAAGTACTCGGCAAGGCCGGTCGCGACCGGGAAGAGGTCGACTCCGTCGAGGAGCACCTTGGGCCGGGCGCCGGAGTAGTGGACGACGAAGGTCCACTCGTCGTCGTCCTCGACGGTGAGCGTCCCGTCGTACGTCCAGGTCTTCCCGGCGGCGACCCGCTGGGCCTCCGGGGCGATCCCGGCCGAGAGGGCTTCCTTCGGCAGGGGCTTGCCGAAGAGGTCCTCACCGAGTGCGTACGACACCCGGGAGCCGTCTCCCGCGCGGGACCTGATGGCGTCGAGCGGGCTGTCGGCGTGGTCGGGCACGACGTGGGCGCTGCCGCCGCCGCTGACGAACGGGAGCGAGCCGGTGGGGCCGACGACGGCGATGCTGCGGGCGGCCTCACCGGTCAGGGGCAGGGTGCCGTTCTCGTTGTGCAGGAGGGTCGCGCCCGCCTTGGCGACCTCCAGGGCCACGGCCGCGCCGGCCGCCGCGTCCCGGGCGGGGCGGGGCGGGGCGCTGCCGTCGAGGAGCCCGAAGTCGTCCATCGCGGTGAGGATCCGGCGTACGGCCCGGTCGACGTACTCCTCGGAGACGCTCCCGTTGCGGACCGCCGCCTTCAGGGCGGCCCCGAAGTACTTGCCGTTCGGCATCTCCATGTCGAGGCCCGCGGTGAGCGCGGCGACCGTGCTGTGGGCCGCGTGCCAGTCGGTCATCACCCAGCCCTGGAAGCCCCAGCGGTCACGGAGGATGCCGGTGAGGAGTTCCTCGTTCTCGCAGGCGTAGGTGCCGTTGACCTTGTTGTAGGCGCCCATGACGGCGCGGGAGCCCGCGCCGACGGCGGCCTCGAAGGCGCGGAGCTCGACCTCGTTGAGGGTCTGCTCGTCGACCCGTACGTCGACGGTCTCGCGGTCCTGCTCCTGGTTGTTCATCGCGTAGTGCTTGACGGTCGCGATGAGGCCCTCGCCCTGGATGCCGCGGATCTCCTCGGCCACGAGGTCGGCGGAGAGCAGCGGATCCTCGCTGAAGGTCTCGAAGTTGCGGCCCGCATAGGGGGTGCGGACGAGGTTGACCATCGGCGAGAGCAGTACGTCCTGGCCGAGGGCGCGGCCCTCGTGCCCGATGACGCGGCCGTAGCGGCGGGCGAGGCCGGGGTCGAACGCGGCGGCGAGCAGGACGGGGGCGGGCAGGGCGGTGGCGTGCTGCTTGACGCGGACTCCGGCGGGGCCGTCGGCGAGGCGCAGCGGGGGGATTCCGAGCCGTTCCACGCCGGGCACGTGGCCGGCCTGGCCGAGGGACTTCGGGTCGGGGGCGCCGTGCAGCAGGGTGATCTTCTCGTCCAGGGTGAGCCGGGTGAGCAGGCTCTCGACGCGGGGGCCCGCGGCTTCCCGAGCGGCCGCCCGGGCCGGGGTGGGGAGGCCGGTGGTCGCGGCGAGGGCTACGGCGGTCGCGCCGCCCAGCAGGCGCAGGACGGACCGCCGGGACACGGTGTCGGACATGAGGCGTCACTCCTCGTTGGGTGCGGGCACGAGGAGGTGAACCGCGGGGCGCGCGGGCGACCGTCCTGGTTCGCCCTCCGGACGCACTATGCGACAAAAGTGACTTAATACGAAGTTAGACACCGCGTGTGCGGCAGAAAATCGGACGTCACCGGCACGGCGGAGAGCCTGTCGGGACGCCGGGCCGAACCGACGGGCGCGGCGCCGGACCGCTCCCGCCGGGGCCCGGACCGCCGCTCCCGCCGGGGCTCAGACGGCCGGTCCCGCCAGGGACTGCTCCGTCCAGATGATCTTGCCGTCCTGGGTGTAGCGCGTGCCCCAGCGCTGGGTGAACTGGGAGATCAGGAAGAGACCGCGGCCGCCCTCGTCCGTCGTCTTCGGGTGGCGCAGGTGCGGGGCCGTGGGACTGGCGTCCCACACCTCGCAGACCAGGGTTCTCGACATGATCAGCCGCAGCCTGATCGGTCCGGCCGCGTGCCGGATCGCGTTGGTGACGAGCTCGCTGACGACGAGCTCGGTCGTGAAGGTCAGCTCGTCCAGTCCCCACTCGCACAGCTGCCGCGAGGTGCGTTTGCGGACCTCGGCGACCGCGGCCGGATCACCGGGCAGCTCCCAGGACACCATCCGGTCCGCCGGCAGACGGCGGGCCCGGGCCATCAGCAGCACGACGTCGTCCGGCGGGCGCGCCGGGACGAGCGCCTCGACCACGGCCTGGCAGCGGTCGTCGAGGCCGGGCGCCCGCCGTTCGAGCACGCGCCGCAGCCGCTCCCGGTCGGCGGCCGCGTCCCGCACGCGCGCGGGCCCTTCGGCGGCGAGCAGCCCGTCGGTGCACAGTGCCAGCACGCTGCCCTCCGCGAGTTCCAGTTCGACCGACTCGAAGGGCGGGCCGCCCACGCCGAGCTCGGGGCCCTGCGGCAGTTCGGGGAAGTCCACCGTGCCGTCCGGCCCCACGACGGCGGGCAGTCCGTGGCCGGCGGCGGCCATGGAGCACCGGCCGCCGACCGGGTCGTACACCGCGTAGAGGCAGCTGGCGCCCTTCGTCGGTACGCCGTCGGCGCGGGGCGCCGTGTCAGGGTCGTCCTCGTGCCCGGCCCGGTCGACCAGGTCGTCGAGGTGCGCCAGCACCTCCTGGGGCGGCAGGTCCAGATCGGCGAGGGTCTGCACGGCGGCCCGCAGCCGGCCCATGGCGGCGGCGGCCTCGATGCCGTGCCCGACCACATCGCCCACCACGAGGGCGACCCGTGCGCCCGACAGCGGGATCACGTCGAACCAGTCCCCGCCGAGCCCCGTCAGTTCGTCGGCCGGCCGGTAGCAGGCGGCGACCTCCATCGCGTCCTGTTCGGGGAGCCGGTGCGGCAGCAGATGGCGCTGCAGGACGAGCGCCGCGTCGCGTTCCCGGGTGTAGCGGCGGGCGTTGTCCAGGCAGAGGGCGGCGCGGGCCACGAACTCCTCGGCCAGTGCCAGGTCGTCCTGGTCGAAGGGGTCCTTGCGCCGCTTGCGGAAGAACGTGGTGATCCCGAGCGTGGTGCCCCGGGCCCGGATCGGGACGATCATCACCGTGTGCAGCCCGAGGTCGCGGAAGGTCGCCGCCCGGCCGCCGGGTCCGCTGTTGGACCACTCCTTGGCCGCCGGGTCGAGTCGCTCTTCGATCCAGGAGTCGCCGCTGGTCAGACAGCTGATCGGGGGCGCTCCGACCAGGTAGCGCGCCACCTGTCCGACGTCGACGACGGCTTCCGGGACGCCCTCGTTCACGGACTGCTGGCCGGCCCGCCGCAGCGGTACCGCGTCCGTGACGCTCAGCGGGCCGGGGGCCGGCTCACCCCCTTCGAGGACGGACTCGAGCAGGTCGACGACGACGAAGTCCGCGAGCCCCGGCACGGCCACGTCGGCCAGCTCCTGGGCCGTTCGCATGACGTCCAGGGTGCGACCGATGCGCTTGCCCGCCTGGTCCAGAAGGGTGAGCCGCTCCCTGGCCCGGAAGCGTTCGCTGACGTCGACCACCGTGTAGTACGCGCCGATCGGGTTGCCCTGGTCGTCGTCGAGCCGGGTGAACGACATCGCGTGGGCCGTCTCCCGGTGCGGCGCCGAGGCCACCGAGCCGATGTGCTCGTATCCGATGACGGCCTCACCGGTCTCCAGCACCCGGCGCATGACCGCTTCGAGCGCCTCGGCGTCCAGGCCCGGCTGGATGTCCGCGAGCCGTTTGCCGATCCGCTGGTGGGCGGGGCCGCCGCCGAACTGCTCCAGGGCCGCGTTCGACCACACGAACCGCAGGTCCGCGTCCACGATGGCGATGCCGATCGGCGAGTGCGCGGCCATCCGCTCCAGCACGGTACGGCTCATGTGCCAGCCCGCGGCGCCGGTCATGTCGGCGACCAGGGCCACCCGGCGCGGCGGGCCGTCCGCGCTCTCCACGGCCGAGACGACCCGGACGGTGGTGACGACCGGGTGTCCGTCGCGGTGGCGTACGGCCAGGAGCCCGGTCCAGGTGCCGCTCGGGCCGCACCGGCGGGTCAGGCCGGGCAGCCGCGCGGCGTCCTCGGGCATGAGCAGGTCGGCCACGGCCCGGCCCACGACCTCGGCCGGGCGGTAGCCGAACAGCTGCTCGGCGTCGTCCGTCCAGCCGGCCACCGCCGTCCGCGCGTCCAGCAGCACGACGGCGGCGTCCGCCATGTCGAAGCGCCGCGCCACGCCGCTCTCCTCGCTCGTCGCCACCCTGACCCCTCTCCGTCTTTGGGAGTGGTCTTCCCGTTCGCCACACTCGGTGCACCGAGCTGCACGGGCCCAACGTACCGCCGCGGGAGCCCGACGACCCCGGCAGCCGCAGCCGTCAGGGGCGGACGAGCAGCTGGAAGTCGAAGGTGTAGCGGGACGCGCGGTAGACGTGGGTGCCGTACTCGACGGCCCGCCCGGTGTCGTCGTAGGCCGTGCGGCGCATGGTGAGCAGTGCGGCTCCCGCGCGTTCGTCGAGCAGGCCGCCCTCCTCCGCGGTGGCGCTGCGGGCGCCGACGGTCTGGTGGGCGCTGTGCAGCGTGATCCCGGCGGCCCGCATCATCCGGTAGAGGCCGGTCGCCTCCAGCTTTTCGGTGTCCAGGTCGAGGAGCGTGGCGGGCAGGTAGTTGCACAGGTGGGCCACGGGTTCGCCGTGGGTGGAGCGCAGGCGTTCGAGCACGACGACGTCCCGGCCCTCGGGGATGCCGAGGGCCGCGGCGACGTCCGCCGAGGCGGACTCGACGTCGTTGCGCAGTACCCGGGTGGCGGGGCTCTGGCCGGCGGCCGCGAGGTCGTCGTACAGGCTGCTCAGTTCGAGCGAACGCCGGACCTGGCTGTGCACCACCTGGGTGCCGATGCCGCGGCGGCGCACCAGCAGGCCCTTGTCCACCAGCGACTGGATGGCCTGGCGGACGGTCGGCCGGGACAGGCCGAGCCGGGCGGCTATGTCCACCTCGTTGCCCAGCAGGTTGCCCGGGGCGAGCGCCCCGTGTTCGATCGCGGACTCCAGCTGCTGGGCGAGCTGGTAGTAGAGCGGGATCGGGCTGCCCCGGTCCAGGGCGACCTCCAGGCTGTCGAAGGCCGCGACGGTAGCCGGACGTGCGGTTTCGGTGGATGCCACGGGTGCCCCTCCCTTCGCGTGTCCGTGGGTACGTGGTTCCCGGTCAGGTCGTGCCGGTACCCCGTACGGCTTCGGTGAGGCCGTGCCGGTGTCGGGCACGGCCTCCTTCGGTGCGGCTTGTGTCAGGTGTTGCTGGGGAAGCCGAGGTTGATGCCGCCGCCGTCGGCCGGGTCGGGCCAGCGGGTGGTGATGACCTTGCCCTGGGTGTAGAAGGCGATGCCGTCGTTGCCGTAGATGTGGTGGTCGCCGAAGAGGGAGTCCTTCCAGCCGCCGAAGGAGTGGTAGCCGACGGGGACGGGGATCGGGACGTTGATGCCGACCATGCCGGCCTGGACCTCCAGCTGGAAGCGGCGGGCGGCGCCGCCGTCCCGGGTGAAGATCGCGGTGCCGTTGCCCCAGCGGGAGCTGTTGATCAGCGCGATGGCCTCGTCGTACGTGTCGGCGCGGACCACGCAGAGCACCGGGCCGAAGATCTCGTCCTTGTACGCGTCGGCGGTGACCGGCACCTTGTCGAGGAGCGAGACGCCGATGAAGAAGCCGTCCTCGTGGCCCGGGACGGTGAATCCGGTGCCGTCCACGACGACCTCGGCACCCTGGGCGCGGGCGCTCTCGACGTACGAGGCGACCTTGTCGCGGTGCTCGCGGGTGATGAGCGGGCCCATCTCGCTGGCCGCGTCGCTGCCGGGGCCGATCTTCAGGCCCTTGGCCCGCTCGGCGATCTTGTCGACCAGCTCGTCGCCGGTGTCGCCGACCGCGACGACGACGGACACGGCCATGCAGCGCTCGCCCGCCGAGCCGTAGGCGGCGTTGATGGCCTGGTCGGCGGCGAAGTCCAGGTCGGCGTCGGGCAGCACCAGCATGTGGTTCTTGGCGCCGCCGAGGGCCTGTACGCGCTTGCCGTGCTCGATGCCCTTGAGCTGGATGTACTTGGCGATGGGCGTGGAACCGACGAAGGAGACCGCGGTGATGTCCGGGTGTTCCAGGAGACGGTCGACGGCGACCTTGTCGCCCTGCACGACGTTGAGCACACCGTCCGGGAGGCCCGCCTCGGAGGCGAGTTCGGCCAGCCGGTAGGAGGCGGAGGGGTCCTTCTCGCTCGGCTTGAGCACGAAGGTGTTGCCGCATGCGATGGCCAGCGGGAACATCCACATGGGCACCATGGCCGGGAAGTTGAACGGCGTGATGCCGGCGACGACGCCGAGGGGCTGGCGGATCGCGGCCACGTCGACCCGGGTGGAGACCTGCGTGGACAGCTCACCCTTGACCAACTGCGGTACCGAACAGGCGAGTTCGACGATCTCCATGCCCCGGGCGACCTCGCCGAGCGCGTCGGAGTGCACCTTGCCGTGCTCGGCGGTGATCAGCTCGGCGATCTCGTCGCGGTGCGCGTCGAGCAGCTCGCGGTACTTGAAGAGGACCGAGGTGCGCTTGGCCAGCGAGGCGGTGCCCCAGGTCTCGAAGGCGGACTTCGCAGAGGCGACGGCGGCGTCCACCTCGTCCACGGAGGCGAAGGGCACCTGCTTCTCCTGGGCGCCCGTGGCGGGGTTGTAGACGGGCCCGAAGCGGCTGGAGGTGCCCTCGACGGGCTTCCCCCCGATCCAGTGGTCGATGTTCTTCATGAGGTGCGGGTCCTTTTCGTGAGCGGGGAGTTCAGAGGTGGCGGCGGCGGTCGACGACGTTCTGGTCGTACGTCTCGCGGGCGCGGGTCGCGGCCTCGCGGGAGGCGACCTCGGCGACCGGTACGTCCCACCAGGCCTCGGCACCGGGGGCGCCGGGCGTCGGATCGGTCTCGACGTACACGCACGTCGGCCGGTCGGAGGCGCGGGCGGTGGCCAGGGCGTCCCGCAGTTCGCGGACGGTCTTGGCGCGCAGGACGTCCATGCCGAGGCTGGCGGCGTTGGCGGCCAGGTCGACCGGCAGGGGGTCGCCGGTGAAGGTGCCGTCGGGAGCGCGGTAGCGGTAGGCGGTGCCGAAGCGCTCGCCGCCGACCGTCTCGGAGAGTCCGCCGATGGACGCGTACCCGTGGTTCTGGATCAGCACCAGGTTGACGGGCAGCCCTTCCTGGACGGCCGTGACGATCTCGGTGGGCATCATGAGGTACGTGCCGTCGCCGACCAGCGACCAGACGGAGGTGCCGGGGGCGGCCTGCTGGACGCCGATGCCCGCCGGGATCTCGTAGCCCATGCAGGAGTAGCCGTACTCCAGGTGGTACTGGCGCGGGCTTCGCGCACGCCAGAGCTTGTGCAGGTCGCCGGGGAGCGAGCCGGCCGCGTTGATGACCACGTCGTCGTCGCCCACCACGGCGTCCAGGGCGCCGAGGACCTGGGTCTGGGTGGGTACGGCGTGTTCGTCGTCCGCCCGGTAGGCCGCGTCCACGACCTGCTCCCAGCGCTCCTTGCCCGCGCGGTACTCGGCCTCGTACGCCGGGTCCACGCGGTGGCCGGCGAGCGCCTGTGTGAGGGCTTCGAGACCGGCGCGGGCGTCGGCGACCAGGGTGCGCGCGCTCAGCTTGTGCGCGTCGAAGGCGGCCACGTTCAGGTTGACGAAGCGGACGCCCGGCTCCTGGAAGAGCGTGGCGGAGGCGGTGGTGAAGTCCGTGTAGCGGGTGCCGACGCCGATGACCAGGTCGGCGGTGCGGGCCAGGTCGTCGGCGACGGCGGTCCCGGTGTGGCCGACGCCGCCGACGTCGGCCGGGTGGTCGTGGCGCAGCGAGCCCTTGCCGGCCTGGGTGGACGCGACCGGGATGCCGGTGGCCTCCACGAACGCCTTGAGCGCCGCCTCTGCCTCACTGTGGTGGATTCCGCCGCCCGCGACGATCAGGGGGCGCCGGGAGCCGCGTACGGCCTCCACGGCGGCGGCGAGCTCGGCCGGGTCGGGCGCCGGGCGGCGCACGTGCCAGACGCGGTCGGCGAAGAACTCCTCGGGCCAGTCGTACGCCTCGGCCTGGACGTCCTGCGGCAGGGCGAGGGTGACGGCGCCGGTCTCCACGGGGTCGGCGAGCACGCGCATCGCGTTCAGCGCGGACGGGATCAGTGCCTCGGGGCGCGTGATCCGGTCGAAGTAGCGGGAGACCGGGCGCAGCGTGTCGTTGACCGAGAGGTCCGCCTCCACGGGGTGCTCCAGCTGCTGGAGCAGCGGGTCGGCGGCGCGGGTCGCGAAGTAGTCACCGGGCAGGAGCAGCACCGGGAGGCGGTTGACCGTGGCCAGGGCCGCGCCGGTGACGAGGTTGGTGGCGCCCGGGCCGATGGAGGTGGTGACCGCCTGCGCGGAGAGCCGGTCGAGCTGGCGGGCGTACCCCACGGCTGCGTGCACCATGGCCTGTTCGTTGCGGCCCTGGTGGAAGGGCATGGTCTCCTCGCCGGCCTCCAGGAGTGCCTGGCCGATCCCGGCAACGTTGCCATGGCCGAAGATTCCCCAGGTTCCGGCGATCAGCCGGTGCCGTACGCCGTCGCGTTCGGTGTACTGCGCGGCCAGGAAACGCACCAGCGCCTGGGCGACGGTCAGTCGGAGGGTGGAGCGGCTCATCGGTTCCTCACTGGGGTGCGGACGTGGATCGGGTCAGCCGGGGGTCGACGGGCTGGCTCGGCCAGGTGTCGCGGATCCAGGCGTGGTCGGGGTGGTCGCAGATCAGCCAGGCGCGGTCGGCACCGGGACCCGCCATGACGTTGAGGTAGTACATGTCGTGGCCGGGCGCGGCGATCGAGGGGCCGTGCCAGCCGTCCGGGATCAGGACGACGTCTCCGCCGCGCACCTCGGCCAGCACGTCGGTGCCGCTGCCGTGGCCGGACGGCGAGACACGCTGGTAGCCGAGGCCGGGCGTGCCCTCGTGGTCGGCGATCTCGAAGTAGTAGATCTCCTCCAGCTCGGACTCCTCGCCCGGCCGGTTCTCGTCGTGCTTGTGCGGCGGGTACGAGGACCAGTTGCCGCCGGGGGTGATCACCTCGACGGCGATGAGCTTGTCGCACTCGAAGACCCCGGCCGCGCCGAAGTTGTGGACCCGGCGGGAGCAGGTGCCGCTGCCGCGCAGCTCGACGGGCACGTCCTCGGCGGGCCCGTGGCGGGCCGGCAGGCGCCTCGAGCAGCGGGCCCCGGTGAGCGCGAAGCGCCCACCGCGCTCCGAGGTGAGGGTCGCGCTCGCGTCGCGCGGCACGTAGACGAAGTCGCTGACGCCGTCGAAGACGCTCGTGCGGCCGTGCAGCGCGAACGTGTCGCGGCCGAAGTCGTCGGTGACGGCGACGGAGCAGCCGCCGCCGAGCGAGGTGACGATCCACTCGCTGTCGCCGGCGGTGAACTCGTGCGTGCCGCCGGGCGGCAGTTCGAGGACACGGAGGCTGGAGTGGTCCCAGCCGGCGCTCTCCGGGCTGACGTCCACGGCGTACGGGCCGCTCGCCGCCTTGCCCGCGGGCAGGTGATGTGCGCTGGTCATGAAGGGGGTCCTTCCGGTCAGAGGAGGCCGACCGCGGTGTCCACCGCGGTCTCCACGCTGCCCTCGGCGGGATAGAGCAGGGACCGGCCGACGACGAGGCCCTGGACGGTGGGCAGCCGCAGCGCCTTGCGCCACTTCTCGTACGCGCCCTCCTGGTCCCTGCCGACCTCGCCGCCGAGCAGGACGGCCGGCAGGGTCGAGGTCTCCAGCGCGGCTGCCATGTCGTCCGGGTCGCTGGTGACGGGCAGTTTCAGCCAGGTGTACGCGGAGGTGCCGCCGAGGCCGGAGGCGATGGCGATGGAGCGGGTGACGGCCTCCGCGGTGAGGTCGTTGCGGACCGTCCCCTCGACGCGGCGGGAGATGAACGGCTCGACGAACACGGGCAGGCGGTGCGCCGCCATGTCGTCGATCGCCCGGGCGGTGGACTCCAGCGTGGTCAGCGAGCCGGGGTCGTCGTAGTCGATGCGGACCAGCAGTTTGCCCGCGTCGAAGTTCAGCCGGGCGATGTCCTCGGCCCGGTGGCCGGTGAAGCGGTCGTCCATCTCGAAGGACGCGCCGGCCAGGCCGCCGCGGTTCATGGAGCCCATGACGACCTTGTTCTCCAGCGCGCCGAGCAGGAGCAGGTCGTCCAGTATGTCGGCGGTGGCGAGCACCCCGTCCACGCCCGGCCGGGACAGCGCGACGCACAGCCGCTCCAGCAGGTCGGCGCGGTTGGCCATGGCCAGTCTGCGGTCGCCGACCCCGAGAGCGCCGCGGGCCGGATGGTCGGCGGCCACGATCATGAGGCGGCCGCTGTCGCCGACGAGGGGGCGCCGGGCGCGGCGGGCGGCCGCTTCGGCCACGGCCTCGGGGTGCCGGGCGCGCACCCTGACGAGGTCGGGGATGGTGATGCTCAAGAGTTGGCTCCGTTCAGGGGGTGGCGGCGTCAGCCGCGGGAGGCGATGAGTTCCTCGACCTCGGCGGGGGTCGGCATCGCGGAGGAGCAGGCGAGGCGGGAGGCGACGAGGGCGCCGGCCGCGTTGGCGTACCGCATCGTCTTCTCCAGCTCCCAGCCGGCCAGCAGCCCGTGGCAGAGCGAGCCGCCGAACGCGTCCCCCGCGCCGAGGCCGTTGACCACCTCCACGGGCACGGGCGGTACCTCGGCGGTCGTGCCGTCGCGGTGGACGGCGAGGACGCCCTTCGGGCCCTGCTTGACGACGGCCAGTTCCACGCCGGCCTCCAGGAGGGCCTCGGCGCACGCGCGCGGTTCCCGGACGCCGGTGGCGACCTCGCACTCGTCGAGGTTGCCGACGGCGACCGTCACGTGCCGCAGGGCTTCGGCGTAGTACGGGCGGGCCTCGGCCGGGTCCTTCCAGAACATCGGGCGCCAGTCGAGGTCGAAGACGGTGGTGCCGGCCTTGTCGCGTGCCTTGAGGGCGGCGAGTGTGGCCGAGCGGCTGGGCTCCTCGCTCAGTCCGGTACCGGTGATCCAGAAGATCTTCGCCGCCCGGACGGCGAAGAAGTCCAGCTCGTCCGTGCGGATCACCAGGTCGGGCGCCTTGGGCTGCCGGTAGAAGTACAGCGGGAAGTCGTCGGGCGGGAAGATCTCACAGAACGTGACCGGTGTGGGGTACTCCTCGACGGGGGTCACCCAGCGGTCGTCGACCCCGAATTCCTTGAGAGCCTGGTGGAGATAGGCTCCGAAGGGATCATCGCCGGTTCGGCTGACGATCGCCGTCGTGCGCCCCAGGCGTGCCGCGGCGACCGCCACGTTGGCCGCCGAACCGCCGAGGAACTTGCCGAAGGTTTCGACGCGGGCGAGCGGCACGCCGGTCTGCAGAGGGTAGAGATCGACCCCGATGCGACCCATGGTGATCAGGTCGAAGGACTCGGTCATACGCGTCGCTCCTCGTGGTGGCTGCGGACTTCCGGGGGTGCGGGATGCAGGGCACCGGTGTGTCCTAGGTGTAAGACCGAGACCGAGCCATGTCAAGACTTTGTACTTACATTCTCACGTGATCGTGAAATGATGTCTTAACAAAGTATTGACAGCGGGGTCAGTCAGGGACTTACATCCCCTCCCAACAGCACAGCCGAGTTTGTTCGTACCTGGCCCTGCGGTTCCCTCCGTACGGGCCAAAGGCCCGGGCTCCCGCCCGGACCACTGCCCCTGCTCCCTTTCCCCTGTCGCACAGTGAGGTGCCGGAAAGATGGACCGCACGTCTCGCCCCCGTTCCCGCAGAATCGCCCTCGTCGCCGCGGCCGCCGCGGCGGCCCTGATAGTCACCGGTTGTTCCAGCGACTCCGGCGGCAAGAAGGCCGAGGAGGACACGGGCAACGCGTCCGCCGGCAAGGCCGACACTCCCCGCATGAAGGTCGCGATGGTCACCCACGCGGCTCCCGGCGACACCTTCTGGGACCTCATCCGCAAGGGGGCGGAAGCCGCCGCCGCCAAGGACAACGTCGAGCTGGTCTACTCCAGCAACCCCGACTCGGCGAAGCAGGCCAACCTCGTCCAGAACGCCATCGACCAGAAGGTCGACGGCATCGCGGTCACCCTCGCCAAGCCGGACGCCATGAAGTCCGTGGTCGCCAAGGCGGAGAAGGCGGGCATCCCGGTCGTCGGTCTCAACGGAGGCATCGACGACTGGAAGGAGCAGGGCCTGCTGGAGTACTTCGGCCAGGACGAGTCGGTCGCCGGTGAGGCCTTCGGCGAGAAGCTCAACGAACTCGGCGCCAAGAACAACATCTGTGTCATCCAGGAGCAGGGCCACGTCGCCCTGGAGGCGCGCTGCGCCGGTGTGAAGAAGACGTTCAAGGGCAAGACCACGAACCTGTACGTGAACGGCACGAACATGCCGTCCGTGAAGTCGACGATCACCGCCAAGCTCAAGCAGGACAGCTCGATCGACTACGTGGTCACACTCGGCGCCCCCTTCGCGCTGACCTCCGTGCAGTCCGTGGACGACGCGGGCAGCAAGGCGAAGGTCGCGACCTTCGACCTCAACAAGGAGATGGTCAAGGCCATCGAGGACGGCGACATCCAGTTCGCCGTCGACCAGCAGCCGTACCTGCAGGGCTACCTCTCGGTCGACGCCCTGTGGCTCTACAAGACGAACGGCAACTTCAGCGGTGGTGGCCAGGAGCCGGTGCTGACCGGTCCGGCGTTCGTCGACAAGGAGAACGTGGCCGACATCGCGAAGTTCGCCGCGAAGGGCACTCGGTGACACCCATGACCCAGGCAACGGCACCGGCGACGAGTTCCTCGTCGCCGGGTTCGCCGGCCGCCCCCAAGGACGGCCGGACCTCACAGCGGTCACTGGCCCGCCGGCTGGCGGCCCGTCCCGAGATCGGCGCGCTGATCGCGGCGATCGCCGTCTACGTCTTCTTCTTCGCGGTCGCCTCGCCGTTCCGCGAGGCCAGTTCCCTGGCCAACGTGCTCTACGAGTCGTCGGTGATGGGCATCATGGCCCTGCCGGTGGCGCTGTTGATGATCGGCGGCGAGTTCGACCTGTCCGCCGGCGTGGCCGTGACCACCTCCGCTCTGACGGCCAGCATGTGGAGCTTCCAGCTCTCCATGAATATCTGGGTCGGCGTCATCGTCGCCCTGGTGGTGTCGCTGGCCATCGGCGCGTTCAACGGCTACCTGCTGGTACGCACCGGTCTGCCGTCGTTCCTGATCACCCTGGGCTCGTTCCTGATCCTGCAGGGCGCCAACCTCGCCATCACCAAGATCTTCACCGGGAACGTCGCCACCGACTCGATCAGCGACATGGACGGCTTCGACCAGGCCAAGAAGGTCTTCGCCTCCGAGATCGGCATCGGCGGCGTCGACGTCAAAATCACCGTCTTCTACTGGCTGGTCTTCGCCGCCGCCGCGACCTGGCTGCTGCTGCGCACCAAGTTCGGCAACTGGATCTTCGCCACCGGCGGCAACAAGGACAGCGCCCGCGCGGTCGGCGTCCCCGTCACCTTCACCAAGATCGCCCTGTTCATGGGCGTCGGCGCCGGCGCCTGGTTCGTCGGCATGCACATCCTGTTCTCGTTCAACACCGTCCAGTCGGGCGAGGGCGTGGGCAACGAGTTCCTCTACATCATCGCCGCGGTCATCGGCGGCTGTCTCCTCACCGGCGGATACGGCTCCGCGATCGGCCCCGTCATCGGCGCCTTCATCTTCGGCATGGTCTCCCAGGGCATCGTCTACGCCAACTGGAACCCCGACTGGTTCAAGGCCTTCCTCGGCGTCATGCTCCTGCTCGCCGCCCTCGTCAATCTGTGGGTCCGCAGCCAGGCCACCCGGAGGTAACGCCATGACCACCGACAACACCTCCCCCAACGGGGCCACCGCCGTCCAGGACAGGCCCGGGGACGCCGAGCCGGTCGTCCAGCTGAAGGGCGCGGGCAAGGCCTACGGCAACGTCCGCGCCCTGCACGGCGTGGACCTGGCCGTGTATCCCAGCCAGGTCACCTGCGTCCTCGGCGACAACGGCGCCGGCAAGTCCACCCTGATCAAGATCATCTCCGGCCTGCACCAGCACACCGAGGGCCAGTTCCTCATCGACGGCCACGCCGTCCACCTCAGCACCCCACGCGAAGCCCTCGACAAGGGCATCGCCACCGTCTACCAGGACCTCGCCACCGTCCCCCTCATGCCGGTCTGGCGGAACTTCTTCCTCGGCTCCGAGATGACCAAGGGCCCCTGGCCCGTCCGCCGCCTCGACATCGCGAAGATGAAGGAGACCGCCGACCAGGAACTGCGCAACATGGGCATCGTCCTGGACGACCTCGACCAGCCCATCGGCACCCTCTCCGGCGGCCAGCGCCAGTCCGTGGCCATCGCCCGCGCCGTCTACTTCGGCGCCCGCGTCCTCATCCTCGACGAGCCCACCGCCGCCCTCGGCGTCAAGCAGTCCGGCGTCGTCCTCAAGTACATCGCCGCCGCCCGCGACCGCGGCCTGGGCGTCATCTTCATCACCCACAACCCCCACCACGCCTACATGGTCGGCGACCACTTCAGCGTCCTGCGCCTGGGCACCATGGAACTCTCCGCCGCCCGCAGCGACGTCACCCTCGAAGAACTCACCAACCACATGGCCGGCGGCGCCGAACTCGCCGCCCTCAAACACGAACTCGCCCA
>NZ_JAHRIB010000166.1 GCF_019090165.1 Streptomyces sp. BV286
TTCCCGGCTCCGCCACCGCGAACCAGCGCTTCGGGACCAACTTCACCAAGGGCGACCTGGACGGCGACGGCTTCAGCGACCTGGTGATCTCAGGCGGCAAGGACGGCACCGTCATCCTCTGGGGCTCCGCCTCCGGACTCACCGGCGGCACGGCCATACCCGGGTACGGGCAGTCCCCCACGACCGGTGACTTCGACGGCGACGGCAAGACGGACCTCGCCCTGTTCGAGCAGGTGTCCTCCTTCGGCGACGAAGCCCCCAGCAGCGCCGCCGCCGTGTGGAAGGGCCCGATCTCGCGGACCGGCACGCCCACAGCCGTCCTGCCCGTCCTGGACAAGTCCCTGTGGTGGGGCTACGACGCCGACGACGCCTCCTGCGCCACAAACGGCGGCTGCGAGGAGGACGCCGACTCCATCAGCGGCCCCTACACCTCCACCGAGACCGGCGATGTCAATGGTGACGGCAAGGACGACATCGTCGTCTGGGAGTACAAGGGCGACGGCGTCTACGGCAACCGCCTGCTCCTCGGTGGCGGCAGCACGGGCTTCAAGAGCGGCTGGGTCCCCGGCGAGGCCGCCGGCAACAGGACGGGCACCGGCGTCGGGGACGTCAATAACGACGGCTTCGACGACGTCGTGGTCGGCAACGACTGGGGCAGCGGCACCGTCAAGGTCGCTCTCGGTTCGGCCACCGGCCTGTCCTCGGACCGCGTCCAGACCTTCAACCAGGACAGCCCCGGGTTCCCCGGAGTTGAGGAAGAGGGGGACGAGATCGGCGCGTCGGTCTCGGTCGCGGACGTCACGGGTGACGGCTACGCCGACATCGCGCTCGGCATCCCGGGCGAGGACATCGGCGACATCTACGACGCCGGCTCGATCGCCCTGGTCCCCGGCGGCGTCTCCGGCGCCACGGGCGCCGGCACGCAGACCTTCCACCAGGACACCGCCGGTATCCCTGGAGTCGCCGAGAACAGCGACGAGTTCGGTGTGAGCGCCGCTCTCCTGGACCTCAACGGCGACGGCCACGCCGACCTCGCAGCCGGTTCCACGGCTGAGAACGAGCAGAACGGCGCGGTCTGGGTGCTGAACGGCACGGCGAGCGGCCTCACCGCCACGTCATCGTCTGCGTTCGGCGCCGGTGACCTCGGCGCGCCCGCCACGGGTGTGCACTTCGGCGCGTTCCTGCGCTGACCGATCGATCCACAGCACTGCGGTGGGGCGGCCTCGTGCCGCCCCACCGTCATGTCCGGCCGAGGAAGGGTCTGTCAAACGAGTGGCCCTGTCTCACATTCGGTGGTGACGGTGCGTGCCGCCTATCCGAGGAGGATGCGGTGGCGAAGAAGGGTGAAGCCTGCTCGTCCGTGCATCTGGCGCGCGATCCGCTTGGTCTTGGTGTTGACGCCCTCAGTGGGGCCGTTGCTGTACGGAAGTGTGAGGGCGGCGTCAACGGCGTCGGGGTCTCGTTCTAGCCCTCGGGCGAAGGCATGCGGGTGGGGCAGGTCGGCGCCGCGGACCTGGACGATCCAATGTGAGAGTGCGTCGGCATTGCCGGCGTGGGGTGCAAGGAGCGGGGCGAAGTCCCATCCTCCCGGGGTGGAATCCCTGCTCTCGGATGTCCGTCAAAGCGGATCAAGCCCACTGTTCAGCATGTTCTCTCCTGTCGTGCCGGGTACGGGCCCTTCGGCGATACCCGGTCACCGCCAGCCGCTGCGGGAACGGGATGCCCGAAGCCCTTCGCGGCACGGACCGGGCCTCCGTCTAGGAAGCGGCTGTGAGCAGGTTCTTCTCCAGGATCAACGGCAGTGACAGGGTTCGGTAGCCGACTGAGGCGAACAGGACGGTGATCCGGTTCTCCTCCTCGGTGAGGACCTCGCCGTCACCCCACTGCGGGTGGTGGACCGCGGTGCCGGGCGGAAACGGGTGGTCGCGGCGCGTGGGTGAGGCGGTGCGGGGGCGGGACGGGCCGGGGACGGCGCTGGCTGCGGTGCCGGTGGGCCGCTGTTCGCATCGGTCGCAGTTGCCGCAGGGGGAGTTGAGGCGCTCGCCGAAGTAGCCGAGAAGGAAACGCCGTCGGCAGCCGGTGGTCTCGGCCAGGCCGCGCATCATGTCGACCCGGGAGCGTTCCATGCTCTCGTGCGCGGTGCTCAACTCCACGGCCCGCGTGGCGGTTTCCTCCGCATCGGCCCCGGGGACCGGGGCCACCTTTCCGCGTTCCGTGGTGAGGGCTCCGGCACTCTCCAGGAGGTTGAGGACGGTGGTCAGCCGGCTGGCGGACAGGCCGGTCTCTTCCTGGAGTTCCGTCGGTGTCACGGGGGTCGCACGGTCCCGTACGAGGCGGGAGACGTCGGCGATGGTGTCCGCGTCTGGGCGGCCGGTGGAGAAGAACTTCTGCAGGCCCAGGTCCTCGACACGGTAGTGCAGGATGGCTCGGGACGGCTCGCCGTCCCGGCCTGCCCGGCCTATCTCCTGGTAGTAGGCGTCGAGGGACCCGGGCACCGCGGCGTGCAGTACGAACCGTACGTCGGGCTTGTCGATGCCCATGCCGAATGCCGAGGTGGCCACCACCACGTCCAACTCGCCGCCGAGAAAGCGGTCGTGGACCGCGCTGCGGTCGGCCGACCGGCTGCCCGCGTGGTAGGCGGCGGCGCTCAGGCCGAGTTCGCCGAGCTCGGCGGCGTACGCCTCGGCGTCCTTGCGGGTGGAGACGTAGACGATGCCCGGCTTGGGCTCGGCCGCAGCTCGCTCCACCACGGCGCGCCGCTTGGCCGCGTTGTCCAGGAAGTGGGTGACCTCCAGGCGGATGTTGGGCCGGTCGAACCCGGCCACCACCTCGTGGGCCTTGCGCATGCCGAGCTGCTCGACGATGTCGGCTCGCACCGGTGCGGCGGCGCTGGCGGTGAGGGCGAGGATGGGAGGGCGCCCGATGCTCTCGGCGGCCTGGCGGAGCCTGAGGTAGTCCGGCCGGAAGTCGTGGCCCCAGGAGGACACGCACTGCGCCTCGTCCACGACGAAGAGGGACGGTCTCAGCGCGGCCAGCCGCTCCAGCACGTCCTGCTTGGCGAGCTGTTCCGGGGCGAGGAAGAGAAACCGGGCCGTTCCGTCGCTCGCGCTCTCCCATGCCTGCTCGTTCTGGGCCCTGGACATCGACGAGTTGACGGCGACGGCGGTCTGGCCGCTGTTCCGCAGCAGTCCGGCGATCTGGTCCCGCTGGAGAGCGATCAACGGTGACACGACGAGCGTCGGACCGGGGAGCAGCATGCCCGGCACCTGGTACACCGCCGACTTGCCCGAGCCGGTCGGCATCACCACCATGGCGTCCCTGCGGCGCATGACCGCTTTCATCGCGGTGAGCTGGCCGGGACGCAACTCGTCCCATCCGAAGGCCACTCGTGCGGCTCTGCGGAGACGGCGGGCGACGAACAGGCTGATCGGCAAAGGGACTCCCGAAGCGGTTGCGCGCGACCGGGGCGGAACCGGACGGGCGGTGGTGGGTCTAGTGCCCGCCCCGGCTCGAAGCAGTCCGATCGCCAGGCTCGGACTGCGACGGCACGGTCGCGGCAGGCCCGCGAGCGTCACGACTCGGCCCAGGCGTCCGACCACAGCTTCACGATCGCTGGATACTTCTTCCCCCACGCCTCCTGGAACTCCAGGAACCGTTCCGTCACCGCGTCCGTGGCGCGCCACCGTAACGAGCATGCGGGGGCACTTTGAAGGCCCTCGGTGCGCGAAGCGCGGGGCAGCGTCTCGCGGATGGCGCGGGCCGTGCCAATCGGGTGCGTGCGGGGGGCGGGAGCTGCTTGCGGGTCACGGCGGGACGGTGCCGCCCACGGGGTTCCGGCACGGGCCAGACGACGCGCGCACCCGAGGAGTCAACGGGCTGGTGGGTCGGTGCCGGAAGTCCTGCCCGGGTGTGAACCCTGGCGTCCGGTTGCGCGGCGAGAGCCACGAGGTAAATGGGGGACTTTCCCTCATGCGCCCGGTGTGCGCGGCGGGCACATTGGTGGCGATGTCTCAGCACGACGTCACCACGCGTGCGCAACCGAGGGGAAGTCGATGGGCAGAAAAGCGTTACTCCGGGTTCTGATGGTCGCCGTGATGGCGGGTTCCGCGGTGACCTTGACCGCGGGGACCGCGAGCGCGGCCACAGGGGTGTCCGTGAGCGGGGGTGATGTGATCGTCAACGCGGGGTCGGGCGTCGCGAACAACATCACGGTCTCCCTGTCGGGAAGTTTCGTCGTCATTCAGGACACCGCCGCCACCCTCACGGCAGGCGTCGGCTGCTCGGCTCAGATCAACGGATCGGTGGCCTGCCAGGTCGGCAGCTTCGCAACGGTGGTGGTGAACGCCGGGGACCTGAACGACCGGATCACCAAGACCGGCAATGTCCGGGGCAACCTGAAGGGCGAGTCGGGCAACGACATCATCGGCGGCGGCCCCAGCCCGGGCAGCAACATCCTCAACGGCGGGGCGGGCAACGACACTCTCAACGGTGGCCCCACCTTCGACCTCCTCATCGGCGGTGCTGGCGCCGACACACTCAGCGGCGGGGGCGGGACCTCCGACATCGCCAGCTACTTCGAGAGCGGCTCGGGGGTGGTCGTCGACATCGACAACTCCGCCGACGACGGCGTCGGGGGCGAGGGCGACAACGTCCGCACCGACGTGGAGATCATCTACGGCAGCGAGTTCAACGACACGATCACCGGGAGTGCGTCGAACGACACCATGCTCGGCTACGGGGGCAACGACCGGCTGGTCGGCCTGGCGGGCAACGACAGCCTGGTCGGGGACCTCGTCCCGTCGAGCAGCGGCCGGACCGGTGCCGACACCCTGGTCGGCGGTCCTGGGAATGACACCCTGAACGGCGTCGACAACATCCTGGGCAACGACAGTGTCGACGGGGGCGCCAACACCGACACCTGCACCGCCGACACCGGGGACACCAAGAGTCTCTGCGAGGCGTGAGGAAACGCCGCACGGGACCCATCCCGGGATATACACAGGACCAATTCAGGCATATACCGGAATGATCCCGTGCGGTCAGCGGTCGGCTGTCAGCTGTCAGCTGTCAGCGGTCGGCAGCCAGCAGCCAGCAGCCAGCAGCCAGTCCACGTCAGGTGTTGGCGTCGCCCGCCACCGTAGGGGGCGAACCTCGCTGCCGCGGCGCCAGGCGCTCTGGAGTCACTGCCCGTCCGCGTACCGGCGAGCCAAGCCGCGCAGGGCGGTCCGGCTGCTCTGGCCGGTGCGGTTGCGGAGACTCGCCAGGTGCTTTTCGACGGTGCGGGGCGAGAGGAACAGCTGCTGGGCGATCTCCTGGTTGCCGAGCCCGCGGCCGAGCAGGCGCAGCACCTCGTACTCCCGGGCGGTCACCCCCGTCCGCCGCAGCTCCGGCGGAATCGTGTCATGGCCCTGGCGCCGCCGGGGCACGGGAGAACCCGCTTCCCGCAGCAGGGCGCGGCAGGCCGCCGACATCCGTGTCGTGCCCCGGTCGTGGAAGAACTGCTCGGCGGTGCGCAGCCACTCGACAGGCTGCCCCCAGTCGTCGGTGAGCGCCGCCTGGGCACCCAGACGCAGACACAGGTGACGGGCCATGGGAATGGTGTCAGTACCGGCCAGGGCTTCCTCGGCCGCTTTGGCGGCCTCGGCGGCCCGGCCTTCGCGGCCCAGCAGCACGGCCCGGGACCATCCGACGAAGGGCCGGTCCCAGTGGACCTGGGTGAGCCGGTCGGCGACCCCGCCGTCCAGCTCCGCCCAGCCGGCCGCGCCCCGTACGGTGCGCAGGAGCAGGTACGGGCCGAGGAAACCGATGACTCCGCGGGTGCTGGGCAGTGCCCGCATGGTCCGGTCCGCCTCGGTGAACTCGGCCATGGCACGGTCGGGTTCCTCCAGCAGCAGGGAACACACGCCCCGGGCCCAGCCCCACACCGAGGTGTCGGCGTAGCCCCAGACCGCTCCGCCGCTCCCCCCGGCCAACGCGGTCTCCAGAACGTGCAGCGCGGCCTGGAGTTTCTCCCGTTCGCCTCGGGAGGCGGCGATGACGGCGTCCATCGCGACACCGATCAGCTGAACCTCGCGCAGCCGCAGCCTGTCGGCCGTCGTGCGGAGCCGCTCGGCGTACTCCAGGGCCCCGTCCAGGTCGTCGCGCAGCACATGAGCCTGCGTCAGATGTGTGTCGGCCCAGGCCGTCAGGAGCACGGCACCGGTCTCCTCGGCCGCCTTCCGTGCTGCCAGCAGCCGATCGGTACCGGTGAACCGGATCCGGTCCAGCGCACCGAGTTCGAGCAGGCCGCGTATCCGCCAGACCGGCAGGGCATGGGTCTCGGCCGTGGACACCAGACGTTCGAACACCTTCTCCGCCTCGGCCAGGTCGTGGGGCCGAAGGCAGTACCCGAGGATGTTCAGCGCCTTGCAGCTCGCCTCCGGCAGCCCGACCGCCTCGGCAGCGGCCAGGGCCCCTTCGGCCAGGGCCCGGGCGCTCTCCAGCCGGTCCGGGCGCTGTGAGCCGAGCACCAGGTGTGCCGCCACGGCGTCCAGGGCGGCCCGGGACGCCGCGTCGGGCTCGGCGCCGAGCAGTTCCCGTGCCCGGCGCACGGCGGTCAGGCCTTCCTCCCACTGCTGTGCGGTGGCCGCGGCCCGGGCCCGGGTCAGGAAGCCCGCGGCGCGCCGGGCGGCGGGCGCGCCCCACGCGATCAGGACATGGTCCAGCCGGTCGCCGAGCTCCGGGACGCGCTGGACGTCGCCCGTCAGGACGAGTGTCCCCAGCAGTTCCTCCAGCAGCCGGGCCACTGTCTCGGGCGGTGTGTCCGTGGCATCGGCGGTCAGTTCCAGGCCCCGGTCGAGGAGTTCCACCGCGGTCAGCAGCGCTCCCCGTAAGACCGCCTGCCGACTGGCCCGGTTGAGCAGCGCGGCCGCCCGGGCCGGCTGCCCGCCGGCGACGCACAGCTCCGCGGCCAGGCGGTACAGGTCGTCGCCCGAGCCACCGCCGAGGAGACCTCGGGGCTCTCCGCCCCGGTCGGGGCGGTCGGTCCCCGGCTCCGGCACCGCCGCGTCGGCGGCCTCGATGGCGTCGGCGGCGGCGAGACAGAGGGCCGCCCGCTCGGCGGGCAGCAGCCGACGGGCGATGGCGTCGGCGGTCAGGGCGTGGCGGAAGGAGTGCCAGCCGGGCTGTTCCGCGGTGGCGCCGTCGGTGACCAGGTGGGCCCGTGCCGCATGTCTCAACTGGCGGAGCGCCGTCACCCGGTCGAGCTCGGCGACGCGCGCGGCGACGTCCACCGGGAACCGCCTACCCAGGACCGCCGCCGCCTCCAGGAGAGCGATCCCGGGCGGTTCCAGGTGGTCGACGCGCTGGAGGACGGCGGCGGCGACCGTCGTGGGTACGCCGGCGTTCAGCGCGCCGGTCACCGTCCAGCCGTCGTTCCGCGTCCGGACGAGGTTGCCGCTGTCGACCATGGCCCGCAACAGTTCCTCAACGACGAAGGGGACGCCCTCGGAGACGGCGTGCAGTCGGTCCAGTACGGCTGCCGGTACCTTGCCGGCGTCGTCGTGGCCCAGACAACGGGCGGCCAGTTCCGCCGTGTGGGCGGGCCCGAGGCGCGCCAGGCGCAGTGTCCGGGCCGCACGGCGGGACACCGCGGCCTCGGCGAGGTCGAGGGCGGGTCCGGGCACACCGCGCAGGGTGGCCAGCAGGGTGGCCCGCTGGCCGGAAAGGTTGTCCGTGAGGTAGTCGACGATGGTGAGCGTGTCGGCGTCCGCGTCGTGCAGGTCCTCCAGCACCAGTACGCAGCCATGGGTACGTCCGAGGACGCCCAGGAGCCGCAGTACCGCCTCGGCGTAACCCACCAGCGGCGCGCCGTCCTGCGGCGCCAGTCCGCACAGCCGTGACAGCAGCGGCTCGTAGGGGCCCAAGTCCCCGTCCACCGGCGCCCCTTCACCGCGCAGTCCGGAGAACACGGCCTCCGCCAGCGGGCGCAGCGGCACCGCACGCCCGGCCGACGCGGCCCGCCCGCGCAGCACCCGTGACCCGGTGCGCGCGGCGGCGGCCACGGCCTCCTCCACGAGGCGAGACTTGCCGATACCCGGCTCGCCCAGCACGAACACCGACGAGCCCCGCCCTTCGCCCGCCGACCGTCCCACCTCGGTCAGAAGGTCCAGCTCCGGTTCTCTGCCGACCAGTGCCGGTGACGACAATGACACTCGGCCCCCCTGCGCCTTCATCGCTTTCTGCGCCTTCTCCCGGGATGTCCCGGCCGCCCCCTCGAATGCTCCTTCGAGTCCACACAGCGTAGTGCCCACGAGTCACAGGGGACGCACAACTAGATGGGGGCTCTTCCCCCATGCCCCCGGCAGCAGGCGCACGGCAGTCTCTTCTCAGCAGGTGGGGGACAGGGCATGTCCGGGGGAGGGGGACATGCCCTGCTGCTGTTCTTTCTTCGACGGGCGGATACCCATGTCTTCAAGGTCTTCGATTCTGGTCACCGCCGGGTTTCTGGCCGTGGTCCTGTCCGGATGCTCATCGCTCACGGGAAGCCCGGGAGGGGATGCCGCCACGTCGCCGTCGACGGGTTCGCCAGCCGAGGGGCCGGAGGTGCCGACGTCCGCCCTGGACCTGGAGCGCGTGTGCACGGACGGGCTCGGCTACGCGGGGATGCCCGCCTACGACCGTACGAAGAAGACCGTGCATCCGGCGATGCTCATGAACAACCCCGGCGACAGCTGGTCACAGTTCGAGCCGCCCTCCGGCGACTTCCCCAGGGGCTGGATCCTCGGCTACGCGGACAAGCCCGCCGAAGCCGAACTGGTCGTCTGCGTCGAACGCACCAAGGCGACCCCGACCGGCAAGGTGTGCAACATGGAGACCGATGAAGGCAAGCCGCTGAGGATACGCACGTACAACACCTCCTACCGGCTGAGCGTGGTCGAGTCGCGGACCGGCAAGGAACTGTACGAGCACACCGGTGAGGCCAAGTCCGACGAGTGCCCGGTGTACATCCTCACCTCGGAGGGCGAGGACAAGGATAAGTACTACAACGAAGTGCGGCCCAAGGACTACCGCAAGCGCGTCCAGCCCTTCATCGCACCGTAGGCCTCACTCCGGCCACTCCCGCCCCCAGACCTCCCCCGGAGGAGAGTTTGTCCGCCACGATCACCACCACCGCCGTCGATCTGAGCGGGCTCAGCGCCGCCCGCGGTGGCTCCCGTCGGCTCACCGGCCATCTCACCCGGCCCACCGGGCCGGGACCCTGGCCCGGTGTCGTCGTGATCCATGAGGCGCTGGGCGTCAATGACGTGATGCACCGCCAGGCAGAGCGGCTGGCGAGAGCCGGGTACCTCGTCGTCATGCCCGACCTCTTCACCGACGGAGGAGCCGTACGCTGCCTGGTGCCGACCTTCCGGGCCGCCCTGTCCGGACGCGGCCGGGCCTTCCATGACATCGACGCTGCCCGCACCCACCTCGCCCGGGATCCCGACTGCACCGGGCGGATCGGCGTCATCGGCTTCTGCATGGGCGGTTCCTTCGCCCTCCTCGCCGTGGGCGGCGGCCACTACGCCGCAGCCGCCGTGAACTACGGCCGCCTGCCCGGGAATCTCGAACAGGCGCTCACCGGTTCCTGTCCCGTCGTCGCGAGTTACGGGGCCCGCGACCGTACGTTGAAGGGCGCGGCCTCCGGTCTGGAGGCGTCGCTCGACCGGCTCGGCGTCGTCCACGACGTCAAGGAGTATCCGGAGGCCGGGCACTCCTTCCTGAACGATGCCGAGGTCGGGCCGCGCGCGCTGCGTCCGCTGATGCGTGTCGCCGGAATCAGGCCGCACCCGGAGTCCGCCGTCGACGCGTGGCGACGCATCGACGATTTCTTCGCCACGCATCTCAACGGGGACGGCATCGACGGGGCGTTGGGAACGTGAGGAGCAGGGGCCGTGCGCGTGCTCCTTGTTTTCAGGGGGGGCGGGGCCGTGACACATGCGGCTCGTCCGTGACGGGTACGGCTGCCGCACCTGGCGTCCGGCCCGCTGACGACTTCCTTGTCCGGGGAAGGAGAGATCAGCCCCCGGGCCGCTGGCCCTCAGCAGGCGGGCCGGGCAGGCCTGGCTGCTGAGGTGAGCGTGCCGGTCAAAGTGGCGGTCCATTCCCCGTCTCAGCCTGGTGACTTGATCGCGCCGGGACTGGGCAGGCGGGCGCCCCGCGCCAACTGTGCCGTCCGACCTGCTCGTGCAGGCTCGGCATGCCTTGTTCCAGGCGGGATTTCACCTGGTGGGAGAGACGGAGGACGGCGGCCGGGGCTTGCGGTGACGGACGTGCCGATCGGGGTGCTGGTGAGGTGGACGGCATCGGACGCTTCACCTCTTTGGCGAAGGAGCAGCGAGGAGCCCGGGGCGACGGCATGCAGGCGATCGTGCAGGCGGCGATATCGGGCCTGCTGGTCCAGCAGGGACACCGTCACGGAATTCTCTGACGGCGGTGACCTCCTGGTTCTGGGGCGACGAGTGAGGGCGGCTACTGGCCAGGTCAGCTGAGCGGTGTTTTTGCCCGTCGTGGTCGGCCTCGTGGACGGGTCCGGTGACGAGGGCTATGAAGAGTCGCTGGATTTCGTTGTACGTCAGCGGTATCAGGTTGTCAGGCCCGGGACGGAGTCGGTGCTCGTCGGCGCGGACGACGGCCAAGAAGGTATGGGCAAGCATGGCGAGGGTGACTCAGCGGGACCAGGACGTGTAGCGGCGGAGTTGATGCTCGTCCCGGTCGGCCGGGCCCTTTCCGGGCTGGAACGTCTTTTCGGCCCTTCATCTGGATCCCGCGGCCCGCACCAGGTTGTCATTGCGGAGGCTGCCGAGAAAGTTCAGGCATCGCGACGTGGAGTAGCTACTGTTTTCTGCCCAATTCCAGTTGATCCACCGCGGACCGCCTCCCCGTCGAACCGACTGTCTCCCCGTCCGCCGGCCGCTCTCCCGTCGTGGCACGGGAACCACCTGCTCCGGAACCTGCCTTCCCCTCGCACCGTCTTGTACCGAGCGTTTGACACAAGATCCCCGGCCGCGGCATCTTGTACTCACCGCTTGATACAAGATGATCCGGGGGATCTGCGCATGCTCGACACCGCCCCGCCCCAGTACCGGTTGCTCGACCACGCCGACCACTACGCCCGCTGGTCCGGTCTGGCCATCGGCCTCGTGGTCGCGCAGGCGCTGTCCACGCTCGGAGACGTCGAGTTCGAGCAGCGCGTCGTGTTCTGCCTCACGGCCTTCGGCCTGTGCGCGGTGGCGGGTGTCCTGCTCGCCGACGCCCTGACCTTGCGCCCCCAGGAGACGGTACGCACCGCGAGTCTCGCACCACGCCTGGTCAGAGACCATGTGCCGCCACACATGGGTCCCCTGATCGCACTCCAAGGGCTCTCCCTCGTCGTCCTGCTGGTGATCACGGCCGCGACGGCCTCCGTCGACCCCGACCGCATCTTCAGCACGGGAAAGGTCCTCACCCTCACCTGCAACGGGATGCGGGCGACCACCGGCCCCTGGCCCGGCCTGTACTACACCCTCCCGATGTTCGGCGCGCTCGCCATAGCCACCCCCACCTGCGTCTGGGCTCTGCGCCGCATCGCCCACGGTCCGGGTGAGGAGCAGCAGCGCCGCGACCGTGCGTGGGCGGTCACCGGCGCCTGGGGCCTGTTGGTGTCCAGCCAGCAGCTGTACGCCGTGCTGATGGTCTCCCTCGCGCTGACGGAGACGGGCTGTGGCGGCGCGCTGGGCGTGCTCACCTTCTGGGTGTTCTACCCGCTGGCCCTGCTGAACCTGGTCACCGCCGTCTGGTCTCTGGTCACAGTAGTGGCACCGCGGGCCGTCGCCGACGAGGCGGCGGCAGAGGGGTCCTACGACGATGAGTGAGGCCGCCGTCCGTGTCGACACCACCAGCCAGGTCCCGCCGTACGAGCAGATCCGCGCGCAGCTCGCCGCGCTGATCGTCACCGGGCGGCTGGCCGAGGGCGACCGGCTGCCGACCGTGCGCCAGCTGGCCGCGGACCTCGGGCTGGCACCGGGCACCGTCGCCCGCGCCTACCGTGAACTAGAGGCCGGCGAGCTGATCCGCACCCGTCGGGGCGCGGGCACTCGGGTAGCGGCGCTGCCACCCGGCCCGACCCGCCCGCACACTGTCCAACTCGCCGCTCTCGCCCGTGGCTTCACTTCGTCCGCCCGCGCCCTGGGCGCCGACACCGAGGCCATTCTGACCGCCGTCCGCGACGCCCTGGGCCCGGACCGTGCCTAGAGGGTGTTGCACAAGGCTGCGAACTGGGCATTTCCTCGGTATGGCTGGGGTGTTGAGTGCTGAACAGGTGTGGGTGGAGGGGGAGAGGTCAGGTCTGGCGCGGTGCCAGCGCGTGGGGTGGCGCCATCGGCCGGAGGCGTCGCGGGCGACGTCGACGCCGACTTCCACCACCAGTTCGGGGCCGGACCAGCGCGACGTCCAGCGTCTCCCGGTTGCCTCACCCGGGCCACGCCGGCCACCAGGACCACGACGCCACGCGGCGTGTGGCGGGTAGAAGAGCCGCTGTTGCAGAGGCTGCGCTCGATACCATTACGAGCCTGAGTGGGGGAGGGCGACACGGTGAACGTATTCACGTGCGGTAAGTGCGGCGAGCTGTACAACGCCGGGGTGTCCATGGCGAAACGTCACGTGTGCAGGCAACGGCAGGCGACCGCCGGACGGCAGACGACCGCCGAATGGCGGAAAAGCCTCGGATGGCGGGAAGGACAGGGATTCATTGGGGCGCGCCGTCTGTCGCAACGAGAGCGGCGGGACTTGCGGATGGCCGCGGCCTGGGGGGTTCTGGCGGCCATCGTGTCGATCCTGCCCGGCGGCCGGGTACGACGTACTGACTGGGTGAAGGCCGCGCGGCAGCCGCGGGCGGGTGGGTTCGGCGCGGGTGGCGACGGCGGCAGCGCTGGAGGCTGACCAGCACCAGGACCAAGACGACGACGGCCCACAGACACGCGCCACCGCAGGTCACAAGGCTTGGCATGCGGGCCTGGCCGGTCAGCTCGCCTGCGTGCGGGTGTTGTTGAAGCGGACGCCGGTACCCCAGCTCTCCCGGGCGGTGGCCATGCACCAGTGGCACAGAGGCAGGCCGCCGCCGCTGTATTTGTGGGTGCTGCGCTGGCAGCCCGAGCAGGGCCCGACCATGCTGCTGGAACAGGTGAAGGTGGACGGGTCCGGCTCACTGATCGGCGGCGGGAAAGCTCTACTGGTCATCAGGGACAGCCTGTTCTGGGGGAGGGGCGGGTGCGGGGTGCAGTGAACATGGCCGGAGGGGGCCGGACCGGTCAGCACGCTGTAGCGGAGAGGGCCGGTCGGGTGGGTAGGTCGAGGATGTCCAGGGCGGTGTCGGGCTGGCAATGGCTACAGGCCCGTACTCCTGAGGCGAGGAGCCGGCGGGCTTCGTCACGGCTCACCGGACGCCGTCGTTTGCCCGCGGCGTAGCAGCCGCCCACGTGGACGTCGATGGGCGGACGTCCGTCGCCGATGCCGAGTTCGACGAACTACTCCGGCTCCGCGTGCCGTCTCTGCCGTCCGGGTTCCCGCTCGGCTTCCCGCTTCTCAAGGGAAGGCGCGCCACTTCCGGCACAAGCTGGATGAATGGATGGTCACATCGCTGAGGGCGGCCTATAACAAGAGCAAGGGGTGACCCCTCTGGTGGGCGATTGGCGCGATCACAGACCGATGCCGACCAGCGGAGAGTTTTTCACTCGGTCGACGTCGTCCATGTACCGGGCGGGCCTGCAGGCGGCCGTCGACCGGACCGGATCTCTACCCGACTCCCCACCGGACATCAGCCTTTGGCCACTACCCCGTCACTCCCTGGCGCGACCGGTCTGCACTACGACGATGCCGTTTCGCGCCGGGGAGTGACGGGGCAGCGTGGTACCCGGGGGGCGAAGCCCTCGGGTACCACGCTGCCCAGCCGTACGACTCTGCCTCGGCCCAGTTCGGTCAGCGCAGCCGCTCGGACTCCTCCACCGCCTTCTGCCGCTCGCGCTCGGCGCGGGCCCGTACCCGTCCCAGTGCCCGCAGGTCCACGGCCTCCTCGACGCCGGCGCGCACCGGTCGGTCAGTAGCGTGGGGCTGAGCGCCTCGGCCTGGACGGTGCGTGCATGTGGTCGCTGTGGTCGGTCGCTCGACCGGCCCTACGCCGTGGTGGGCTCGCTGGTGAGGCGGGCCAGGGTCTGGGCAAAGGTCCGCTGGTCGTCCACGTAGTGCCGCGCGCGAGACCACCAGAAGCCGAAGAACTGGCGCTGGACCGGCAGTGTCAGCGTGGCCAGCAGTTCCAACTTGATGGACTCCTGGCGCTCGGACAGGATCAGCATCCGGGCGCTGCCGGCGTAGCCGACGGCGAACTCGATGTGTTGACGCATGGCCCAGCTGCCCGCGTACGTCTCGACGTGGTCGACCATCCACCGGGTGGCTTCGTCGAGCTGCTGCAGCCATCGCTCCCGCTCGCCGGTCAGCCGTTCACGCAGCACGGGAGTCCAGGCCGGATCGTCCGCCGGGATCGCCTGCAGGCGCGTGCACGCCGAAAGGACCGCCTGCAGGTGGGTGTTGAAGGTGTCCCGGGCGGCGTGGGCCTCCCCGATCCGCTTCTTGCGGGCGTCCAGCCGCGGCGTGACGAAGAGGCCGGTCGCGATGGCGGTCGCGACGGCGGTGACGGCGGCCACCAGGATGGTCCACAAAGTGCCGGGCATGGGTCACATCCTCCCGCACGCCGCAGGTCCGCCCGGCCAGGTCGGATCAGCCCTCGGCCTCGCTCTGCGCCGTCCACGTCTTGCACCCGCGCTCGTGGCCGCCGGTCTCCTCGATGAGACGGATCACCACGACCGGGTCGGTGCCGTACAGCCCGACCCAATCGGTGTACCGGTCCCGCGCGGTCTCCGGGATGAACCACTCGCCCTCGACGAGGGGCCGCCGGCCTGGAACTGCAGCCGGGAAAGGGGCTTGGCCACCACGGGTCGCTCCTCGTCTCGCTGCACCGTCCTGTCATCGGGCTGAAGCGAGCCACGGACCAGGAATACGTACAGCGGGACCGTCACCACCGGGTGCGTGTAGGTGGCAAGTTTCGGTCATTGTTGCACGGACCGTGGCGGGGCATGCGGCGGCGCCGTCACTGGTGCGCCATAGGTTTCACATCGTTTCTCCACCTTCTGTGCGTGCCACTTCTCGGTCACGTCGTGATCGACATCTTGTACGGCGATCTTGGGGCGTGCCTGAATTGGCCGTCGCACGGCAGAGCAGTTCGCACTGCTGATGCACCAGTTGTATGCGGCAGGGGGTGCCGTCGTCACGGGGGAGGGGGCTCGTCGTGCCGCGAGCGCGGTCTGTTCGGCATGCCATGGATGCCGAACAGCGGGCGGTTGTCCGCTTCTTCGTCGAGGGCCTTCGTTGCCGTCTCCGTTTCCGTTCCTGACGAAGGATGCTCTCGTGCGTCTCAGACGCTTATCCAGATCGCCTGACGAAACGTCCATCAGACCGGTCAGACGGCCCCGTGCTGAGGGCGGTCGTTCCCAACTGGGTTCTCGTGCCCGGCGCTTGCGTGCCGCTTCCGGGCCTCTCATTCCGCTGGTTGCCATCGGCGCGGTGCTGGCCGGTCTGCTCGGCTCCCAGCCGCCCGCCAGCAACAGGCTGCCCAGCAGCCCGGTCGGCGACAGCTACGACGGCTTCGACGCCGTTGCGGCCGAGCAGCTGCGCCAGGACCAGTGCCTCATGGGCGACTCCCTGCGGCTGGGCGGGCCCGCGATGGGCACCCTCGCACAGGGCGGCCTGAACCAGACGCCTGAACAACTGCGTGTCACCGCTGCCCGCGAGTACTGGAACAACACTCCGCTGGCCGCCGCGTTTCAGCAGGATAAGGACGCGACCGGCCAGAACAGTGCGGCCTTGAGCGTACGCCTGGCCGCGTGGAAGACCCCGCTGGCAGGTCTGTCCACGCCTGCGGGCTTCACCGACACCGGGTTCGCCTGGCCGCCCGGTGTGCCCAGCGGTAGCGGGGCGGACTTCTTCGACCAGGTCGGCTACTCCAAGTGGCTCGGGGAGCAGTACTGGAAGGACGAGAGCCTCTTCTACCAGGACCCCACCCCGCAGGCCGATGCGGCGACGGTCAAGGCGGTCAAGGACCTCGGCACCCCGCTGTACTCGGAGGTCGACCCGAACCTGCCTGCGGAGCAGTGGCAGCAGGCGAACGCCGAGAAGCAGGCGTTCGAGAAGCTGGTCGACGGCTACGACGCCATGAGCGCTGACGACGCCCGGCTCTTTCTGGCCTCCGGAGGTTTCACTCGCAGTGCTCCCGAGCCGGGCAGCCTTGAATTCCGCCTCGCAGTGGAGGACTTGAAGACCCGGTTCGCGGCCTGCGCCTGGCGCAACCCCGTCGACCCGAGCAAGGTGCTGGGCCAGGTCGTCGCCACCGCCTCTGCCGAGTGGCAGCAGGAGATCACCGTGCAGGCCACCGAGCGCGGAAAGATCTTCTCCGACAATCGTCAGGCGACCACGGCGCTGGCCACCGGGGCGAAAGCGCTGGGCGAGATGCTGGGCCAGTCCTGGATCGCTGACCGCCTCACCCGCTGGCAGGACTACTGGTCGGCTGGCGGCCCCGGCTGGGTCGGCGACAGCCCGATGGTCGTCCACATCCACGCCGCCTCCGACAAATGCTTGGAAGTTGGCGGTGGCTCGAAGGCCGACGGGGCCGTCGTGCAGATGTACACGTGCAACAGCAGCGCCAACCAGAAGTGGCAGATCGTCAACAACGCCCTGGTGAACGTCAACTCCGGCAAGTGCCTGGATGTGAAGAGTTCCGGCACCGCCGACGGCACTGTCATCCAGCAGTGGACGTGCAACCAGAGCGGCGCCCAGAAGTGGGAGTACAGCACCCGCGGCACCACCCGGCTGTACAACACCGGTACCGGCAAGTGCCTGGACATGCACACTTACGCCAACAGCCAGGACGCCTGGACCTGGACCTGCAACGGAAGTGACCCGCAGAAGTTCGACATCGTGCCCTCCGGGCACAACGGCACGAGCGACATCAATTACCCGACCCAGGCCCAGTTCACTCAGGCGACCAAGGGCATCACCGACGCTCGGGCCGCAGCCAAGAAGCAGCTGGAGGTGCTCAGCAAGCAGGCGCAGAGCGCGGGCATCGCCGCCGTAGAGACCGACGAGCACCTCAAGGCTGCGTACGCCATCGCCGACCGCGACGGCGCTCCCCGGGGCCGGGCCCTGCTCGTGGGCCAGCAAAAAGCCCAGGTGACCAAGGCATCGGCCGCCGCGCTGACCGCGATGATGCAGGCCGGCCAGACCGCCGAGGCCGCCACCCGCGCCTCCGCCGGCGACAGCGCCACCATCACCGCACGGGCGGTGACCCAGGCCGCCGCCACACAGGCCGCGTTCCGCAACGCCGCCGCCAAGGCATCCAGGGAACAGGCCAAGGCCTCGGCCGACGCCGCCGCGGTGCAGGCCAAGAACGCCAAAAACTCCCGCGACACCGCCAAGACCAAACTCGCCGAGACCAAAAACGCGGAAGCGGACGCCAAGGCCGCCGCCGCCACCGCGCACGCCAAACGGCTCGCCGCGGAGACCGAGGAAGCCACCGCGAAGGCGGAGAAGGCAATCGCCGCGCAGAAGCAGGCCGAAGCCGCCCAGCACAAGACCAACGCCCAGGAACAGGCGTCCAAGGCGAAGACGGCCAAGGACAAGGCCGACACCGCCGATACCACCGCCACCGAAAAACGGCAGGGAGCCGAAACCGCCCGCGACAAGGCCAGAGACCTGCGGGACGACGCCTGGGAAGCAGAGAGCAAGGCCAACGCCAGCCGGGCCAAGGCCGATGCCAAGGAGGCCTACGCCCAGGCCAGCGAATCCGAGGACAACGCACAGGAAGCCCGGCAGGCAGCCAATGCCGCCGATGCCGCCGCCGACACCGCGGAGACCGCGGCAGCCACCGCACGCTCGGAAGCCGACCAGGCCACCCAGGCCGCGGCCGACGCCGACGCGGCTGCGACACGGGCAGAAGCCGCCGCCAAGCGGGCCCGCTCCAACTCCGACGATGCCCAGGCCGCCAAGCTGAAGGCTGATGCAGCCGTACGCACCGCGACCAGCGCGGCCGCAGACGCCATCAAGGCCTCACAGAGCGCAGCCACCGCGGCCCGCACCGCAGACGAACTCGCCGACGACGCCGAAAAGGCCGCCGCCGACGCCAAAACACAGGCCGACACCTCCAAGAAGGACGCAGCCACTGCACTGGTCGGCGCAACCAAAGCAGCCGGATACGCCTACACCACCGCACAGGCCGCAGTGGACGCCGGCAACTCCGCAGTCCAGGTCGCCGCACCGGCCAACGACGCCATCCAACTCGGCTCCCCGTACATCACCAGCGACTCGGCCGCCGGACTCGCGGTCCTGACCGGCCAGTCCTCGAAGACGATCGCCGAGCAGCAAAAGGCCGTCGCCGACGCCCATGCGAAGAACGCGTCGGAGGCCGCCGCACAGGCACAAAGCACGGCCAACGCGGCATCCGGCGACTCCAAGGCCGCCTACACGCTGGCCGCCGAGGCCACCGCGTTCTCCGCAGCAGCCCGCGCCTCCGCAAAGGAAGCCCTCGGATACGCCGCAGAAGCCGCCTCCTACGCGGCCCAGGCAACGCAGTCCCTCGCACGCACCATCGAATACAACCAACAGGCCACCGAAGACGCCGCGGCAGCCGACCGGGCAGCGGGCCGGGCCGAGGGCTACGCCGACGACGCCCGCAACTCCGCGGACGAAGCCGCTCTTGACGCCGCAGCCGCCCGTAAAGCCGCAACCGAGGCAGAGCAGGCAGCCGCGGACGCCCGCAAAGCAGCCGACCATGCCGCCACCGAAGCAGCGGCAGCCGAGGAGGCAGCCAAGGACGCCCAGAAATACGCCGACTCAGCCCAGCAGGCGGCCGAGGAGGCCGAACGCAAGGAGAACGCCCAGCAGATCGAGACCGGAACCGTCGTCGACGAGGTCGGTACCTCCATCGGCAACATGTTCTACGTCACCGACCACACAAACGCGATCGGCGATCCGAAGGTCGTGGAGGAGTCAGCCGGCTGCGACGGCTTCATCGACAAACTGTTCTACAAGGGCGACTGCACCATCACCACAGAGATCCGGTTCAAAGCGACTCTGGATCTGTACCTGTGCAAGGCCGCAGGCCTGTCCTCCGACGACCTCAATGAGACACGGTACCTGTGCCCCGCCAGCGCCACGGTGTACCTGGGAACGCACCCGACCAAGGAACTGTCCACCAAGGTCACACACACCATCACCATGGCCGAGTACCAGCGGGGTGTCGACCCCGTCGACATCCTCTTCGGCAGCTGGATCAAGTGCGTCCAGAAGATTGCCCCCGGCGGTGCGAACGGAAGCCTGACCGGATGCGGCTGGGCAGTCGTCGACGTCGCAAGCCTGTTCGCAGGCAAGGTCCTCAGACCCATCGCCGACGCCGTCAGAGCGGTGGATGCCTCCGCCAGAACCGGAATCGGCTTCGCCGCCGCCTACAGCGGCCTGCGAACGGTGGGACTGACCGACGACGTCGTGCTGCGCATCGGGGTCACAGGTCTCGACGATCTCGTCCAGACCTGCATCAAAACCCGTGCACCACTCGTATCACGAGCATCCGCAGCAGGTGAGGGATGTGTCCCGTTGGTCCGCTATAACAGCGACGAACTCAGCCACTGGGCATACAGGTTCAGGACTGAGTCCGGATACTGGGGAGCAGATCACAACGTAGCCGTCGCGAAGGTGCCGGGATGGAACGATCCCAAGACCGGCGACTACGTCATCGGCAACAGCGCGTTCAAGGGACACTCCGAGACAGACATCCTGGACATAGTTCGAGCAAAGGGATTCGATCCCAAGGACATCACGGCTCTGTACACCGAGCGGCAGCCTTGCGGCAATTGCGCCGTCGAGCTGGCCAGCAGCCTCAAGCCGGGCACGCCGGTCACCTACTCCGTCCCGTACGCGGACGACTACTACTTCGCTAAAGCGGCGAAGGAACTGCTGGCCAAGTACGTCAAGGAAGCCCGCGGCACGCGTGCCGCAAAATCCACCACCGCACGCGCTGGAGAAGGACAAACGCATGACTGAGCACGGATTCCCTATCCCCCCTCACGCGCCGCCCGAGGTCATCGCCGAGCGCAACAAGGTGGCTGATGCGGTGGTCCGGGAGCTGCTCCGCACTGGGCTGCCCGCCTACCGGGGCGACGACGATGAGGGCCCGCGCGGCGAAATCGGAGCCGAAGTGCACGTGGAGCCCTTCGATACGGGCGCAGTGTACGTGGACTGGAACATCACCGAAGAGCTACGAGATTCCGCTCTCAGCCTCTTCGAGAAAGGAATTGATCCCTCGGATCCTCCCCCTGAATTCCGTCACTACGGGGCCGTCCATCAGCACATGCGAGATGCTCTCCTTGGCATCCTGGAATCCGCAGGCTTCGAAGCCGAACCAGCGGACGGCCATACGCACGGGGGCGCTATCCGCGTGAACGCTTTCCGGTACTGATCCTTTCAATTCCTGCACTGTGATCACGTCGTGAGCGGTGTGCAGCACATGGCGGGACGGCGACAAAAGGCAGTACTGGCGCCCCAGGGACCTCCAGGTGCCGAGGGCGACCTTCGTTTGCACTGGCCGCTGTTACTGGCCTTTCCCCCGGTCCCGTGACTCATTCACGGGACCGGGGCGTCGTCGTGGGTCAGGGCAAGATCCGGCGCGGGGTACGCCAGGTCATCGGCAGGCGTAGGCGTTCGGGGCGCAGGGTGATGTCGAAGCCGGCCTCGAAGTGGTGGCCTGGGATGCCGCCGGGTGCGTAACACTCCAGTGGCACTTCGTGTCAGTGCTCCCGCCACGTCAGTGGGCCCACCCGGTACGGGGCTGCATCGTCCTCAAGCCGATGGACGAGTTCGACCCGCGAACGGATTCCCAGCTTGATGTACACGTTCGCAAGGTGACCCTCGACAGCCTTCACGTTCAAGAACATCTCTCTGGCGATCTCCCTGTTGCTGCGGCCCTTCACGGCGAGCACGGCCACGCACCGTTCCCGCTCACTCATGGGCTGGCCACGCTGGGCACCCCTCGGACGCTCCGGCTCCGGATTTGGCTCCGGCTCCGGCCGAGACCGGGCAGCGGGGGAGAGCTGCCGCCGAAGCATCCACCGCAGAAGCCGAAGCACCCAACTCGGAGTCCGAAAACCGGACAGGCTCACGACGGACAGAGCCAGCAACGCACTGCCGAGGGCGAACATCCCCACGATGACCGGCTGCTTCAGCTGTTCCATCAGATCACCGCCAGAGGCGGGGTCGGCAGGCGATGAGCTGGTCTGCAGCCACGCCGCAGCGAAAACAACCAACACCACGCCCAGCAGGGCTTGCAGGGTCATCCGCAGCGTGACAACCGCCCGTGACACGTGAGTGGCCACCGTGCCCGGCGCCGTACCCATCGCCGCGGCCGTTTCCGCCTGGGTGTCGCCCCGCGCCTTGTGGTGCATGGCTGTGCGCTGCTGCGGCGGCAGACGGCTCATCGCGGCTTCCAGATCCATACGCAGATCGGCCGCCGCGATGGGGTGGACGGCGGGTCCGGCGCTCTCCAGCCGCACGTCCGCGCTCGTCGTCCCGTATCCAAGGCCGGCGCGATAGCGTCGGGCTGCGTGATTGACCTCGTTCTTGATGACGGTGAAGACATACGGGCGCAGCTTCTCGACCCGCTTCTGGCAGGTCAGCACCTTTGTCAGAGCGATCTGCACCACGTCCTGGGGATCCGCCGACGACGGCGGGACCCCGAAAGCCTGAAGCCGCTTACGGGCGTAGCCGACCATCTGCTCGTACCGCTCGGCGGCCAGTTCGGCCAGCGCGTCGGCATGAGCCTTCATCGGCTCCTGCTCAACCATGCCGCCCCCGCTTTCCCGCGCAGTGCCCGGCCTCCATCTGCCCGCTTGACTGCCCCTTGGCGCGGAGCAGTTCCGCCTCGCCCGACGCGCGGATGCGGAACGCGATGCTCTTGAGCACGTTGCTCAGCCCCGGCGCGAGTAGGAGCACCAGGAATATGGCGATGCCGACGCCAGTAACCTCCACCGGGATGCCCTCCAGTCTTCGGCCTTGAGCGCCTCACGGTGAAGCAACGGCCGTACACCCCTGAGAGTCATCCGGCCGCCGGATTCTTTACACGACAGCGGTGATTCTTTGCGGCGCGCTCATCGACCCGGGACAGCCAGAGGAAGGTCCCAGGCCAGAGGCCATCACCCTGCCCGGGCGGGACTGTGAGCGCACCGTCCCGCTCGGCGGCAGTCAACGGCTGGCGCGGTTCCTCCTGCGCTGCCGGCAAAGTTCCTGTAGCACCGGGGGAGGCGGGGACCGTGCCTCCTCGACGTGAGTCCTAACTGATCGTTTCAGAATGAGATTCGGAGTCGTCTCAAGCAGATGATGCTGCAGGCGAGTTGGAGGAGTCCGAGGTGGAGGTCGGCGCGTATCTCGTAGCGGATCCGGAGTCGCTTGAACTGGTGGAGCCAGGCAAAGGTCCGCTCGACGACCCAGCGGGTCTTCCCCAGCCCGGAGCCGTGAGGGGTGCCTTTCCGGGCGAACTTCGGGGTGATGCCGCGGGCCCGGACAAGACGACGGTACTTGTCGTAGTCGTAGCCGCGGTCGGCGAACAGCCGGCTTGGTCGGTGACGTGGCCGACCTCGAACACCGCGGATGCGGGGTATCGCATCCAGCAGGGGCATCAGCTGAGTGACATCGTGACGATTCCCGCTGGTCAGCGCGACGACCAGCGGGGTGCCGTGCCGGTCGACGATCAAGTGGTGCTTGCTGCCGGGCCGGGCCCGGTCGACCGGCGAAGGTCCGGTGTGAGCCCCCCTTTGAGCGCCCGGACGTGCGAGCCGTCAATCGCAGCGTCGTCCATGTCCAGCAGACCCGCGGCCCGCAGCTCCGCCAGCAGCACCTCATGCAGCTGCGGCCAGACGCCGGCCTCGGTCCAGTCCCGCAGACGCCGCCAGGCCGTCACCCCGCTGCAGCCGACCTGTTCCGCCGGAACGTCCCGCCAGCTCACGCTCTTGCACAGCACGTAGACGATGCCCCGCAGGGCAGCCCGGTCATCTGCAGGCAACCGCCCGGGATACCGGCGCCGCCTGGGCGGACGAGCAGGCAACAACGGGGCCACACGTTCCCACAGGTCATCAGGCACAAGATCAGCAGACACCCAACAAATCGTGCCGACACAACACCCAACTGCCAAGCCCCACAACGAACTTCATTCTGAAA
>NZ_JAHRIB010000167.1 GCF_019090165.1 Streptomyces sp. BV286
GCCCTGGCTCATCGGCTCCCGGCGCCGCGGCGGCAGCGGCGGCAGCGGTCGCCGAAGCCCGCGCCGAGATCGAGCCGGGCGGACAGCCGGGAGCCGCAGCCGCCGCGGTGGAGTCCGCCCGCCAGACCGAGGAACAGACGCCCGGCGACGCCGCCGCGGCCGTCGCCGAGGCCCGCAGTGTTCAGGTCAAGGCCCTCAACCCTCGCGCGGCCGCCGGCTTCGAGGTCACGGACACCGACTTCGACTCGGCGCAGCAGGCCATCGCCGCCGCGCTGGGGCCGCTGTTCGACCGGCAGCAAGGCGTCATCACCGCGCGCCTGCGCTCCCCCAAGGCCCGCAAGGGGACTCGCTTCTGGAAGGCCGACGGGCCGACCGACACCCGCGGCGGCGACATGTGGCTGGACATGGCCCGCATCGTCGACACGGACCGGTGGGTGACCGAGTTCGACAACACCCTCATGCGCGTCCTGGCCGGCCTCGCACACAGCATCTCCGAACGCACGGCCGCCGCCCTCGGCGCGACGGAGCCCCCGCCGACTGCTTCAGCCCGCGTCACGGCTGCAGTACTCGATGCGGTCTACGCCGCCGAAGACGCCGCGAGAGCCTTCCTCAACACCCTCTTCGGGCTTCTCGAGCAGGCACAAGAAGTCACCGACGATCTCGACGACCTGCTCGCCCTCGTACGGACGGCGTTCGCCGACATCGGGCCCCGTGTCGCCGCCAGCATCGCCGAGAGCGCAGCCGTCGGCATCGTCAACGGCACCGCCGACGCCACCGCCGTGGCGATCGGCCCCGGCATCGTCCGCACCTGGGTCACCCGAGGTGACGCGCGGGTCCGTCCCGCGCACGCCGCGGTGAACGGCACCACCCTGCCCGTCGCCGAACCGTACGAGGTCGACGGGTCCTCCCTGCGTTACCCCGGCGATCAACTCGCCCCCCTCTACCTGACCGTCAACTGCCGTTGCCGTCTGCGCTACCGCACCGAAGGAGAAACGCTGTGAGCTGGACCATCTGGGCCCTGTGGACCGTCCTGTTCGCCTTGTTCGAGACGTGGGCGCTCATCAACAAGAAGCCCGGGGACACCCTCAGCGAGAACACCCGGGCGCTGTTCCGCACCCGCACCTCGAAAGCGGGCAGAGCTGTCTTCACCGTCGGCTGGCTCGGCTTCAGCGGCTGGTTCCTGCTGCACATCCTCACCGAGACGATGTAGCCGACACACCACGCCGACGGTCAAATTTCCCGGCGCCTGTGCCGGTGAATGCCCCGGCAGAGGCCTAGTGTTTTGCCTGCCGGGTTAGGACGCGACGTTAACCACTTCGGTTGTGCATGGTCCGCCGCATGCAGATCACGAACGCCGCTGACCGTCTCGCCACCGACGTGGAAACGAAGCGGGCCCGACGCCCCTGGAACTCCGATCTGCACCCGCGAGACTCCAAGGGACGCTTTGTCGAGACGGGCGGTATCGCCCGGCTCTGGGGCGGGGGTCTGGCCCGCGTCGTGCGTGCCCTCGGCGGCCGGAACGTCCTGGTTGAGAACACCGCCACCCATCAGCGATCCACCATCCACGCCTCCCGCCTGACGATGGTGACTCGGCCCGACGGCTCGCGCCCGACCAGGAGCAAGAAGAAGGTCCGCGACGAGGACGAGCGTCGTACCGCTGACCCCCGGCGCGGCACCGGCGCCCCCACCGACGACGCCGGCGACGACCCCGGTGACGACCCCGGTGACGACGGCGACACCCCTGACGATCCGCACGACCAGGACGACCAGGGCGAGGACATCGGGGAAGACGCCGACGGCGAAGACCTCGGCGCGGGCCCCGAGCCCGAAGACGACGAACCGGTGCTTCCTCGCGGCCGCGTGTTCCAGAACGGCGAGGCGGCCACCCAGAACCCGGAGCGGGTGCGCTACCCCACTGCTCTGCCCATGCCGGAGTCTCGCCACGCCCGGCACCGGGTCGGGCAGGGAGAGGCGCTTCGCGCCCCTCGGGGAACGCCGAAGGCCAACGGCAGCCACCTGCGTTTCCAGGGCCCTGACCATGCCAACGCCGCCGTCGCCGAGCTGAAGGACGACTACCTGGCAGAGCTGCAAAGGGTCTGGGACGGCAGATGGGACGACAGCGACGCCAGGGACCTGTATGAGGCGCTGCTCGACGGCAGCGGGTTCGACATCGAGGTCAACCATCAAGCCCACGACAGGCCCACCGAGTACGCAATCGACGACTTGCCGTCGATGTCGTCGCAAGCGGACGAGCTGGCCGAGATCGCCGATCGTGCAGGCAAGACCGACATTGCCGAGGCTGCGGCGACGCTTTCCTCCGCTCTGGAACTCGCGGCCATCAGGTTCGACGCCCACGGCGACAAGCCGATCAGCAAACCGAGGAAGAACGCTCAGCCTCTCCCCAGCGCTTGGGAGCCGGTGAAGGTCGTCGCGAAGATGAACGCGAAGCCGAGCCGCCGTCGCAACCCCAACCGCCGCTTCAAGTCCGTGGACGATGTACGCGCTCACTGGGCCAGCGGAAACCTGCGGCCGTTCAGCACGGACGAGGAGCGGCAGGCGTCTCACGCCGCGACCATGCAGTCGTTCATGGACCGGCTCGAAAAGCCGCAGCTCTCACGTAACGGTCACTTCACCGTCGGCAAGCTGCCCGCCAAGAACCCGGCTGACGGGCCCTACGGCTGGGGTGTCATCCACAACGACACCGGCGTACGGATGGCCATTGCTCCACGCAAGGGCGAAGGCCTCGACTTCGCCAACCGCATGGAGGCCGCTGAGTTCAACGGTAAGCCGGTCGACTGGGACAAGCCCGACTCCTTCGACATCTTCCGCACAGACGAAGGCATGCGGCTGGGCCGCGAGATGTTCGAGGAGACTCGTGCGGCTTTCGCCGCGCGCGCCGCGCAGAAGCGCGAGGGCGCCACCGCCCGCACGAAGCCCGCTCCCGAGACTCCAGCGCCCTCGCCGGAGCAGCAGATCGCTGACACCACCGGCATCCCGGCGGCCAACGTCGGCGTCGGGCACGTAGGCGGACCGGACGGATTCGGCGATGAGCGGGGCCGCCCCCGCAACGACGCGGAACTGCGCGAGTTCTGGAAGCGCGGCGGCAGCGACGACACTCCGGAAGCCCAGCGCGACGTACTGCGCCGCTACGCCAAGGACCCGAAGTACAACCTCTACCTGGCCGACCACCGTGGTTTCGCCATCACGGAGGACACCAGCCGCAACGACGAATTCCGCTACCAGCTCCTCGGCGCCGGCACCGGCCGCCACCTGTCCGGGCTCGGCGGGCGTGGCCTGCAAACCTACGGAAACTTCGCCGACCGGGACACCGCGGACCGGTTCGCCCTGTACCTGGGCAGCAACCTGCGGCACGAGGACGGCCGAGCCGTCGACTGGGGTGGCCCCCGCCTCAACAACGAGCTGAAGGACTTCAGGGACAAGGACGGCCAGCCCGCCCGTAGCGCTATCTGGCGCCTCGCCGGCCAGTTCGACCGGGACCGCGGCGCCACCGACAGCTACCCCGCTCGCAACTCCATCGAGCGCGAGCGACGCGAGCGGGAACAGCGGCAGACCGGCGGCGAAGGACAGAACCCCGGCGTTCCCGAAACCCCGGAGAACGTTCCGGAGGGCGACGGCCAGGAGGACGAGCGCAGCACCGACTCCCCTGAGGACACGCCCGAGAGCGCGCAGGACAACGAGCAGCTGCAGGAGACCGACGCGGGGTCTCCCGAGGACGCGCCAGAGGGTGAGCAGGGCACCGCGACCTCGCCGGTCAAGGCGTACCTCGACCGGGCCGCCAATTCCCTCGGGCCCGTTCTGAACGAGTTCGACGACGACGAGCGACTTCATAAGCGCTTTGGCCGGTCCGCGCGCCGCGCCCTGGATGACGACGCCGACGGCGGCGACCAGACGCAGGGACTGGACGAGCTGGAATCCCTGATCCAGGAGGCCAAGCGGAAGCTGTCCACGAAGAAGAGCCTGAACAGCGCCGAGCGCCGGTACCTCCAGCAGTTCGCCGACGACGCGCTCAGCGACGTCCGCGAGGCCCGCAAGCTGGCGGCGGCCCGGCCGAAGGCTCGGCGTCAGCGCACGCCCGAGAACTCCGGAGCCGACCGCCCGCAGCCGCAGGACCGGGAACTTGCCGCTGCGGAACTCGAACTGGCCCTGGATCAGATGATCCTCGCTCAGCGCGGCACACTTCAGGATGACGAGACCTCCCGCGGCCAGATCGAGCGGGCGCAGGCCCTCATCGAAGGCGTCCGCAACGGGGAGACGGACAGCGCCGCGGATCTCAGTGAGATCCTGGCGGAAGTCGAGCAGGGCATTCGGGGCCGCACCGACGGCCTGGACGACAGTTCCAAGCGGTACTGGCTCAACGAACTCGCAGAAGCCCGCCAGGCGCTCATGCAGGTTGAGGCCCGTCTCGGCGCCAGCGACAACACCTCGAACCGGCGCACACCGCCGGCCGACACGGGAGCGAACAGCAGTGAACAGGTACGGCAGGCAGGCACAGACGTACTGGACGACGTACCGTCCGGCCGGGCTGCGGTCCCTGGGCAGCGAGGCGGAGCAGACCGCGTTCTTCGAGGCTCTGGGCAACCGGATTCAGGTGAAGATCGGGGATCTCGCCGAGGAGCTGATGAAGAAGCTGCCGCACGAGACGACGCTGGACGTACTGGGGTCCCGGCAGCAAGCCCGGTCGCAGGCAACGGAAATCGTGCTGGACGAGGAGATGTTCCTGCCGAAGGAGCCCGGGACGGAGCGCCTGGAACTGGGCGAGACGCTGGACCAGCCGCAGGAGCAGTAGACGCAGCCCGGTTCCGGCCGGGCTCGCAAGACGACCTCGCCCCCTCCGGCGAGCGCGCCAAAGCGAAAGCGAACGTCGCCGCCGTCCAAACGCTGCGCCTCATCCAGGCGGAGGAGCGGCCCGCGACGCCGGATGAACAGAAGATCCTGGCCCGCTGGTCGGGCTGGGGATCGCTGCCGGTCGTCCTCTCCGACAAGCCCAACCCGAACGACAAGAAGTTCCGCGACGAAGACGGCGAGCCGAACCCCGAGGCCTACGCCCGCGCGCTGAAGCGCTGGGAAGCCTTCGCTGACGAGCGCGCCGAGATCAGGGCGCTGCTCGACGACAAGGAATGGGCCGCCGCCCGCAAGAACACCCTCAACGCCCACTACAGCGACTCTGCGCTCGTACAGCCGGTGTGGGACGCGATCCGTGCCCTCGGCTTCCGCCGGGGCCGCGTCCTGGAACCCGGCTCGGGCTCCGGCAACTTCATCGGGCACGCCCCGGACGGCGCGGAGATGGTCGGCGTCGAACTCGACCCGACCTCCGCCGCAATCTCGCAACTCCTCTACCCGGACGCGCAGGTCATCAACGCGCCGTTCCAGGATCTGCGCCTCCCCCCGGACAGCTTCGACCTGGCCATCGGCAACGTCCCCTTCGGCCGCTACCAGCTGCACGACCCGCTGGACAACCCGGGCCGTCACCACTCGATCCACGACCACTTCATCCTCAAGTCCCTGGCCCGGGTCCGGCCCGGCGGCTACGTCGCCATGATCACCTCCCGCTACACCATGGACGCCGAGGACGACTCCGCCCGCCGTGCCATGTACGACATGGCCGACCTGGTCGGCGCCGTACGTCTGCCCGAGGGCGCACACCAGCGGGCCGCCGGCACGCACGTCGTCACCGACCTGCTGCTGTTCCGGCGCCGGGAACCGTCGAAGTACCGCCACAACCGCGGTGACGACTCGTGGCTGTCGTCCAACAAGGTGCAGATCGGCGGCCATGACGTCGCCGTCAACCAGTACTTCCAGGACAACCCGAAGAACGTCCTCGGCCGGATGGAGGTCGGCCGCGGCCAGTTCACTGACCACGACCTGACCGTCAAGGGCGACAGCAACACCCTGGTCACGCTGCGCGCCGCGCTAGGCCGCATCGCGGCCGACGCCGACGCCGACGGCCTGGAGTACGACGCGTCGGGGCAGAACGAAGCGCTCTCCCTGGACCTTGCCGGTGACGCCCGCGACGGCTCGATCGCCCGTGGTGAGAACGGCGCGTTCATGACCGTCGAGAACGGCAACTGGGTCGAGCTGGACGTCCACCCCAAGCAGCGTGAGCAGCTTGGCCGGCTGCTGGAGCTGAAGGACGTCGCCAACCGGCTGGTGGAGCTCGAAGCCAGCACCAAGGCGGCTGGCGAAACCAGCGAGATGCGCGAGGCCCGTGCCGCCCTGAACCGGGCCTACGACGCGTACTTGCGCAAGCACCCCTCCCCGAACAAGCCCTCCCAGCGCCGCCAGTTCTCCACTCCCGAGGCCCTGGCCCGCAAGAGGGCCGAAGGGCTGAAGGACGTCCCCGACGAGTGGAAAACGCCTACCGCCCTCGCGCTGTTCGAGGAGGACCCCGACGGGCACATGGTGTTCGGCCTCGACCGCTGGGACGCCGACGCCAAGGCCCCTCGCAAGCTGAACATTCTCTCCGAGCGTGTCCTTCAGCCGCGTGAGATCCCTGACAGCGCCGACAGCCCCGAAGACGCCGTCGCTATCGCGCTGGAGCACGACGGCGGGCGCCTGAACCTGCCGACCGTTGCCCGGCTGCTGGGCATGGACCAGGACGCGGCACGCGAAGCGCTCGGTGACCTCGCGTTCGATGACCCGGCTACCGGCCGGCTGGAAGCCCGCTCCGCCTACCTGTCCGGCAACGTCCGGCAAAAGCTCGAAGAGGCCCGCGCCGTCCTGTCCGAGGACCCGAAGTACGCGGTGAACGTCGCCGCGCTGGAGCGGGTCGTCCCCAAGGACATCCGCCCCGAGCACATCCGCGTGAAGATCGGCGCCCCGTGGGTGCCCATCGACGTCTACGAGGGCTTCCTTCGCCACCTCGGTCTGTCCGACGCCCAGGTCATCCACTTCGGCGGTAACCGCTGGGGCGTCGACGGCAGCGACAAGGGCGAGATCGCCAAGAAGGTGTGGGGCGTCAAGGGCCGCAGCGCCTACCAGCTCTTCGACTCGCTGCTGCACCAGAAGCTCATCACGATCAAGGAGTCCCAGAAGCTCCCCGACGGCAGCACCAAGTCGTACGTCAACCAGAAGGCCACGTCGGCGGCTCGCACCAAGGCCAAGAACATGGCCGCCGAGTTCCACAAGTGGGTCATGTCCGACCCTGAGCGCGCCTCGCGCCTGGGCCGCATCTACAACGACAAGTTCAACTCGATCGCCCTGCGCGACTACGACGACTCGGACCTGACCCTCCCCGGCATCAAAACCGGCTGGCGGATGCGTCCGCACCAGAACGCCGCGATCCGACGCATCACGCAGGAACCCACCACTCTCCTCGGGCACGTCGTGGGCGCCGGCAAGACCGCCACCATGGTCGGCGGCGCCATGGAGCTGCGCCGCACCGGCCTGGCGAAAAAGCCCGCCATCGTGGTCCCGAACCACATGCTGGAGCAGTTCTCCCGTGAGGCCGTCGGCCTCTACCCGGGCGCCAAGGTACTGGCGATCTCCCGGAAGGACCTGCACCACAAGCGGCGCCGCAAGTTCATCGCGAAGATCGCGGGCGGCGACTGGGACGCCGTGGTCCTCACACACGACGCCTTCAACGCCATGCCCATGACGCCGCAGACGCAACAGGCGTACATGGACGAGGAGCTCGCGCTCCTCCGCTCCCAGATCGAGAAGATCAAAGAGCGGGACGGCGACGACCCGTCGCTCAAGCAGATGGAGCAGACGCTCGCCAACCAGGAGGAACAGCTCAAGGAGCGCCTGGACACGCTCAAGGACGAGCGCGGCATCTTCTTCGAGAACACGGGCATCGACTACCTGTTCGTAGACGAGGCCCACGAGTACAAGAACCTGCGGACCGTCTCGAACCTCCCCGGCGCAGCGATCTCCGGCTCCGGGCAGGCCACACAGCTCCACATGGCGCTGGGCTACCTGCGCGAGCACAACGAGAGCGGGCGCGTCGCGTCCCTGGCCACCGGTACCCCGATCGCCAACTCGGTGACCGAGGCGTACGTCCTCATGCGCTACCTGGCCCCGCACATCCTCGAAGAAGCCGGCATCGAGGACTTCGACTCGTGGGCGGCAACGTTCGGCGAGGTCATCACCAGCCTGGAACTGGCCCCTGACGGCAGTGGCGACTACCGCGAGAAGGCCCGGTTCGCGAAATTCTTCAACGTCCCCGAGCTGCTGGTCGGCTACCGCACCTTCGCCGACATCCAGACTGCCTCAGACCTCGGCCTGCCTACCCCAACCGTCCGCGCTGGCGAGAACGGCCGCCGCGGTGAAGTCATTTCCATCCCGGCCTCCGCCGAGCAGCGCCAGTACGTGCAGTCCCTGGCTGACGAGGACTGGATCACGGAGCCGGGCGGTGTCCTGAAGGCCATCGGCTTCGCCTCGCGCGCCGCGATCGACATGCGTCTGCAGGGCGGCTCGAACCACGAGGGCGGCAAACTGGAGGCCGCCGCCGAGCAGATCGCCAAGCTCTACGAAGAGCACAAGGACACCGTCTACCCGGTCTCCCGCAACGACCTCACGCCGCAGGAACTGCCCGGAAGCCTTCAACTTGTCTTTCTCGACGAGGGCACACCCGGTTCGACCGGAAAGATCAAGTTCGACGCGTACGGAGAGATACGCGATCTGCTGATCGCGCAGGGAGTACCGCGCGAAAAGATCCGCTTCATCCACGAGGCCAAGGACGACAAGGCCAAGGCCAAGCTGTTCGAGGAGGCCCGTAACGGCAAGGTCGCCGTGCTCATCGGGTCCACGCAGAAAATGGGCACAGGCACGAACGTTCAGGACCGTGCGGTCGCCTTGCACCACCTGTCGTTCCCGTGGCGGCCCGCCGACATGGAACAGCGTGACGGCCGTATCGAGCGCCAGGGCAACCTCAACACCCCGAACTTCCCCGCCGCGCCCGGCCGCACGCCCACGGACGTGCGGATCATGTACTACATCACCGAGGGGACGTTCGACGAATTCCGTCTCGGCACGCTGGAGCGCAAGGCCGTCTTCATCAACCAGATGGCCCGCCGGGACTTCAAGGCCCGCGAGATGGAGGACATCGGCGACGCCGCCGTGTCCCTGGGCACCTTCAAGGCCATCGCTTCCGGCAACCCTGCCATCGCCGAACGCGCCCTCGCACAGGGCGAGCTGGTGGAGATCCAACGGCAGAACGCCGACTGGTACGAGCAGCAGCAGGAGCGCCGTGAGCGCATCACGCACCTGACCAGCCGCATCGCGTCTCTCGAAGCGGCCCTGCCCGGCATGCGCGAAGCCCTGGCCGCGCGCCAGGACGTGAGCGGCGACAACTTCGCGGCCGCCATCGATGGCGTCGACTTCGACAACCGGGCGGACGCCGCCGAAGCACTCGGCCGGCGCATGGACGCCATCGCCAAAGACACCCGCCACGGCGAAGGCTCCGACATCCCGCTCGGCGAGATCGGCGGCGTCGGGTTCATCGCCACCGTCGAGTACGACCGTGAGGGCAACCGCATGCTGCGGCTGCGCCTGGACCACGCCCCGGCGTACGCCAACTCGTCGACCCCCGACACTCGTGGCCTGTGGTCCGCGCGGAAGGTCAGCGACTCGTCCGGCCGCGGCGCCATTCAGTCGCTGGAGAACCTGCTCAAGTCCCTCGACTCGGACATCGAGAAGCGTCAGAAGGAACTCGACGGAGCCCGCGTCGGCCGGGAGACAGCCGAAGACCACCTTGAAGAGGGCACGAGCCCCTTCGAGGAGCAGGTGGAATCCACCGAGCGACGCGTGCAGGCCCTCACCGAGATGGTCATGCACCACCAGGAGGCCCGCAAGCTCACCGACCGCATCAAGGAGGTGGGCGCGAGCCCGGACAGCGCACGCCTGAAGCAGCGGCTCAAGGAGGTCCAGCAGGAGACCCGCGCCCTTGAGGCCATGGCCGAACAGGAACGTGCCAAGACGTTCCGCAAGCCGGAGCCGAAGCCTCGCAGCGAGCGGTCCGAGCGCCGGGAGGCCAGCCGCACGGCCGCCGGTACCGCGCAGACGACCCTCAACCCGCAAAAGGTCCGCGAAGACCTGGAGTCCCTGCGCGAAGGCGTCCCGGCCCCCGGGGCGGCACAGGGCGGGGGCACCGAGAACGCTCCGGAGTCCGAGACGGACGCCGCAGCCGACACGACTCCCCCGTCGGTCGACGCTCCGGAAGCCGTCGGCGACCTGTTCACCGACAGCAAGGCGGACAACACACGGGCCCTCGACAGGCTGAAGCAGACCTATCGGAACCAGTTCCCCGACCAGGGCCGCGACCGGGTCGAGCAGCTGTCCGAGGAGCTTTTCACCTTCCTCGATCAGCAGTGGGGAGAGGCAGCGGGCGGCGTCTTCGGGCCGGCGAGCGACACGGCTCTCCACCTGGCCGAGGCGCTGCACGACCAGGAGATGACCCCCGAGGAGCGTGAGGGTCGCTTCGGGAAGCAGGTCAAGGCTGTAGCGGACGTGCTGCGTCAGCGCCGCAACAGGCTGACCGAGGCGTCCCCCGAAAGGGAGAAGACCGCTCCGGCCGACGACGAGGCTGCACAGACTTCCCCGGCTGCCGAGCCGTACGCCTCGTTCGCCGAATGGCGCATCGGGTTGCTGCCCGTGGACGCGGCCGAGGTGCAGTTCAGCCGCGCCGCGACCGCGCTCTGGGGCAGGGACGACAATGCTCCCGGCGCAGTGCCGCTGGTCCGCCGCGCGATCTTCGACGCGGTGGCCGCACTGGAAGACGATGACTACGAGGACGCTGAGCGGCGTCTTGTCGACGCCAGAGAGCATGCGTTCGGCCTGCTGGAAACCCTCACAGACAGTGAGCGCGGCGAGATGGAAGGTCCGCTGCGTCAGCTTCTCGACGCGATCGACAGCTTCCTCCCCCGCCACCGGGCGAGCCGTGCGAAGTGGCAGGGCGAGGACGAGCAGAGCCGTCGCATCGATGATGCGGCGCGCGCTCAGGTCGAGCAGGAATACCGCGACCGCCACGCGCAGGCCTCCCCCACGCCTCCCTCCCCGTCTAAGACCCCCAACGCCGAATCTGACGCTTCTACGAGGGATCAGAGCAAGGGGGACAGGGCTCCGGCCCTCCAGGGGGAAACGAATCCACAGCCGGGCACCCCGACCCCCGACACGGGCGTCGATGACACCGGCACCACGACCAACCCGACGCCGCGCACCAGCACGGCCGGAGGCGGCAGGCAGGCGCAGCCCAGCAACAAGCCTGCCGCGTCCACCGCTGGCCGCGGCTGGCAGGACAGCGACTTCGAGCCCGGCGACACCGTCCACTTCTGGGACACCAACCGTCTCAACCCCGACCGCAGGGGCGTGTACGTCCGCGCGGCCGGCCCCGACGCGGCTGTGCTGCGGGCGCCCAACGGGGACGACGAACTCGAAGTGCGGTACGCCGACATGGTCGGTCGTACCCGCAACGGCCAGTTCCAGGACGACCCTCCGCGCCGGGCGCGGCAGAACGACGAACAGAACCAGCAGCGCCCCGTACCGGCGTCGAGCGAGACCCCGGCCGGAGCGCCGGCTCAGGGCAGCGGACAGGCACAGCCGGACGCCCCCACCGCGCAGCGTTCCACCGGCCAGGCAGAGGACAGCGCCCCGGCGGAGCCGCAGCGTTCCCCGGCCGACATGACCAACGACCAGCTCACCGACGCCATCGATGACTTGGAAGCACAGCTCAGCCCGCTCACCGAGTCCACTGATCCGCTGGACCTGGCCATGCGCCGCCGCATTGAGCAGCAGCTGTTCGAGCACCAGGAGGAAGAGCGGCGCCGCTGGACGCCCGAGCCCGAGTACGACGAGAACGGCAAGGAGGTCGAGCGGTCGCGCGGTTCGGTCGTCCGCGACCGGCTCAGCGGCTACGGCCTCAACGATGCCGAAGCGCAGGGCCTCGTGACCCGGGTGGAGGATCTGCCGGACGCGAAGCCGGGCGGCTTCTCCGATGAGGAGTGGGCGCGCATCGACGCCGCGGCGGCGGCCAACGAGGCGTACGCCCCGACCGACGAGCAGAACATCATCATCCAGGGCGCGGCCCGCCGCGGCCTGAACATGGCGGTCATGGCGCTCGCCGGTACCGGCAAGTCATCCACGCTGAAGATGCTCAGCCACCGCATGCCGGGCAAGAACATCGTCTACCTGGCCTTCAACCGGTCGGTCGCTGCGGAGGCCCGCGAGTCGCAGGCCCGCGGCGAGTACGCGAAGAACATGCTCGCCTCCACAGCGAACGCGTACGCGGCCCGCGTCGCCGACCGGCGCCTGAACGACCGTCTGCCCAGCAACAGGGCCGGCGGCTTCAAGAAGCTGTCCGCTCAGCAGATCGCCGACCGGATGCGCTGGTACGACACCGTCAAGGCCGGGAACCGGGACATCTCCCCGGGCGGCGCGGCCACCGTCGCCGAGCGCATGATCCGCACGTGGGCGAAGTCCGCGGACACCGAGATGGGCCCGCAGCACGTCCCCGGCGAGACCGAGCGAGAGCGAAGGGACCTGTTCAACGCGGTCAAACCGCTCGCCGATCGGATGTGGGCGAACCTGACCGACCCCGAGGCGGGCAACGCCGACCGGGACCTCCCGATGGACTTCGACTACATCGTCAAGCAGTGGGCGATGAGCGGGTACAAGCTCGACGCCGATGTCCTGTTCTGGGACGAGGCGCAGGACGTGAACCCGGTCATGGAGGGCGTCGTTCGTGCCGCGCTCGACCAGGGCGTGCAGGTCGTCGCCGTCGGCGACAGCAACCAGGCCATCTACGGCTTCAGGGGCGCCTCCGACGCCCTGTCGAAGCTCCCGGTCGACGCCCGCGCCACTTTGACTCAGTCCTTCCGCTTCGGCCCGGCGGTCGCCGACGTCGGCAACCGCTTCCTGCGGCTGCTCGGCACCCGCATGCGGCTGAAGGGATTCGACCGCAAGCAGTCGCGCATCGAGACCATCGACCCGGGCGACGAGACGATGGTCATCGCCCGCACCAACGCCGGCGTCGCGCTCGCCGCGGTGCAGGCCCTCACCGCGGGCCGCACGGTCGCGGTGTCCGGCGGCGTGAAGGCACTGCAGGAATTCGTGCAGGCCGCCAACGCCCTGGCCGAGGGCGAGGAAACCGATCACGCCGAACTGGCCCGCTTCAACGGCATGCCGTACGACGACATCCTGGAAGAGGTCAAGAGCGACCCCGACCTTCAGCAGCTCAAGTCCTTGTTCGCACTGCTGGAGAAGCACGGCGACGACATCGACGCACTGCTGGAGTCCGGGGCGCGCCCGGCCAGCACCGAACTCGTGGGCGACCGCGTATGGGTGAAGTTCGACTGGAACGCCCCGAAAGCCAGCCAGCTGAAGGACTGGTTCAAGGACAAGAACAACGGCGTCGGCCGCCTGCTCTACGACACGGCGACGCGCCGCTACTACTACGAGCCCGGCAAGCGAGACGTGCCGTGGAAGATGAAGAACGGCCGCTCCGGCGTCACCAAAGTCGACAACAAGCTGTCGCTGGAAGAGGCGCAGCAGCGCATCGACGCCTACCTCGACCGGCTGTACCCACAGGAGGACGCCGAGGAGGGTAAGGGCCGTCTCGTCCCGGACACCGAACCGCACGACGTGCTCGTGACGACCGCGCACAAGGCCAAGGGGCTGGAGTCTGCGCGCGTCCGTATCGCCGACGACTTCAAGGGCCCCGAGGACACCGACAACGGGACCATCGACTGGGACACCATCCCGGACGACGAAGCGCTCCGCGTGGCCTACGTCGCGGTGACCCGGGCCACCGAAGTACTCGACGCCGGCTCACTCGGCTGGGTGTTCCGCGCCGTCAACGACGAAGACCCCACCGAGCCGCCGAAGAGCGAGTACCGGCGTGACTTCGAGATCGAGGACTTCCAGGCGGGCGACCGGGTCGACTTCCAGGAAGAAGACGGCACCCCGAACATCGGAACCGTCTCAGAGATCGACCGGCCGTTCCTCACTGTGCAGAGCGAGGGCAACGAGTTCGGAGGGAGCGCGAAGCGGCAGGAGATCAGCGTCGCGCAGGTGCAGCGCCGCAACGGCGAGGGCCCTCCGCGGCTCCCCGTCGCCTCCGACGAGGAGCTGGACCAGGCCGTCGCCGAGGGCCGTTACGGCTCCGGCGCCGACACCACCACCCTCAACCCGGCGCAGGTCCGTGCCGACCTGACCAATCTCAACAGCAGCCCGCAGCCGGTCGGAACCAACGATGAGGAGAGCACCGGTAGCCCGGACGCACCCGCTGAGGGCAGCCTCAACGACACCGAGCGCCAGCGCCGGCAGGACGAGACCGCAGCCATCATCGACGAACTGCTCGCCGCAGAGCAGTGGCAACGCGACATGGGGCAGGAGCAGACCGAGCGACTTGACGCCCTGCTGAGCGCCTACCGCAACGGCGAAGCCGACCCCGCGGACACCATGCGGCAGATCGCCGATGAGCTGGAGCAGTTCGCCGCCGAAGTGGGGGCCACCGAGAGCGGCACCGGCCGCGGCCGCCTGGGTGCCGGTCAGGCCCGTAAGGGCCGTGACCTAGCGCGTCAGGCCGCCGCCCGACACGACGGTGACAACCAGAACGCCCCGGAATCCAAGCCGGAGCAGACAGCGTTCGCAGAAGGCGACGACGTTGTCACCCCGCACGGGCCGGGCGCCATCCGGCACATCGCGGACAACGGCTTCGCCCTGGTCGCCACCGACTCCGGGATGCGGCCTGTCGCCCTCTCCGAGCTGCGTCGTCCCGACGAGAGTGAGTCGGCCGCCGACCGTGCGCGGAAGACGGAAGCCCGCGCCAAGCGCGAGGCACAGGACGAGTGGCTGGCGGCTGCCGCCACCAGCGAAGGCGCACCGATCAAGACCATGGACGGTTACCGGCTGGCCCACCTCGACGTGGACGCCGGGCACGGCGCCATCATGCGGGACGGCGAGATGGTGGCCTGGATTCGCGCCCGCGGGCGCAAGGGCGAAGCCACGTGGATGGCGCAGGATGCCCGTGGCGGCAGCCCGAGGACCCCAGCGATTTCCATTTCCGAGGGCAAGGGCGAAGACGGCCTGTACCGCTCCATCAAGCAGGCATCTTGGAGTGCCGCCTACGACGCGCACAGCACCGTGGACCCGTCCCACGGGCGCGGCGTGACCAGCCCAGAGGACATGCGCGGTGAGATCCTCGGCACACTCCTCACCAAGGCGCAGTTCCGCGAACTCGGGAACCTCGCCGAGCGCTGGAAGAACGGCGACGACGAGACCCTGCGGCTCGTAGCGAGGAACTACTACAGCGGGCCGCTGTCGGCGGGGCAGATGCGGTATGCGGCCGACGCCATCGACCGCGAGGCCAACGATCTGGACCTCAACACCGCAGACGGGCGGCGCGTCGAAAAGCTGTACCTCGCCCTGGCCAAGGGAGTGCGCTTCCAGGCCCGTGCGCTGGAGGCTTCAGCCACCATGCCTCCGCCTGGCGAGCCTGACCCATTCAGCAGGCGTGGCAACGCTCTGGACTCGCAGGCCCCGGACGGCGACGGCGCGCCGGCTGCCGGCGTTCCCAACGAAATCACCGCCGCAGACAGCGAAGGAGGCGACGTCCTCGCCCCTGACCAGGTGTCTGAGGGCGACTATGTCCGTGTCGAGACGCAGAACACAGCGGGCAACACCGCCGTTCGCGAGGGATACGTGTTGGCTGCCCCCAAGAAGGCGACGGCCACCCGTGACCGCAAGGGCATCAAAGCGTGGCGCCTGTACATCGGACCACAGGGGCAGGAGCCATCGCCCCAGAACGCGGTGACGATCCTCACCGACCAGAAGGTTGAGCGCCTGCCCGCGCCCGAGCCGCCCCGCGACGATGACCAGGAGCAGCCCACCAACTCTCTGGGCTGGAAAGGCCCGGAGGAGACCCGCGAGGAGGTTGCCGACTTTGACGGCCAGCCTGTCGAAGTCGGCGAACTTCACGTCACCGGTGGCTATGCCCATCGTGTCGTCTACCTCGGAGGCCAGCGCATCGGCTTCCTGCACGCCGAAAACGGGGCATGGCGGGCACAACATGACCGCCACGGCACCGTCGATGGATGGTTCTTGGCCCGGAGGGCTGAGGATGGCGACCCCACTCGGAATGCCGCCCTCGCCATCGCACGCTCTCACGAGAACGGAGAGGGAGCCGACAGCATCCACTTCCGCTTCGACCGCGTTGTGCCGCAGGAAGAAGCCGAGCGCATCCTTGCCTCGCACATCGACCCGCGTACAGGTGAGCTGTGGCGGCCCAGTGAGCCCCTGATTGCGCCTGAGCCGGATCAGCCGTCGAGCGGCTGGAAGGGTCCGGAGGAGAGCCGGGAGACGGCCGGTGAGCGCGGCGGCAAGACCGTGGAGGTCGGTGAGATCCACGTCACTCCCGCCAAGTTCCGCTTCCATGCCGACGAGGTTCGCCGCGTCGTCTACCTCGACGGTGAGCGGATCGGCTCTCTCCTGTACAACGACAGGGACTTCAACGGCGGAACGTCGTGGCGTGCAGACCATGATCTGCACGGCCCCGTCGGTGCCCGGTGGTACCGCAGCAGTGACTTCGACAACCCCGCGCACGCCGCTGCCCTCATCGTCGCGGAAGCGCACCCCGAGCCGATCCTGAGCTTCCCCGGGGACGTAAGCGAAATTGCCCGTTCGATACCGATCCGCAGGTGGGCCGGTATGTGGGCGGAGCCGCAGCCGGCCGGGATACGCAACGTCTACCTCGATCGTGTACTCGCTCACAAGGACGAGGGCTGGACGCCCGGCACTGATCCCTACGAGGTGCAGTTCTGGATCTCCACGATGGCTGACGTCGAGCCGCTGGCCCAGTACGACGAGAACACCCGCCGCAGCCTGGAGGAAGTACCCCAGGAGGGGCGTCAGTTCCTCGCAGACCTGGCCGAGGATCTGCGCACCTCCGTGGGGGAGATGGGCGACGAACTGCGCGCGGACATCCGCCCCATCCTGGTGGACCACATCGCTACCCGGAACGGTCGGAAGAAGGCTCAGGAACTCCGCAGCCAACTGATCGAGGAGCGGGTCCAGAAGGTCCGGGAGGCGGTACGCGAGCAGATCGCCCGCGCCCGCGCCGGAGCCGGAGAGCATGGGCTTTCCGAGCAGCAGGCGGAGGACTTCCTCGTCAACGTGGTCGGTGGTGACAGCCCGGATCAGAAGGCGTACGGCATCCGTGGCGAGTTCCCCGAAGCCATTCGCCCCCTCAACGCCGCCCTGTCGGACAGCAAGGCCTACTGGGCCGCCTTCGCCGGATGGGCCACGCAGGACGACAGCTCGAACTGGGCCGGGATGCACTGGTCGAACGGCCGGCGGGAGAGCATCGGTGCGCCGATGGCTCCTTCCGCCGACGCCCGGACCGGAACTGGAGAGCTGAAGATCGGTGAAGCGGAACTGCCCAAGGGCATGCGCTGGGCACGCGGTTCCGAACTTCGCAAGGGCGACATCTTCCACACCATGCGCGTCCCGCGGCGCGGTACGACCGACACCTTCGACGGCATGGAGACGCCCCAGTACGTCATCCACACCCACCGTGGTGGCGTCGAAGGCGCAGTCCGCTCGGTGGGCCTCGATGCCGACGGTGGCCACGACAGGGTGGAACCCGACGAGTGGGTCGTGCTCGTGGAGAAGCCGGAGCCGTCCGTGAGGAAGAGGGCGACGAACCGGGCGCGCACCGACATCTTCACCAATTGGGAAGTGCCGGTGGACGACGAGACGTACGAGCTCGGTGGCCCCGAGCGCGTGAAGGCGCTGGTGGCCCGAGCTGAAGTCACTGCTGACGACAAGGACAAGCCTGGCCTGAACAAGGAGTGGACCGTCAGGGTCGACGGTGTAGTGGTCGGCCGGATCGACAACACCAACAAGGACAAGGTGCTGGAGTACGTGAGCGTGACCCCTGACGGGGAGCGCCGCGTATGGCACGGCCAGGATCTCGCCACGGCCGGGCTCGTTATCGCTCACGACGAGGCGTCGGTCCGCGACGGACAGGACGGCAATCAGGACCGGAGCAGGGACGACCAGACACCGCAGGGTGAGGCCGAGGGCGGAGAAGGAGGCCGCGGGGGCGAGCCGCCGAACCGGAACAGCGACCCTTCCGGCGACGCGGATGATGATGACCGGGACGAGAGCGACTCGGAGTCCGATACGGACGGACGTCGACGGGACCGCCGCCGCAGGGAGGGGGACCGTGAGCGCCCGAACGGCGATGACGGACTTGACGGCCCGAACGCCGACGGCCCTGACTCCGACAACGACGACCAGAACGAGGAGTCGGACGACAACAAGCGTCGGCGTCGCCGGGACCGCGACCAGGACCGGGGCCGCGACCAGGACCCCGATGGCCGCGGCCTTGGTGTGCCAAACCTTCCGGGCAACGGCAATGGTGATGGCGGCCCGGCGGGCAGCGGCAGTGACGGCCGCGGCTCCAGCGACGGCGACCCGGCACTACGCCTTGCGAACCTGAAGGACCGGTACCGATCCGGCCAGACTCCCGCACCACAGGGCGCGAACCCGGAGGAGCACGCCGCCTACCTGCGCGGCCTGGCCGACAATGACACCCTTGCCCTGTCCGCTGGCGGCGGGCTGATCACGTGGTCCAACGACGGCGGACGCTCATGGCAGTTCGGCCACGCCGCGAGCGGCGTGCACCTGGCTGGCTGGGAAGCCGACGGCAACGCCATCGGTGGCCGTGACGGCGCACTACGGCTCGCCAGTGACTATGAGGGGCTGCGCGACGAGAACGGCGACCCGATCGACTGGGCTGCGCCCGAACTCGACGCGGAAGGGCTGCGGTCGTGGCAGGACGCCGACGGTAACCCGCTCGGCAAGGCCATCGACCAGGCGCGCCGGGCCGCGATCGAGGCGCGGCCCGACAGCTTCAGCAAGGAGACGGAAGGCGCGGACAGCCGGACGGACGAGCGCACAGGCGGGGGCGCCCCGGGCGCCGGAGACGGCACCACCGGCAACGTAGGTCAGGCGGCTGGTACCGGGGCCGGAGAGGACGGGGCCGCCGGGAACACTGGCGGCGCCCAGCAGTCCGCTGGCGCGGCTTTCCGCTATGCCGTCAACGCCGAACATGGCGAAGGGCTGGCGGGCTCTGTGGACGGCCGCCGTATCCCCACCATGGACGAGATGCGGGAGCAGGAGACCGCAGGAGACCGATACAAGGTTGTCAGCGAGGAAGGGGAACAGCTGCTCTTCGGATCACCGCAGCAGCAGCACGAGCTGGCAGAGGAAGGCACTGTCCCCACTCCTGTGCCCCAGGACTTCGGCGCGCAGGTGTGGCGCAACGGTCGTCTAATCGGGCGCCTGGGCGAATCACGCGAAGACAGTGTCTGGCGCAGCCGTAACCCGTTCACCTTGCGCGAGCTGAAATTCAGCAGTCGAGAAGCGGCTGTCGCGCACCTGGTGCTTCGGGACAAGGAACGCGGCGAGCCGGACCCGGGCATCGTCCATCCTGATCTTGCCTGGAATCTGCGCATGAGCGACCACGAGCTGGCGTTCCCCCCTGAGGGGAGCTGGCGCGGGCTGGAGAGCCTGCCGGAAAGCCCGCAGGACATGGAACGCTATGAGGCGCTGCGCAGACTGATGGCTGACCTCGGACAGGGCAGGACGCCGAGCGGCAACGTTGCGGACGATCTGGCGACCCTGCATGACGAACTGCGGTGGCTGGACGCCACGCACTACAAGCACCAGCCCTCCAACCTCAAGGACAGGTACATCCTCGGCCCCGGCTGGATGGCCGACAAGATCACCGAGTACCTGGACATCCTGCGGCCGGAGGACCCACGGGCCCAGCACCACGACTTGCGTAAGAACCGCGCTGCTCGCCAGGTCCTCGACGAACTACAGACGTCGGACTGGAAAGAGAACGCCGAGCACGTACCGGTCGGAGACCTCCGTGAAGGCGACGTTGTCCACCTGAAAGGCCGGATCACCGGCCTGTACCCGGGCGCCGAGGGCCAGTACACCGGCTACGTCATCGGTAAGCCGACGACAACCAAATACATGCAGGACAAGAAGCGTTACAAGGGCCTGCGCATCACAGTCTCGAAGGACCCGTTCGCGGCAACGCGCTCCGGAGCAGAAACCTTCATCATTCCTGACGAGGCCGGCCCCGCGCTGCGCCTCGCGCGGGCCGAGGATGTGAACCTGCCGTTCGACCAGCACATGTATGGGCGCCGGGTCGGCGAGACGCCGGACAATGGCACGTCGTCCCGCGCCACCGGCGCACCGGAAGACGCCCCGGACTCCAGCACCGGGGGCACCGGCACAGCAGCGGGGACCGGCGGCGACGATGGAGGCGGCGCACCGTCCCCGTCCTCCGCGACGGGTGCAGGCACGACGGCCGCCGACGGCACCGCGTCGACCTCCCGGCCGCGCCCGGACAGCAGCCAGACCCGGCGCAGCGGTGACACCGACAGCGGTAGCCGCCGCGGGGCGCAGCCCGCCAGCTCCTCCGCCACCACGGCGGAGCGCCCGTCGACGCCCGAGTCGGTCGGCGGCCGGCCCGCCGAGTGGGTGCAGGTCAGCGGCATTCAGCTCGGCGACCTGGTCCGTGTCGACGGCACCACCAAGGGAGGCACCGCCCGCACCCTCGCCGGGTACGTCGTGGGCGGGCCGGAGACGAAGCCGGTGACCCGTAAGGGCCGCGCCCAGGACATGCTGCGCGTCCTGATCGCCGATACTCCCGATGCACGCACCGGCAGCCCGGTGTACGTGCCGATGGACGGTGCGGCGGCCCGCGCCACCCGCGACGACGAAGACCAGTTCCAGGGCTCCCCGTTTACCGGTGCGGACTCCGATGTCCTGACCGGCCGTATCGCTGAGCGAGTGCCCACCGACGCCAACGGGAACGGCCTGTTCCCCGGCTCCGTGGTCACCGACGACAACGGCCGTGAGGGTGTCGTCACCGGCGCGAGCGCCAACAGTGTGCGCGTCCAGTTCGGTGACGACCGCACCGACGACGAACATGCCCCCACCTCCATCAGCGTCACCGACGGCGGAGCGGGCCGGCCCGCCGGCTGGACCCTCGACGGGCACCTGGTGCGCGAAGGCAACGTGGTGGGCGACCGCGACGGCAACATGCTCGGCATCGTCGAGAGCGTGGACGGTGACACCGCGGCCGTTGCGACGCCGCGGGGGGTACAGCCGCAGCCGATCGATTCCCTCCGTGTGCTGGGCGGCGTTCGAGAGGCCGACGGCCGGGCGCCGTCCCTGCGCCTGGAGCCGACGACGTACGGAGAGCTGAACGTCGGCGACGTGGTGTTCCGGGACGACGAGGGCCCGGCGATGTTCGAGATCCTGTCGATCAGCGAAGGCCACAGCGGTCGCCGGAGGCTGGAGACGCGCAACACGACGACCGGCGAGATCGCTAACCGATTCGGCGCGATCCCCAGCAGCCCCATCGTCCGCGTAGTGGATGCCGACGGAAACACTCCCCGCCTCGGCCCGGAGGACGCCCCCGCCAAACGAGAGGAGATCATCAGCCGCGGACCGGCCGCGACCGTCACCCCGGTCACCGACTCCACCGTGGACCCGCAGCTCTCCCCAGAGGAGCGGGACGCCATCACCGAGGGCAGCGGAGCGGCGGCCAGCGACCCCGAAGCGCAGCAGGCCGCGGCCCGCGTCGCCAACGACCTGCCGGTCACCCCCCAGCAGGCGGGCGNCTCCACCACCCCGGAAGGCCGGGCCGCACAGCGAGCCGCAGACCGCCTGGACGCAGCGACGGGCAACGAGCCCGAGCGCGGCCGTCCGGAGCCGGGCACGATCGGCGCCGTGGGCGTGGGCGACACGGTCACGCTCCCGGACGAGTTCGACCCGAACACCATGACCGCCTACCGCATCGTCCTCATCGAGGAGGCCCCCGCCGGCGTGCGGACACTGACGATCGAGGACGGCGACGGACTGCGCTTCAAGCGGTCCATGGCCTCATCCGAGGCGCTGTACCAACTGCCCGACCCCGAAGCCCCGTCCACCGACCCCGACGACGAAGAACGCGACCCGAACCCGGTACGGGACGCGGACAAGGTCCGCTCCGACTACGCGGACTCCGTGACGCGCGCGGTGATCGACGAGGCCGTGCAGGGCACCACCACCCCCGGCAGCATCCACCAACTCCGCGAGCAGATCGCACAGCAGCTCACCCCCCAGGCCCTGCGCGCGGCCATGCGCCGGGCCCGCAATACGGCGCTGACCGCGATCAACGACGCTGGCTTCACAGGCGAAGAGCGGGACGAGCTGGTGAAGTCGCTTCGCGAGGAAGCCGCCCGCGCCCGCACCGATGCCATCCGCGCCGCGGTGCGCACGCTGGACGACCTGGAACCGCTGGACGGAGAGACGGAAGAGGACACCGCCCGCCGGGCGGCTGACCTGCTGCGCCTGATCCCGGAAGCCCTGCGCAACCGGCTGGCCGATGACGACAGCAGCGATGGCGACACCGGCGTCAACGATGCCGTGAACCGGCACGCGGACGACGCAGTGGGCGAAGCCCTTCAGGACGCCGCCGCCGGCGGACCGCTCACCGAGGAGCGCGCGGGCCGCATCGTGCGGCAGCTGGCTTCCCGCATGGACGGAGACCGGGCCGCCACCGCGCAGCGGATCGCCACCACGCTGCCCGCGGCCGACCGGCCCGCGATCCTGCCGCACATCGTGGCCGCGCTCGTCGCCATCGCGCGGAAGGTCATCGCCGTGATCGCGTCTCTCCTGAGGGCCCTGGCCAAGGCCTGGCGCCGCAGCCGCGAGAGCCTGGCCCGGTTCCGCCGGAACCTCGCGCAGCGCATCAGGACGTGGCCGGAGACGCGGCGCCTGCGCCGTCTGGCCGCCGCGGCGAACGTTCCCGTGCCGGACGACAGCATGTCACTCGGTGACCGCATGGCCCACTGGGCGCGGCTCATGCCCGCCCCGGGCCGGTTCGGTCAGGTCTCCCGCCGGGCCCGCTGGTACCGGCCGACCAGCCGCTCGTCCCTGGCTTCCGGACAGCTCCCGCAGGTGCAGGACGGTGTGCGCTGGATGGCGGACCGTGCCGCGGACGGCGGGCCCGGCCCGCAGGCCCTGCGCCACCTGGCGGCAGTCCGCGCGGCCGGACAGGACGTGGACGCAGAGGTGGCCTCCCGCCTTGCCGGTGCGACGCCGGAGCTCGGCGACGACCCACACGGCACTGTCCGGCACGTCACCCGCTACGCCGACATCACGGAGGCGCGCCTGCGTGACCTGCAAGCGGCGGCGGCCGGCGGCGCTCCGGACGCGGATCTGGAGATCGCGGCCGCCCGCGTTGAGGCGCAGTCCGCTAGGCAGGAAGCCACCCGGCTGCGGCAGGCCTACGCCGCGTCGCTGCCGGAGGTGGTGCGCGACATCCTGGCCGAGGTCCGCGAGATGGGGCCGGGTACCACGGCGACGCTGGTGACCACCGAAGGAAGCGATGCGGACGCCGTGCGCTCCCTCACGGACATCGCCCAGTTCGTCCCTCGCGACTGGCTGTCTCCGACGGAGTCCCGGTTCATCTCGGCTCGCGGCGGCGACGCCGGCGGCTACGACCCGGACAACCGGACGGCGACCGTCGCCGACCTCGGGGACGGCGGCCGACGTACGGCCGCGTACGCCCTGCTCGCGCACCTTCAGCAGCACTACCCGGACCTGCTGGCCGCACAGGAGGCCTTCGCCTTCACACGCACCCACAGCGGCCGTGTGGGGGCGCGGCGCCGCACGGCGCTGGACAGGCTCCTCGCGCGGCTGTTCAGCAACCCCGATGGGCGGGACAGCAGCGGCGACCTGGTGCCGCGCGGCCTGGAGACGATGTTCGATGGCGACTGGTACAAGGACGATGACCTGCGGGCCTTCCTCCTTGGACTGCTCGCCACCCGGTAGAAGGAGAACAGCATGAGGGTCATAGGCACGCTGGACGACGGCGCGGCCTACGACGTGGAGGTCAGCGGTCGGACAGACCGGCCGGTGACCGGCTCCCGCCGCGTGCGGGCCCTGGTCGAGCAGCACACCGGGAGACCGGTCCTGCTCGGCCCACACGGGCCTCAGCGCGTGCTGGAGGCCACGGACACGGCCGCGGTCCTCGCGCTACTGCGCGAGCACACTACGGTTGTAGAGGCGATGGCGTGATGGAGAAGACCCACAGGTGCGGGTCCGGCCCCGGAATGATCACGTAGAAGAGGATGGCGGCGCGCGTCGCGATGACGCGCACCGACTCGTCCATCTCGTACTTATCGGCTTGCGGCCAACCCCACGGGTCCTCGCAGGCGCGGAGCAGCGCGTCCTGCAGCTCCTTGCGGGCGGCGGCGGGGAGGTCACGGATCGTCGCGCCGACGTTGGGCGCGATCCGCGCAGGTACCGCGGTCACTGCGCGAAGACCTCATCGAGGCTCATCGCGCCAGTCTCGGGCCGCCCGTCAGCATTCCACTGCTCGAAGTCGGCGCGAGCCTTCTCAAGGGCGCGCTCCTCGTGATCGGTGCCCAGCGTCTCCGCCTTCTGTAGCACCCGCGCCACGTACTCCTCCACCGTCAGGCCATGGCGCCGAGCGGACTCGGCTACCTGACCCGCCAGGCGGTCATCAACGGACACCATCAGCTCAGTCATGCTCCCGAGGGTAGCCGCATGGCCTAGGCCACGGCAGAGGTTCACGCCCGAGACGTAAACGGCCCCGGCTATGAGTCTGCGCCTCGTGGACTACGCATACTCGCTGAAGAACCTGCCCATGCCCAACGATCCGGCCGCCGAAGACCCGGCCGCGCCACCGCCTCCGGAGCTTCAACCTCCACAGGAGGACGATGGGCGCCCCTGGGCCGGAGCTGTCTACGACGAGGGTGACGAGACCGACCCTGCGCAGGCTTACGCCGCGCTCTCTGGCCCCAACGGTGAGCAAGCCTGGCTGGACAAGGCGGAGGACGGCACCCTCACCGGCTGGGTGCGGGATGAGACAGGACAGGTGTGGCGGTACTCCGACCTGGACACCTGGGCGCTTGACGTGGACGACGCCGGCATGAAGGAGACCGGCGGCACGCACGGCGAGCCTGCGGGCGAGGAACTGGATCCGGTCGCGGGCGACCCGGGCGCAGCACCCGGGCAGGAGGCCGGCCCGCCCGGCTTCGGGACCGCTGACGAGGCCTTCACCCCCGGTAGCAGTGACGACCAGGCCGGTGACCCGGACACCGAAGAAGACCCTGACGGCGACGACACGGATGACTCCGAGGACGACGGCGACGAGGACCCGTTCGAGGAGGACCCGGACGAGGACCCGCAGGGTGATGAAGAGGGGAAGCCGAAGGCCAAGAAGGGAGGCAAGAGCAAGGGCGGTAAGGGCGGCAAGCCGTGGGAGTGAGCCGCATGCGTGGGCGGACCGCCCGAAGAGCCAGCGCAGGACGGTAACCCCTCGGCGGGGGCACGGTGCGCAGCGCTCGCGAAGTCCGCCAGGAGGAAGCCCCGTGCCCCGTACCCCGCCCCCGCTCAACAAGCCGGTCACCCGCGCCCCGCTGGGCCGGGGCATGACCCGTGCCATCTTCGCCGTGACTGGCGTCGTCGACGACGTCCAGGACCTGATCCTGCCCGGGGCGTTTACACGCACCCTGGCCACCCGTCGAGTGAAGTCGGTGTGGCATCACGACTGGAAGGACCCGGTCGGCACCGTGCTTGAGGTGGAGGAGTGGAGACCGGGCGATCCCCGGTTCGCCAGCCTCCCGGACGGCGCCGTGTGGCCGAGCGACGCGGGCGCCCTGGTCGCCACCGTCCGATTCAACATGCGCACTTCCCGCGGCCGGGACGCCTACGAGCAGGTCAAGGACTGGCACGACCACGGTGAAGCGCAGTTCTCCATCGGCTACAAGGTCACCCCCGGTGGCGCGTCCAAACGGCACGACGGCGTACGGATCATCCACGACCTGGAGCTGTACGAGATCAGCCCCGTCCTGCACGGCGCTCACCCCCTGACCCGCAGTCTCGAAGTGAAGGCCGTGGCGGGCACCGCGGGCATAGACCTGGAACACAAGGCGATCTGGTCCGCAGTGGCGTTGAAGGCCGCCGAAACGAACGCCGGCCGCGGCGCGATGATCGCGCTGAGCCTCCCGCCGGAGGTGGCCGCGAAAATCGCACACCCCGAGGGCACCACTCCCGAGAACCTGCACATCACCCTGGCCTACCTCGGGGACGCCGCGGCGCTTGGCGGCCACCCCGACGACCTGCGCGACATCGTCACCCCCGCGATCAGCGAGGCCAGCCCCATCAAGGGCAGCATCGGCGGCATCGGCCGCTTCCCCGACAGGGGGGACGGTGAGCCGGCCTGGGTTCCCGTGGACGTGCCGGGCCTAGCCGAACTCAGGCAGCGGGTCGTGGAAGTCCTGGGGACCTCGATCTACTCCGAGCAGCTGGACGACTCGCACGGCTACACCCCGCACATCACCCTCGGCTACGACCTCCCGGACATCGAGCCCGTGGGCCCCATCCCGGTTACGTTCGATCAGATCCACGTCGTACGAGGCGAAGACGACTGGTTCGTGCCGCTCGGGCAGACCAAGGCTGACGCGACCACGCCGGCCCCGCCCGCGTCTGCCCCGGCTCCTGCGCCGGTGGAGTCCAAGTCGGCCGCGCAGATCGTGCTCGAAGCCAAGTCCGCCCACCGCACGGTCGAGCGCAAATCGGCCGCGCAGATCGTCCTCGAAGCCAAGTCCGCCGCCCCCATCCCGGAGACCGCCCCCATGCGCCCCATGCCCTTGTCTTACGAGCAGCTGCACGCCCGCCTCACCGACTCCGTCCGCCAGCTGTGGAAGTCCGACGACAAGAAGATCGACTGCTGGGTGTGCGTGGAGGCGACCTACCCCGACCACGTCATCGCCACCCGCCACGAAGACGGCTCCAGCAGCACCTACTCCATCCCCTACGTCGTAGCCGGCCGGGACATCGACCTCGGCACCCCCACCGAGGTCGAACTGACCACCGTGGCACTCCCCGTCGGCGGCGCGAGCCACCCCGTGGGCGGCGACGAGGAGACCGTTGCCCGCTACGTGCAGCCCACGGCCGCCGTACTGGACGACGCCACAGCCCTGATCGAGGTGTCCGGCGCGGGACCCGACCACCTTCAGCACCTCCAGCCGAAGATCACCCAACTCCTCGCCACACTCGCGAAGAAGGGCCTCCCCATGGACAAGCACACCGGCTCGGCCGCCCCCGCAGGCTCCTCCCTCGACCTGTGGGACTCCGACTTTGAGATCACCGACGGCTGGGACGACGAGGACGAGTCGGCCCTCGGCGGCGACCCTGTTCCCCCGGGGAACACCTCGCAACAGGGCGATGGCCGCGCCATGCCAAGCGGGGTACCGCGCGAGGGCGGCCCGGAGTCGGAAGCCTCGCCGTACGAGGGCGACCCGATGACAGACGACGAAGACACGGACGGCCAAGTCCGCCTGGATGCCGACGAAGTCAAATCCGCACTCGCCGCACTGACCCTCTGACCTGCACAGACACCGGTCTCCCGGGTGCGTGGACTTCCGTGCCCGGCAGCCCGAGACGGTAACACCCGCACTCACCTTTCATGCGCCTCGCGTTCGAGGCGTCCCGGTGCTGGCCGGGCGAGCGACGCACGCCATCGCCCGTCCAGCACAGGAGAGTGCAACCACACCATGGCTACCGCCACCGACAAGAGCCTCATCCGGTCCCTGAAGGGCCAGCTCGCGGAGAAGTCCGCGGAGGCCGAGCGCATCGCCGGAACCTTCAAGGAAGAGAACGGCGCGTTCGTCGTCAGCACCGATCAGCGCAACTCGTACGTCAAGGCCGTCAAGGACGCCCAGGAGATCAAGGGTCTCCTCGACGCCGCCCAGGGCGCCGAAACCCTGACCGGCTACCTCGACGCCCCCGAGGGCACCCCGGCCGCCGGGCAGTACTACGGCAGCTCCGCGAACGCTGGCATGGAGGCCAAAAGCCTCGGCGACTACTTCGTCGAATCCGGCGCCTTCCAGCGCGCCCGCGAGGGCGAGTTCAAGGAACGCCCGTACATCCGCGCCGAGATCGAGGGCAAGTCGATCTACTCCCTCTCGGCTGGCACCCACACCATCCAGGCCCTGGGCTCCGCGCAGGATCTCGGCATAACTGAGGCACAGCGCCGCAAGTGGCACATCCGGGACCTTTTCCCCAAGGCCAAGACCAAGAGCGCGGTGCTCATCGGGATCCGCGAGACCGGGTGGGTGAACAATGCCCGCCAGGTCGCGGAGCGCAGGGCCGCCGACGGCGTGAGCGCACCGACCGGCCTCGACAGCGACGTCTTCGGCCGGGCACCCCGCTCGAAGCTGAAGCTCGAAACGATCAATTTCCCGATCGCGGAAATTGCGCACATGTTGGACAGCCACAAGAACATCCTTTCGGACGAGCCGAGGCTGAAGCAGTTCATCAACTCGCGCCTGGTGGAGGGCATCAAGTTCGCGGAGGATTACGACCTGCTCCACAGCTCCGGCGCCGACGGCACGTCCATCACGGGCCTGTTCAACACCCCGGGCGTTCAGACCTACACCGGCGACCCGAAGGACAAGTTCAGCATCCAGATGCGACGAGCGCTGACCAGGTCGCTGCTCGCCGAGTACGAGCCGACCGGCATCGTCCTGAGCCCGACGCGCTGGGAGCAGGTGGAGGTCGAGACCGACGACACCGGCGCGTTCCGCGTAGCGCTCCAGGTCGCCGTCGGCGCCCAGAAGCGCGTATGGCGCCTGAACGTGGTCGAGACGACCGCCATGCCGGACGACAACTACCTGATCGGCTCCTTCGGCATGGGAGCCCAGCTGTATGACCGCGAGAACGTCTCGGTCACCGTCTCCTCGGAGAACAGCGACAACTTTGAGAGGGGCGTTCTGACATTCCGCGCCGACGAAAGGGTCGCGCTTGAGATTTCGCGACCCGAGAGTTTCGTCATCGGTTCGTGGACCGAGCCGACCGGCAACTGATCCTCTGACCTGGGAAAACGCCAGTTCCAGGGACGCGGATAACTTCGACAGGAGTCCACTCACCTTCCGGGCTGACACTCACCCTGAGCCAGACCATCCGCGGGGCCCGACCACACGGTCCGGCCCCGCGCTCCGTACATAGAGAAGGGAAACCCTCATGGGAGTCTTCAACGCGGCAGGCGCACGACTGACCCGCACCGCCTTCCCCGCGGCCGACGCCCCCGACCCGCTGAAGCGGGTCACCGCAGACGTATACGCGACCCGCGCACACGACGCCGGCACCCGCCCCTCCGACAGCCGTGACGGTGTTCCGGAGGGCTCCATCAAGACCCTGCTCTACAAGACGGGCACGATCCTGCGCGCTTCGCAGATCGACGCTCTGTTCCCGCCTGCGGCCATCGCCGCCGTCAGCCCGCAGACCGGCCCGGCCGCGGGCGGCACCGTCGTCACCATCACCGGCACCAACCTCGACGGCGTCACCGAGGTGAAGTTCGGCGCCACAGCAGGCACCGCGCTCAAGGTGCTGTCCTCCGGCAAGCTTCGGGTCACCACTCCGGCCGCTACGGCGGGCGCGGTCAACGTCGTCGCCGCTGACGACGCGGGCCCCGTCACCAAGACCGGCGGCTTCACCTTCGCCTGACCGAGACGGTAGGGCCGCGCAAGGGCCAGGGTCCTCCTTCACGTCCACGACATGCAGGAGGACCCTGTGCCACCCCGTACTCGCAAGAATGAGGCCGACCCCGAGGGGCAGATCCCGGACACCGTCGAGACCACCGCGGCGGAAGCCGCCGAGGACAAGGCGGTGCCTGCTCACACCGAGACTAAGACGCCCATCGTGGCGCCGCTGGAGCCCCCGGCCGAGTCCCTGCCCGATCCCGTCCCCGAACCAGTACTGCTGACCACCGCTCAGCAACTCCTCCCCGCCACCGCGCTCGGCGACATCGTCGACGAGGCCACCGGCGAGCACCCGGCCGACCCCAACACGGTGTTCGTGCCCGTCGACCAGTACGGCAACGTCCACCGCTGCACCGCCCGTCTGGTCGAGCACGTGGGGATGGGCGCGTACAACACGCCCGCCACCCGCCTGCTCGTGCCGGTCGACGCCCAGCTCAAGCGCCACCAGATGGAGCGGGTCGTCAACCGGCTCCGTGCCCAGCTCGACGCGGCCGCAGAGTAGGGAGCGAGCAGGTGACGGTGTACGACTACCAGCCCGTCCACGGCGGCGCGCTCCACGACCCGGGCGCCAGCGGCGGGCAGGCCACTCAGATCAGCCTGTACGCCTCAGCGGAGCGCACCGGTACACCAGTGGCGACCGCCGGGCCGGCCGTGCGGCTACGCGCGACGGCCTACCGATTCACCCTGCCGGACGGCCTGCCCGAGGGCCGGTACTGGTGCACCGTCACCTTCATTCCGGGCAAGGACCAGCCACCCGTGACCGACCGCACGGTCAAGATGGACTTCCCGCTGGGCACCGGACTCCTCGCATCGGCCGAGCAGATCGCCGACAAGCTGGGCGTGCCGCTCCCGCTGACGGCCTCCCAGCGCGAGAGCTACCGCGACGCCATCGCCGATGCACAGAGCGACGTCGCCGGATACCTGGGGCGGCCGCTGCTGCCCCAGCCGCGCACCCTGACCGACGTGAAGCCCCTGTACGGCTACGACCTGTACGACCCGCGGGCCTGGCCCGTGCACGAGCTGGACGACGTGGTCACCGTCACCAGCTACAGCGACAACGCGGACGGCGAAGACACCTACGACGTACAGCTCATGGTCGGCCTCAACGCCGCAGCCGAGCGGCCGATCGTCCGGTACGTCATCGCTCACGCCGCGGAGGGCATCCGCAACAGCCCCACCCAGCCGCCCGGCTCCACGTCGACCGACCGGGGGCGACGCGTCAGCTCCGTATCCGCCGAGGGCCAGTCGGTCAGCTTCGAGTCCGCCCCGGTCGCCGGGCAGGCCGGAGCTCTGCCCGCACTCGACTCCCTTGCCGGGTACCGCAAGCTGGTCATTCGGCCGCTCCCCGTCGTGGCCGCCGCACCGTGGCCCTACGGCCGCGGGCGCCGCTACAGCAGGTGGTGAGCAGCCGTGACTGTTCTCCTGCCCGACCGGCAGCTCACCGCGTACGTCCTGGCTCATCCGTGGGGCCGGGACGCTCACGGCGTGCCTGTCCCGCCACCGCCCGACGTCCGGCCCGAGCCGCGCGAGCCCAAGCCCGGAGCCGCCACCGAGCAGGTCGACGGCTTATGGACACTGCGGGTCGACCCCACGGACTGGCCGCTCGAAGCCGGTGACGAGCTGAGCGACGGCACCCTGACGTGGACGGTCGTCAGCGCGCTCCTCAAGCGCGTGCCCGGCTACGGGGCAGCCGACTACATCGCCGTCGTGGGCAACCTCAACCCACCAGAGGTGCCCTGATGGCGAAGTTCCACGTCGAGCCCGGCCTTGAGCAGAAGCTGGCGCAGCTCATCGCCCCGAAGGTCCACGACATCGCGAAGCAGGTCGAGCGCCAGGCCAAGGTGTTCGCCCCGCCGACGAAGAAGTGGATCACCGTCGGGGACGACAAGGTCCGCCCTACGCACGTCACCGCGAACAACCAGGAAGTGCCCGCCAACCTGAGATTCCAAGTCAACTCGATGCAGTGGGACATGCAGCACCGCGGCATCGGCCCCACCACCTATATGAAGGCACCCGGCGACGAGTCGTCACGAGCCATCGCGAACATCCGCAACTGCCGGTGCCACGCCCAGAGCATCCCCGACGGCATCTCACGCAACATCCGCACCCTGGCGCCCGTCGTCACAGGGACCAGGGTCACGGTGAAGGTCATCGCTACTGGGAAGTGGGTCGTGCCCGCCGAGATCGGCACCATCTACCCGGGCAACCTCGAAGCGAAGGGCGCCTACTTCATGGGGCGGGCCGCCGCGGCGGTCGCCGCACGCCTGCGGTAGCTGTTCCCCCGGGGAACACCCGGTTTGGGAGCGGGCGACACAAGCGCGTCCGCTCCTGCACAGTCCGCCTCATGACGAGCACCCGTAAGACCACCACCTTCGCCTCCACGGCGGACACCGCCGCCGAGACCGACTCCGAGACAACCCCGGAAGACACCCCGGCCCTTGCCGGCCCGCCGCTGCGCCACGGCCAGAGCCCGGAGACGGTCACTTTCGCCCACCACCTGCGTATCGACGGCCGGGACTACAAGCCGGGCGAAACCGCGCAGGTCTCGCCCGACTACGCCCGCCAGCTCCGCGGCAACGGCTACGTCGCCCGCGGGCGCGCCTGACCATGAGCGACCCCTTCGCTCTCGCCGACGCGGACGAGGTTGCGGCCGTACTCAACTGGCTCGCCGAGCACCCCAAGGTCACGGAAGCGCTCGGCGGGCCAGGCCGCGTCTCCGGCGTGCGCGAGGCCCCGTGGCCACGTCTGCGCGTCGCAGCCGGCCCGAGCGGAGACCTCGCAGACCTGACGTGGCGTACCGAGCCGGAGGTGTCGCTGGAGTTGTACGGGGACCCGGGCGGCTGGCCCGGTCCGGCAGCCCTCGGCCGGATGCTGAAGGTGTGCGCCATCGCCGCCGCACAGCTCCCCGACGCGCCGCCCGTCCCCGGCCGCTCCGTCATCAGCAGAGTCCGCCCGTCCGGCGTCCTTATCGAGTCGCCCCTGGAGACAGGCCAACCCCGCTGGGTCATGGGCCTGCTCATCACCCAACGCCCCAACCCGGAGAACGTGTGAACATCACCGACGCCACCGTGTACATCGCCCCCGTGGGCACAGACCCCACCGACGCCGGCGCGTGGATGTCTGTCGGGTTCGCCGACGACGTGCAGTTCGAGGAGTCCTGCGAGCTCGACGCCCCCGAGCACTGGTTCACGACTCCACGGTCCGTGAGCATCACCGTGCCGCTACGCGCGATCCGGCACGTCCTACCGCCCCTGTCCGTGGCATGCGAGCACACCCTCAGCGCCATCCAGCAGCACGCCCGACGCACACGCGTTGCCCGAGCGCTGGCCGCCGCGAGGGCGGCCGGAGTCCTGCCGTGCCCACTGCCGTTCTCCGGCCGCGCGACCCACGTCTACAGGTGATCCCGCACGGCTTGCCCGCCGCCCTCCAGAGCCCGGGACGGTAACCAGGCGCTCTCTCCATCGTGGCCCGGCCCCTTACCCCGGCCGCGAGGAGAACAGCCGCCATGGCTGGCGAGATCACCAACGCAACACAGATCGTTGTCCCTGCACGAACCCGAGTCTGGCTCGCGCCTGTCGGCACCACAGCGCCCGCAGACGCCACGGCGGCGATGCCCGCGGGCTGGTTCTCAGTCGGCCTGACGACCGAGGACAGCCTGAAATTCAACGAGGAGCCCTCGTTCGAACAGGTCAAGTCGGCCCAGACTGACTTCCCGTCCAGAACGTTCCAGACCGCCGACAGCGCGACCATCGAGGTCGACCTTCAGCAGTGGAGCGCCCAGAACTTCAAGGCCGTGTTCGGTGGAGGCGAGATCACCGAGATCACTCCTGCGGCCGGAGGCGCCGGAGCAAAGCACTACCGGTTCGCGCCGCCGCGGGTCGGCGGCCGGACCGAGATCGCCGGAGTGATCGAGGTCATCGACGGCCCCAAGAGCTACAGGTACGTCGTGCCGCGCGCCATGCAGATGGAAGGCGTACAGACCGATCTCCAGAAGGCGAAGGAGGCGGTTCTGCCGTTGCGTTTGGCTGTGCAAGGAGGCGACGACTCCGACGCCTGGTACTTGATCACGAACGATCCCGCCTTCGCGGCCGCGTAGTCTGGTGCGGAAACGACAAGGCCCGTACAGGGCGCGGGAGATGCTAGCTTCCGCGGCCGGTACGGGCTCTTGGCGTTCGGAGGACTGCTACGCGTCTACGAGGTCAATGAACCCCATGCTGGTAGCGACCTTGTTGTAGTCCTCCATCGGATATGAGGACGGCGCGAACGCTGGCACCGTCTGCTGCAACCGGTGCTGCCGGGGGATCACACCGCTCCAGCGGATCTTGTGCAGTGTGTAGTTCTCGCCGTACTGCTTCTCGATCGCCTGCACCGTCTCCTCGAACTCGACGCCCTTGTGCTGGCTGGTCGGGGTCGCGCACATGATGATGTTCTTGATGGTGGGCGCCGGCCGCGTTGTTCGCGTCGTCATGTCCACCACCATCTGCTCCAGTTCCTCGAAGGTGTACCCGAGGTCTTCCTCCTCCTTATTGGTGACCAGGACGGGGGGAATGACCTCGTCGTCCTCCTGGAGGGGAAGCAGAGCCGACACGGACAACTTGCTCAGACTCGCGGGCAGGTCGAACAACCACACGTCGTCATCGCCGTCGTACTCGCGGCACATCCGCTCAGCCCAGCCCATGAGCAGACCGGTGCCGGTAGCGACCTCAGTGTCGAACTGCTTCACATGGCGGCTGCCGCGCACGATCTGCAAGTTCGGGATCTCGGCGAAACTTTCATCGTCCCATCCCTCACCGACACGGATACGAGCCGGAACGCTGGCCTCTTCAAGGCCGACCTTGTCCAGCATCAGCTCCCAAATGGTGGGGAACTGCGCATCGTCCAGGTGCTTCACACCGAAGATGTGCGACGCGTTGCGCTGCTGGTCGAAGTCGAAGACACGGACCTTCCAGCCTCGCAGCGCCAGGATCGTGGCGAGGATGGTGACGGTGGTGGTCTTCGCGCTACCGCCCGAGATGATGAGCGCAGCGATGATCAAAGGCCAGGTGCGGCCGTTAGGGCGCGTGTTGCGCGCCAGGGTCGTCTTTGACACACGAATCCTTCGTTAGAGAGCCGGCTCGTCGGCAGGCTCGGCCGCGTCGAACGCGACGTTGAACTTTGTGAGCTGATCCCTCTCCCACTCAGTGGAGGGGACGTAGTTGGCGGCCTGGATCAGCAGTTCGACGTGGGCGGCATCGGTGCGGTCCCACTGACGGCGGTTGTCCTTCGCGCGGATCTCACTCGCGGCGAGCGCCGTGGCAAACGTGGCGCGCTGGACCAGGTCATCATTGCCGGAAGACAGGACTGCTTGGAAGTAGGAATCCGGGTCGGCTACCGACAGCACTTCCTTGCCCACCTCCCGCAGCCACGCGTGAGCGCGGGTCTTCGCGGGCCCCTGCTGGATAGGGGACAGCAGAGTCCGGGCGTACAACGCGGCCGTCTGCTTCTCGTCGGGTGTGAAGTTGTTGCGGATCAGATGCAGGCAGGCCTCAGTCCGGTCGGCTCCCGCATTGTTGCGTTCACGAACAGCCCGATCCGCCGCAACGCTGACGCGGCTCTTCGGCGCCACTGGGGGCGGTTTGAGCTCCGGCTTCTGCTTAACCTCCTTCTCTTTTTCCTCCTTGTTCGTGGGTGCCTCCGGAACGACTGTCTCCTTCGTCTTCACCGGAGCGTCATCGTTCTCGCTGCCCGCGCGCTGCTCAGGCAAGCCCGCCTGGTCCTCGGGCTGCTGTTCGTCCTCGTACTGCTTCTCGTACTCGGTCGGCACACCCTCCGCCTGCACGGCCAGGATCGCCTGCTTGACCGGGATGTCGCGGTCCTCCGACAGCCGCCAAGCCGCTTCCTGCTCCTCAGCCTGCCCCTTGAAGGCTTCTTGGATGCGCCGGGCATCCGTGACGGAGAGCGTTTCGGCTTCGATCGCCTCCTGGCAGACCAACGGGAGGTTCACGAGCTGGAGACGTCGAGAGACGTGCGTGGACCCGATCTTCAGCGCCGCGGCGATCTCCCGGTACGACATCCCCTCCTTGACGTGCAGCCGCAGGAAGTTCCGGGCTTCCTCCATCGGCGTGTAGCCCACGCGTTGCAGGTTCTCGATGAGCAGCACACGCCGGATCTTGGGGGTGACGGCGTTGTTCAGTGCCGATCGGATCGTCCTCAGCTCGGCGAGCTTGCTCGCGCGCCAGCGGCGCTCCCCGAAGGCGATGACGTACTTGGTCGTGATGGCCTTGTCGTCGGCCGCGAACTCGGGCCACTTCTTCACAAACTCGGCCGTGTGCATGACGACGATGTCCTGGAGGAGACCATCCTCCTTGATGCTCCTTGCCAGTCCCTCCAAGTCACCCATCGACCGCAAGTCGTTGAACGGGTTGGGGCTGATCTGGTCGAGCGGAATGTCCAGGACGTCGCCGTCCTTCTCGGCCTGGCTGTAGAACGCCTGCGCCGGCTTCGGCTGGTCGGGGGCCGTTCCCTTCCCACCGACACCCGAGCCCCTCTTGTTGGGGCCTCCCTTGAGATCCAACGGCATAGATGTGTCTCCGATACTCGCGTGATTGATGTGGGATAGAGACTAGCGAGCCGACCTCTCACATCAGGCGCCGCATACCCGAGTTGTCCCCCGGAGGTGTTCCCCAGGGGAACAGCCGCAGCCGACTGCGGACCGCGCCCGGCTTCTGTGCCGCGTGCCCGAGACGGTAGACGTGCCGGCTTCCTACGTTCCCCGGGCTTTGACACCCACCCGGGAGGACCACCCGCATGAGCATCGTCATTGACCTCGACGCGCAGCGCCGCGAGGTGCAGTACCCGCACGGCATCCCCGTCAAGATCCACGGCGAGGAGTTCCTGTTCCCCGCAGAGATCCCGGCAGCCTGCCTCGACCCGCTGTTCAGCGATGAGCTGGACCTCATGGGCGTCCTGGGCGACATCGTCAACGCAGACGCCAACGACACCACGACCACGGGCGAGATCGTCGAGATGATCTTCCGTCGGCCGCAGCTCCCTGCCCGGTTCTACGGCGCGGTCATGGGCATCTACAAGGAACTCCTCGGCGAGGCCACCTACCAGGACTTCAAGACGGTCCGGCCCTCCATCGGTGACTACGTCCGGCTCTCGCAGGCTCTGATCTCCGTCTACGGGGTGGACCTGGGAAAGCTCTTCCGGTCGGCCGACTCCTCCGAGAACGATGGAGCGACGTCGAGTCCGACCTCTCCCGCTTCTACAGCGGACTCGACGCCCGAGGCATCTGGCTCCGACCAGGCCAGCCCGGGTTCATCGGCCTCCGTCGCTTGATCTCCCTCCTCGACGGCCTGCCCGAAGAGGCCCGCACCATATCCGCGCCCATCAACGGCTGGACGGTGCAGGTCGAACTCCTGGTGCAGCTGATCGAGGAAATCTCGCTGCTCGCCGCCGACCGGCGTCGTCCGGAGCCCCGGGAGATTCCGCGCCCGTACACCGCCGACCCGACTGTTCCCCAGGGGAACAGCGTCCGTCCGGCGCAGCAGCCCGACCTGATGAACGGCCACCGCAAGATGCTCGCGGCTGCCGCCCGGAGAGGAAGGGTGCACCCCCATGCCTGAGGGGATGCAGGCCGGCCGCCTCGAAGTCACAGTGGTGGCCGCGCTCGACGGCTTCGCCCAAGAGCTGCGGACGAAGGTAGAAACGGCGGCCGAGGGACTGGCCGCAAAGGTCAAGCTCGAAGTCGTCGACAAAGGCTTGCGGAAGCGGCTGCGCACGGCCGTCAAGGAAGCCTCGAAGGGGCTCACCGCCAAGGTCAACGTCCGCGTCGACCACGAGGGGCTGCGCGGCGAACTCGACGACGCGGCCCGCCGGGTCGCGGACAGCGACGTCCGGATTCCCGTACGGCCCGACGGCGACGGCAGCAGCGGCGGAGGGCTGCTCGGGCGTATCCGGCAGCTACTGACCCGGGCACAGGGCGAGGCCGACCAGACACCGGTCCATGTGCCCCTTCAGTTCAGCCTTCCGAACCGGCGTGGCCGCAGACGATTCCGCATGATTGCGATGGGCGCGATTGTCTCGCTCCTCCAGCCAGCCGTCGCCATGCTCACCCAGTACGGTGCGGGGCTCACCGCCATGGCTGGCGCGGCGGCCCCCGCGGTCGGCGTCCTCGAAGCGGTTCCGGGTCTGATCGCGGCAGCCGGTACGGCCGCCATCGGCACCGTCGTGGCGTTCAGCGGCTTCGGCGAGGCTCTGGGGCAGACCCTCAAGGCGCAGGGCCAGCTCGCGGAGGGCACCAAACTCACCGAAGCCCAGCAGCAGGCGCTCGATCAGTCGCTCAACAAGCTGTCGACGTCAGCCCGAGCCAGCGTCAAGACCGTTGCCAGCCTGTCCGGCGCATGGCGAGGGATGAAGCAGTCCGTACAGGAACGCTTCTTCTCCAAGGTCGCGGACGAGATCAGGCCCCTGTCCAACGCGGTCCTGCCGCTGCTGAAGGGGGCGCTCGGCGATGCGGCCGGGCAGATGGGCAACCTGGCCAAGCGCGGCGCGGACGCCATGCAGAGCGGCCCGTTCGCCCGGGACTTCAAAACGGTCGCGGCCAGCAACAGCAGGGTCATCGGCAATCTCACCGACGGCACCGCCAACCTCGCCGCGGCGACCGGGCACTTCCTCGTAGCGTCCGGCCCGTTCGTACAGCGCGTCGCCGAAGCCGGGGAGCGCACCACGCTCTGGCTGCGGGCCTCAGCACAGGCCGGCCGCGAGACCGGCTCACTCGCACGTTTCCTCGACCACGCCGCGGAGAAGGCCAAGCAGCTCGGCCGCACCACCGTGGACCTCGGCAAGGGCCTGGCCGGAGTCGGCCGCGCCGGAATGGACACCGGCAACCAGCTGCTCAATGGCCTCGAAGGCACGATGGCGCGCTTCAACCGGTGGGCGAACTCCGACGCGGGTCAATTCAAGATGAAGGAGTTCTTCGCCGACGCGGGGCCCACCTTCCACGAACTGAACATGCTGGTCGGCGACTTGATGCGCGGCCTGGGCCGAATGGCCACGGACAGCGGCGTCACAGACCTGGTCCGGCAGATCCGCGTGGAACTGATGCCCGCGGTCGGGGCCTTCCTCAATGCCATCGGCGGCTCAGTCGGCCCGGCGATCATCGCGGTGATCTCCAACGTCGCCAGCGCCATCGCCTCTATCTCCTCCGCCGGCTTCGGGCTGGGCACCCTGCTGATGGCACTCAACGGCCTTTTGCAGACCTTCAACGGGCTGATGAACGTGGTCCCCGGTCTGGGAACGGCCATCGGCGTCTTCCTCGGTGCGCTCCTCATGCTGAAGGTCGCGGCAGCCGTCTCCCGCGGCGTCACAGGCCTCGGTACGGCGATCCGCAACGTCGGCACCGTCGCGACCACGTCGGCCGCTGGCGTCGCCACGCAGACGACGCTGTGGCAGCGCATGAACACCGCCTACACGACAACGGCGAGCAGCGGCACACGGCTCGCTGGCTCGATGAGCGCCGTCCGTGTGGCGGCCGGCGGCATGCGTACCGCGGCCAGCGGGCTCGTCGGCGCCTTCGGCGGCCCTCTGGCCGCAGCCCTCACCGTCGCCACCATCGGAATCGGCTTGTGGGCCAGCAGCCAGGAAAAGGCCGCGCGCGCCACGGAAGCGCACCGGGAGCGCGTCAACAGTCTGTCTTCGGCCTTGCAGCAGTCGGGCGGTGCGATCGACGCGAACGTTCGAGCGCAGGCTGTTCAGCTCCTCCAGGACACGAAGCTGGCCGACGGCAAAGGCAAGCTGACCGACGTCATGCGTGGAGCGGGCGTCAATCTCACCACGCTCACGGACGCCTACCTGGAACAAGGCACGAGCCTGAAGGAGCTCCAGAAGCAGCTGCAGGAGACGGCTGACGCCGGACTCCACTGGGAGACCACCGCGGCGGGCGCCGTACAGGTCTATGACGATCAGGGCCTGGCGGCGGCTAGGGCAGTGGACGCTCTCGGTTCCATCAACGGAGAGCTGAAGGAGAGCCAGAAGCGGCACAAGGAACTCAACGAGGCCATCAACAACTCCAGTGCCACCGGCACGGACTCGTACACCCGCCTGCAAGCGGCCGTGCAGACCTTCAGTGACACCACGAAGACCGCGGACGAGCGCACGAACGCGCTGAAGACCGCGCTGGACGCCCTCAAGGGAAACGCCCAGTCCGTGCACGATGCGCAGGCGCAGCTCAACCAGGTGATGCTGTCGATCAACGACACGATGGACAGCAGCGCCAAGAAGGCCGACGGCTGGGGCAAGGCGCTGCTCGACAGCAACGGTCTGGTCGACACCTCCACGCGCAACGGGCAGACCCTCAACACGCAGCTCGGCCAGCTCCGAGACTCGATGCTCAGCGTCTCGACGGCCGCGATAGAGGCCGGCGAGAAGAGCATCATTCCCATGTCGCAGGCCATGGACACGAGCCGTACGGCCATGGAGAACGCCCGCGCCAAGGCGATCGAGCTGGCCATGAGTCTGGGGATGACTCAGCCGCAGGCGAAGGCTCTCGCGGATCAGATGGGTTTCATCCCCGACCATGTGACGACGATGGTGTCGGCGATCGGCGTCCCGGCAGCGACGGCGGAGGTACTGGGCCTTCAGGGCAAGTTGGATGGTCTCGCGCCGAGCAAGAGCATCCAGATCGAGGCGCCGACGTTCGAGGCCCGTACCCAGCTTGAGGCCTTGGGCTTCACGTTTCAGCGGATCCCGGGCAGCAAGAACGTTGTCGTGACGGCCCCGACCGGCGGCGCTCGCGCCAGCATCAGCACCCTGGCTCAGGACATTGCCGCCGCACCGAGCAAGAAGAAGGTCACTGTTGAGGCGATCATCCGGCAAGCCACCGGCGATCTGAAAAGCGTCCAGGACAAGGTCGCGGGCCTGCCCAAGGGCAAGAGCATCGAAGTGAAGACGCCGACGAAGACCGCTCAAGCGGCGCTGAAGGATCTCGGTTACAAGATCGAGAACGTGGACAAGGGCGGCAAGACGGTCAAGATCACCGCGCCGAACAGGACGCCGCTGGCGCAGGTGCAGGCGATCCAGAGCAAGATCAACGGGCTTACCGGCAGGACGGTGCACGTCACTGTCCAGTACAGAGAGTCGGGGAAGCCCTCTGTCGTGCGGACGCACGCTGACGGCGGCATCGTGCACTACGCCAACGGCGGCATTCGCGCGGCCACCAACCGCATCAAGGCGTTCGCTGCTGGCGCCGAGCGGCACATTGCGCAGATCGGAAAGCCGGGCGAAATGCGCATATGGAATGAGCCGGAGACTCAGGGGGAGGCCTACCTCCCTTTGGCCCGCAGCAAGCGCAAGCGCAGCGAGGCAATCCTCGGCGAGGTTGCCCGGATGTTCGGCGGCACGGTCGTCTACCCGGATCGCGCACTACGGGCGTACGCCAACGGTGCTGTCGCCATGTACCGCGGCAGTACGGCAGCCCGGACCGTTACCGCGCCGCGGGCTTCTGTTCCCCAGGGGAACACCGCGCTCGTCGGCGGCGACCTCAACCTGAACATGACCAGTGAGCCGATGTCCCCGAGCGAAGCCCTCGGGGACGCGATGTTCGAGCTGCGTCGCATCCGCCGAGGAGGCGCATATGCCACTGGCTGAGCAGCTGTGGAACCTCTCCTACAGCGGCAACGGCATCCTGCCGGGCGCTGACTTCACCTTTGGGACGTTCTCCACCGGCTACTACCTGCTGGACCCGGTGGACATCGTCCCCGGTGACACCGCTGCGGGCGACACCGCTCTACCGCGGCGCGACGGCATCCGCTTGGGGCAGGATTTCAAGAACGCCGGCGCCACCATTTCCTTCGAGATCGGCGTGGACACCGTCGATGCCGCCGCTACCCGGCTCGGCCGCCACGGCGCGAACCTCGCTGCCGTTTCTCGCATCGAGCAGGCCTTCGACGGCGAGGCCGTGCGCTGGCGCTTCGGTACACCCGCAGTGCTGCGCACGACGCAGGGCGGAAGGGCCCGCCGCTTCTACGGCCGGCCCCGCAAGTGCGCGCCTGCCGCCTCCAGACTCACACGGCAGGGGTACACCCCGGTCGTGGCGACGTTCCTCTCCCTCGACGGCGTCGCCTACGACGACACAGAGAAGTCCGAGACAGTTCAGATCAACCCGCCGCCGCGCCGCGGCTTGAAGGGCCCTCTCACCAGTCCGCTGCGCATGACCGGCACGGGTGCCACCAAGGTTCCCGGAGCAGTGAATATCGGCGGCGACCGCCCCACCTGGCCGGTCATCACCTTCCACGGGCCCATCTCCGACCCCGCGTGTGAAGTTGTCGGGAAGTGGAAGGTCGGCCTCAACCTCACGATCGCAGAGGGCAGCCGCGTCACCATCGACACCCGCCCGTGGGCGCTGACGGTCCTGCGCAACGGGTCCGCGTCGGTCGCGGGCAACCTGACCCGTGCCTCGCCTCGCATGGTGGACATGCGGCTGCCGAAGGGGCGTCAAGACCTGGTCCTGCGGGGCGCCGACGCCACGGGCCTGGCGTACATGACCGTGGCCTGGCGCGACGCCTACACCTACCTCTGAGGTGTTCCCCAGGGGAACAGCACCGGGCCCGGCTCATGAGAGAGCCGGGCCCGGGACGCAAGCTGTCCTCGCAGTGAACAGTCCCGTTGCCCAACACCCAGCAGCGAAGGACTGATCAATGCCTTGGGACAGCGTGCCCTGGTTCACCGAAGGGGAAGCCGAACACTCCAGTGAAGTCGCCCGCCTACTGGCTTACGCCGCTTTCGGTGGCTCCGAGGGCATCATCGGCAACGCCGACCTTCAGGTGAAGGCCCTGGGCACCCCGGGCGCCGGCGTCCGCGCCATGACCGGGGCCTGCGCCATTCTCAACAGGGCGCCCGGGTCCGCGTACCAGGCGTACGCGGCCCGGCTCCCGGCAGCCGATCAGATCTCGGTCGCTGCCACGGGCAACTCCGCCCGGTCAGACCTGATCGTCGCCCGCATCGAGAACCCCAACAGCTATGGAGAGACGTGGCCTCAGCCATCCGACCCGGCGAACGGCCCGTACGTCTTCACCCGCATCATCTCGGGCGTCGCCAGGACGACAACCAAGGTCAAGCAGGTCCGCCCCAACGACAGTGCGATCACTCTCGCCCGCATCGACATCCCCGAGAACACATCCGTCATCACCCAGTCCATGATCAAGGATCTGCGGGAGATGGCGAACCCGCGCCGACGCCGCGTCGTGCGAGCCCTTCGCGGCGTGTGGGAGAACCCTGACGAGGTCGGGAACACCATCTACCCGAACTGGGAAGAGTTCCCGAACGGGGCGCGCTGGGGGCTCGACATACCCGACTGGGCGACCTCCGCGACGATCATGGCGACGTGGGCCGGGCTGGATCAGCGCAACCCCCGGGACTCATACGGGCACCTGCGGGCCGTGATCGGCGACGTCGCGACGCCGATCACGAACTACAACTGCGACTGGTCCGGCAGTGCACAGAGGTTCACATTCATGGGCGGAGGCACGGTGTCCATTCCGGCCTCCATGCGAGGCGGCAACCACGACGTGGTCCTCCAGGGCTGCCGCGCCGAGAACGCGAGCCTCGGCACCGGTGTGCTGGAAGCCGACGGCGGCGCCAGCATCTTCTGCGACATCGAGTTCGTGGAGGACCCCACGGAGGACGGCGAAATCTGATGGCGGCCGGGTGGCGGTTCATCGCGCAACGCGCCCTGACGGAGACCGTCCTCGACTGGGACGTCCCCCTCAGCCTCTCCTCCAACCCCAAGCGTGAGCTATGCGGGCCCGGCTCGATGAACGGCACCATCGAGCCGGAGTTCGCGCGCATGATCGGCGAGGACGGCAACCCGCTCTTCCAGGAGTGGGGCACCAAGCTCTACGCGGAGATCGACGGTGAAATCCGCTGGGGTGGCGTCGTCACGAAGACCAGCTACGACGACGCGAAGTACACGATCAACTGCGAGGGCTTCTCGTGCTACCCGCACGGCATTCCCTACGAGGGTCACTTCATCTCAGGCAAGAAGCTCACCCCCAAGGACCCATACGCCGGAAAGGACAAAAACCATGATGGGTACATAGACGGGTCAAAGCCGAAGAAGAAGGTCCCGAAGCCGCCGAAGCCGTACGCAGGCACCCGCTACGACGTGTTCCATGCCTTCCGGCACATCTGGTTTCACATCCAGTCCAAGCCCTTCGGCGACATCGGCATGGAGATCGACCAGCACAACCTGGGCGAGCTCCTCGGAACCTCGGACGGTGAAGACCCCTATGAGCTGGCCTGGTGGAACAACCCGGACTGCGGACAGGCGATCGACCAGCTGACCACCAGCACGCCGTTCGACTGGACCGAGACGCACGCGTGGGCGGACAACACCAGCACCACGATCAAGCACCGCATCAAGCTCGGGAAACCCCGCCTCGGCCGCAAGCGCACCGACTTGCGGTTCATGGACGGTGAGAACCTCACGGCCATTGCCAAGCCCGAGGGGCTGGGAGACGAATACGCCAACGAGGTCTACGTCCTCGGCAAGGGCGAGGGCCAGAAGATGAAGAAGGCCCACCTCTACAACCTCACCACCGGCCGGCTGCGCCGCGTCGTCACCGTCGTAGACAAGACTCTGTCCTCGGACAGCGCCCTGCGCAGCCGCGGCAATCTGGAGCTCACCGGACACAGCCAGGCGCTGCAGATCCCCGCCATCCAGATCCGCAACCACCCCAACGCGCGCTTCGGCAGCTGGAGCATCGGCGACGACATCCTCGTCCAGGTCGAAGTGCCGTGGGTCGGAGACGTGGCGATCTGGCACCGCATCATCAGCGACGAGCTGAGCCCGAACGACATGTGTGTCCTCACCCTGAAGCGTTCGGACTCCTTCGTCTACTGACCCTCGCGGTAGCTGTTCCCCCGGGGAACAGCCGCCCGAGACGCAAACAGTTCGCGGTCCACAAGATCCGCGACCATGGCGAATTTCCTGGATACGCAGTCGGACGTGCAGCGCTTCGCCGCGATGCTCGCCGACTACGAACGGCGGCTCCAGGCGCTGGAGCGCACCACTCAGGCCGGATACACCTCAATCGAGGGCGGCCAGAGCCTCGACATCTACGACGAAGAGGGCGTCCTCAAGGGGTCCGTGGGCGTACAGCCCGACGGTGGTGTCGCCCTCGTCCCGATCAACACCACCCCGCCGCCGATCCCGACTCCACCCACCATCGCTTCCGAACTCGCCGGGCTGTCGATCGCCTGGGATGGCTTGTGGGACGACAGCTACGAGACGCCCAGCGACTTCGCCCTGGTGCAAGTCCACGTCGGCGCGGCCGCGGACTTCGTCCCGGACCTGACCACGCAGGTTGCCACCATCGGGGCGGTCGGCGGCGGGTCGGTGACCGTCCACATCCCCACCTACGACGTCGTATGGGTGCGCCTGGTCGCACAGAACACCGCAGCGGTCGGCGGCGGACCGTCGACCGCGGTACAGGGCCAAGCCCGACAAGCCGTCTCCAAGGACCTCCTCGACGGCATCATCAACGAGGCCAAGCTGACCGAGGGCGCGGTCACCGCGGCGAAGATTGCCCTGGGGGCGGTCAACTCCACGGCCCTGGCCGATGGCGCCGTCCTCGCCGAGAAGCTCGCCAGGAACTCGGTCACGAGGGACGCGCTCGCGGCAGGCTCGGTCACCGCGACGGAGATCGCAGCCGGATCGATCCTCGCGGAGCACCTGACCATCGTCGGCGGCTCCAACGTCCTGCCCGACCCGTCGTTCGAGGGCGCGGTCACGGCGGCGCTGCTCCTGGGCCTGTCGTACGCGACGCAGGACAAGACGCGCGCCAACGGCTCCACCACCTCGCTCAAGGTGGATTCCCGTTCGGCGGCCGCCACGTACCGGGACGTCCCCCTGACCCTGCTCCCGGTGCTCGCCGGCGCCCAACTGCACCTGGCGACGGACTACTACCTGTCCGCGGACTGGGCCGGGTCCTCCCTGAACATCCAGGCGCGCTGGGAAGACGCCACGGGAGCCATCCTCGGCTACGGGGTGATCGGCTCCAGCACCCCCGTACGCGAGGGCTGGACACGGCTGTCGGGCACCACCACGGCGCCGGCCGGAACCACCCGGGCCAGCGTCCGTCTGCAGGTCGCGCTCGTCACCGCAGGCGAGGCCTGGTTCGACAACGCCGCGGTGCTGCCGGTCGTGCCAGGCGTGCAGATCGCGGACGGTGCGATCACCGCGCCGAAGATCCTCGCCGGGGCTGTCACCGCCGAGAAGATCCTGGCCCTGGCCGTCACGGCGGAGAAGATCGCGTCGCTCGCGATCACCACCGACAAGCTGGCCGCGCTCGCCGTGACCACGGACAAACTGGCCGTGAACAGCGTGACCGCAACGCAGATCGCGGCTGGAGTCATTGACGCCACTCACATCAAGGCCGGAGCGATCACCGCTGACAAGCTGGCCCTGGGTACCGACGGCAACGTGATCGCAGACCCCTCGTTCGAGGGCCCGCTCTCCGAGCAACGGGTGGCCGGTGATCCGAACTGGTCCATCGTCAGCCCCGGCAACGGCACCCCGAAGGCCCTTCAGGTCAACGCCGCCAGCGCCACGGCGGAGACCCGCTCTCTGATCCTGGCAAAACTGCCCGCGGTGCCCGGTCAAAAGGTCTGGCTGAGCATGGACTATCAGGCGGCCGCCGACTGGAACGGTGTGCGCGTGGCCCTGTTCGCGCAATGGCTCGACGAAGCTGGCACCACCCTGGACTACAGCACGATCACCCCCGGAGACGGCCTCACAGCCAAGGGCGCATGGACGACCCTCAAGGGCGTTCCCGCAACGGCGGCCCCCACCGGCACCACCCAGGTCCAAGTCACCGTGTCCTCGGTCGACGCGACAGCCGGCGCCGTCCAGTACGACAAGGTGTCATGCCGGATGGTCATGGCATCCGGCGTCGCCGGCGCGCGTGCGGAGATCAGCCCTCAAGGACTGACCCTGTACGACGATGCGGGCGACGAGGCGGTGGCCCTGGTGACCGGCCGCCCCAACTACCTGACCTTGGCCACGGACGGCGTACCAGTCGCCACGATCGACCAGGACGGCGGCGCAGGATTCCAGCGCCTCGCCGTCGCCGACACCCTGACCGTCGCCGGATCGGACCTCACCGACTACCTGAACGCCGGGCCTCGCGGTCTCCAAGCCATCTGCATCGCAGGCAACACCGTCACTGCATCGGGCAGCGAGCTGGGATACGTGGAGATGGCAGCAGACATCGACGCCACGAGGATGTACCGGATCGTCTTCGAGTCCCGCGCCAACCCCGACGTAGCGGGCGGCGAATTCCAGATGAGACTGCGCACCGGAGGAAGCGCAGCGCCCACGATCAACAGCACGCTCCTGCACACCGCGGTCCATCAGATGGCGCTGGGCAACTCCTTCACAGCCCGGCTCGAACACGTCGCGGCCGGATCAGAAATCGGCGCCGGAACCCACCGGTTACTCCTCACCTTCACGAACGCCACAGGGCCCACCGGCCAGACCGTGGACTTGTACAGCGGCGCCGGATCCATCGGCAAGTTCTACGTGGAGGACATCGGCCCGTACATCGCGAGGACCGGCCAGTACAACAGCGGCGGCGGCTCCACCACGCCGCCGGTGCAGAAGTACACCAAGACGTACAACGCCTCATGGTCCGGCTCGTACTCCAGCCGAGGCGGCTACAACTCCCACCACGGGAACTCCTGCTACCAGGGCTACTACAGCTCCACCAACGGCACGCAAGCCGCCCTGATCGGCTTCCCGGCGGCGCTCTCATCGGACCTGTCCGGTGCAGTGATCTCGAAGGCACAGATCTACCTGTACTTCGATCACTGGCATGCCAACGCCGGCGGCCGGGCGGTCATCAAGGCTCACTCGCACGCATCGCGCCCGTCATCGTTCTCCAGCGACGGCGAGTCCAAGACCATCCCGTGGGCCCGCAACGAAGGCAAATGGGTCGACATCACGTCCGTCTTCGACAGCTCCAAGTGGCGCGGAATCGCACTTGACCCCAACAGCGCGTCGAACACGTTCTACGGCCGCGCCCGCGGCTTCGGCCAGACCAACCCTCCCAAGCTCCGCGTCACCTACACCACGTAAGGAAACTCCCATCGTGCCCACGCTGCCGCTGCCGCTGACCTCCATGTGCGCCCTGGCGTGTGACGCGTCTTTACTGCCTCGCGTCCGTATGGCCATTGCTTACATCGCCCAGGAAGTGTTCATGGAGGCCCCCACGACGCTCGGGTACCCACTGCGGTGGAACTTGGCCAAGACCGTGCTCAGCCCGACAGACGCCCAGGCTCAATCCATGCTGGTGGGCCTGGTCGTCACACCGCCCATGCGCGCAGCAATCGCGGCCACCGGAGTGTCCGATCCTGCCGCTGTGGCTGCTGCGATCACAGACGAACAGCTCCTCGACGGCGTCCGCCACGGGTGGAACTCCATCAGCGGCGTCAGCCCAAGCACTGTCGCCCAACCGACTCTGACGGAGACGTAAACGCTCGCCGTAGTGCAACGTGCCGGACTGCGGGGAGCCGCAGGCCTTCGGGCCCCGGCTCCCGCGCACCCCTTGACCCCATCCATCACGAGGAGGCGCCATGGACTGGCTCACTTCCCTGGCGCCTATCATCGCCCCCGTATGCGGCGCCCTCGGCATCGTCACCGGCGCCTTCTTCAGCTACCGGCAGGTCAAGCGCAGAGGCGACACCGACGAGCGTGTCGCCACCCTCAAGGTCAGGGCGGACGCCGAAGCCACCGAGGGACAGACGTACGTGGAAGCGATGAAGACCGTCACGGCCGGCTTCTCCTCGCTGCTCGACCAGCAGCGAGGCATGCTTGACCAGCAGCGTGACTTGTTGGTCCAGGAGCGCACCATGCACGCCCAGACTGTGGAGCGCGTGAACCTTCTGGAGACCGGACAACTGGAGCTGACCCGCGAGGTCCGCCAGCTCCAGGAGGAGCAACGCCGTGACCGCCGGTGGAAGGTGGCCGCGCTCGACTACATCCGTGACCTGCGCGGCCTGGTGGCGAAGGCGCTCGGCCGCCCGGCGCCTGAGCCGCCCGAGGAGATCGCAGACGACGTGATCGGCTCCGACCGCCCCTGACCGGCCGCCCGCGCCCGGGACACAAGCCCCGGCCGGGCGGCATCCTCCCGTCGTCTTGACCCACTACAGACGGGAAATCCCATGTCCAGCACTCTTCAGCTCGTCGGCACCGGCTCCGCCGTAGGCGGCATCATGCCGCTGATCACCGCCGTCGTTCAGCGCCCCGAATGGTCCGCACGCAACAAGAAGATCGTCGCCGCCGTCATGGCGCTGCTCGCCGGTGTCGTCACCGTCGCCGCAGCCGGCGGACTGGAACAGTTCCAGCACGGCGTTCCGACGCTCAGCGCGATCGGCGCCGTCCTCGCAGTCTCCCAGAGCGCCCATGATCTGATCTGGAAGCCGAGCGGGCTCGCTCCGGCCATCGAATCCATCACCAGCCCGAACGCAGCCTCAGCAGCCGGATAGCAGCCGGAGCGGCAGGGTCCTGCGGGGCCGTGCAGGTATCATCCGCTTCTAGGTGGCCGCCGTGCCGCCGATCTCACCGTCGCAGGTAGCGACTCCGTGGGTTCTTCGGGTGGTTGTCCTTCTTGGTTACACCCGGAGCGTTGACCTCGGGGAAACACCAAGACACTGCGCCCCTTGTGGGCCCAGAACGTCGGGGACTGGCCGCTATCCGGGATGATCCGGCCGCGGGGAGATCGGTCGCAGGGCGGCCACCTTTGCCCGTACCACCTGGTCGGCTCCGGCCGGCCAAGAGAGTCCAGGAGGGCCAGCCGGGATGGCGGCACCGCAGCAAGATGCGCCCGAGGGCGACTTCACGCGTCGAAGCCGTTGGACGGAGCCCGACCCCGCGGCCGTCGCCGCCCAGATCGAAGCGTTCAGCACCCTCACCAACCGGCAGTTCGGCGCAGAGCTGGCCGCCTTCGTCGCAGCGGACGAAGCGGACCGAGACAAGGTCGTTGCGTACGCGATCCGTTCGCCGAAGTTGACCCAGAAGGCTCGGCGGCTGATCCCGGATCTCGTACGACAGCCGGACAAGTATTTGCTGCCGCTGGCCGAGGAGGCGAACAACGCCCGTATCCGACGTCTGGCTCAATTCAGGGCGAGAGCGGACCACGAGGCGCAACTCCTGGAGCGGGTGTGGGCTGGGATCGTTGCCCGCCGCGGCCATCTGCTGCCGGAGCCGCGCCCGCGTAGCCGCGCGCGGCGCCGTCTGGCCGACGAGTACCCGGAACGCTTCCTGGAGCTGGTGCGCGAGGAAGAGGTCGCGGACCAAGAGCGCGCCGAGGAGCGGCGCAGAGAACGCGACGCCGAACAGGCGGCTTCGGCCAAGCCGTAGGGGGGTCGGCACAGCACGTCAGGAGACGCCGACTCCGAGCACATCCTTGAGGAACTTGTTGATGTCGCGCGCGGGTACGCGGTTACCGAACTTCGCGTACGCCTCCGCCGCGGACGGCATCCCCCGCTCGATGAACGCTGCGACGACCTTCGGCCGGTGCGAGGCGATGAGATCCATGAGGCGGCTGCCGCCCGCAACGTCATCGATGCTGCTGCCGCCTTCGGGGAGGAGGTCGGCCACGTACTCCAAGGTGTCCATCCCGAGCATCTGCGCCTGCAACTCAGCTTCGGCGCGCAGGTTCGCCTGCGCGCGTTCCTCAGCTCTCATGCCAGCGGTGTGCGGTGCGAGCCGAAGGGGCGGCAGGGCGGGCGCTTCCTCTGTCGGCTGCGGGGGTGCCTGAGGCGGCTCAGGGATCGGAGTGGGTTCGGGCCAAGCCGCGGGCGTGGGCGACGGCGTGGGCGGGGATGTGGGCGGCTGAGATGGCGTTGCCGAGGTCGTGAGGGCCATGGTGATCGCGCTGTTGGCGTCGACCTCCCCCCACGGGTCCGTGCGGATGGTGGTCTGCACGAGTGCCACGGTTCCGTACTGCTGGCGCATGTCCAGGAGCGACTGCCAGCAGTTCGCCGGGTCGGCCATGGCCGCAGCGAATGCACTCTCAACCTCGGCCGAGTCGGGCAGTGCGGGCGGCTGCCACTGTGGTGCGGGCTGCGCGGGTGCTGCCGGAGGCGTCGGGGCCGAGGGGGCGGGGGGCGTGGGAGCCGGCCGCTGTGGGGCCTGCGCGGGCGCGGACTGGCCCGGCGTGGTCTGCGACCACTCGTCGTCATACGGGTCCGGCGGGTCGGGGAACTCGGCGGACATCTGCCGGCGCGCGGCTTCCTTGTCCTCGGCCTGCTGCCGCGCGCGGGCGGTCTGCTCGGCGTGTAGCTTGGCGCCCTGCGCGTCGACCACTTGGAAGAAGGTGTGGCCGGACCGATCGGGCATGTGCAGGTTGTCGACGCCCGCAGCCTGGGCCCGGTTCAGGAGTCCGCGCAATGCCTGCTCGCTGTACCAGACTTCCTTCTTTTTGATCTGCTCGATGTACCAGTCAAGCGGGTTCCCCTGCTTCGCGGGCCGGTCGGTCGGGCTTCCGGAAGCCACCAGGTGGTCGTTGTCGCCGTCGTCGGCGCCGTCGGCGATCTCGAACGCCTGCAAGTAGGCGTACTTCTTCGCCGCGGTCATGGCCTTGTTGCTGGCCTTGTCCGACAGGTCCTGGGCCTCGCCGACGACGACGATGGGAGGTTCGATTTCGTCGCCGAGCGGGCCGCGGATGCGGTAGCGGACGGTCAAGATGGCCACGTTCGTCCGCTCGCCGCGCACGAAGTGCTTCTGGTCCGTGACTTCGGGCAGCATGCGCAAGCCGTACTTGGCCATCGGGCCGCGCACGGCCGCCACGATGTCCTCGTTGGCGCGGAACTCGTAGTTCTGGTGAATGTTCCGGCCGTTCTTGCCGACAGGACCGATCTCCTGCATGACTTTGATCATGGCCTGATCGACGGTGAGATTCTTCTCGGTGGCGGCTTCGGCCACTGTGGTCGTGTCGGCCATGGGTAGACCGTCCTCCTGGTGACTTTTGGAGCGTTGGTGCCCGCGGCTCGCTCGTGCCGGGGCATGATGCGCCGTCGAGAGGCTTTAGATCCCTCTCGGGCGCGGTGTACAGTTTAACATGTTGGCCTTGGGTTGGGCAGAGGAGCTACCCCATGGAAACGACAACGGCAGGCACCCGTGAACAGGGCGCCCGCCGTTGGCAGTAGTGGAGTCAGCCGGCCTCGACAGGCTCCCGCTCGTCGGCCCTCTCCTCGCTCTTCGCCATCAAGTAGGTCTCGTGGCGTCAGAAAGGCTGACTTCTACCACCTTTGCGGCTTACGTGCGTCCGCGCTCTCATACTTCAGCGGCATGGCACCGCCACCGATGCGAGACGCCAGCCGCTCGCCGAGGACCGTCTCAACCTGGTCGAAGTTGAGGTTTGTCGTGAAGATCGTTCCCCGCCCGGAGTTGCGCCGCGCCGTGATCAGGGTGTTGGTGACCGTCCGTACGTGGTTCGTGGCGTACTCGTCCATCTCCTCGCAGAGGTCGTCCAGAATCAGCACATCGCAGCGCTCGTAGTACTCCACGACCTTTATGGGCGTGAGGTTGCCGGGTGCGCTGTCTGGTCGAAGCCACCGTAGGTATTTCGCATGGGATGCGAACCGCGCCATGAGGCCACGCTCGACGGCGTAGGCGCCGGCCGCCGCGGCGGCGGCCGTCTTCTTGGACCCGGTGGCCCCGTGCAGGATCAGGTGCTGCACGCTGGGCTGAATGATCTCCCGTTCCCCTGCGGGGAGCCTCATCTGCGCCCGGTTGTGCGTGCGAGCGGCGACGATCTGATCCACGTACGAACGCAGGTGCTCGGGGAACTGGTCCTCGTGCAGCTTCGATATGTTGAAGCGCTCGTAATCGTGATGCCCGGCAAGACGAAGCGAATTCACCCACGCCTGAGCATTCACTTCGCGCTGGTACTCATCCGTATCGTCTGGACGGTCGGAGGTGAGTGCGGCGTTGGCCGGATCAATGCCTCGCCGTCGCAAGATGCTTGCGACGGCCGCCATTGCGTCACCGGCCAGTACAGGCTCCCTCTTCTGGGGGGCTGCGGGGGCGGGCACGGTGAGCGACATGTCGTCGGTCCTCCTCTCGTCGGCGGGCTGATCAGGCTGTGTCACGGGACCGGACACCGAACGCGCTCAGGTCTGGTGCGGCCGATGTTGCCGGGGCCTGCTCGGTCTGCTGCTGCTTCCACTGGTCGTTCGTGAACAGCGGGGCCCTGCCGCCACGACCGGGCTTCCGGACACCCGTGACGTCCCGTAGGGCCCTGTCGAACTCCCGCTTCGCGGGCGACCACTCGCGGGTCTTGAGCAGCGCGCTCCAGACCACCTCTTTCGTGTAACCCGCCTCCAGGGCTTCTTTGATCTTGGTGCGTAGGTTCAGGAAGTAGCCGGACTTCTGTCTGGCCGAGCCCATCAGGGGGCCCATCTCGTTCTGGTCGACCAGCAGCGCAGCCTTCTTCCACCAGGCGTCAGCGCCTTGCTGGGCCTCTTTTTCGAGAGCAATCTGCTCGGGCGTCTTCTCCGCCGCGGGCTTCGCCTTCCCGGTGGCCTTCTTCTTGGCGGGACCGCTCTTCGAGGCTGCGGTCTTGGCAGGTGTCGGGGGCGTTTGGACGGCGGCCGCCGCTGTCAACGCCTTCCGGGGACGGCCGGGCTTCCGGGTGCCTTGAGCGGCCAGCGCGGTGCGACGCTGGCTGTGGTAGTCGCTGATGTTCGTGATGCCCTTGTACCCGGGCGGCGGCGTCTGGTGAATGATGTAGAGGACGCCCTTCGCACCGTTGGGGCGCGTCATGTCCTCGCGGTCGATCGCGTCGGCGGCGTCGAGCTGGTCCAGGTACTTGTCCACGGACTGCTCGCGGTTGAAGCCCAGGATGCCCGCGATGGTTTTGCGGGACGGCCAGCATTCATCGTCGCCGCGCTCGACATTCACGTGCATCGCCAGGACGTTGTACACAGCCTTCGCCTGCGGATCGAGCTCCTGGTGAAGGGTGACCCAGTCGGGAACCAGCGTGAGCGGCGCCTTGCGGCCCCGTACGGCCCTGCTCTGCTCTTCGGCCTCTTCGAGGTCGCGGGCGCTCATTCGTCTTCCCCCTGGAAGCCGAGGGCGAGCCGGTAAACGGTGTACCGGCTGTCCTGACGGCGGATGCGGCGCGGTAGGACGGTGCGCTCCAGCAGTCCCACCTTCACCAACTGGGCGGCAGCGATGCGCGCCTGGTGGTGGGTGAGGCTCCCGGACTCGGCGAGCGTCGTGCACGACTGCCAGTCGTGATGGTCGATGTCGGTGCGCCGCAGGTGCTGCGCGAGCAGGAACAAGGTGGCGGGCGCGATGCGGTAGGCGCGCTCAACGGCTGGCGTGTCGGGCCCGTGTACCAGGTCGGTGGCCCGGTCGAGCAGACTCAGGCGCAGGAAGTCGGAGATCACAAGGGTTCCTAGGTGCAGGTGCCCAAGCCCCCGCCCATGTGGGCGGAGGCCGGCAGTCGAGCCGAGAGGTCAGGCGGCCTTCGCCGGGTAGAGGGCGCGCCGGGCGCGGCCCCGCTTCTCGCGGCGTATCGCGTCGCGCCGCTCGGCTTCGCTGAGCCCTCCCCAGACCCCGTAGGGGGACCGAGTGGCGGGAGCGAGAGCCAGTTCGCGGCATTCGGCGAGGAAGGCGCAGTCCTCACAGATGCTCTTGGCCGTCTTCACAGCATGGGTGTTCTGCGGCTCGGGGAACATCAGCTCGGGGTCAACGCGCGCGCATGGCGAGTGCTTCATAAACGTCGGGGTGCTCATTCGCCCGCCTCCAGCATCGGCAGGGAGAAGGTGGCGGCCGTCAGGCGTGGCAGATTCTCCAGCGAGGCGTCCACGAAGCCGAGCCGGTCGTCCAGGGCGTCGGTCCCGGCGGTGCTCCACGAGGGGCTGACGGTGTTGCTCAGGCCGCCCGGGTCGTAGCTGATGCCCTCCACGATCTCGCCCGTCACCGAGTCGATGACCTTGCCGTTCCTGAAGACCAGACGAGCGAGAAGCGCCGTCTGGAAGGCGGGGCGGATGACGTACTCGGTCTCGCCCTGCTCGTCGGCGTAGTCGAGCAGCGCCTTCGGGTCGTCGATGACGAACTTCGGCTTCTTGATCTGGCGGGTGAAGGTGCCCAGAGGCATGGTGCCGCCCTCGGGAAGCGGCAGTTCCGCCGCGGTGCTGCGCGTGCCCTTGGCGGATCGGATGTGTGCGGCGTTGGCTTCGATCACCGGCTCGCAGATTTTGGCGACCCGACTCTGTACGCGGTAGGCCACCGCGGCCCTCAACGCCAAGTCGCTGGCGTTCACGGCGTCGTCAGGAGCGTTGTCCTTCTCGGGCATCGCTGGGACCTCTCTTGGTTCTGCCGGTCGTGAGGACGACTGGCTTCGGAGCGTTGAAGGTCTGCTGCTGGTGGCCTTCCGCCGTGATGGACGGAGTGAAGCCGGAATTCGTTACACCAGACCGGGGGTGACTGCTCGCTCGTGCGGCCACAAAGTCAAACTGTACACCGTGTCCGTGCGTGATGCGAGGACACAAGACCGCTCCGGATGACTTCCTTCCGCTCGGCCCATACAAGGACCGGCGGAACGCGCACTCGCCGAACTCCCTGTTCAGGCCCCGGCAACGCCCCCGTCCGGACATGTGGGGCGACGCCGGCCGAGGAGCGGCCGAACGGTCCGGCCATGACGGCATCGCCCCGATAGCGAGTCGGGACGCCGCGGTTGAAGTCCGCGGGCTCGCTGACCGCCGGCCGCTCCTCACCACTCCGGTCCGAGCTGCGCGACAGGAGCAGCCGTGTCAGGTCTCGCCGCCCCCCGCTACACCACCTACATCCCGCTCACCGACCTGCCGCCGGACCCGGCCAACCCCAAGAAGCACGAACTCGAACGGCTCATCCAGTCCATCAAGGACCACGGCTTCATCGACCTGCCCGTCGTCGACGAGCGCACCGGTCTGGTCATCGCCGGTCACGGCCGCCGCAAGGCCCTGATCGAGATGCAGATACGCGGCGAAGGCGTCCCCAACGGCCTGCTGGTGGACGACGACGGCGGATGGCTGGTCCCCGTCACCCGCGGCTGGTCCTCCACCAGCGACCGTCAGGCCCGCGCCGTGCTGATCCTCCTCAACCGGCTCAGCGCCGCCGGCGGGTGGGACCCGGGCGCACTCGCCGAGATCCTGGAAGACCTCGCAACCTCGGACGCCGACCTCTTCGACTCCCTGTGCATCTCCGACGACGAGATGGAGGAACTGCTGCGGCAGGTCGACCCCGAAGGGCTGCCCCAGGGCCCCGACGGCACAGACGCCCCCGAGAGGGATCGCCAGCTCGGCGACGACTTCGGGGACGACGGATACAGCGACAGCGGCGACAACGAGCGCTCAGGCTCCCTGTGCTGCCCTGCCTGTGGCCACCTGTTCAGCCCGGGACGGTAACGCGGCAGTCGATCTACGGTCCCCGCCATGCCCCGCCGCAAAGCACGCCGTTCACGCACTCCGCGCGCCCGGCTGCTCACTCCGGAGGTGGAGACACGCCTGATCGAAGCGTCCCGCGCCGGCCTGGCCGTAGACCTGGCGGCCGTCGCCGCAGGCATTCACCGCGCCACGTTCCTTCGCTGGATGGCATACGGCCGCACCGAGACACTCGACCGGGCGTCCGGCAACGACCCCGACCCCGAACTGGACCACCTCGTCGAGTTCTTCGAGAAGGTCGAACGGGCCCGCGCGTCGGCCGCACTGTCGGCCGCTCTCGACATCCGCCGCGCCAGCCGCGGCGGCATCGTCACCACACACAGGAAGTTCGATCCGCACTCGGGCAAGGTGCTGGAGGAGACCATCACCACGCCCCCCGACTGGCGTGCGGCAGCGTGGTACCTGGAGCGGCAGCACCGTAAGCAGTACGGCAAGGAAGACCACGTCGAGATCGAGCTGACCGGCGCCGCAGGCGGCCCCGTGACCGTCGAGAACACCGGCCCGTCCGTCGACCTCGCCACGCGCCTGGCCGAGACCCTGCACGCCCTTCAGTACCCCGACCGCGACCACCAAGAGAACGACGACCCGGGCGCCATCTGAGCCCGGGACGCTAGCCTGCCGCGTCCCGCACGGTGCTCCTCCCTGCTCACCAGCACCGGAGGACACACCGTGACATCCCCGAAGATCATTTCGCGCGCCACCTGGGGCGCGTCGCCGTGGGACAACAACCCGCTCAACGCCGGCCCCCCAGCGGTCGCCCTCAGCTCGCGCACCGAGTTCTTCATCCACTACGACGGCGGCAGCGCGATCAAGCGCACCGGCTACGCCATCCCCCGGGCGATCGAGGCCCAGCACCTCGCTCAGGGCTGGAGCGGCGTCGGTTACAACTTCGTGATCGACCAGGAAGGCGCCATCTTCGAGGGCCGCGGCTGGAACCGGCAGGGTGCCCACTGCCCCGCCCACAACGTCAGCGGCATCGGCGTGCAGATCGCGGTCGGCGGCGACCAGAAGCCCAGCGCCAAGGCCCTGGCGGCGGCCCGCGCGATGTACGACGAGGCGTGCAAGAAGACCGGCCGCAAGCTGGCCAAGAAGGGCCACAAGGACGGCTTCGCCACCCTGTGCCCCGGCAAGCATCTGTACGCATGGGTGCAGGCGGGCATGCCCGCGAACGGCTACGAGGCGGCCCCGAACCCGCCCGGCACCCCCTCCGGCGGTTCGGGTACGTCAGCCGTCCGCTACCAGGTCATCATCAACGATCTGGCGTACGGCTACGGCGCCGAGGGCGATCACGTCACCGCAGTCGGCAGGGCCCTGGTCAAGGCCGGGTTCGGCACGCACTACACGTCGGGCCCCGGCCCGGTCTGGACGGACATCGACACCCTCAACTTCCAGCTGTTCCAGAAGTCTCTGGGTTTCACCGGCTCCGACGCCGACGGCGTCCCCGGCGAGTTCAGCCTCAAGACCCTCATGGGCTCCCTGCCCAGCAAGGTCACCGCGAAGCCGAGCCCTCCGTTCCCCGGCCGCGAGAAGTTCGGCCCCGGCAAGAACAACGGCCACGTCACCACGCTCGGCAAGCAGCTGGTGAAGAAGGGATACGGCAAGCACTACACGAAGGGCCCCGGCCCGAAGTGGTCGGACGCCGACAAGAACAACGTCCGCGACTTCCAGCGTGCCCAGGGCTGGACCGGCGGCGAAGCCGACGGCCTGCCCGGTCCGCAGACCTGGTCGCGCCTCTTCGCCTGACCTCTCCCGGCCGGCCCGCAATTCCGCGGGTCGGCCACCCCCTCCCCACCCCTTGAAAGGCCCCGTCCGTGGCAGGCGAGACAGTCATCACCGTCGTCGGCAACCTGGTCGATGACCCCGAGCTGCGCTTCACTCCGTCAGGCTCCGCGGTCGCGAAGTTCCGTATCGCGTCCACCCCGCGCACCTTCGACCGCCAGACCAACGACTGGAAGGACGGCGACAGCCTGTTCCTGAGCTGCCAAGTCTGGCGTCAGACGGCGGAGAACGTCGCCCATTCCCTCACGCGCGGCATGCGCGTCATCGCGCAGGGACGGCTCAAGCAGCGCTCGTACGAGGACCGCGAGGGGGTGAAGCGCACAGTCTACGAGCTGGAAGTAGACGAGGTGGGGCCCTCGCTGACGCGAGCGACTGCGACGGTGACCAAGGTGTCGGTCCAGAAGCAGTCAGCTCCCGCTCCTGGGTCGGCCGCAGCCGACCCGTGGGGCAACGGTGCGAGTCGGCAGCCGGAGCCGCCGTTCTAGGCCGCCCACTGCATAGGCAGTGCGTCCAAGGACAGTCCGTCGCCTTCCGGGTCCTCCTGTACGGGAGGACCCGGAAGTGTGTCCGGGCGCGGCAGGTCCTCGACCGGAGGGCTCTCCGGCGGGGTGACGACCGGCGCGGGGTCTTCCACTGGCTGCTCGGCCACTGGCCCCGGCTCCGGGGCAGGTGCGGTCACAGGCTCCGGATCCGTTGCGGGCTTGGCCGGGGCGGGCATGGACGGAGTGGGCGCGGGTGCGGGTGCGGGCGTCGTGACCGCTCCGCCGCTGGGCGTGGTGCCGGCCACAGGGCCTGAACTCACCGAGTCGGGCACCGGCACCGGAGCCGTTCCGCCGTGGGGTTCCTTGTCATCGTGAGCCGGTCCGGAAGGGGCGTCCGCGACTACGGCAACCGCGTCGCTCGGCCCCGAGGGGACGATGCCGAGCTGGCTGCCGTCAGCGTTGCCGAGAACGAGAGCGACAGCCCGAAGGAGCTGGAAGGACTGCGCATCCTCGCTCGTGACAGCCTGCTTGACCGTCTCCTTGGTGACACCCAGAGTTCCAAAAGCCAGGACAGCGAGGCGGATCGGCAAGGGTCCGGCGTTCGCCGACGTCAACATGCCGCCGCCGTGCTGGGACTGCAGGGCAACCGCAGGCTGTATGCCGTGCGGGTCCTCGGAGATCGAGCGGCTCCACTCCTGCAGCCGCGTGGCGTCGGTGCCCCACAGCACGACGCGGCCGTGCTGCCTGACGTTCTGGTACAGCTCCCGGTTGGCCTGTTCGGCGACCCACGCTGCAGCCGAGTCCGCATCCGAGAACAGGCGGAAGCCGATCTTCTCCAGGTCGTAGGAGAAGGTGAAGGCCGTGGAGGTGCCTACGGACGCCTCGCTGTACATGACCTTGCCGTCGGCATCCACACACTTGGCCTCGAACGCGCCCACCGGATCACACTTCAACGCGCCGCCGTCGGCGATCTCCTCGAAATCGTCACTGCGGTAGGTACCGGCGGCCGCCTTGTCGTCCTGGCTGACGGAGGCGTCCACGACCGTGGTGGAGTTGGAGTTAGGGCTGAGCCACTGGGCGAGGAGCATGCCGCTCGCGACCGCGGGAGCCGCCACTGCCGCGATCTTCGCCCAGCGCGGCGGCCGCGGCCGCCGGTGCTGGCCACTGATCTTCACCGGGGCAGGCGGGATAACGCCGGCGTCGGGAGCGGCCTCGAAGCGCGGTACGACCAGGTCGACGCCCAACCGCTCGTTCATCTCCACGACGCTCTTGCAGTGGGTGCGCACGAGATCCTGCACGCGCGACAGGCTCAGCTCCGGGCAGACCTTGAGAACGTTCTTGACGGCCCACTCGAAGGACTGGTCGGGGTGTACGAAGAGGTAGGTGACGCCCTGCTCATGGTCCTCGAACGTGATGGCGCCAGCGCCCATGTCCTGTTCGAGGACGCGCAGTTCCTGGGTGTTGCTCACGAATTGCGGTCCGGAGCGTTCTGGCCGAGGTAGGCCGCAACGTTGGCGGCGATCTCCTCCAGACGCCCGTCATCGATCTCCTCGATGTCTGCGACCGTGAGCTTCAGTTTCGGCCCGGCCTGCGCGACACGGGCGTGGACGCCCGGGTCCGTGAGGTCTTCGACGTGGTTTCCGGCGGGCGGGCTGGCCTGTCGCTCGGCCTCGCGCATCATGGCCGCCATGGCGCGGTTACGGGCGCCCTCGCGGATGGGACGGCGCGGTGTGAGTGCTCCGGCAGCCATCACCATGCCGGCTATCTCCGGGCCTTGAGGTTCCGCGTCGCCGGACAGACAGCCCTCAAGCTGCGCTGCGACGGCGCTATCCCCTAGAGCCCACATCGTCCTTCTCCTTCAGCCTCACTGATGTTGCTCGCGCGCCCTTTTCCCGCTCCGTGTCGGACGAGGACAGCAGATACATTGCCAGTTTGCTGTCACCTTCGGGCATTAGTCCACGCAGCTTAGCCAGCGCGCGGCACTGCAACACTCGAATCGTACCCACTGGACGGCCCATAATTTCCGCCGTCTCCGCCGCGCTGAACTCGCAGGTAATACGCAGAGCCAGAACCATGGCCTGCGCCTTGGGGAGTTTGTCCAGCTTTCCTCTGATCGCGCCGCGCAGCTCCGCCCACTCGGCGCTCTCCTCCGGCCCCATCTCCGTGCTGGGTGCGTCCAGGTGCCAGAAGTCGCCGGTGGGCTGTTCGAACCCGCGGTTCTTCATCGGCCGGAAGTAGTCGTTGTAGACGTTGCGGGCGATGGCCCAGATCCATCCCTTGATGCCGGCGCCGGTGTACGTGTGAATGTTCTGAACAACCTTCACGAAGACCTCCTGGGCGAGGTCTTCAGCCGTGGACGGATCCTGGATGCGTCCGTTCATGTACCGGGCGATCGGCTCGTACATGGCGTAGAACAGCTCGGCGAGCGCCGCCTTGTTGCTCGGGTCCTCGGCCGCGAGCTGCGCGGCGGCCTCCAGCGCCTGCCCGGTCTCCCCGTCGCACGACGTACTCGCGTTCGCGCTGGGTTTGGGCATACCGCCTCGCTTCGGTCTTGATCGGCCTCTGGAACGCCATCTTCCGACAGTCACGATCAAGCGCGCCACTACTGATTCGCACGCCGGTTCGAAAACGAAGCATGTAGGGCATAGGTTGCTTTCACACCGAAGCATCACGGTTCATACACCTTGACAACCCGTCATTTACGGGCGATACGGGCTCGTTTGATCCAGGGGCAATGCCACTTCCCCTAGGGTCGGTTACAGAACCGTTACTCTCGCATCGCGGGCGTGTCGCGTCTAACCACAAAACCGCAATTCATGCTCGTGATCGACCCCTCCTTCTGCACGCGGCATACGACATGCACGGACACGGTGTGCACTATGGTGTGTGGCCACGCCCGGGGACGAGCGACCCGGGTCAGCCAAGAAGGAGGAAGCCACTATGCCCCGAGCCAACTTGGCGGACCGGATCAACCGGCTTCCGTTCGCGCAATGGATGTGCGCCTCCGAGAGCGCACGTCTCCTCGACCTGCCTTTCGAGGAGGCACAGAAGGTGCTCAAAGCCGGCCGCCGCCACGGCTCCATCACCGTCGAACGGCACGGCGAGGTCCCCCGCTTCAAGCGGGTGCGCCGCCACCCGTTCTCTGGGACTCGCTCGTGAAGACAGCCCCTCACTCTCCACTGAGCATCAACTACGGTGAGATCACCAGCAGGTAGGGACTGAGAAAATTTGATAACCGGCCCCAGGCCTGCCCTTCTTCGATGCCTGCGCGCAAGCGCAGCCTCGCCCTCGCCCCCTTCAAAGAAGCACCCGGGCCAAGCCCCGGCTGGGGCCGGTTATCAAGTCTGGTTGCAACCACTGCGAGGGTCCGTGAGTCATGAGCTACGGACAACCCCACGGGCAGGCCCGATACTGCCCGGCGACACGATTTGGGAACGTGCAGATGGCGGAGGCAGAAGGCATCTCAGCATGGCGCTCGCAGGCCATCGACCAGCTGGCGAAGGCCCGCAGGGACCATGGCCCCGGCGACAACAACATCCAAGACATCGTTGCCAAGCTGAGGACGGTGCATATCGCATTGGGCGAACGGCGCACGGGCACCAGCGAGGAGCAGCGCACCTACTTGCTGGCGCGCGCCACTGGAACGCCGCTCCCGGAGCTGATGGCCGTAGGCCTGGACACCAACAACTGGCCGGCGCCTCCGCACTCCTCCCCCGCCCTCGCAGAGCCTCAGCCCGTCTCCCCCGACACTGCAGAGCGGATCGCCCACCTGTTCGCCTCCGTCGGCGCGTTGAACGACCGGCCGAAGCCGCGGTATGTGACGGAGTACCGGCCCGAGGACGGCGAGCGCTACCGCGGACAGCCGTTGCCGTGGGCGATCTGGGACACCGCAGAGGACATACCGGTCGCCTACCACAGCGACAAGGACTTGGCGGACTACCAGGCAGGAAAGGCGTCAGACCGCCTGAGCAGGAGGCGACAGAGCTGACTCGACTGCTGCGCACACGATGAAGGAGGGGCGGAAGGGCACAGGCCCTTCTGCCCCTCCTCCGTTGTCCGGTTGCCTCAGCCGGTCGGCCGGCTTCGCAGCGGCACGACGACCTCGCGGCCAGTCGCTTCCTCGCCCAGACGGTAAAAGTGCACCTGGCCCTCGCGGTGCGTGTACTCCAAATAGCCTGCAGCTGCCAGCTCGCTGCGGGCTCGGGAGAAGTGGGACCGGGGCACGCCGATCATCTCAGCCAGATCTGTCGCGGTGCGCTCGACGCTGTTCTCCAGGCCGCCCAGAATCGCGTACGTCATGATGACGCCCTGCTTCAGATGCGACAGGCCGCTTATGCGCCTTTGGAGCGCTTCGAGCTCCGGATACGGGCTTTGACGTGCCATGGATCAGGCCCCTCGTCTCTGTGCCGGACGGCCCGGCAGAGTCGGCAGGTGGTAGGCGGCTGCTTCCTCGGACTGCTCCCGCCCCGAGAGGCTGGAGACGATGTGGGGAGTCACCCGATACTTGATTGTCCGGCCGATTCTGTCGGCCACCAGGAGCATCTTGTGCTCCGCGAGCTTCTTCGACATCCTTCTCGTCGCCTGCGGAGTCAGGCCCAGGTACTCGGCAGACTCCCTCGCGTTGGCACCACCCTTCCCGTTGTACGTCATGATTCCGCAGTAGAAAAAGAGGCGGAACTCGTCACCGGTGATCCCCGAGTCAGCAGCCAGCATGGCTAGGACGCGCTCAAAGCTGAACTGTCCGTGCCGGCCGCCGAAGCTGTACGACCTGCGGTTCTCTTCCGCGTCGTACAGCTCATGGACCTCACCGGTCGCGGTGTTGACCAGCTTTCTGCTGTGTCCACTGCGCCCTTGATTCGGCACTAACGACCCCTGACCTGGGCTTTCTCTTGTTGGCGCGGATCGTACCACTGGTGACATGTCACCAGTGGTACGTGAAGGAACTGGGTGATTCGCCCGCGTACCACTCGTGACATGTCATCTGGGGTACGCGAAGGAATCCTAGGGTTCGTTAGCGTACCGCTGGCGACATGTCACGAGTGGTACGCGAAGGAACCCTAGGATGCCGATATTGGCATCCTAGGGTGCCAATATCGGCATCCTAGGATGCCGATCTTTCCGGCGTTTATGCAGGTCAAAGAGCTGCGGGGGCTGCGCCCTCTACGTGCATCAAGGAAGTTCTCACCTGCAGCTACGTAGGGGTGTCCCTGCGGTCCTCGCGCAAGCGCTGCGGTCCTCGGGGTGCCTGCTAAGCAATCACACAGTCTGACCGTGCCCCGGGGTGACCCCTCTATCGCAACAACAGGGCAGCGTGGCTGATACCGGATTGGGTTGCTGAAGCACACGCGTGCCGCATCATTCGCCTGCCGGCGCGCTCTGGCTGGCTTTCCCGGGCTGAGGTCCAATGGGCTGGAGGGTTTGCTCGGGTATAGCGGACAGGTCTCCGCGGTGACGTGTCAGGCAAAAGCAGTGTTCCCGGCAGCAGCAGGCATACATCAGTGGCGGCGGATCGCGGCCCAAGTCTGACTGCCGGTGTCGGTGACGACACTGCCGTAGTCGTCGGCGATGGACACCACCGCGCTCAGGCTCATGGCGTCGTCGCCAGGCACCCGGGGCAGCGGTTGGTCATGATCGACAGAGAGAAAGACATGGTCGGCGTCCACCCACACTGAACACAGCAGGTCGTCGCCGCTGCTGGCGGTGTATGCGATGGCGACCAGCTCAGCGAGACATGCCTCGATGCGGCGGCGCAGGACTGCACCACTGTCGCCGGAGCCGGCTCCGGCGACAACACCGAGGATCAGCCGGAGGATGGGGCGGGCGATGGTGCACGCCTCAGCAGAGGCGGCGTCAGTCGCCGGTACGGGGAAGCGGGAACGTCGAGTCATGGCGAGCCCTACAGGTAAAGAGGGCTTTTCCGGAAGAAGTGCTGAGTAGCTGTCAGGAGGGATGGCCAGCGGCGCACGTTCGAAGTGTGTTGTTCCGCGCGGAGGCCACCGCTCCGGTTTGATGGTCACTGCAAGATTCCGTCCCGTCGGCAGACGCTTGCGATGACACTCATTCCTTGTACCCCCTGTTGTCATCTGGTTTCACAGCGTCCTCGCCGGATCTTGCTACGGGCATAGTCAGCCTGTCAACGATCGTTCCCGAGCTGGGCAACGATCGTTCTGAACCTCTAGTGTGCGCCTTGCGCAAGGGGCATAGTTCGCACGAGAAAGTTTCGTGCCATGCCCGCAACGATCGTTCCACGAGGAAGAGCCACGGTGAGTGAGCCCAACCCTTCTCTGCCGCAGACGCTGCACCGCATCGATGAGCTACTGAGGATCTGCGGCCTCGACCGCGCTGAGCGCTTGGACATCCAACGCCTCAGCTACGACACCGGCGTTCCCCGGGAAGACGTGACGGCTCTGCTCGCCGGCGGCCAGCCGCATCCCACCGATGCGGATTCCTTGGTACGCGACCGCGTCCGCTTCCTGTACGAGGTCCACACGAACGCCGACGGTGAGCCGTTCGACATCCGCGACATCGCTGCCGCGCTCGGAGCGACGACGACATGGGTCAAGAAGCTGGTCGCAGGACAGGCCAAGCCGAGCATCACCGCTGGCGCCGACCTCGCACGGTTCTACGGTGTAGCTCCAACCTTCCTCACAGACTCGCCGGCCGAAGCCGTGAACCGCGAGCTCCAGTCCGTCGTCTTCGATCTCGAAATCACGGCGGACCCCGAGAAGAAGCTCAAGGATCTCGGGGTCACGCACATCGCGGGAAGAAGCATCACGATGTGGGGCCAAGGCGAGTTGGTGGAAGTCGCCAAAATGGTCGCTGACATCACCAACAGCCTCAAAGTGGTTAACACCAAGATCGCCCGTATGGAAAGCCCGGAGGGCGACCGATGAAGAAGATATCGAATCGGGCTGTGGCCAGGGAGCAGCGCAAGTTAATGGCTGACCTCGGAGCCGCGGTCACTGCAGCGGTCGACGTACCCGCAGAGCCAACAGCAATCTTCGAGGCTTTGTGCGACGCCATGAGCGTGCGCCGCGAACGGCCCGTTCTGCTGAGCATCCGTGCCTTCCCTCCTGAGCTCGCCAGCCACACGACAGGCCTGTGGCTGGACCTGCCCGAGCAGGACGTCATCGTGGTGGAGGAAAGCCTGGCTCCCCCTCACAAACTGGTCGTCCTAGGACACGAGTTTTGGCACATGTACGCCGGGCACTGCGGTCACGATGTTGATGGCGGCTCAGCCGCGGCGAGGGCCGCTCTCGCCACAGAAGTTGACTGGCCGGAGCTGGCCCGTCGCGTCGCGTCCCGCAGCCATTCCCACCAGGAAGAGGAGGTGTCAGCCGAAGGGTTCGGCCTGCTCCTGGGCACCAAGATGCGCGGCTGGCTCGCAGACCCGAACGTCGCAGCGCCGCCCCCCATCGACGACGTCGCCCACCGTCTCGGCGTCACGCTGGGCTACCGAGGATTGCAGGGCTGACTGTGACCCTCAGCCAACTCATCTACAACCCGTACACCATTACGGCCGTTGTTCTGCTCGTGGCACTCGTCTACAAACTGCCGACGCTCATCCGCGCGTTCCGTAACCCATTACTGCGCCAGGTCTGCGGATTGCTTCTAGCGGCGTGCTGCGTGTTCATCTTCGCCGCGCCGCCCACCATCGTCGTAGTGAACGACATCACCGGGATCACAAACTTCAGTGGCCCCTGGGTCTACAGCCTGCTCACCGGGTTCTGCGCGTCCTGCCTTCTACTCGTCATCAAATGGCGTGGTGGCACGCCTGAAAGTATCCGCCGCGCGAGATTCTGGGTGTACGGCGGCTACGGCACGCTCTGCGCCGCGCTGTGGATCCTTTTTTCTCTCGGCGACCACGACGTCGAGCGGCTGCGGGACCTGGACACCTACTACGCAACCACGCCGTACATGCGCGAAATGATCGTGCTGTACCTGCTCGGGCACACCGTCGCTGTACTGATCACCTCGGTGCTGCTGTGGAGATGGCGAAGCCACGTACGCGGTACCGGCTGGCTCCACGCCGGCGTTGTACTGCTCAGCTTCGGCTACGCCGCGAACATCCTGTACGACGTGGCCAAACTGACTCCGGTCGTCGCCCGCTGGTTCGGCCGAACCGACCTGGACTGGATGTCCACCGACCTCGCTCCGTCCATCGCCGCAGTGGTCGGCGTGCTCATCGCCCTCGGCTTCATCCTTCCGCACGTCGGCGAAGGCATCACCCACCGGTGGAACACCCGGCGCGAGTACTGGGCGCTGGGCCCTCTGGCCCGCACCCTCGACTCCGTGCCGGCCTCATCCGCCCCCGTGTCGCTGGGCCGATTCGCCCCGCTCGACCTGCGGCTGACCCAGCGCCAGACAATCGTCCGCGATGCCCTGCGTCACCTGGCGCCGCTCCTGGACGAGACCCTTCGCGAGCAAATCCGCGAGGAGTATCTCCGCACTGGCCACACCCCCGAGGCTGCCCACGCCCACGCCACCGCGGCCGCCATCACAAACGCCGTCGACCAACTGAGCTCCACCAGCGTCGAGAACCGCAAACCCCCTTCGCGGCTGCCGGCGGACGGCATGGATGACGTCATCGCTATCTCCCGAGCACTCCGCAAGCCCCCCAGGATGCAGGCGGCCCGTGTCCCAGCAGCCGCCAAGAGCGAAAGCGTGGCCCCATGAGCACCGCACCCGTAGGCCTCAGATCCCCGCACGCCATCGTCATCGGAGGAAGTCTCACCGCCCTGCTTGCCGCACAGGCTTTGAGCGATACAGCGCACGTCACCGTCATCGAACGCGACGTTCTCCCCGAGCAACCCGCACCACGCAAGAACCTGCCGCAGGCCCATCACGTCCACTTGCTCTGGTCGGGCGGCGCAGACGCGATCGAGACCCTGCTCCCGGGCACCGAGAAGGCACTCGCCGCGGCAGGAGCCCGCCGTATACCGCTGACCACGGGCATGGTCGGCTACAGCCCTGCGGGCTGGTTCCGCCGCTGGGCCGAAAGCCACTACGTCATCGGATGTACCCGCGACCTGCTCGACGTCGTTGTCCGCGACCAGGTCCTCAAGAGCAGCGGCGAACGCATCACCCTCCGCCAGGGCACCGACGTGATCGGCCTGGAGGGCACCGCCGCGGCGGTCACCGGAGTCCGCATCAGTGGGACCGACGGGATCGAAGAGACGATCTCGGCCGACATGGTCTTCGACGCAAGCGGTCGGGGATCACGCACGCCGCACTGGCTCAAGGAACTCGGCGCTCCCGAGCCGGCTACCCGCGCTGTCGATCCAGGGCTGGTGTACGCCAGCCGCATCTACCAGGCCCCGGCGGAGCTTCCAGAGAATTGGCCCATCATCAATGTGCAGGCCGATCCCCGAGGGGACGGTCCCGGGAAGGCGGGGGTCATCCTGCCGATCGAGGGGAACCGTTGGCTCGTCACGCTTTCCGGCACCCGCGGAGGCCAGCCCACCGACGACCCCGCCGATTTCGTGGACTTCGCCCTGCAGCTACGGCATCCGATCGTCGGGGAGATACTCGCCCGCACCACTCCGCTCACTGACGTGACGGTCACTCGCACGACGGCGAACCGGCGCCGCTACTACGAGAAGACGGCCATGCCGGAGAACCTTGTGGTGCTCGGAGACGCCGTTGCCGCCTTCAACCCCGTGTACGGGCACGGTATGACCGTCGCAGCACAGAGCGCCGTCACCCTTCAGGAGACCATTCAGCGGCACGGATGGGGCACGCCGCGGCTGGCACAGCGTGTCCAGAAGGCCATCACGCCGCACGTTCAGACGGCTTGGGCTTTCGCCACCGGGTCGGATGTCTTCTACCCCGGAGCCACCGATACCGGGCCCACGTTCGGCGAGCGGGTCTCGGCCCGCTTCGTGGACCGGCTGATCTACACCGCCACCGGTTCCGGCCGCGTCGCACGAGACCTGACCGACGTAGTCACGATGGAGGCGGGCCCCCACACACTTGGACGGCCCAGCACGTTGATCGCCGTTGCCATCGGGCCGCTCAAGGACAAGCTGGAGGAGCCGCCCTTCACCCCTGAGGAACTCCAAGTCCTCAACGGCTGAAGTGGAAGGGCTCCGGAATCGCCCGGAGCCCCTCCACCTGTCGAACGGCGAGTAGCTCAGACCGTACGCAAGCCCGGTCGCGGTGCCGAAACTCCCACCCGCCACCGCGAAGCCTTCGCTGCGCCCTTCCACCGAGGCACGCCCGTGGCGCGTGGCGTGGCCGGTTTCGGTTGCTCGCCGGGAAGATCCCACCCGCTGATGACCAACTCCGGGTCGATCAGGGCTTCAACCGCGGGCCACACCATAAATGGCGCAAGCCGGACCAGCTTGGCCAGCGTCTCTTGCTGCTCGTCGTCCACGAGCCCCGGGAACGCTTCGGGCTTGATCTGCTCGCGTGCCGAAGCCAGCAAGGTCGGGCGGTCCAGCAGGACGGGTGTGCCCAACAGCCCGTCCCATGTGCCGTCTTGGTCGATGAGCAGCCGCAGCTCCGGACGGTCGCCCCGGTAGTCGTGTTCCAGGTGCACGAAAACGCCTCGGATGGGCGGCGTCTGCCCGGCCTCTTGCAGGTATGGCGGCACCGCGATGTACACGCACTGCTGGGGCAGGTCCCGGAGGAGCCGCTCGCGCGGAAGGGGCCTCTCCGCTGGTACTCCGGGCGCACTCCACGCGGTGGCCACGTGCTTGGCCCCTGCTTCCGGGTCGATCCAGTACACGCCCTTGGTCAGCCACCAGGTGGACAGCGCGGCCACGCGGGCGACATCGCCCGCGCGGGGATCGCCGGGCAGCATCGCGCCGGTCGGGCACACCACGGTGTACGCGCCGGCCATCGGCACCCAGCACCAATCGGGCCAGTCCGTGAACCCGGGGGCGCCCTTGCGGTCCGCGAACTGAGTCATCTGCCCCAGAACGCTCGGGTAGTGCTGCCGCATCTCGCGCACCAAGGCATAGCACCGCTCTGCAGCGGCAGCCGTCACCGCCTCCGCGTTAGAAGGCTCCTCCTTCGGCGATTCCTCGGCCGCAGTCCCTTCCACCACCCGCACTGTGGGGCGCGCCTTGCTCCCAGCCGGACCCGATCCGATGGTGAACGGGATCCGAGTCCAGTGCGCACGGCCCGACACGAGTACCGATTCGATGTCGGCGACGGTCGCGATCGGCCCCGTGATAACGACCGCGCTGCCGGCGGCCGCGGTGTCCTTCCGCCACTGCTCCGTGGTGGGCATCGTGCCGTCGTAGAAGACGTACCCCCCCGGGAAGTGGATCAGCAGTTCGTCATTCTCTGTGTTCAGGTGGGCGGTCCAGCCGGGCACCGAAGCGCCCGAGAAGTCGGGCGGCAGCGACAACGGCTCACCTCCGTGCTGCTTCACCGTCATCTCCACCGTGTCAGCGGCCAGCAACTTGCCGTCCTCGGCGGTGACCGTCACGGTGTCCGGCTGGATCATCACAATGACCGCTTCGCCCAGCAGGTGAGCGGACTGGGCGTCCAACCTGGTGATGGGCGCCTTGGTGTGGACACCGGCTTGCACCGCATCCTCCTCGATGCGGCGGCCCCCGCCTTCATCGCTGCTCACGTACTCCTCGTTTCGTTGATACTGAAGCGGGGCGGAGCCAACTCGACTGGCTCCGCCCCGCTCACTCTGCCGCACCCCGCTGACAGCAGGGTCGGAATGGCGTCAACCGATCAGGCCGCGCAGGTATGCGCGTGCCTGGCGCTGATGCTCGGTGTCCTCCAGGGCGTGATGGCGGCGGCCGGTGTGCGGCGGCAGCTTCACCCCGCCGGCTTCACGGCGCAGTCGGGCAAGATCGTCCGCCCACTGCGGCACCGAGCCCGGCATCACCTGCCAGTCGTTGCCCCAGAGCGTGTGAAGTCGGATCACGTCCTGAGCACCGCAGTACACCCACAGCGTGACGTCGTTGCCGAGCCCGGCGAAGAACTTCTCCACCCGGCGACGGATCTCGTCGTAGCTCTGCACGTCGGGGTGGCTGCGGTCGAGCTCGCCATCCAGGGTCAGCGGCAGACACGGCCACACCTCGGCGCGCATGAACTGCTTGCTCCGCACGGCCAGGGTGTCCATATCGGCGTTCACCAGGTACAAAGTGCGGCCCGGCCCGGCGTTCAGCGCAAGGGAGACGAGCCCCGATGGACTCAGGTCGCCCGGCAGGAACTCGCAATCCAGATCCACTTCCGTACCGGTCGGGACCGGGGGGCGGCCGTTCGGCGCGAGGCTGAGCATGACGGCCGTCATGCCATCGAGAGCCTGAGAGACCGCGTCGCCGTCCGTGCGCCCGCTCCGCATCGGACGGACTCGACGGATGGCCTCCGCGCGCCAGTCGAGTTCCTGGACCGGCCTCGGGGGCTGGGCGGCCGGGCCCGCGTGGCGGGCATCCACCACGTCCTTGACGGAGGTCAGGTTCGCCGCGTACTCGGTGGCGTACGGCCGGTCCGTAGGGCCGACGTTGACAGTGACCCCCCGGTTGGTGTCGTAGCTGGCCCAGACGGGATGCTCGTCGGCCTGGTAGTCCCCCGGGGCGAGGAACGCGGGCCGCAGCACCGTGAAGAACTCAGCGTCGTCGACCCGGGCCGGCTCGATGGGCTCGATACCCAGTTCTTTCAGGTGCTCGTTCACCAGGTCGGCGTGCCGCTGGGCGGCGGCTCGCTCGGCCTGCCGGGCGGCTTTCTGCCGGGCGGCGGCTTCCTCCTCCGCCTTGACGAGCCAGTCGGGCAGCTCCGGCTGCTGCTCGGTCTCGGTCTGGGTGTCGTTCATCGGTGTGTCTCCGTCGCATGGGGTGGTGGAGCGCGGACTGTGCAGCTCCCCGCCCCGCCCGGCCGGTCCGGGCGGGACAGGCAACCATCAGGCCGTGCGTTGCGTCGCGTGGTGCTTCTCGTGCAGGGCGGCGGCCGTCTTCCACCACACCTCGCGCCGACCGGCGCTCTCGCGGGCTTGCTTGCACTGACCGCGCTGGGACCCCATGCCGCCCGTCAACGGCGCGAACAGGTGCGGGATCGACGGGCGCAGCAGGTCGACGTAGTCCTGACCGCCCAGGAAAATCACGTCAGCGTCGTCCGTGCCCAGCTCGGCGGCGTCACTGGCGATCCGCTCGGGAGTGACGGCCCGCGGATCGCCAGGTCTCACGTTGTAGGGGTGCAGGGGCCGCTGGAGGTCGACCAGTCCGTGGAGCGCAGAGGCTATGCGGATCAGCGACGGGCTGGTGAGAGTGTCTGCCGCAGAGCGCAGAGAGACGTGATAGTCGCCGATGTACAGCTTGCCGGCCGGGTAGCCGGGGTTGGGGTTGCCGTACTCGTTGAGGCCCGGGTCGGGCAGCTTCTTATCTCCGCACGCGATGATCACGATGCGCCTGCGCCGTACGTCGATGTTGCCGCGCACCCGGGCGTACGCGCGGCCGGCGGGGGTCAGGAACAGACTTCGCCCGGTCTGCTCGTACGTCATCGGCTCCGGGTCCCAGGACGTGGGGCGGATGTCCGCGTACCCGGCGGCGTGAACGGCGCGCAGCGTGGGGCCGCGGAACCATGTCTCCCCCGCCCAGTACGCGGCTTGGTCGTCCCTGCCGGGTACGAGCTGATCGGGGCGCTGTGCGGCCGTCACAACCGCCTCGTGGACCTTCTTGGGGAGCTTGGGCGGGATGGTGGCGAGCGGGGCCGCCGGGGCGCCGTGGGTCTGGCGCCACTCGTCGAGTGCTTTCCTTCCGGTTTCGGTCATCCGGTGCGTACCGGCGGCGGCGTTGTGCGGTACGACCAGGCCGTCGGCTTCGAGTCGGGCCATGGCGGCGGGGTGGCCGGAGACGACGCCGTTGTCGTTGCAGTGCAGGATGCGCGCGCCCGTAGGGGTGAGGGACATGGGTGTTCCTTCCGGCCCGGCCGGAGACTCCGGCCGGGCGGCGAGCAGGGATCAGAAGGTGGGGAAGGCGTGGTTCACGGCCGCCGGTACCGGTTGCACTCTTTGTCGTGCGGGCGGCCGGGCCGCTCGTTCCGCACACCTCCGCCCGTGCCGGAGCGCGGGCGGGCAGTGCGGCGCTCCAGGTCAGCGGCGGGAAGGGTGCTGTGCGGAGTCCTCGGCGATGGCACGGGCGGTGTGCGCGCAGGCCTCGGCGAGGGCCATGCCGTCGCGGGAGCCGTAGAAGCTGTCGACGTAGTCGCTTTCCTCGTCGTACAGGGCGACGCTGAACCTCTCGGCGTGCGCGGATGCCACGCGGTCGACCTGCTCGCCGGCGTTCACCCGGTAGTGCAGCCCGCTGTGCACGTCGTCTTCGGGGGTGAGCGGGTTGAGCGGCGCGGAGAGCCACGTCATGCCGCCTTCACCGTCTTGGACGGCGGGGAAGCCGTACGTCGCGAGTGCGGCCCGCAGCGCGTCAGCCTCTGTACGCGGCGGCGCAATGTCGGTGGGCACCAGCTCGATCACAGAGAGCAGCTGGACGATGAACAGCCGCCCCTCCACGTCCTGGAGGACGCGGGCGTGAGGGTTCGTGAACCAGGCGGAGACGATGGAGCGAGCGCGGGATCGGCGCACCAGGCCGCGTTCGGTCTTGCTCCAGAGGACATCCCCTTGCGGATGCACGGTCACCCGGTAGCCCGGGGCGTTCACGACCGTGTCCAGCCGGTCACCGACCACATCGGCGAGGGCCGCGCCCGGCTCCTTGCGCACGGGCCTGTCCTGCCATGCGAGTTCCAGGTGAGCGGACTCGCTGACCACGGCGGCGGCTGCGGCGAGAGCGGCGGCGTACCCGCTCCGACGGACCAGCTTGGGGAGCTGCTGCGCCTGGTGTTCGCGGTCCTCCTGGCGCTCCGTGCCCGGCGGGTACAGCGCGAGGTACTTGTCCGACTTCGACAGGTGGGCGCGGGCGCGGTCGAGTGCGTTGTTCGCGTCGCGCAGACGGTGACGGGCAGTGGTGAGCTGCTGGTCGGCGGTCCGTCGGGCCGCTTCAAGTCTGGAGCGCTCCGCCTCACGTTGAACGGCGGTGCGCATGTTGGCGAGGAAGCCGGGAGAGGTCATGAGGGTGCTCCGTATTCGGGCAGGCGGGCGCGCGGACGGGCGCGCCGACCGGGGTGAAGGTGAAGGAAGGACGGGGGGGGCGGCGCGGGGCCGCTGGGCGGGGAGGCCGTGGGGCGCCTCCCCGGGCGGGGCCTATCGGCCGCACGCCTCGCACAGCACGGGGCGCGGGCGGGCGGCGTAGGCCGCTTCGACGTCCTCGCACTCGACGGCCGACCACGCGCCGCGCTCGACGGCTTCCAGAGCCGCAGCGTTTGCAGCGTCCATCAGCGACACGTGCCTGGCGACTTCCACGGCTGTGTAGGTGACGCGGTGACGCCACAAGGTGCCGCTCTCATCCAGCGGGGAGAGCGAGGCGACCATGCAGCCATGCGGGTTGGTCAGGTGGGCGGAGAGCCAGAACTCCGAACCGTCCTCGCGGTAGGCGGTGTGCGCCAACACGAGGTAGGAGCCGAGGGCACGGGCCTCGACGTCGGTGCGCACAGCCTGCGCCTTCCGCTTCTCCGCAGCGGCCCACACCTGCTCTTCGATGGCATGCCAGGCGGGCTCGACGGGGGCCTGCGGGGCGACGGGAGTGCGCTTGCGGGAACGGGTCGCGGGCATGGTGGTGCCTTCCGGTCGGGTTCGGAGCGTTGGTGTTGGTTCCGCTCGCTCGTGCGGTCCAACAAGGAAAAGTGTACACCATGTCCGGGGTTGGGGAAGGGGGTTCGGCTTATCCGAACCGTGAACTGTTCCCCCGGGGAACAGCCGGACTATCCCGCCGGCGGGAACGCCGTGAAGGAACCCGCCCAGGTCGGGTCTTCCTCCACCGTCCAGCCGCCCGCCCGAAGAACCTCCGGTATGCGCCCCTGCTGCTCACCCGCCGTCCGCCCCATGGCGTCGACCTGAATGCCCGGCACGGACGGCTCCGACGGGTCGAGCGGGCTCACCATGAACCCCTCCTGCTCGCACATCCACGCACCGTCACCGATCGGCTCGCCGTAGACCACCGGCCGCAGACCGGCCCCGATCAGCAACGTCACCGCACTCGCCTCCACCAGGCCGTACCGCCACGCAGGGAAGAACCCCACGGACGGAGTCCTGCTCACCGGCACCCAACGCACCTCGTACAGCGGCGGGTTCGGCCGCAGCAGCGGCTCCGGCTCCTCCCACACCACCATGCGCCCCTGCACGGTGACCTCCCGGCCGGCTCGCAGCGTGTTCGCCGTCCGCACCAGCGCGTCTATCCGCTCGTGCTCGACGACATCCCCGTACCGGGTCACGTCGTGAACCTCCTGACTCAGCCAGCGCACGCCGTCGCCGAGGAGTTCGTCAGCGCGCTCCAGGTGCGGCCACAGGTCCGGCGCGGACGCGGTGATGCGCCGAGCGTCTTCTAGCACGTGCGCCCGGTCGAGCCGCATCGCTTCCGCTATCGCGTCTCTCTCGGCCGCCGCGGTGGTCACGTCCACCCGTGTCCACAGGTCCAGAACCACCCACGGGTCACTGAACGGCAGATCGGAGGGCACGGCCCCAAACCGGGCTCCGGCGGTGTCCACCGGCCGGTCCGCCACGTACACGTCCCCGCTCCCCGGCGAGTTGGTCACCGCGTACCCGGCACGCATGAGCGTTTCAACGATCCGCGCCCGGTACTTCTCGACGCCGAGCTCCGGCCCGTTCGTCCACCCCGGTCGAGTCGGCTCGGCGCCGTACCAGCGGACGAACATGCGGCGCGGCTCCTGCTGATCGTGCGACAGGACACGGAAGCCCTCTCCTCCCGCCGGACCGGCTTCGGGGAAGGTCAGGGAGAGCAGCGTCGTCACGCGGGCAGCCAGGTCCACGGACGCGAGCACACGACGGGGGGTAGTGCTGCTGTTCGACATGATGGTCACTCCTAATCGTTGCGGTGGGGGAAGGGAAACCGGGAGCGGAGGGCGGCGAGTCGGGCCGCCACGGGATGCGGCGGACGATCACCCATCGGCGAGGCTCGGGATGCCGTCGGGGAACATCTCCAGGTAGGCCAGCCGCGCCCTGTACTCCTGGCTGATCTCTCCGTCGGTGGGGCGCAGCTCGGACACGCCCGCGCACTCCCTTGCGAGGAGGAACCGGCCATGCAACCAATTCAGACGACTGTCCGGCGGCCACACGGCGGTCTCCCACACGGTCCAGTCGTGCCCGGCCTCCGTCAGCGCCGTGGCGTACTCACCGAACTCCCGCATGAGGATGCCCCCGAACAGGTCGCGCTCCTTCTCTCTCGACACGGCTACGCCTCCGCCGGAGAAGCCGACAGCATGAACACGTGCAGGCACTCCACGGTCTGGGGAAGCATCGTGGTCTCCCAGCCGGCGACGTGCCGGACGTAGCGGGCGTACAGCCGTCCCGCGGCCGCGTCGTAGGAGACTTCCGCCTCCAGCTGCTCGGCAAGGATCACGTCCAGGACGTGAACGGCGTCGCTGTAGGTGACGGTCCCGGGGACGTCGTACGCGAAGTCCTCGGCATGCTCGGCCACCGACTCCCGCAGCGGCACCAGCTTCCCGCCCGCGTCGGACCGGACGTACTGGGCGACGGACCGCGCACCGCCGATGTCCAGATGCAGCAGGTCCAAGAGACTGTGCAGCCGCATGCCCGGCAGGATCTCCCCGGGCACCACCGGCACGAACCGGGGCTTCACGTCCCACTGCACGACGGCCCGGTGCAGACTCGCGCGCACCTCGGCGTCCGAGAGGAAGCCGCTCCTGTCGTCCGGCGCGGGAATCCAGTCCGCAGCCGAACGGACCCACACGTCACCGGTGTCGGGCCACTCGTAGCGGTCGCCGTCCGCGAACGCGATCGGGACGGACGGCATCGGGAACACAGCGGACGGCTCCACGGGCGGAGCAGCCGGAGTCATGGTGGACAAGGGGTCATCTCCAAGCGGTAGGTACGAGGTACGGAACGGGCACGGTGCGCCCTGCTCACGGCCGCCACGGGAGCGGCGGCTGAGGGAAGGGGACAGCGGGCCGGCGGCCCGGGACGACGCGCCCCGGGCCGGGCGGTATCAGATCCGGTACAGGGCTTCCATCACCGGGTTGCGACGCTTCCCCTTCGGGCTGAGCGGGAAGTAGCGCACCGGGCCGGACGTGCCGTCACCGGCGGTTCGGCGAACCCCGATCGCCCCGTACGGGTAGCTGCCTTCCACGTACGACGGGGGAAGGGTCTCGAAGTGGTAGACCACGCCACCGATGTGACGCATCCACTCCCACCGGCCGCCCGGCGGCATGGGCTGCCGCATCCCGACGACGAACAGTCCGTACGCGAGGGCGGCTTCCACCAGGGCGTTGCGCGTGTCGTACAGCGCCGAGTACGCAGTTGCACGGCGTACAGCGGTCAGGAACTCCGTCACGGCCTTGTCCAGGTCGCGCCCGGACCGCTCACCGTAGGTGGCCCCGGCCGTTATGTGCAGGGCCTCCATGCCGAGTAGGTAGGCCCGGTTCCATGCCCTTGCAACCGCCGCCCCGGCCTTCCCCTCGGCCATACCGCAGCGGACAGCGAGCTTGCCGACTTCCCGCACCGCCGGGTGATCCAGCGTCGCGCCGTCCGGCTCGTGCATCAGGCGGGAAACGGCGCGCTCGACGTCGGTCACCATGTCCCACTCGGGCCGGTTCTTCGCACCCCTTACCGCGGCTGCGGCCTTCGCAAGAGCCTCATCGAACTCGAAGCGCCGCTCAGCCGATCCCTGCCGAGGGTGCATGGCCAGAAGAGCGCGTTCGAGGGCGAACAAGGATGCCACCGAAGCACGGTCTTCCACAGCGCGAACGGCGGACTGCCCGGCGACGATCAGGGGACGCAGATCGGTACGGACGATGGTGGTCATGGGCGAGTCCTCCAAGGACACACGAAGGGAAAGAGGGCTGGGCAGACCGCCGGCCGGGCGGATGTCAGATGCGGTAACGCGCGGCGTCGACAGCGGCCCGCCGCTTCTCGTCCGAACTGAGGGGGAAGTACCGGACCCGATCGCCCCAACCGACCCCGCCGACGCGCTGTACCGCGACGGATCCGTACGGGTCGCCGTCGAACATCGGCGGGTCGACACGGAACAGGAAGACAGAGTCACCGATACGGCGCTCCCACTCCCAACTCGTGTCGGACGGCTGCGGCTGACGCATCCCGATCACGAACAGGCCGTACGAGCGGGCGAACTCCACCAGGGCCCGGCGAACCTCGTACAGCGCCTCGTACGAGATGGCACGGCGTACGGCGTCGAAGAACGTCGTCATGGCCTTGTCGAGCTTCCGGCGCACGTCAGTGTCGCCGTGCACGGCGCTGACGATCGCGCTCAGGGCTTCCACTCCGGCCTGGTAGGCGCGGTACCGAGCCGTGCGCTCCGCGTCTCCCTCGGTTCCCCAGTCGCGTGTCCGCGCGCAGTGCACGGCGAGAGTCGCTACGGCCATGATTGCGTCCGTGCCCGAACCCTTCGGCGTGGGCAGGTGCAGCCACAGCGACAGGCCATGCTCGGCTTCGGACAGCAGCGCCCATGTTTCGGAGTCCTCGGCGCGCCCAACGGCCCGTATGGCGCCCTGAACGATGTTGTACGCCTGATCGTCCATGTCGAGCAGCGGCAGAGCGCACAGGGCCTTGTCGACGTCGCTGAGGACTCTGCGGGAGCTGCGGTTCTCGACGGCCCGCACGGCGGACTGTCCGGCAATCAGCAGAGCGCGCAGCCCGTCATGGGTGTGCGTACGGGGTGCACCGTCGAAGTGCACAGCGACCCATTGCCGTCCGGCCGCCGTGGCGCGCACCCGGGAGCCGACGGAGTCCACGAGACCGCTGTCGACCAGCGTGGTCAGAGTGGACCGGTTCGGCTGCATGTCGATGTCGTGCATACGGAGCCGACCGCCCCGCACGGGGTCGAAGTCGGTTCCGTTCGGGGAGTTCACGATGGCGCGGAGAAGGTTGGCCGCGGCGGGAAACAGGTCGATCACAAGGACTCTCCAGGGTGAGATGAGAGGGGAGACAGCGGGCCGGCGGGGAGGCACGGATGATGGCCCGGCGGGATCGCTTACGGCGCGCCCTGCTCACGGCCCTGACGGACATCGCGGGCGACAGCGGCAGACCGCAGTGGCGCAGGGAGGGGCGGAGAGCATCGAGCCCTCCGCCCCGGACTGATCGCTACGAGCCGATCAGGATCAGAATCGTCAGACCAGCCGTGGACACGGCCAACATGACGGCGATGATGCCGACCCGGAAGGAGAGCCTGCGCAGCTCGCCGATGGTGGCGGGACGCGTGCTGTCGTCAGGGGTGCTGCTGGGCATGGTGAAACCTCCGAGAGGGTCATGGATGGCAAAGGGGGCACCGTCGGCCCCCGCACCGGCCCGCGACACTGCGCCGCGGATCGATGCGGAGACGGCGGCCGGCTCACTTCCGGAAGAAGCCACGGCACGCGACGGTGAACCGACGGCCGTGGTGCAAGAACGGCTGATCGCATGCTGCGCAGAGCGGGTTCTGCGGGGTGTCCGGGCGCGGCTCCACATCGAACCTGCTGCAGCACGTCGCGTTCGGGTTCCCGTGCTCGCTCTCCCACTGACCGCACTCACCACAGACCGGCGTACGGGGCGTGGGCATGGGGCGGCACTCGTACGTGGCGTGATCACGCATTCCGGCGGCGTAGGTGAATGCCACCGTGCGGGACAGATCATCAAACGCCACAGCACCCGAGCATCGGATGGCATCGATCAGGAGGGCACGGAGGAACGCGCCCGACACCACCTGGGTACGGGGCACGTCGGGAACGAGGTTCGACGCGGGGGCGAACACCGTCTTCGAATACGCAGCGAACGTCACCTCTGACGGATCGGTCAGGGGGCGGAAGAGAGCGGTGCGGACGTCATCGCGGACAGCAGACACAGAAACTCCCGTGGAGAAGAGAGGAAGGGAAGAGCGCCCGGCGGGACCGCGCGAAGGGGGTCGACCGTGCGAGCGGGGACAGCGCTGTGACCAGCGCAAAGGAACGCTTGTGCAACTTTTGCGACCGTCCTACGCGTGCGCGCGGGGGTCGGGCCGGCTGGGGCGCACCGGGGGTGCCGGTGCGCCCCAGCGGGGTCTAGCGGGGGATGCGGGCCCGGACGGTGCGGCGGAAGCGCGTGAGCCGGTAGGCGATGCGGTGGAGCCGGGCACGCCACCCGAAGGTGCGGACGTAGACGCGGGCCCGGTGATGGAGCGGCAGCCGCTCGTACAGGTCCACGTCGAGGGACGCGAGGTTGTCGATGATGGCGTTGGCGACGCGTCGCGGTGAGGCGTCTGCGGGGGCGAGTACGTCCGGCTGCGGCGCCCAATCGGCGTCGTGGCCGATGGCCACCCACTTCCATCCTTCGGACCACTTCATGACCAGGTCGTCGTCGCTGATGTTCAGTCCGTACGACTGGCAGGCGACCATGCCGGTGTGCGCGTCCAGGTAGCCCGCGCGGATGAGGTGCGCTTCGACGGTGCGGAGGAACGTGCGCTCTCCGGCATGGTCGGCGTAGAAGTTGCTGGCGTGGCGCTCCCCTTCGCTCCAGCCGTGACCGTCGTCGTCCCGGTAGGTGTTGGTGAGTGCCAGGTCGAGCACCTTCGCGGCGGCGGACGGGTCGGTGTCGTCGACGTCGGGGACGGGGACGGTCCACACCGTGGCGCGGGGTTCGCTGGGCAGGATCTCGTCTTCGGCGGGGGCGTTGGCGTAGACGTCTACGCCGCTCACGCGGCCGTCGGGGAGCTGCGCTACGGAGATGTGGATGCGGTTGGGGGCGATGTGGTCGTACTGGGGCAGGTGGTCGCCGGTCTCGTTGATGGTGACGGGCATGGGTGTCCCCTTCGGGTTGGGTTCGGAGCGTTGGTGTTGGTGCGGCCCGCTCGTGCCGTCCAACGTTGATAACTGTACACCATGTCCGGCACTCCGTGGTGTCGTGGCGTTAATTCGCGGGGTGGGACTTCCTTTTCGAGGATCCCGCCGATCCCGTGTCGGACGCGGTGTACATAAAACGTCCGTGGTCATGTATCGTCGTGCTTGCACCGAACGGCAGCGACGGACCGAGCAACCGTCAGCCGCCGAACGCTCCGAAACCGAGGAGACAGCCATGCCCACACGCACCCTCGCCCCCGCACTGCCCGCCGCCGTGACCGTGCTCCAATGCAGCGAATGCGGCCACGGAACCTTCACTGCCGGGAGGGACGGCAAGTTTCACTGCTCGTGCGGCACGCACGTCCTGCCGAGCGAGGTTGAGATGAATCTGGACTCCGATGACGTCTGGTGTGTCACCCCGGGGCAGAGCCTGGCTGTCGTCACGGCTCCGACCGTGGCCTGGCGCCGGTACCGCGAAGCGCGCACGGACATGGACGACCCGGGAGTCTGGGGCCCGCCGCTGGAAGCCGCGCACGTCGAATTCCGTACGGCTCTGGCGGAACTGGAGGCGGCACAACTCATGGGCTTGCAAATGCCGCACGGTATCGACGTGCAGATCGGGCGCGTCTACCTGACCTGCGTTGTCAGGGCAGACGGCTCCCTGGCCGGCTCAGAGGCGTTCGCCTTGGGCTGGGACTGCAAGGTGTGCGCTCCGCATGCCACGCACGGGCGCAAGCAGGAAAGGTACCCGTGCCGTCAGCCCCGCGCCCATGCGTGGGGCACGGCGAACGGCTGGGCAGCCTTCCGTACCAGCCGTGACGGGCGCACCGACCACGTGGTCTCCCCTCTCGCTGCGGACCTTCCCACGGCCCGCGAGCGCGCGGCCGCCGTACTGAACGCGCGCCGCTCCTTCACCGCGACCGTGTAAGCGCCACCCCCCACGAGGCGCGGCATCCCGGCTGCGCCCCCGCGCTCCCTGCCCCGCCCCCTGCCCTCCTCACGCCTGAAAGGCGCCGCCACCCCCATGCGCATCCCCCGCTTCCATCCCCTCTCCGACACGCCGCTGTTCGAGTCCCTGCGCACGCTGCGCGGCCACGCCTTCTATCCGGGTGCGAGCGTGCTGCGCACCCTCGTACCGTGCACGCCTCGCCCCCCGGCCACCGAAGCGCCGTGCGTCGTCTACCACTCCCCGTGGGGCCACCTGGTCGTCAGCGAGATCGACCCGGAGACGCTGAACGGCTACGGCTGGACGTGCCTGTCTGGCAACCCCTTCGGCGCCGAGTGGGGCGACCTCGGATACATGGGCAACTACCAGCAGCGACGCGGCGCCCCCTGGGAGCTGTGGGAACGGGATCTCCACTCCAGCGACGCCAACGCTGCTGCGGCCGTCACCCGCATCCTCTTGCGCTACGCCCCGCCCGCCGACCCCGCCGCACGGGATACCCCCGACGAACCCGCCGCCCCCGCTCCGCCCGCCGCCCGCGTGCCACGCGCGCCCCGTGGCTCCATGAGCCACCGCTGAGCCGCTGAGCCGGCCTGGGGCACGACCGCCCCGGGCCGCAAGCCCTGCCATCTGGCACCCTCCTCGCCGTCCGGAAGGAACCGACTGCATGACCACGATCCCGCCCATGCCGCACGCCACGTACCCCGACGAAACGCGCTTGAGCATCCAGCTCTTCACCATCGAGGAGACCGGGCTCGGCCCGTACGTCGGACTGCCCGTCACGTCCCTGTGGCTCGACGACACCCCGCACCTGTTCACCCGGGAGACCGCCGAACAGATTGCCCGCGACGTCACCCGCGACGACCTGTGCATGAGCTACGCGTTCTCCGCCGACGGCACCCTGACGCTCCAGTGGACCGATGACTACGACGCGTTGGGGCGCGTGATCATCGTGGTGCCGGATGTGCACGGCCGGTACCTCATCGGCGGCATGTGGCCGTGGGCCGTCTGGGGCGCCGACGACGCACCGCACACCGCCGGGCAGGCCGCGTTCGCCCTTGGCGCGGCTGAGTACAGGTGGACGGCCGAGAAGTGCACGGAGCACCCGGAGGACCTTGAGCACCTGTACGTCCGGGGCCGCGAGGAAGCGCACCGCGTCTCTCTGGGGCGTGACCAGCCCCGGACGACCGTGCCGTTCGACATCGACCCCGTACGGACGCCGCTGATCGTGCGGTCCCGCCCCGTGAGCAGGTTCTACCGGCCCTTGCCGCCCGGGGCGTTGGAGTCCGCCATCCGGCCGGTTGCAGCCGGGGCAGTCGGCCCCGGTGACCTGGTCGTCGGAGGGTTCACGCCCCCGCACCCGGACATCGTGCGGCGCCGGTCCCAATGGTTCGGGGACGCCTACGTTGCCGCTCCGGCCCTGTGGGACGCCGCTTGCGAGTGCACGTCGTGCGAGACGATCCGCGCCCACTGCGGTCCGGCTCCGGCTGTGGGACGGCTGGTGATGAAGAAGGAGATCGACGGCGAATGCGTGGTGTGGGACGGCGACGACATCGCGCTCATCATCCCCGCGTCCCTGCTCCCCGCCCCCGCGTAGCCCCCTTGCTGTGCCCCGGGCCAGACAGCCGGCCCGGGGCACAGCCCAAGCCCGAGAGGAACTCACCATGCCTGCCACCCTCCCCCAGGCCGGCGTGCGGCTCGATGTGCCGCACGCCATCGGTCGCCCGCTGGACGCCGACGGGAGTGCGTACCGGCTGAGCAACGCCGACCGGCCGGAGTCCGCCGGAGTGGTCTCAGGGGCGCTGCTGCGGTCGCTGCTCGCTTCCGCGCTGCACTCGTTGGGTGCGGCCTCGCTGGAGCCCGAGGACGGCACGGTGACGCTGACGTTCGGGCAGCGCGCGGGCCTGGTGCCCGGTCACCTCGGGCCCGTGTTCCGTGCCGTGCCGTGCGAACGGCCGCCACGTACGCCGTGCTGCGCCCTGTGCGGGCACTGGAAGGGAGAGCACGATCACCCGGGAGTGCCGTCCGCCTGCACGCGCTACCGGCTGCACATCGGCCCGGCCCGTCACGTCCTCCCCGAGCACGGCGGCATTACGTACGCGTGGATGCGCCGCATGGGCCGCACGCGCGTCCACTTCGTGATCACTGAGTGCACGCCAACGCACCCGGGCGGAGCGTTGGTCGTTCACCGCCTTCCCACTCAAGGAGACGGCCCGTCCGTGTATGGCGCGTACTACCTGGACATACCGGTGAAGCAGCGTGCGGCCGTGCTGGAGCGGGCCCGCAAGCGGGTGCATCCTCAGCCCTGCTGACGTGCCGTTGGCCCCGTCCCTGCTGCTCGGGGGGCGGGGTCCCCTGTTGCCCACCGTCGGACATGGTGTACAGTTTTGCTTGTTGGACCGCACGAGCGAGCGGCACCAACACCAACGCTCCGAACCCAATCCGAAGGGGACACCCATGTCCGCCACTCCCCGCTGGACCGACTACCTGACCGAGTCAAAGGTCTGGTCCGTCACGAACTCCAGCTTCGAGCTCTGGCACGCGTTCGACGAAGACGGCCGCGCCCTGTGCAACCGCAGCATCCGCCCCCGCAACCACCACGAGAACGACGCGTTCTACCGCGACCTTCGGGACGCCGACCGGTGGCCCCTGTCCAACGTGCACGACCGGTGCCGCACCAAGGCCGAGGCCAAGGTCGCCGCGCACCCGGAGGCCCAGAAGCGAGCCGCCGAAGACGCCGCATGGGAGGCCGAGCGCGCTGAGACGAAGCGTCAGGACCAGTACGGCACGGCCGCCCACCTGTTCGCCGACGTGCACCCCGCCGCCAACAGGGTCGTCAACTCCTATCAGGAGAACGCGTTCACGACGGTCTGGGAGGGAGGCCCGGAGTTCACTCCGGCCGAGGTGTGGCACCAGATCGGGGCGCAGCCCGGCGCCGACTACGGCCAGGACGACGACGAGAGCAACGACGCGATGCCCGGAGCGCTGCTCAAGGCGTGGGAGCACCTTGACCGCCGCGCGGCAGCCGGCCAGCTGGACGCGGACCGCTGGGCCGAGCTGGTGGACGAAGCACGCGACGTGATGGCCTACGCCTACGAGCAACCCGGACCGGTCGTCATGGACAAGACGCCCGAGTCGTGGCAAGTGCTCCTTCACACCGAGTCGCCGCTCACCGGCGAGCAGTGGGCCGACATGCCCGTTCACTCCGTCGTCCGTACCACGCAGCTCCGCGCCGGGCACGCCTGGACCGTCACAGAACAGCGAATCGCCGCGCGTGGCCTGACCCGCTACGGCTTCCCCGACGCGGTGAGCGCCGGACACGCCCTGTGGCTGGCCCGGAAGCGCTGGGAGACCGAGGGGCCGCACTCCGCCTGGTTCGAGTTCCTGGCCAACGAGGCGCCCGCCATCGAGGCGCTGCGCGGAACGTACGCCCCGACGCCGGAGCAGGAGCGCACCGCGTTCGAGTACGTCACGGCCGCCGCCGCCATGCCTCCCGCGCCGGACCTGACCTTCGCCGACCTCCAGGCCATCGCGCGCGGCGACGCCTGACGCCCCGGGCGGGAGCGCGCGACGTAAGCCGCTCCCGCCCTGCACTCTCCCGGCCCTCACACGTCAGCGCCTCGCCTGATCGGAGCCCCAGGTGTCCGTCACCGTCCTTTCCCCCGCGTTCGACCAGTCCGTCACGGCCCTCGCCGACCACCCCGTCATCACGGAGATGGCGACGGATCTCCTCGGCGCGACCCCCGATCAGCTCTCCACCCTCATGAGCGCCGACGGGACCCCGAACACCCGCTTCATCGCCCTGGCCAACGACCGGTTCACCGAGCGCACCGGCGACCACGCCCCGTTCCTGGGGACCGTCGCCCGCGCCGTGGCCGCCCGGCTCGCCGAGCTGCGCGCCACCGAGGACCACACGCCCCGGACACAAGGCCCCGAGCCCCGATAGCCACCACCCCCATGTCCAAGAACCTGACCCCCGTTGCTGTCGTCCACGCCGCCATCGCCGACTACCGCGCGATGGACGCCGCCCACCGAGTCGCCCTCAACCAGCACGCCGACGACGACGGGGATATCCCGGAGAGCGACTTGCCCGCCTACGACGAAGACCGCTTCACGTACGCCCTGGAGGCGGACGAACAGCTCGACGCAGTGATGAGCGCGCTCACCGGCGCGTTCGGACTCCCCACCGACCGGCCCGTCACCGTGGTCGGCCAGTGGCACCGAACGTTCGAGGTGACCCCAGGCCGGCTGGATGACACCGCCCGGGAAGCGTTCACGAGCGGCCAGTGCCACGCCTTCGCCCTCGCGCTGAACGAGGTCACCGGGTGGCCCACCACGGCGCTGCTCACCTCGGACTGCTTCGGCAACGACTCGATGTGCACCGGAGTCGACGAGGACGAGTGCCCGTGCCGTATCGGTCACGTCGTCGTGACCCGGCCCGATGGCACCCACGTCGACATCACCGGCGCCCACACCCCCGGCGCCGTGCCGGACTGCGAGGACGCCCCGGCCCTCGCAATGACCACCGAGCACTGGAAGGCCATCCAGTCCACGCCCACGTGGCGCGACGCGGACATGCCGCTCGCCCGGACGTTCGTCCGGCCGCTGCTCGCCGAGCTGGACGCCGCGCCCGTCGCTCTCCCCGCCTGAACCTCCCCGCCCGGCGCGCGCCGGGCGGCCCATTGAAGGGAAACCCCTGTGATGAACACCGCGACCATGCCGCGCAACTTCGCCGCCAAGGTCTTCGGCCGCCTGATGAGCGCCGCGTTCCTCTCCCAGCAGCACGCACTCGCCGACCTCGGTCCCTTCACGGGCCTGCTGTGGCGCTGCGTCTGCAAGGAACTCAACACCCTGGACCTCAAGGCGTGCGGCGGTTGCCACAAGGCGCGCCTGTGGACCGAGGACGTCACCCCGCCCCGGTACGAGTACGGCACCCTCCTGGAAGACCTCCGCTCCGCGTTGACGGAGTGGTTCGACGACCGGCCGAAGGTGCGCCGTCCGGCCGCGATCAGCTTCCGCGTCACCACCGAGTACGACGACGGCCCGGCATGGGCCACCTGGGACACGACCGCCTACTTCACCGACTCCCCGACCGGCCAGACGTACGGGGAAGACTTCGAGCGCTCGTTCGTCTCCGAGGCCCTGGTGGAGATCGGCGACTTCGATCGGCCGCAGGTCGGTGACACCCTCCGCGTCGTCATCCCGTCCCCGTTCACCGAGCCCGCCGAGGACGCGCGCCGCACCGAGTACGCGTACACCATCAGCGAGTACGCCCAGGAGGCCGCGACCGTCCTCGGGGAGGGCTGGGGCTCCGAGTCCGGCTACATAGGCGCGTACGGGAAGCTCTGGGGCCCCGACGTCCCCACGCTCCGTGTGTTCGTGGACGAGTACGACGACCTGGTCGTGACGCTCCACGACGACCCGGACGGGAAGCGGATCACCGTCGACCTCCCGAACGGCGCCCCCTCCTACCCGTACGAGCTGCGCGCCGTCGCCGAGGAAATCGCCGAGATCATCCGCGCCAACTACCTCTGACCTCTCTCTCGTTGGGCCGCCCGGTCTCGTACGACCGGGCGGCCCGCCCCCCCCTTGGAAGGACCACCCTCGTGAACCTGTACCCCGGAGCCTCCATCGACGTTGGCACGACCCGGGCTCCCGTGCCGGCTGCCTCACCCGCCTCCCGCATCGAGGCGGGCGCCATCAGCGCGAGTCAACTCGTCCCGAACAGCGTGCTGACGTACGCCGATTTCAAGGCCGTGGCGAGCATGGACCCCGAGTTCTTCGCCGCCCCGGAGCGCGTGCTGCCGATGGTGCGGCACTGGACCCGGGACGACCTGTACACCCTGGGGAACGCGCTCATGGCCGAGGGCGACCGCCGTATCCCGGGGGAGCTGGTGGCGGTGTTGCGCGCCCTGGTCGCCGCCGACCCGGACATACCCGAGCCGGAGACCCCGACGCACGTCGAGTTCGTCACGAACCCCAACTACGACGACGGGGTGTTCTGGGACGACGAGACGGTCTACGTCCACATCGCCGGATGCGACGACCCGGTCCTGATCGGCTTCACCGCCGAGGACGACGGATCGCCGGAGGCCGCCGAAGGCCTCGCGCTGGAGGAGCGGTTCCGTGCCCTCCTGGCGGACTACTCCCGCACCGACCCCCCGGCCCACGGGGCGCACCTGGTTGTGGACCTCAGCACGGGCGAGTTCGAGCACTCGGGGAAGTGGTCGCTCCTGTGACCGGGCCCTGAGCCGGCCGTGACGCCCCGGCGTGCCCGATTGCGTCGGGGTGTAGCGGATTCGCCGCCCACTCCGTCTATGTGTTGTCGCGCCCGTCACACGTGAGGTCCCCATGCCTGCTGCGCCCTCGATCGATCTCCCCTTTATTCCGTACGTCTCGCGCGCGTCCGTGCCCCCGCAGAGCGCCGGAACGCTGCTCGTTGAGGAAGCGGCCGTCCGCAAGGAGAACGAGCGGCTGCGCGCGGAGAACGACCGGCTGCGCAACGAGGTGGCCCGGATACGGTCCGGCGAGGAACCGGCCGGACTGTCCGAGCAGATCACCACCCCCGGACAGTTCCTGTGGGTCCTGGGGCACTCCCGGCCGGAGATCCGCCTGCAACTCGCGAAGTCGTCCATGCAGGCGATGCAGGAAGCGTTCGCCTGCATGGAGGGCAACCACACGGGGGCACTGGCGATGTGGAAGCAGCGCGCAGAGAACCAGGCCGACGTCATCCATCAGGCGCAGACGGAGGCTCAGGCCATGGCTGCGGGCACCGAGGACCCGGCCGCGCGCGGTATTGCCCTGACGTTCGCCGCGATCCTCAACCGCTCCTCGTTCAGGCCAACCCGGTGAGCGCCAGGGCGGGGACCCGCACGTTCCCCTACGACTACGCGCCAGTGCGGGTGCGGGTGCGGGTGCGTGGAGGTGAACCGGTGTGGTTCGCCCGCGACCTGGCCGCCGCGATCGGCGTGCCGTTCCCGCCCGGCCCGCTGTTGCCCGAGTCTCCGAACGCGCTCCTCGGGATGGCGACGGCCCCGCAAGTGTGGGCGGTCGTGGAGCGGTCCGGATGCGCCGTGCCGGACAGTTTCCGCGCCTGGATGACGGACGTGTCCGCCCGCGTCACCGCCGCCACCCCGGTCACCACGCCGGCTCAGGGACCTCGCCCCGCGCTGCGCCCCGTTGCCCGCCCCGTGCCGATCCGGAGGACTGCCGCATGACCCTTCTTGCCGCCGTCGACCCGATGCTCCTCGCGGACACTGCCGCGTATCGCGACCACTACGGGCATGCGGTGGTCTCCGTCAGCGATCCGCTGTACGTCGAGCCCACCCTCACGTACACCGTCGGCTTCCACGTGAAGACCCGCTCGGGCGGGTACGAGCTGGCGATCGTCGGCACCCACCCGGATGCGGCGGCCCGCCTCCTCAACGATGTCGCTGGCCGGTTCTGGTCCACCCCACGGGCCTGCCTCGCTCCCGGCATGCTGCTGCACTGCGTGGACGGCTACACCACGGTGAAGCTGCGGGCAGTCGACGAGCCGTCGGTAATGGAAGTCGTGCACGCCCTGTACGAGCGTCCCGCGCCTGCCCTTCAGGTCATGCTGCCCGGCCCCCGGGATGCCTTCCCCGACGAACCGGCGTACGTGCGCGGGCTCGACGGCCAGCGGCTGTTGTAGGCCCGGTGCCCGTGCAGCCGTGGACGGTAGCGGAGCGAGTCGGCTGGAGTGCGCCGAACACGCGCCCTGGCCGCGTCCCGTACCGATGTGAAGGACCGCCCGCATGCCTGGCTACGACGACAACAACTGGGGAGTTCCGGAGCCGGAGATCCGGGTGCTCCCAGAGCACGCTATCCACCACATCTTCGACCCGGACGGGGATGAGCTGCCGTTCTCATACACGGTTGGTCTGGCCGCCAGGCCCGGCCGCGCCTACGAACTGGCGACGTCGGGAACGCCCGGCACGCTCGCCGCGCACCTTCTCCGCATCGCCGCCGAACAGCTCCACGTCGAGCACCTGGACCCGGCAGAGGGCATGGAGCTGGACGCGGTGCTGCAAGGCGGCTTCACGGTCCGCCTGCATCTCGTGGAGGACACCGCCAAGCTCACCAGCGCCCGTGACCTGTCCGGCCCGCCCGTGACCGTGTGGCAAGTCCTGGTCCCCGACAAGTGGGGCTGTTTTCCCGGCGATGAGTACTACGCCCAGCCCGACGCCCAAGTTCTGCTGTAGCCCCCTCCCTGCCCTGGAAAGGCGCTCCTCTGTGAAGTCGCACCACTCCTCTGGTCATCACCGTCTTAAGGGTGCCGTCATCGCCGCCGTGGTGGCGTTCAGTGTGCTGTTCGCGCTGACGATGCTTGGCGACGACGACGGCCCGCCCACCTGCCCGGTGTCCCGCACGGGAGGCGTCGACCTCGTGCCGTCCGGCGCCCGGCCGTGCATCCTGTACGGCTCGTCGTCGGCAGTGTCCGGCTCGAACTCCGGGAGCGGGCATAGCGGCATACCCCGCGGATCCGAGAAGACGGCGGCACCGCGGAAGCCGCAAGGCAGCGAGGTCAGGAAGCCCGCTGCTCCGAAAGCCTCGGCCCTGCCGAGGACTGTCCGCAGGTGATGACGGGCCCCGGGCGCCCCGGCTCACCATCCGGGAATGTCCGGGGCGCGGGCTACTCTCGATCACATGACCGATGCCACCGACACCCCCTCCGACCCGTCCAACCCGTACGGCTTTCCTCCCAAGCTGGTCGAGGCGCAGAAGGCCGCCGCCGAGGCCTTTGAGGAGCTGAACCGCTACCAGGCCAAGCTGCCGTGGTCGCGTGATCCGCATGACGGCTGGGAGGCGCCCGCCCCGGCGCACGGTGGTGTCCTGAATGGCTACAGCTCCTCGCGGGAGCCCACCACCGGGTGGACCGACGAACAGAAGGCCGAGTACGACCGTCTGTGGGCGCAGTGCCGCGAGACGAGCAGCATTGTCCTGACACATGAGCACTGGGAGAACTTCGAAGGCCCTGAGCTGATCGCCGCGCGGCAGGCCCTCAAGAAGCTGCCGGACGCGCTCCCGGGCCTCACACAGGACAACATGGCCAAGGCGGTCTGACCGGCTGTTCCGGGGCCAGGCCCCAGCTGCTCACGAAGCCGTAGGAGGACGTCCGTTCGGCCCCGCACTGCTCGTGCGGGGCCGCGCGCGCGGCATCTTTCCCTGGCCCCGGTCGGCTGCCGTTCCCGCAGACCGCTCCCGGCCCGGCGGGCGCCGCTCCACTCGTAGACCCGGCTGCGGCCACTGGTACAGGCGCACCGAGACCGTCGTGTCACCTCGCAGGTCGACGCTCACCTGGTAGAACACGCGGCCGTCGGCCCAGTCCTGCCGCCCCATCACCCGCGCGTACCGCCATGCCTCGTGTGACCACACGCCGAGCGCCGGGCAGCCGCGCTCCGGCCACGTCGTGACCCTCGGCATCGGCCCATCGTCGGCCCGCCAGGGGCGCGCCTCCACCGGCTCGGGAATCGCTTCGCTGCTCACTCTTCGAGCGTAGGCGCAGGCCTGCCGGCCCGCTCCACCCGGGCAAGCCGCGGGACGACTGAGCCCGCGCCACAAGGCCCCCGACCTGTGCACTCTCCGGCGGTCACACACCCGCATGGAAGGAACACCTCATGTCCGTGTCCAAGCCCCCGGGCCGGCTGACCGCTCTGCTCGTCGGTGTCGTCCTGGTCGTCGTCGGAGCCATCCTCGCCGCGTACGCCGTGTTCGGCGGAAACGGTGACGACAGCGACGACCCGACTCCCGAGCCGTCGCCGACGGCGAGCTGCAGCATCTTCGACCCCGAGTGCGACCCGGTCGATCCCGAGCCCACTGACTCGGGTCCCGACCCGACACCCTGTTTCGCTCCCCAGGACGACGTGCCCGTGGAGACGTTCCCGCCGAGCGAGCCCAGCGTGCCCGCGGAGCCCACTGAGGAGCCGACGGGAGAGCCCAGCACGCCACCCTGCGGAGGGACCGGCGGATCGGGGAACGGCGGCCTGTTCGGCGGCACCGGCTGACCCACCTGCATGCTGCGCGCACCCCGGACGGCTGACCCGCTGCCCGGGGCGTGCTGCGTTGTCAGTGCGAAGAGCGCTCTCGTTCCTCCAACCAGCCGGGCGAGGCCGCCGGCGGACGTACGCTTTCGCTGAGCTCGACCAGTGCGACGTGCGCTTCACACACCCCCCGCCCGGTCATCCGGTAGAGGCGCCGGGCAGGGCGGCCTACCTCGCGAGGGTCAACGTCCTCGCCCATGCCCGTGATCCAGCCCTCCCGCTCCAAGCGTGTGAGAGCTGGGTACAGCGAACCACTGGAGACGCCGGTGGATGCCGTCAGCCCAGCGCCGTAGAAGACGTTTTCCGCGTCGGCCAGGAAGGCGTGGAGCACCTTCACCACGGCAGGGGTGAGATTGATGGCCATGCGTGCACAGTAGTGACGAGGCGCCGCTGATTGCTGGACGAGCCTACGCTTTGCCTTCTCTTCGGAGGCCCGAGATGATCCCCTTGCGCAAGGCTCCGGGTGCCAACGGAGCGGGGAAGGGGCGGTTCGGGTTGGCCAGCTGCCATGTACACCAGGCCCCCGGCGCATCCCGAAGGGGTTTCGATTCCCCTGCGGAGGGACCGGCGGATCGGGGAACGGTGGCCTGTTCGGCGGCACCGGCTGATCGACCTGGACGCTGCGCGCGCCCCGGACGGCTGCCTGCTGTCCGAGGCGCGCCGACAAAGCTGCACTATCTGCCTGGATGCTCCCTTGAGCACGCAAAACGGGAGAATGTGACAGAGATCATACGTTACTTAGTGTTACTGGTCCGCATTTAAACAGTTCCGTGAGGCGAGTGAAGCCGCAGGTCACTGGCCTGTCTAGCGCGTTTTAGTACTAACTCGGCGATCGGTCACTGAGGGTGTTCTTCGCCGTCTCGATGAGCGGTCCGCGAGTTGAAGATGCCCGGTTCACGCACCATCCATGTGGTCCCATAGGCGCTAGCGATGCAGCTCGGCACCCGGGCAGCGACTTCCCAGACTCCGATCGGGTCCGAGACCTCGGGCCCGGGATGAAGGAGGTGCATCGCAATGGTGAGGCGAATATGTCCCACCAGCACGCGGCGTTCTCGGTGGCAACGGCTCAGACGAGCCTGCGTCACCACAGTGGCCATAATTGCGGCCACAGACGGGACGCTGCGCGCGGTACAGGCGGTTATCCGGCTGTACGACGTCGTCAGCCCCTGGTTGTAACCAGGGGCCGGACGGCTAGCTGAAGGCGTTGGGCCCTGGAAGGTTCGCGGCCAGAAAGGGCCCCTCGCTGAAAGACTGCACGCAGCCTTGATACACCATTGCATGGCCGCAACAGTCGGCGCTACTTCATCCGAGTCACGGTAACGACGGCATGTCGAGTGGTGCCCGACAAGACCTCCACCACCACATCCATGCCGACTGCGCTGAATGACTCCCCCGCAGCGGTCCGCGTCTGGCGTGCCGGGCCTGCTGTGGCGAGCAGCGCCGCGATCTGTGCCGCCAACGGTGCTCTCAGGGCCTGCGAGAACGCCGTGCGTCCGTCCGGCAGCCGCACGGCCAGGTGCCGGGGGCGAGCGGCCGGCCCGGTGTATCCGACGACCACGGCGTCTACCGTCTCCGCGTGCCTGATCTTGCGCCACTGCCTGGAGTTGCCCCGGTACGTGGACGAGCCGACCTTCACGACCAGGCCCTCGACGCCCTGCGGCTGTAGTGCCTCGTACCAGAGCCGGGCCAGCTCGACGTCCGTCGTCGTGGGCACAGCCTGGATCGGCGGCCCCACGCCGTACTCCTCCAGAAGGTGCTCCAACAGGGATCTACGGCGTCGGTAGGACCACCCTCGGGTGTCGCCGTGTTCCGGGTGCCGCAGGATGTCGAAAACGGCGTAGTGGGCGGGGTGCCGTTCAGCCAGAGCGCGGGCGCGCATCAGGGTGGAGTTCGCCCGCGACTGCGCCGCTCCGAAGCTGATTCGGCCATCGACGTACACAATTCCTTCGCCGTCGAGTACGACCCCGGCGGGGAGCTGCATTCCTGCGAGCGCAAGATCCATCCAGACTGAGGTGACGTCTCGGCCGGCCCGGGTCTGCAGGCGCACGTTGTCTTCCGTACGCCACATGACCAGTCTGTGGCCGTCCATCTTCGGCTCGTAGTACACCTCCTTGCCGACGGGCAGCGTTGATACGGCCTGGGCGAGAGCGACAGAGACGGGCCATTCCACACCCTGAGCCTGCGGTCGGCCGGGACTATACGCGCGGTGGCGTGCTCCGTCTGCGGCGGCTCCCGGCGGCCCAGGACACACGCTGCGGGACGTCTCTACCCCCGGTGAGCGCCTTCCCACAGCGTTCGGGCCACCAGGTCGTTGCCGTTCGAAGTCCGGGGCCGACTCGGGCAGTTCCAGCCCGGCCGCGGCGGACGCTGCGCGATGACCTGCCAGCCCGCCCCTCGCAGGCTTGCCCCGCTCTCCCCGTCCTGCGTGTACGTGATGAGCCGGGAGTAGCCCAACGCCTTCGCTGCGCGCCACGCGGCGCCGTACAGGAGGCTGTTGGCGTTGCGGACGCCGTCGGTGGCGGTGCGGGTGACTTCAAGGGTCTGGCCCGTGTCGTACATGCGGGCGACGGGGCGGCCGACCATGGCGACCGCGCGTAGCACGCCGGCGTCGTCCGCCGCTCCCACGCAGAACACCGCTCCGGCCGGAGCGGTGTGGTGGCGGTGCCACTCGGCGACGAACGCTTTGGCGTCTCTCTGCCTGACCGGCACCAGGTGCAGTCTCGGGGGCCCCGGGTGCGCGCCGGGGGTTGGACGGAGCACGAATCCTCCACGTTGCAGGGGCGCCCCTGCAGCGCCCGGAGGCCGTGACCATGCGTTCCGCCGCACGCTACCGTCCCCGGCCGCTGTCTCCGTTCCCCCTTGCGAGCAGCAGCTTGCGTTCTACGATCTCGACGTGGATGCGGGATTGGCTGGACTCATTGGCGCGTTGGGCGGCGGCATTATCGGTGGGGCGGGGGCTTCGGTCGCGGCTCTGATCGCTTTCCGCGGTGCCCGCTATCAGGCCGACCAGCAGCGCCGGGGAACGCACGAGCAGTGGCTCCGTCAGATGCGTCGGGAAGCGTACGGCGGCTTCTTGACGCACGCGGACGCTGCTCGGGCGGCTTTCGGGAAGGGACTGGCGCGTCGCACAGCGGCGGTCCGTCTCACTGTGGAGGAGCTGAACACGCTGGCCAGCGCTGCCGAGGGAATGCAGCGCACCGCTAGCTTCCTAGCGCTCGACGTGGCGCCCGACCTGCATGCCAAAGCGCGGGAACTTGGGATCTTCGCGAAGGACCTGCATTTTATGCTGAGCCTCCCCGAGCAGGTGTTCACGTACCGTGAACTGATGGGCAAATGGGTGGGGTCCTACGAGGACTTGGTGGGGAGGTTCAGCGCGTCCGTGCAGGAGTTGGACGGCGGCGGCCGTGCCCGGCCGGAGGGCCGTGCGGGGGCCGCAGGACACTAATGCGGCGGTGTGTCTACCTTCCGCGCCATGACGAAGATCAGTGTTCTGCCGACCCGTGGCCGTCCGACCCGTCTGCACGTGCAGATGATCAACCGCATCGCCAAGTCGGTGCAGGAAGGCAAGACTCGCGGGGAGGCTGCCGCATCGGTCGGGGTCCCCCTGACGACGTTGCAGCGGTGGATCACACTCGGCCGCAAGATGCGCGAGAACGGGGGCGCATCCACCGGCCTTGAGCTGCTGTCGCTGCGCCTGGTCGTGGCGCTGGAAGTCGCCGAACGCAAGCGGCGCGCGATCGACGCGATCATGTCGGACGAGGCGCTGGGCAAGAACGTGCCCGAGGGAAAGGCGCCGATCGGTCGCCCGGCACTGCTGAACTCCGCACGGCTGGAGGCCGTGACGCGGCTATGCCAGGAAGGCCGGTTGCAGGAGGCCGCCGAAGCCGCGGGAGTGGACAAGCGCAGTGTCCTGCGATGGCTGGCCCGTGGCCGACAGGTGCACGCGGCCGGCGGGGCGACGACCGAGTACGAACGGCTGTGCGGCATCCTGCACGCCCGTGTGGAGACGGCGCAGCCCCTGGCTGTCCCTCCGGTGCTGGTGCCCGCTCCCCAGGCGCAGGGCGGGATGAGCAAGCCGGTCCCGGAGCCGGCGTTCCCGGCGACGGAGGTGATCGTGGGGCTGCTCGTACGGGTCGTCCGTGCGGGGGCGACGCGCACGGAGGCAGCGAAGAAGGTCGGGATCTCCTACCGGACATTCGCCCGCTGGCTCGCCCTGGGCGCCCGGGTCAACGAGTCCGGGGTGTACGCGAACGAGCACGAGCGGCTGTGCGGCCAGCTGCGCACGCGCATCGAGGAGGCGGACGCTGCGAAGAACAAGCCGGCGGTGTCGCCTGCTGAGGAGCTGAGGCCGTTCGCGCCGGGCGGGCTCGTCTCGGCGGTGATCAAAGACGGCGCGATCCAGGGGACAGAGCTGGCCTCTGGCGTGGGTACCGCGTTCGGGAACGCGCTGAAGAACCAGCCGCTGATGATCTTGCCGTCGTCGGCCGAGGTGGCGTTCACCAAGGCCCCGGCATCCGGAGGGATCGTGACAGGCGTGCCCGCGGTAGGTGAGGGGCCGGTGTGTGACGCGCCAGTCATCGTCATCGGCAGCCGACGGCCCGGACGGGAGGTGCTGCGGATGGTGAAGGAACTCCGCTTCTGGCCGCGCCGCTCGGACCGCATCTGACCTGCGGAAACTATTCCTCGTACGCCACAGCGCATCAGGATTTCCTCATACGCCACAGCGCATCAGGTGAAATCCTCATGCGCTGTGGCGTATCTGGCCTGATGCGCTGTGGCGTACGTGGCCTCATGCGCTGTGGCGCATGTAAACAGAAGAGAACCAAACACAAAGAAGGAACAGAACGAAGTCCAGCCCGTGGTGGACCAGATCGGACCGCCGCGGGCTTCGTCGTGTCCAGGGAAGTCCTCGGCCGACAAGCGGCCTCGCGCCGAGACACAAGCGATCTTCACCGTCACCGTCACACGGCTGACCCCCCTCCAGGCCGGGCACCCAACGACGGCTTCCCGGCACGAACGATCGGACACGAGACATGCAGCCCGACAACATGACGCCCGCCGTGAAGGCGGCCCTCCAAGAGTGGAAGGACGCTTACGACCATCAGCAGCAGTGCGCCATCAACGCCCTCTGCACGGCCCTGCCCGGCCTCGACCGCTCCCCCACCCCGCCCTACTGCTGCCCGGTGACCCTCGCCATCGACAAGCCCCGCGATCTCGGCGACGGCCGGATCTGCATCGACGACGACACCCGCGCCACCGTCGAGCTGGACTCCGTCCCCAACGAGCTGATCATCGAGGCCGTCCAAGCCGTCTTCGACGCTGCATGGTTCGACATGGAGGACGCCGAGCCCGGCACGTACAACTACGACGACGAGACGACCGGCGGGGAGTACGAAGTCGTCCTCGGCAAGGGGGACAACCCCCTGGGGCGTGTGTACGTCGGCTACGTGCATGTCCCGTACGCCGTGGAAGTCCTCGACGCCCTGAACACCGCCCGCCAGCGTCAACAGCAACGCCAGGCGGCCGGCGTAGTCGCCTGACCTTCAAGTGACGTGACGCGGTTCTCCGTTCAGGCCTGCGTCACGTCACTTCAGCAGCACAATGACGGCATGACTGCTCTCCGGCTTACCAGAGCCACCCGTGACATCTTGCAGGTCTTAGGAGACGCCAGCCCGGCTGCGCCTGAGTGGGGCCTGACGATCTGCTGGAAGACGGGCCGCGGGCCCGGAACTGTGTACCCGATCCTTCAGCGCCTTGAAGAATGCGGGTGGGTGGCCGCGGACAACGTGGACAGTTCAGATCCTCGGATCTCCGGGCGCCGCTACTACGAGCTGACGTCGCACGGGCACCGCATGAGGCAGTCCGTTCTCGTGCCGAGCCGCCTCCAACGATTCCTCCGCGCGGTAACCGGGGTGAAACCATTCGGCAGGTGGACACGAGTGGCGATCGACATTGCCGACTATGCGTGTGAGCGTCACATAGCCGACGAGAACTTCGAGTTCTACGGCCTTGAGGCTGTCCGTGCCCTCGACTACGGCCCCGGCAGTGTCTATCCCGCCCTCAGCCGAATGGAGCGCGCCGGATGGCTCCTGAGCCGCCTGGAAGAGGAGACGCAGCCGAGGAAGGAAGCTCGGCCTCCCCGGGTCTACTACCGGATCAACCCCGACAACCTCGTCGCGGTTCGGCAACGTGTTGCCGAATTGGACGCCGCTCGCCAGCGGCAGCGTCACGCGACCAGTGTGAGCATCTGACACTCAGCTGCCTCTCCGTTTCGCAGATCGGGGCCCCGCGACGGTAGCCCCGCCCGGCATGCATGGTCCCGTCCTCGCTCCCGCCCGCTCCACGGCGGCCGCTACCGCGGCCCGGCGCGCGGGACAGGACGGAGACCCCTCGCCGTGGCCCTTCGACGCCGCACCGGCCCCACGGACGCGGTGCGCAACCTCGTCCACGTCCGTGACGGGGCACGCTGCGCCCGCTGCAACAGCCCCCGGGACCTGACCATCCACCACCGCGTCAACCGGGGGATGGGCGGAGCCCGCCAGGAGTGGATCAATCAGCCGCAGAACCTCCTCCTGGTGTGCACGACGTGCAACACCTGGTTTGAGGACCACCCCCGCGAGTCGTACAGCTCCGGCTGGAAGGTCCGCCGTCCGATGCTCCCCGGCGAAGTACCCGTCACCTACCCGGGCAGAGCCGAGTACGTCCTCTACGCCGACGGCACCCGCATGCGCGTCGATGCCCTTGTCGGAGGCGCATCGTGAACGCGACCCATAGCTTCCCTCTCACGATGCGCTGGTACGTGGCCCTGTGGCGCAGCGGCGGCACCCTGTCGTACTCGCGGATCTTCAGCTTCGACGACGACCGCAGGCGCACCATCGGCTTCGCGCTCACCGCCCTGGGCCGCACCGTCACCATCGGGCGGTTCGGTGGCCCGTGCGGCTCCCGTGACCTGTGGTTCCGCGACTTCGGCCGCCGGTGGGGCCGGTACTCCGTCGGCGGCTGGCGTACGCGCCGGTGTGTGCCTTTCAGTACGGGGTGGATGCTGATGGAGCCCGGCGGGCGCCGCGGTGTCTCGGTGACGATCGCTTCCCGCACCCTGTGCGTCTTCCGGATGTTCACCGCGGCCGAGCTCCGAGCCCGCTTCGACAACCCGCACAGGAAGACGGGATGAGCGCCGGCACGCCGCCGCGGGCCGTCCCCCGCGACGGCGACCAGCCACTCCCCGGCGGTGACCTCCTGGTGCTCCTTGTGATGCGTGAGATCGGCCGCGCCTACCTCCCCGTTGCGGACCCGGTGTACAGTTTCCCGGTAAGGACATCCGGCTAGGGGAGGCCCCTGCCACCAGTGCCCACAGGGCGCGCACCCGGAAACGGGACAGCATCATGAGCAGCACCGACTACGACAAGCTCCGTGCCGACGCAAAGGCCGAGGTCAACGACGAACTCGGCAAGGTCAAGGACCCCGCCCAACGGCGCGAAGTTGCCGAGGAGATCCGCGACCAGGCGTACATGGAACTCTCCATGCTGAAGGCAGAACGCCAGCGGCTCATCGCTGCTGCGGCCCTGTACGAGTACGAGCCACAGTTGCACGAGAAGTTCGGCATCGGCCGCACCCAGGTCAAGCGCCTGGCCATGGACGCGCTTACCGGTGGGCTCGACGGCCGTGACGGGTGGATCAACCCCCCGAGCTGGCCTGCGAACCGCGCGGAGGCCGCCCGCAAGGCCGGTGTCCCGCACCCGAAGAACGCCACCAGCCGGGCCGTCAAGATCGCCGCCCGCTACGAGGCCGCCGAAGCCCGCCGCGACACCGCCCTCGCGCACCTGGAAGACGTGTACGAGGAGCTCCGCACCGTCGGCGGCCGGAGCAACGTCCCTGCCCTGGCGCGCCCCGACTTCGCGGCCATCCGCGACCAGGCCCGCCGCGGAGTCCTGGAGGAGTTCGCCAAGGTCGCCGTGTCCGACGAAGCGCGGCTGCGGCTCGTGGGGGAGTTCGTGGACCAGGAGGAGGAGAAGGTCGCCGATCTCCTGCCCAAGCGTGACGCTGCGGTGTGCAGTCTCGCCTTCTACACGACCGCCCGCGGTGTGTACTACTCCGCCGGCATCAGCCGCAACGCCATGAACCGCATCCTCGCGCGCGCGCTCGGCCTGCCCCGCGACGCGAAACTGCCCGACCGCACCAAGCAGCCGGCCGCTGCCCGAGCCGCCGGAGTCAGGTTCGTCAAGAACGCCGAGCAGCAGCTGCCTGACATCGCCACGGAGTACGAGGCCGCCAAGGCCCGCCAAGCCGCCGCCATCGAGATCCGCGACACGGCGATCCGCGTCATGCACGCAGCCCCGTACGGCTGGACCCCGCCACAGATCGCCGAGGCCATCGACCGCGACCCCAAGGTCGTACGCCGAGTCGTGTCACCCGACGAGAACCAGACGTGAAAATCCTTCAGCACAACCTGTAACGCCTGACGGGGCCACTACGTCTATGGCTGTGAAGGGTGGCCCTCCGCCCTTCGCCCGCAGGTGGTTCGGTTCGGTCATCACCCACCAGAGGCGGCTCCCTACCCCCCCCTCAGGGAGCCGCCTCACCTCCACTTCGGCCCCCGTCCCCGATCGTGCACCGCTCCCACCACTCCCCCGGTGGCCGCAGCGGAGGCCCGAGACCGGACGGGGGCCGCAGACGTTTCTAGGATCTCCGTGCCCCAGACGCTCAAGAGGCCCACGATCCGGCTGATCAACGGCCGCCGCATGCAGTGCAAGGACATCCCCGACGAAGCAATGTGTGACGCCGTACGCCGCGTCCCGCCCCCATCCCGCCCCGGCGCAGCACCCTGGCGGATGGCATGGGACGTACAAGCCGCCCTTGAAGCTGAGATCGGGCCCGTCCCCGACAAGCTGTTCCTCGCGAAGATCAGGAAGCTGTTCGCGAAGCGTCTCCTCGGCGGCTGCGACTGCGGATGCCGCGGCGACTACCACCTGACCGAAGAGTGCGGCGGCAACAGCAGCGTCTGCGGATACTGCTACTGACGAGAGGTCAGCCCGGGACGATAACAGTGCAGGCCCGGCACGGTGCGCCCCATGGCCGCCACGACCTCACCCACACACGTCGTCACGGCCGCGCACGCAAGCAAGGACCAGCGCCAAGGCGTCCGTTCTTCGGATGCCGCAAGCATCGCCGACCTGCTCCTGCGCGCACCCGTCCCCGCCCGCCGCGCCACGATCAAGACTCTCGACAACGCCGACCTGGCGCACGTCCTCACCGAAGTCGAGCGCGAGACCGGCACCATGTACGGCCTGTGGCACGACACGCCCTCCGGATTCATTGAGGACGTGTTGGGGGAATCGATCTGGAGCAAGCAGCGAGAGATCGTGGACGCAGTCCCCTTCCACAAGCGGATCGCGGTCCCCGCAGGATTCGGCGTCGGGAAAACTTGGATCGCCGGGAGGCTGGTCGCGTGGGCGGGGGCCGTGAATCCCCCCGGGACGATGGTCATCGTCACTACCGCGACGAGATTTCGGCAGGTCAGAAACCAGCTCTGGCCGCATGTCCGAAGGACGATCGCCCGCGCAGGCCTCCCCGGCTGGTGTGCCACCACCCAGTGGAAGATGCCCGACAGCTACGGCAACGACGTACTGGTTGCGTACGGCTTCACCGCACCTGAGGGCGACGAAGCCGCGATGCAAGGAATTCACGGCACCCCGAAGTTGCTCGTCATCGTGGACGAGGCCGGAGGTATCGCCCGCGGCATCGGCAACGGCACCAACAACTTGCTGACGGGCGACGCGAGGATGCTCGCCATCGGCAACCCGCCGGCCGACGACCCGCGCTCCTGGTTCGAGGGCCTGTGTGACGAAGGGGACAACCCCGAAGAGCCCACCACCGTCACCGTGCCGATCGCCACGCTCGACTCCCCCGCCATCACGAAAGAACGCGTCCCGTACTGCAACGACTGCCCGGCCGGCGTACCGAAGCACTCCCTCGCGCTCCACCTGCCAGACATGAGCTGGGTCGACCGAACCATCCGCGAGTACGGACAAGACCACCCGTACGTTGAAGCGAAGGTCTACGCCCGCTTCCCGAAAGGCGGCGGCGGCAAAGTCATCCCCATCACCTGGGTCGAAGACGCCCAGAAGAACGACGACCCGACCGGGCCCAGCTGGGTGCGCCTGTGCGACCTCGGCCTTGAAGGAGAGACGGCCACGCACACCGTCAAGCGCGGTTCCTGGGTGCGTCTCGGGGTGGACGTCGCGGCCGACGGCGGAGACGAGTTCACGATCTACCGGATCGTCGGCGACGCGATCGAGCACCGCCACCACTCCAGCGGCGCCGCCAACGACAACCAGGTCAAGGTCGCCAAGAAGATCTTGGAGGAGGTACACGCCGCGGAGCGCCTGGCGCAGGCCCTCGGGTCCACCGCGAAGGTCCACGTCAAGATCGACAAGAACGGGCTAGGTCACGGTGCCGTCGGCATGCTCGAAGTCTGGGGCGACAACGGCAAGCACAGCTCAGAGATCATCGGCGTCATGGTCTCCGAATCCCCCGAGCGTGACGACCCGGGCGCCGTAATGAGGCCATGGCGCAAAAGAGACGAGATGTGGCTCGCCACGCGCGCGCTCCTCCAGCCCGACCCCTCCACCGGCTCCGGCCGCCTACGTCTGCGAGTCGACCGTGAGGCAGGCATCCAGCTGACCACTCCGAACCTCGGCAACAACGCTGGCGGACACAGCGTCGTCGAGAGTAAGAAGCAGATGAAGGCCCGGGGGATGAAGAGCCCCGACCGCGCCGAAGGCATCCTCCTGGCCGTCTACGAGCCGTACGTCCGCCGTCGTGGCCTCATAGCCTGACCCAGATGACCGGCCGCAGAACCCGGAAGGCGGCGTGCGGACACCGGTTGAAGCGGCATACTGCCGCATCGGCTCGGCGAATCAAGGGGCGGAACCCATGAACTACCTAATGACTGAGGAGTATGCCGGGACGATGTCCACGGTTATCCCCGTGATCATGCTGGCCGGTGCAGTCGAAGTCGCAGTCCTGAATCAGAAGTGGCAACAAGGCTCACACCTGCTGCTCCGGGCGTTCACCGGGGAGGGCCCGGAAATCACTCGTGACGAACGAGAGTCTATGCGCGGCATGTTCATGTTAGGCATAGTTTGGATCGGATTGTGCGTGGCCAGTTTCGTTGCCGAGACCGGTCTGATTCTGTGGCTGGTTGGAGACGAGCGCTCCCCCAGTCCGATCTTGGCGCTCTTCACCGCGTGGGTCAGCATTCTCGGTTTCAGTGTCGTCACGCTCGGCGGCTTCGCCCTAGCAATCAGGCGGCTCGTCATGACACTCCTTACGCCTCTCCGGAGGACAGAGCGACAGCAGAGGCCGGGGCAGGATCAGACGTAAGGGATGATCTATTCCAGCGTCTGCGAGCCGCCCAACAGTCCACCCGTCATGATGGTGGGCATGTCCACTGCCGCACAGACGCCCACCGCGCCGTCACTGATCGCCCTCAGTCGCGCCGTGGACGAGTTGTGCGCCCTCCCCACGGAGAAGATGGGCTCCTCCAGCAAGAAGCACCTGCGGGCTCTACAGGGGGCGTTCGCGCGGGCTCTGAAGAATCACGGGCTCATCCCCGACGCGTACGACGATCTGGCTTCTCTGTTCTCGCCACCCTCCGTGGACGAGTTCCTGCACTTGGCCGTCCGCGGCCTCATCCGCGGAGACGGCAAAACCATCCCCGAGTCCGACTCGCAGATCCGCGCCCGCATACGCGCCATGGAGATCGTTGCCGCGCACACCGGGACCCCGTTCGCACCCCCCGAGAAGCCGCCCGTCCCGGCCCCGGCCCCGGTCGTTCCGCCCCCCACCCGCGCGCTGCTCCTGGACCACTTCAAGGGGCAGGTCGCGCGGTCCATCAGCGAGCCGTTCCGTATCCGCTTTCTCGCGATGTACGGCATCGTCCTCGACACTGGCGCCAGCTCCGGCACCCTCGCCGCCCAGCACGTGGCCCACCTTGCCCGCGACCTGTCCACCATCCGTATCCAGCGCCCCCGGCAGGGGCGTATGGCCGAACCGCCCCCGATCGAGGAATGGGAGCTGTCTCCCGCGACGCGCGATGCTCTCAACACCTACCTTCTGCTGTGGAAGGAACTGACGAAGCGCTACCAGCGGGGCCGGGAGCATGAGCAGAACGCGGTCAGACACTTGTGGGTGTCGCTGGAACACAACAATCGACGCTTGCCCGACGGCACGTTCGTCCAAGAACCGCCCGGCATGCCACTGCGCCCTCGGGGTGTCCAGCGCGTCTTCTTCCGCGCGGCCGAAGCCCTCAACGAGGAGATGGAAGTCCTCCAGAGCCAGCGCGACGCTCCGCAGGTCGGCGCCGCGGTACCGGAGTGGAAGCCCATGCCGACCCGCCTCGAACCGATCCGCCGGGCCGTCGAAGGCGAACTGCGTCAGCGCGAAGAATCAGTCGGCGTGCAGCAGGTCATCATCGTGCGCGGCCGGACCGCCTGACCGGAAACACCGATGGGCCGCCGGGCGAGACAGGGAAGGAACCCCATCGGTGCCCGGCGGCCCGTCAGACCGCGTTCATCAGGCGGGAATGTACGACCCCGACACGGTGATGACCTCCGCCGCGGTGGCGCCCTCGGCGTCGCCGTAGAGATGCCCTACGTTCGCGAGTGCGGCCCCGTTCGCGGCCGTGGTCACCCGGAGCCGGTCGATCTGCGAACCGTCACTGCTCGCGTAGAGCAGGCCCTCGCCCGTCCACACGCCGTTGTCGGCGTCCCGGCCGTCCAGCTCCAGCTGGAAGACGACGCGCACGCCGGCCTTCGCCGGTACCGGGAGCGTCAGGCCGAACCCGGCGTTGGACGCCGCGCTGGTCTCCTTCTTCGCGACGATCTGCGCGGTGAAGACGACGGCGCCGCTCGCGTCGACGAACTCGCCGGTGCCGACCGTGCCGTCCTCGCCCGCGACGTTCGTGAGCTTCGGGGTCCAAGAGGTCATGTGGAAGTCCTTCCGTAAAAGATCCTGCCGGGGCGGCAGGCTCGGAGGACTGTGCAGGTCGGCGCATGCTTCCGTCTCGGGACGAGAAGGCGGCCGGAGATGAACAGGCCTGGTACCGACGGGGGAGGCGGTACCAGGCCTAGACGCACTTTACTCCGCGTTCATCACATTTACGGGGAAAGCCGCTCTTGAAGTGACGCCGCCGCAGCGTCGAGTGCCGCATGCAGCTCCGGAAGCAGGGTCAGGGCCGCGGCGATGTGCTCGGGCGACGCCTTCTCGTCCGCCTGCACGGCCGCGAATGCCTCCAACGGGGTCACCGGGGTCAGCCTGTACATCCACAGCGCGCTCGCGGAGCCACGGGCATACCGCTCCGTCAGCAACTCGATCGGCGTCAGCGCCGGCGCGTCCTCGCCCCGCAGCAGTGGCGACAGGCCCTTCTCCGTGGCTTCTCGGCAGATCGCGTCTCCGTCGCCGTACACCGAGGGGCGTCGTTCGGAGGCTTTCACCAAGCGCGCGGCCATGTGGCGCTCCCGGTCGTCGCTCGGACCCGGGTTCTTCGTCGTGTCCAGGAGCCGGCCGGCGTCGTAGACGCTGACGCCCGCGTGATACGGGTCCTCTCCCGGGTCGCCATCGCGCAGGCACCGGATCGCAGCGACGGCGTAAGCCGTGTCGCTGTACTCGCGCCGACAGCCGACCCCATCCAACGCCTCCTTGTCGAGCTGTGCCGCCGCGCGCCGGAGCTGAGTCTCGGTGGGGCCATCCCTCCAGACGAACGTCCACCGCTTCGGGCGGGCGTAGTCGTCGATCTCCGCCTCGATCTGCCGGTCGCGCGGCAGGCCGTACTGCTCGGTGAGTTTCCAGGCGACCTTGCGCAGCCGCTCGGCCCGCCGCGGGACCGCTGCCATCAGGCGTCGTCTCCGAACATTTCCTGCTTGAAGCGGCGGTTGCGTTCCTGGTCGGCGCGGATCTGCTCGACGGCCTGCTCGTTCTCCAGCTTGGAGATGGGGAACAGCGCCGGTCCGAGCCGCCCGCCGCTGCTCTGCGCGAACGCGGTGATGAGCTGCACGGTCCGGTGCGTGTCCACGATCGGGTCGCGGTACACCGATCCCTTCTCGCCGGTGTCCTCGTACGTCACCGACTCGCTGATCTTGTGGTCGAAGGTGTCGAGCGCCGACTTCAAAGACCCGATCTTCTCGTGCAGACTGCGCCAGTTCCCATCCTCTGCGTACCCGATCAGCGCGGAGATCCGATCGAGGACGTAGGCGAAGTCCTCGGCGAGAACGGCTTCTTGACTCGTGGCGCCGAGAAGTTCGGAGAGACGGGGCTGGTCGGTCATCACGGGCCCTTCGGTGCTGTCCAGTTGGAGCGGCCAGTCTTCCACGAGGCGATTCCGGGCCGAGTACACAATCCGGTCTTCGACAGGGGTGCCTTCACCAGACCTCGGCCGCGGCCAGAGCTTCAGGCTGTCCAGCGGTTCGAGTACTTCGGCCGCCGATCCCGCCTCGTCCACCACGGCGCCAAGCCGGACGCCATCGATGCCGCCCTCACCCAGATCATGGGTCGAGCGTACGACCAGCCCGCGGCAAGGCCGGTCGCGACGGCCGCCGCCGTGGGGCGTCGGCCCGTTCCACGGTGACCTCTTGGTCGACGTGCACCGTCGTCGCCCCGGGGTTGAGCATCACCTCGTAGGTGACGCGCAGGCCGCCGCCGCGGTGGTTGAGGTTCGTCCGCTCGCTCACGACCAGAGAGGTGCATGACCGCAGCAGCGGCTCCAACACTTCCAGGATGTGTTCGCCGACGTCGCTGTCGTCGGTCATCACTCGGATCTGCACCATCAGGCCGCCGCCCCCGCCTTGCGCCGGCGGACCGGGCCTGGGTCCGGCACTCCGTGCCCGTCGACCATCCAGGCTGCCCGCTCCCATACAGGTTCGGTGCCCTCGGTGATCCGGTGCAGGAGCACGGCCAAGGCGAAGGCGTCGGTGGCGGCGGCCGCGGTCCGGTCCCAGGCGACCCAAACGCCGCGCTCCTGGTCCCCGGGCTCGCTCGCCGTGGAGGTCCACTCGTCTCGGGTCCAAGCGAACCACTGCCGCCACAGGCGCGATACGTAGTCGGCTTTCTCGGCACTCTCGCGGTGCGGGCGAAGCCAGGCGTGGAGGCTGTCACGCGTGCTGCTCACGTGCTGTCCGGGCGGGGTGACGAGCATGGACGGGTAGCGGCTGACCGGGCCCCGGTCGGTCTCGTGGACGACGCGGCGGCCGTCCAGGAGCACATCGAGCCGGTCGAGCAGCGCCCCGCGTTCCGGCGTGCCGTACGCCCCGGCCGCGCCCTCGTGCAGCAACTCCTGGTCGTGGACGCGGATGACCGCGACGGTCTCCGGCTGCGCGTACTCGCCGGGGCCAGCCGCCACGACGACGAGCGCCGCGCCGCGGTCGCCGACGATTTCGCGGGCGAAGCGCCGGGACTTGGCGTGCGAGGCATAGAGCGCCGCGGCGTACGAGCAGGGCTCACACCAGCGCCCGCTGCCGAGAGGGTAGTCGCGGCGGTCACCGCACCGCCGGCACACGTACTGAAGTTCGCGGGCCCGATCCAGCGCGGCACGCTGCGCAGGAGAGCACCCGCGCTTCGGCACGGCGGCGTCCACGTCGTGCAGCGGGGCGTAGCAGTTGCCGTGATAGAGCACCTGGCCCACCGGGGCGGAGCCCGGCTTGAGGCCCCGCCGGTTGAGCTGGGTCTTGGTGAGCAGCCCGTCAGGCACATCGCTCCAGTGGGTGTAGCGCGGCAGGTTGAGCAGGGCAGGTACGTAATTGGCCATTGAGCATCCTCCAGGCGGGAAAGTCGAGAGAATTTTTAGCCTGTTCTTCAAGGAAATTCAAGCATCTTTCCGGAGGAGGTAGCAATGGAGCGATCTCGGCCTTATCTATCGCGCGGAGTGCGCCGCTTCTTGTAACAAGGTTGTTTGATTAATTAGCTTTCGGTGGCCTCCGGGGCTGACGGAGGATGCTCATCCGGGGGCCAGGGGCCGTAGCGCTCCAGCGCCTGACGCACGATCCGAGGCACTGAGTACACCCTCTCGACCAGCTCTTCGCGCTTCTCTCGGTCCTCCAGCGTCATGTCGAGTTGGTTGTACGTCAGCCCTCGCTCCTCCATCTCCGCCAACGGCTCCTCGCTGACGCGAATCGCGGCCGTCCGCAAGCGAAGTACCAGCTCAGCGGGTAGTTCGTATGCTCGGTACTTCAGGAAGCCGGGGTAGTTTTTGCCTGGCTGGCGTCCCGGCAATGACGCCAGGACTTGCTCCTCGGGAGACAGCGGATGCCAGGGGCCGCGCAGATCCTCTTCGTCCAGGCGCCGCTCGACGGCGCGCGCCACAATGTCATCGAGCGTCGGCCACCGCCGCGGCCGGCGTAGGCGCGCCCGGAGCTGGGCCTCGACTCGTGGAACTCCCCGGGCAATCAATTTATCCGCATACTCGGCAGCGGCTCTCCGATGCTTTTTCTTGATCGCTGTTAGGCGTGCGGCATGCCTTACGTCGATAGCGATTGTCAGCTTTTCCTGATCGCGCGATCCAGACACCAGTACCTCAAACAAGGTTGTTAGCTGCTGTAACAAGGTTGTTAGGATATATCGGCTCCGGCCCTCGCGGGCGCGATCCAGAAGATACGGCCCGAGCCGATGTCGGCGGGTGTCACGGGCTACTGACGACGCCCCTACTTGACGGGGTTGGCGGCGAGCCAGTCCACCAGGTCGTGCGCGCTGCCGAACACCTTCGGTCTGTTGCTCGCGGTGTTCATCTCGCCTCCCCCGCGGTCCTCCCCGATCGCCACGCCCTCTTCCATCGTGTCGATGAGCACGTACGCGTCTGTCCAGAAGTCCGCTGGCATGGACTTGTCGGCGTTCATCGCCTTCCGCAGGTCACGCGCGGGCTCGATGAGATCGATCATCGCGTCGTAGCACGTGTTGATCTCGACCGAGACACAGCCGCCCGTCGAATCGTGATCCGTGACAGCGTCCTCGAAAGCCGTGCTCGCCTTGTCCAGGCTCACCGTCTTCGGCGTCTTTACCGCGGCCGGCTTCGGGGCCGCACTGTCGTCACCCGAGCCGCCACAACCACTCACGGCCGCCACGATCACGCCTAAGGCGACCGCGCTGACTGCCTTCCCCCACTGATGTCTCCCCATGATCGGATCATTCCACAAGGGGCAGCATCACTCTGCCGAACCTTCAACCAAGGCTGATAGATGAGGCCGGGCTGCGCACCCACGAACACCGCGGCGGCCACGGGGACTTGCCACCCGCGGCCGCCGGTGTAGCCATCTGTACGCTCGCGGTCCGGCCGGCGTCCCGGGCTGCCATCGAGCGCTTCCGATTCACGGCCGGATCACGCCTCAAACCAGGCGCTCGGGTAGGCGATTTCACGCTGTCCGTCCCAGATGAACGTACGGACGGGAGCCGTTGGGACGGACCGATCCAGCTCGCCCACAATCTCCTGCATCAGGGCGTGCCGCTTCATCGGGTCGGTGCGGACCCAACTGGTCGCCATCACCTCCCGCTGCGCGTACGGCCCGAGAAGGTCCGATGTCGTAGCGATCAGCCGGAGCCGGTCGAACCCCGAGTAGGAGGTCAGCAGATCGTCAGTCAGCGGGTATCTCTGTGCACCCAAGCCTGGCCAGATGCTCAGGCGGACGGGACCGCATCGCGGAGTAGCCGAGCACGAGACTCCCCCGGGCGAGAGATCCGCACAGAACACGCAGATGGCGCCTGCGTCGTAGTACAGAGATGCCTTCACCTTGCGGACAACGTGCCGCCACGCCGTCGCGGGAATCGCCTCCCAGGGGAGACTCGCGACCTGTTGCATGGAGCTGACCTTCTGCCGGCCGGTCTGCACCTCGCCCATCACCGTCATGAGTTCCGGGAACTCGAACAACGTCACCGACGCAGCTCCAGCATGAGGGCGGTGGCCTTCTCCCAGCAGTCCGAGCAGGGGCGACCGGTCGAACCGCAGACGATGTCCGCGACGTGCGGCAGGAGCCTGGTATTGAGATCCGGACCGTTGAGGAGCTGCACAACGGCGTCCGCCTTACGCAGGCATGAGTCGCACGAGCGCGTCTTGCCCTCACGCTGGCCGCAGATCGTCAGGGACGCCTCGCGCAGCAGCTCGGCACGGTCGGCGATGGTGGCAGTGCTCACGATCTCTCCCAGCGCACAGCCCCCTGCCTGAGCAACGAGGTCGGCGGGCGCCGACGCAGGGGGCCGTGCATGGGATAGACGGAGTGACCCGGGTGTCCGTTACACCTGCACGAGGTGAGCAAACCGCTCATCCGGGCCGGGCCCGACCTGGGTGCCCGGCGGGTACTCCACGTCTGAGGTGGCGTGGCAGGTCATCGGGTACTTGCCTCCGTCGAGCTGGATGACGACGTACTGCCCGGCGAAGCCGACGATGTGGCCTGCATGACCGTTGTGCTTGACCTTCAGGTCGACACGCAGGTCGATCCCGTAGTAGTTCCGAATGTGCTCGATGCTGTTCTTGATCCGGGCCCGGATACTGGCGGCCTCCTCCCGCAACTCCTCAATACGCTGCTCGGTGCGCAAGTGCTGTTCCCAGCCAGCACTCAGGTCCAGCTCGTCACTCAAGGACCGGGCCTGATGTTCCATGGCTTCGGCGTCGGTGAAGATGGCGGCGCTCACCGGGCAACCTCTTCCTCGCCCCAAGCGGCATCGACAAGGGCCGGGTCCGGCTGAAACGTCGCGGCGGCCTCGGGGAACCCGTCAGCGCGAAGCTGCGGGTTCTCGCAGTGCCACGGGATGGTGTTCTGGGTGTCGCTCATGACGAGTCTCCGTTGGCGATACAGCGGGCGTTGTCGAGATCGGCGGCCGTCTGCGCGGTCCCCGACGTGTTGATCAGCAGGTAGGTGCGGGCTTCGTCGGCCAGGCCGGTGCATGTCCGGTCCTCGGACACCTGGAAGCTGGCCTGGTTCATGTCGAACTTGAGCTGTCCCGGTCGGGTCAGGCCGGTGAAGCGGACGTACGGGCCATCCGGGGTTCGCTCGGTCGTGTCCACCAGATCAGCGTCGAACCAGGAGGATGGCACCGCGAATTCGTCGTCGAACCAGGCCATGGCCGTGGTGATGCGTTGCTGCCCGTCTGCGCACCCCCACATGGCGACTTCGATCTCGTCGTGGAGCGGGCGCTTGCCGTCCTGTGTCCGCCACTCGCCGTTGGCCCGGTCCACCAGGACGATCGGGCCGGTCGGGACACCGGACAGCCAGGACTCGATGAGATTCAGCCGCTGCGTGTCGTCCCACACGCTGCCGCGCTGGTACGGCGGATGCAGGTCAAGGTCGCCGCGCTTAACGTCGGCGACGAGCGCGGACGCCCGGCGGAACGTCGGGGTGAAGTTCGTGTGCCGGATGGGCCCAGTGGTCTGGCGGGTCACGTGGCGGCCCCCTTCTTCTCGTTCTCCTTCTTCCAAGCGGCCAGTGCCTCACGGAAGATCGGCACGAGGCCGTCGGCAAGGTAGTAGCCGCCGGTCTTGGACCACCCTTCCTTGTCGGGGGCGGTGGGAGTGAACGGCGGGGTGATGGTCGGCGACCAATGCCCCTGTTCCGCACCGCGCCTGATGGCCTTAGTGATGGACTGGCTCGGGCCTCGCAGCGCGCTCTCGCCCCACTGCGCCCGAAAGGCCGGGCCGTCGACCCACCCCTCGCCCTCGACGGCCGCCTCGATGAACAGGACGGTGCGGGAGTTGGTGTCCCGCAGCAGCCGCATCGCGCGCTCGACGGTCCATTCGGCGTCGGTGGTGACGGTGCCGTGCGTGCCAGCCGCAGTGATGAGGGCGGTAACGGCTGCGACGACCTGCGGCGGTGCGGGATCAGGGACTTCGATGGTGATCTTCACTGCGGCCCTTCGCTAACTAACCCTGGTTTAACCCTGAACTCACAGTTTGGCACAACTGGCTGTCGACTCGCGTCTGTTCGGCTGTAACACCGGTACCTGAGCGTGCGTCCTACCTCATGAGCGGGTCGCAGCGACGGCCGGCTTCTGTGCTCCGTAGCCGGCGCGCAGCCTGCCAAGGAACAGATGACGGAGTCAGGATCAGGAGCCGTGAGTGAAAACCCCTGCACCCCCGAGGATTTCAATGCATTTTTCCGTCGAATGTGCAACCCCACCGTCAAGCGGTTGATGCGCTATGGCCGATTGACGCAACATGATGCCGAAGACATCGCTCAGCAAGCATTCGCTGAGACGAGTAAAAATTGGGTGCGTATTCGCAAGCCGGAGGGATTTCTGTGGGATCGAGTGACGAAGCGGCTCCTCGATCACATACGGGAACAGAAGAGGATTCCAATCCCGTACGACCTTTCCGAGGATTTCACTTTAATTACCGCTCCGGTGGACGGGGAGCCGGAGCGCCATGTCGATGCTGAGCGCCTCAAGGAGTTGATCCGCGAGCTGCCGATCGACGATCAAGCCGTACTCCTGTTGCAGCGTATGGGAGCTTCGTGCAAAGAGATGGCGGACTTCACCGGCGCGACGGAAGGGGCGGTCAGGGTCCGTCTGTGCCGGGCGAGGAAGCAACTGAAGACGATGATCAAGCGGGAAGCGGAGGTCCGGTGATGGGCTACGAGGACGAACTGCAGAACTTTGTGAACAAAATAGACGACGCAATGCGACCCCTCGCGTTAATGCGAGAGCAGGCATGGGGGGAGGTGTTTCGGCGCACCGCCCATCGCCTCGATTCCGATGACGCCGAAGCTGGTTTGGTGGGCGAGGAAGAATTCGTTCCCCTGTCGGACGAGGAGCTGGAAGCGCGGCTCTCCTCGCTCGGCAGTCTGGTCGTCAGTGCACTTCCGGATGACATCGAGAGCATTTCTGATAGCAGCCGATTTTTCAGGCAGCTGAAAACCGAGGAATCCGAAAATGGATTATGGAATTCCGTCGCAGCGGAGTTCTCTGAGGAGGAGAAAGCGGCAATAGAGATTTCCCGAGCTGCCGAGGCGATGGATTGGTTACTGCGTGGCTCCCCCTCCAGCGGATTCGAGTCGGATAGGAGGGCCTTCTCTTCGGTGTTTGTCGTGTGCGAGGGGAGAATGTACGCGAACCCGTATCGCACGCCACAGCGCGAGCTGCGGCAGTCGCAGGATGAACCTGTGTTGCGGGACTCCGAGCTGGCGGACGCGATGATCGAATGGGGGGCGTGCCCGGATCCGGGAAACCGCGAGCGCCTGCGAGATCGCATCACCTGGTTGTCTGCTGCGGCGCGTGGGCGAGCGATGTACCTGCAGCAGCTGCGCGGAGCCGTGCAGGCCTACACGCTGCGCGCCGATGTCCGGGTCTGGGACGTCACCGGGGCGAGGGAGCGCCCTGGCGAGGCCCTGACGGCACTGGTGTCCGAAGCCACTGACTTCGGTGCGGCGATAAGGGGCGATGGCCAGTGGTCGCTGCTGGTCACGGCACCTGCCGCCGCCGAGGAGCACGGTTCGGCTGCGGCCGGACCACGGGTCGCCGTCATGGAGCTCCCTTCGCCTCCGCCAGGACCAATGCCGGCGGACGGCAAATTAAGGGACTTTGACGGGCAATTGCTCGACCTAATTACTAATGCTCTGGAGGTGATGTAGCGACCCAATCCTTCTAATTTGAGATCGCCATGCTTGAGCTATCACCGTGCCGGGTGGGCGCGGCTTTTCGCATGCTCGCTTGCAGTGTGGCGTGCCGTGTGGAACAGGTCTTCTGTACGACGTGAGTGTGTAGCAGGAATTCTGAGTATGGCTCTCTCCGCCGCGCTAGCACTCGCGGCAACCGTTGTCAGAGTCCGCATCCCTGCACGCCGTTTGCAGAGATGCCGGGTTCTCCTCTTCCTGGCACCCGGGGCTACTGGGAGAACTGACCCTGGACTAACCCGGGTTGCACATTGGCGAGTTGAAGACCAGTGAGGGCAGCCTTACCGGCTATTCTCCCTGGAATAACCGGTACCTGCTGGAGGGGAACAGATGAGCGGGAACGAGCACGCGCACGGTCCGGACGAGGTCGGTTCGGGCGGCGTGCCACTGGACGAGCGCTTCGCGCACCTCGGACACATCGAGATCGCAGCCGAGATGTACGTGAGCATGACACCGGTGCCGAACACCATGCCGGTGCCGGCCGACGCCGACGAGTGGATCGCGGCGTTCGGCCGAGTCGCGGCCGATGGGAAGACGAGGGTGGACCTCGACCCGCAGGGCAACTCGTCCCGCTGGGTACTGCGCCCCGACGAGACGGGTGACCGCCCATGAGGAACGGCCGCGGATACAGCCCTCAGGGCCGCCGGCCGGAGCCGACGACGGCCCCCGCCACCGGGTCCCCGCTCTCCCCGCCCGAGCACCCCAACGTCGACGCGTACGCGGACATGAGCGCCCAACTCGAAGCACTGCACACCTTCTTGAAGGCACGGGCAGCGGCGACTCCCGTCGTGGAGCCGCTTTTCTACGAGGCGCTGGGCTACGCCAGGGGGTACGCCGACGCGTGCATGGAGAAGCAGGACATCGTCGGCGCCGTGCGCAAGCTGGAGTGGATGCGCAACGAAGCGAAGCGCTGGGCGGACCACCCGGACTTCCCCGCGGAGGCGCGGCGGTGACCGAGCAGCGACCCGAGCGACCGACCGCCGAAGACGAGACGACGGCCGCGGAGTGGGCGGCCTTCCTGGAGACCCGCGTCACGGAGGAGTTGGAGGCCGCCGACGCCCTCGCCCCCCACGGCTGGTGGGAGCTGACCGAGCCGGGCGCGCGCCGGTTCGGCGTGCAGGGAATGGGCGGCCGGGTGTTCGCCCCGATCCTGACCGGCTCCGGGCACTTCGTGGACCAGGCCACGGCCATGCACATCGTCCGCAACCAGCCGCAGCGCACACGTGATGATCTCCTGGGCAAGCTGATGCTGGTCAACCTGCTCAAGGCGCAGATCGCCGACGAGAAGGCCCCGCTGGTCGGGCCGCTCCGCATGGTCGTGCAGCAGTTCGCCGCGCCGTTCATCGACCACCCCGACCACCCGGAGTACGAGCCGCCGGAGGAGATGTGAGCACGGAGGTCGAGGTCGTCCACGCGGAGCTGGTCCGGGACGGCGAGCCCGGACCCGCCGCGGCCGAGCGGGGGCCTCGCTACCTGGTCACCCAACACACCATGCTCGGGCCCGGCGAGTTGCCGCCCCGGGCCGATGAGCGGCCGCCCTGGACGGACGACGACTTCCGGCTGTCCGCTGAGGACATGGCCGACTTGGCCGAACCCGACCTCGCCGAGAACACCATCATCAACCGCGACTCCACGACCCGCGCATTCGAGGAGTGGTGCGCGGCACAGAATCCGCCGCGGGTGGCCTACCCCTGCACCACGGCCACGTACACCTCCTACGGCCTGCACCTCATCCGCCGTGGGAAGGCCGGGGAATACAAGCCGGACAGCGTCGGGCAGTACATGAGCCGGATCTGGAGCTGGCAGCCGGTGGACTGGCGCCCCGACCCGAGCCGCTTCAAGGGCCGCCTCCGCGCGTGGAAGAAGGCATGGGTCGACGCCGGCGGTGAGGTCGACCGGGCCGCGGCCGTCACCATCGAGTACAACCTGCGGATCATTGCTGCCATGGATGAGAGCACGAACATCGGGAAGCGGGACGCCTTCCTCGCCGCGCTGGCCTACAGCAACCTCCACCGAGAGATGGAACTGGCCGACCAACTCGTCAAGCGGGTGAAGATTCACGACACCGGCCTGTTCGTGACCACCGCGAAGTCCAAGACGGACCAGAGCGGCAAGGGCGCTGGCCGATTCATCCAGGACCGAGAAGACCTCCAACTCGTGCGGCGGGCCCGCGCCTGGCTCGCTGTCCTGAACCAACTCGGTGCGGACGGCCCCGACGATCCTCTGTTCCGTGCCCTCACGGTGAAGGGCGATCTCCGGAAGTACCCGGAGAGCCGGAAGCGCGGGAACCGAATGCGGCCGGGATCGCTCAACGAACGACTCCAGCTAGTTGCCGAGCAGGCAGGCGTGCCGTACATCGACGGCAAGAAGGTGACCTCACACTCTTGGCGGGCCGGAGCGAACACCGACATGGCCGAGAAGGGCGTCCCGCTCGCGGAACGCAACAAGGCCGGGCGATGGGCGGACGGCTCACACACCGCGGACACCGTCTACGACCGACGCCACGGCGTCGGCACGCGTGACCCGCTCAACTCGGTCCCTCTGTACGGCGGTTCCGCACATGCCGCCGTTGCCAGGGCCCGCGCCGAGGATGCCGAGGGCTGACCGTCTTCCGCCCAGCCGACCCGACACGGCAGGATCGCCACCATGAGGATTCTTGTACTCGGCGGAACCTGGTTCCTGGGACGGGCGGTCGCACAGACCGCGCTCGATCGAGGGTGGGAGGTGACGGTCTTCAACCGCGGCCGTTCCGGGTCCGCGCCAGAAGGAGCCCGGACGGTTCGCGGAGACCGCACCCTCGCCGCCGACTTGGCACGGCTGGCCGGGGAAGGTCCGTGGGACGCCGTGGTGGACACCTCCGCTTCGGAGATGGCCCCGCGCGACGTTCTCGCTGGGGCCCGCGCCCTGGAGCCGGTCGCCGGGCGGTACGTGTACGTCTCCACCGTGAACGCCTACCGTGGATGGCCCACTGAGCCGCTGACGGAGGACTCCGAAGTCCTGGACGGCCCGCCGGACGCGGACGCCGAATACGGCCGGCTCCCAGACGACTGGGACGGGCCGGACTGGTACTACGGCAGGCAGAAGGCGGGAGCGGAGCGGGCCACCACCGCGGCGTTCGGCGAGGACCGCGCGGTGATCCTGCGGCCGGGCGTCATCCTCGGCCCCGGCGAGTACGTCGGGCGGCTGCCGTGGTGGCTGCGCCGAGCTGCCCGCGGCGGCCGGATGCTCGCGCCGGGCGCCCCGGACAAGCCGATCCAGCCGATCGACGTGCGCGATGTAGCCGCTTTCGCGCTCGACCAGGCCGCCGCCGATCGCGGCGGCGCCTACAACTGCGTCGCCCCGATCGGCCGGGAGGCGATGAGCGACTTCCTCACGGCCTGTGTGCTCGCCACAGGGGGTGACGCCCAACTGGCGTGGGCGCCCGACAAGCTGCTCCTGGACCACGGCGTGCAGCAGTGGACGGAGCTGCCGTTGTGGCGCACGCACGCGGGCGTGTGGAGGATCGAGTCGGCACGAGCGCAGGCCGCAGGGCTAGTGTGCCGGCCGCTGTCGGAGACGGTGATGGACACCTGGGAGTGGCTCCGCGCCGGCGGGACGCCAGTAGAACACCCACGTTGGGCCGAGCACGGGATCACACCGGAGAAGGAGGCCGAGATCCTGGCCGCGCTTGGCCGGTAGGGGTCAGGCTTCGATCGCGAGGGGGTTCGTGGCGCCGAGCCTGCGGGCTGGGGAGAGGGAGCTGAAGTCCTCGATCTGATCCGCCAGCGCTAGCGCCGCGGGCGCTCCGCGGAACTCCGGGCGCGTCAGTTCGATGCGGGCCGCCGTCAGCCGCTCCATCATGCCGGAGCCGCGCCAGTTCGGCAGCACTTGGAAGACCGGCACAAGGGCCTCTTGGGCGCCCTCCACCTCGTTGCGGAGCAGCCGCGCGCGGGCCAGGTCGACGGCCGCAGGTCCGGCCACCACGATCGGTTGTTCGTCCGCTGGCTGCATGCGTAGCAGTGTGAGCGCCCGTGTGGCGTACTCCTCGGCTCCCTCGGCGTCTCGCAGCAGTAGGCACGTGGTCGCGTTGCTCATGGCTGTCCGGGCGCCATCGAACCCGAACTCGCCGCCGATGTCGTCATGCAGCTCGTCACGGCGGCCACTGCTCTGTTCCAGCGCGTCACGGATGGCTCGCTCGGCCTGGTCGACGTTGCGCAGATGTCCGTGCGCGCGGGCCTCGATGGAGTACAGGCGGATGCGAGCGGTGTCCCCGAGGCCGCCGAACTGTTGGGCGGCTTTGGCGTGCCGGACGGCTTCGTTGGGGCGCCCGTCCCAGAACGCCATGAAGGCGAGCATTCCGTAGGCGTACGCCTGCACCGGCCCGTTCCCGATGGTCTTGCCGTACTGCGCGGAGGAGCGGGCGAAGGAGATCGCCGGCGCGAGGGCGCCCAGGTCGAATGACACCGCAGCGAGCAGCGCGCTGGCTTGAGCAGCTGCGTAGTAGAGACGGGTCTGCTGCTCCGGGGAGCGGGTGCGTTCCAGCAGCACCTGCGAGCGGTTCAACAGTTCGTTCGCGCCCTGGAATACCTCGGCCGGAGCTGTACGGCCGTACTTGCGCGAGAGCGCGATCAGCTCGTCGTGGAGTTGGTCGAGTGTCATCTCGTCCAGGCTGAGCGAGGCGGCTTCACTCGCGTGTGAGGCGGCGTCCCGAGCGGTCATCAGAAGATCACTTTCGTCAAGCACGGGCGGGGATGGGGCCCGAGTAGAGCAGTCCGGCTCAAGCTCCCGGATTTCGGAGGCCGAGCGGAGCAAGTCCCCCACAGGGCGCTGGAACATGCGCTCCAGTACCCGAGCGGTGGGAGCGTGAGGCGCCGTTTTTACCTCCCCGAACTTCAGCAAGCGCTCCCACTGGCGCGCTGCCGGAGCGGGGGAGATCGCGTGCCCCTCTGCCCGTAACTGCTCAGCGGCACGAGTGAATTCGTCGCTGAAAGCCGGATATGAGCGGATGCCCCGTCTGGTGGCCAGCAAGAACATCACCGTACGCCGCCCCTCGTCCATGTCCCCTCCACGGAATCGGTTCCCGTCCATGGGATACCGCAGTCGCTTCCCTTTGGAACTGCCGCTTGCCAGAAGGCAAGAAGAAGGCACGGTCGCGTCATAGTGCCACTCGAAAGGGCAGTCAGAAGGCATATCCAAGGCATAGTCACAACCTCCCTCGCCGCACAACGCTATGTACCCGGTTCGCGACGAGGAGGAGTCAATGGGTACGGCTACGGCGCCGAGCACGACCCTTTCGGTGAGGGAGGCAACAACCAGCGACGGAGGTCTCCCGCTCGGCATTGGCGACCGCCCGCGGCCGGGGTGTCTGATGCACACCTCCTTCGAGATCGCCGGGCGCGCCAGAGGTACAGAGGTTCCCCTGCGGGACGCTCTCCGAGTCAGAGGTATGCGGCGCATCGCTCGGGCCTTCCTCTCCTTCCACCGCTTATCGAGCATGGCGTTCCCCGTGTCGCTCATCGTCTCGGAGCTGGTGACCAACGTCGTCACGCACAGCTGGGGGACCGAGGCCACCTTCACGTTGCAGAACCAGGACGGGCTGCTGTACGTCGCCGTGGGGAGCAACGTGGTCGGCACCTATTCCCGCCGCGAGATCAACGAGGACGCCGAGCACGGGCGTGGCTTGCTGCTGGTGCTGATGACCGTCTCCGAACTGGACGGTGTGTGGGGGGTCAGCGAGGACAGGAAGACCGTCTGGTGCCTGCTCCCAGCGGAGGAGGCCGCGGCCTCCTCCTGGTCCGAGCGCTCGCCGACGCAGGGGGCATCAGCCCGGACTGCAAGATGACCTGGTGCTCCCTCACCTTCTGAGAAGGATCGACATGGAACACGCCCCGGCGCCGGCCCTGTTTTCAGGCGAAGGCACCTCCGGTTCTCCCCTGCGCATCGTGCAGCGTCCGCAATATTGCAAACGGGGCTTCGCTATCGGGCCGGATGCTGTGCGGCGCGCTCGCGTGTACGCCCGTACACAGTTCACGATGATGAGCTGGCTGGGGGACCAGAGAGACGCCACCCTCATCGTCGACGCGCTGGTAAGCAACGCAGTCGAGCACGTCGGGCCGCAGTACCCAGAGGAAGTGATCGTGCTGCACCTGGCCGTTGACGATGAGGAAACGTTGCTGATCGCCGCGACCGACCCGCGCCCCGATTTCCCCGCCTTTCAGCAAGCAATCTCCGCACAGGCGATCACAGGCCTTTCCCTCGTGCGGGACCTTGGCGGCGAGACCAGCTGTTACCTCTCTGAGGACGGCGCGACGAAGACCGTCCAAGTACTGCTCAGACCGCGCCCGCCCTTGCCGGGAGCTTCCCACTAGTCGGCCGCCGGGCCGCAGTCATCCGCCCAGGCTCCCCCAAAGGAACTGGTTCACCTTGGCTGCCGTCCGGCGGCTCTCCACCCGACTGCTTTGAGGACTCACCCCCCATGTCCCTCTTACGCGCACAGACCCGATGCGTCCCTCTGCCCACTCTTCGCCTGATGCGGGGGTGCGTCGATGCGAGCCGCTGACACGTCCTTGGTGGCTCACCCCGCGGGCCGCGACACCGCGTTGTATCCCGTATTCGAGGAGCTCAAGCTCAACCGGTACCGGGTCGTGAGAGAAGTTCTTGCCGAGACGGGCCATAACTGGCAACTGCGCACCTTCCGCAGTCAGGTCATCGCCCTATACGCCGCCGGTAGCCGGGCCATCGACTACTGGCACCAGGAAGAGCCGAACAACCCGGACGCGCTGATGATGTGGGCTCGCGTGCTCACGCAGCGCATGTTCGATCTCCGGCTTCCCGCGAACGACCCCGGGGTGATCAACGCGGCCAACCATGCTCGTCGCGCTTGCCATGCCGCCATCCAGGCCTGTCAGCAGTGCCCGGTGGCATGGATCTGCCTGCTGGCCCTGGCGCAGTTCGACGCCGATCCGAGGTACAAGCAGGATGCCGATCACTGGGCGCCCTCGCAGACCACCGATGCCCTGCCGGAGGGGCCTTGGCCGCTGTTCTGGGCGGTGCGGCAGCGGGACCCGGAAAACCGCGAGGCATATCAGCGCATGCTGCAATTCTTCTACGCCTGCGGCGCCGGAGCGCACATCTTCGCGCAGTGGACGGCGATGCGGGCGGGCCCGTGCTCGATCCTGCTGATGACGCCGTTGCACGCCTACGCCGAGGACTTTCGGCATAGGCGGATCAGCCAGCGGTCCAGCGACTTCCGGTACTGGACGGACCATCAGGTGGCGCACTACGTCAGGCAAGCGAGAGATGGCTGGTTCGGGTTTCTCGACGCCGATACGCGCAGCTCACCCGCGCTCTCCATGGATCTCAACCTGCTGGCCTACGCGCTCGGCGTGAGCGGCGTGGGGGGCGCCGGCCCCGTCTTCCAGGCCATCGGCCGCTACGCCACCGCGATGCCGTGGCAGATCCTCGGCTCCCGGCATTGGGAAGACGAGTTCCGCAAGGCCCGTGATTTCGCCCTGGCGCGAGAGCCCGTCAGCCGCTGAACCGTCCCCCCACGCCATGCACCTCCTTCCTTCACCTCCCCTACGACATCCACGAGGAAGCATTCCCTTGTCTCGAAGAAGAACAGCCGCTCTGCCCGACGATGACGCCGTGCTGATCGCGGAAGGCATCACACCTGCGCTGGCCCGCAAGATGGGCGGGTTCGGGAACTACGCCGTTTCCTTCTCCGTCATCTGTGTCCTGGCGGGCGGGATGACGCTGTTCGGTTTTGGTCTGCACAACGGCGGCCCGGCCGTGATGGTGTGGGGCTGGGTCGGGATCTTCGCCATGACCCTGGTCCTGGGCGCCTGCCTGGGCGAGGTGACGTCGGTGTACCCCACGTCCGGCGCCCTGTACCACATGGCCCATCGCCTCGGCGGGCCCGGCTGGGCGTGGTTGACGGGCTGGCTCAACCTGCTCGGGCTGGTTGGTGCCATCGCTGGCATCGACTACGGCGCGGCCTCCTTCATCGGTGCGTTCGCCAGTTTGCAGTGGGGCTTTGAGCCCACGCCGGAGAACACCATGGCGATCTTCGTGTGTGTTCTCTTCCTGCACGGCCTGCTCAACAGCTTCGGGGTGGGCCTGGTCGACGTGCTGAGCAAGATATCCGTGTGGTGGCAGGCTGGCGGGGTCACGCTCATCGTCGGCACGCTCTTCCTGGCTCCCGGCGAACGCCAGTCCCCCGCCTTCGTCTTCACCGAGTACTACAACGACTCGGGCATCAGCAATCCCCTGTACGGGGCCGGAGTCGGATGCCTCATGGCGGCGTACACGTTCTGCGGGTACGACGCTTCCGCCCACATGGCCGAGGAGACCACCCGGGCGCAGAAGGCCGCACCGTGGGGCATGGTCCACGCCATCCTCTGGTCCGGCGTCGCGGGCTTCGTGCTGATCGTCGGAATGCTGTTCGCCATGGAGAGCTACGCCGGCACGCTGGACACGGCCACGGGCGTACCGCCCGCGCAGATCTTCATCGACGTCCTGGGCATCGGCATGGCCAAGGCCCTGCTGGTGGTGGTCATCGTGGCTCAGCTCTTCTGCGGCAATGCAGAGACGGCGGCCGCCAGCCGGATGGCCTATGCCTTCTCCCGCAACCGGGCACTGCCGGGCTGGGAGACCTGGAGCCGGGTCAACGCCCGTACCGAGAACCCCACGGCCGCGGTGTGGCTGTGTGTGGGCATTGCGCTGGTCCTGGCACTGCCGAGCCTGTACTCGCCGACCGCGTACGCCGCGGTCACCGCGATCAACGTCCTGGGCATCACACCCGCCTACGCGATCCCGGTCTTCCTTCGGCTGCGCGCGGGCGACAAGTTCCAACAGGGCCCCTGGAACCTGGGCCGGTTCAGCAAGCCCATGGGCTATGTAGCCGTCACCTACGTGGTGGTGCTGACCGTGTTCTTCTGCCTGCCGCAGGCCTACCCCATGACCACGCAGTCCTTCAACTACGCGCCCCTCACCCTGGTCGTCGTGCTTCTCTTCGCGTGGATTTCGTGGATCACCACAGGCAGGAAGCACTACGCCATGCCGCTGCCTTCGTCCACGGCTGAAGACGCTGTGATCGCTGGAGGCATGGTCTGATGAGCGATCAGCGGATGAGGCGCACCGGGTTTCTGACCGTCGACGAACTGCGGGCCGCCGCAAACAGCGGTGACATCACAGCGGTGGTCCTCGCCGTCCCGGACATGATGGGCCGCTTGAAGGGCAAGCGCTTCGGGGCTCCCGCTTTCCTGGAGAAGCTCCAGTCCGGGGCCGAGATGTGCGGGTACATCCTGGCCACTGACGTCGGCATGACGCCCCTGGACGGCTTCGCGCTGACGGGCTGGACGGACGGGTTCGGCGACATCGGCGCCATCCCCGACACGGGCACCATCCGCCGGCTGCCCCACTGGCCCGGCACTGCCCTCGTCCACGCCGACGCCATCCACCCCGGCGGTGGGCCCATCGAGGTCGCCCCGCGCCAGATGCTCCGTGCACAGCTCGATCGCCTCGCGGAACTCGGCCTGGAGGTGAAGGTGGGCCTGGAGAGCGAGTTCGTTCTCTACCGGGGAACCCCACAGGACGCGCACGCGGCCGGGTACCGGCATCTTGAGCCTGTGGGGATCCACAACCACGACTACGGCCTCGACTTCCCTGCGGACCTGAGGTACTTCATCGGCGACCTGGAAGCCGCTCTGCGCGGCGCCGGTACACGGGTCGAAGCGGTCAAGGGCGAGGGCGCGCCCGGCCAGATGGAGGTCACGTTCCCCTACGGTCCGGCGTTGCCGGCCTGCGACGGGTACACCGTCTACAAGCACGCCGTCCGCCACCTCGCCGAGCGGCGCGACATGACACCCACCTTCATGGCCGCCCCCCAGACCGGAGTGGGCAGCGGCCTGCATCTTCACGTCTCGCTGTGGCGCAATGACAAGACGGTCTTCGCCACACAGTCGCACGACGAGCTGCCCGAGCTTCTGGAGCGCTCCCTGGCCGGCCTCATCGCCGGGCTGCCGGACATGGCACCGCTGTACGCGCCCACCCCGAACTCCTACAAGCGCTACCAGCCGTACTCGTTCGCCCCCACGAACTTCTCGTGGGGATGGGACAACCGCTCCTGTGCCGTCCGCGTCGTGGGCCATCAGACGGGGACGCACCTGGAGGTACGGATGGCAGGCGCCGACGCCAACCCCTACCTCGTTCTGGCCGCCATCATCGCCGCGATCATCCACGGCATCAGCGACCGCCCGAAGCTGCCGGAGCCCTGTACCGGCGACGCCTATGAGGAGCAGGACGTGCCGAGAGTGCCCCGCACTCTCGACGAGGCCGTCGTCGGCTTCCGGCAGAGCAGGACAGTGCGCGACGCATTCGGCCTTCCAGTCCTGGACCACTACATGCGTGCTGCCGGGGCGGAGATCGCCGCGCTCGCCGAGCAGGTCACAGACGTGGAGCGGAAACGGGGGTTCGACCGTGCCTGACCGTCAAGACCCCAGCGAGCCCTTCAACCGTCCGGTGAACGGTCCGAAGCGGATCGACTCCACGGTGCCGCATTCGGCCCGCATCTGGAACTACTGGCTGGGCGGCAAGGACAACTACGAGGTCGACCGGGAGGCGGGCGACGCTTACCGCCAGATCGCCCCGAACATCGAGACGATGGCCCGCGCCTCCCGCGGCTATCTGATCCGCACGGTGACGCTCGTCGCCGGTGAGCTGGGCATCCGCCAGTTCCTGGACATCGGCACGGGCCTTCCCACCTACGACAACACCCATCAGGTCGCCCAGCGCGTGGCACCGGAGTCCCGGATCGTCTACGTGGACAACGACCCGCTGGTGCTGAGGCACGCCCAGGCGCTGCTCAGGAGCGGACCCAAAGGCGGCACCGATTACATCGACGCCGACCTGCGCGAGCCCGAGAGGATCATCGAGGCCGCGGGCAAGATCCTCGACTTCGACAAGCCCGTCGCGCTCATGCTCATGGGCATCCTGGGCCACATCCAGGACTACGACGAGGCCAGGTCGATCGTGCGCCGCCTCCAGGCCGCCTTGCCGCCGGGCAGCTACTTCGTGCACTACGACGGCACCGACACCGACGCGGAGCTGAAGCGGGCGCAGGAGGGCTACGACGACACCGGCGCCGACCCGTACGTGCTGCGCAGCCCTGAGCAGATCTCCGCCTATTACGAGGGCCTCGAATTGCTGGATCCCGGCATCGTCTCCTGCCCCTTGTGGCGCCCCGAGCCGGGCACCGACCCGCAGCCGACGGACGTGTACGGAGGCGTCGCCCGTCTGCCGCCCTATGGCCTCTCCTTCAACGCTGAGCGGGAGCGGGGGTTCGACCGTGCCTAGTCTTCTGGCCGAGTTGGTCACCCCCGGCGTCGTTCGACCAACAGCCGTCGCGCGGATTCGGGACGTCGTCCGCGAGCGCCTGGCCCGCGGTCAGTACCGTCCTGGGATGCTCCTGCCGAGGGAGATCGATTTCGCCCGCGAGTTCGGTGTATCTGCCCAGCTGGTACGGGATGCGCTCAGGCCCCTTAAGGCCGACGGCACGCTCTACGCCGTGGTCAGCCAGGGAACCTACGTCGCAGACCCCAAAGCACCCGGGCCGGCCGGACAGGGCAGCCGTCGAGCACGCCTCGAACAGACTGTCCGGCAGAGGCTGAACGATGGCACGTACCCGCCCCTGACGTGGCTGCCGCTGTGGAGTGAGCTTGCTGCCGAGTTTGGGACCTCCCGCACGACGGTTCATTCCGCTCTTGCACCGCTGAAGGATGACGGCCTCCTCGCCACCGTGAACGGGGGAACGTACGTCCTCGACCCGGAGAAGCCCGCGGCGCTTCCCGCGAAGAGACCCCGCCGCTCCGCAACAGGCACACAGCAGACGAACTAGCTTCTGCCCACGGGTTGAACCCGTGGGCAGGTCAAGACCCCGGCGCGGGGATGAGTACCTGTTTCGTGTTCCTCCCCCACGACCAGGTCCAGCTCCGCGCCGGCCCCGCCCAGCCGGGTTGGCTCTTGGGGAGTATCGGAACCGGAAAATTGCGCGTTCTCCAAGCGAGTGCTGCATGTCCCCCCTCACTCTGGCTCCTTCCCTCCGGCCCCACGAACTGCCTCAGCGAGAGGAACACGAACACAGTGACGAGCCACGGAGCTGCTTTTCAGTCGAACAGCGAGTGCTGCCGCTCCGGCGGCGCGTAACCGCTCCCCCCCCCCAGTGATGGCGGCCTGGCTAGCGTCCTCGCTTGACCACCAAGCCGGCTGCCGCAAGCCCCAACGTCCCAACAGAAGTGGGTAATCGGATGACTGCTATTGATGACTCGCCTGTTCGCGATCCTGACGCGCTGCGCGCGGACATGGTCCGCGCACTCCGTGACCAGGACGCGATCACGTCCGAGCCAGTTGCTGCCGCCTTCACCGCAGTGCCCCGGCACCGGTTCGCACCCGAAGCACCCCTGAGTCTCGTCTACGACCTCCACCGCACCGTGCCGGTCAAGAAGGACGAGCATGGCCTGGACATCAGCGTCATGTCCGCCGCCCACCTCCAGGCCGTAATGCTGGAGCAGGCCGACGTCAAGCCCGGCATGAACGTGCTGGAAATCGGCTCCGGAGGCTACAACGCCGCCCTCATCCAGGAACTCGTGGGCGGTGAGGGGGCGGTCACCACGGTCGACATCGACCGTGACATCGTCGACCGCGCCCGTCGGTGCCTGGACGATGCCGGGTACGACCAGGTGAAGACGGTGCTCGCCGACGGCGAGACCGGTGTTCCCGACGGCGCGCCGTACGACCGGATCATCGTCACAGCGGCCGCGTGGGACATCCCTCCGTCGTGGATCAAGGGGCTTGACGAGAAGGGCAGACTCGTCGTCCCGCTGACTGTGCGCGGCACGACCCGTTCGATTGCGTTCGACCGCGACGGCGAGGGTCTGGCCAGCCACTCCTACCGTCTGGCCCGCTTCGTGCCCATGCAGGGCGAGGGAACCGCCAAGGAACGCAAGGCAATGCTGCGGGACGGCGTGGCCGTGCAGACCGACGACGAGCGGGTTCCCTTCAACACGAAGGCGCTGAATCACGCCCTGGACACGCCCAGGCGGGAGTTCTGGTCGGGGGCCGCCTACGACTTGCCCGACGAGCTGGAGCTGTACCTCACGCTCCGACTGTCGAGCCCAGCCCGACTGCACGCATCCATGGACATCGTCGACAGTGGACTCGTGGAAGCCTCGGCCCTGCTCGGTGTGCCGGCGCTGGTCAGCGAGGACAGCATCGCGTACCGCACCCGCCGAGAGAACGAGGACACCGGAGGCTTCGAGAGCGGCGTGGTCGCTCACGGCCCGCAGGCCGAGGCTCTCGCGGACGAGTATCTGAAGCTGCTGCGGCTCTGGGCCCAGGACCACCGCCGCCGGGGAGCGGCAGTGATCAGGTTCCTCCCGGGCCCCGCCCCGTCGGCTCTGCCCGAGACCAGCGTGCTGAAGCGGCACGGCGTCGTCGCTGTGTCCTGGCACTAAGGCTCCGGGGCCCGTTCCCGGGCCCCGGCTTTGCACCATCACTCACTGCCAAGGAGGCACGCATGACCGTTCAGATGGAACGCCCGGTTGCTCAGCCGGTCGCCGAACAGAGGGCGTCCGAACAAGACGGCTTTGAACTGGACATCACGATCGTTGAGGGCGGCCCCGCCGCGGACCAACTCATCCGTCTGACGAACGACGGCTGCGGCTCGACGTGCGCGTCCGCGTGCACGAGCTGCCCGTAGCAGCGCCAGATTGCGAAATCGCGGTGCCCGGTCGCGCCTGCCCCCTGGGCGTGGCCGGGCACCGCGCAGACACAGGAGGGGTGTGTGTATCGCTACGTCGATGCAGCAGTGATCCGGGCGGCCGTACTGGACTCCGATCATCCGGGGGTCTGGCCCGATCTGATCGGCCCGTCCGCGAACACGGCGTCGTGGCGGGAATGGCTGCACCAAACCTGGAAAACAGCTGGCTTCGCGACCGCCGTCAAGGGCGCGAGCCCGGACCTAGCAAGGCGAGTGGAGCAAGTCTGTGCCGGCCATCCGCTGCCGGAACCCGCCGTGCGCCGCACAGTGCTCTCCGTGCTGCGCTACCTGTTGCGGGCCCGAACGCGCGCCACGCCATTCGGTGCGTTCGCCGGGGTCGCGGCCGCGCGAATAGGCGCCGCCCCCGCGCTGTCTATCGGCACATGGCACCGGGCATTCGCCAGACCCGACGCGGCATGGATCGCGGCCTTCATCGGCCAGCTTGAGGCCAACAGCGGACTACGACCCCATCTGATGCTGCTCGCGTCCAGCCTCGTCGTCGAGCGAGACGGGTACGTGGTGATCGAGCACCGCCCACGCGACACGCACGACGGCGCTTCCGAGCACGTGCAGATACGCGTGACCGGACCGGTCCGCAACGCCCTGGACGGCGCCCGGACTCCGATCCTCTGGAGCGACCTCACTGCGCAACTCTCCGCGACGTTCCCGACCGCGCCGCTCGCCGCGATCGAGAACCTACTCGCAGGCCTGGTCAGACAACGATTTCTGATAACCAGCCTCCGCCCGGCAATGACAGCCATCGACCCGCTCGCCGTCCTCCTCGCACACACCCGGTATCTCGCGCCCGCTGAGACGGCAGAGTTACGCGAGGCCCCCAAGACTGCGCTCGACCTGCGGGTGGACTGGGACTTGGCCATCCCGCAGACGGTGGCCCATGAAGCGGCAGCAGCAGCCAGGGCACTCACCCGCCTCGCACCCCGAGCGGCGCTAGCCGGATGGGCCGAATGGCACCGCCGGTTTCTTGAGCGGTACGGGCCAAGGGCGGTTGTTCCCGTCGTCGACGCCGTTGACGAGCTCGGGTACCCATCCGGCTACCTCGGGTCCACCACGACGCCGGCGCCCTCCCCCCTGCCCGACCGCGATAGCCAGCTCATCAAGCTCGCCCACGCCGCCGGGATGCAGCGCCGCCTTGAAATCGAGCTCGACGATGCTGCGCTCGAAGAGCTGGCCACCACAGATCCGGACCACTGCATCCAGCCGAGCACCGAGGTGACCGTCCGCATCGACGCCGTAAGCGTTCCGGCCCTGCAGAAGGGCGAGTTCACCCTGCACGTCGTCGGGGTGGCGCGCTCGGCCGGAACGACCACTGGCCGCTTCCTGGCCTTGCTGGACGACGACGACCGCCGCCGCATGACCGAGGTGTACGCCGGGCTGCCTGGAGTGCACCAAGGCGCGCTCCTCGCACAGATCAGCTCTACTCCGCTGTCCGCACCCGCTGAGACCGTTGCGCGTGCCCCGCAGGTGGCCGGGTTGGTGATCCCGCTCGGCGACTACCACGGCTCGGATACCAGCCTCATTCCCCTGACGGATCTCGCGGTGACCGCCGACGTCGAACAGCTGCACCTGGTCTCGCTCTCCCGCCAGCGCCCGGTGCACACGCTGCTGCTGAACGCTGTCGACCTGGGGTTTCACACTCATCCGCTGGCACGGTTCCTGGCCGAGGCGCCCACCGCGCTGGCCATCCCGTGCACTGGCTTCATGTGGGGCACGGCCGCCTCCAACCTGCCGTTCCTGCCCGCGCTGCGCTACGGACGCACGATTTTGTCCCCGGCCCGCTGGCTCCTAGCTCGTGACGATCTCCCCGCCGCGCCGACACCGTGGCCACACTGGGACGACGCCCTGGCCCAATGGCGGCGCGACGTGCAGCTGCCTGAGCGGGTGTACCTGAGCGAGGCCGACCAGTGCATGGCCCTGGACCTGGCGGAACCTTCACACCGGGCCTTGCTGCGCACCCACCTGAACCGCGACGGCAAGGTGACCCTGCACCCCGCGCCGGAACCCCGGGACCTGGGCTGGACCGACCGTCACGCCCACGAAGTCGTCATCCCCCTGGTTGCTGAACAGAATGTCGCTCCCGTCCGGGCAGCGGCCCACGTCGTCAGCCGCGAGCACGGCCACCTGCCTGGCTGCGGCGACCGCATCTACCTCCAGCTCCACGGACACCCGGACCGGCAAGACCCGCTTCTGGCTCGGCACCTGCCGACCCTGTTGAAGGCACTGGGCGACCCCCGATGGTGGTTCATCCGCTACACAGACCCCGAGCACCACCTTCGCGTTCGCTTGACCTGCGCGCCCGGCACCCTCGGCTCTGCTCTTGTACGCATCGGGGAATGGACCCAGCAGCTCCGGCACAGCGGTCTGATCACGCACGCCAGCGTGGAGACCTATCACCCGGAGACCGCGCGGTTCGGTGGCCCCGCAGCGATCGACGCTGCCGAGCAGTACTTCGCCGCCGACTCCGTCGCTGCCCTCGCCCAACTCGCCCTGCAGACCGGGAAGAACGCCCCGGATGGTCGTGCGATGACCGCCGCAAGCATGGTGGACATCGCCATCGGCCTGCTTGGCGACGACGGAGCGATGCGCTGGCTCATCAAGCACACCCGCACCGAACAGGCCGCTCCGCCCCGCGCCGTCTACCGACAAGCCGTCGACCTGGTGAATACCGACCCCTCGTGCTTGGACGAGCGCGTCACCACGGCCTGGTCCGCGCGCCGATTGGCACTGGCTGCCTACTGCCGCGTGATCGAGGGCACGATCACGCATCCCCACGACGTGCTACCGGACCTGCTGCACCTCCACCACGTCCGGATGTGCGGGCCGAGACTGCCCGAGGAGCGCACGCACCTGCACCTGGCCAGAGCTGCCGCCTTGAGCTGGACGGCACGAGCAAGGAGAACATCATGACCACGGCAGCCGTAGGCCGTGCCGCGCTGTCGACCGCCGACCAGTTGGCCCGTGCACTGGCTGACCCGAACACCGTGTGGCCCGGCGGCCGGCCGGTCGGCGTGCGGGCCTGGCCGCAGTCGCTCGCCGGAGGAGCCTCGGGCATTGCCCTGCTGCACATCGAGCGCGCCAGGAGCGGCCGCGGCGGCTGGGACACCGCGCACACGTGGCTGGCCACGGCCGTGCACGGCGAAGTGAGCGCAGCGGCCAACGCGAACCTGTTCTTCGGCGCTCCGGCCCTCGCGTTCATCACGCACCGCGCGGCCAGCGCATCGAGCCGGTACCTGCGCGTCCTGGACCGTCTGGACGCGGCGACCCTCACCGTTACCCGACACCGCCTGGCCGAGGCCCACCAGCGCATCGATCGCGCCGAGCGGCCCCCCATGAAGGAGTTCGACCTGATCCAGGGCTTGTGCGGGCTGGCTGCGTACCACCTGAGCCGCCATCCCCACCACGAGATCACCCGTGATGTCCTGTCCTATCTTGCGCGCTTGACCGAGCCCTTGCCCGATCCGATCGGACTGTCGCCGTGGTGGATGAGCGTCGCACCCACCGGTGAACCCCACGCCGACTACCCCGGCGGGCACGGGAACTTCGGTCTCTCCCACGGCATCGGCTCCGCCTTGTCCGTGTTGTCCCTGGCCCTGCTGCGCGACCTGGCCGTGCCCGGCATGGTCGATGCAGTCGAACGGATCTGCGCCTGGACCGACCAATGGCGTCAAGGCGACCCGACCGCCCCTTGGTGGCCAGGCCATATCTCGATGCAGCAGGTGACCGACAACCACGTCCACGCCGACCTTCGCCCGCGTCCGTCCTGGTGCTACGGAGTCAGCGGCACCGCCCGCGCCCAGCAGTTGGCCGGTCTCTCGCTTCGGGACCCGGTGCGCGTGCGGGCCGCCGAGAACGCGATCCTTGCGACCCTGCGCGACCCACTGCAACTGGACAAAGTCCCCGAGATCGGGCTGTGCCACGGCATGGCCGGGCTGCTGCACGCCGCGTGGCGGATGGCCACCGAGACGGGCAATACCGAGATCGCTGCTGCGCTGCCGGGCCTGGCCGACCGCCTGATCACCGCGCTCGGCCAAAACGACCAGTTCCCGGAACTCCTCGACGGAGCCGCCGGAGCGGCCCTCGCCCTGCATACCTACGGCACCAACAGCGCACCCGCACCTCACTGGGACACCTTCCTCGCCCTGGCTTGAACACCCTCTCGGAGGCCCGCCTCATGCACTCACCGACCTGGCGCCAGGCCAACGTGGCGTTCCCGGACTGGGAACGCGCCGAGACCATCGCATTGACCCGACTCGCCCCGCTTCTATGCGCCGCAGAGGACGCAGGTGCCGTCAACGCGTGGTTCATCGTCCGCAAGCGCCCCTGCTGGCGCGTGCGCTACCTGCCCGCCGCCGACGGGCAAAACCTCATCGACCAGGGCCTCGACGCGCTCACCTCCGAGAGGCACATCACAGGGTGGACGGAGGTCATCTACGAATCCGAGGTCCACGCGTTCGGCGGAACCCAAGCCATGGCATCCGCGCACCGCCTCTTCCACCGCGACAGCCGCAGCATCATCGGCTTTCTCCAGAGCGAGGCCGGCAGACACCGACGCGAGACATCCCTCATGCTGTGCAGCCTCATGATGCGCTCCGCCGGTCTGGACTGGTACGAGCAGGGCGACGTCTGGGCACGTGTCGGAGCGCATCGCGAGCTGCCCGCCGGCAAAGAACGCGACAACACAGACCGACTGCACGTCGCTGTACGCCGACTGCTCTCCGTGAACGGCGAGGACGTGATGCGCGCGGGCGGACCACTGGCCCATGCCGCCGAGTGGGCCGACGTCTACACCGACGCCGGAAGGGAACTGGCCCGCCTCACAGACAACGGACAGCTTCACCGTGGCCTGCGCGATGTCCTGGCCCATCATGTGCTCTTCGCCTGGAACCGGATCGGCTTGCCCTATGACACGCAGGCCACCCTCACCGCCGCCGCGAAGACCGTCGTCTTCGGCCCCGACCCCACTACCGAGAGGAGGGCCGCAGACAGTGTGGACGCTCCCTGACGCGGTAGCCCAGCGCTTCCCACTCGTCGCTCGTCCTCGCCCCACCTGCCTCCCTCTCCCCCAGCGCGTGCACGCGCTGGCCGAACTCGCCAACACTGCGGCGAAACAGGGCGACCCAACCGTGGCCTCTACGGTCTACAACCAAGCCGCCCTGATCGCCTCCGACATCGGCGACCCCACCACCGCCCGCGCAATGTGCCATCACCACGCCGCCGCCTACCTCCACGCCTGCCCCCTGCCAGGTATGACCGCAATCAAGGCCCTCGAACCGGTCGTCAACCTCGCACGCCTCCAGATCCGCGCCGGGCACCCCGATGACGGCCGTCAGCGACTCCTCGCCCTGTACGACGCCGTCAGCACCGGCACGTCCGCCCAATTCGACGGCATCGCCGTACCGGCCGACCTCACCACGAGCCCCGAGGGCCGCCGAGAGGTCCGCGCCTGGCTGTGGCGGGTCCTCCTCGCCGACGGGACACGAACCCTGACGACTGCCGGCCGCTGGGCCGAAGCGCTCGCCCATATCGACGAACACCGCGGCGTGGGACAGCGGATGCTCGATGGTCGCCAGGTCGCCGTCCTCGCCGCTCTCACCACAGGCGACACACACAGAGCCGAGGAACTCCTGGCCGGCACGGCGCCCGGGGAGCCGTGGGAGGACGCCGTCAACGGCTGCTTGACCGTCCTGTGCCGCCAGGCAGCCGGACAACCGTTCCACCGCCAGGTGCAGGACTTGGTGGCCACCTACCTCGTCCGCACGGACGAGCAGGGCATGACCGTCTTCAACACCCGGCTCGGTCTCACGGTGCTGGACACGGTTACCTCCCCCGAGGACCCGGACGCGCGCCTGGTCGTCGCGGCACTGCACCGCCGAGCGACAGAGACAACCGACGGGTACGCCGCCCGGGAGATCCTCGCGCACCCCTCGTTCATCGCCCTCGCGACGGATCGGGAGGTGCAGGACTGCCGCGCCCTCCTCCGCGCGTGCGCGCTCGGCGCGGGCGCCTTCCCCGACGATCTGCACGACGAGGTGGAGGCCGCATTGCGCATCAGCGACCGCGTCATCCGGAGCCTGGGCGTGAGAGGCACAGGAAATAGCGGCTGAGATAGCGAAGCCCATATCCGTCGCATGGGGTGTAACGCTTCACGCGGTGACTACGTCTAAAAGGCAGGTCAGGCGTTGACGCTCGGCCACGATCTGATGTATCGCCGCCGGGAGGAAACTGACTGTGTCGACCCCAGTTCTCGAACGGAACCAACTCTTTTTCGAACCGTTCGTGGATCTCTTCTCGTCGCCCGCGGAAGAGACGACTTCGCCAACTGCCGACGCCGAGGAACTGGAACAGTCGCTCGCGCACGTGTGGATCGTCGCGGCGGAGATCAAGGTAGAGGAGCGCATCGCCAAACTCGCCGATTTCCGGGGCAGCTTCACTACGACTACGGGAACTCGCGTGGATGCACTTGAAGTGTACTGCCGCACCTGCCGCAGGCCGTTCGAGGACGTCGCCGAAGCCGATTGTGAAGCCCTGATCGACAATCGGCATTTGATCGGCGGCGACCAGTCTCAGCGTGCGAAGCGCAAGGTTCCTGAGCTGCCTTCCAACGCCCGTGTAGTACCTGGCGGCCGCATCCAACGGCGCGGTATCAGCGCATACGTGTCGGGCGTATCCCGACCGGCCCGATAGGGGAACCCACACGTACCTTCCTCTTCGGGCTTCGCCTCGGTGGCGTCACCACGCACTACACCCGGCACTTCCAACTCGGAGTCGTGGCCGCAGTCGCCACACGGAGCGGTAGCGCCACAGTGATCTCCTGCCTCGGGGCGGAGTAGGCCCGAGACGCAAGCGCGGCGGGTTTCTACGGTCCGAGGCGTGAATCCCTCAACGCAGCATCCACCTCTCAGCCACCGGGCGCCCCGGCGTCGCATCCTGCGCGACCTGCTTGGTCTACTCCTGATCGGCTCCGGGACGGTCGGGATGCTCGGGGCACTGTACGTAGCGGAACCTCGCGTGGCGCTCTTCCTGGCCGGCATCCTTCTGCCCATAGGTGGGGCCGCCGTCCTCAACGTCGCTCCGCGCCTGCCGCGGCCCGTCCGCTTCGGCGCCGGATACTGCGCCATCTCCACCGGCCTCACAGTCTTGGCAGGTCTCGCCTACTCCCTCACGCCCTGGTCGCTGCTCTTCGCCCTGGTCCTCGCGGTCGGCATCTTCCTGAGCAGCGAGGAGCGTTGACATGGCCAAGCGCCGCTGGCTCCCCGCGCTCCGCGACCTTGTCGCCCCTCGGCCGGGGCCCGCGCCCGAGCCGGAAACGAAGAGCGTTCAGTGGACAGGCGGCTACACGTCCACCACGTACGCGGGCACCACGAACATGTGGAGCACCGAAGGGCGCGCAGACGGCTGGGACATCGACCGCGTCGTCACCGAGGGGTACGAGCGCGGCATCTGGGTTTACAAGGCCATCGAGACGATCAGCAAACACGCTGGACGCCTGCCCCTCGAAATAGGCATCGGACTGACCGAGGACGGCGAGTTCGAGCAGGTCATCGAGGATGATCCGCTCCTACGCGTCCTCAACGGCAAAGCCAACCCCGTCGAGACCGGCGCTCAGTTCCGCAAGCGGCTGTCTGCGCAGATCCTGCTGTCCAAGCGGGGCGCGTTCGTGGAGGTTACACGCTCTAACCGCGGCACCATCACCCGCCTTGACCTGCTGCCACCCGACCGGGTCATCCCCGTTCCCGACGAGCGCGGCGAGTACATCGCCCACTACGAGTTCACCACCCTGTACGGCGAAGTACGGGAGCTGAATCCCGAGCGAGTGCGCTGGATCAGAGATCCCCACCCCACCGACCCGTTCTCCGGCACAACACCGCTGGAAGCCGCCGGCATCAGCATCGAGCTGGACTACCTCTCACGCCTGTACAACGTGGCTTTCATCAAGAACGACGCGCGGCCCGGCGGCATCGTAGCCGTGGACACGTCCTCCCTCAGCGACCAGGAGATGAACCGGTTGGAAGCCCGGTTCCTGCCCGGCAGCGAGTTCGCCGGGCACGTCTCCGTCGTCGGCGCCGGCCCCGGCGGCATGAACTATGTCGACCTTGCGGCCCGGCCCCGTGAGATGGCCTACGAGCACGCCGCGCAGAACGCCAAGATCGAGATTCTGGGCGCCTTTGGCGTACCCGAGAGCATCCTCGGCAACGCGAGCGGACGCACCTTCGACAACGCCGAGCAGGAGGAATACAACTTCTGGTCACACACCGAGCTGGACCACCTCGCGATGATCTCCAACGCCTTCGCGGGAGACATCACCACCTCGGACGCCGACATTCGCTTCAACACCAGCAGCGTCGAGGTGCTGGAGCTTCCCCGACGTAAGCGCCGCGCCGAGGCTCGTGAGGAGTGGGAAGCGGGCCTCATCACCATCGACGAGTACCGGCGCCGCGCGGGCCTGCCGATCTTCAACAATCCGCACACCCGCGCCCTGTGGATTTCCCCGCAGAGGGCTCCCGTGCCGGCCCGGCCCGAGGACGCCGCCGCGCTCGGTATCCAGGACCCGAACGCCCAGGGTGGCGCGCCCGGCGGGCAGCTCCCGCCCGGTGCCGACCCGAACGCCGCACTGCCGCCAGGGCAGAACGCCGGCGACGCCGCGGCGATCGTCGCGCAGGCCCGCGCCGAGGGAGGCGAACCCGCGGCCCTCGGC
>NZ_JAHRIB010000168.1 GCF_019090165.1 Streptomyces sp. BV286
CCGCAGACACGACGCGACGCCGCTACGCGGCGTTACCATCGCTTCGCGATGGGGCATTGCGCTCCGCGCAATGCGGCGGAACTCCGTTCCGCCTGTCCGGAGTCGCTCCGCGATCCGGACGGATCCGGCTGACGCCGGATCAACCCCGGTACAGGCCTGCTCCGCAGTCCCGTACCGGGTACTGACGCACCCTCCGGGCGCGTCAGAAAAGCGGCTGGCTACAGGGGGGTCAATGGTGTCTGGCTCGCCGGTTCGCCCGGTTTCGGATCAGGAGACTGGCGAAGAGCACGCTCAGGAGCGCTTGATAGAGAGCCTGTCCTATGGAGCCTTCCGCTATTCGCCACACCGTCAGGCTCAAGCACAGGACCAGCATCGGCCAGTACACCCAGGCCATCCAGCGGGCTCCCGGCTTCGTCCAGGCCGGCGGGTCGCGCCTTTCTGATGATCGGGTCACGGGTACACCTCCCGCTGTACGGGTGCCCGCATTCACCGTAGGCAGGCCGGAGTTCCCGGTCTCTTGTCAGATCCGGTCACCGCCGGACGGTTTCAGACACTTCCGTACAGACTTGGTGCGTCACTTTCAAGTGCGGCTTGGTTCTGGGATGATGACTAGGTTCCATTCCCTCCTACGAGGCTGCAAAATCGCCTGCACTGCCGGAATCAAAGAATTCGTCATTTTGGAGCCTGGATGGAATCTGGGTTAAGGGGAGACTGCCTCTCCGAATATCGAGAATGTGAGGTCTCGTGACTCAGATGGAATTGCGTCCGCATCAGGTTGAGGCGGTCGATAACGTCGTTCGCATTCTCGGTATGCCGCTCGGAGGGCGTATGCCTCCGGAAGGGCTGAGGACGCAGGTAATTGCCGCTACGGGATCCGGTAAAACCCTGATCGGAGCAGAGTCGGCGCATCGGCTTTCTGCCCGGCGTGTGCTGGTGTTGGTGCCGACGTTGGATCTGCTGACGCAGCTGGCCGGTGCGTGGCGTCGGGCGGGCAGGTCCGGGGCGATGGTCGGGGTGTGTTCCCTGCGGGCGGAGGAGAGTCAGGGGCTGCCGTGTACGACCGATCCTGACGAGTTGGTCGCGTGGGTGTCTGGGCTGGAGACCGTGACGGTGTTCGCCACGTATGCGGCGGTCGGGCTGGGCATCTTGCAGCGTGCGCATGCGGCTGGCTTGGGGGTGTGGAGCCTGATGGTCGTGGACGAGGCGCACCGGACGAGTGGGGATGGTCTGAAGCCGTGGGCGGCGGTGCATGACCAGGCGCAGCTTCCTGCGGAGCGTCGGCTGTATATGACGGCGACCGCGCGGGTGTGGGAGGCGGAGGGTGAGCGGCCGCGGTTGGTGGCGTCGATGGAGGACGGTTCGCCGGTGTTTGGTCCGGTGGCGTACAAGCTGACGCTGTCTGAGGCGATCGGTCGGGGCATCGTGGCGCCCTACCAGGTGCTGTGCCTCGATATCCGCGATCCCGACCTGTACGCGGCGCTGAGCACGGAGGCCACGGGTTCGGACGCCGTGCGTGGGGCCCGGCTGGCGGCCGTGCAAACGGGGCTGATGCGGGCGGCGGTTGAGGAGCGGTTTCGGCGGGTGCTGTCGTTCCACAGCCGGGTCAGTGAGGCGGAGGCGATGGCGGTGTCGGTGCCGGCGGTCGCGGCCCGGCTCGCCGAGGACGACCCGGACACCTACCCGCCTGCACACCAGGTGTGGGCGGACTGGCTGTACGGCGAACACGCACCTGGGCACCGGCGTCAGGTGCTCGATGAGTTCGCCTCTGATTTCCTCGGAGGTCCAGAATTCGACGGCCGGAATGTGCGTGCTGAATTGAGGGTTCTTCCTTCGGTTCGCATTTTGGGTGAAGGTGTCGATACCGCCGAATGTGACGCCGTGCTTTTTGCGGATGCGCGCGGCTCGATGGTCGATATCGTTCAGATGGTTGGGCGTGCTCTGCGGTTGAATCCGGATCACGGGAAACTCGCCACACTGATCGTTCCGGTGTTCCTCGGGCCGGGTGAGGATCCGAATGAGTTGCTCACTTCTGACGCTTATTCGATCTTGGGGAAGATCCTTGGCGCTCTGCGGGCGCACGATGCGGAGACGATCGACGCGCTCGCAGACCCTCGGCTGCGCAACAGCCGACCGGCCGCCGACGGCGACCGCGGCGAGGATGGGCTGCCGGACAGTGAGGACGACGGCCAGGGCGACGCCGGCCCGGAGGCGCAGCGGCTCTCGGAGCGGGCGGCGGGGGTGCTGCGGTTCAGCGAGGAGCGCGACCCGGCAGCGCTGACGCGGTTCGTGCAGTTGCGCGTCATCGACCCCGAGGGCGCCTACTGGCGGCGCGGCATCGAGGCTGCCACGCGGTGGCTGCGCGAGACCGGCAGCACGGAGCTGCGGGTGCCGTTCACGTACGTCACCCCGGAGGAGTGGGGGTCGGTCGGCTCGCATCCGCTGGGGGTCTGGGTGGCGGATCAGCGCCGGTACTACACGGCCGGGACGTTGGAGGCCTCGCGGGTGGCGGGGTTGGAGCGGCTGGGGATGGTGTGGTCGGTGCACGCGTCGGCGTGGGATGCCGGCCTCGAAGTCGCCCGCTCCTACGCGGCCGTCCACGGGCACTGCCTGCCGCCGGTAGGTGCGGTGTGGGGCAGCGGTGATAGTGGTGGTGCGGGGGCGATGGCTATCGGGGTGTGGGCCAAGAACCAGCGCGCAGCAGCCCGCAAGACGGCGGAGAACGCCGCACGACGCGCGGCCGGGGAAACGGGCATCCCGTATGCCGGGGAGCTGTCTGAGAGTCGTCAAGAGGCGCTGGCAGAGATTGATCCCGGGTGGTGTCCGGTGGCGTGGGAGGTTGGGTGGCAGCGCTGTTATCGGCTCGCCCTCGCCCATGTGAAGGCCGACGGCGCGCTTCCGGCCGGGGCGGGCGAGCTGGTCGTCCAGGGCGAAGACCTCGGAGCCTGGATCAGGGCGCAGCGGGCGGGGTGGGAGAAGCTGATGCCCGCGCAGCAGTACCTGCTGGAGACCCTCGGCATCGAGCCGCCTGCGGAGGGCGAGACGGTCGGGCCGGTGCGGCGGTCGCAGGAGGAGCGGTGGAACACCAACGTGGCTGCGGCTCGCCAGTTCCACGCACGCGAGGGGCATCTGCGCCCGGCACGCAAGCACCTGGAAGTGGTGGACGGTGAGCCGGTCAAGCTCGGGGCATGGCTCGACAACACCCGCAAGAGGGCCGCGAAGTTGAGTGCGGAGCGTCGTGCGCAGTTGGCCGGCCTCGGTCTGCAGTGGGCGGCGCAGGAGGGCAGCGCGTGATGTGGAGTGCTGCTGATGTGGCCCGCGCTGCGGTCCGGCGGCAGGGCGAGGCGCTGAGCGTTGAGCAGGTCGCGGACAAGGTCGCGGATGCGGAGCGGCGTGAGCGGGAGACCCGCCAGCATCTGGACTCCCCCGCCAGCGAGCGTGGCCCGTACGACGTCGACCCGGAGGACCTCGCGGAGCAGTGGGTGGGGCGGCATGCCGAATGGCGCCGCATCGCCGCTCTGATGGACGCTCAGGGCTGGCCCGCCTACAGCCCGGAACGGGACGTCCAGGGCAGTACGTGGGCGCGGGAGCGCGACGCACAGCGGAAGGGTGCCCTCGCCCGGCGTGCCGCATGGGAGAAGGAGCGGCAGGACGCCCGGGATGAGCTGAAGGCGCAGGTGTGGCTGTCTGCCGATGTGAGCCGCCGACTACGCGCCATCGCCGCCCGTACCGGTCTTGAGCCGGAGCAGGTTCTTGCCCAACTCGCCGACCAGGTCCGCATGGACGACGACGGCACCCTGACCGTCGACACCTTTACCCCACGCTGAGCGTTTCCCAACCGCACGCTGATGCGTGGTGAAGGACGAGGACGGCCTTTACCACGTTGTTGATTCGGTTGGTGCTGCTGCGGAGCCCGCGGGAGGCGTCCGTCCTTGAGAGTGAGCATGGCCCGCTCGCCGAACGAGCGGATCTCGGCGTGGGTGGCGTTGTGGCGGCGCTTCCATTCCCGTGACACACGGCCCTCTCCTGCGGGCTATCGCGGTCCTGGGAACCAGCCCGACGGCCCGGATCCGGGCCGTCGGGCTGGTTCCCAGGGGTCAGGTTGCTGAAGGTTCGTCGGCGATGAGGTCCAGAAGCTGGTCGGGGGTGAGAGTGGCAAGATCGACGGAGCGGTCTTCGCACACGAGCCGTGCCGCCGCCTGCTGAGCCGCGAGCTGTTGGGCGCGTTCGATGAGCTCGCTGGCACGGCGCCGTTTGTGGATACGGTCGGCGATGTCCGCGACCGCAAGCATGGCCGATGGAATGGACACGAGCAGGGACGTCACCGCGACGGGATCGACACCTTTGGGGTCCCGATCATTCGCCGGTTCCGCTGTCGGAGCTGGTTCGGGTTGGTATCCCCAGTTCGAGGTCAACGCGGCGACACTCTTCCCGGCGGCTTCGACATCCGCTCCGACAAACTCGATGATCATGATTCCTCTCTTTCGTCCTCAGTGAGCTTGAGTAGCTCATCAAGCTGGTCAATAACGTTCGTGAGACCGATCTTGGCGGCAGCGGCTCGGCTCGTCTGAAACACCTCTTGGGCCCGCTCGCCCTCACCCGCGGCCAGCAGAAACTGCCCCAAGACAGCCCCGACGACCGCGATGCCATCCGGCCGTTGAAGCTTCACAAAGAGCTGAAACGAGGTGATCAGCCTCGGTGCCGCCGCGGCGAAATCCTGGCGACTCAGATCGATTTGCGCAAGATTCCAGTTGGCTGCCGCGATGCCGTCCATGTCGCCGAGCTGCTCGTTGACTTCCAAGCGCTTGAGCTGCAGATCGAGGGCCTCCTCCACCTCACCCCGCTGCCGAAGAATGTCGGCAATCTGCCCCCAGGTGACCGCGGCCGAGCGGGTGTCACCGATCCGCTCGAACGCCGGCAGGGTGACCTCGCGGCGGATCCGCAACGCCTCCTCCACCTCACCCCGCTGCTGAAGAATGTTGGCGATCTGCCCCCAGGTGATCGCGACCTCGCGGGTGTCACCGATCCGCTCGAACGCCGGCAGTTCGACCTCGCGACGAATCCGCAACGCCTCCTCCACCTCACCCCGCTGCTCAAGAATGTCGGCGACCTGCCCCCAGGTGACCGCGACCGAGCGGGTGTCACCCATCCGCTCGAACGCCGGCAGTTCGACCTCGCGACGAATCCGCAACGCCTCCTCCACCTCACCCCGCTGCTCAAGAATGTCGGCGATCTGGCTCCAGGTGACCGCGACCGAGTGGGTGTCACCCATCCGCTCATACACCGGCAGTTCGACCTCGCGACGGATCCGCAACGCCTCCTCCACCTCACCCCGCCGCTGAAGAATGTCGGCGATCTGCCCCCAGGTGACCGCGACCTCGCGGGTGTCACCGATCCGCTCAAACTCCGGCAGGGCGACCTCGCGACGAATCCGCAACGCCTCCTCCACCTCACCCCGCCGCTGAAGAATGTCCGCGATCTGCCCCCAGGTGACCGCGACCTCGCGGGTGTCACCGATCCGCTCATACACCGGCAGTTCGACCTCGCGACGAATCCGCAACGCCTCCTCCACCTCACCCCGCCGCTGAAGGACGTCGGCGATCTTTCCCCAGGTGACCGCGACCTCGCGGGTGTCACCCATCCGCTCAAACTCCGGCAATTCGACCTCGCGACGAATCCGCAACGCCTCCTCCACCTCACCCCGCCGCTGAAGAATGTCGGCGATCTGGCTCCAGGTGATCGCGACCGAGTGGGTGTCACCGGCGTCGGTGAACAGTTGGCGGGCCTGGTGGAGCAGGTCCTCGGCCTGGTCGACCTCGCCCCGGGTGATCAGGCGGTAGGCGTGGTCGTAGAGGAGTGCGGCGTGGCCGGCCGGGTTGGTCTGCCGGTCGCTGGTCCGGGTCTGCTGGACGGCGCGGTGGAGCAGGGTGTCGGCGTGGTCGCCGTCGCCGCTGGTGACGGTCGCGTCGGCGACGGCCCGTAGCAGGGTGATGGAAACGTCGTGGTGGTGGCGGTCGAGGAGGGTGATTGCGTGGTGGCCGAGTTCGGCGGCGGTGGAGGCCGGGCCTTGCCGCAGGGCGGATACGGCTGCGGCGGCGCAGGTGGCGGTGATGGTCGGGTTGTCGGCGGCCAGGGCCAGTTGGGTCAGCTGCAGGTCCAGGTCGCTGTCGCGGGCGGGTTGGGGGGTGGCGCCGCCCCATTGGGTGTACAGCGGTTCGGCGGCCAGGGTGGCGAGGGCGGCTCGTTCGTCGGGGGTGAGGGGGGCCAGGCGTCCGGCTGCGAGGGCGTTGACGGCCAGGGCCGGGATGTCGGGGCGGTGCTGGTCGGGAAATGTGTCAAGGAGTCCGAGGCCGCACAGGCGGGATGCTGATCCGCCGACGGCGGCGGCGAGGACGTCGATGACGGGTTGCGGGACTGGGAGGGTGAACAGGGTGCAGGCCCGTAAGAGGTCGTGGTGGGTGGGCCCGGCTTGGTCGAGGAGGGTGTCGAGAGCGAGGTTCTCCAGGAAGGCGCCGATGTCGGAGTTGTCGGCGGGAAGGTCACCTTGGTGGAGGTAGGTCTCCATGTCTGTGACGGCGGCCTCGGCGCGGGCTTGGTCGACTTGGCTGCTGTAGACCAGGCGTAGCCCGATGAGGTCTTGCAGTCCGGGGTTGCCGCTGCTGACGTCCAGGGCCCGCTGGGCCAGGTCAGCGCGCTGGGTTCGGTACTCAGCGGGGGCGAGGTCTTGCTGGCGGCGTTGGAGCTTGCGCTGAGCCGCCGCTGACAGTGGCTGCAGCTGGACTGGTTCCAGCCGGGCCTCCAGCCCGTCGAGGGTGAAGGTGTAGCGGCTGGTGACCAGGAGTCGGCTGTCGGTGATGGCCGGGTCGAACGCACAGAGCACGTCGGCGAGCACGGCCGCGTGGCCGGGGTCGAGCCGGTGCGGGCCCTCCGGGTTGGTGGTCAGGATCTGTTCGAGATCGTCGATGATCAGCAGGAGGGGCTTGCGGACGTCGTCGAGTTCCTGGGCGCACGGTCTGGCCAGTAGATCGGTCAGGAGCGGTTTGAGGCGGTCAGGCTGTTGGAGGACCTCGGCGCGCCTGCTTTCGATGAGGGTGCGGGCGTCGGGGTTGGCGGCGACGGCGTCGGCGATGGCGTCGAGGATCGCCGTCGGGGTGTAGTCGCCGAATACGACCGCGATGGCCCGGTGGGGGTGACGGTCGGCGATCCGGGCGGCCAGGCTCGACTTGCCCAACCGGCCCTGCCCGTGGAGCAGGACCCCGGCCTTCTGTCCGCCGCGCAGGGCCCGCAGTGTGTGCTGCAGTTCCGGGCGGCGGCCGACGAACATGTCCGCGGCCGCGACCGGTAGTTGGTGCTTGCGGTCCAGGAACGTCTTGGTCGCCTGGTGCGGGGGGGCCATCTGGCGTTTGAGGTTTCCCGCGACCAGCGGGCCGCCGCCTGCCGGTCCCAGCCACAGCCGCGCCAGGTGCCAGTCGGCGCGCAGGCGTTCATCGGGGCATGTCAGCAGGTGGCGGCGGGCGTCGGCGACGGCCTCGGCCACCTCGACACGGCGGCTGAGCTGCTGGTACAGGCGTTCGGCGAATCGAGTACCGGCCTGGTCGCTGACCGAGCCGTCCCAGCCGATGACGGCGGGAATCCCGGCGGCCACCAGCCCGGTGGCCATCGAGTGCGCCACCGTCACGCCGGGCTCGGCTTCCGGGTCGCCGCGGTGGCCGGCGCCGGCGGGAACATGCCCGGTCACGTCGGCGCCGGTGGCGGTCAGACAGGCCGACACGAAGGCCAGCCGCGGCCGAGGAGTCAATAGGCTCACCAGCGCGTCCGCGCTCGTCGGACACCCGCCCCCGAGGTCATCTTCCATCAGCAGAACGGGCGTGGCGGGCCCGTCAGGCTCCGGGCGCCAGTTGTGCAGCCCGTGACACGACAGATGAACCACCGGCATTCCGCCGAGCTCGGACAGACGCAGGCCAAGATGCTCGGGATTGCCGGAGTCCTCGACAACGAGATCAAGGCTCGTCTGCCCGACGGCGTGGAGGATGGCCGTCTCCTCGGCCTCGAAGTCCAGCTCGTGCTGGCCCCGGGGTGCCGAGGCCATGAACGCCACCCCGAGCCGGTGCCCGTCCAGGGCCGGGGCCGGGTTCGGGTGACCGAGCCGGCGCGCCACGGCGAACAGCTTCGGCGCCTCGGCGAGGAACCCGCCCCCGGGGGCGGCCAGCAGCTCGTACGGGGCGCGCAGCAGCGCCCACGCCGCCGCGGACGGCCTCGCCGGCGCCCGGACCTCAAACACCATCGGCGCCGACGCCTCATCGAGCAGCCGCGTCAACTGGCCGAGATCACCGTCGAGCCACCGATACAACTCGCGTCCCACCGCGAGCAGCGCCTGCTCCTTGGAGCCGTAACGCACCGCATCCACATACCGGCCGGCGACGGCCTTGAGCAGGTCAACGTCCCTGGCCTGCAACATCCGACGGGAACCGACCTGCCGGTCGTCAACGACCAGTTCAAACGAGGTGGCGTCCACAACCAGCCCAGTAACCATGCGTCATCTTATCGTTGCGGAACGCCATCGAGGGCCCGTATGGCGGTCACCCATCCGATGCGGTCCGTTCCGCGGTTGATGCCTCGTCCACCAACCGGAGGGTCGGGCCGCCGCCCGACCGAGCCATCACGCCCACCCGACGGCATCATCTGCAGTCAACGCCTGCCAGCGGAAGGACAACGCCCCCTGCGAACAGCGGCGGACCCTTCGACAACCAGTCAGCTCTGCCGCTGGCGCGGGTCAACCGCATCGGGGAACTGGTAGCCCACGACGCCCAGCTCGCCACCATGCCCGTCGCTGCCGATCAGCAAGCCGATGGGGCGGATGTGTCCCCGGCGGATAGACCGCTCGAGACCAGAGACGCGAGGTGGTCCCTCAGTTCTGCGAGGAAGGGAACGTAGGCGTCCGCTCCGGGCAGTTGTGTGGCCTTATGGGTGCTGGTGATAGCGATGACGGTGCAGCCGGCCGCCTTGCCAGCGGCGATCCCTGCGGGGGCGTCCTCGACGACGACGCAGCGGTCGGCCGCGATCCCCAGCCGCGTTGCCGCCAGTTGGTAGGCGGCCGGGTGAGGCTTGGCATAAAGGACGTCCTCGCCGTAGATCTGAACCTCAGGAAGGGGAAGACCGGCCCGTTCGAACCGCTCATGAACCGGCAGACGGCTGCCGGATGTCACGATCGCCCATGCCCCAGGCCGCAGGGCACGGAGAAGAGGACGGGCGCCTTCCATGGGCGGGAAGGCATCCCCCTCCCGGCGCATCAGGGCGTTGAGGACTTCCCGCTCTGCCGCGGGGTCCAGATCAGGGGCGACGTCCCGGACCGTGTCCTCCGGACGCTGGCCGAATGTCCGCCCGCACACCGTCCCCGCGTCCAGGCCCCGCAGATCTGCCCAGGCATTCCAGATGCGTTGATGAGCGGAAGCCGAATCGAGCAGAACACCGTCGACGTCGAGCAGCACAGCAGCAAATGTCATGGCGGCCACGATCTCAGGGCGGGTGACCGAATTGCGGGTTCACGGTCGGGTGACGGTGCCAGCTGAGCGCTCAGGCGACGGGCCGGTCGGCGTCGCAGGCCGGACACGGCTCGATCCACGCCCCGGTCCCCCACGGGCCGTGCCAGAGCAGCATGAGGTCCCCCTTGACCGGGTGATGGTCCGATACCGGCTGCCCGGGCGCTCCCCGAACAGGGCCTGGCGCAGCATCATGGGCTGCTGCTGGAGGTCGGTGCGGCACGTTGGGCAGTGACGGCCGTCTTCCGGTAGCGCGTTGTCGGAGAGGTGGCTTTGTCCACGGGAATGGGCAGCACCTGTTCATCCAACGGTGGACCGGACGCCGAGGGGGTGGTCAGGTATTTCGACCTCAACGGTCGGAGACGCGGGAGCCCCTGCTCCTCTGTCGGGCTGCCTGCTGTGAACAGAATGCGGCCATGATGATGCTCCCGGTCAGTGCTGAACAGGTGGCCGCTGCCATCGATGCTCGAAGCCGCAGCGGCGTTGCGTTGGTCGCGATCGACGGTATGGGTGGCTCCGGTAAAACGACCTTGGCGATGACCCTCGTGGAGTTGCGTGGCGCCGCGGTGGTGCATGGTGACGACTTCTACCGCCCCATGGATGCCAAGGAGCGTGCCCATCTGGATCCCGAGGAGGGCTACCACCGTTACTTCGACTGGCAGCGGCTGCGCGAGGAAGTACTCCTTCCGCTCACAACCGGCCGCGATGCTGTCTACCGGCGCTACGACTGGATCACGGGCGACCTGGCCCCGGGCGAACTCCACAGAGTCTCCGCCTCCAGCATTGTTGTCGTGGAGGGCGTCTACACGGCCCGACCCGAGCTTGCCGACTACTACGACCTGCTTGTCTACGTCGACACCCCGCGTAAGAAATCCTTGCGCCGTCTCCGAGAGCGCGGCGACGACCACGGCCCCATCGACTGGGAGTCTCGCTGGCGTCTGGCAGAAGAGCACTACCTGGCCGCCACCCGCCCCGAGAAACGGGCTCACCTCGTGGTCACCGGGCACTGACCACTCCCGGCCGGGGGCGGGTAGTTTGGCGCCGGGGTCCGTGCCGCGTTGACGGAACCGGCACGGGCCCCTCCCTCGTCGTCATGCAGCGGGGTACAGACGCGCCCCTCGCGCCATATGCGCGGGTCGGGCCGCTGCCGGTGCACCAGGACGTGCCCCTCCGACTCCGGCAGATCGGCCGACCGCGCGTAGCGCTGCCGGGCGCCGCCGGGGCCAAACCACTCCTGCCAGAGCCGGCGCAGGGTGTCGTAGCTGGGCACCTTCGTCTCGGGCCCGAACTCCTCGCGGACGTACTGGCGGATCATGCGGTCCTTGGTCCGCATCGACACCTTCGCCATCCGCTTCGTCTCCTCGCGGACCGCTAGGACCGCCTCCCGCACCGGCTCGGAAACCGTGCGTGTTCCGCCGCTCCGGCGCAGCCACCGGTCGTCCGCGCAGCCCACCAGCCCGAACCGGCGGCGGGCGTTCTCCCACCGGATCAGCGTGCGGTAGCCAACCGAGCCCAAACCGAGCAGCTTCGCGTGCTGCGGATCCAGAGCCGCGAGCTCCGCCACCTTCGCGTACCGGCGCTCGGTGAGCGTCCTCCTCGCCGGGTCGTACTCGGCTCTCGGCTCACCCGGGCCCGGGTGGAAAGGGTCACCGGGGCGGAACCCGGTCGCCACTTCCAGCAGGTGGGCCATCCGCAGCTCGGTCAGCTCCAGCCGCCAGCCTTCAGGTCCTCGGACGCCTTGCGCTGGCGGCCCCGGTCGGCCCCCGCCGCCGCCGTCCGCGACGACGGTCGGCACTGCGGATGGTTGGCCAGGAACCTGAAGGTCATCCGCTCGCGGATGCCGTCGTCCTTCACCAACTGCACCCGGCCCAGGTGCGGTTCGCGCCGCTCGACCGTCCACTCCGTCCCGTCCAGCACCAGCCCCGCGCCGGGGGAAAGGTCCAGCACTGCCGCCGCGGTCACCGGCCCACCTCCCCGGCGGGCATCACGAGAGAGCGGTCCCCAAGCGGGGCGGCCAGGTCGACGCCCAGCCGCCGGGACCACAGCAGGTGCAGCAGCTGGGCCCGGGCGACCGGCTCGCAGCCCGTTCGCCGCCGCGAGCTCACCGAACCTCAGCCGGCGCCGCGACGCCATCGCGTCCAGTCCTGCGAAGGCGTGCTCGCGCCAGCGGGCGGCCACCACGTAGCGCCAGCCGCAGGCGACGGCGACCTCGGCGGCCGCGGCGAAGGACTCCCGGTCCGACTCCTTGATCAAAGGCTCGGGGCGTACGTCGATCAGCCAGACGCCGCGGCGGGTCACCGCGAGGTAGTCAGGGGTGTGGGCGCGACGCTTCCCGCAGGTGGCGAAGGAGATCTTCAGCGGCTGCGAGACGACGTCGACCACGTCGCCCGCGAAGTCCAGGGCCAGCAGCACCCGGCTCTCCTCCAGGCTCTCAGCGCCGTGGTGCCGGCCGGTACTGGTCAGGAACTGCAGGCCAGGACGGTGCTTCTGGTCCCGGCACCAGGTGAAGTGCCGCATCGGGTCGCTCGTGAGCACCGGCTCCTGTACGAGATCGTGCACCGAGCACGACGCATCGTCCCCACCGGCCCGCCACGAGACCGCCCACCGTCTCGTCCAGCTGTCACCCAGATCCAGGCCGGACCTGCCCGCATCGACGTCCGTCGACACGAAAAGATCCTCCCAACTGCACTGATGCGACCAGACGGACCCGGCGTCAGCAGCTTCGACTACCCTTCCCGCCCCAGCACGTGTAGCGGCCATGGGCCCGTGGAAGCGCCGTGGAGAACCTCAGGCTCCCGATCTTCGTTTCTGGTGACAGAAAGACTGCTGAATGAACGCCTGGAACAAGTCGGACGCCTCGTGTGTGACACCCAGGCTGACTCGACCATCCCCATTCGCCAGCTCAGCCGGTGCCGTAACGAGCTTCGGCTCATGACTCGGGTCACCATCGTGCGCGCAGCACGCCGTCACTGTCGGGTAGAACGGCTTGGAGCAGTGGACTGCGTTCGTCGGTGTAGAGGGACAGGGCGCAGGCCGCTCGCGCGTCGGCTACCAGGGCAGCGAGCTCCTGGTACTGGGTCTCATCGACGGTCACGTCTCTGATCGTTCCGTCCTTCGTCTCCCAGACGAACTCGATGTGCCATTCGGACGGCAGTGCGGTCAGGACCGCGCCGACGTCGGGTTGCAGGTCGGGCCAGACGGTCAGCAGGGCGCGCGGGCCGAGACCGGCGCGCACCGTGTTGAGGTTTTCCGTGGTGAGACGGTGCCAGCGTGTGGCGTTGACGATGTGGGTTTCCTCCAGGAGCAGGCCTTGTCGCGTCGCCAGCTCGGTGCGTACCGACGCCCAGAAGCCTTCGTCGGCGGCTTCTGTCACCTCTGGTTCCGCGGCGTAGGGGGAAGCCACCAGCGGTTCCGCGAAGAGGCCGAGTTGCCCCGTACGGGCCACGGCGTCCGTGCAGGGTGTCGCTGCCCACGTACACGTACTGGTCCCATCCGACGTGCACGGTAAAGACGTCTCCCACCTCCAGCCGACACCAGGCGCCCTGCTCACGGAGCATGACGCGGATCAGCTCCAGGGCCACCGCCAAGGAGACCTCGGCTCCGTCGTGGTAACCGGTGAGGTCAGCCGGGAAGAGACCGCTAAGACCGTGCCCCTCCACCGCCGGCTGGGCACCGAAGTGGACGAGCCCGGTGACGGAGGGCTCACGAATCTGCAGCCGGTCAATGCCCGCAGCTTCCGCGAACGCGGAGATCGCCTCCAGATACGCGGCCTCGACTGGCCCGTGGTCACTGACTGCCTCCTCCGCACCCCGGTAGCTGCCGTGCTCGTCACGGTCGGCGGGGTCGTACTTCGTGATCCGGTGAACGAAGGCAGGCGGCACGCTACTCCTAGACAAGGTGGAAGGTAGCGCCAGCGTAGGTCCCGAGCCGAACTTGCAGTTCCCAGTTCCGCTGCACAGCCCGACAGATCTTTCTGGTGACAGAAAGACTGCCGAATGAGCGCCTGTGACAAGTCGGATGCCTCGTGTGTGACAACAAGGCTGCCTCGGTCGTCCCCATTCACCAGCTCAGCCGGTCCCGCTGGTGACAACTCCTGAGCTTCGGCTCAGAGGTAGCCCGCTCGTACGCGGCCGTCCACGGGCATTTCCTCCCGCCTACCGGTGCCGTGTGGGGCAGCGGCGACGGTGCTGTTGGGGGCGGTGCCGGCTCGATGGCTATCGGGGTGTGGGCGAAGAACCAGCGCGCGGCGGCTCGCAAGACGGCGGAGAATGCCGCGCGGCGCGCGGCCGGAGAAGAGGGCGTCTCCTACGCCGGAGAGCTGTCAGAGGCACGGCAGGAGGCCTTGGCGGAGATCGATCCAGGGTGGGCCCCGGCGTGGGACGTTTCTTGGCAGCGCAGTTACCGGCTCGCCCTCGCCCACGTGAAGGCCGGCGGCGTCTTTCCGACCGGGGTGGGCGAGCTGGTCGTCCAGGGCGAGGACCTCGGAGCCTGGGCCGGCGCGCAGCGGGTGGGCTGGGACAGGCTGATGCCCGCGCAGCAGTACCTGCTGGAGACCCTCGGCATCGAACCCGCGGCTGAAGGCGAGGCGGTCGGGCCGGTGCTGCGGTCGCAGGAGGAGCGGTGGAACACCAACCTCGCCGCTGCCCGCCAGTTCCACGCACGCGAGGGCCACCTGCGGCCGGCCCGCAAGCACGTCGAAAACGTGAATGGGGAGTTGATCAAGCTCGGGGCGTTCCTGGACAACACCCGAAAAAGGGTCGGGAGATTGAGCCCGGAACGCCGTGGGCAGTTGGCCGGCTTCGGTCTGCAGTGGGCGGCGCAGGAGGGAAGCGCGTGATGTGGAGTGCCGTGGATGTGGCCAGGGCTACGGTCCGGCGCCAGTGCGAAGGGCTGAGCGCGGCGCAGGTCGCGGACAAGGTCACGGAAGCGGAGCGGCGGGAGCGGGAGACCCGCCAGCAGCTGGGCTCCCCCGCCGTCGACCGCGGCCCGTACGACGGTGACCCGGAGGACCTCGCGGAGCAGTGGGTGGCGCGGCATGCCGAATGGCGCCGCATCGCAGCCCTGATGGACGACCACGGCTGGCCCGCCTACAGCCCGGAGCAGGACGTGCAGGGCAGTGCGTGGGCGCGGGAGCGCGATGCGCAGCGGGAGGGTGCTCTCGCGCGTCGTGCCGCGTGGCAGAGGGAGCGGCAGGATGCGCGGGATGAGCTGAAGGCGCAGGTGTGGCTGTCTGCCGATGTGAGCCGCCGACTACGCGCGATTGCCGCCCGTACCGGTCTTGAGCCGGAGCAGGTTCTTGCCCAGCTCGCCGACCGGGTCCGCATGAACGTCGACGGCGCCCTGACGGTCGACACCTTCACCCCCCGCTGAATGCTGCTTCTGAACCCCGGGAACATGCGGGCTCAGCGGCCTGGTCGCAGACGGACTGAGGGCCAAGGAGATGGCTATCTCCTTGAGATCGATCAAGCTCCTCTCTCGTGGTGAATTCGGCACGGCGGAGGTTCCGAGTTCAGGAGAAGACCCGTGACGAAGATCTGGTCATTCGCTTACGAAGCCCACTTCCGGGCGGGCGAATTGGTGACGACCGAGTCCGGGGCCGTCGGCGCTGCCACGGAGGGGGAGGCCCTCGCAGCCATCGGTCGCGACCGGAACGATGGCCGGACGCTGATCAAGGTCACCAAGCTGACTCAGATCGACCCGGACAAGTTCGCGTACCTCGACTGAGCCACACCCGTCCCAAAGCCTTACGACTTCCGTTCGGGGAACGGCCACGGTGACCGTTCCCCGAACGTCTGCGCAAAGCCCCCAACTCGGGCTAGCGAGCCTTGACCTGCTGATTCAGAGTTCAGAAACAGGTACTGAGGACGAAGACGAGGTCCGGGAGGCGATCAGAGGGCTGCGTGCCGTGTTCTACGGTCCTGCCCCGCAGCAAAGGATCACGAGCGTAGCTACAGGCCGGGGCGCGGCCCGTAGATTTCCCTGAGGCGCGTGGCGATCGCGTCCTGAGCCTCTCCCAGACTCACCTGAGCCTTCACCGTCGAATCGAGGGTGGCTGAAGGAGGAGCCGGGTCGATGGCCATGCCGTTGGCGTCGGCACTCGCCTGGAGCACCTTGCGCCGGATGTCGTTGTCAAGGACGAGCTTTGTCAGGCTGGCGAGCTGGCGATTTACCTCAGACAGTTCCCTACCGGGCGCCTCTGGCGAGTCTCCTGATGTGCGCATCACGCGAAACATGAGTGCCGCCGTGTTCGCCTTGCGGAGTACGTCGTAGACCTCTTCGAGGTGAGTCAGTTCGAACGACTCCCGGCGTTCCAGCCGTACGTGGTCTCGCTCCAGCTGGCGGAGCCGTTCCTCACGACGGAGTGCTGCTGTCTCTCGACGCTCTTCACTTCGTTGGTTCAGCCATGCGCCGAGGATCAGCGTGATGACTGGAAGTACTGCGGTGACGGTCCACTTCAAGTCCACGCCGCGGAGCGTACTCAACGCCTCCCCCGGCGCGGGATCTCGGTCGTGGTCCTGGTCGGACGCGGCGCGGTCTTCACACAGCCGGGAGCGGCGGGTCCGGGGCGGCCGGTGGCGAGCGGGGATACCAGAGGCAGTGCGGTCATTGACCCTATGTCGGTTCACGAAAAAGCAGCTCACAGCTATGTCGGGTTACGAACTAGGGTAGCATGGAGGCATGGATGTTCAGATCACGCGCAATGTCGCCCGCGTACTGCGGGTGTTCACGGAAGACGCAGGGTCCCCGCACTTCGGCATGGAGCTGATGAAGTCGCTGCACATGTCGAGCGGCACCCTGTACCCGATCCTCATCCGCCTGTCCAAGGCCGGATGGATCGATGCCCATGACGAGGACGTCGACCCCAGCACCGTGGGCCGGCCTGCTCGCCGCTACTACACGATCACCGGCGAGCAGGCACAGGCTGCCCGCCTCGAACTCGCCCGGTTCAGCGCGGAGATCAGCCCGACTCAGAGCCGGCTGGCCTGGAAACCGAACTCCGGCACGGCCAACAGCACCGGAGGCCCGTGATGAGCGTCGGCACGTTCATCGGCGGTTCAACGCTGATGGCAGCAACTCACGGCACGACCGGCACGTTCCTCGGAGAAGATTTAGTCGGCTGGCGGACTGCCCTGATCGCTGCGGCCATCGCCGCCCTCGCCTACGAGGCGATCCTGGCACTCCTGCGCAAGCTCAGGCCCGGGGCGCGTTTCATGACACTACGTCTGCCGTTCGTAGTGCTGTGGCTCGCCCGGCTCACTGTGTCGCCCGCAGCGTGGGCTGAGCTGCATGGCCCGCTGAAGGCCGACTTGTGGGACGTCCTCGAAGACGACGAACGCGGAACTCTCCGCCGCTTCTGCGCCGGGATGGCCTTCTCCTCGGCCCTGGCCTTCGGCGGCGCGTCCCGCACCGCTCGCGCGCTCGAACTCTCGCCCGCCCAACCAGCACGCACCCGTCCGGCACCCTCGCACCCGAAAGTAGCAATGACGAGGCGGCGCCGCCGTATCGGGATAGGGGCAGCTGTCATTTCTGCTCTCGCCGGTCTGAACGGGCCCGCGCTGTACCGGTTTGTGACGAATGAGAATCCGAGCGGGGAGACCGGTACCGCCGCGTTCCTAGCGGTCGTAGGTGTGTTGTCCATCGTCTGTCTGTCAGCGGCCATCGCATGGAGGGTGACCCGCGTCGGCCGCACCAAGCGATAAAAGGGCCGCGGTTCGGAAGGCCGCGGCGTAGCTCCACAACACGTCCCGTCTACGGCGGCAGCAACGCCGAAGGCGGGACGCTTCGACGTCTCGGGCCGGGCAAGCCGATGTCCGGGACGATCAAGCGCCGTAGGGGCCTATTCGCCGAGCAGGCGAGGGACAGCTGACCGACGGGCGCGCGGGTCCGTCAGCTGGAGTGACGGCCAGTAGGCGGTCAGCGGCGCCTTCGGCCGTGGCCAGGCAGGCCAGCCGGGATTGCGTACACGCTCGAACCGCCGTTGCTGGGGGCCGACTCTGCCCGCCACCCCTGGGCCGGCGCGGGAGGCACCATGCGCAGCAGGCCATTCACGATGGGGCGGGAAGTGGCCGGAGTCCCTATCGGCTCTCCGGACAGCGGGCAGCGCTCCCCCTCCGGCATGAGATGCTGGGCGAGGGTGTCCTTGTGGGTGATCCGGGCCCAGGTGCCGCACGCGCACTCGTAGCTGTTCGTCAGCTCTTTGCCGGTCACCACCACTTGCCCGGATTTCGGGCAGACGCCCGGGCGATCCGGCGTGAGGTGTTCGTAAAGGTGACCGTTACGCAGGCTCGCCTTCGCCAATACACCGCACTCGGGGCAGATGACCGTCTTCGTTGGGGCCAAATCGCGTCTCGGCATGTCGTCACCCTTCGCTCGGCCTCCTCCTGCCTTCGCCGTCAACTGGCCGCATGGCAAGCGCCGTTGGGTTATCCCCTGCCCGGTTGCCGCCCACACCTGCGCGCGTGCAGGCGCTGTGCCTTCGTGGTTTCACTCGCGCCACTCATTCCCGGCACACTCGACACACCAGCGCGTGGACGAGGAGCAGGCGATGCCCAAGAAGAGCGACACCGAAAATCCGCACGGCTACGCCCCGGAGACGAACACGGTCCGGGGCAATCAGCACGATCTGGCCCGGCTGCTGCTGTCGGCGAACGGGCCACCAGCCAGGCACAGCGCGCCTTCGCCCTCGCCTTCACCGACCCCGTGGTCGCCGACGATGAACTCGCCCTCGCCTTCCACCACGCCGTCCGCAGCACCGACGCCCAGGTGGCCGCCGCGATCGCCCGCCTGTAGGAGAACACCCGCGGCAGCGACTACCCCTACTACCGCGACATCGCCCACTTCATGGCCGGTCTGCCAACTGGGGTGGCATTGACCGCACGGTGGGTCGACGGCGAACCTGCCGCCCGCCGGCGGTGGCACGCTCTCGTCACGGCCCGGAGGGATCAGCCAGGCACACGGGGGTGAGGTCAGATCCGCCAGGAGCGGATGCGGTCGGCCGCGTCGTACCCGTCGGCACGGCCAGTGTCGATGTCGCGGGCAAGGTCGATCAGCGCGCCGTACGGCGGGTCCACGGTCTCGCCCGCCGCGTTCATGTACGCCGTGACGATCGCCGCGCCGTACAGGGCGTTGCGGGCCGGGAGGGGTCGCAGCCGGATGATGGCGTGCATCAGGGCCGCCGCACGCCAGGCGTTGTCGACGGCGACGCCGACCTGGGGGGGTGTTGACCCGGTGGCGGGCGTCCAGCTGGCGGGCGACGGCTTGGTGGCCTTTGATGCCGTGGGCACCGTACTTGCCGAACTCGATGTTCCGCTCAGGCATTCGCTCTAGGTGGAACTTGTTCCACCTAGAGCGGTCGTAGGCGGACCTGCAACCATGGCTTGAACGAACGCAGCCACTACCTCCGCACGCTGCTCCTCACTCAGCCCGGACTCCGCGATGATGCGCTCAGCAGCCAGGTATCGAGAGAACTCCAACGGCTGGTCGAAGTAGGCCCGCAGATGAGAGGCTGCAGCCCGCTGCGATGACACAAACGTCCGACTCACGTATCCAGACAAGGCAGCCGACACCGCCCCCAGACTGCCAGCCACTACTGCGCCCGCTGTTGTACTCGCGTATAGGGCAACCATCGCGAACACCGCCAGCAACGCGAAGCCGAGCCCCATCGCCACCTGAGCATTGCGAAACGACCGCCGCGCCTGCCCAAGCGCGACTTCGTGGTAGAGATCAAGACGGGTATGCGTCACCGCCCACAACTCCGGCAGTGCTAAGCCCTCACCCCGAACCCTCTGCACCGGCTCGGCATCTTGTGCGTCCTGCGATCGTGTAGTGATCAGCCCCGAACGCAGCGCCTCCTCAAAAACTGCTTCGGCGTCCCGAACGCGCTGACGACTTACGGCCTCAGTGCCCGCAGGTAGGGACGTTACATACGTTCCTAGTACGCCGGCGCCCACGAAGAGGGCGGACACGGCCATGAGTTGGATCCGTCCATCGCTCCTATTGAGGGCGTCCGCGAAGCCCCACGTCCCGACGAGGCAAAGGGCTATGGACCCGAGGTACATCAGGCGACGTCCCCGCGCAGAAAGCTCGGCTCTTGAGTCAGCCGCTGAGTTGTCATCAGCCATAGCTGATCAGCGTGGCTGTCAAAACCGAACCCGTCCACCTAAACGGCCAACTCCGCTGTCACGACTGCTGTTCCGCCAACTCTCCAACAGCAGCCCCACAGCTCTACTCCGCCCTGTACGCGGTCCACCGGCTAACTTGATCTTTAACGTCCGGCGTCGAATGGTGCGTCGAACTTGATCACCCGGTTCGGTAACTGCCGTACACGGAAGCGGCCTTCGGCTGAACATGTGCTCCGACCAAGGAACACACACATTCAGCACGAAGGCCGTGAGGATGAGTCTGCTGCATCACGACGCCCGATCGGATGCATTGGCGCAACTGTCATGCTTCCGGGGCGAGTTCTACGCCTGTCTGACCGCTCGTTCGGACGCGTTGTTCAAGCTGGCCGATGCCGTTCTGTGCGGGGACGGGCCGGTGAGGTCGCTGGCCGAGCTGTCGCTGGTGGGTGAATACCGCCGCGGCCATGGAGGGCTCTACGCGGCTGTGGCCCGTGGGCGCATCGATGCCGGCCGGCTGCGGCGGGCACTGGCCGAAGTCCCACTGCCACGCTCTGCCGACGGCCGCCTCGTCCTGGCCGTCGACGTCACCTGCTGGCTGCGGCCCGACGCCCACACCTCACCACAGCGGATCCTGTGCCACACCTACGGCCGAGGCAAGGACCAGCACATCCCCGTCCCCGGCTGGCCCTACTCGATCGTCTGCGCGCTCGAGCCGGGCCGCAGCTCATGGACCGCACCGCTGGACGCTCTGCGTCTGGCCCCCGGGGACGACACCGCCACCGTCACCGCCCGGCAGCTGCGCGAGCTGCTTCAGCGACTGATCACCGCGGGGCAATGGCAGAGGGGTGACCCTGACATCCTCATTGTCGCGGACGCCGGACACGACGCGCCCCGACTCGGCTTCCTCCTCAAAGACCTGCCCGTGCAGGTGCTGGCCCGGATGCGATCCGACCGAGTCCTGCGCAGGGCTGTCCCACCCAGGCTGCCGCACACCCAGGGCCGACCGCCCCGGCACGGCGTCGAGTTCGTCTTCGGGCAGCCCGACACCTGGGGCACCCCGGACACCGAAACCGCCACCGACACGCGCCTCTACGGCCAAGCCACGGCCCGCTCATGGAACCGGCTCCACCCCAAGCTGACCCACCGCTCCTCCTGGGCAGCCGCCGACGGCACCCTCCCGATCGTCGAGGGAACAGTGATCCGCCTGGACATCGACCACCTGCCCAGCGGAGCAACCCCCAAGCCGGTCTGGCTGTGGTGGTCCGGCACCGATGCCACACCGGCGGACGCCGACCGTCTCTGGCAGGCATACCTGCGACGCTTCGACATCGAGCACACCTTCCGCCTGTTCAAACAGACCCTCGGCTGGACCTCCCCGAAGATCCGCACCCCCGAGGCGGCAGACCGGTGGACCTGGCTGATCCTCGCCGCCTACACCCAACTGCGCCTCGCCCGCCCGCTGGCAGCCGACCTGCGTCGGCCCTGGGAGAGACCAACCTCGCCGGACAGGCTCACCCCGGCCCGAGTCCGCCGCGACTTTCGGCACATCCGCCCACAAGCCGCCTGTCCGGCCCAAGCACCGAAACACTCCCGCCCCGGCCCCGGACGGCCACCGGGCCGAAAGAACACCCGGCCCACACCCCGCCACGACGTGCACACACCCCGCAAAACACCATCGGCGAAGCAGCGAACGAAGAAGTCAACCACCCCACGACCCCGCCGCACGGGTTAAAGATCAAGCTAAGGCTTGTCCCGTAACGATCTTGGGGTCGGTGGCGGCGGGCTCGGTCGGGGTGCCGCCCCTTCGCCTATCCGGCGAGGGCGAGGTTGTGCAGTCGGGCGATGCCGAGCATGGCGTGATGGACGCCGTCGCCTTTGAGGCGGCAGTCGCGCAGGATTTTCCAGCCCTTCATGCGGGCGAAGGAGTGCTCGACGCGGGCCCGGACCTGCTTGTGGGAGCGGTTGTGTTCCGCTTTCCAGGCCGGGAGTTCTTCACTCTTGCCTCGGCGGTGCGGGATGACCAGACCGGTGCCTTGGTAGCCGCCGTCGGCGATGGTCATCGTTCTGCCGACGGCGGCCTTGGCGCCGGATTCTTCCCAGCCGCGGGAGTCGTGCCGGTTGCCGGGCAGGCGCCGGCCGACCACGACGACCAGGTGAGTGTCGGCGTCGATGACCACCTGATGGGCCGTGGAATAGCGGTAGTTCTTCGACTGCTCGGCAACCGTGTGGTCGCGGGTGGGCACGAGGGTGCCGTCCACGATCAGCACGGTGTCCTTGCGGAACCGCTTGCGCGGCTGCAGCGCGAGCAACGGTCCGAGGTGACCGATGACCCGGTCCGCCGCGGACTTCGAAATGCCGAACAACGGAGCAATCTGGCGCATCGTCAAGTTCGTTCGCCAGTAGGCCGTGACAAGCAGGATGCGATCCTCGAGCGGGAGCCCCCAGGGCCGCCCACGCTGGAGCTCGGTAGCGGTTTCGCGCCGCACGGCGGTCACCAGCTTGCCGAAGCAGCGCGGGCTCAGCCCGGTGAAAGGGCCTATCCAGGACGGCGCCGACGCCGTGATCAGTGCAGTCACATCAGGATCGTTCCACCTGGAGCCGACCGGGATGGGCACGGGTCAAGTACAGAGCCCCAAGTGCCGGTCCAGCTGACTGCGCAGACGCGCAGAAGCCCCACGCAGAGTCCCGAGTTCTCGCACTTCTGCCGGCGCCACTTCCGTCCGTCCCGCCAGCGCAAGCACAGCGGCATAGGGTCGTTCGCCTTCGGCGAGCTTCGCCGCCACGGCGTCACGGACGGCTCGCAGCACGGTGTGGTCCGCGCTCGGATGTTCCGCCAGCAGGCGAAGGAGCCTGTTGTCGTTCCAGGCGCTGTCTTGGGCCGTGCTCAGTTCCAGCAGAGTGCCAGGCGCCGTGGAGGGATTGGCGGCCAGCGCCTGCCAGACGAAGGGGTACGGACACCGCGCGAGTCGATGCAGAACGGCGCTGTCGCTCTCGGCATGCGCCAGTTCGAGGTAGTCGGCAGGGGTGTGCACGGACATGGCCCCTCAGGATCGTCGGGCCGATCATCCTGCCATCAGGACTCGATCACCCATGTGCGGGGCTCTGATCCCAACCGGCTCGAAGATCACTTACGGGACAGCCCCTGAGGCACGCAGATGGCCGCCCCCTGGACAGGGGGCGGCCGAGTCGTTCGGCGTGATGACCTCAGTGGCGAGTCATCCACCATGCGTACAGCAGGAAGACGGCGAGGGCTCCAGCCTTGAAAGGCGGCTCCTTGCGCGAGGACTTCCACAGCACCCACCGGTTGCGGCGCACTGCGTGCGCTACCACGCTGATACGAGACCGCAGTTGCCTGATCCAACCTCGGAACCTGCAGGTGGCGGTGCGATCTGCCCACGCGCGAGCATCCGTGACGGCGGTAGCACGGCACCCGACCCGCAAACGGCACTTGTGGAAGGCCCGGGCATCACGCCGCAATCTGGCGGGCCGGTTCAACGTCATCGGCGAAGCGCAGGTTCTTGGCAGTGACGGGACGATCCAGTTCTCCTCTCTCAACGCATCCGGCTTGAGACATCCGTTGGTCCTAGTACTGCAACGGTGCTTGTTCTGATTGATGGGCAGTTGTCAGGGGCTGTGTCCGCGTCTTTTGTAGTGGCTGGTGCGGGCTTGGTGCTGGCGTCGGCGTCGCCAGTGTGACCAGTGCAGGATGTGGTCGACCGGGGTGGGTCGGCGGTCGGTGAGGCGGGTGATCAGGCGTCTGATCTCGGCGAGGCTGAGGTGGATGAGCTGGGAGGATCCGTTTCTGCTTTGTCCGTGTCCAGCTGGCGGGCCCGCAGGACGGTCAGGCAGGCGTGGGCGGCCATGGCCAGGGTCATGTGGCGGTGCCAGCCGGGGTAGCGGCGGACTTGGTAGTCGTCCAGGCCGCATTCCTGCTTCGCGGTCTGGAAGCACTCCTCCACGGCCCACCGACTGCCCGCGATGCGGATCAGGTCGTCGAGGGTGGTCTCCGCGGGGCAGTAGGCGATGTAGTAGGAGATCTCCTCCGGGCGGCTGACGCTGCGGCGGGCGATCACCCAGTGCCGGCGGTCGGGTCGGTGCCAAGGGCGGACCTCGACGCGGGCCCAGTCGTAGATCCGCTGTCCATGGGCACCTTGGCCGCAGGAGCGGCGCTTCCACTTCTGCCGTGCAAGGCCGGGGAACAAGTCATGGACGGGATGGTCGAGGGCCCAGCGGGTGACGACGGTGTCGTGCCGGGTGGTGGCCATGACGTGGAAGACGTCCGCCTGCTCCAACTCGAAGCGCCAGCCCTTGCTGAAGCCATAGGCGGCATCCGCCGTCACCCACCCGAACGGAATCTTCTCCGCGATCGCCCGGCGGACCATCGCCTTGGCCATGGCCACCTTCGTCTCGAAGGCGACGCTGTCGTCGATGCCTGCCCGTCGGCACCGCTCCCGGTCGTCCGTCCATGACGTGGGCAGATACAAGCGGCGGTCGATCAGCGTGCGCCCGCGCCCAGTGGCGTAGGCGAGGAACACACCGACCTGGCAGTTCTCGGTACGGCCCGCGGTGCCGGAGTACTGCCTTTGCACGCCGGCCGAACGGACGCCCTTCTTGAGGAAGCCGGTGTCATCGACGACCAGGACGGCATCCCGGTCTCCGAGATGTTCTACGACGTACTCGCGCACGTCGTCCAGGACCTCGTCGGCGTCCCACTCGATCCGGTTCAGCAACCGGTGGATGCGATCGGGGCCCGCGTGCCCGGCCTCCTCCGCCAGCGTCCAGCCGTTCTTGCGCTCCAGCGGCGCAACCAATCCCCTCATGTATGCGAGCGCCGAATCCCGCGGCTCCGACCGGCTGAACCGGTGCACGAACCGCCCGTGCACAGCGTCCAGTTCACTCGCCCACAACCTGACATCAGCAAGGTCCCCACCCATAACCTCACCAACGACTGACCTGGCCAGCAGTCACGGCAAGCACCGTTGCAGTACTAG
>NZ_JAHRIB010000169.1 GCF_019090165.1 Streptomyces sp. BV286
GGTGGTAGTACGACTGTGCGGTTGCGTGTGCGCAATACCGGTGACGTGGTCGATGAGTACCGCTTCGAGGCGGTTGGTGATCTGGCGCCCTGGACGAGTGTGGAGCCGCAGTCGTTGCGGTTGTATCCGGGGACGACGGGGTCGGTGGAGTTGTCGTTCGCGCCGCCGCGTACGCCGGATGCGACGGCGGGTCCGAATCCGTATGCGGTGCGGATCACGCCGACGGAGCATCCGGAGGCGGTCACGGTCCCGGAGGGGAACTTGACGATCACGCCGTTCACGGAGGTGCGGGCGGAGCTGGTGCCGCCGACGGTGAAGGGCAGGTTCCGGGGCCGGCCGAAGCTGGCGGTGGACAACCTCGGCAACACGAAGGTCACGGCGTCGGTCGGCGGGAGTGACAACGGCGATCAGCTCTCGTATGACATCCATCCGAGCAATGTGCAGATCGAGCCGGGTCGTGCGGCGTTCGTGAAGGCGACGCTGAAGCCGCGGCAGATCATCTGGTTCGGGTCGAAGGAGGAGCGGCCGTACACGCTGGCCGTGCAGCGGTCGGGGGTCACCCCGCTGGATGTCGAGGGCACGTACGTGCAGCGGGGCTTCCTGCCGCGCTGGCTGGCCACCTTCCTGGGCGTCTTCATGGCGCTCGCGATCACGTTCGTGATGCTGTGGATCGCCTACAAGCCCCAGGTCCGCAGCCAGGCCAAGGAGCAGCTCCAGGAAGCCGGCATCAGTACGTTGCCGCCTGCCAGCCCTTCGGTGTCGCCGCCCGCCCCGCCCACGCCCACCGTCCCCGCCACGACACCCACGCCCGCCGCGGAGGCGCCGCCGGCGGGCGGCGGCGGCTCGGGCGGTGGTGGTGGCTCGGAGAAGGAGAAGAAGACCCCGGAGCGGACCGCGGCGACCGCCGTCCAGCAACTGGCCGCGCAGGACCCGGGCGGGCGGCACATCTGCTACCGGGCCTTCGTCACCGACAAGGGCTGGACGGACGCGGTGTGCGACGGCGAGACGGCCGGCTCGGTGGGCCAGAGCAAATCGATCAAGGCCCTCAACATCGCGGTGTCCGGCACCAAGGGCACGGCCGGTGTCGCCTTCATCCACAACCCGGGGTCGACGAACGGCAAGGGCTACTACAACAACGTGCCCTGGTCGGGCGTGCCCGACGGCATCGACAACTACATCGGCAGCACCAAGCAGGACGCCCAGAACATGCTGGGCTTCACCATCAACGTCGACGAGGGCGGCGGCCCGGTCTGCCAGACCACCCACGTCCACAACGAGGGCTGGCACGGCATGGGCTGCGACAAGCCCGGCGAGGGCGAGGGCTTCATCTTCGGCGGCACCCTCACCAACGACCTCTGGCTGGAAGCAGTCAAGTTCACGGTCTGACCACCCCCGGCCGCGGAAGACGCGTCCAGGCGCGTGCATTTAGGGGCGCGAGGCCGAACGGTCTTCTGGGGACGCGCATTCAGGGGCGCGGGGGAACGGCGCATTCGCTGAGGGGCGCGGGCATTTAGGGGCGCGGGGGAACGGCGCATTCGCTGAGGGGTGCGGACATTTAGGGGCGCGGGGAACTGCGCAGTCCTTCAGGGGGCGCGGGGAACGGCGCATTCGTTGAGGGGTGCGGGCATTTAGGGGCGCGGGGAACTGCGCAGTCCTTTAGGGGGCGCGGGGAACGGCGCAGTCTTTTAGGGGCGCGGGGAACGGCGCAATCTTTTAGGGGCGCGGGGAACTGCGCGACCAGCCCCCACCGGCCCGCAGCCAAGAAACACCCGGCACCCCAGAACAGGGGAAGGCGGCTACCAGCCACCTTCCCCCGGTACCAGCCGCCCCGCCTTCCGATACTCCCGCCGAGCCCCCTCCAACAGATCCCCGGTCGTGACCGCCCCCCCACGCCCGGCAGCGGCATACGCGGCGGTGACGACCGCACTCCGAATGGACCCCCCGGCCAGCTCGAAGTCCCGCGCGGCCGCCTCCGGTTCGATCCCCTCGGCACACGGAACGTGGGCAAGACTGTGCCGCCACAGCGCCCGCCGCTGCTCGGCGTCCGGGAAGGGGAAGTCGACCACCAGGTCCAGCCGCCGGGTGAACGCCTCGTCGATGTTGGCCCGCAGGTTGGTCGTGAGCAGGGCGATGCCGTCGAAGGACTCCAGACGCTGGAGCAGGTACGCGCTCTCCATGTTGGCGTGTTTGTCGTGGGAGTCCTTGACCTCCGAACGCTTGCCGAAGACGGCGTCGGCCTCGTCGAAGAGCAGCACGGCGTCCGTACGGTCGGCCTCGGTGAAGATCCGTTCGAGGTTCTTCTCGGTCTCGCCCACGTACTTGTCGACGATCGACGAGAGCTGCACGACGTAGAGGTCCAGGCCGAGTTCGGCGGCGACGACCTCGGCCGACAGGGTCTTGCCGGTACCGGACTCGCCCGCGAAGAGCCCGAGGACGCCGTGGCCCCGGCCGCCTCCGGCGCTGAGCCGCCAGTCGCCGAGCACCCGGTCGCGGTGGCGGGCGCGCAGGGCGAGTTCGTGCAGCTGGGTGAGGGGTCGGTCCGGCAGGACGAGGTCGTCCCAGCCGACGTCGGGCCGGATCCGGCGGGCGTGCTGCTCCAGGCCGGAGGCGGACTGCTGCCGGGCGGCCAGCCGGAGGTGGGTGGCGGTCACCGGCGTGCCGTCGAACGCGGCGAGGTCCAGGGCCGCGCGGGCGGCCCGTTCGATCCGGTCGCCGCCGAGCCGGTACGGGGCGACGGTGACGGCCAGGTCGAAACCCGGACCGTCCGCTCCGGTGCCGAGCGCGGCCGCCCAGGTGTCCACGGCGCCCGCCCGCCCCCGGGGTGCGTCGAGGACCAGTGGGTCGTGGTCGCACCACTGGGGGTCGTACGGCCGGGGCCCGGTGACCAGCACGGGTACGCCGGCCGCCGACAGCGCCCGCAGGAGCGGGCCCGGCTTCTCCGGCAGCGGCGACACGACGATCGCACGGTCGCGCAGCCGGGCTTCGCGCAGCAGGCGGGGGAGGAGGTCGGCGAGCAGTTCGGGGAGCGTCTTGCCGACCGCTACGGGAGAGAAGTGCAGGGCCTCGATACCGGCCGCGCGCAGGGCGCCCGTCGCGCACACGAGCCCGTCGCCCTCACGGTGCTCGCGCAGATAGACGGTGAGGGGAGCCGAGGCCAGCCGGCCGGCCAGCTTGGCGGTGAACTCCCCCTCCGGCGAGGACGCCGACGTGGAGGCCGATGCGGACGCGGAGGTGGACACGGAGGTGGACACGGAGGAGGACGCGAAGGTGGGCAGGTCGAGCGGATGGACGTACCCGCCGAGCGCCGCGTCCGGTGTGTCGTCGCCGAGCAGATGGGCGACGAGCCGGTCGGGCACGCGCAACGACCGGCTGAGGAAGGGCCGTTCGGGCTCCTCGACGGTCAGCAGTCCGAGCGCGGTCAGGGGCGCGGAGGGATGCAGCCGGGCCCGCGCCTCAGCGAGGTGCGCGGGCAGCCCGCACAGGTCGAGCGCCAGCCCGGCGGTGGCGAGCCGTCTGCTGATGTCGTCGTTGAGGTACCCGTACAGCGGCTCGAAGGAGCGGTCCAGCTCGGGGGCGAGGGTGATGAGCAGGATCCGGGTGTCCAGTTCGGTGAGCCCGAGGCGTACCGCGAGCCGCACCAGCCGGTCGCCCGGACCGGCCTCCGTGTCTCCCGCGTTGCCGCCCGCTGCCACGCCCCCGGGTTCGGCCGTGTCCTCGAACACGGAGGTCCACGATGTCGTCGTGGGCCCCAGAAGAGACCGTACGGCCTCCTCGGAGAGGTACAGCCCGCGCAGCGGATCGTCCGCGGTGGGGTCGCCGGCGCTGCGCTCCGCCACCAACTCGGCGACGCGGGCGCGCAGTCGGGCGAGGCGGGTGAGGATCGTGTCGGCCGTTCGGGAGGCGTGAGTGGTCACTGCTGCTGTTCTCCGGGGTGCTGTTCTCCGGGCCGTCGTTCGCCGGTGTCCGGCGCGGTGTCCGGCGCGGTGTCCGGCGCGGTGTCCGGCGCGGATTCCGGCCGCCGGGGCCGGTGGCTGCGCTCCTGCGAGCCCTCCAGGGTGCCGTCCATGCCGCGTACCCGGACCGCGCCCTCCGTGACCGGGGGACCGACGTCGTACTCGGGGAAGGACGGGAAGGGTGCGGTGACCACGAGGTCGAGCGACGGCTTGAGTTCGCCGCCCAGGGCCGACCAGATCTCGGCCATGGAACGGGACTCGGTGTGCAGCCCGGCCACCGTGAGCGGTACCGACAGGCCCATCGCGCCGAGGGCGCCCGGCAGTTCCTCCGGGGCGAGCAGTTCGCGGGGCAGCATGGTCGCCAACACCGCCGAGAGCAGACGGTGTTCGTCCTGGGGCTGTTTGGTCCAGGCGGTGACCAGGTACGACAGCCTGAACCAGCGGGGCGGCTGGCGGCGGCGTACGACGATGTCGCGCTCGTCGCGGACGGTGACCTGGCCGCGCTGGCGCCGGTTGACGTCCTCGCGGATGTCGTACAAGTAGGCGTTGACGGCCGGGGCGTTGCGCCGGGCCGCCCAGTCGCGGGTCGGGGCCTCGAAGGCGATCTCGATGCCGGAACCGGCCAGGGCGCCACCCCCGAGCAGCCGCTTGAGGACCTCGTCCACCTCGTGGATCACCGTCGTGCTCCCGCCCTGCCGTGCTGTGCCCTGCCGTGCCCCGCCGTACCGTGCCGGGAGGCCGCCGAGCCCCACCGGCACCGGCATCGCTGTTGCCGGCGCCGCTGTTGCTGTTGCTGTCGCTGTCGATCGTGCCCTGCGGAGCCTTCGCCTCCGCAGGCACGCCGGGGACGACCGCCGGGCAGACCGTGCTGCCCACGCTTCCGTTTCGATTGCCCGTTCGGTCAGATGTAGCCTTCGCGGAGGGCATGGGCCACGGCATGCGCCCGGTTGCGCAGATGCAGTCGGGTGGTGAGCCCGTGCATCACGTTCTTGACGGTCCGTTCGGAGTAGGACAGCTTGCTGGCGATCTCCCCGGTGTCGAGCCCTTCGGCGACCAGCCTCAGTACGTCCACCTCACGGGGTGCGAGTCCCGAGGAGGGGGCACCGGGATGGCTGCTCGCGGTGCGGTGCAGCGATCCCACCTGGCTGATCAGCCGCCCGAGCAGATCGGCGGGCAGGTCGCCGTCGCCGCGGGAGGCCGCGACGACCGCCTGCACCAGCCGGTGCGCGGTGGCCTCGTGGCGCCACACGATGGCTCCGACGCCGCACTCGATGACGTCGAGGAGCTCGGTCTCGCGGATCACGCTCACCACGAGGACGGCACGGGCTCCCTCGCTGCGCACCAGGCGGCGCAGCCGGGACAGGGCCGCCTCGTCCAGTGTCTCGCTGATCAGCAGGGCGACGGTGTCCGGGCCGGTCTCGGTCTCCTCGCGGAGGTCGATCACCGGGTGCTGCCGCAGCTGGCTGAGCGCGCCCTCCCGGGAGATCGGGTCCGACGCGTGCACCGCCACGGGTATGCGGGACTCCGGCTCGGCCGTGCCCGGAGTCGTGGTCCCGAATGAGCTGCGCAACCGACTCCCCTATGTTCACTGGCCCGTCAACTCTGTTGCGTCTGTGACAGGCGTGCGAGAACCACATTTCTGTGCCCCGCGCGCCGGGCGCAATCGTGGAGCACCACGAGACACACCACGAGATCGGGGACCGTGGCGCGTTTCTGACCGTGGGTCATGTCACGCAACGCGGGCCGTGTGTTCCCCCGTCCCACACAGGGGACCGCATCACGGCTGTGAGGGAGGCAGGAATGGACGCACCGCTGCTTGAACGCGGGGAGGCCCTGGAGCTGGTCGCCGCCGAGGCCGTGCGCGCCCGCGCCGGATCGGGTCGGCTGGTCCTGCTGCGGGGCGCCACCGGCACGGGCCGTTCCGCGCTCCTGGAGGCCGCCGCCGAGCAGGCGGAGGCGGCCGGGATGCGGGTGCTGCGGGCCCGCTGCTCGCCCGACGACACCACCGTTCCCTTCGCCGTGGTTCGTCAACTTGTCGGTCCGAACGAGGAGTTCGCGGACGCGGGCCGGATGCCGGACGAACGTGCCCGGGCCGCCTGGCTGTGGCGGCTGCTGCGTTCGTACGCGGCCGGGCCGCCGCTCCTCGTCACCGTGGACGACGTCCATCTCGCGGACGACTCCTCGCGGCGCTGGCTCGCCGACGCCGCGCGAAGGGTGGACCGATTACCCGTTCTGCTGGTGGTGACCGAGCGCAGCCAGTACGACATCGACGCTCCGGCGGCCGGTCTCGCCCACACGCTCTCGCCCGCGCTCGTCCGCACCCTGACGCTCCCTCCGCTGGGCGTCGACTCCACGACGAGCCTGGTCCGTTCGGACTTCGGCGGGGTGCCCGGGACGTGGGTGGAGGACTGCGTACGGGCGGGAGCGGGCAGCCCGTTGCTGCTGCGTGCCCTGCTGGACGACCTGCGCGGAACCCTGCCGGCCACCGTGCCGAAGACCTGCGCCGCGCTGTATCCGGGGACCTACCAGGCCGCGGTGTCGTGGTGGCTGGACAGCGCGGGCCCCGCGACGGCGGAGGTGGCGCGGGCGCTGGCGGCACTGCAGGAGGACCGCCCCGCGGCCGATGCCGCGTACGGCCCCGTCACCGGCCGGCCCCCGGCCGACCCGTACGACGGCCGCCCGGCGTGGACACCGGCCGACCCGGATCACGGTCCCTTGGACCGACCTCCGACCCACCCGGCCCATGGGCACCCGACCCATGGCCACCCGGACTGGACACCGGCCGATCCGGATCACGGTCCCTTGGACCGGCCTCCGACCCACCCGACCCATGGGCACCCGACCCATGGCCACCCGGACTGGACACCGGCCGATCCGGATCACGGCCACCTGGACTGGGCAGCGACCTACCCGGCCCACGGCCACTCGGACAGGGCTGATTCCGGCCCTGTCTCCGGCCCTGTCTCCGGTTCAGTCTCCGACCCCGCCTCCAACCCCGCCCATGGCCACCCGATCCGTATCGCGGCCGCCCGGACCCGGCCTCCGGAGGACGACCATGCCTTCGTCGGCGGCCTGTTCCCGGTCGGTGACGGGCTCACCGGACTCGCCGAGCTCGTCGGCGCGGTGGCCGGTGCCGACCCGGCACGGGTGGCGGGTTGGCTCACCGCCATGACACGGCTGGGGATCCTGCGCCCCGGCGCCGACGGGCGGCCCCGATTCGCCCATCCCCTGCTGCGGGACGCGGTGCTGAGCGGCTGGCCCGGTCCGCGGCGGCAGGCCGCACACCGGGCGGCCGCCGAGGTGATGCTGCGCCGCGGCGACCGCGCCGAGGCCGTCGCCGGCCAGCTGCTGCGCTCCGGCACGGTGGGCGAGGAGTGGGCCACCGGGGTCCTCCTGGACGCCGCCGCCATCGCCGTCCGCGAGGGCCGTACCGCCGACGCCCTGCCCTGTCTGCGCAGGGCCCTGGACGAGCCGCTGCCCGACGACCACCGCCAGCGCCTCCTCACGGAACTGGGCTCCCTGGAGTACGCCACCGTGCGCTCTTCCGCCGGAATCCCGCGCCTCGCCGAGGCGGTGCGGCTGCCGGGCGTGCCGCAGGACCGGGTCCGTGCCGCGGTGGCCCTGGGCACGGCGCTGGCCGGGCGGGGCGAGGCCCGCGCCGCCGTCGACGTGCTGCGCTCCCTCGACCCCCAGCTGACGGGCCACCCCGACCTGTCCCGCACGGTCCACATCGCCTCGGCACTGCTCTCCGACCACGACCAGGAGATCCGGCAGGAGGTGTACCGCTGGCTGCGGGAGACCGCCGGGCGCTCACCGGGCCTGGTCGGCACCGCCGGTCAGGCACTGCTCGTACGGTACGAGGCGACAGCGGGCCTGATCTCGGCGGACGCCGCCATGGAACGGGTGCGCGCCCTGCTCGCGGAACCCGCCGACCCGCTCGCGGAGCCGTTCCTGCTGGGCACGGCCGCCGCCGTCGCGCAGTGGGCCGACGAACTCGACGAGGCGGAGCGGCTCGTCGAGCGCGGGCTCGCCCGGCAGCGGCCGTCCCTGCTGCACCCCATGCACCGGGCCCTGCTGAACGTCGGGGCCGACATCGCGGCGGCCCGCGGCGACTACGCGCGCCTGCTCACCGGGCCCGAGGCCCCGCGGCCGGCGGGGGCCCGCTCCGGCCCTGCCAACGGCCAGGCCCACGCGCTGGTCGCGCTGGTCGAGACCGGCAGGGTGGCGCAGGCCCGCCGGCTCGCAGGCGGCTTCGACCTGAGGGAGGCGCAGGACTCCTGGGAGCTGAACCGGTTCCTGTACGCGCGCGGTGTGCTGCGGGCCGCGGCCGGGGATCCGGCGGGAGCGCTCGGCGACTTCCTCGAATGCGGGCGCCGCCAGTCGGCCCGTGACGTGGTGAGCCCGGTCGTCACCCCCTGGCGGACGGCCGCGGCGGAATGCCGTCTGGCACTCGGCCGGCCCCGGGAGGCACTCGAACTGGCCGAGGAGGAACTGCGGCTGGCCCAGGTGTGGGACACCCCGCGCCTGGTGGGGCGCGCCCTGCGGGTGCTCGGCACGGCGACCGGCGGGCGGCGCGGTCTGGAGCTCGCCGACCGGTCCGTACGGGCGCTGAGGGACGCCGGTGTGGACACGGAGCTGATTCCCGCGCTGGTCGCCCAGGGACGCCAGCTCACCGCGGCGGGGGACCGGGCCCGTGCCCGTGACTGCCTGCGGGAGGCGGCCGAGCGTGCCGAACGGCTGGGCGCCGTGCGGCTGCGGGCCACCGCCGAGGAGGCCCTGCGTGAGGGTGGCGCGCGCCGCACCGCGACGGCGCTCACCGGCTCGGGCGCGCTCACCGGAAGCGAGCGCCGCATCGCCGAACTGGCCGCCGACGGCCGCACGAACACGGAGATCGCGGAGCTGCTGCACCTGGCGCGCCGCACCGTGGAGACCCATCTGACCAGCACGTACCGGAAGTTGGGCATCCGGCGGCGGGGCGGTCTGACGGCCGCGCTGGGCCGGGAGCGGGACACCTGACGCACGCACGCCCTCCCTGCGGCCCCGGCCACGTCTGCTCAGTCCCCGCCCGGCCGCCTCGCCCCGCCGGGATATTGCTTTGCGGCGCCGGTTGCCGCCGCCGACACTGGCCCCGTGCTGACCCGACGTGAGACCCCCGCGGACGTATCCGCCGTGCGTGCCGTGATCGCGGCCGCCTTCGCGAAGCCGGACACCCCGGACCCCGTGGAGGCCACCCTGCTCGACGCGCTGCGGACCTGTGACGGCTGGCTGCCGGAGCTGTCGTACGTGGCGGTCGACGAGAAGGACGAGGTCGTCGGCCACGTCGTCTGTACGCGCGGCCACGTCGACGGGGTGCCGGCCGTCGGGCTCGGCCCGATCGGTGTGCGCCCCGACCTGCAGCGGCGCGGCGTCGGCCGCGCCCTGATGCACGCGGTGCTCGGCGCCGCCGACGCCCTCGGCGAGCCGCTGGTCGCCCTGCTCGGCAGCCCCGCGTACTACGGCCGCCACGGCTTCCGGACGAGCACCGAGCTGGGCATCCACGCGCCCGACCCCGCCTGGGGCGAGTACTTCCAGGTCCGCACCCTGACCGCGTACGACCCGGCCGTGCGCGGCACCTTCACTTACGCGGAGCCGTTCGGCGACCTCTGAGACGCGACCGGCCCGGGCCTGTGGGGCCCGGGCCGGATACAGGGGTTTGTGGGGTGCGCGCCCCTACTTGGTGGTGCGGTAGGCCCCGTGAAGGGTCTGTTTCAGGGTGTTGCCGTCTGCGTCGGTGAGGGTGGCGCGCAGCGAGACGGTGCCGGGCTTGGCCGGGCTGCGCAGCTTGAGGAACTTGCCGTCCACGGCACTGGCCTTCTTCCAGGTCCGGCCGTTGTCGTAGGAGACGGCGAAGGCGAGCTTGCGCAGCGAGGCGACCTCGGTGGCCGCGCCCTCGAGGGTGAAGGGCACGGTGAGGGTCGTCCTGGCCTTGGCGGTACTGGCCAACGACAGCTTCGGAGCGAAGCGGACGACCGTCAGCGGCAGCCGCTCGGACGTGTCACCGGCGACATGGGCCGAGGCGAAGGTCCAGGTCGCGGCGACCCGGGTGCCGACCGCGAACTGCGCCGGGGCGCGGGAGACGTCCACGTCGAGCTTGTAGGTGCGCCGGCCGGCGGGGACGGTGTGTGACTCGCCGTTCAGCGGTTCGTCCACGGCGAAGATCTTCTCGCCGTCGGCGTGGAGCGAGCTGCCGGCCTTCGTGTAGGCGGAGGTGCCCAGGTTGCCGTCGGCGTCGGAGAACAGCGGCAGGTACGCCGAGAAGGTGTCGCCGGAGCGGAGCGCGCCCGGCCGGTCGACGCCGTGCGCGAGCGGACCCGAGGGGAGGGACGGGCCGAAGACGCCGACGTTGAAGCGCTGGGTGTGGTCCCTGCCCGCCGTGTACGCCCTGGGGGCGCCCACCAGGGTGTTCTCCCACGTCGGGTCGCCCTCTTCGTCGGGGGCGCCGAGCTGGCTGACCTGGTAGAACCACTTGATGCCGTTGGGCAGTACGTAGTCGGTGCCGGTCAGCGGCAGACGGCCCGGCGTCTGGAAGAGGTTGAAGTAGCCGCCGGGCATCAGCGGCGCGGCCCAGACGGTCGCCGTCCTGCCCTTGACCGGCGTCCCGACGACGACCTTGACCTTGGTGAGCTGCGAGCGCCCGACGTTCTTGGTGAAGCCGGACAGGTCGCCCGTACGGTTCCATGCCAGCCGGTAGTTGACGGCCTTGTGGGTCCAGATGCCGTGGTACATCGCGGACGCCTCGGCGGCCGGCACCGGGGCGCCGAGCTGTCCGACGCGCAGGCTGCCGAGAGAGGGGGCGTCGTACAGGGACGTGTACGGCTTGTTGTTGACGTCGACGTGGAAGAAGAACATCGCGCCCGCGGGCCTGGCCGCGCCGTCCGGCACGGTGACCTTGACGGGCTTCGTCTTCCGGGCGTCCATGACCAGGGTCGTGTCCTTGGTCAGCGCGAACTTCGGGTGCAGCAGCACGGACCGGCCGGAACTGCCGGTGAAGAACCTTCCTTCCAGGGCGTAACGGCCCTTCGGAAGACGGATGGTGACCTTGCCGTCCCTCTTGTCGGCGACCTCCGTCCAGATGTCGTTGTCCAGGCCGTAGATACCCGTCTCGGCGTCGTCGGGGACCTTGCCCTCGAGGTCGAGGTGCTTGATGGTCAGGTCGTACGACTCGACCTCGCGGACGACGCCGAGGGAGGTGCGCGCGGTGGTGGTGCCGTCGGCGGTGGTGGCGGTCACCGAGCCGCCGAAGCTGCCGTCGGTCGTTCCCGCACGCGTGTCGGCGGTCACGGTGGCGGTCGCCTCCCCGCCCGCCGGGACGGTGAGTTGCCGCGGTGAGACGGTGAACAGGCCCTCGGCCGTGGGCTTTCCGTCGTCGCCGTAGGCCTCGGTGGCCAGGTCGAGGGTGACCGGTCCGGTACCCGCGTTGCGGTACGTGACGTCCTTGGTGACTGGCTGGTCGTCGGTGTGGGGGAACTCCTGTGTCCCGAAGCCCAGCGAGGTCGGGCTGCTGGTGAGCTGCTGGGCGACAGCGGCGTCGACGTCCACCCGGCCGGTGCCCTGCGTGTACGCGGAGGTGGCGGCGGCCGGCTTCGCGGAGGCGGTGAGGGCGGCCTTGATCCGCTCGCCGGTCCAGTCGGGGTGCTGCTGGGCGAGGATGGCGGCGGCGCCCGCCACATGCGGGGTCGCCATCGACGTACCGCTCATGGAGACGTAGCCGTCGGCGGCGGGTTCGCCCATGAAACCCTCGGCGGCCTTGGCGGCGACGATGTCGACGCCAGGCGCGGTGAGGTCGGGCTTGAGGGAGCCGTCGGCCGTGGGACCGCGGCTGGAGAAGTCGGCGAGGGCGTCCTGCCGGTCGACCGCGCCGACGGTGAGCGCGGCGGCGGCGCTGCCGGGCGTGCCGACCGTGCCTTCCTTGGGACCGTCGTTGCCGGCGGCTATCACGAACAGGGCGCCGGAACTGGCCGACAGGTCGTTGACGGCCTGTTCCACGGGGTCGATGCCGGGGCGGTCCTCGCCGCCCAGGCTCATGTTGACGACCTCGGCGCCCTGCGCGACGGCCCACTGCATACCGGCGATGACACCGGAGTCGTCGCCCGAGCCCTCGTCGTCGAGCACCTTGCCGACCAGGAGCCGGGCGCCGGGCGCGACCCCCGCGTACGTGGTGCCCGCGGGAGACGCGGCCCCGGAGCCCACGATCGTCGAGGCCACGTGCGTGCCGTGGCCCGCGCGGTCGACGGTGTCCGCGGCGGCGGAGAAGTTCTTCTCCGCGTCGATACGGTCCTTCAGGTCCGGATGTGTCGCGTCGACGCCGGTGTCGAGCACGGCGACCTTGACGCCCTTGCCGTCGTACCCCGCCGAGTGGGCCGCGGGTGCGCCGATCTGCGGCACGCTCCGGTCCAGGCTCGCCTTGACCTTGCCGTCCAGCCAGATCCTCCTGACCTTCGCGGAGCCGGTGTCACTGGTGAGCGTCTCCCACAGCGCGGAGCCCTCGGACTTACGGGCGCGTACGGCGTCGCCGTTGATGCTCGGCAGATCCCGGCGGACCGTGGCGCCCGAACTCCGGAACGTGCCCTCCGACACGGACGTGCCCTTGTCGTAGGTGACGATCAGCGGCACGTCGGAGCGGCGGGCGTCGTCGTAGTGCCCGCCGACCAGCCGCTTCACGTCGAACAGCCGTCGGTCGACCGTGCCGTTCGCGATCAGGGCTTCGGCGTCGCGCGGCACGACATACGCGTGACCGGCTGCCTGCTGGATGCGGAAGCCGATCCCCTTTCGGCCCTCGGCGGCCACCACGCCGGTGACCTTGCCCTTGGCGTCCAGGGCCACCTTGTCGCCGGTCACGAGCGTGACCGTCCTGGCGGAGGCGGGGAGCGGGGCTTCGGCGGGGGCGGCCTGGGCGCCGCCGGACGTGCTCACCAGCAGTCCGGCGCCGAGCGCCGCCGCGAGAGCGGCAGCCGACGGGACCGTGACGACCGCTCGTTTCCTGTGCTTGTGCGACTTCAACTCGTGCCTTTCACATGGTTCGTGGCGATGTGCCCGCCGGCTCGGGGCAGCACCAGGGCGCGGCGGAGCGACACCTGGCCGCTCGGCCGCGTACTGGGAAAGGGACTGCGAGGAGAACCGGGAGGAGAACCGCGAGGGGATCGGGCCGGACGACGAGCCCGGCCGGTCAGCGGCGCTCGGACAACGGCGCTCGGTCAGCGGCGCTAGGGGTCAGACGAGGCGCTTGCGGCCCCAGAGGATGACGAACGCCGCGATGCCGGCGGTCAGGGCCAGCAGGATCGAGGCGCCGAGCCACTGCATGGAGGACATCTGCGAGATCGGGATGTAGTCGACCGACCAGCCGACGACCTGGGCCTTGTCCAGGCACGCGTCTCTGGCCTTCTCCGTCGCCTCGGCGCAACTGCCCCAGCCGATGAGGTCGCCGGAGGCGGTGCGGTAGAACTCGTCCATGGCGTAGGCGCCGGCGGGCACGTCCGGGGAGGAGCCTTCCCCGACGCCCTTGTCGGTGGTGAGGGTCATGACGTTCCCGAGGGACATCCGGGAGTACGCCCAGACCACCTGCACGACGACCGCGAAGCCCAGGGTGACGACCATCGACAGCAGGGTCCGGCGCAGCAGCATGCCGATCGCGATGCCGCCGACGACGGTGAACAGGGTGAGGGCCACCGGCACGGGTCCGCTGCTGTCGAAGGCGGCCCCGGACCAGTCCAGGACGTACGACGACGACTTGACCGGTGACCACCACCAGGTGAACGCGGCGGAGACCGCCGCGGTGCACACCGCGACCAGCAGCAGGGTCGTCCCGAGCTTGGTGCCGAGCCAGCGGACGCGGCTGGCGGACTGTGTGGTGACGAGCTTGGCGGTGCCGTTCTCCAGGTCCGCGGCGAGCAGGGGCGCCCCCACGAAGACCCCGATCAGGACGGGCGCGAACCCGATCAGCTGAGAGGCCGCGCTGAGCGGCTTCTGGTGGCCGAACTTCTCCTCCCAGCCGGCCTTCAGACCGGTGATGGAGCCGTATCCGTCGAGGTACGCCATCATCTGCTGGCGTTGGTAAATCATCACGGCGACGGTGACCGCGGTGGCCGCCAGCAGGGTCCAGTAGGCGGCCCGGTGCTGACGCCAGACGAGCCAGTTCATGCCGCTGAGCCGCGGGCCGCGGCCTCGGCCTGCTTCGGCGGGAGCGGTCCCGGTGGGTGCCGGGCCGCCGGTGCTGCCGGTGCGGGTCATGGTGCTCATGCGGCCACCGCCTGCGGTGCGATGTACGAGCTGGGGCTGATCAGGGGTGGTGCCTCGGGGGTGCGCAGGTAGGCGAGCAGGAGTTCCTCCAGGTTCGGGGTGCTCGCCTGCCAGGGACCGGCGACCGGCCCGTCGGGGCGGATCAGCGAGGTGAACTGCCGTCCGCTGAGGCGGGTTTCGACCACGGTGTGGTACGCGAGCTCCGGGGGCGTGTGCCCGTCGGTGTGGGCGCCGGTGAGCAGGGCGTGGGAGGTGCGGAGTTCGTCGACCTCACCGGCCAGGCGCAGCCCGCCGCCCGCGATGACCAGCAGGTAGTCGCAGGTGTTCTCCAGCTCGGCGAGCATGTGGGTGGACATCAGCACGGTGGTGCCGCGCTCGGCGGCCTCGGCCAGCAGGGTGCTCATCAGCTCGTGGCGCACCAGCGGGTCGAGGTCGGACATCGGCTCGTCGAGGAGCAGCAGGTCGGGACGCTTGCCGAACGCGACGGCGAACGCCACCCGGGTGCGCTGGCCGCCGGAGAGGGTGCCGATCTTCGCCTCGAACGGCACGTTGCCCGCGCGGACGATGTTCTCGGCGGCCCGCTGGTCCCAGCCGGGGTTCAGTTCGCGGCCCAGACGCAGGGTCTCGGCGACGGTGAAGCGCCTGAACAGCGGCTTCTCCTGGGCGAGGAAGGCGGTACGCCGGCCGGCCTCCGCGGACTCCGGGGCCGCCCCGAACACCCGCAGGGAACCGGTGGTCGGCTCCAGCAGGTTGGCGGCGATGGCCATCAGCGTGGTCTTGCCTGCGCCGTTGGGGCCCACCAGGCCGCAGATCCGCCCGGCGGGCAGCCGGAAGGAACAGTCCCGCAGCGCCCAGCCCCGGCGGTACCTCCTGCCGACCCCGCGGGCCTCTATCGCGGACTCCTCGGCCGAATAGCCGTGGCCCGCCTCGTGGTTCATCATCCGTGCCCCCCGTTCTCGGCGGTCGCCCCGGTCTCGGCGTACCGCTCCTCCATCACCGACGTGACGAGCGCCGTCACGTCCTCCTGCTCCAGACCCGCCTCGTGGGCCCGGTCCATCCACGCCTCCAGCTCGCCCCGCAGCGGTGAGTCCGCCCCCGTCTGGGGGCTGGCCAGCGACAGACGGACGAAGGTGCCCAGACCCGGCCGCAGCTCCACCAGGCCCTCACGGTCCAGCTCGCGGTAGGCCTTGAGCGTGGTGTTCGGGTTGACCGCGGCGGTCGCCGCGACCTCCTTGGCCGTCGGCAGCTGGTCCCCGGGCACGAGTACGCCGAGGCGCAGCGCCTGCTTGGTCTGCTGAACGATCTGCTGGTAGGCGGCGACCCCGCTGCGCCTGTCGATCCGGAATTCCATCGTCCATCACCACCCTTTAGCTAATGAACTAGTGGACTAGTGGAGTGATGATGGAGCACGGATCGCGTACCTGTCAAAGACCTCTGGTCAGCGGGGGTCGGGACCGAACGCCGAAGGCCCTCCCGTCGGTTGATCGACGGAAGGGCCTTGGATCTTCTGGGGGTCTGGGGTGTGCCGGCTACTCCTTGGTCTCCTCGGAGGCCTTGGTCGGCCGCTCGGCGACGAAGGAGCCCAGACCGGGTTCGGTGTAGATGAGCCCCTCTGCGCGCAGGCCCTTGTGCACCTTCTGTGCGGTGACCGCGGCGATCCCGAACTCGCCCGTGATCTCCACGACAGAGGGGATGCGCGTACGCGGCGGGTAGGTGCCGTCCTCGATGCGGCGGCGGATCACCTCGGCCACTTGGCGCCAGCGGGGGATGTCGGCAGCAAATTCCATCACCGCACCACCATGCGCAGACGACCGTAATCTGTGCGATTCACAGTTAACAGTGCAGACAGCAGTACACCGCAGTAGGGTGGATGCCCAAGAGACCCCGGCGACGGAGTGGAGCCGCCCCGGGGCACGGCCACCAGCAGTCCTGAACCGGAGCTGATGACATGACCGACCTTATCCATCGCCTTGCCGTCTGGGTGAGCCTCCTGCTCATCCCGCGCGGAGCGCACCGCAGCCCGCCGGGCCGTCCGGCACCCGCCGTCCATCTGCCGCCGCGAGCCGATGTACTGCCCCTCCCTGCCCATCGCAGCCCGTACGGGCTCGACGGCCCGCTCGACGCCACCGCCACCAGAGCCGTACGCCCTTATGTGACCGCCCACGAACAGTGGTGGCGGCGCCGCGAACTGGCCCTGGCCACCCTGGGGCTGGACACACCGGGCCCGTACTGGATCCACGGGGTGGAGGTCGCCTGATGGAACCGCAACCGCTGGAGCAGCCGCGCCTGTTGCCCTGGTCGGGGCCCGAGGGCAAGCCCTGCTATCTCATCAGCGACGACCAGGGCGGGCCTCTCTCCCGCCTCGCCGACGCCACGGAATCCATCCAGCTCGGCATGGGCACGGAACTCCTCGCGCACGCCCACGAGATGCTGCCGGACAGCCCGCGGGGCGAACTCCGTTTCCTCGCCGAGCGGTTGAGCGAGGCCCTGCAGGCGGCCCTGCGGGTGGCCGAGAGCAGGGGCCGACGCCTCAGCCGGCTGAACTGAGCCCCGGCACCGGCACGGGTACCGGCACCGGAGACGCCGACACCCCATGTCCGGGCGGGACATGGGGTGTCGGCGGTGCTGACGCGGTGGACTACTTCACCGGCTGCGGCTCCGGCTCACTCTCCGACTCGGACGTACCCGCCGGGGGCTCGTCGTCGAGCGGGGTCTTCACGGAGTCGAGCAGCAGCTGGGCCACGTCGACGACCGTGATGGACTCCTTGGCCTTGCCGTCGTTCTTCTTGCCGTTGACCGAGTCGGTCAGCATGACCAGGCAGAACGGGCAGGCGGTGGAGACGATGTCCGGGTTGAGGGAGAGGGCCTCGTCGACGCGCTCGTTGTTGATGCGCTTGCCGATCCGCTCCTCCATCCACATCCGCGCGCCACCCGCGCCGCAGCAGAAGCCGCGCTCCTTGTGGCGGTGCATCTCCTGCTGACGCAGGCCCGGGACGGCCGACATGATCTCGCGCGGGGGCGTGTAGATCTTGTTGTGGCGGCCCAGGTAGCAGGGGTCGTGGTAGGTGATGAGGCCCTCGACCGGGGTCACCGGGATCAGCTTGCCCTCGTCGATGAGGTGCTGGAGCAGCTGGGTGTGGTGGATGACCTCGTAGTCGCCGCCGAGCTGCGGGTACTCGTTGCCGAGGGTGTTGAGGCAGTGCGGGCAGGTCGCGACGATCTTCTTCGCGGACTTCGGCTTCCTGGACTCCGCGGGGAAGTTGCCCTCGTCGTCCATCTCCTCGCCGAACGCCATGTTCAGTGCGGAGACGTTCTCCATGCCGAGCTCCTGGAACAGGGGCTCGTTGCCGAGGCGCCGGGCGGAGTCACCGGTGCACTTCTCGTCGCCGCCCATGATCGCGAACTTGACGCCCGCGATGTGCAGCAGCTCCGCGAAGGCCTTGGTGGTCTTCTTGGCGCGGTCTTCGAGCGCGCCCGCACAGCCGACCCAGTACAGGTACTCGACCTCGGTGAGGTCCTCGATGTCCCGGCCGACGACCGGGATCTCGAAGTCGACCTCCTTGGTCCACTCCAGACGCTGCTTCTTGGCAAGACCCCAGGGGTTGCCCTTCTTCTCCAGGTTCTTGAGCATCGTCCCGGCCTCGGACGGGAAGGCGCTCTCGATCATCACCTGGTAGCGGCGCATGTCGACGATGTGGTCGACGTGCTCGATGTCGACCGGACACTGCTCGACACAGGCGCCGCAGGTGGTGCAGGACCACAGGACGTCCGGGTCGATGACGCCGTTCTCCTCCAGGGTCCCGATGAGGGGCCGCTCGGCCTCGGCGAGGGCCGCGGCGGGCACGTCCTTGAGCTGCTCGGCCGAGGCCTTCTCGTTGCCCTCCATGTCCTTGCCGCCGCCGGCGAGGAGGTAGGGGGCCTTGGCGTGCGCGTGGTCGCGCAACGACATGATCAGCAGCTTCGGGGAGAGCGGCTTGCCGGTGTTCCAGGCGGGGCACTGCGACTGACAGCGCCCGCACTCGGTGCAGGTGGAGAAGTCCAGCAGGCCCTTCCAGGAGAACTGCTCGACCTGGGAGACGCCGAAGACGTCGTCGTCGCCGGGGTCGGTGAAGTCGATCGGCCTGCCGCCGGAGGTCATGGGCTGCAGCCCGCCCAGGGCCGTACCGCCGTCGGACTTGCGCTTGAACCAGATGTTCGGGAAGGCGAGGAAGCGGTGCCAGGCCACACCCATGTTGGTGTTCAGCGAGACGACGATCATCCACACGAACGACGTGCCGATCTTGATCGTCGCGACGAGGTAGACCAGGTTCTGCAGCGCGGGGACGCTCAGGCCCTTGAAGGCCAGGACCAGCGGGTACGAGGCGAAGTACCCGGCCTCGTAGTGCTCCACGTGGTGCAGTGCGCCCTCCAGGCCGCGCAGCACGTAGATCGCGAGGCCGATGGTGAGGATGACGTACTCGACGAAGTACGCCTGACCGGACTTGGAGCCCGCGAAGCGGGACTTGCGGCCGGCCCGCGAGGGCAGGCTCAGCAGCCGGATCACCATGAGCACGGCGATGCCCAGGATCGTCATGACGCCGATGAACTCGATGTAGAGCTCGAACGGCAAAAACTCACCGATGAACGGCAGTACCCAGTCGGCCTGGAAGAGCTGACCGAAGGCCTGCACGAGGGTCGGCGGCAGCGTCAGGAAACCGACGGCCACGAACCAGTGGGCGAAACCGACGATGCCCCACCGGTTCATCCGGGTGTGACCGAGGAACTCCTTCACCAGCGTCACGCTGCGCTGGTAGGGGTTGTCGGCGCGGCTCCCGGCGGGCACGGGCTGGCCCAGCTTGAAGTACCGGACGAACTGGCCGATGGCGCGTGCGATCAGCGCGATGCCGACCACGGTCAGAACCAGCGACACGATGATCGCGGCGAGTTGCATTCAGGGGCTCCTCGGGCCTGCGAGGGTGCATTACTAAGCGGTAACTTATGCAGTCCTCTGAGACTACCCACTCCTCTGTCCGCACTGTAGTCAGGGGCACGGTGATCTGCGTCGCTGAGGCTTGCCTGGGTACGCGTGGCGGGGCGGCGCCCCGTCAGGGGCGCGGGGAACTGCGCGACCAGCCCTCACCGGCCCGCAGAAAACACGACGACCCGCAGGTCACACCCCAAGATGCGCGTAAGGAACAGATAAGAGTTGAGCCTCCACGACTCACCTCTGTTGACCACGCGGCGAGCGTCATGCACACTTGAGTCCGTTCCACTCAAGTCATTGCTGGAGGAATTGAAATGGCACGTGCGGTCGGCATCGACCTGGGCACGACTAACTCCGTCGTCAGCGTTCTGGAGGGCGGTGAGCCCACCGTCATCACCAACGCCGAGGGCGCCAGGACCACGCCGTCCGTCGTCGCCTTCGCCAAGAACGGCGAGGTGCTCGTCGGCGAGGTCGCGAAGCGCCAGGCGGTCACGAACGTGGACCGGACGATTCGTTCCGTGAAGCGTCACATGGGCACGGACTGGAAGATCGAGCTCGACGGGAAGCACTTCAACCCGCAGCAGATGAGCGCCTTCATCCTGCAGAAGCTGAAGCGCGACGCCGAGGCGTACCTGGGCGAGAAGGTGGCCGACGCGGTCATCACCGTCCCGGCGTACTTCAACGACTCCGAGCGCCAGGCGACGAAGGAGGCCGGCGAGATCGCGGGCCTGAACGTCCTGCGCATCGTGAACGAGCCCACCGCGGCCGCCCTCGCGTACGGCCTCGACAAGGACGACCAGACGATCCTCGTCTTCGACCTCGGTGGCGGCACGTTCGACGTGTCGCTCCTGGAGATCGGCGACGGCGTCGTCGAGGTGAAGGCCACGAACGGCGACAACCACCTCGGTGGTGACGACTGGGACCAGCGGGTCATGGACTACCTGGTCAAGCAGTTCAACAGCGGCCACGGCGTGGACCTCGGCAAGGACAAGATGGCGCTCCAGCGCCTTCGCGAGGCCGCCGAGAAGGCCAAGATCGAGCTGTCCTCGTCCACCGAGACCACGATCAACCTCCCCTACATCACGGCGTCCGCCGAGGGCCCGCTGCACCTGGACGAGAAGCTCACCCGGGCTCAGTTCCAGCAGCTGACGGCCGACCTGCTGGAGCGCTGCAAGACGCCGTTCCACAACGTCATCAAGGACGCCGGCATCCAGCTGAGCGAGATCGACCACGTCGTTCTCGTCGGTGGCTCCACCCGTATGCCCGCCGTGGCCGAGCTCGTCAAGGAGCTGACCGGCGGCCAGGACGCCAACAAGGGTGTGAACCCGGACGAGGTCGTCGCCATCGGCGCCGCCCTCCAGGCCGGTGTCCTCAAGGGTGAGGTCAAGGACGTCCTGCTCCTCGACGTGACCCCGCTGTCCCTCGGTATCGAGACCAAGGGAGGGATCATGACCAAGCTCATCGAGCGCAACACCACGATCCCGACCAAGCGGTCCGAGATCTTCACGACGGCCGAGGACAACCAGCCGTCCGTGCAGATCCAGGTCTACCAGGGCGAGCGCGAGATCGCGGCGTACAACAAGAAGCTCGGGATGTTCGAGCTGACCGGTCTGCCGCCGGCCCCGCGCGGGGTCCCGCAGATCGAGGTCGCCTTCGACATCGACGCCAACGGCATCATGCACGTGACCGCGAAGGACCTGGGCACGGGCAAGGAGCAGAAGATGACCGTCACCGGCGGCTCCTCGCTGCCGAAGGACGAGGTCGACCGCATGCGCCAGGAGGCCGAGCAGTACGCGGACGAGGACCACCGTCGCCGCGAGGCCGCCGAGGCCCGCAACCAGGGCGAGCAGCTCGTCTACCAGACCGAGAAGTTCCTCAAGGACAACGAGGACAAGGTCCCGGGCGACGTCAAGACCGAGGTCGAGTCGAGCGTCGAGGAGCTCAAGGCCGCGCTCAAGGGCGAGGACACCGCCGAGATCCGTACGGCCACCGAGAAGGTCGCCGCCGTCTCCCAGAAGCTGGGCCAGGCGATGTACGCCGACGCCCAGGCCGCTCAGGGTGCGGCAGGCGCCGAGGCCCCGGGTGACGCCGGTGCCGACGCGGGTGCCAAGGCCGCCGACGACGACGTGGTCGACGCCGAGATCGTGGACGAGGACCGTGACCGCAAGGACGGTGCCGCGTGACGGAGGAGACCCCGGGCTTCGACGAGCAGCAGTCGCAGCAGCCCGACGTCCCCTCCGGCGCCACCCCTGAAGACGCCGAGCCCAAGGCTGCCCCCTCCTCCGCGGAGGACGGGGCGGCCCGGGCAGGGGACGCGGCAGCAGCAGCGCAGATCGCGGGCCTCACCGCTCAGCTGGACCAGGTGCGCACGGCGCTCAACGAGCGCACGGCGGACGTCCAGCGGCTCCAGGCCGAGTACCAGAACTACCGCCGCCGGGTCGAGCGCGACCGGATCGCGGTCAAGGAGGTCGCCATCGCGAACCTCCTGACCGAGCTCCTGCCCGTGCTCGACGACATCGGCCGCGCGCGGGAACACGGCGAACTGGTCGGCGGCTTCAAGTCGGTCGCCGAGTCGCTGGAGACCGTCGCGGCGAAGATGGGCCTGCAGCAGTTCGGCAAGGAGGGCGAGCCCTTCGACCCGATGATCCACGAGGCCCTGATGCACTCGTACGCGCCCGACGTCACGGAGACCACGTGCGTGGCGATTCTGCAGCCGGGGTATCGCTTCGGCGAGCGCACCATCCGCCCCGCGCGGGTGGCGGTGGCCGAGCCGCAGCCGGGCGCTCAGGCGGGCAAGGACGAGACGGACGCCACGAGCACGGCGGCCGACGACAAGGAGAGCGGTGGCCCGGACGAGGGCTGACGTGAAACAGGGCGTACGCGCGCCCGTACACACGGGCAGCGTCGAGCGCGTACGTGACAGTGACGTACGGAAGGAGGGGCGTCGAGGATGAGCACCAAGGACTTCATCGAGAAGGACTACTACAAGGTCCTCGGCGTCCCCAAGGACGCCACCGAGGCCGAGATCAAGAAGGCGTACCGGAAGCTCGCCCGCGAGTTCCACCCGGACGCCAACAAGGGGAACGCGAAGGCGGAGGACCGCTTCAAGGAGATCTCCGAGGCGAACGACATCCTCGGGGACCCCAAGAAGCGCAAGGAGTACGACGAAGCCCGCACCCTCTTCGGCAACGGCGGGTTCAGGCCCGGTCCCGGCGCCGGCGGCAACTTCAACTTCGACCTGGGGGACCTCTTCGGAGGCGGCCCCCAGGGCGGAGCGGGCGGCGCCGGCGGGGCCGGCGGCTTCGGCGGCGGCATCGGTGACGTCTTCGGCGGCCTCTTCAACCGCGGCGGCACGACCACCGGCACCCGCACGCAGCCGCGGCGCGGCCAGGACATCGACACCGAGGTCACCCTCAGCTTCACCGAGGCGGTGGACGGCGCGACCGTCCCCCTGCGCATGACCTCGCAGTCCCCCTGCAAGGCCTGCTCGGGCACCGGCGACAAGAACGGCACACCGAGGGTGTGCCCGACCTGCGTCGGCACCGGCCAGGTCGCCCGGGGCTCGGGCGGCGGCTTCTCGCTGACCGACCCGTGCCCCGACTGCAAGGGCCGCGGTCTGATCGCGGAGCACGCGTGCCTGGTCTGCAGCGGCTCGGGGCGCGCCAAGTCGTCCCGGACCATGCAGGTCCGTATCCCGTCCGGAGTGTCGGACGGGCAGCGGATCCGCCTGCGGGGCAAGGGCGCACCCGGCGAGCGGGGCGGCCCCTCGGGCGACCTGTACGTCACCGTGCACGTGGGCGCCCACCCGGTCTTCGGCCGCAAGGGCGACAACCTCACCGTCACCGTGCCCGTCACCTTCACGGAGGCGGCGCTCGGCGGCGAGGTCCGTGTGCCCACGCTCGGGGGGCCTCCGGTCACCCTGAAGCTGCCCCCGGGCACGCCCAACGGCCGTACGATGCGTGCCCGTGGCAAGGGCGCGGTCCGTAAGGACGGCACCCGCGGGGACCTGCTGGTCACCGTCGAGGTGAGTGTCCCCACGGACGTGACGGGGAAGGCTCGTGACGCGCTCGAGGCGTATCGCGAGGCCACCGCGGACGAGGATCCGCGGGCGGAGCTGTTCCAGGCCGCGAAGGGAGCATGAGGACACCATGGACGCGACCGGACGTCGTCGGCAGAACTCATTCACCGGCAGGGCCTATGAGCTGACGGAAGAGACACCGGTGTACGTCATCTCGGTGGCCGCCCAGCTCTCGGGTCTGCACCCGCAGACGTTGCGTCAGTACGACCGCCTCGGCCTGGTCTCCCCGGACCGCACGGCGGGGCGCGGTCGTCGCTACTCGGCCCGCGACATCGAACTGCTGCGCACCGTCCAGCAGTTGTCGCAGGACGAGGGCATCAACCTCGCGGGCATCAAGCGCATCATCGAGCTGGAGAACCAGGTCGCCGCGCTCCAGTCCCGCGTCGCGGAGATGGAGGCGGCCCTGGACGGCGCGGCGTCGGCCATGCAGCAGCGCGAGGCCGCCGTGCACGCCTCGTACCGCCGCGACCTGGTCCCGTACCAGGAGGTCCAGCAGACGAGCGCGCTGGTGGTGTGGCGCCCCAAGCGCCAGCAGTCGGACTGACCGCCCGCGAGGGCGGCCGGTCCGACAAGGGACAGGGACAGATGAAAGGGGCCCGGAGGTTCAGCTGAACCTCCGGGCCCCTTTCGCGTCGCCGGTGTCTCTCAGTTCCCTCGGCTCACTCGGCCGGTGTACCCGGCGCGGTGCCGAGCTCGGTCGCGATCACCGACTTGTCCCCGCTGGTGGCCCAGTTCCCGTGGGTGTCGTACGCCCGGACGACGAAGCAGACGCGCTCACCGTCGGGGAGGGTGCTGTGCTCGTACGAGGTGGTGCCGGCCGGCACGTACTCCACGAGGCGGGCGATGCAGAACGACTCGTTGCCCTGCATCGGCTCGCCCTTGAAGACGCCGTACTTCGCGAGGTCGGCGGCCGGGTTCCTGTCCCAGTTCAGCGCGAAGCCGTACTCGGTCGGGGTGGCCGCCAGCCCGGTGACGTTGGGCGGCGGGGTGTAGTCCCGCCGGGTGCCGCTGAAGACGACGGACGGGGCGGACTCGTTGCCCGCCGCGTCGACCGCCGTCACCCGGTAGAAGTGCTTGACGTCCACGACGGCCGAGGCGTCGAGGTAGTGGAGCCTCCCCGGATCCGGGCTGCCGATCCTGGTGAACGGGCCGCCCTCGCTCGCCGCCCGGTAGATCCGGTACGTCGGCTGCACGCCGCCCTCGGGGTGCCACCAGATCCGCAGGCCGTCCGTCTCCGTGACGGCGCTCATCATGGTGGGCGCGGCTGGTGCCGTCCGGTCGGCGGTGGTCACGCTCTGGTCGGCGGTGCCGGCCGACTCGTTGCCCGCCTTGTCGTAGGCGCGGGCCTCGTAGTGGTAGGTCTCGCCGGTCGCCGGGAGCGTGGCGTCCGTGTACGACGTGGAGGTGGTCGTCGCGAGCGGCTTGGTGCCGAACGAGGCGCCCTCGGCCCGCCGGTAGACGCGGTACCCGGCGAGGTCCATCTCCTTGTTCTTCGTCCAGGAGAGTTTGGCCTTGCCGTTCGCCGTGTCGTACGTCGCCTTCGCCCCGGTCGGCACGAGCGGCTTGACCTTGTCGACGGTGGCCGAAGTGCGGGGCGTGTAGGCGAACTTGACGTTCGCGGACCCGGTCCAGTTGACGAAGTCGACGCGCAGCGTGTGCGTCCCGGACGGGACGGTGATGTTGACGGTCTTCTTCTGGGTGGTGGAGACGTTCTTCCAGAGGTCGACCTTGCGGACGCCGTCCAGGTACACGCGGATGCCGTCACGCGACTCGACGGGCAGGGCGAAGGGGCCGCCCGAACCGAAGTCGCGGGTGACGGTCCAGCGGACGCCGAAGCTGTTGGACGGCAGGCCGGAGGCGGGGGCGCGGGTGCCCCAGTTCTGGTCGATCTTCGAGTCGCAGTCGGTCTTCTTCGGCTTGCCGGAGAAGGAGGTGTTCGCGAAGAACTGCCTTGTGTAGACGGGTGAGTTGCAACTCGTCGCGGCGGACGCGGACGAGGAGGCGGCGCTGAGCAGGCCGCCTGTGGTGGCGAGCACGACGGCGGCGACAGCGGCCGTCCTGCTTCTCGCTGGGTTCATGCGTTCCTCGGTGTCGTCGTCGGCGGCAGGGCAGCCGCCGACGACCAAGACCCGCGGAGGTTCGGGTTGGTTGTACGGATTCGTTCAGTCCAGTTGCAGGTGTTCCGCCAGGCCGGCGGCGGTGAAGGCCGCCACCACGGCGTCACGGTCCTCGGTGAAGTGGGACCAGCTGTCGCAGTGGACGGGGACCACCCGGCGGGCGCCGAGGATCCGGGCGGCCTCGGCGGCCTGCGCACTGTCGAGGACGAGCAGCGCGCCGTCGAAGACGCCGGGGACCCGGGGTGCTCCGGCGAAGAGGACAGCGGTGTCCACCGGGCCGAACCGCTCGGCGATCCGCTCGACCAGGGTCAGCGAGGCGTTGTCGCCGCTGACGTAGACCGTGGGCAGGTCGGTGGAGGTCAGCACGAAGCCGACGACCTCGCCGGTGACCGCCTCGACCCCGTCCACCCCCTCGGGGCCGTGCAGCGCGGGAACTCCCGTCACGGTCACGGTGGCGCCGTCGGGGCGCTTCAGCTCGGCGGACTCCCAGGGCGCGAGCCCCTGAGCGGTGCCGCCGAGCCGGCCGGCACCACCGGGGGTGGTGAAGGTGACGGGCACTTCGGCGAGGAGGGCCCGGCCCGAGTGGTCGAGGTTGTCGGGGTGCTCGTCGTGGGAGAGCAGGACCGCGTCGACGGGGCCGAGATCTGCGGGCCGGGCGGCGGACGGGGCGGTCTTGGTCAGGGAGCCGCCGGGCACCGGGTACTCGCCGGGCGCGTCGAAGGTGGGATCGGTGAGGAACGTCAGCGCGCCGTACTCGATGAGGGCGGTCGGTCCGCCGAGGACGCGGACGGAGACCTGTTCGGCGGGTGTGCGGGCAGCGGTCATGGCAGGGAGCACCTCACGGACGTCATGGCTTCTCAGGACCGTTCTCACGGATGGGTGGTGGTTCATCCGTGAGATGAAGGTAGGCGTTTCTCACGGATGGGCGCAAGTCGTACCATGAGAAACGTGAACGAGAACGTGACCGCGGAACCCACCCCGCCACCCGCGCCGGGCGCGGAGCTGTACCCCGCACTCGACTTCGCCAACAGTGCCGTCGCCCTGCCCGGCGGCCAGTTCCTCGACTTCCTCGGCACTCCGGCCACGGCCAACCGATGGCTGTTCGAACACGGCCTCGCCCCGGTGGATGCCGGGATGCGGGAGATGTGCGCGGCGCAGCTGCGGTCGCTGCGCGAACAGATCAGGTCGCTGCTCGCCTCCCGGGTCGCGGGACTGCCGGCGCTGCCCGCCGCCCTGTCCGCCGTCAACGACGCGCTGACCAGGGTTCCGACGGCCGCCCTGCTGCAGTGGGACGAGAAGAACGGCCCCTGTCGCGCGGCCCCCCACCCGACCACCGAGATCGTCGACCACGCCCTCGCGACCCTCGCCGCGAACGCCGCCGACCTGCTCACCGGCCCCGACGCCGAACGCCTCACCGCCTGCGGCTCGCCCCCCTGCAACCGCTACCTGCTGCGGCACGGCCGCCGCCACTGGTGCTCGACCCGCTGCGGCGACCGCGCCCGCGCGGCCCGCGCCTACGCCCGCCGGGCCGGGGGCGGCGCCGGAACGGACTGAGGCCTACTGGGGCCTGCTGAGGCCTGAGGCCTGAGGCCTGAGGCCTGGGGCCTGGGGCCTGGGACTTGGGGTCTGGGACTTGGGATCCGAGGCGCGCTGGGTCGTGGGAGGTGGCTAGCGGCCCAGGCTCTGCCAGAGCGTGAGCGCGAGGGCCAGGCACGAGGTGGCCGCCGCGAGGGACGGCAGGGGCCAGCGGGTCCGTTCCAGGGCCTCGATGCGGGCCTCGTGCTCGTCGAGGGCCTTGTCGGTCTGGTCCGCGCGCTGGAGGAGCAGGGCGAGGTCGCCCCGGGTGGTGGCGAAGCCGACGTCGACCGAGCGGCGCAGGCGTTCCAGCTCCAGGACGACCTCCTCGGTGTCGGTGGTGGTCATACAGCTGCAACCCCTTCTCATGTGTGGGAACATGTGTTCGAACGTTGCGAGGGAGCGAACAGGGTTGCATGGTGCGAGCGCGTGCGCAAGTAACTATGGATCCGGAGAGGCCGATGTGACGCAGGCGCTACGGAATGTGGCCGAAGAACCCTTGGTGGAGCGGCCGTTGCCGAATCTCCACGGTTACGTGCGAGCGCGCACACACATGAGTGCGAGCCCGGTCGGTACGCTCTCCCCGCGACGACAGGGGAGCGGTCACATGGGTTCCAGCGCACGGGCCGGAGCCCGTACGGACCAGGCGTACCGGGCCGAGGGTCTCGAGGAGTTCGCGGGCTGGATCGAAAGCCTGCTGCGGGTCCGCGGCTATGACATCGACAGCCCGCGCGGCGGCGGCCGTTCGAAGCTCGCGGACGACGCCGGGGTGCACCGCGCCGCCGTGAGCCGGCTGCTGCAACGGCAGTCCATGCCCGACCTGGAGACGATGCGCAGGATCGCGGCCGTGCTCGGCGTGCCCCTGCGGGAGATGCTCATCCGCTCCGGCCGGCTCACCGAGGACGACCTGCCGCTCACCGACGGCGGCCGTCCCGCGGAAGGCGACGAGCACCTGCGGATCAGCCCCGAGGAGGCCGCTCGCAGGATGGGCGTCCCGGCCGAACTGCGGGACCTGTTCGCCAAGGTGGCACGGCAGTTCCTGCCGGAGGGCGCTTGACGGCGAAGGGACCGGGGCACGGCATGGGTGATCCAGGAGGCGGCCGTGGCACCGAGGCGGAACGCGTCGCCGAACTCGTGGGCGAGCTCTTCGACACGCTCGCCGCGAAGGTCCGTGTCGCAGGCCCGGAGTCCGTCCGCGTGCTCACCGAGGAGGAGTTGCAGCGGCACCAGCTGAGCTGGTTCCGCGCGGGCTGGGAGGAACACGCCCGCGCGTCCGGCCAGGAGCGCGAGGAGCGCCCGGTCGGCCCGGTGGCTCAGGACCGCCCGCCGGCCCGCCTCCTCCCCTTCCCCGAGCGCCTGCGCGAACACCCGCCGGACGACGAGGGCTGAAGGCACGGAGGGGCGGAGGAGCGGAGGGAAGGCGAGGCGGCGGGCGGGTTCTCACGGAGCGGCGCGGCATCCCGTGGGCTCGTCGAAGATCTCCGCCAGGTCGCAGCCCAGGTCGTCGTCCCAGTCCCCGGCATCGGCCCCGGCATCGGCCCCGGTCCAGTCCTGCTCCTTCTGCCCGGCCTGACCGGTCTGTCCCGTCTGTCCCGACTGCTCCACCGGGCCCGTCAGGTCCACCGGTTGCTTCGGATCCTTGGGGTCCTTCGGGTCCTTGGGCGGCTTCGGCGGGGCCTGGAGCCAGCTTTCGAGGTCGCGCCCCGTGTAGCCATGGGTACAGGCGACGACCGCGTCGTGGAGAGTGCCGGGGCCGGTGAGCCCGGCGAGCTTGGGCCAGTCGACGTCACAGGCGCCCGGGACCGGATCGGGCGCGGCCTGCGCTCCGGGCACGCCCTGGGGCCCGGGTGCCGCCTGGGGCCACGGCAGGGGCACGACGGGCCCGGTGACGGCCGTGGCGGTTGCGGCGGTCGTGCCGGCCGTCACGGCCAGGCAGCCTGCCGCGAGGGCGGTTATGAGGCATCGGGAGAAAGTGCGCATGCGGAACTCCGGAGTCAGTGGTGGCAAGAGGCGGGACGGGTTGTCTGGTTCCAGCAACTTCCGGGAGCCCCGCCGCCGCAATCCGTACGCGGCCGATCAGGTGCCCGCACTGACCCGGACGTGGTGTTCCGTCCCCTGTGTCCCACCGCTCTCCGGGGGATCCGCCCGACTTCACCCCCGTCTCTCCACACGTTTCCGTTGCGATCTCGTTAGCAGCTACTCCTTGACGTCCCGGGAGCCCCCGCGTTGGCTTTTTGTCACTGGGCTCGCAATGTCGCCCTCGTCCGGAAGGCACCCGAAGTGAACCGCGCCATACGTCGTACCGTTCTAGCCATCACCGCTTCCTCCATGACCCTGACTCTGGCCGCGTGCGGCACCGGTGACGACGGCGCTGAAGCCAGCCCGACCAAGGGCGACGACATCACGGTGGGTCTGCTGCTGCCGGAGAAGGCGAACTCCCGCTACGAGAAGTTCGACTACCCCATCATCAAGAAGAAGGTCGCCTCCCTCACGAACGGCAAGGGCGAGGTCGTCTACGCCAACGCCGAGCAGGACGCCGCCGAGCAGAACCGACAGCTCGCGCAGATGATCGACGACAAGGTCGACGTGCTGCTGGTGGACGCCGTGGACTCGCACGCCATCGCCACCGGAGTGGAGAAGGCCAAGGCCGCGGGCATTCCGGTCATCGCGTACGACAGGCTGGCCGAGGGGCCGATCGACGCGTACATCTCGTTCGACAACGAGGCGGTCGGACAGGTGCAGGGCCGGGCCCTCGCCGACCAGCTGGACGGCGGCAAGTCCCAGAAGATCGTCATGATGAACGGCGCGGTGACGGACCCGAACGCCGCCCAGTTCAAGACGGGCGCCCTCGGCGAGCTCACCGGCAAGGTGACCATCGCCAAGTCGTACGACACCAAGGACTGGAAGCCGGCGAACGCCCGGGCCAACATGATGGCGGCCATCTCCTCCATCGGCGCCGACAACATCGCCGGGGTGTACTCCGCCAACGACGGCATGGCGGGCGGCATCATCTCCGCGCTGAAGGCCGCGGGCGTCACCAACCTGCCGCCGGTCACCGGCCAGGACGCGGAGCTGGACGCGGTGCAGCGCATCGTCGCCGGCGACCAGTTCATGAGCGTCTACAAGCCGTACCCCGACGAGGCCGAGACCGCCGCCGAGATGGCCGTGGCCCGCGTCCGGGGCTACGGCATCGAGTTCGACTCGCTCACCCCCGACAAGGTCTCCAGCCCCACCGACAAGAACATCCCGGCCCACCTCGTCCAGGTCTCGTCCCTCACCCAGAGCACCATCGAGTCGACGGTCATCCGCGACGGCATCTACTCCGCCCAGGAGATCTGCACGGCCAAGTACAAGGCGGCGTGCGAGTCGCTCGGTATCAAGTAGCCGCATTCCGCGGTCGGGCCATGGTGCGGGATCCGTCCAGAAGCCCGAGGGCCGTCTCTTCGCGTATGCGACCCCCTGTTCCCCCTGTCCGTGCGCGGCCCGACCGTGGCCGCCACCCGTCGGCCCCACCTGCGAGCTCCGCCTCCGCACCACAGTGAGGTCCGGGCAGTTCAGGCCGGTGGCGCCGGTCGCTGGGCGTTGCCGACCGCCCCGCTCTCTCCGGCCGGGCGGCAACCCGCCGTCCACCACGGATTTGCCATCGCCGTTCGCGCATGCGACCGCCGTGCGCCGGGCCGAAGTTCGGCCGGTTCCGTCCGTCGGGGAGCCGCCGGCGCCGGCTCATCGGCAACCCGGGCCCCACCAGGCCGCTCGGACATCCCGTGCCACGCGTCGGTCGACATGTATCCGTCACGTTCGCCCGTCACGGACCGACGCCGGACGCGGCACGCGGCACGACGCCCGCCCCACGCCTTCGGGCAGCTCACACGGGCTGTGGGCCCTCCGCCACGGACGCGCGCCGCCACCACCGTCAGCTTGCTGCAACGAGTCATACGGAGGTATGCGCAAACACGGATCAAGTGGTGCGATAAGGGGCGTGGTTGCGGGGGAGCCGTGTTGCGGACGCGGGGTCGGCCGCGCATAGTTGCGCTCCGAAGAGGCTGGAACCGGGGGTTGGGGAGATGGCCGGGCACAGGACGGAAGCGCATCCACACGGTGCTGACCGCCTGTGCGATGCCGGGGACCGGGTCTACTCCCGGGCGGTACGACGCGGCCGGGTGTCCCGCGAGGACGCCGAGTCGGTGCCCTGCCTGGTCGAGTTGGCGCTGCTGCACCCCGACCCCGACGACATGGGCTGGCTGGTGCCGACCTCGCCCCAGGAGGTCATGACACGCCTGCTGCGGGAGATGCACGACCACGTCGTCGCGACCCAGTCCCGCATGGGCAAGGCGGTGTCCGCCTTCGAGTGGTACGCGGCCCTCGGCGGCGACGCGCGCTCACCCTCCGAGGGTGTGGCGATCCGGGTGCTCGACGGGCTGCCCCGCATCCGGGCCGCCATGGACGAGGCGACCGAGGCGTGCACGTCCGAGGTGCTGGCCGTCCAGCCCGGCGGCATCCGCCGCGAGGACGAACTCTCCGAGGGTCTGCCCAGGGCGCTCGCGCTGCGCCGCCGCGGGGTGCGCATGCGCGACCTGTACACGCACGTGGCCCGGCACGGGCAGGGCCTGCTGAACTACATGGAACTGATGGGCGACTCGGCGGAGGCCCGGACCCTCGACGAGGTCACCGAGCGGCTCATCGTCTTCGACCGCACGGTCGCGTTCATCCCCGCGAGCCCCGACCGCACGATCGCGCTGGAGCTGCGGCACCCGGCACTCGTGGACTACCTGGTCACCGTGTTCGAACGGCTCTGGCGCCTGGCGATCCCGCTCACCGCCCCGCTCCCGGACACCGGCATCGAGGGCATCACCCACCGCGAACGCTCCATCGCGGCACTGCTCGCCGAGGGTCACCAGGACGCGGTGGTCGCCGAGCGGCTCGGCATCAGCGTGCGTACCTGTCGCGCCCACATAGCCCGCCTGTCGGAGACGCTGGGCGCCGCCAGCCGTACGCAGCTGGGGGTACGGATCGCCCAGGCCGGCCTGGACGGCCCGCCGCGCTCCCCGCAGCTCCAGCCGCTCAGCGTTCCTGCTCCAGAATCCCCGACCGACCGATGAGATAGCCGAGCTGGGCCCGGCTCTCGCTGCCGAGGGTCGCGGCGAGCTTGGCTATGTGGACGCGGGCGGTGCGGACGTTCAGACCGAGGCGCTCGGCGATGACCGCGTCGGTGTGGCCTTCGACGAGGAGGCTCGCGATGGCTTTCTGGCGGGGAGTGACGCCGTTCAGGGACGGGCGTCGGACGGCTTGCGGGTACATGGGCGTGGCGAGCCGCCAGAATCGGTCGAAGGTCGTGACGAAGTAGCCGACCAGCGCCGGGTGGCGGGCCTCCAGGGCGAGGGTGCCGTCCTTGTTGGCGGGGAGGAAGGCGACCTCGCCGTCGATGGCGATGAGACGGTCGGTGAGCTCGTCGAGGGAGCGGGCCTCGACGTCGCCCCGCAGTTGTTCGTAGCGTGACAGGACGCTGGGCGAGTGGCGCAGTGTGTGCTGGTAGAGGGCGCGGATGCGGCCGCCGCGGTCCAGGAAGGCCTGGTCGCGGGGGAGAGCGACGACATCCGACGCCTCCTGGCGACCGCCCCCGCGTCCGGCGCTGGTCTGGATGGAGAGGATCTCGCGCGTCGCGTCGCTCATGGCCTCGGTGATGGCCTGGTTGATCCGTCCGGTACCGCTGAGGACGGTGATCGCAGGCATGTCCGTCGCCGCAGTCCGCCGGCCGGCGACCCGCATCAGGGGTTCGAACACCGTGGTCAGCCGGACCTCGCGTCGCCGTTCGTCGGCGATGCGCTTCCCGGAGAGCTGCAGCAGCCGGTGGAGGGCCACCACCGGGGCGACCGGTTCCAGCACGCTCAGGTCCTCGACGGCCGGGTTCAGCAGCCCGGAGTCGACGAGGCAGGGAGCCTCCCCGGCGTCGTCCGTGGGGACGCGCCCCTCGCGCAGGGCCCGCTCGTACAGCGCGACTCCGGCCGCGCACAGGTCCTCCACGTCGTGCGCCGCGTGTGGAACCTTCACTCCGGGGTCTCGTCCTGTTTCAGGATCCCCGACTCGGCGATCAGAAAGCCGAGCTGTGCCCGGCTGCCGCTGCCCAGGGCGGTGGCCAGCTTCGCTATGTGGGCGCGGCACGTCCGTACGTTCATGCCGAGCCGGCGCGCTATGGCCTCGTCGACGTGGCCTTCCACGAGGAGCTTGGCGATGGAGTGCTGGATGTCGGTGATGCCGCCCGAAGCGGTCTCGTAGGGGGCGCTGGTGCTCAGCGGAACCGCGCGGCCCCACATGAACTCGAAGACCTTGGCCAGGTAGCGGACGAGGCCCGGGTGGCGCAGCTCCAGGGCGACCTTCTGGTCGTCGCGGGTGGGGATGAAGGCGACGGTCTCGTCGCAGATGATGAGACGTTCCACCAGCTCGTCGATGGTGCGTATCTCGACCTTGCCGGCCACCTGGTCCACGTACGCCAGCTTCTCCGGGCTGTAGCGGGCCGTGTGTTGATACAGCGTCCGGATGCTCACACCACGTTCGAGCAGTGGCCGGTCGCGCTCCAGCCCCTGGATGATCCGCTGCTCGGGGCGCCGCCCGCTCGGCTGGACCGTGAGCATCTGGGTCCGGCACTGGGCCGTGGCCAGGTCGAGCGCGGCGTTTATCCGGTCGCTGCCCTCCAGCACCGTGATGGAGTGGGTGCTCGTCGTGCTCTGGGCACTCAGGGTCATGAAGGGCTCGAAGGTGTCCGCCATCTCGATCGTGAGCCGCCTGCGCTCGGCGATCTCACGTTCGAGGGGGTTGAGACGCTGCGCGAGGGCCACCGAAGGTGGTACGGGGCGCAGCCAGTCGGGGTCGTCCGGATCGGGGTGAAGGAGGGCGAACTCCATCAGACAGGGTGCGGGCTTCACGTCCTCTCGGGCGATACGTCCCGTGCGCAGAGCGTTCGCGTAGAGGCGTCCACCCTCGGCACACAGTTCGGTCACCGAATGGGGATGTGCCGCTTTAGTCTGATTCGTTGCCAAATCTCCACCCCCCAGGGTCCTGAACGTGCAGGAACATGATGCATCGATTATGTGGCCATGACGTGCCCGAATGAGCCATCGTCGTAGTCGACGGGGGAAGAGGGGACCTTCAAGTGAGGACGAAGCCGATTATGCGTAACAAAATGCTTCGCTCGGTGCTTGTCGCCGCCTTCTCCGCCGTTGTGGCATTCGGAGCGCTGAGCGGTGTCTCCGACGTGAAGGGTGACGCACAGGCGGACAGCTACTGGCCGGCCGTGCCGGTGGCTGCCGAGGCTCCGGGTGACAGCTTTTGGCCGAAGGTGACCACCGCGTCGGTCGCGGCTCCTGCCGACAGCTTCTGGCCGAGGGTGGCGACCGTTGCGGCTCCGGGCGACAGCTACTGGCCGGTGGCGCCGGCCGGTCCGGACGACAGCGTTTGGGCCTGACATGACGACTCCTCCCGACGACCGCTCCTTCCGCCGAGAGATGGCCACGGCCTACCGCTCGGGCTGGCACTTCATCGACCTGGCCACCGCCATCCCCCACAGCGGTGACTCGTTGATGGTGACCGTCTTCGGGGAGCCGGTCGTGGTGACCCGGGACGATGACGACGACGTACGTGCGTATCGGTGTCTGCGGCGGCCTCGGGGGGCGCCGCAGCCGGTCCGGTGCGCCATCAGGTACGGAATGATCTTTGTGAACCTCGACCAGCGCGACCATCGGCTGGACGAGCCGGAAGCCCCGGACGTACGAACCATCGCAGCCACCCCCCGCAGTGCCTGACGCGATTCCCCCGTCGTTGTAAATCGCTCAGGCGCTTCCCCCCGCAGCGGCGTCACCGTGACCTGAACACGGTGACGCCGCTGCAGTTTTCGGGGATATTTCAGGCTATCCGCCGGTTCTCACAAGGGCTGAAATCAGTCTCGTGCCGGGCCCCCGCGGGGATCTCGCGCGGCCCCGCCCGCCGCCGGTGTCAGCCGTGCCCCATCGCCGACGTCAGTTCGATCTCGATGACCACCCGGGACGGGTTCGGCGAGGGCATCCTGCTGTACCGCTCGGCGTAGCGGCGCACCGCCTCCTCGACCCGCACGGGATCCGTGGACACCGTGGCCCGCCCCTCCAGGGTCGCCCACCGCCGCCCGTCCACCTGGCAGACGGCGACCCGCATCCCGTCGGGCCCGGCGGCCAGCACGTTCCGTACCTTCGTGCTGGACTTGTTGGTGATCACCCGAGCCAGACCGGCCTCCGGATCGTATGTAACCCCGACCGGCACGACATGCGGGGTGCCGTCGGGGCGGAGGGTGGTCAGGGTGCACAGATGACGTTCCCGCCAGAAGCCGAGATACGGGTCGCCGGGATCGCGCGGGTTTACGGGGTACGAGGGCATGGTCGGGAACCTAGCCCCCGCCTCGGTGGCCGGCGTCCCCGCCCCTCCGGTACTCGGCCGTACGTCTCCCGCCGAGCCCCTTGAGTGGAATAGACTCAACTTTGTGTACGTTGGTTGGGTCAGCCAACACCGGAGCCCGAAGCGCGCCGGAACACCAGCACGAGTACGAGCACGCACGAGGAGGAGAACGCGAACGTGGACGCCGAGCTGACCAACAGGAGCCGGGACGCGATCAACGCGGCCAGCAACACGGCCGTGTCCGAGGGCCACCCGGACCTGACCCCCGCGCACCTGCTGCTCGCGCTGCTGGCCGGGCAGGAGAACGAGAACATCACCGACCTGCTGGCCGCGGTCGACGCCGACCAGGCCGCCGTACGGACCGGCGCCGAGCGCGTCCTCGGCGCGCTGCCCAGCGTGGCCGGATCCACCGTCGCCCCGCCGCAGCCCAACCGCGAGCTGCTCGCGGTCATCGCCGACGCGGCCGAGCGGGCCAAGGAGCTCGGGGACGAGTACCTGTCCACCGAGCACATGCTCATCGGCATCGCAGCCAAGGGGGGCGCCGCCGGAGACGTACTCTCCCAGCAGGGGGCCAGTGCGAAGAAGCTGCTGGACGCGTTCCAGAAGAGCAGGGGAGGGCGCCGGGTGACCACCCCGGATCCCGAGGGCCAGTACAAGGCTCTCGAAAAGTTCGGTACCGACTTCACCGCCGCGGCACGGGAGGGCAAGCTCGACCCCGTCATCGGCCGCGACCAGGAGATCCGCCGCGTCGTCCAGGTCCTGTCCCGGCGCACCAAGAACAACCCCGTCCTCATCGGGGAGCCGGGCGTCGGCAAGACCGCCGTGGTGGAAGGGCTCGCCCAGCGCATCGTCAAGGGCGACGTGCCCGAGTCCCTCAAGAACAAGCGGCTCGTCTCCCTCGACCTCGGCGCGATGGTCGCGGGCGCCAAGTACCGCGGCGAGTTCGAGGAACGCCTCAAGACCGTCCTCGCGGAGATCAAGGACTCCGACGGGCAGATCATCACCTTCATCGACGAGCTGCACACCGTCGTGGGCGCGGGCGCCGGCGGCGACTCCTCCATGGACGCCGGCAACATGCTGAAGCCCATGCTCGCCCGCGGCGAACTGCGCATGGTCGGCGCCACCACCCTCGACGAGTACCGCGAGCGCATCGAGAAGGACCCCGCGCTGGAGCGCCGCTTCCAGCAGGTGCTCGTCGCCGAGCCGACCGTCGAGGACACCATCGCCATCCTGCGCGGACTCAAGGGACGCTACGAGGCGCACCACAAGGTCGTCATCGCGGACAGCGCCCTCGTCGCCGCCGCGACCCTCTCCGACCGCTACATCACCTCCCGCTTCCTGCCCGACAAGGCCATCGACCTCGTCGACGAGTCCGCGTCCCGGCTGCGGATGGAGATCGACTCGTCCCCCGTCGAGATCGACGAGCTCCAGCGGGTCGTCGACCGGCTGCGCATGGAGGAGCTGGCCCTCGACAAGGAGACCGACCCCGCCTCCAAGCAGCGGCTGGAGAAGCTGCGCCGCGACCTCGCCGACAAGGAGGAGGAACTGCGCGGCCTCACCGCCCGCTGGGAGAAGGAGAAGCAGTCCCTCAACCGCGTCGGTGAACTGAAGGAGAAGGTCGACGAACTGCGCGGACAGGCCGAACGGGCCCAGCGCGACGGCGACTTCGACACCGCCTCCAAGCTCCTCTACGGCGAGATCCCCACCCTGGAAAGGGACTTGGAGGCAGCCTCCGAGGCCGAGGTGGAGGCCGCCAAGGGCACGATGGTCAAGGAGGAGGTCGGGCCCGACGACATCGCCGACGTGGTCGCCGCCTGGACCGGCATCCCCGCCGGCCGCCTCCTGGAGGGCGAGACACAGAAACTCCTGCGCATGGAGGAGGAGTTGGGCCGCCGCCTGATCGGCCAGCACGAAGCCGTACAGGCCGTGTCGGACGCCGTGCGCCGCACCCGCGCGGGCATCGCCGACCCCGACCGACCGACCGGCTCGTTCCTCTTCCTCGGCCCGACCGGCGTCGGCAAGACCGAACTGGCCAAGGCCCTCGCGGACTTCCTCTTCGACGACGAGCGGGCCATGATCCGCATCGACATGTCGGAGTACGGCGAGAAGCACAGCGTGGCCCGGCTGGTGGGCGCGCCTCCCGGCTACATCGGCTACGAGGAGGGCGGCCAGCTGACGGAGGCGGTCCGCCGCCGCCCGTACAGCGTCGTGCTTCTCGACGAGGTGGAGAAGGCGCACCCGGAGGTCTTCGACGTCCTCCTCCAGGTCCTGGACGACGGCCGCCTGACGGACGGTCAGGGCCGCACGGTCGACTTCCGCAACACCATCCTGGTCCTCACCTCGAACCTGGGCAGCCAGTTCCTGGTGGAGCCGCTGACGAGCGAGCACGAGAAGAAAGAACAGGTTCTGGAGGTGGTGAGGGCCTCGTTCAAGCCGGAGTTCCTCAACCGGCTCGACGACCTGGTGGTCTTCTCGGCGCTGAACAAGCAGGAGCTGGAGCGCATCGCCAAGCTCCAGATCGGCCGGCTCGCGAAGCGGCTCGCCGAGCGCCGGCTCACCCTGGAGGTCACGGACGAGGCGCTGGCCTGGCTCGCGGACGAGGGCAACGACCCGGCGTACGGAGCCCGGCCCCTGCGCCGCCTCATCCAGACCGCCATCGGCGACCGCCTCGCCAAGGAGATCCTCGCGGGCGAGGTCAAGGACGGCGACACGGTCCGAGTGGACGCCTTCGGCGAGGGACTGATCGTGGGGCCGGCGACGGGCCCCGAGGCAGAGCGGCCGGAGGGTCCGGCGACAGGTCCGGCGCTGGGCAAAACGCTCTGAGCGGAATTGCGTCACCGACCGCGGCGGGGGTTGCGAGCCCCCGCCCCGGATGGGAGAGGATGGCGTAATCCGTACGAAGGGAAAATCACGGTGAGCATCGACCCGTCCTCGATTCCGAACTTCGGGGGCCAGCCAGAGCCGAACCCCGGCGGACCGGCGGGCCCCGTCGTCCCGGATCAGGACCTTGTGAAGCAGCTCCTGGACCAGATGGAGCTGAAGTACGTCCTCGACGACGAGGGCGACCTCGCGGCGCCGTGGGAGCAGTTCCGTACGTACTTCATGTTCCGCGGCGAGGACGACCAGCAGGTCTTCTCGGTGCGGACGTTCTACGACCGGCCGCACCAGATCGAGGAGAAGCCCCAGCTTCTCGAGTCGATCGACGACTGGAACCGCCGCACGCTGTGGCCCAAGGTCTACAGCCACACGCACGACGACGGCACGGTCCGCCTGATCGGCGAGGCGCAGATGCTGATCGGCACGGGCGTCAGCCTGGAGCACTTCGTGTCGTCGACGGTCAGCTGGGTGCGGGCCGCCATCGAGTTCGACAAGTGGCTCGTCGAGCAGCTCGGCCTGGAGCAGGAGATCGACGAGGCCGAGAAGCCCGAAGAGGACGAGTAGTCCTCACAGCGGCTTGTGGGCGAGTACGACCAGATACGCCCCGTACGCGAACGAGAGCCCGGCCAGGGCGCCGACCACCAGGGTCGCGTGCCACGGCCGGGCTCTCGCCGTCCGTACCAGCGCGCACGCCAGGGGCAGCAGCAGCGGGAACGCCGGCAGCAGGAACCGCGGCTTGCACTCGAAGAACCCGGCGCCGCCGACCGCGACGAGCAGCAGCACACCCGCGTAGACCAGCAGCGGCAGCGGCGGGCGGTCCGCGATCAGCAGCCCGTACAGCAGCAGCGCCGCTGCCACGACCACCATCGACATGGGGAAGACGAGCCGGTCGCCGTCGAGGAGCAGGTGCTTGACGAAGCGCAGCGCGCCCAGGCCGAAGTCGAAGCGTGAGCCCCACAGCCGCTGCACCTCGAAGTACCCGCCGAGCAGGTCGCCCTGGCGCCGCCCCACCCACAGCACGTACGCCGTCCAGCCGAGCGGTGCGAGCGCCGCGCCCGTCCACAGCCTGTGGGTAACTTTTCCGCGCCGCCGGAACAGCTCGTACGCCGCTGCCACGAGCACCGCGGCCGCCACCGCGAACCCGTTCGGCCGGGCCAGTCCCGCGGCCGCCGCGAGGGCGCCCGCCCATACCCAGCGGCCGGTGAGCACGGCGTACAGGGACCAGGCGGCGAAGGCGGTCAGCACCGGTTCCGTGTACGCCATCGACAGCACGACGGAGTGCGGCATCAGGCCCCACAGGAGCACCAGGGCGGTGGCGACGGCCCGGTCGTGCAGCCGGGCCCCGATCGCGTAGATCCCGCAGGCGGCGACCCCCGCGGCCGTCCAGGAGACCAGCAGGCCCGCGCCGGGGCCGCTGAGCGGGGTCAGTTCGGTGACGGACCGGAGCAGCCCCGGGTAGAGCGGGAAGAACGCCAGGTCGCTGTGGACGACGGTGGGGTGGTAGTGGAAGGTGCGCCCGTAACCGTCGCCGGCGATCCGCAGGTACCAGATGGAGTCCCAGGAGCGCCCGAGCAGGAGGACCGGATGCCCGCCGGTCGCCCAGGCGGTCATGGCCACGGCCGTGACGCCCAGCAGCCGGGCGGCCATGAAGAGCCCGAGGGCCGTGCCCATCGTCGCGGCCAGCGGCGGGCGAGGACGGGCGCGGCCCCCGGAGGCGGGCTGCGTGACGGTGGGGGCTGTGAGGGTACGTGCGAGGGTCACACCCGAAGATTGCGGGCAATGTGTGCCATTTGCGAGTAACGCGCGGCCGACTGGGTCCGGATTCCACCGGTTCTCCGCCGCCGCGGCGCGTCGCCGTGACAGCGGCACGCCCCACAGGCTTCCCCGGCCGGCCCACCGGGGCTCACCTCACCCGGCGAGTGTCTTGAGCCGGGATACGGCCTCCTCCAGCACGCCTGTCTGCTTGCAGAAGGCGAAGCGGACGAAGGGGGCGCCGGCCTCCCGGTGGTCGTAGAAGACCGCGTTCGGGATCGCGACGACCCCGGCGCGCTCCGGCAGGGCCCGGCAGAACGCGAAGCCGTCGCTCTCGCCGAGCGGCCGGACGTCGGTGGTGACGAAGTAGGTCCCGGCCGGCTCGAACACCGCGAAGCCCGCCTCGGCGAGGCCCGTGCTCAGCAGGTTCCGCTTGGCGTGCATGTCCGCGCGGAACGCCTCGAAGTACGTGTCGGGCAGCGCCAGCGCCTCGGCGACCGCGTACTGGAAGGGCCCGGAGGCCACGTACGTCAGGTACTGCTTCGCCGAGCGCACCGCCGTCACCAGGTCCGGCGCGGCCGTCACCCAGCCGACCTTCCAGCCGGTGAACGAGAAGGTCTTGCCCGCGCTCCCGATGGTGACCGTACGGCCGCGCATGCCGGGCAGTGTCGCGAGCGGGATGTGCTCGGCCGTGTCGAAGACCAGGTGCTCGTAGACCTCGTCGGTGACCACCAGCAGGTCCCGCTCGACGGCCAGCTCGGCGATCGCCGCGAGCTCCTCGCGGGTCAGGACCGTGCCGGTCGGATTGTGCGGGGTGTTGATCAGCAGCAGCCGGGTGTTGTCCGTGACCGCGTCGCGCAGCTCGTCCAGGTCCAGGCGGAAGCTCCGGCGCACGGCCCCGTCGCGGGTCTCCTCGTGCGGCCGCAGGGTGACCGGCACGCGGGTGCCGCCCGCCATCGCGATGCAGGCCGCGTACGAGTCGTAGTACGGCTCCAGGGCGATCACCTCGTCGCCGGGCTCGACCAGGGCGAGCAGGGTGGCCGCGATGGCCTCGGTCGCGCCCGCCGTGACCAGGACCTCCGTGCCGGGGTCGTACGTCAGGCCGTACCGGCGCTCCTGGTGCGCGGCGATCGCCGTACGCAGCTCGGGGACGCCGGGGCCGGGCGGGTACTGGTTGCCACGGCCGTCGCGCAGCGCCCGTACGGCGGCCTCCCGGATCTCCTCGGGGCCGTCGGTGTCGGGGAAGCCCTGACCGAGGTTGATGGAGCCGGTGCTCAGGGCGAGTGCCGACATCTCGGCGAAGATCGTCGTGCCGAACTCGGCGAGGTGGCGGTTCAGGAGAGGGCGGCGTGCGCTGGAGGTCATGACGGCCATCCTGCGCTCAACCTCTGGAGTTGCTCAACTCTGCTTTGGCCGGTGAGCCGCCGGGGCATCCCCCTGTCACGCAGGAAGTACACACGGGAGTACGGCAGGAAACACAGGAGAAAACAGGCGAGAAGCAGAGCCCACGGGGGGCCGCTTCGGGGGAACGGAAGGAGGGTGGCGCCATGATCGTAGGCATCATCCTGGCGGTGTTCGTTGTGGTGGTCGTCGTGGGCCTCGTGTCCGCCGGCAGGAGTGGCAGCAGGAGGCGCTCGCGGCGGCCCGCGCACAGCTGGTGGGCAGGTGGCTCGGGCGGGGGCGGCGGCGTCGGCTGTTCGTCGGGGAGCTCCTCCTCGTGCGGCGGCGGGTCGTCCTGCGGGGGCGGTGGGGGCGGATGCGGCGGAGGCAGCTGACACGGGGCAGCTGAGCTCCGGACGGAGGAACCGTGTCCGGACCGTCCGGCACCACGAGCGCCCGCCGGGGCTGACCCCGGCGGGCGCTTCGCCGTGGGTGGGCCCGGTGGGTGCGGCGGGTCCGTTGGAGGGCTTCGGTGAAGGGTTTCGGCGAGCCCTGCGCGCGGTCCGGGGGGCGTGCGCAGGCGTGCGGGGGCGATGGGCGTCGGCGGTGACGGGGGCGTGAAGGCGCACGTGTGAGCTAAGGGCGCACCTTCTGGTTGAACAGTTGAGCTGTGGAGCCCTCGGGGGGATGGAAACCCTCCGAAGTTGGGTAAAAACGCTGTGGCGGACGCGCCGTTCATGATTCCCTCGTTATCGCCGACGCAGACCCCGGAACATCACTCTGACCTGGCCGACCGGGCCAAGCCCCCGCCCGGCGCCGACCGGGGTGCGACGGATCGACCCCCACCCTTGCGTGCAGCGGAGCCGACCCATGCTCACGACCCTCAACACCGCCTACACCGACACGCGCGCGGCCGACCTCGCCTGGGCCCTCGGACGCGAACCGCTGCCCGCGCTCGCCACACTCGACCTCGAACTCGCGGACACGAAGCTCCAGTTGCGCCTGCTCGGAGCGTCCCACCAGGTGCTCCTGGAGGAGGAGAGGGGCATCTGCTCGGAGACCGTCGCCTGCATCGCCGGAAGCAGCACGGCGCTGCCGCTCGGTGTCGCCAAGCGGGTGGGCGACTGGGAGTACGAGTTCGCGGCCCGCGTGGAGACGCTGTCGCGCGGCTCCTTCGCGGGCCGGGCCCAGGAGTTGCTCGCCCTGGTCTCCGACCATCCGAACGGCCTGGCGGGGGTTTTCCCCGGCAGCCCCCACGCCTTCACCGCGATGCTCGCGCAACAGCACGAGGGCCAGGTGCACTGGCGCACCTGGCACGCCTACCCCCAGGACGGCCAACTGGTCGCCACCCGCACAAGAGTGGGAGTACGAATCCCGGCCCCCCTCTGACCCAACGACCCGGCCCAGCCCCACACCAGCGCCCTGAAGGGGCGCGGGGAACTGCGCGCTCAGCCCCCACGTACCCGCACGGGCAAGGGAGTTGGGGCCGGCCTCTGCGCCCTGAAGGGGCGCGGGGAACTGCGCGCTCAACCCTCACGTACCCGCACGGACACGGGAGTCGGGGCCGGCCCCCTCCGCCCCGGGGGCGCCCCGAAGCGCCGCTCACGGCGCGTGCGGGGCCTGGCCAAAGTATGCGTAGCGGCCGCACTTTCCACACGTGTGGGTGACAGGACGCAGCGGAGCGGTGACGTAGCGTTCCCTGGGTGATCGAGCCGCACGCCCCCGCCCCGCCCGACACGGCCCCGCCGCCCCGGGGTGGTCCGGGCCCGGCGCGCCTGCCGGTCAGGCCGGCCACCGGCCGGTTCCTCGTCCTCGCCGGCGTCTTCGTCTGCGCGGCCTGCGGACTCGTCTACGAACTCGAACTGGTCGCCCTCGCCTCGTACTTGATCGGCGACTCCGTCACCCAGGCCTCCGTCGTCCTGTCCGTCATGGTCTTCGCGATGGGCATCGGCTCGCTCCTCGCCAAACGCCTGCGCTGTCGCGCCGCGGCCGGTTTCGGCGCCGTCGAGGCACTGCTCGCCCTGGTCGGCGGCTGCAGCGCGATGGCTCTGTACGCGGTTTTCGCCTGGACCGGGGACTGGGGCGGCGCCTGGGCGGGCGGCTCCAGTTACGTCCTCGTCGCCTTCTCCCTCGCCATCGGCCTGCTCATCGGCGCCGAAGTCCCCCTGCTGATGGAGCTGATCCAGCGCGTCCGCAGACAGGACGCGGGTGGCGCGGTGGCCGACCTGTTCGCCGCGGACTACGTGGGCGCCCTGGCCGGCGGACTCGCGTTCCCCTTCCTTCTGCTGCCCCTGCTCGGGCAGTTGACCGCGACGCTGATCACCGGCATGGTCAACGCGATCGCGGGCGGCGCACTCGTCCTCGGCCTGTTCCGGCAGGACCTGACGCGGCGCGACCGCCGCCTGCTGATCGTCGCCAACCTCCTCGTGCTCGCGGTGCTCGCGTCGGCCGCCGTCCTCGTCGACGACTTCGAGCGGGCCGCGCGGCACGCGGTCTACGGCAGGGACGTACGCGTGGCGACGCACACCGACGTCCAGGAGGTCGTCCTCACCGGCGACGAGCACGGCCGCCGGCTCGACCTCTTCCTCGACGGACACCTCCGGGTCAGCGGCGGCGACGAGCGCCGCTACCACGAAGCCCTCGTCCGCCCCGCGATGAACGGCCAGCACGCGCGCGTGCTCGTCCTCGGCGGCGGCGACGGACTCGCCCTGCGCGAGGTGCTGCGGCACCGGGGCGTACGGCACGTCGACGTCGTGGAACTCGACGCGGAGTTCGTGAGGCTGGCCCGCACCGATCCCGCGCTGTCCGCGCTGAACGGGCACGCGTACCGGGACCCGCGGGTGCGCGTCGTCACCGAGGACGCCTTCGGCTGGCTGCGGCAGGCCCCGCGGGACGCGTACGACGTGGTGGTCTCCGACCTGCCGGACCCCGGCAACACGTCCAGCACGAAGCTGTACTCGCAGGAGTTCTACGGGCTGGCCCGCGGGGTCCTCGCGGACGGCGGGCGGCTCGTCGTGCACGCCGGTCCCGTGGCGGCACGGCCGCGGGCCTTCTGGACCGTCGACACGACGGTGCGGGCGGCCGGGCTGCGGACCGTGCCGTACTCCGTCGGCGGCCGTGACACCGGCACGGCGGGCGGGTCGCGCATTCCGCACGACTGGGGGTACGTGCTCGCGTCGCGCACGCGGCCGCACCTGCGGACGGCGCAGGGCGCGCCGGGCGTGCCGTCCCTCCAGGCGGGCGTCCGGGCGGTGGAGCGCACCCGGCTCACGGGCCTCCCGCCCTCCACGCTCGTACATCCGCGGTACGCCGACTGAGTCCGTCTGCGCGCGGATCCGGGGGAATCCCTTCATGTCCGGGTGCGGTACGGGTGGGGCTGGGTAGGCTCGGCCGACATGGAGCATGAGGTGTTCGTTCCGGTTTCCGTCGAGCGTCTGCGCGAGGCTCTCGCCGATCCCGCGCGGGTGGCGCGGGCGCTGCCCGGTCTCCACCAGGACGCGGGGACGACGCCCGTCTCGGGCCGTCTGAAGGTGCGCATCGGCAGCCACAGCATCACGTACCGCGGGACGCTCGGCGTCTCTCCGCGCGACGACGGTTCGTACGCCGTCGAGGCCGACGCCACGGAGGCCCGCGGCTCCGGTTCGGTGAAGCTCGCCCTCACGCTGGCCCTCCGCCCGGCGGAGGGCGGCTCGACCCTCACCTTCACCGGTACGGTCTCGGCGGACGGCCGCGTCACCGAACTCCCGACGGACGAAGTCACCTCGGCGGCGACCCGCCTGCTGACCCGTTTCGCGGAACACCTGGCTACGACTCCGACGTCGACGTCAGCGTCGACACCGGGCAAGACGGCGCCGGGGTCCGGGCCCGCCGACACGAAGCCCCGGCAGCCCGAGACGCCCTCACCTTCGAAGAGGCCTCCGGCGGAGGGCAAGGTTCACGACTCGGAAGAGCCTGCGGCGGCGGAGAAGTCACATGCTCCGGAAGAGGCGCCTGGTGCGGGGGAGCCCTCGGCGTCGGGTTCGGCAGCCTCGGCCCCGGCGGAGCCGGAGTCCGGGGAGGAGCCCGTGTCTGCGGACGAGCCGGTGTCCGGGGACGAGCGCAAGTCGGCGGCCGAGCCCGGGGACGAGACCGAGTTGCCGCCCTCGGCACCCGTGCCGTTCGCGGAGGGCGACTTCGAGGGCGGTTTCGAGGACGACGACGCCACTCTGCCGCCCGGTGCCCCGGCCGAAGCGGCGCATGCGCGGCGCACGATGATCGGCCGCAGCGCGGAGGAGGTCGACCACGCGCCTCCGCGTGGCCGGTACGCCCCGGTGCCGGCGCCCGAGTCCTCGGGAACCGGGGTGGCCCTTCGCTGGGCGGCCCCCGCGGCGGCCTTCGTCGTGGCCTCGGCCATCGTCGTGGGCAGAGTCCTCCGCAAGCGCCGCTAGACGCTCCGCTTTGGTGGGGCGGGGTGGAGTGGGGAGGGAAGGGAAGGTGCCTCGGCTGCGGGCCGGTGGGGGCGGGCCGCGCAGTTCCCCGCGCCCCTGAAAAACGGGGCTGCGCCCCCGCCCACCCGCACAGGACGGATGAGCGCAACCCCTCCCCCTAGGGGCGCGGGGAACGGCGCGCTCAACCACGGCTCACCCGCACGGCACAGGTGAGCGCAACCCCTCCCCCCCAGGGGCGCGGGGAACGGCGCGCTCAACCACGGCTCACCCGCACGGCACAGGTGAGCGCAACCCCTCCCCCCTAGGGGCGCGGGGAACTGCGCGACCAGCCCACGCGCACCCGCGGCCGAGGCACGTCCCAAGCCGCCAAGCCGCCCGCCCCGGGCTGGGGGCACGCCCCAAGTCACCCACCCCGAACCGGCATCGCAGGATCGGCCCCTCCGGCCCCCACCTCACCCGCAACCCCGTAGGGTCTTGCGCGTGAGTAACGAAGACATCACGCTGACCGCCGGCAACGCGGAGGCGACCGTGCAGCCGGGCAACGGCGGACGGATCGGCGGACTGAGGATCGGCGGCGTCGAACTGCTGCGCCAGGGCGCGAAGTTCGGCTGCTTCCCCATGGTCCCGTGGTGCGGCCGCACCAGGGACGGCCACTTCCTGAACGGCGCCGTCCCCCACCAACTCCCCCTCAACTCCCCACCGCACGCCATCCACGGCACCGCCCGCGACGGTTCCTGGCGCACGGCCCGCAGGAGCGGGAGCGAGGCCGTCATCACGTACGACCTCGTCGAACCGTGGCCGTACACCGGCCGCGTCACCCAGGTCGTCGCGCTGACCGAGGACGCCCTGACGCTGACCATGTCGGTGGAGACGTACGGCGACTCCTTCCCGGCGCAGATCGGCTGGCACCCCTGGTTCAACCGCAACCTCGGCGGCGAGGGCGCCCAGGACGCGCGCGTCGACTTCACCGCCGCCTGGCAGGAGGAGCGGGGCGACGACCACCTGCCGACCGGCCGCCGTATCGACCCGCGGCCGAGCCCGTGGGACGACTGCTTCGGGATGCCCGACGGCGTCGACGTCACGCTCACCTGGCCCGGACAGCTGGAGCTGAACGTGACCAGCCGCGAGCAGTGGGTCGTCGTGTACGACGAGCAGGAGGCCGCGGTCTGCGTGGAACCGCAGACCGGCCCGCCCAACGGGCTCAACACCCTGCCCCGTCTGGTCACCCCGATCGAGCCCCTCGAAGCCGCCACCACCTGGACCTGGCGGCACCTCTGAGCGCCTCTAAGCTGACACGCATGAGCGACGTCAACGAAGTAGGACCGGCAGGCACCCGCGGCGAGCTGCTGCGGCAGATCAAGGACAAGGCCGTGGTGCACGGCCGGGTGACCCTCTCCTCGGGTCTGGAGGCCGACTACTACGTCGACCTGCGGCGGATCACGCTGGACGGCGAGGCCGCGCCGCTGGTCGGCCAGGTGCTGCTCGACCTGACGGCGGACCTGGACTTCGACGCGGTCGGCGGCCTCACCATGGGCGCCGACCCGGTGGCCGCGTCCATGCTGCACGCCGCCGCGACGCGCGGCCGGCGCCTCGACGCCTTCGTGGTCCGCAAGGCGGCGAAGGCGCACGGCCTGCAGCGGCGCGTGGAGGGCCCCGAGATCCGCGGCCGCCGCGTCCTGGTGGTCGAGGACACCTCGACCACCGGTGGCTCCCCGCTCACCGCCGTTGAGGCCGTGCGGGAGGCCGGTGCGGAGGTCGTCGGCGTGGCGACCATCGTCGACCGCGCCACCGGCGCCGCGGAGAAGATCCAGGAAGGCGCCGGCGTCCCGTACCTCTTCGCGTACTCCAAGGACGAGCTGGGCCTCGACTGAACCGGCCCCCGGTTGAACCGGCCCCCGGCTGAACCGGCCCGGCCCCGAGCGGCCGGGCCCCGGCCCCGGGTGGCTGTCCACAGATGATCAGTTGTCCACAGGGTCGAACACCGAGGCCGGAGCATCCGGTCAAGTCTGGAAAGATGGGGACGACGATGACGTCACTCCCTAGGTCAGGGCCGTAAGCAGCAGAACGCCACCCGCACATACACAAGGAGCGGACAGATGCCGATCGCAACCCCCGAGGTCTACAACGAGATGCTCGACCGGGCGAAGGCAGGCAAGTTCGCCTACCCGGCCATCAACGTGACCTCGTCCCAGACCCTGCACGCTGCGCTGCGCGGGTTCGCGGAGGCCGAGAGCGACGGCATCATCCAGATCTCCACCGGCGGTGCGGAGTTCCTGGGCGGCCAGCACAACAAGGACATGGTGACCGGCTCGGTCGCCCTGGCCGAGTTCGCGCACATCGTCGCCAAGAAGTACGACATCACGGTCGCCCTGCACACGGACCACTGCCCGAAGGACAAGCTCGACGGGTACGTGCGTCCGCTGATCGCGGTCTCCGAGGAGCGCGTGGCCCGCGGCGAGAACCCGCTGTTCCAGTCCCACATGTGGGACGGCTCGGCGGAGACCCTCGCGGACAACCTCGCCATCGGCCAGGAGCTGCTGGCCCGCGCCGTCGCCGCGAAGATCATCCTCGAGGTCGAGATCACCCCGACCGGTGGCGAGGAGGACGGTGTCTCGCACGAGATCAACGACTCCCTCTACACGACGGTCGACGACGCGATCCGTACCGCGGAGGCCCTCGGTCTCGGCGAGAAGGGCCGCTACCTCCTGGCCGCGTCCTTCGGCAACGTGCACGGCGTCTACAAGCCGGGCAACGTGGTGCTCCGTCCCGAGCTCCTCAAGGAGCTGAACGAGGGCGTCGGCGCCAAGTACGGCAAGCCGTCCCCGTTCGACTTCGTCTTCCACGGCGGCTCCGGCTCCACGGCCGAGGAGATCGCCACCGCGCTGGAGAACGGCGTGGTGAAGATGAACCTGGACACCGACACGCAGTACGCGTTCACGCGCCCGGTCGCGGACCACATGTTCCGCAACTACGACGGCGTCCTGAAGGTCGACGGCGAGGTCGGCAACAAGAAGACGTACGACCCCCGCACCTGGGGCAAGCTCGCCGAGGCCTCGATGGCCGCGCGGGTCACCGAGGCCTGCGGCAACCTCCGCTCCACCGGCACGAAGATCAAGTAGGCATCCGGCCCGGGTACGCGCCCGGGCTCCGGCGGCGGGGCCCGGTTCCCTTCGGGGAGCCGGGCCCCGCCGTGCGTCCGTACGCCTTCGTGCTCCGGCGCCTCTCGTTCCGGCGCCTCTTGTTCCGGCGGACGTCCGCTCCGGTCTCCGTCCGCTCCGGTCTCCGTCCGCTCCCGTCTGCGGTCGCTCCCGTCTCCGGCCACTGCGGTCTGCGTCCGCCCCCGTGTCCGTCCGCCCCCGTGTCCGTCCGCCCCGGTGTCCGATTGCTCCGGTGTCCGTATGATCCGGGGCATGGCTGCCCCTCCGCAGGCGAATCCGGCCGTCAGGATGTCCAGTCCCGCCGGGAAGTGGATCCTGCTGACCACGGTGCTCGGGTCGAGCATGGCGCTGCTGGACTCGACCGTGGTGAACGTCGCGCTGCCCACGATCGGCCGCGACCTCGACGCGGACCTGGCCGGTCTCCAGTGGACCGCCAACGCCTACATGCTGACCCTCGCGGGCCTGATCCTCCTGGGCGGGGCCCTCGGGGACCGCTTCGGACGGCGGAAGGTGTTCGTCGTCGGCGTGGTCTGGTTCGCGGTGGCCTCGCTGCTGTGCGGGCTCGCGCCCGACGAGGGCGTGCTCATCGCGGCCCGCGCCTTGCAGGGCATCGGCGGCGCGCTGCTCACGCCCGGTTCGCTCGCGCTGATCCAGGCCTCGTTCCACCCGGACGACCGGGCGAGGGCCGTCGGCCTGTGGTCGGGGTTCGGCGGCATCGGCGCGGCGGTCGGCCCCTTCCTGGGCGGCTGGCTGGTGGACGGCCCCGGCTGGCGCTGGGTGTTCCTCCTCAACGTCCCGCTCGCGCTGCTGTGCGTGCCGATCGCCCTGCGTCACGTACCGGAGTCGAAGGACGACCGGGTCCACGGGCGTGGCTTCGACGTCCTCGGCGCCGCCCTTGGTGCGCTGGCGCTGGCCCTGGTGACGTACGCCCTCATCGAGGCGCCGGGCGGCTCGGTGCCCGTCGTGGCGGTGACGGCGGCCGCCGGTGTCGCGGCGGGCGTCGCCTTCGTGGCCGTGGAGCGACGGCGGCCCGACCCGATGATGCCGCTCGACATCTTCGCGTCCCGCCAGTTCACGGCGGTCAACCTCGTCACGCTGTGCGTGTACGCGGCCTTCGGCGGGTTCTTCTTCCTGTCCGTGCTCCAGTTGCAGGTCGTGGCCGGATACACGGCCCTCGGCGCCGGTACGGCCCTGCTGCCGACGACGGTCCTGATGCTGTTCCTGTCGGCCCGCTCCGGCGAGCTCGCCCAGCGCGTGGGCCCCCGCATCCCGCTCACCGTGGGCCCGCTGCTGTGCGCGGCCGGGATGCTGCTGATGCTGCGGGTGGGCGAGGACGCGTCGTACGTGCGTGACGTGCTGCCCGCCGTCCTGGTGCTCGGCCTCGGCATGGTGACCCTGGTCGCGCCCCTCACCGCGACCGTGCTCGCCTCCGTGGACATGGGCCGGGCGGGCCTGGCCAGCGGGGTCAACAACGCGGCGGCCCGTGCCGCGGGTCTGGTCGCGGTGGCCGCGCTGCCGCTGCTGGTCGGCATGGGCGAGGAGGCGTACCGCTCGGCGGACGCCTTCGACGAGGCCTTCCGCCGGGCCATGCCCCTGTGCGCGGGGCTCCTGCTCGTGGGCGCGGTGATCGCCTTCGCGACGGTACGGAAGCCGCCGCCGGGCTGCCTGCGTCCGGAATGCCTCACGCACGGCGGGGTGACGGCCCCACCGCTGGAGCCGAACCGGTCGCGCGGGCGTCTGGAGTAGCCGTTCCCGTTCGCGGTTCGAGTAATGCGGCCCGCGCGGCGCGCGCCGGGGTCCGGGCCAGGCAGACTGGAACCCATGTCCATTCACGAGAACCTCCTCGGGGGACCGCCCCCGACCCACCTGCCCGACGACCCGGAGCCGCGCGAGCTCCTGGCGAACGGCACCGCACCGGCCGACGTCGCCGCGAAGTACCCGACCTCCTCGCTCGCCTGGGCCCAGCTGGCCGACGAGGCGTACGAGCGCGGCAGTGTCGTCGAGTCGTACGCGTACGCCCGTACCGGCTACCACCGCGGCCTCGACTCCCTGCGCCGGGGTGGCTGGAAGGGCCACGGCCCGGTGCCGTGGGAGCACGAGCCGAACCGCGGCTTCCTGCGCGCCCTCCACGGCCTCGCCCGCGCCGCCCAGGCGATCGGCGAGCAGGAGGAGTACGAGCGCTGCTCGCAGTTCCTGAAGGACTCCTCCCCGGCGGCGGCCCAGACCCTGGGCTAGCCCCACGGGCCACCGAGGAGCGGGCGGGTCCGGCCCCGCCTGCCGCCGAAGGGCCGTGTCTGTGCAGGTCCGCCTGGTGTGACCAGGCGGACCTTGCGGTTTCGGGGCAGGATTGTGGAGTATGCCGTTGGGGACCGGGGCCCCCGTGTCGGAATTCGGCAGGGGCGGACCGCTACCCGGAGTACAGCAGGAGACAGCGATGTCCCAACAGGCTCAGCCGCAAGAGGCTTCGGAGCCCGAGACCCCGCATCTCGACTTCCAGGGCACGACCCCGTACGAGGACTACGTCCAGGCTGACGTCCTCACCCACCTCCAGCACACCCTCTCCGACGACCCCGGAGAGATGGTCTTCCTGGTGACGACCCAGGTCATGGAGCTGTGGTTCACCGTCATCGTCCACGAGTGGGAGACCGCGGCGAAGGCGCTGCGCGAGGACCGGGTGCCGGTCGCGGTGGCGGCTCTGAAGCGCTCGGTACGGGAGCTGGAGGCGCTGACCGCCTCCTGGAAGCCGCTCGGCCAGCTCACTCCGGCCCAGTTCAACTCGTACCGCAGCGCTCTCGGTGAGGGCTCCGGTTTCCAGTCCGCGATGTACCGGCGGATGGAGTTCCTGCTCGGCGACAAGTCGGCGTCCATGCTGGTGCCGCACCGGGGCGCGCCCCGCGTCCACGCCGAGCTGGAGAAGGCCCTGCACGAGCCGAGCCTGTACGACGAGGTGCTGCGGCTGCTCGCGCGGCGCGGGCACGCGATCCCCGGCTCGGTCGTCGAACGTGACGTGTCCCAGCGCTACGAGCCGTCGCCCGAGGTCGAGGCCGTGTGGACGGACCTGTACGCCGGGGACGAGAGCGCCGAACTCGCCCGGCTCGGCGAGGCGTTGACCGACGTCGCCGAGCTCGTGTGGCGCTGGCGCAACGACCATCTCGTCGCCACCCGGCGGGCGATGGGCTCGAAGACGGGCACGGGCGGCTCGGCCGGTGTGGCCTGGCTGGAGAAGCGGGCCCGCAAGAACGTGTTCCCCGAGCTGTGGACGGCACGGTCCCATGTCTGAGCCGTACGGGTCGCAGGGGGCGCACGGGTCCCAGGGATCGCCGGGGTCGGACGGGTCGTACGCCGCGAGGGCGGCCGCGCTGGACGCCGTGGACGAACTGGGCAAGCTGCGCGCGCAGTTCGTGCTGGACGACACGGTGTACCTGGACGGGAACTCGCTCGGCGCGCTGCCGCGCTCGGTGCCCGGGCGCGTCGAGGACGTCGTGCGCCGGCAGTGGGGTTCGCTGCGGATCCGGTCGTGGGACGAGAGCGGCTGGTGGACCGCGCCGGAGCGGATCGGCGACCGGATCGCGCCGCTGGTGGGCGCGGCGGCAGGGCAGATCGTCGTCGGCGACTCGACAAGTGTCAACGTGTTCAAGGCGGTTGTGGGCGCGGTCCGGCTCGCGGCCGGGCAGGAGGACGGCGGGCACGGCCCGGGTCCTCGCGACGAGGTCCTGGTCGACGCGACGACGTTCCCCACCGACGGCTACATCGCCGCGTCGGCCGCGCGGCTCACGGGCTGCACGCTGCGCCCGGTGGCGCCCGGCGAGGTGCGGGGCGCCCTGAGCGACCGTACGGCGGCGGTGCTGCTGAACCACGTCGACTACCGCACGGGCCGGCTGCACGACCTGCCGTCCCTGACGGCGGCGATCCACGCCGTGGGAGCCGTCGCCGTCTGGGACCTCTGCCACAGCGCCGGTGCCCTGCCGGTCGGTCTCGACGAACACGGCGTGGACCTGGCGGTCGGCTGCACCTACAAGTACCTGAACGGCGGCCCCGGTTCACCGGCGTACCTCTACGTCCGCCGGGACCACCAGGCACGCTTCGACTCACCGCTGCCGGGCTGGAACTCGCACGCCGAGCCGTTCGGCATGGCCCCGGACTACACCCCGGCCCCCGGTGCCGTCCGCGGCCGCGTCGGCACCCCGGACATCCTCTCCATGCTCGCCCTGGAGGCGGCCCTGGAGGTCTGGGACGACGTCTCGATCGAGGCGGTCCGCGCCAAGTCCCTCGCCCTGACGGACTTCTTCCTGGAGTGCGTCGCGGCGTACGTGCCCGAGGGGGCCGTGGAGCCGGTGACCCCCTCCGCCCACGCCGAGCGGGGCAGCCAGGTCGCGCTGCGCTGCGCCGACGCGGGCGAGGTGATGCGCCGCCTGATCGGGCGCGGAGTGGTTGGTGACTTCCGCGAACCGGACATCCTGCGCTTCGGGTTCACACCGCTGTACGTGGGATTCGGGGACGTGGAGCGGGCGGCACGGGTGCTGGGGGAGATCTTCCGGCCCGAGCACCTCAGCCCGTCCGGCGGCTGAGGAAAGGGCAGTTCACGACGGAGCCGTTCGGGACGGGCCGTTCACGACGGAGCCGTTCGGGACGGGCCGTTCGGGACAGGCCGTTCGGGGCGGGGCGTTCAGGACGGGCGGGTCAGGTGGGAAAGGTGAGGGTGCCGGGGACGGCGAGGACTTGCCGGGCGCCCTCGCCCGTTCAAGGTCCGGCGACGAACACCCCGGCCGCCGCCGCGGCGACCGCCGCCTCCGCGGCGCGCTCGGCGTCGGCCGTCCCCGGCGCCACCCCGGTGGTGAGCAGCGCGTAGTACAGCGGTGCGGACACCGCCCGCACGACCGCGGACGGGTCCGTCCCCGGGGGCAACTCGCCTCGGGTGACGGCCTGTTCGACGCACGGAGCCCACTCCGCGACCCGTACGTCGTAGAAGTGCCGCAGAGCGTCCGCGGTGCGCCGGTCGCACGTCGCGGCGGCGATCACCGCCCGGAACAGCGCCCCCTGGCGGGGATCGGCGAGCGTACGACGCACCAGCGCGGCGTTGGCGCGCAGATCGCCGAGCACGGTGCCCGTGTCGGTCCGGGGCAGCGACTGCTCGGCCATGTCGCCGAGCAGGTCGGCGACGAGGCCGGTGACCGAACCCCAGCGCCGGTACACGGTCGTCTTGCCCACCTCGGCGCGCCGGGCCACGTCGGCCAGGTCGAGATGGGCGAACCCCTGCTCGGCCAGTACGTCCCCGGCGGCCCGCAGCACGGCCGTACGGACCCGGGCGGTACGGCCACCGGGACGGACGGTGCCGGGCTCGGGCTCGGGGTCGGCCGGTCCGGTCATGCGGGCTCCTTGCGCGGGCGTCGAGGGTGTTGCGCGGGCCGGGACGGCGTCTCATGGACGGGGAACGGTGTCCCGTGGGCGGTAGAACGGTGGTCCGTGGGCGGTAGACGATGGCCCGTGGGTGGGGCGCGGCGTTTCGTGGCGGGTTGCGCGGTACTCGACCAGCGTAACGGAACAGCAGGACCGTTTGCCCTTCACCGAGCGTTACGGCCTCGTGTTGACGCACGTCACCGGCCTGATACCGTCCCGCCAACGACCCGCGCCCCGGCATGTGTTGATCGGGAGCTCCCGGAGCTCACGTGCCCGGGGAACGCACACCGCACCGCTGAGAGGTTCGAGCATGCCGGACGACGCCCGCGACGCCGCGGAGGAGGAGTCGGCCTTCTCGCACCCGCCCGTCGACCCCGACGCCACCGCCGCGTACGGCGACCACCCCGACCAGGTCGTCGACTTCTACGCCCCGCGCGGCGGCGAGGAGTCGGCCCCGCTCGTCGTCGTCCTGCACGGCGGCGCCTGGCGGGCCCCGTACGACCGGCGGCACATCACCCCGTTCGCGGACTTCCTGGCCAGGCGGGGCTTCGCCGTCGCCAACGTCGAGTACCGGCGCGGCAACACGATCCCGGCGCAGGGCGGAACGGGTCCCGTCGCGGGGCGCTGGCCCGACACCTTCGACGACGTCGCGGCGGCACTCGACGCGATGCCGGGGCTCGTGCGGGAGGCCCTGCCGGGGGCCGACGCGCGCCGCACGGTGGTCACCGGTCACTCGGCGGGCGGCCAGCTGGCCCTCTGGGCCGCCGCCCGCCACCTGCTGCCGGCCGACGCGCCCTGGTACCTGGGCCGGCCCGCCCCGCTGCGCGGTGTGGTGGCACTCGCCCCGATCGCCGACTTCGCGGTCGCGGAGAAACTGGACGTGTGTTCCGGAGCCTCTCTCCAACTCCTGGGCGGCGAGGCGAAGTTCGAGGAGCGGCAGCCGTACGCCGATCCGGCCCTGCTCCTCCCGACGGGCATCGCCACGACGCTGGTGCAGGGCAGGACGGACACGGTCGTGCCGCAGGCGGTCGCCGAGGCGTACGCGGACGCAGCGGCGAAGGCCGGCGAGGTGGTGGGGCTGACGCTCCTGGAGGACGTGGGCCACTTCCCGCTGATCGACCCGGCGGCGGACGCGTGCGCGGTGGTGGCGGAGGAGATCGCCCAGCTGGCCTGGTAGGAGGGCGGGGCGCGCGGGTCCCGCGGGCCTTGCGGCTTCACCTGCCGCCTTCGTGCGGCTTCACCGCCCCCTTTATGCGGCTTCACCTCCCTCACGGCGGCTTCGCCTGCCGCCCCTTCGCCGGTCACGGTGATACCCGTAGTACCTGAGAGCTACCTCCCAGGTGAGCTCCCTGGCGGGACGCCGACCACGAGCCCGAATTCGTAACTTCCTTTCCAGTGAGGCCCGATGGGCGGGCGGACTGGACGGGGGCGGGTCATGGGGCTGTGGGGGAGAGCGGGGGAGACCGCGACGCGGGCGCCCGCGGACGCGACTCGGACGGCACCGGGCCCGCCAGCACTGGATTCGTCACCGGAACCGGCAACGGCAACGGAGCCGGCACCGGAATCGTCACCGTCACCGGAGTCGGCATCGAATTCGTCACCGGAGCCGGCACTGGACTTGTCACCGGAGCCGTGGCCGGAGCTGACGTCGGAGCCGCCGGTGAGGCGGATGCGGCGGCCGGCCGGCTGGGGCAGGCTGCGGCGCGGACTGCTCGCCGCGCTGATCACGGCCGCCGTGGTCGCCCCGGTCTCCGCCGCGGCGGCGCATCCGGAGATACCGGCTCCCGCCCCGGCCCGCGTCGGCCCGGTCACCGCGTCGACCCTGGACAGGGCGTACGCGGCGAACCGGGCGAACGCCGACGAGGCCTCCCGGATGGCCGCGGACCACGGAGACCGGGGCCGGGCGGCCGCGGTCCGCGCCATGGCGAGCCCGTCCCGGTACTTCCTGTCCTTCGACGCCCGCGGTTCCGGCCGCGCCACAGAGGTCTTCGGCGACCTTGCGGAGGCCGACCACGTGGCGGTCCTCGTGCCCGGCTCCGACACGACCCTGGACACGTACGACCGCTTCCGTGAAGGCGCCCTCGCCCTGCACCGGAGACTCGGGGCACATGCCGCGGTGGTCGCCTGGCTCGGCTACGAGACGCCCGGCACGATCAGCCCCGCGGTGCTCACCCCGGGCCGGGCCGAGCAGGCGGCACCCGAACTGCGCGAGTTCACGGACGAGTTGAGGACGGTGAACGGCCGCGCCGGGATCTCCCTGCTCTGCCACTCGTACGGGACGGTCGTGTGCGCCCGTGCGGCGAGCGGCCCCGGCATCTCCGACCTCGTGTTCTTCGGCAGCCCCGGCACCGGCGAAGACTCCGCGGCCGGCCTCCGCACGAAGGCCCGGGTCTGGGCGGGCCGCGGCGCCGACGACTGGATCGCCGACGTCCCGCACACCGAGGCCGACCTCTTCGGCACGACGATCGGCTTCGGCACCGACCCCGTGTCCCCGGCCTTCGGCGCCCGGGTGTTCGCGGCGGGCGGCGGCGGCCACAGCGACTACCTCAGGCCGGGATCGGTCTCCCTGGACAACCTCGCCCGGATCGTCCTCGGCGAGACATCGGCGGTGACCCGTGCGTGAGGTGATGCGGCGCCTGGGCGCCGCGGCGAAGCGGATCGACGCGGCGACACCCGCGGACCGGGACCGCAGCGTCGACGCCCTGCGCGCCTTCGCGATACTCGGCGTCGTGCTGGGCCACTGGCTCGTCACCGCCCTGGTCGCCGACGGCGGCACCCTGCGCACGTCGAGCCCGCTGGCGCACATGCCGTGGCTGGCACCCGCCTCCTGGGTGTTCCAGACACTGGCCGTGTTCTTCCTGGTGGGCGGACACGTCGCGACCAAGGGATACGAGTCGGCACGGGCCCGCGGCACGACCTACGGCCGCTGGCTCGGTACGCGTCTGTCCCGGCTCTTCAATCCGGTGGCGGCCGTCGTCGGACTGTGGGCCGTGGCCACCGTCGGCCTGCTCGTGACGGGCGCCGACCTGAAGACCGTGCACGCGCTGCTGAAGCTGGTCCTGTCCCCGCTCTGGTTCCTGCTGGTCTTCGCCGCGCTGACGACACTGACCCCGCTGGTGACCCGGATCAACCCGCTGTGGCCGCTGGCCGTCGTTCTCCATGTGGATCTCATCCGGTTCGGCCTCGGCGGCCCGCCCTGGCTCGGCTGGGTGAACGTGGCAGCGGGCTGGCTGGTGCCCTACACCCTGGGCGCGGCCTGGACCCGGGGCGAGCTGACCCGGCGTTCCGGCTGGGTGCTGCTCACGGGAGGAGCGGTGATGACGGCCGTGCTGGTCGCGTGGGGCGGCTACCCCGCGTCGATGGTCGGGGTCCCCGGCGCCACGGTCTCCAACCTCGACCCGCCGACCCTGGCAGCTGTCACCTTCGGCCTGGCCCAGTGCGGCCTCGCCCTGCTCCTGCGCGACCCGCTGCGGCGGGCGATGCGACGCCCCGTGCTCTGGGCGTGGGTGGCGCTCGTCAACCTCTCCGCGATGACCATCTTCCTGTGGCACCAGACGGCACTGATGTCGGTCACCGCGACCGGCCTCCTCGCGGGCCGCCTCCCCGGCCTGCACACCGTCCCCGACGATCTCGGCTGGGTGGCGTTCCGCCTCGCCTGGCTCCCCGTCTTCGCCCTCGCCCTGTCCGTGTGCTGGGCCGCCTTCCGCTCCTACGAACAGGGGCGCCGCCGCCGAGTCCGCCGCATCCGCCGTCCGTCACGCGTCGTGCGCACCCATCGCGTCGCCGTGGAATCGAAGGAGGCCCGCCGTGCCTAGGGTTGACGGCGTGGACGACGACGCGAACGACGCCCGGACGGACGCCCCCTGCCCGGCCTCACCCTCCGGCCACCGTCCCGTCGCGCCGCTGCCCGCCCGCTCCGAGAGCGCCGACAGTGGCCCCGGCCCTGCGCGCCCGATCCACGCCGGTCGCGTCCGCGGCGTGCTGCGCGCCCTGCTGGTGGGACTGACGTCCGGCGGGGCGCCCCTGCCGCCGCTGTCCCGGCCCCGTTGGCTGCGCCGGCTGCCGCACGTCGTGATCTGCCTGATCGCTCTCGCCGTCGGGCTAACCGGCACCGATGAGACGAGCGCCGCGTACCGGCTGGACGTCGAGCTCGGCCTGCTGGCCGGGACGGCGCAGGGCGTGGCCCTCGTACTAGCCCTGTGGCGGCCCGTTCCGGCGTGGTGGCTCTCGCTGTCCGCGACCTTCGTGGTCGCGGTGGCCGCGCGGTCGAACATGGCGGACATGGTTGCGCCGGGTCCCAACTGGCCCTGGCTCGGGCCCGCGATCATCGCGCACGCCTTCATCCTCCTTCTGCTCGCGCTGCGGATGCCCGCCCGCGTGGCTCTCGCGGTGCTGACGATCACCGGGCTGATCACGGCGTTCACCCAGGGCGTCCTGGGCGGAGGGCCCTACTCGGGCACGGGCCTGCTGGCGGTCTCCGTGTTCGCCGTCGCCGTCCTCCTCGGCACCGCCGTGCGCGGCAACCGCGAGGCCCGCAGCCAGCTCGTCGAGCAGGAGTCCCTGACCGCCGAGGAGCGCTCCCGCCGCACCCTCCTGGAGGAGCGCAACCGCATCGCCCGCGAACTGCACGACGTGGTCGCCCACCACATGTCGGTCATCTCCATCCAGGCCCAGGTCGCCCCGCACCTGGTGGACAACCCCTCCGACGAACTGCGGGAGAACCTCGACGGCATCCGGCAGAACGCCCTGGAGGCGCTCACCGAACTGCGCAGGGTCCTCGGCGTGCTGCGCTCGGAGAACCCCGACGATCCGTACGGCCTCGGCGCGCCCGGCACCGGTGCCGCCCCCCACGCCCCGCAGCCCACCCTCGACCGCCTGGACGTCCTGGTCGAGAACACCCGCACCGCCGGGCTGACGGTGACCACGGAGATCAGCGGAGAGCGGCTTCCCCTGGCGCCCGGTGTGGAGCTGTCCGCGTACCGGATCATCCAGGAGGCGCTGAGCAACGTGTTGCGGCACGCGCCCGGGTCCGTGGTGCGGGTGGAGCTCACCCACTTCCCGCGCGGCCTGCAGATCCGGGTCGTCAACTCCGCGCCGAGGAGACCGGCCCCGCCCTCTCCTGGCGCGGGACACGGTCTGCTCGGGATGCGGGAGCGGGCGATGATGCTCGGTGGCACGCTCATGGCCGTGGAGACGTCCTGCGGAGGCTTCACCGTGGCGGCGTTCCTGCCCCGCTCCGGCGTCGCCGCGCCGACCGGCTCCGCACCGGGGGACCGCGCACCCGACCACCGGGCGTCAGGCGCCTTCGACTTCGACTTCAACATCCCAGGCACCGCGAACCGAGTGAACCGCACGCATCCCACGAGCCCCAAGAACCCCATAAATCGCAACCCCAAGAACCTCAAAAACCCCAAGAACCCCACCGGAGACACTTCATGACGAGCGGCAGCATCCGCGTACTCATCGCCGACGACCAGCAGATGGTCCGGCAGGGCTTCACGGTGCTGCTCAACACCCAGCCCGACATCGACGTGGTCGGTCAGGCGGTCGACGGCCTGGACGCGATCGCGAAGGTCGCCGAACTGACCCCGGACGTCGTCCTGATGGACATCCGCATGCCCGAGCTCGGCGGCATCGAGGCCACCCGCCGCATCACCGACGAGACCCCGCAGATCAGAGTCCTGGTGCTGACCACCTTCGACCTCGACGAGTACGTGTACGAGGCGCTGCGCGCGGGTGCCTCCGGGTTCCTGCTCAAGGACGCGTCCGCCGACCAGCTGGCGGAGGCGGTCAGGATCGTGGCAGCCGGCGACGCGCTGCTCGCGCCGGGGATCACCCGGCGTCTCATCGCCGAGTTCTCCCGGCTGGACACCACGCCCCGCGCCCCGCTCAAGCAGCGCGTCGGCGAGCTGACCGAGCGCGAGACGGAGGTTCTCGCCCTCATCGCGCAGGGCCTGTCGAACGCGGAGATCGCCGAGCGGCTCTTCGTCGCCGAGCAGACCGTGAAGACCCACGTCGGCCGCATCCTCGTGAAGCTGGGCCTGCGGGACCGCACCCAGGCGGCCGTCTTCGCGTACGAGTGCGGGCTGGTCCGCCCCACCGGCTACTGAGGGTCCGGCCTGCACCGCCATCGCCGGACCGGTGCCCCGGCCCACCACAGGACCCACCGACGGGGGCGCTGGAGATACCCGTAGTACCTGAGAGGGAGGCCGAATGACCCTTCTCACTGGTGACGACCGCTGCCCCCACCTCCGCCTACCGTTCTGTATGTGACCGAGACGACACAGACACAGACGAGGCCGCCGGGCGATGGCCTGGCGCGCAGTCCCGAGTTCCAGCTCGTGATGGACGCGTCACGAGGGCTGCGGCAGGACCTGTTCGACAACGCCTTCGCCGTCCGCCCGCTTCCGCGGATGCGTGTGGACGGCCCCCTCACCCGACTGCTGCCGCCGCGCCTGCGTGAGTGGGCCACCCGGACCCCGCACGTCCTGGTGGCACTGGCCGGAGTGGTGGCGCTGCTCATCTCCCTCGCGGGCAACGGCGGCGGTGATCTCGCGCAGCTCCTGACCGGCATGCTCGCGCTCGGCACGATCCTGCTGACGCTGCTCAGGCCGGTCGCCGCCTTCTGGATCTCCCTCGCGATGACGCCGGTCGTGGCCCTGCTCGACGACGGCTACGGGAGCGACTGGCCCTGGCTGCCCGGCGCCTTCGCGACCCACCTCGTCGTGCTCACGGTCGTGGCGCTGCGGACCAGGCCCCGCACGGCGGCGTGGATGTGGGGACTGACCGCGGCCTACGGCCTCTTCACCGAGGTCTTCTTCGGGAGCAGCCACTACTACACGAACACGATGCCCTTCCTGTTCGTCTGCGCCCTGGCGCTGCTGGTCGTCACGGTGTGGCATGTGCGGCACGACGCCGCGCGGAAGGTGACCGCCCAGCAGACCGTGACCGCGACCGAGCGTTCCAAGCGCACCCTTCTCGAAGAGCGCACGACCATCGCCCGCGAGCTGCACGACGTCGTCGCGCACCACATGTCGGTCGTCGCCATCCAGGCGGAGGCCGCGCCCTACCGCGTGGAGAACCCCCCGCCGGAGCTGGAGTACGCCTTCTCGGTGATCAGGGAGAACGCCGTCATCGCGCTCTCCGAGCTGCGCCGGGTCCTCGGGGTCGTCCGGGCCGAGGACTACGAGGCCCCGGACGCCCCGCAGCCCAAGCTCGCGGACCTGGACCGCCTCCTGGAGAACGTGCGGGACGCGGGCCTCCAGGTGGACCGGACGGTCACGGGCGCGGTGCGTGAGCTTCCCCAGGGCGTCGAGCTGTCCGCCTACCGAATAGTCCAGGAGGCCCTGAGCAACAGCCTGCGCCATGCGCCGGGCGCCGCGGCCAAGGTGGAGATCAGCTATGTGCTCGGCGGACTGGGACTGCGGATCGTGAACGGTCCGGCGACCGGGCTCGTCAAGCCGTCACCGGGTGCCGGGCACGGCATCACGGGCATGAGGGAGAGGGTGTCGATGCTGGACGGGGAGATGACGGCGGAGGCGACGGACGACGGGGGCTACGCGGTCGAGGTCTTCCTGCCGGTCACGGCGGCCGTGCAGACGGAGGACTCGGCATGACCATCCGCGTACTGATCGCCGACGACCAGATGATGGTTCGCGAGGGGTTCTCGGTGCTCCTCGGCGCGATGCCGGACATCGAGGTCGTCGGCGAGGCGGTCAACGGCCGGGAGGCCGTCGACCGGGTCCGGGAGCTCGCGCCGGACGTCGTCCTGATGGACATCCGGATGCCCGAGATGAACGGCATCGAGGCGACACGAGCGATCGTGGCGGCGGACGGCGCGGCGAAGGTGCTCGTGCTGACGACGTTCGACCTCGACGAGTACGTGTACCAGGCGCTGCGCGCCGGAGCCTCGGGATTCCTCCTGAAGGACGCCTCGGCCCGGCAGCTCGCGGACGGGGTACGGGTGGTCGCGGCCGGCGAGGCACTGCTGGCGCCCTCGGTGACGAAAAGGCTGATCACGGAGTTCTCGAAGATCTCCGACGAACCCCGCCTCTCGGCGACCGCCCACGCGGCGTACGGGGATCTGACCGACCGGGAGACGGAGGTGCTGGTCCTCATCGCCCAGGGCCTGTCCAACGCGGAGATAGCCGGCCGCCTGGTCGTCGCGGACTCCACCATCAAGACCCACGTGAGCCGCATCCTCGTGAAACTGGGACTGCGGGACCGCACGCAGGCAGCGGTGTTCGCGTACGAGGCACGCCTGGTGACACCGGGCTGACAGGCCTGGTCAGACGGGGACACCTCCGGTTAGCGTCCGGTCATGGCAGCTACCGATATCCCGCCGGCGTTCGACCCCTGGGACCAGGCCTTCGTGGCCGACCCCTACCCCGCGTACGCCGAGCTGCGTGCCCGGGGCCGGGTCCACTACTACGAGCCCACCGACCAGTGGCTGGTGCCGCACCACGCGGACGTGTCGGCGCTGCTGCGGGACCGGCGGCTGGGGCGGACGTACCAGCACCGGTTCACGCACGAGGACTTCGGGCGGACGGCGCCACCGGCCGAGCACGAGCCGTTCCACGTGCTGAACGACCACGGGATGCTCGACCTGGAGCCGCCGGACCACACCCGGATCAGGCGGCTGGTGTCGAAGGCGTTCACCCCGCGGACGGTCGAGCGGCTGCGGCCCTACGTGGAGCGGCTGGCGTCCGAGCTGGTCGGTCAGCTGGTCGCGGCGGGCGGCGGTGATCTCCTGACGGACGTCGCCGAGCCGCTTCCGGTGGCGGTGATCGCGGAGATGCTGGGCATTCCCGAGTCGCAGCGGGCGCAGTTGCGGCCCTGGTCGGCGGACATCTGCGGGATGTACGAGCTGAGTCCGTCGCAGGAGACGGCGGCGAAGGCGGTGCGGGCGTCGGTCGAGTTCACCGAGTTCCTGCAGGAGCTGATCGCCGAACGGCGCAAGGAGCCCGGGGACGACCTGATCTCGGGGCTGATCGAGGCGTACGACGAGGGGGACCGGCTCACCGAGCAGGAGATGATCTCGACGTGCGTGCTCCTGCTGAACGCGGGGCACGAAGCGACGGTGAACGCCACGGTGAACGGATGGTGGGCGCTGTTCCGGCATCCGCGACAGCTGGCGGCACTGCGCGCGGACCGAGGGCTGGTGGGTACGGCGGTGGAGGAACTGATGCGGTACGACACCCCGCTGCAGCTCTTCGAGCGGTGGGTGCTGGACGAGATCGAGGTCGACGGGACGGTGATTCCGCGGGGGAGCGAGGTGGCGCTGCTCTTCGGGTCCGCCAACCACGACCCGGCGGTCTTCGACCGGCCGGAGGAGCTGGATCTGTCGCGTGCCACCGCCGAGAACCCGCACATCTCATTCAGTGCGGGGATCCACTACTGCATCGGTGCGCCGCTCGCCCGTCTCGAACTCGCCGCGTCCATGGGGGCGTTGCTGGAGCAGGCCCCTTCGCTTCGGCTCGCGGCCGATCCCCGGCAGAAGCCGAACTTCGTGATTCGAGGGCTGGAGGGGCTGCGGGTCGAGGTGTGACGGCAGTTCTGCGGGTGCGGGGAACTGCGGGAGCAGGGCGGCGCAGGCCCCCGCACAGGCGGCCGGCGCCAGGTGGGCGCCCGGCTGACACCTGACGCCCACCGGCATCGGCGCCGCCACGGCCACGCGGCTCCCTGAAGGAAGGGCCTCGGCTGTGGCCGGCGACATCGACATGGGGGCGGCGCACCGACGGCCAGGCGGCCGACGGGCCGTGCCCGGCCGCCCGCCCTCACGGCGCCGCAATTCGCCTTCCGCCCTCGAGCACGGCGAGGTCACCCGCCGCTGCCGCGCGGACCAGCCACCCGCCGACTGCCGCATGGACCGGTTCACCCGCCGCTGCCGCGCGAACCGGTCGCCCCCCGCCTGCCGCATGCACCGGTCACCCGCCGGGCTCCGGCGCCCCGGCCGGCCCGGCCCGGCGGCAGCCGTCGTCCGGCGGTGTCCCGCTCGCTCATGCCGCCTCACCCCGGCAGGGTGAGCCCCCAGGCTCCCTCCCGTACCGTCCACGTCCGGGTGCGGACGGGGCCGCCGACCACCGCGTCCGCCCGGTAGCGGAAGTCCGCGCCGGACACGGTGATGGTCCTGGCCGTGGCCTCCAGCGGCGCCGCCTCCGCGCCGACGGAGGCGGGCCTGACCTCGATCCGGGCGCCACCGCCGCTGCCCCCCGGAGTGATCGACACGGCCTCCACGGGCTGGTCCAGATCGACCAGCGTCACCCCGTCGACCTCGACCCGCAGCCGGGTGGGCCCGGGTGCGGAAGGCGTCGTGGCCCGGGCGGGCCGTGCCGCGAGCGTGCGGACGAGGGACTGGCAGGTGCGGAGCCAGGCATGGTGGTGCGCGCCTGCCTCCTCCGGGCTGCCCGTCCCGGCCGGGCCGCCACCGGCACCCCCGCCCAGCGGCGGAATCCGCAGAGCGCCCAGCACCACCCCGTCGCTGTCGTCGACCAGCAGGTCGAGCCGCCGCTCGGCCCCGTCGAGCACGGCCCGCGCCGCCGCGACGGCCCCCATGGGCACCCCGAGGGCCCGCGAGAGGGCCAGGGCCCCGCCGCTCGTGCCCACCGGCACCAGGGACAGCGCACATCCGGCCAGCTCGCGCCGCCGGTGCAAAAGGGACACAGCGCGCAGAAGCGCCCGGTCGTCCCCGATCACGACAGGCCGCCGTGAACCCCTCCGGGCGAGCACCCGATCGAATTCCTCGGGCCCGTCGGGGAGGCACACTTTCGTCGTCGCACCCGCGCTGAGCACGTCTTTCGCGATCCGTACCGCCTCACCGTCACCGTGACGGGCGACCGGGTCGATGACCACCAGGAGCTGGTCGGAAGTCGACACCTCGGTCCTGCCTCGCTTCCTCGGGTAGCATCTTTGTGCAAGAGCCCCTTGCGCTATTGCGCCAGGGGCTTCGTCTATTCCGGGGCATCCGGTCCGACGGTCGCGGCCAAAGGTGGTCGCCGGCGTACGCAGCCGTACCAGAATCAGCCGCGTACGCCCCCGACCTTGGACATGCCCCGCCCGGAAGGGGTGTACGCGCGTGCCCGCACTTGTGCTGCTCGGTGCTCAGTGGGGTGACGAAGGCAAGGGAAAGGCCACCGACCTGCTCGGTGGATCCGTGGACTATGTGGTGCGCTACCAGGGCGGCAACAACGCCGGCCATACGGTAGTCGTGGGCGATCAGAAGTACGCCCTCCACCTCCTCCCTTCCGGAATCCTCTCGCCGGGGTGTACTCCGGTCATCGGTAACGGAGTCGTCGTCGACCCGTCGGTCCTGTTCTCCGAGCTGAACGGACTGAACGAGCGAGGCGTCGACACCTCCAAGCTCCTCATCAGCGGAAACGCGCACATCATCACGCCTTACAACGTGACGGTGGACAAGGTGACGGAACGCTTCCTCGGTAAGCGGAAGATCGGCACGACCGGCCGGGGCATCGGCCCGACCTACGCCGACAAGATCAACCGCGTCGGCATCCGCGTACAGGACCTGTACGACGAGTCGATCCTGATGCAGAAGGTCGAGGCGGCCCTCGACGGCAAGAACCAGCTCCTCACCAAGGTCTTCAACCGACGCGCCATCGAGTCGGAGCAGGTCGTCGAGGAACTGCTGACGTACGCGGAGAAGCTGCGCCCGTACGTCGCCGACACGGTCCTCGTGCTCAACAAGGCGCTCGAAGAGGACAAGGTGGTCCTCTTCGAGGGCGGCCAGGGCACGCTGCTGGACATCGATCACGGCACGTACCCCTTCGTGACGTCGTCGAACCCGACCGCGGGCGGCGCCTGCACGGGCTCCGGCGTGGGTCCGACGAAGATCAGCCGGGTCATCGGCATCCTCAAGGCGTACACGACCCGGGTCGGCGCGGGCCCGTTCCCGACGGAGCTCTTCGACGAGGACGGCGAGGCGCTGCGCCGCATCGGCCACGAGCGCGGCGTCACCACCGGCCGTGACCGTCGCTGCGGCTGGTTCGACGCGGTCATCGCCCGGTACGCGACCCGCGTCAACGGCCTGACGGACTTCTTCCTCACCAAGCTCGACGTCCTCACCGGCTGGGAGCAGATCCCCGTCTGCGTGGCGTACGAGATCGACGGCAAGCGCGTCGAGGAACTTCCGTACTCGCAGACCGACTTCCACCACGCGAAGCCGGTCTACGAGATGCTGCCGGGCTGGTCCGAGGACATCACCAAGGCCAAGACCTTCGCCGACCTGCCGAAGAACGCGCAGGACTACGTGAAGGCGCTGGAGGAGATGTCGGGCGCGCCGATCTCCGCGATCGGCGTCGGCCCCGGCCGGACCGAGACGATCGAGATCAACTCGTTCCTCAAGTAGGCGGTTCAGCAGGGCTTTCGCGCCCCCGGTCGGCTTCGGTCGGCCGGGGGCGTCGTGCTGGGCGCCGCGTGTGCCCTGCCGGCGACGGGCCGTGGGCGCCGCGCCGCGACGGTGGTCAGGGGGCCCGAGCAGGTCGGCGGCCGGCCGGTGGGGAGGGGCGGGCGGCGCCGGGCAGCACGGCCCCATAACCTGCCAGGTCCGGTATGTCGGGCTTATCCTGAGCCTGTACGCGTGCGCGTGGATCCGCGAGATCAGGAGAAGGTGAGTGCGATGCGCGTCCTGCTCAAGGCGACCCTGGACACGGAGAAGTCGAACGAGGCGATCCGCAGCGGCAAGATGCCGGAGCTCATGAAGGAGGCCATGGACCACCTCAAGCCCGAGGCGGCGTACTTCGGCCCCCTGGGCGGACGGCGAACGGCCCTGCTGGTCCTCGACATGAAGGACAGCTCGGAGGTGCCTCCCGCCGGTGAGCCGTTCTTCACCATGTTCAACGCCGAGGTCGAGATGATCCCGATCATGAACGGCGAGGACCTCCAGAAGGGCCTGTCCCAGCTCCGCTGACCGGCTCGGCACACCTGCGCCTCGCGGGCGGACGCCCGCCCGCCGAGGCCGGGCGCCCGCGTCGCGCGATCATGGTGGTCTAGCTGAAGATGATCATCGAGCCCTGTGCCAGGCTGCGCGTCGCCGCCGCGTGCAGGCCGAGCCACACGTGCCGCTCGCGGGCGAACGGGCTGGAGTCGAAGGGGGCCGGCGCGGCCGGTTCCTCCAACTCCGTAGGGGCCATGGGAGGTTCGGGCGGCAGCGGCGGGTTGGCGGGGTCGATGCCGATCGACGGGGCGACGAATTCCAGCTCGCGCAGCAGGGTCTGGGACGAGCCCAGCGGGCCGCCCCCGGCGAGGAGTTCGTCGCTCGACAGCGGATGCGGGAAGTCGACCGGCACGTACGCGCCCGCGTGGTCGTAGTGCCAGACCAGGTGGGACTGCTGGGCCGTCGTGTCGAACATCTCCAGCAGCTGCTCGTAGTCGCCGCCCAGCTCGTCGACCGGGGTCACCGCCAGTCCGCACACCTGCAACAGGTACGCGCGGCGCAGGAAGTGCAGGGCGTCGTAGTCGAAGCCCGCGACCGGCGCCACATCACCGGAGAGCCCGGGCATGTACGCGTAGACCGGCACCGGCGGAAGTCCGGCCTCGCCCAGAACCTTGTCGTAGAGCGCGAGTTCCTCGGCGAAGGGGTTGTCGGGGGTGTGGCACAACACGTCGACGAGCGGGACCAGCCACAGGTCACAGGCCAACTGAGAGCTCCTCGCGTAGCACGGTGGTCCAGGAAGCGTAATGGGTGGAGGCGCGGTCGGTCCCCCTCGTGCGGGTCTGATACCCCACACCGGCCCGCCGACCGCACACGTACTGCATACGTACTGCCGGTGTGCCGCCGGCGTACTGCCGATCTGCCGTCGGCGTACTGGCGGCCGCCGGGTCTCAGTCCTGCGCCAGCCGCTCGATCAGTGCCAGCGAGTGGACGTTGTACTCCGTGACGATCGCGTGCGCGGCTGCGACGTCGCGGCGCGTGAGGGCGTCCACGAGGTCCGTGTGCTCGGCCCACAGATGACCGCGCAGGTTCTCGATCCTGCGCAGGTGCTGGACCGCGCACACCCACGACTGGACGCGCAGCCGGTGCAGGAAGTCGGCGAGGTGCACGTTGCCGAACAGGCCGCTGAGCTCGCGCCAGAAGCGCAGGTCGTAGCCGATGAGGATGTTCAGGTCGCCGGCCGCGGCGGCCCGCTGGGCCTCCTCGCCGCGGCGGCGCACCCCGGCG
>NZ_JAHRIB010000170.1 GCF_019090165.1 Streptomyces sp. BV286
CGATCAACACCATGGTCGACCAGCTCTCCGCCTTCGCCGACGAGGTCACCCGCGTGGCCCGCGAGGTCGGCACCGAGGGAAACCTCGGCGGTCAGGCCCAGGTCCGCGGCGTCTCCGGCGTCTGGAAGGACCTCACCGACAACGTCAACTTCATGGCCCTGAACCTGACCTCGCAGGTCCGCAACATCGCCCAGGTGACGACGGCCGTCGCCAACGGCAACCTCTCCAAGAAGATCACCGTCGACGCGCGCGGCGAGATCCTGGAGCTGAAGGACACCGTCAACACGATGGTGGAGCAGCTGCGCGCCTTCGCCGACGAGGTGACGCGGGTGGCCCGCGAGGTCGGCACGGACGGCCGCCTCGGCGGCCGGGCCCAGGTGCTGGGTGTCTCCGGGGTGTGGCGGGATCTCACCGACAACGTCAACTACATGGCGGACAACCTGACTTCGCAGGTCCGCAACATCGCGCAGGTCGCCACCGCGGTGGCCCAGGGCGACCTGTCGAAGAAGATCGACGTGGACGCGCGCGGCGAGATCCTGGAGCTGAAGACCACCATCAACACCATGGTGGACACCCTGTCGTCCTTCTCGTCCGAGGTGACCCGGGTGGCCCGCGAGGTGGGCTCCGAGGGCCAACTGGGCGGCCAGGCACAGGTCGAGGGCGTGTACGGCACCTGGAAGCGCCTGACGACGAACGTCAACGAGCTGGCGTCCAACCTCACCACCCAGGTCCGCGCGATCGCCGAGGTGGCGTCCGCGGTGGCCCAGGGCGACATGTCCCGCTCCATCACGGTGGAGACCCAGGGCGAGGTCGACGAGCTGAAGGACAACATCAACCTGATGGTGGCCAACCTCCGCGAGACCACCCGCGCCAAGGACTGGCTGGAGTCGAACCTCGCCCGCCTCGCCGCCCTCATGCAGGGCCACCGGGACCTGATGGAGGTCGCGGACCTGATCCTGCGCGAGCTGACACCGCTGGTGAACGCGCAGTACGGCGCCTTCTTCCTCGCCGACCCGGAAATGGACAAGGCCACTCTCCAGACAGCCCTTCCCATCAAGGGACTTGCCTTCATCGCCGGGTACGGTTCGGCGCAGAGCGCGACGGTCGACACGGTCAGCATGCCGGTGCACGGGCTCGTACGGCAGGCCGCGCGCGAGAAGAAGCGGATCCTGGTGGAGGAGGCCCCGCCGGACTACATCAAGATCAACAGCGGTCTGGGCGAGGCGGCTCCCGCGAGCGTCGTCATCATCCCGATCCTCTTCGAGGACAAGCTGCTCGGGGTGATCGAGCTCGCCTCGTTCTCCCGCTTCTCCGACGTCCACCTGGCGTTCTTCGACCAGTTCGTGAACACCATCGGCGTCGCGATCAACACCATCATCGCCAACTCCCGTACGGAGTCCCTGCTCGGCGAGTCCCAGCGGCTGGCCATCCAGCTCCAGGACCGCTCCGACGAACTCCAGTCGCAGCAGGCCGAGTTGCAGCGCTCGAACGCCGAACTGGAGGAGAAGGCAGCGCTGCTGGCGACCTCGTCGCAGTACAAGTCCGAGTTCCTGGCGAACATGTCGCACGAGCTGCGCACCCCGCTCAACTCGCTCCTGATCCTCGCCCGGCTGCTCTCCGACAACCCGGACGGCCATCTGTCCGACCAGGAGGTGCAGTTCGCGACGACGATCCACCGGTCGGGGTCGGACCTCCTCCAGCTCATCAACGACATCCTCGACCTGTCGAAGATCGAGGCCGGCCGGATGGACGTACGCCCCAAGAAGCTGCCGCTGATCAAACTGCTCGACTACGTGCACGCCACGTTCCGGCCGCTCACCATCGACCGGGGGCTGGCCCTCGAGGTGACGGTCGGCGAGGACGTACCGCGCGAGATGTACTCGGACGAGCAGCGGCTCCAGCAGATCCTGCGCAACCTGCTCTCCAACGCGATCAAGTTCACCGCGTCGGGCCGGGTGGAGCTGCGCGTCAGCCGGGTCAGGGATCCCGGGCCCCGGTTCACACCCGAGCTCGGCGACGACGTGATCGCCTTCGCGGTCTCCGACACCGGCATCGGCATCGCCCCGGAGAAGCTCCCGGTGATCTTCGAGGCGTTCCAGCAGGCCGACGGCACGACGAACCGCAAGTACGGCGGCACGGGTCTCGGCCTGTCCATCAGCCGGGAGATCGCGGGCCTGCTGGGCGGCCGGATCATCGCCGAGAGCGTGCCGGGCCAGGGTTCCACCTTCACGTTGTACGTGCCGGTCGTCAGCCCCGGGCACTCGCCGACCGCACCGGGCGCCGAGGACCGGTCCCTGCCCGTGCCCGGGCAGTTGTCCACCGAGCCCTTCACCGTCCTCGACCAGGACGACAGCTGGCCCGCGCCGACCAAACTGGAGGCGTGGAAGTCGGGTCGTGCGGGCCAGGTCCTGCCCGGGCGGCGGGTGCTGATCGTGGACGACGACATCCGCAACGTCTTCGCGCTGACCCACGTGCTGGGCCGGGTCGGGATGCCCGTCCTGTACGCGGAGAACGGCCGCGAGGGCATCGAGACCCTGGAGCGCAACCCGGACGTCGAGCTCGTCCTGATGGACATCATGATGCCGGAGATGGATGGTTACGAGACCATCTCCGCCATCCGCCGCACCCCGCGCTGGACCGGACTTCCCATCGTCGCCCTCACCGCCAAGGCGATGCCGGGCGACCGTGAGAAGTCCATCGCGCGCGGTGCGAACGACTACGTACCCAAGCCGGTGGACGTCGACCAGCTGCTGACCGTCGTCTGCGCGCTCCTGGACCCCGAGCGCGCGGACGGCACGGAGCGGGAGGACTCCGCCGGATCCGTCATCGCGGGGGCCGGCCCCTCGGAGGAGCCCGCCCCCGCCGACGAACGAATGAGGCAGGCAAGCGATCACCATGAGCACTGAGGCATCGACCGACGAGCGCGCCAGCATCCTCCTCGTGGACGACATGGAGGACAACCTGATCGCGCTGGAGGCCGTCCTGGGGTCCCTCAACGAGCCGCTCGTGCGCGCCCGTTCCGGTGAGGAGGCGATGAAGGCCCTGCTGCGGCAGCGGTTCGCGGTCGTCCTGCTCGACATCCGGATGCCGGGCATGGACGGTTTCGAGACCGCCGCGAACATCAAGCGGCTCGACCAGACCAAGGACGTACCGATCATCTTCCTGACCGGCACGGACTCCGACGCCGGGTACGCGTTCCGCGGGTACGCCACCGGAGCCGCCGACTATCTCACCAAGCCGTTCGACCCCTGGGTGCTGCGCGCCAAGGTGACCGTCTTCCTCGATCTGCACCGCAAGAACCGGCAGTTGGAGCGGATGCTCGCCCACGAGCAGGCGCAGTTCGACGAACTCGCCGGCCGTCTGCGCGCGATGGAGACCCACATATCGGCCGACGGCCTCGACGGCACCCTCGAACTGCGCCACCACATACGCCACATGGAGGACCTGCTGCGCGACATGCGAAAGGGGCGAGGTCTGTGACCCCGCCCCCGTCCACGCCGCCGCGGGAGCGCCCCGCGGACACGGCTACGCCTCGCGCGAACCCGCGTACATCTCGTCGATCAGGTGCTTGTACTCCCGCTCCACGACCGGGCGCTTCAGCTTGAGGCTCGGGGTGAGCTCGCCGTGCTCGATGTCGAGGTCACGCGGGAGCAGCTTGAACTTCTTGATGGTCTGCCAGCGCTGGAGACCCTCGTTGAGCGTCCTGACGTAACCGTCGATCAGCTCGACCGTCGCGGGAGCGGCGACGACCTCGGCGTACGACTTGCCCGACAGGCCGTTGTCCGCGGCCCAGCCGAGGAGGGACGGCTCGTCGAGGGCGATGAGCGCGGTGCAGAAGTTCCGGTCGGCGCCGTGCACGAGGATGTTGGAGACGTACGGGCAGACGGCCTTGAACTGGCCCTCGACCTCGGCGGGCGAGATGTACTTGCCGCCCGACGTCTTGATCAGGTCCTTCTTGCGGTCGGTGATGCGCAGGTAGCCGTCCGGGGACAGCTCACCGATGTCGCCGGTGTGGAACCAGCCGTCGGACTCCAGGACCTCCGCGGTCTTCTCGGGCAGACCGTGGTAGCCCTCCATGATGCCGGGGCCGCGCAGCAGGATCTCGCCGTCGTCCGCGATGCGCACCTCGGTGCCGGGCAGCGGCTTGCCGACCGTGCCCGTGCGGTACGCCTCACCGGGGTTCACGAAGGAGGCCGCGGACGACTCCGTGAGTCCGTAGCCCTCCAGGATGTGGATGCCGGCGCCCGCGAAGAAGTAGCCGATGTCCGGCGCGAGCGCGGCACTGCCGGAGACGCAGGCGCGGAGGTTGCCGCCGAAGGCCTCGCGGATCTTGGAGAAGACCAGCGTGTCCGCGACCTTGTGTTTGGCGGAGAGACCGAAGGGCGCCGAGGCGACACCGGTACGGCGGAAGTTGTCCTGCGTGGTCTTCGCGTACTCGCGGGAGACCCCGGCCGCCCACTGGAAGATCTTGTACTTGGCGCCGCCGGCGGCGCGCGCCTTGGCCGCGACCCCGTTGTAGACCTTCTCGAAGATGCGCGGCACCGCGGCCATGTACGTCGGCTGCACGACCGGCAGGTTCTCGATGATCTTGTCCACGCGGCCGTCGACGGCGGTGACGTGCCCGACCTCGATCTGGCCGGACGTGAGGACCTTGCCGAAGACGTGGGCGAGCGGCAGCCAGAGGTACTGGACGTCCTCCTTGCCGACCAGGCCGGTCGCGGCGATGGCCTTCGCCATGTACGACCAGTTGTCGTGCGGCAGCCGGACGCCCTTGGGGCGGCCCGTGGTGCCGGAGGTGTAGATGAGGGTCGCGAGCTGGTCCCTGGTGATCGCCCCGACCTTCTCCTTGACCAGGTCGGGGTTCTTCTCCAGGTACGCGGCACCCCGCTGCTCCAGCTCGGCGAGGCTGAGCACCCAGTCACCCTCGTCGTCGCCGGACTCGACACCCGTGGAGTCGATGACCACGACGTGGGTGAGCTCGGGGAGCTCGGCACGCCTCTCACGGGCCTTGGCGAGCTGCTCCGCGTCCTCCGCGATCAGCACCCTGCTCTCGGAGTCGGAGAGGATGAAGGCCGACTCGTCCGCCTTGGTCTGCGGGTACACGGTCGTCGTCGCGGCACCGGCGCACATGATGCCGAGGTCGGCGAGGATCCACTCGACGCGGGTGGAGGACGCGAGCGCGACGCGCTGCTCCGGCCGCACGCCCAGCTCGATCAGGCCGGCCGCGATCGCGTACACCCGGTCGGCCGCCTGCGCCCAGCTCAGCGACTTCCAGTCGTCCGGCCCCTCGCCCGAGGCGGCGGGCACCGGGTAGCGGTACGCCTCCGCGTCCGGCGTGGCCGCGACGCGCTCCAGGAAGAGGGCCGCCACGGACGGCGGACGGTTGTCGATCAGGGTCTGTGTGTCGCTCACAACATCCTCCGGGGCCCGCGACAGTGTGTGGCCGTCTCAGTGCGGTTGGCTCAGTGCGGTCGTTGTTTAACTCGTGAGTAACCAGCGAGTGGTGATCAGAGTAAAGCCCGGTCGCCCGGTGCGTAAGAGGCGGCGGCCTGTCACTTCCTACAGAGCGTGGGCGGAACGAGGCGGTCCGTGGACGCGGTGGGCCCGCCGCGCGAAAGCACGACGGGCCCGTGGTTTCGGGCCTCGCCCGATGGTTGCCGGTGGCTACTTCTTTCCCTTGGCGGCGCCGCCGCTGTCGTCGCTGGACAGCACGGCGATGAAGGCCTCTTGCGGAACTTCCACAGAGCCCACCATCTTCATCCGCTTCTTGCCCTCCTTCTGCTTCTCCAGCAGCTTCCGCTTACGGGAGATGTCACCGCCGTAGCACTTGGCGAGGACGTCCTTGCGGATGGCACGGATGGTCTCGCGGGCGATGACCCGGGAGCCGATGGCCGCCTGGATGGGGATCTCGAAGGCCTGGCGCGGGATCAGCTCGCGCAGCTTGGCGACGAGCCTCACCCCGTACGCGTAGGCCGCGTCCTTGTGCGTGACGGCGGAGAAGGCGTCGACGCGGTCGCCGTGGAGCAGGATGTCGACCTTCACCAGCGAGGCGTCCTGCTCGCCGGTGGGCTCGTAGTCCAGGGAGGCGTACCCGCGGGTCTTGGACTTCAGGTTGTCGAAGAAGTCGAAGACGATCTCGGCGAGGGGGAGCGTGTAGCGGATCTCCACACGGTCCTCCGAGAGGTAGTCCATGCCCAGGAGGGTGCCGCGGCGGGTCTGGCAGAGCTCCATGATCGAGCCGATGAACTCGCTCGGAGCAAGGATCGTGGCCCTGACGACCGGCTCGAAGACCTTGTCGATCTTGCCCTCGGGGAACTCGCTCGGGTTGGTGACCGTGTGCTCCTTCCCGTCCTCCATGATCACGCGGTAGACCACGTTCGGCGCGGTGGCGATGAGTTCGAGGTTGAACTCGCGCTCCAGGCGCTCACGGATGACGTCGAGGTGCAGCAGGCCGAGGAAGCCGACACGGAAGCCGAAGCCGAGGGCCGCGGAGGTCTCCGGCTCGTAGACCAGGGCGGCGTCGTTGAGCTGGAGCTTGTCCAGCGCCTCGCGGAGGTCGGGGTACTCCGAGCCGTCCAGCGGATAGAGGCCGGAGAAGACCATCGGCTTGGGGTCCTTGTACCCGCCGAGTGCCTCGGTGGCGCCCTTGTCCTTGCTGGTGATGGTGTCACCGACCTTGGACTGACGGACGTCCTTCACGCCGGTGATGATGTAGCCCACCTCGCCGACGCCGATGCCGTCGGAAGGCGTCATCTCGGGGGACGAGACGCCGATCTCCAGCAGCTCGTGGGTGGCGCCCGTCGACATCATCTTGATGCGCTCGCGCTTGTTGAGCTGGCCGTCGATGACACGGACGTAGGTGACCACGCCCCGGTACGAGTCGTAGACCGAGTCGAAGATCATCGCGCGGGCGGGGGCGTCCTTGACGCCGACCGGGGCCGGGACGTCACGGACGACCCGGTCCAGGAGCGCGTCCACGCCGATGCCGGTCTTCGCCGAGACCTTCAGCACGTCCTCGGGCTGGCAGCCGATGAGATTGGCCAGCTCCTCGGAGAACTTCTCCGGCTGGGCGGCCGGCAGGTCGATCTTGTTCAGCACCGGGACGATGGTGAGCTCGTTCTCCATCGCCAGGTAGAGATTGGCGAGGGTCTGGGCCTCGATGCCCTGAGCTGCGTCGACGAGCAGGACCGTGCCCTCACAGGCCGCGAGGGACCGCGACACCTCATACGTGAAGTCGACGTGCCCGGGGGTGTCGATCATGTTGAGGACGTGGGTGTTGCCCGGGTCGTCGGTGGGCGCCCAGGGCAGTCGCACCGCCTGGGACTTGATCGTGATGCCGCGCTCGCGCTCGATGTCCATCCGGTCGAGGTACTGAGCGCGCATCTGCCGCTGATCGACCACGCCGGTCAGCTGGAGCATCCGGTCGGCAAGGGTGGACTTGCCGTGGTCGATGTGCGCGATGATGCAGAAGTTGCGGATCAGAGCCGGGGCGGTGCGGCTGGGCTCGGGCACATTGTTAGGGGTCGCGGGCACGCAGGGTCCTGTCTCTTGAGGCGCCTGTCGCCTCGGGTCGGATCGATACGTAGGCTCCATGGTCCCACGGGCGGGGGCATGCGACCGGTTTGGGCCGTCCGGAGGGCGACTGCTAATCTGGGCAGCTGTGTCTCATGCCCTCTCTGCACGGGACACGCAGGAAATTAGAAGAGAAATCACCGGTGCGTGAGACGTTCAGTCTCGTGTGCCTGAACCTGAGAAGGCTCATTCGTGGCGAACATCAAGTCCCAGATCAAGCGGATCAAGACCAACGAGAAGGCTCGGCTGCGCAACAAGGCCGTCAAGTCTTCGCTGAAGACCGCGATCCGCAAGGCCCGCGAGGCCGCTGCCGCGGGTGACGTCGAGAAGGCCACGGTTGCCGCGCGCGAGGCGTCGCGGAAGCTGGACAAGGCCGTCTCCAAGGGCGTCATCCACAAGAACCAGGCCGCCAACAAGAAGTCGGCGCTTGCTTCCAAGGTCGCCACCCTCAAGGGCTGAACCTCTGCCGAGTGCCGGGCCCCGGCTCCGCACTCACTTGATTCGAATGCCGGAAGGACCTGAGCGGGCCCTCTCTCATCCGCTCCCGACCGGCGACCCGACTCGTACGCGACCTGCGTTCGCCACGCGGGTACGAGTCCCCAGCTTGAACCGAGCCCCGGCCCACCACCCCTTCGGGGGCGGGTGACCGGGGCTTTCGGCCTCCAATATCTGATATCCGGCATCTGATATCCGGCATCCGGCATCCGGCATCCGGCATCCGGCGAACGGTGGCGCACATCGCCGACCGGTGGCTGCTACCCGCGGCGCGAGCGGGCCGCGCGAGCGATCGTGACGACGGCCTTCTCCAGCGCGTACTCGGGATCGTCGCCGCCGCCCTTCACACCCGCGTCGGCCTCCGCGACCGCCCGCAGCGCGACAGCGACCGCGTCGGGAGTCCACCCCCGCATCTGCTGCCGCACCCGGTCGATCTTCCAGGGCGGCATACCGAGCTCCCGGGCCAGGTCGGCCGGACGCCCGCCGCGAGCCGATGACAGCTTCCCGATGGCCCGCACGCCCTGTGCCAGCGCACTCGTGATCAGGACGGGGGCGACCCCGGTCGACAGGGACCACCGCAGGGCCTCCAGCGCCTCCGCCGCCCGCCCCTCGACCGCCCGGTCCGCCACCGTGAAGCTGGAGGCCTCCGCGCGGCCCGTGTAGTACCGCCCGACGACAGCCTCGTCGATCGTCCCCTCGACGTCCGCGACCAGCTGGGTCACCGCGGACGCCAGCTCCCGCAGGTCGCTCCCGATCGAGTCGACGAGCGCCTGGCACGCCTCCGGTGTCGCCGCCCGCCCCAGCGCACGGAACTCACTGCGCACGAAGGCCAGCCGGTCCGCCGGTTTCGTCATCTTGGGGCAGGCGACCTCCCGTGCTCCCACCTTGCGCGCGGCATCGAGCAGGCCCTTGCCCTTGGCGGCCCCCGCATGCAGCAGCACGAGCGTGATCTCCTCGGCCGGAGCGCTCAGATACGCCTTCACGTCCTTGATCGTGTCGGCCGACAGATCCTGCGCGTTGCGCACCACGACGACCTTGCGCTCGGCGAAGAGCGACGGACTCGTCAGCTCCGCGAGCGTGCCCGGCTGCAACTGGTCCGACGTGAGGTCCCGTACGTCGGTGTCCGCGTCGGCGGCACGCGCGGCCGCCACCACCTCCTGCACGGCGCGGTCGAGCAGGAGGTCCTCCTGTCCCACCGCGAGCGTGACAGGGGCGAGCGGATTGTCGTGTGCAGAGTTCCTGGCCATCGCGCCCAAGCATCCCACGCACCTCTGACAACCGGCCCACGACGGCGACTACGACTACGACTCTGCGTCGCCGTCACAGACGCAGACGCAGTCGCCGTCACCGTCGCCGTCGCTGGCACCGGCACCGGCACCGGCACCGGCACCGGCACGACGGTCACGGCTCCTCGCGCCAGCCCTCCCACTCCTGCGCGAACTCGTCCAGCTCCCGGGCGTCGAGCCGCCCGTCCTCGTCCCGCAGCACGAGCAGCCACTGCGCGTCCTCGGCGTCGTCCTCACCGGCCAGGGCGTCCCGTACGAGCTGCGGCTCCTCGTCGAGCCGGAACCGCTCCCCCAGCTCCTGCGCCGCTTCCTCGGCGGCACCGCGGTCGGGCAGCACCAGTACATGTCTCACATCGCTCACACGGCCATTTTCCGGTACCGGCGCAGCGCCCCGCACCGGGGCCCGCAGGCAGCGGACCCCGGTCAGCCCTTGGGGACGATCTGTACGTCCAGGTCGACCCTGATGCTCGGTCCGACCACGGCGATACCCCGCGCGAGCATCGTCTGCCAGCTCACCGTGAAGTCGTCGCGGCGCAACTCCGTGGTGGCCCGGCAGGCCGCCCGTATCTCGCCCTCCATACCGTTGCCCACGCCGAGATACTCCGCGTCAAGCGTGACCGTCCGGGTCACGCCGTGCAGGGACAGTCCCCCGGTGATCGCCCACCGGCTGCCACCCCGGTGCGTGAACCGGTCGCTGTAGAACTCCAGCGTCGGAAACCGGTCCACGTCCAGGAAGTCCGCGGACTTCAGATGGTCGTCCCGCATCTTCACGTTGGTGTCGATCGACGCCGCGTCGATCACCACGTGCATGGCCGACCGCTCCACGTTCTCGGCCATCCGCACGATCCCCGCGAAGGTGTTGAACCTCCCCCGCACCCGCGCCAGCCCGATGTGCCGTGCGGTGAAGCCGATCGAGGAATGGGTCGGCTCGATCTCCCAGTCCCCGAAACCCGGCAGCGCGGGCGGCCGGGCGGGATGCAGGGTCACCTCACCGAGCGCGGCCACCGCGTTCTCCGCCACCGTGGCGTTCGCCCGGTACGGGGCGTATCCCTCGGCCGAGACCGCCAGACGGTACTCCCCGGCGGGGAGCGTCACCAGGAAGGACCCGAACGGATCCAGTCCTCCGGCGACCACTTGGCGACCTGCGGTGTCCGTGACCGCGAACTCCGCCTCCGGCACCGGCTGGTTGACGGGATCCAGCACCCGGCAGCCGAGCACCCCGGCACCTGCCGGCATCGGCACCGTGGCGAGGTTGCCCGCCGTCTGCGCCCGGTTCGTACGGTTCCCCAGCCAGCTGCCGACCATCTGCGACCCGCCCTCGCGTCAACACACGCTGTGAAATCAGCCGTTGTTGAGGAGGTATTCGACCACTGATGCGACTTTCGAGGCAACACACGACTACATCGCAGGAAACCAGCACATGTGCTGGTACTACGCCCTGGTGGCCCGAATTGGCCGCTCCGCTTGTGTTCTTCCCTCAGGCACCTCCGTTCCGGACCACAGGGACGCGATCCAGCACCACCCCGAACCGCTCCCGGTACGCCTCCAGCACCTCCTCGTCCGTGCTCAGTTCCGTCTTCTCCTTGCCACCGCCGGGTCCCGTGACCGTGAGGGTGCGCCCGCTGAGCGTGGTCCGCCCGCCGTCCTCGGTGACCCGGGAGCAGACCAGCGACCGGGTGAAGTGCGACTCCGGCGAGGTGCTGTGCCACCAGGCCCCGGCCGCGAAGTCCCCGAGCACCCGCGGACGCGTCTCCAGCCGGTACTGCGACTTCCCGTCCCGCACCACTTCCAGATCCCCGAACTTCCCGGCGGTCCCCCGGACCCCGGCCGGATCCGCCCCGGCCACGATCACCCGGAACGTGCCGGCCGGGTCCGTCTGCTCGCCCCGCTCCCCGAAGGCCAGCGGATAGTGGCTGTGCGCTCCGAACCCGACGTCGGCCAGCCAGTCGCCCCCGTCCACCGTCCGGACCCGCAGCGCCAGATGGTCGTACGGAATCCCGAGCCGCTCCTTCTCCCCGTAGACCCGCCCCGCGAGCAGCGTCACGTCGAAACCCAGCGCCTTGAGCAACGCGCCGAACGCGCCGTTCAGTTCGTAGCAGAAGCCGCCCCTGCGGGCGCCCACCACCTTGTCGAGCAGCCGCTTCTCCTCCAGCACGATCTCCTCACCGAGGTGGATCGACAGGTTCTCGAAGGGAACGGTCAGCAGGTGCCGCAACTGGAGCTCGCGCAGTACGTCGGCGGTGGGCCAGGCGGGGTGGGTGACGCCGATACGGCGGAGGTAGGCATCGACCTTTGCGGGTTTCATACCCTCAGTCTCGCGTCACCAGCAGGTGATCGTCTCCACCTCCCACCGCGACCGCTCCGTCCACGTCCGTCCGCAGCACCTGAGCGCCTCCGGCCTCCAGCGCGGCCACCGTGCTCGGGGCCGGGTGCCCGTACGGGTTGTCGGCGCCGCAGGAGATCAACGCGAGGCGTGGCGCCGCCCTGCGTATGAGGTCGGGGTCCTGGTAGGCCGACCCGTGGTGGGCGACCTTGAGCACGTCCACGGCTTCCAGTCCGGCGCCGGCCGGCGATCTCAACAACGCCTGCTGGGCGGGCGGTTCGAGATCCCCGAGCATGAGCATCGTCAGCCCGCCCGAACGGACGAGCAGAGTGACGCTCGCGTCGTTCGGGCCCTCCGGTCCCGGAACCGGACTCGGTGGCGGCCACAGAACCTGCCAGTCGAGACCTCCCGTACGACGCCGCTCCCCCGCCACCGCCCGTGTCACCGGGATGCGTCGGGCCGCCGCCTGCCGGTGGACGAACTCGGCCTGGTCCAGTGGCTCTTCGAACCCGGTCGTCTCGATCGCCCCCACCGAGCGGCCGCGCAGCACTCCCGGCAGCCCCGTCACATGGTCCGCGTGGAAGTGGGTCAGCACGACGAGTGGGACACGGGTGATGCCGAGCGCCCTCAGGCACCGGTCGACCAGCATCGGGTCCGGTCCCGCGTCGACCACCACAGCGCTGCCGTCGCCCGCCGCGAGCACCGTCGCATCGCCCTGACCGACGTCACACATCGCGAACCGCCAACCGGTCGGCGGCCACCCCGTGATCACCCGGGTGAGAGGCGGCGGCTGCACCAGCACGAGCAGTAACAGCACTCCGCAGACCCCGCACAGCCAAGGGTGCCGCAGCAGCCTCCGGCCGACGAGCACGGCGACGGTGATCGCGCAGGCGAGCAGCAACGCGCCGGTCCAGCTCCCCGGCCAGTCCATGCCTCCGCCCGGCAGGGCCGCCCCGGCGCGGGCAATGTCCGCGATCCACCCTGCGGGCCAACTCGCGCACCATGCCATCGCCTTCGCGACCGGCATCGCCCAAGGAGCCGTGGCCAGGGCCGCGAATCCCAGCACCGTGGCCGGCGCGACCGCGAACTCCACGAGCAGATTGCACGGCACCGCCACCAGGCTGACCCGCGCGGAGAGGACGGCGACGACCGGTGCGCACACCGCCTGCGCGGCACCCGCGGCCGCCAACGCCTCGGCCAACCTCCCCGGCACCCCACGCCTTTGCAGTGCGGCACTCCACCGCGGGGCCAGTGTGAGCAGAGCACCCGTGGCGAGCACCGAGAGCAGGAAGCCGTAGCTCCGGGCCAGCCAGGGGTCGTACAGCACCAGCACGAGAACAGCTGTGGCCAGCGCCGGGATCAGTGATCTGCGGCGCCCGGTGGCGATGGCCAGCAGCGCGATCGCTCCGCAGGCCGCGGCGCGCAGCACACTCGGGTCCGGTCGGCACACGATCACGAAGCCGAGCGTGAGCGCGCCCCCGCACAGCGCGGTTGCCCGCAGCGGCAGTCCGAGCCGGGGTGCCAGCCCTCGGCGCTCGACCCGCTGGGCTCGGCCCGGCGGCCCGATGAGCAGGGCGAGCACGATCGTGAAGTTGGCCCCGCTGACCGCCAGGAGATGAGTGAGATCTGTCGCCTTGAACGCCTCGTCCAGCTCCGGGGTGACCCGAGAGGTGTCCCCGACCACCAGGCCCGGCAGCAGCGCCCGCGCGTCCGGCTCCAACCCGTCGGTCGCCGCGCGCAGTTCGCCCCGGAGCTCTCCGGCGAACCGCTGCGTGCCGGACGGTTGCCCGACCACCTTCGGTGCCCCTCTGCCGCGCACGCGCAGCACCGCCGCGATCCGGTCTCCGCCTCCGAGCGCGGGCACGACCCGTGCCGTCACGCGAAGCCGGGTGGACGGCAGGAGGGAGAGCCAGGGCGAGCCCTCCCGCTCACGGGCCACCCGCTGACCCGCGTCCACGATCAGCAGCACCGGCGTCCGGGTCCGCGCCACCGTCCGGTCCGGCTTCTCGACACGCCGGACCTCGGCGTTGAGCAGGATCGCGGTCGGTGCGGCGTGGTTCCCCCTGATCCGGGGCCGGGTGAGCCTTGGGTCCGAGGTGACCTCCACCTCTGCCGTCACCTGGGCGTACTGTCGCGCCAACTCCGGAACCGGGCCACGGTGAAGATCGGCACCGTGCAGCCCTCCGGAGGCAGCCGCAGCCGCGACACAGAGCAGCACGGCCGCTCCGGAGACCTTCGGCCAGGCAGACCGGCACCCCCACCTCCGCCCCTGAACCCGCCACGAACCGGCGGGCCGACGCCCACTCCCCCTCCCATTCCCATTCCCACCTCCACCTCCACCTCCACCTCCACTGCCACTGCCACTGCCACTGCCACCAGCGTCACCGTCCCCGTCCCGGCCCTCGTCCCCGGCTCCCAATCCGTCCGGTCGGGGCAGCCGCGTGCCGTCGCCCTGACCGCGGCCCCCGCCGCGTCCTGTGGCCAGCAGCCAGCCGGCCACGGCCACGCAGACAGCCACCACGCCCGCGACCCACCCGGGGGGTGCGTCCAGCGTCACCGCCGCCGTCGCCCACGCCGCCAGCGCCGGGGGCACCAACCGCAGGTCCGTCGGCCCTTCCTGCCGAGGGTGCGCGGCACCGAGCGGACTGCCGGAGCCGGAGTGCACGGCCGACCGAGAGTCCGGGGACACGGTTCGGCCGCGCGCCACCGGGGCCGCGGCAGTCTGCCGTCTTCCAGGCCCGGCAGGAGCCGACCGCCGCCTCGACCTCGGTTCTGGCCCTGATCCCGGCCTTGATCCCGATCCCGGTCCCGGCCCTAACCTTGATCCCGATCCCGATCCCGGCCCTGGCCCTGATCCCAGTCCCAGTCCCAGTCCCGGTCGCGGTCCCGGCCCTGATCCCGAAGAGCCCCGCCCCGCCCCTGTCACGTCACGCGTCATGGGGCCCCTCATGGCCGCACGAGATTCCGTAGATCGGCGAATCGGCGGTCGCCGATCCCGTTCACCTCACGGAGCTCGTCCACCGAACGGAAGCCGCCGTGCTGGGTGCGGTAGTCGACGATGTGCTGCGCGAGTACGGGGCCTACGCCGGGCAGTGTGTCCAGCTGCTCCAGGGTGGCCGTGTTGAGAGCGACCGGAGCCGACGCAACTCCCCCGGCGGCGGCCGTGCCACCCGTGCCACCCGCGGTTCCCGCCGCGCCGGGCCCCGCCACCGTCGCCGGAGCTCCGACCACCACCTGCTCGCCGTCCACGAGGAACCGCGCGCGGTTGAGGCCCTCGGTGTCGGTACCGGGACGCACTCCGCCCGCGGCCTTCAGGGCGTCCTCGACACGGGAACCGGCCGGCAGCCGATGGATCCCGGGCTCGCGCACCTTGCCGCCGACGTCCACCACGATCGCGGTGCCGGTCGCGCCCGCGGGTGCTGGGCCCTGTGCGGCGGCCGAGGCTCCGGGCACCTTCCTGTGGCTGTCCTCGCCCTCCTCCCCGTACGGAACCGCGGCCCGTACGACCTCCGGTGCCCGCACGGGCTGGGTCCGCCCCGACCAGAAGTGCTGTGCGGCGAAGACGGCCGCGACGACCAGCACCACAGTGAGCGCGGCCACGCTCCTCCGCTCAAGCCCGCACCTGGACTGCAGCCACAGCGGCATCCGCTCGCGGACGGCAAGCCCGGCCCGCTCCCGCCAGGCGGCCCCGGCCGGATCCTCGTCATCCCGTCCGCCCGAGCCTGTGACGGCCTCAGCATCCGTGACCACACCAGCCCCGACCGGAGCCCTGACACCGGCATCGACATCGACATCGGCACCAGCACCAGCACCAGCACCAGCACCAGCGGGGGCATCCCCTTCGTCCCCGAATCCGCCCCCGGGGTCAGCGCCACCCGCCCGAGCCCACTGCGGCACGTGCGGCACATGCCGCACGCGCGGCACCTGCGGCTCGCCCCGCACCACCGGCTCGTCCGGCTCGTCCGGCCCGTCCGACTCGTCCCGCGCGGGCGCCGGTGGCCCGTGCCGCAACTCGCCGCGCACTCTCGTCCGTTCGGCGAAGAGCGTCTCCGCGCGCATGCGCAGCGCCTCCGCCGAGGCCTGTCGGCGCCGGGACCCGCCGCGGCCGGGCCGACGGCGGTGTCGCGTACGACCGTCGGACACCGGGCCGCGGCCCGGTCCACTGGTAGCTGCCGTGATCCGTGAAGGTGATCGAAGTGCCATGCGACGAGAATCAGGCACGAAGCCCCATCCCCGATGATCTTGCTTAATTCCCGGGGATTACCGCCCAGTTGTGGACAACTCCGTCACTCACACGGGTCAGATCATGCACTGGAGCCGGCCGTGCACACGAGTTGCGGGCCCTCATTCACATGGCGCCGACCATGCACCGCCTGCCTGCCTGCCTGCCTGCCTGCCTGCCTGCCTGCCTGCCTGCCTGCCTGCCTGCCTGCCTGCCTGCCTGCCTGCCGAAACCATGCCCTGCTCAGCCGCGCTCCGCCTCACCACGACTGGCCTCACCACGACTCGCCTCACCTCACCGAGGCGAGACAACAGCCCCCAGCAGCCCGGGCCCGGTATGCGCCCCGATCACTGCCCCGACCTCGCTCACGTGAAGATCGGCCAGCCCCGGCACCCGTACCCGCAACCGCTCCGCGAGCGCCGAGGCGCGTTCGGGCGCGGCGAGGTGATGGACGGCGATGTCCACCTGGGCGCTCCCGGCCCGGTCGGCCACGATCTCCTCCAGGCGGGCGATCGCCCTGGTGGCCGTCCGCACCTTCTCCAGCAGCTCGATACGCCCGCCGTCCAGTTGCAGCAGCGGCTTGACGGCCAGCGCGGAGCCGAGCAGCGCCTGCGCCGCCCCGATCCGGCCGCCCCTGCGCAGATAGTCGAGCGTGTCGACGTAGAAGTAGGCGTACGTGCCCGCGGCCCGTTTCTCCGCCGCCGTGACCGCGTCGTCGACCGTGCCGCCCGCCTCCGCGGACTCGGCGGCCGCCAGCGCGCAGAAGCCGAGGGCCATCGCGACCATTCCGGTGTCCACCACCCGCACGGGCACCGGGGCCTCGCGCGCCGCCAGGACCGCCGCGTCGTACGTGCCCGAGAACTCGGCGGACAGATGCAGGGAGACGATGCCCGTGGCGCCGGTCTCGGCGACGCGGCGGTAGGTCTCGGCGAAGACCTCCGGACTGGGCCGCGAGGTCGTCACGGACCGCCGCTTCTGCAGGGCCTGGGCCAGGGAACGGGCCGAGATCTCGGTGCCCTCTTCGAGCGCCTGGTCGCCGAGGACCACGGTCAGGGGTACCGCGGTGATGCCGTGACGCTCCATCGTCCGGGGCGGCAGGTAGGCCGTTGAATCGGTGACGATCGCGACATGGCGGGACATGAGCTGGAGGTTACCTGCCGGGGGACGTGGGCGGCAGCCCGGCCCCTCCCGCCCGCGGCCGGGCCGACGGGATCAAGTCGTGCTCTCCGGGCGGGGCTTCTTCTCCCAAGGGTAGGCGGGCCGCTGCACAGGCGCATCGATCGCGGGCCGGGTGGGCTCCTCGGCCCTGCGCGACTCGGGGCGCTCCGGCCAGGTCTGCTGGTCGGCGGCGGCGCTCGGCGCCTCCGGCCACGGCGGCGGGGAAGGAGTCGCGGCCGCCTCCGCGGACCGCACGGGAGAGGGCTCGGACGAGGACTCCGTCGTCGACGTGGACGACGGCTCCGTGGTCCAGTGCCGCAGCGCGCCGGCCTCCATGTCGATCTGTGTGCTCAGCGAGTCCAGGTCGTCGCCCCCGAACCGCTGGGCACGGTCGCGTGCCGCCCAGCGCAGTGCGTCGGCCGACTTCGTGATCTGCTCGGTGCGCTCCCGCAGGGCGGGCAGCCGCTCGGTGAGGCGCGCCCTGTCCGGTTCGCGCTCCAGTCGCTTCAGCTCGCCGTCCAGTTCGTGGCCGTGCGCGCTGAGGCGGTCGAAGAGGGCCAGGGACTCCTTCAGCGACTCGTCCTCGGTCACGCCCGCCTGCAGCGCGTCCTGTGTGGCCCTCATCGACGTGCGCAAGGAGAGGCGCAGTTGGGCGAGCTCGCCCTGGGGTCCCAGCTGGGTGAAGGTCTTCGCCCTGAGTGTGGTGTCCTCCACCGAGCGGCGGGCCTGTGCGACGGTGCGGTCCACGCCGCGCTTGGCGGCGCCCACCACTTTCACCGTGGCGTACACGCCCAGCACCAGAAACAGCGCGAAGATCAGCGCCACGACGGCTGCCACGGCTTCCATGTCGGTCCTCTCGGTGCTGCGTCCAGTGCCTGCCGACTCTTTCACGGTAAACGGAAAAGGCAGGCCGAGGGTTCCAGCGGAACCCCCAACCTGCCCGTAGGGGACTACCCCGAGCCGGGCCGGCCGCACCGGCCGGCCCGGGTGTCGCCTAGGCCGGAACGATGTTCACCAGCTTCGGCGCCCGCACGATCACCTTGCGGATGCCCGCTCCGCCCAGGGCGGCGACCACCTTGTCGTCGGCCAGGGCCACCTTCTCCAGCTCCTCGTCCGAGATCGCCGGGGAGACCTCCAGACGTGCCTTGACCTTGCCCTTGATCTGCACGACGCACGTCACGGTCTCGTCCACGACGTACGCCGGGTCGGCGACCGGGAAGTCCCGGTGGACGACCGAGTCCGTGTGGCCCAGCTTGCGCCACAGCTCCTCGGCGATGTGCGGGGCCAGCGGCGCGACCAGCAGCACCAGCGACTCGGCCACCGTCCGCGAGACGGGGCCGCCGGTCTTGGTCAGGTGGTTGTTCAGTTCGGTGACCTTGGCGATGGCGGTGTTGAAGCGCAGGCCCTCCAGGTCCTGGCGCACGCCGTCGATCGCCTTGTGCAGGGCGCGCAGCGCTTCCTCGTCCGGCTCGGTGTCGACGACTGTGACCTGGCCGGTCGCCTCGTCGACGACGTTGCGCCACAGCCGCTGCAGCAGCCTGAACTGGCCCACCACCGCGCGCGTGTCCCACGGCCGCGACACGTCCAGGGGGCCCATCGCCATCTCGTACAGGCGCAGTGTGTCCGCCCCGTACTCGACGCAGATCTCGTCCGGAGTGACCGCGTTCTTCAGGGACTTGCCCATCTTGCCCAGCAGCCGGGAGACCTTCTCGCCCTCGAAGTAGTAGGCGCCGTCGCGCTCCTCCACCTCGGCGGCCGGTACGGCGATGCCACGGCTGTCGCGGTACACGTAGGCCTGGATCATGCCCTGGTTGAACAGCTTGTGGAACGGCTCCGCCGAGGAGACGTGGCCCAGGTCGAACAGCACCTTCGACCAGAAACGCGCGTACAGCAGGTGCAGCACGGCGTGTTCGGCGCCGCCGACGTACAGGTCGACGCCGCCGTGCGGCTGGCCCTCGCGCGGGCCCATCCAGTACTGCTCGACCTCCGGGTCGACCAGCTTCTCGGAGTTGTGCGGGTCCAGGTAGCGCAGCTCGTACCAGCAGGAACCGGCCCAGTTGGGCATCGTGTTGGTCTCACGGCGGTACTTGCGCGGGCCGCGGCCGTCGCCCAGGTCCAGCGTGACGTCGACCCAGTCCTCGTTGCGGGACAGCGGGGTCTCGGGCGAGGTGTTCGCGTCGTCCGGGTCGAAGGTGCGCGGCGAGTAGTCCTCTACCTCCGGCAGCTCCAGGGGCAGCATCGACTCGGGCAGCGGGTGGGCGATGCCGTCCTCGTCGTAGACGATCGGGAAGGGCTCGCCCCAGTAGCGCTGGCGGCTGAACAGCCAGTCGCGCAGCCGGAAGTTGACGGTCCCGCGGCCGACGCCCTTGCGCTCCAGCCACTCGGTGACGCGCGCCTTGGCCTCGACGACCCCCAGGCCGTCCAGCGAGATGTCGTCGTTGGAGGAGTTGATGATCTTCGCGTCGTACGAGCCGAAGGCGTCCTCCCAGGTGGAGGTGTCGGTGCCGCGGCCGTCGGTCGGTTCGACGATGCACTGGATCGGCAGCTCGAAGGCCCGCGCGAACTCGAAGTCGCGCTGGTCGCCCGCCGGGACGGCCATGATCGCGCCGGTGCCGTACCCCATCAGGACGTAGTCGGCGACGAAGACGGGGACCTGTTCGCCGTTGACCGGGTTGGTCGCGTACGCGCCGATGAAGACGCCGGTCTTGTCCTTGGCCTCGGCCTGCCGCTCGACGTCCGACTTGGAGGCGGCCTGCGCGCGGTAGGCGGCGACGGCCTCGGACGGGGTGGCGTGGCCGCCCGTCCAGACGTCGTGGGTGCCCTCGGGCCAGGCGGCCGGGGTGAACTTCTCGACCAGCGGGTGCTCGGGGGCCAGCACCATGTAGGTCGCGCCGAACAGGGTGTCCGGGCGGGTGGTGAAGACCGTGATGGCCTCGCCGTCGATCGGGAAGTCGACGCGGGCGCCTTCGGAGCGGCCGATCCAGTTGCGCTGCTGCAGCTTGATGGCTTCCGGCCAGTCCAGCGCGTCCAGGTCGTCCAGCAGGCGGTCGGCGTACGCGGTGATGCGCATGTTCCACTGACGCAGCTTGGCCTTGAAGACGGGGAAGTTGCCGCGCTCGGAGCGGCCGTCGGCGGTGACCTCCTCGTTGGCCAGGACGGTGCCCAGCCCGGGGCACCAGTTGACGGGCGCGTCCGAGGCGTAGGCCAGGCGGTACTCGCCCAGGATGTCCGCGCGCTCGGCGTCGGTCAGCCCACTCCAGGTACGTCCGCCCGGTACCGCGCGTTCACCGGTCTCGAACCGGGCGACCAGTTCGGCGATCGGGCGGGCCCTGCCGGCCTCCTCGTCGTACCAGGAGTTGAAGATCTGCAGGAAGATCCACTGGGTCCACTTGTAGTAGTCCGGGTCGATGGTCTCGACCGACCGGCGCTTGTCGTGGCCCAGGCCCAGGCGGCGCAGCTGGACCTTCATGTTCTCGATGTTGGCCTCGGTGGACACCCGCGGGTGCGTGCCGGTCTGCACGGCGTACTGCTCGGCGGGCAGGCCGAAGGCGTCGAAGCCCAGGGTGTGCAGGACGTTGTGGCCGGTCATGCGCTGGTACCGGGCGTACACGTCGGTGGCGATGTAGCCCAGCGGGTGGCCGACGTGCAGGCCCGCACCGGAGGGGTACGGGAACATGTCCATGATGAACTTCTTGGGCCTGGCGACCAGCGCGGGGTCCCCGGCCAGGTCACCCTTCGGGTTGGGTGCCGCGTAGGTGTCCTCGGCGTCCCAGAAGTCCTGCCAGCGTGCCTCGATCTGCTCGGCCATGGCGGCCGTGTAGCGGTGCGGCGCGGCCACCTCGGAGGCGGCAGCGGTGTTCGTCTCGCTCATGATCCTCAAAGCTCCATCGATCGTCTCTGCCAGCGGCTCAGGAAATGAAAAAACCCCTCGCACAGGAGGGGGCGCCGCGCCGATGTCCGGTCGTGGTTGTCCGACGACCGGGATTGATCAGCGCGGCTCACTAAGCAGAAGGCGTACGGCACGCATGACGTCAGGGTACCGCAGCGGCCGAGACGGCCGCGACGAGCTTTCGGCTACGCTCCGGCACTGAGTGCCTCTCCCGCACCAGGTCGGCAAAAGCCGAGCAGAGGTCAAAGGTTACTTCGCGTAAGGGCCCCTAAGGGACATCACAACTCCACCACTGCCCTTAGATAACAACGCAATAACTCAAACCTCGTACTCCTCGGTATGGACTCGACCTAGAGTGCGGCAGCGGGACCGCTTTCCCGAACTGTTCGGAGTTGCCCCCATGAACTCTCGCCGCAACAACAGCACGCTCTCCCAGCCGAGCCGCTCGGTCCGGGGCGGAGTGACTGCTGCCGTTTTGCTGCTCATACCCCTTGTCGTCGTGGTCGGAGGTGACGGATTCCGCGAGTTCCTCAACTTCGGTGCGGGTGTTCTGTCGCTCGTCTCCCTCACCCTCTCGGTGCTCTGGGGACTCGTCGCGACCGACCGGGTCTTCCTCAACACGCGCCAGCGCCTGATCGCGCAGGCCGTGCACAGGACGACAGCGGTGAGCTCGGTCGGCTTCCTGATCCTGCACGTCTCGGTCAAGCTCGCGCTCGACCACACGTCGGCGATCGCGGCCGTCATCCCCTTCGGCCTCGGCGTCACCGGCTCCAACGGGCTCATCGGGTTCGGCACCCTGGCCGGGCTCCTGATGGTGCTCACGGCCCTCACCGGCGCGCTGCGCAGCGCGTTCGCGTCCCCCGTGCAGGTCGCCGGCCGCTGGCGCGCGCTGCACATGCTGGCCTACCCCGCCTGGTGCTCGGCCCTGATCCACGGTCTCTTCGCGGGCCGCGAGGCGCAGCCGATCTTCGTGATCCTGTACAGCCTCGCCCTGGTCGCCGTCATGGCCGCGCTGCTCCTGCGGTCGGCTCCCCTGCCGTTCAAGCGGAAGGTCGCCAGGCGCGTCCTGTCGATACTCGACAACGGCAACGGCAACGTCAGGTCCTTCCGTGACGAGCCCCAGGGGCGCCGTGAGGCCCCGCTGCCCGGCGGCCGGCCCGGCTTCCCCGACCCGGCGCCCCAGCAGCGCTCCGGGTCCCTGTACGAGCCCTCGCAGCGCTCCGCCCTCCAGGACACCGGGTCCTTCACGGACACCGGGTCGCTGACCGACACCGGCGGTTTCGCGGCCGCCTACCGTGCCGTGTCGAGCACGCCGCGCGCGCAGGACCCGCTGATGGCCGACCCGACCCAGCGCATGCAGGTGCCGCTGGACATGCAGGCCACCGAGGCGATGCCGCGTACCGACGGCAACACCGGAGCCCGCTGGCCGACCCCGTCCCCGCCGCTCTACGAGGCCCCGCCGCGCGCCGCCGGAACACCGACGTACGACACCGGCACCATCCCCACGTACGACGCGAACGCCGCGTACGACACCGGCGCCGTCCCCGCGTACGGCGGAAGTGATGTGTACGACACCGGTGAGACGAACGACCCCCTCGGTACGTACAACCCGAACGACACGTACAACAGCGGTCCCGCCACTGAAACGCTGCCCGGTTCCTTCGAAGCACCGAGCAACGGCGAACCCTGGAACGCGCCTTCCGGAGGCTATTAGTGAACGAGGCCCTTCCCGACGTCCCCGAAGTCCGAGTGGTGGGCCTTCCCCAGCTCACCTCCGGTTTCGACCTCGTCGAGAGACTCGACCTGCCCATGCACCTGAAGGTGCACGGGCCGCTCGAGCCCATGGGCGGTGAGCAGCTCGCGCAGCTCTCCGAACGGATCAACCTGAAGGGCCGCGGCGGCGCGGGCTTCCCGTTCCACAAGAAGCTGAGGTCGGTCGCCGAGGCGGCGATCCGCCGTGGTGTACGTCCCGTGGTCGTCGTCAACGGCAGCGAGGACGAGCCCGCCTGCCGCAAGGACACGGTGATGATCAACCGTGCCCCGCACCTGATCCTGGACGGCGCCCTGCTGGTCGCGGAGGCCCTGGGTGCCCGCACCCTGGTCATCGGCGTGACCCGCGAATCCACGCAGCGGTCGATGGAGGCTGCGCTCTCCGAGCGCGGACTGACCAACCGGCGCGGAGCGACCATCCGCGCGCGCGTGCAGCGCAATCCGGTGCGCATGGTGACCGGAGCGGCGGCCTCGCTGGTCCGCTCCATCGACGGCGGACCGGCGATCCCGCCGGGCCGCAAGACCAGCGCCTCGCAGAACGGGGTCGGCGGCGCGCCGACCCTGCTGTCGAACGCCGAGACGTTCGCCCAGCTGGCGATCGCCGCCCGCATCGGCGCCGAGCGCTACGGCAACACCGGCCTGTACGACGAGCCCGGCACCGTCATGCTCACCGTCTCCGGAGCGGTCGCCCGCCCGATGGTGATCGAGGCCCCGACCGGTGTACCGCTGCGCTACATCCTGCAGTTGGCCGGCGCCCCGCCGGTCCCGCAGGGTGTGCTGACCGGCGGGTACCACGGCAAGTGGCTGGACTCGGCGACGGTCAACGAGGCGATCGTCTCGCGCAACTCCCTGGACGCGGTGGGCGGTGCGCTCGGTGCGGGCGCGATCCTGCCGATCAGCATGAACACCTGCCCCCTGGGCGAGTCGCTGCGGGTGGCCCAGTGGCTGGCCGAGGAGAGCGCCGGCCAGTGCGGCCCCTGCTACCTCGGGCTGCCGGCCGCGGCGCGCGGCATGGAGGACATCCTCAACGGCGGCGGTCCGGCCGCCCTGGAGGCGCTCAAGCAGGTCGCCAACGCCGTGAAGCGCCGCGGTGCGTGCTCCCACCCGGACGGCTCCGCGATGTTCCTGGAGTCGACCATCAAGGCCTTCACGGACGACCTGGCCGCGCATGTGCTCGGCAACGGCTGCGGAAGGCCCGTGGAGGGCGTTCTGCCGCTCTTCGAGGGCGGCCAGCAGCCCACCGGCATCCCGGGCGGCGCTTCCGAGCAGGAGCAGGGCCCCAGCCGTCAGAAGATCTACGTCGACTGGACGCTGTGCCGCGGGCACGGCCTGTGCGCGGACATCCTTCCGGAGGTCTTCCAGCTGGGCGCCGACGGCTTTCCGACGGTCGCCCAGGCCCAGGTGCCCCGGTACGCGGAGGCGAAGGCGCTGCGCGCCGTACGCCGCTGCCCGGCGCTGGCCCTGCGCCTGGAGGAGGACACCCGCGGAGCGGCCCCCCGGCAGAACCTGCCGGCTGTACGCGAGGGCGGCGGGGGCGGCCGTCGCGCGCTGGGTCGCGGACGCTGATCCACGGGCGGCCCGGAAGCCCGGGCCGCCGAGGCGCACACCCGGCACCCGGCACACGCCAAAACGAAGAGCGGGCCATCCTGATCGGATGGCCCGCTCTCATGTGCTGTGGAGCTAAGGAGATTTGAACTCCTGACCCCCTGCATGCCATGCAGGTGCTCTACCAACTGAGCTATAGCCCCTTGCGGTGTTCCACCGGATTCCCCCGGCGGCGACGCCAACATTACCGGTCCCTGCGGTGCACCACCAAATCGTTTCCGGCCCCCACGAACAATCACCTCAAGTCGACTCAAGCAGACCTAAACGGGGTGTTCGGGGCGGCTGGCGCCGAGTTGACGTCGTCCGCCCTCCACGGAGGAGCCGCTTCGGCGTTCCGGACCGTCGCCGGAGGCCGCGTCGCGGCGGCACCCCGGCCGTTCGTCCGTCGCGGGCGGGGCCCGGCCGGACTCAGGCCGTGGCGAACGAGTAGAAGCGTTTGAGCGTGCAGTGCTCGTCGAGGAGCCGGCCGTAGATCGGCTCCCCCTCCAGCTCCCGGTACGTCTCGATCGGGTCGCCTTTTATGATCAGCGCCCGCGCGCATTCCTCGCACCAGTACTGGTAGTCGTGGTTGACCGGTTCCATGTCGCGGACGATCGGCGTACCACTGCCGCACCAGTCGCATTTTCGCCTGTGCGCACCCATCGATCAGCTCCAGCTGTGGCCGCAGGCCGTGCACACGTAGGAAACTCCTCCGTTGTCGCCGAGTACTTGGGCGACGTGGGCCGAACCGCAGGAAGGGCAGCCGAGGCGGGTGATCCGGTCCCGTGTCGCATCGGATCCGGAAAGGTCGTCGACCTCCCCGAGGATGCTCGCAGGCATCGCAACTCCCTCCCGTCGGGCCGCGCTCCCTTCCGGCCGTTTGATTCTGCCACGGCCGGAGCAATACGGTCAGCGACGCCTTCGTACCAGTCCGGACACGGCACCCGTCGCGGCGGTCGCGGCCAGCGCGAACGTGCGGACGAGTAGCGCGTCCGTAGAGGTATACGCCCCCGGAGCCCAAGTGACTCAAACCGATCCGGGAAGAGTGTGCGGGCCGCGCGGCTGCGGGGCCTTCGACGGCCGCGCAGGCGGAGGACAACGAAAGATCCCGCCCCCTGACGGGGACGGGATCTTCGATCTGTGGAGCTAAGGAGAATTGAACTCCTGACCTCCTGCATGCCATGCAGGCGCTCTACCAACTGAGCTATAGCCCCGTGCCGTGTCCCGGTCGCTTTTCTCGGCGGCGGAACAAGAAGAACTTTAGCCTGCGACCAGCCGGAAAGTGAAATCCGGTGCTGAGGGGGGCGGAGGTCCCCGGCGGAGCGTCACCGGAGCGACGCCGTTCGTCCGTGCGCGACAGACTTCGGCCTCTCGCCGGGCGGCGCCGGGCCGCCCGCCACGGACCGGATTCCCGCTCCACGGCAGTCCGGGCGACGGGCCGAGGGGCCCGCGGCCGGACAGAGGTCCTCCGGCCGGTGCGCGCCCGTTCCCCGGGCGTTCCCGCTCTCCCGGCCGGAGAACCTAGTCGTCGTCGCCCAGCACCGGTTCCGGCAGCGTCCCCGCGTTGTGCTCCAGCAGCCGCCATCCGCGGGCGCCCTCACCGAGGACGGACCAGCAGCAGTTGGAGAGGCCGCCGAGGCTCTCCCAGTGCTGGGACTCCAGGCCGAGGAGACGGCCGATGGTGGTGCGGATGGTGCCGCCGTGGCTGACGACCACCAGCGTGCCGTCATCGGGGAGTTTCTCGGCATGCCGGAGCACCACGGGGGCCGCGCGGTCGGCGACCTCGGTCTCCAGCTCGCCGCCGCCCCGGCGGACGGGCTCGCCGCGCTTCCACGCCGCGTACTGGTCGCCGTACCGCTCGATGATCTCCTCGTGCGTCAGGCCCTGCCAGACGCCCGCGTACGTCTCGCGCAGGCCCTCGTCGTGCGTCACGTCGAGGCCGGTGAGCGCGAACAGCTCAGCCGCGGTGTTCGCCGCCCTCTTCAGGTCCGAGGCGACGATCGCGTCGGGCCTGAGGGACGCGAGCAGCCGGGCGGCACGGCGGGCCTGGCCCACACCCGTCTCGGTGAGCTCGACGTCCGTGGTGCCCTGGAAGCGACGCTCCACGTTCCACAGGGTCTGGCCGTGGCGCCACAGGATGACGCGGCGCCCCCGGCCGGCCTTCCTGCCGGCCTCGGACAGCGGCCTGGTGTCCACCGCGGGGTGTCCCCCGCCGGCGGTCATCGAAGGTCTCCGCGCAGCTCGGCGGCGTCCTCCGCGTCCTGGAGCTCGGCGTGCTCGGCGGCCTTGCCTCGCGTGGCCTTGGCGTCGGCGGGCAGGTCCAGCTCGGGGCAGTCCTTCCACAGGCGCTCCAGCGCGTAGAACACGCGCTCCTCGCTGTGCTGGACGTGCACCACGATGTCGACGTAGTCGAGCAGAATCCAGCGGGCGTCGCGGTCGCCCTCGCGGCGCACCGGCTTGGCGCCGAGCTCCTTGCTCAGCCGCTCCTCGATCTCGTCGACGATCGACTTGACCTGGCGGTCGTTGGGCGCGGAGGCCAGCAGGAAGGCGTCCGTGATCGACAGCACGTCGCTGACGTCGTACGCGATGATGTCGTGCGCGAGCTTGTCGGCGGCCGCCTGCGCGGCGGCGGTGATGAGCTCGGTGGAGCGGTCAGTGGCGGTCACTACAAGGCTTTCCGTAGGTGGTCAGGGAACCCCGAGGGGTCACCCCAAGGGTCTCACGGACCGCCGACGCCACCCCACGGGACGAACGGATCACCCCACGGGCCGGGGCCGGGGCGCCGCCCGGGCACCGCGGCTCCGGTCCGCGGGCCCCCGGCCATGGCGTACGGCCCTGCGTGCGCCGCGGGAACACCGGCTCGCCCGCACGCCCCGGCGGCCTGCCCGCTCACTGCCGAGCGGGCGGTCGCCCACCTGCGGAGCGGGCGCTAGTCGCTCGCCTTGTAGTCCTGGCCCAGCACCACCGACACGTCCGCGTTCGGGGCGGCCTTGCCCTTCTTCACGGAACTCGTCGGCAGGCCCAGCGTCTTGGCGACCTCCGCCGCGTCCTCCTTCTTCGCCGCGTCGGCGTAGGTGACCTGGGACACCGCCTGCGCGACATCGGCCGTACCGCCGTCGACGAAGGTGTAGCCGCCGTTGAGCAGCACGACCCGGGCCTGCTCGGTGGCGTCCTTGTCGGCGGTCGCGTTGCGGATGCCTACCTCGACGGCGGCGCCCTTCTCGGGGCTCCTGGCAGCGCCGCCGAGCACCTCCTTGACCACGCTGTCGCCGGCCTGCGTGCTGAGCCGGCCGTCCGTCTGCACCGGCAGCAGTGCCGTCTTGAACTCGCCCTCCTTGGCCCGGTCGGCGAGCTTGGCGAGGAACGCGCCCAGGTCCTTGTCGGTCAGCGAGGGGTCGAGGATCTGCGCGAGCGTCTGCACGGTGGTCGTCGCGGCCTGCGTGTCGGACGACAGCTTGCGCAGCACGCCCTGCATGACCTGCCCGAACCGCTGCAGCTGCGCGTTCTGCGACTCCCCGGAGGCGCGGTAGGTGGCGTACGCGACGGCCATCTTGCCGCTGAGCGTCTGCTCCTTGCCCTTCCTGACGAGAGGGGCCTCGCCCTTCCTCTTCGCCTCGGGGTCGGGCACGTCGGCGTTGGTGTCGATGTCGATGCTGCCGACGAGCTCGACCAGGTTGTTCAGGTACGGGGTGTCGAGGCGCCAGGTGCCCTCGATGTCCGTCCCGAGGACGGTGTCGAGTTCGTCGCGGGTCCCCGAGGAGCCGTCGTCGTCGACCGACTTGGCGAGGGTGGTCGCCGTGCCGTTCTCGTCCGTCAGGGCGAGGGAGTTGGGGAGCAGGACGGTGGTGCCCTGCTTGGTGGTGGTGTTGTTGACGAGCAGGGCCGTCGCCGTGCCGCTGCCCTTGGTGTTGTGCAGGTGTACGACGATCACGTCCCGCTTCTGGGCGCCGGCCGCGGTGGTCGTACCGGCCGTGGAGTCCGACGAGGACCCGGGCAGCTTCCCGTCGTACCAGAGGTAGCCGACGCCGCCGACCGCGACCAGAGCGAGTACGACGACCAGGGCGACGACCCGGCCGCGCGCCCGGCGCTTGGCCTCCTCGCGCCGCTCGGTGCGGTTCTCGGTGAACTTCAGCCAGTCGATGACGTCTTCGGAGTCCTCGGGCTGCTCCTCGACGAAGGCGAACTGCTCGGTGCGGTAGTCGGGTTCGCCCTGCGGTTCGGCCTGCGCTTCGGCCTCCGGCGGCGCCGACGACGGCGCGGGGCCTGCCTGCTGCGGGATGTAGGCGGTGTGCTCGGCCGCCTGGGTCTGCTGCCGACCGGTGTCATAGGACGACACCGGCTGCTGCTGACCGGTGTCATAGGACGACACCACGGGCGACGTCTGCTGCCCCGTCGCGTACGGGTCGTAGCCGTATCCCTGCTCGTAGCCCTGTCCGTACGTCTGGCCGTACTCCTGCTGGTACCCCTGGGGGTGCGGCTGTCCCTGGGCCGGTGCCTGGCCGTGGGGCTGGCCGCCGTAGGGGTCGTACGAGCCGTACTCGTCCTGTTGCGGAGAGTGCTGCGGAGACTGCCCCGGCGGCGGCACCTGCCGGTACACAGGCTGCCCGAACTCGTCGTAGCCGACGAGTTCGTACGGGGCGCCCCCGTACCCAGCGTCGTATCGGTCGTTCACCGGTGCCCCTCTCGGCTCACTCGCCGCGGTACAGGTCTCGCTTGTCGATGTAGCGCACCACACCGTCCGGCACCAGATACCAGACCGGGTCGCCCTTGGCGACCCTGGCCCGGCAGTCCGTGGACGAGATGGCGAGTGCGGGAACCTCGACCAGCGAGACACCGCCCTCCGGCAGACCGGGGTCGGTCAGTACGTGACCGGGCCGTGTGACCCCGATGAAGTGCGCGAGGGAGAACAGTTCCTCGGCGTCGCGCCAGGTGAGGATCTGGCCGAGCGCGTCGGCGCCGGTGATGAAGAAGAGGTCCGTGTCGGGGTTGAGCACCCGCAGGTCACGCAGCGTGTCAGTGGTGTAGGTCGGGCCGCCGCGGTCGATGTCGATGCGGCTCACGGAGAACTGCGGGTTCTCGGCGGTCGAGATGACCGTCATCAGATAGCGGTCCTCGGCCGGGGTGACCTTGCGGTCGCTCTTCTGCCACGGCTGGCCGGTCGGCACGAACACCACCTCGTCGAGGTGGAACTGGGCGGCGACCTCACTGGCGGCGACGAGGTGTCCGTGGTGGATCGGGTCGAACGTTCCGCCCATGACGCCGAGGCGGCGCTTGCCCGGACTCGACGGGCCGTTTCCCGTGCCACGCCGTGCGCCGGGCGCCGTGACGCCCGGCGGACCGGTAGGCATGTCCTGCTCTCCCATGCGTGCAGACCCTACCGGCCCGGACGGCGGACCCGGTCGCGCGGGCGTCAGCGGTCCCGGTTGAAGCGGGTGGTGATCCACAGCAGCAGCATGAGGGCGAAGAAGGCTCCGCCGCCGATCAGGAGGGGGCTGAGGCTCTCGTGGTTGCCGCCGTGCTTCTCGCCCTCGGCGGCAAGTGTGACCAACTGGGCAGCGGTGCTGTGGAAGCTCATCTTCGGCAGGACCTATCCGATGGTGGTCCCCCCGCTCGAACGAGGCCGAGAGTGGGGGAGGGCGGGATAAAGACTTCCGCACATCGTATGCGGGGGCTGTCTCCCTCAACACTTCGACTCCACCGTTGGAATCGTCCGGCGTCGGCGGCCCGTCCCCGTCGGCGCCGGCGGGGAGAACTCCGCACCGCTCTCAACCATCCGTCTCAACCATCCGGGACCTCCCGGCGGTCTGAGCAGTCGGCAGTGCGGGACGGGCGGTCGGGAACCTTCCGCCCCGTCTCAGTCGTCCCGTTTGTAGCCGCGCAGCAGGAACCAGGCAACCAGCACACAGCCGACGACCATCACGATCAGCACGACGCGGAGGAGGTTGCCCGCCCCTTGCTGCTGGGCGGCGCTCGCGGCCTCGGTGAGCCAGGACTCGGGGAGATGTTCCATTGACGTACGACTCCTTCGCTGTACTGCCCGTCCACGGTATCTCCGCCTAGGCTGGGCCCCGCCTCGGGGGCACAGAAGGCAATCAAACGCATGGGGGACCACATGCCAGAAGAAAGCCACGAGAACGTACCGAGCAGGCAGCGCAGGCGCTTCGAGGGGATCTCCTCCCGGGCGTACGAGCACCCTGCGGACCGCTCGGCCCTGGTCGCCCTGCGCAAGCTCACCGGCTTCGACACGGTCTTCAAGGCGCTCAGCGGTCTGCTCCCGGAGCGGAGCCTGAGGCTGCTGTTCCTGTCGGACTCGGTGCGGGTCTCCGACGCCCAGTTCGCGCACCTGAACGTGATGCTGCGCGACGCCTGTTACATCCTGGACCTGGAGAAGGTCCCGCCGATGTACGTCAACCAGGACCCGCAGCCGAACGCGATGTGCATCGGTCTGGACGAGCCGATCATCGTCGTGACCACCGGCCTCGTGGAGCTCCTCGACGAGGAGGAGATGCGGGCGGTCGTCGGCCACGAGGTGGGGCACGCGCTGTCCGGCCACTCCGTCTACCGCACCATCCTGCTCTTCCTCACCAGCCTCGCCCTGCGGGTGGCGTGGATCCCCCTCGGCAACCTCGCGATCATGGCGATCGTGACCGCCCTGCGCGAGTGGTTCCGCAAGTCCGAGCTGTCCGCGGACCGGGCCGGCCTCCTGGTCGGCCAGGACCTGAAGGCCTCGATGCGCGGCCTCATGAAGATCGCGGGCGGCAACCACCTGCACGAGATGAACGTGGACGCGTTCCTCGCGCAGGCCGAGGAGTACGAGGCCGGCGGTGACCTCCGCGACTCCGTGCTCAAGATCCTGAACGTGATGCCCCGCTCCCACCCCTTCACCACGGTCCGGGCGGCCGAGCTGAAGAAGTGGGCGGAGTCCCGCGACCACCAGCGGATCATGGACGGTCACTACCCTCGCCGCGACGAGGACGGGGGCACGTCGGTCACGGACTCGTTCCGCCAGTCGGCGGCCAGCTACGCCACCGACATGAAGAACAGCAAGGACCCGCTGATGAAGCTGGTCAGCGACATCGCGGGCGGGGCGGGCGACCTCGGTGGCCGGGTGCGACGCGGCTTCGGCGGCTTCGCGAGCGGCAGCGCGGGCGGCGGCTCCGACAGCTCCCCCACCGACCAGCCGCCCACCGACCGCCCGGACGGCGGCGGCCCCAACGGAAGCGCCTGACCGGCCGCGGCTAGATCTTGGGCTGGGCGCTGGCCGCCAGCGACCCGCACAGCGCCGTGGCACTGCCTGTGGCGAACGGGTCGGTGCCGGCCGGGCCGCCCGCCTTGGCCGTCTCGCCCGCGAGGAGCGGACGCAGGTGGTTGCTCGCGTCCTCCGCGCAGGCCAGCGGCCCGGCCTGGACGTACGAGACGACGAGCTCGGCCTGGTGCATGCGCAGGTCGTCGCGGTCGAACCGGAAGTGCAGCTCGCGCCGCACGGTGAACAGCGAGGCCTTGGCCTTCTCGTCCGAGCCGGCCGGCCGCAGCGCGTAGACGAAGGTGTGGTCGGCGCTGACCTCCAGGGTGTCGGAGTCGGTCTCGGCGGCGGTCAGTGTGCCCTGCACCCGGATCTTGGAGTCGGCCAGCTCGGTGCGTACCGGGTCGAAGCGGACCAGCCAGCCGGTGGGCGCGTGCCGCCCGTCCGCGGTGGGGCTCCGGAAGCTCTGGTCGAACTGGTCGAGCTGCTGCGGGTCGAGCAGTATCCGTACGGACCGGCTGATGCCGCCGGTGAGCACGTCCGGGTCGAGCGAGGACTCCACGAGGTAGTCCTTCGCGGTGGTCAGCGCGGTGACGACCTGGCTGTCGGAGAAGTGTGCGGTGCGCCGGGAGGCGGGCAGCGTGATGCCCTCGGCGCCGATGCGGAACTGGTCGGCCGGGCTGTGGGCGTACAGGGCGGCCACGTCGGCCGAGCCGGGCACGCGGCTCTGCGGCGCGAGCGGGATCACGGTCATCCGCAGCGGCTCGGGGTGTTTCGCGACGGGGGTCTGGTACGGATGACGTACGCCCATGTAGATCGCCGTACCGAACGCGACGGCGATCAGGACGACGAGGATCAGCGCCTGCCGGGACAGACCGCGGCGCATCGGGGGGCGGCGGCGGACGGCCGGGGTGTGGTCGCCGATCCGCTCCTGCGCGGAGAACTCCTGGAGGCGGGCAGCGCGGACGAACGATTCGTCGAAGACGACGGATCGGTATTCCTCCTCGCCACCGCCGGGGACACCCTCGGGCGTCCCCTCAGGTGGGTCTCCAGGCCCGCCCATACTTTCAGAGTAGGTCTCCCGGACCTCAGGTAAACGCCCCGCTGCACGACAACTTCTGACAGGTTCTCACCAGGTTCGCCACAGACTCCCGGAGCGGCCCCGCAGGCTGCGGCAGCGGCGTTTCAAACCTGTTCCGGCTCTGACCCCGCGTGGCTCCTCACGGAGTGCGGGGCACCGCCGAGACGGCCGGCTGGGAGTAGTCGGCGGAGGCCGAGGGGCCCACCCCGGCATCCAGTTCGAGGCCGGTGGAGGCGGGCGGCGGGACCTGATCCCGGCTGCTCGACGAGGCACCCCGGTAGACCGCGGCGAAGGCCAGCGCGACCATGCCGATACCCATCACGAGGGCGAGCATCCAGGCTACGGGCCGGTGCCAGCGAGTCGGCCTGCCGTAGGTGCCCGTATCGCCGTGGAAAGCGTCTGAGTCGTCCGGATCGTCCAGCTCCGGGTCATGGCCGAAACCGCTCCGGTCGTCGGAGCCGAACCCGTCCTCGTAGAGGTCGTCGTCCCCTCGTGGGCCGCGGGTGCGCGCCCGGCGGGCCTCGGCCTCGGAGGCCTCCGCTCTCGCCTGCGCGGCGGCCAGGAGGCGCTCGACGGCGGTCGGCTCGTGCACTCTCGCCGCCCGTACGAAGGCCTCGTCGAAGACCACGGAGGCGAACTCTTCGTCCGCACCCCCGCGGTCGCGGTCGTCGTCGGGCTCCCAGCCGTCAGGGAACGGCGTGCCCCCCACGTCCTCCGGCACGGATCCAGAGTAGACCGGGGTGGTCATTTTGGGCAGACGGTAAGGAAATTCATCCGCCTGGCGAGACGCTTCCGAAGGGCTCCGTCAAACACCGCGTGGGGAGATTTCTCGGTGAGTTCCGCCGAGCGCCCCCTGGCGTGACGGAGGGGGCCCTTCGACGCTCCGGGGGCGGGGGCAGGGGCAGTCAGCGCCGGATGTGGCCGTCGCCCGTGACGATGTACTTGGTGCTCGTCAGCTCGGGCAGCCCCATCGGTCCCCGCGCGTGCAGCTTCTGCGTGGAGATGCCGATCTCGGCACCGAAGCCGAACTGGCCGCCGTCGGTGAAGCGCGTGGACGCGTTCACGGCGACCGTCGTGGAGTCCACCAGCTGGGTGAAACGGCGGGCCGCCTGCTGCGAGGTGGTGACGATCGCCTCGGTGTGCCCGGAGGTCCACAGCCGGATGTGCTCGACGGCCCGCTCCAGGGAGTCGACGACGGCCGCCGCGATGTCGTACGAGAGGTACTCGGTCTCCCAGTCCTCGGTCGTCGCCTCGACGACGGTGGCCTCGGAGTCCTTGGCGTAGGCGAGGACACGCTCGTCGGCGTGCACGGTGACGCCGGCCTCCGCGAGGGCGTCGAGGGCGCGCGGCAGGAACTCGGCGGCGATGTCCTGGTGCACCAGGAGGGTCTCCGCAGCGTTGCACACGCTCACGCGCTGCGCCTTGGAGTTGATCAGGATGTCGATGGCCATGTCGAGGTCGGCCTGCGCGTCGACGTACACGTGGCAGTTCCCGGTGCCGGTCTCGATGACCGGGACGACGGACTCCTGGACGACCGTGCGGATCAGCGAGGCGCCGCCGCGCGGGATGAGCACGTCGACGAGCCCCCGGGCGCGCATCAGTTCCCGTACGGACTCGCGGCTGTCGCCCGGCACGAGCTGGATGGCGTCGGCGGGCAGGCCCGAGCCGCCGACGGCGTCGCGCAGGACGCGGACGAGGGCGGCGTTGGACTCGTAGGCGGAGGAGGAGCCGCGCAGCAGCACCGCGTTGCCGGACTTCAGGCACAGGGCGGCGGCGTCGACGGTGACGTTCGGGCGGGCCTCGTAGATGATGCCGACGACGCCGAGGGGCACCCGGACCTGACGCAGGTCGATGCCGTTCGGAAGGGTCGAGCCGCGGACGACCTCGCCGACCGGGTCGGGCAGTGCCACCACGTCACGCACGTCGGAGGCGATCGCGCGGATCCGCTCGGGGGTGAGCGTGAGCCGGTCGACGACGGACTCGCTGGTGCCGGCCTCACGGGCACGCTCGATGTCCTTGGCGTTGGCCTCGACGATGTCGCTCGTACGGACCTCCAGCGCGTCCGCGATCGCGAGCAGCGCGTCGTCCTTGTCGGCCCGCGGCAGCGGAGCGAGGTCGGCGGCGGCCGCCTTGGCACGGTAGGCGGCCTGGGTGACCGGAGACATCGAGTCGTACGGCGAGAGCGTGGTCATATACCGCAGGGTAGTGCGCCCGCGAGAGGTGTTCAGCCGTTGTCCCACACCGCGAGACAGGTCCTGAAATGGCCGTAGAAAGCGTGTGCCCCGAGGGACGCCAGGGCTGAGAGGGTTAGAACGGGTGAACGCCCACAGGGGTGGCCGGCAGCGGCCCGTACCCCTCCGCGATCCTCTGGTGGTAGGTCTCGCGGTCGATGACCTCCAGGCCGACGATCTCCCAGGGCGGCAGCTTCGCGGTCTGGCGGTGCTCGCCCCACAGCCGCAGCGCGACCGCGGCCGCGTCGTGCAGGTCGCGGGCCTCCTCCCAGTAGCGGATCTCCGCGTGGTCGTTGGCATACCGGCTGGTCAGCAGAAAGGGGTGGTCGTGCGCGAGCTGCTCCAGGCCCCGCCTGACCTCTTTGAGCGGGGCCTCGCCGCCCGAGACGCTCAGCGTGACGTGCCACAGCCGCGGCAGGTCCCGCGGCTCCTCGACCTCGTACGTGTCACCGGCGGCGACGCTGGTGAGCGTCCGCTCCTCGCCGGCCGCGCGGGAGCCGGCCACACCTCGGGACGCCGTCGTCCCAGGGCGCACTCGTCTCACGACGGCCTCCTTTACGCAATGGGTCCGCTCGGACTCAGGGGGTCTCCCTGAGTCAAAGTTGAGCAGGTGGGAAGGCTCCGCGTGGCGCTTTTACCGAAGGTCCACCTCCGGGCAGGGGCTTTGTCGGGCGTTCCCCACTGTTTTCGGCCGGGAGTCCGGTCCACGGACGCGGCCGCGGACCGGGCAGGCCGCTCCCGGCGGGCACCGCCGGCGGGCGCTCCTGGCCGGAGGCGACCCTTCCGGCCGTTCAGGGGCTCAGCAGCACCAGATCGTCCCGGTGCACGACCTCGCGCTCGTACGCGGGCCCCAGCTCGCGGGCCAGCTCGTGCGTGGAGCGCCCGATCAGCTGCGGGATCTCCTTGGCGTCGAAGTTGACGAGCCCCCGGGCGACCGCCCGCCCGGCGCTGTCGCGCAGCTCGACGGGGTCGCCCGCGCTGAAGTCGCCCTCGACGGCCGCGATGCCCGCGGGCAGGAGGGACGTACGCCGCTCGACGACCGCGCGCACCGCCCCGTCGTCGAGGATGAGGGCGCCCTGCGGGGTCGACGCGTGCTGGAGCCACAGCAGGCGGTCGGCGGAGCGGCGGCCGGTGGCGTGGAAGTACGTGCCGGTGTCCCGCCCCGCGAGGGCGTCCGCCGCGTGGACCGCGCTGGTCAGCACCACCGGGATGCCGGCCGCGGCCGCGATCCGGGCCGCCTCCACCTTGGTGACCATGCCGCCGGTGCCGACGCCCGCCTTGCCCGCGCTGCCGATGTCGACGTGCGCGAGGTCCGCCGGAGTGCGTACTTCCGCTATCCGCGAGGTGCCCGGCCTGCTGGGATCGCCGTCGTACACGCCGTCCACGTCGGAGAGGAGGACCAGCAGGTCGGCGCGTACGAGGTGGGCGACGAGCGCGGCGAGGCGGTCGTTGTCGCCGAAGCGGATCTCGTCCGTGGCCACGGTGTCGTTCTCGTTGACGACCGGCAGCGCGCCCATCGCGAGGAGCTTGTCGAGGGTGCGGGAGGCGTTGCGGTGGTGGGCGCGGCGGCTCATGTCGTCGGAGGTGAGCAGCACCTGGCCGACCCGGACGCCGTAGCGGGCGCAGGAGGCGGTGTAGCGGGCGACCAGAAGGCCCTGGCCGACGCTGGCGGCGGCCTGCTGGCGGGCCAGGTCCTTGGGGCGGCGGCGCAGGCCCAGCGGGGCGAGGCCCGCGGCGATGGCGCCGGACGAGACGAGGACGATCTCCCTCTCCCCGCCGCTGCGGCTCGTGGCGAGCACGTCGACGAGGGCGTCCACGCGGTCCGCGTCGAGGCCCCCGGACGCAGTGGTCAGTGACGAGGAACCCACCTTGACGACGACCCTGCGGGCCTCCGCCACACCGGCCCGTCCGCCGCCACCGCCTTCGGCCGGAACCCTTCGGGCCGCCCCCTCGTCCTGCCCCGCTGCCGCCTGCCTTGCCGCTGACACGCTGTACCCCAATGCTCCCGACCAGCCCGGTCCGTGCAATCTACGTGACGGTGGGTGGCGACCGCCCCCGCGTTTCGAGTGGCGGACGCCGGGGCGCGGGTCACGGCAGGGCGGGAGAGGCACCTCACAGCTTCCCGTCGTTTTAAACCGATATCCGGTGATAGTCCTCACGCAAGATTGCTAGGCGGCCCGCAGAGGTCATACGGTCAGGGATCGGCCTCTCCCGTACGAGCTGTAGGGAGGTACGGCGAGGCCCGACCTCCACGCTTCCCCCCATCCGCCGCACCCCTCGCAGGAGCCCATTCCGTGCCCTCCGCCGGACTCGCCCCCCGCCGCATCGTGCAGCTCTCCGCGCTGTTCGCGATGTTCGCGCTCTTCACGGCTCAGATCGTCTCCGCTCTGCTGCCGAACGTCCCGGTGTTCATCGCCGCGAGCGCTGCGGGCCTAGCCCTCGACGTGTTCCTGCAGTACCGGGATCCCGGTCTGCTCTCACTGCTCGGCAAGGTCCGCTTCGACGTAACGGTCCGGCAGTTGCTCCGCGACATGCTGATCCTGGTGGGACTCCTGCGGATCGACGGCATCAACCCGATGCGCGAGCAGGCACCGCTGCTGATCGCCCTGTGCGTCTTCTACGCCTTCCACTTCGCCTGCCAGGCCACCGCGATCGTGGTGCGCCGCACCCGTACGCTGCCGATCGTCACCCGCAACATCGACGCGTCCGCGCTGCGCCTGACCGCGGCGCCGCCCCGTGTCCTGGCCCGCCGCGCGGGCCACCGCCTGCTCACCTTCTCCGTCCCTGCCACGGCCGGGCTGATGGTCACCGCGGCCACCACGGACGCCTACTGGGGCGGCATCGGCCTCGGTGTCTCCCTCGCCCTGATCGGCGGCGGCACGGTCTACCTCGCCACCTGGCTGCTGCCGAAGAAGCGTGCGAAGAGCGAGCAGAAGGTCATGGAGTGGCTGGACAAGTGGCTGGCCGACTACCGGCCGACCGTGGCCATGTACTTCTCCGGCGGCACGACCTCCGCGTACCAGGCGAACATGTGGCTCTCCACGCTCTCCTCGGTCGACGCCAAGCCGCTGATCGTGCTGCGTGAGCGGTTCATGGTGCAGAAGATCGACGCCACCGACGTGCCGGTCATCTGCTTCCCGAAGGTCTCGACGATGTTCTCGCTGGAGAACTCGACGCTGAAGATGATGCTGCACCCGGCCAACGCCGCGAAGACCTCGCAGGTCCTGCGCATCCCCACGGTCAAGCACGCCTTCATCAACCACGGCGAGAGCGACAAGCTCTCCTCCTGCAACCCCTACGCGAAGGCGTACGACGAGGTGTGGGTGGCCGGTCCCGCGGCCCGCGAGCGGTACGCGCTGGCCGAGGTCGGCGTCGAGGACAAGGACATCGTGGAGGTCGGCCGCCCGCAGCTCGCGCCGATCCGCCCGTACTCGGGAGCGCCGACGGGCGCGTTCACGACCGTCCTGTACGCCCCCACGTGGGAGGGCTGGGACGGCAACCCCGGCAACACCTCGGTGGTGCTGGCCGGCGAGAACATCGTGCGGCGGCTGCTGGCCGACGACGGCGTACGGCTCCTCTACAAGCCGCACCCGATGACCGGTTCCGTCGAGCCGCGCGCGGGCGCCGCGAACGAGCGCATCATGGCGATGATCCGCGAGGCCAACACCAAGCGGTCGGGCGCCCGTCCCGACTCCGGTGCGGCCGCCGAACTGGCGCGCCGTACGGCCGAGTTGGACAAGCTGACCTCCACCGACTTCCGGGTGAGCGCCGACGAGATGGAGCGGATGCTGCTCCAGGGCGCGCCCCGGGGTGACCGCGAGGCCGCCATCACCGAGGCCACGCTGGCCTGGGAGAAGGCGTACTGGGCGTCCTTCCCGGAGTGGGAGCACCAGATCGTCACGGACGCGCGACCGGCCATCTTCGCCTGCTTCAACGAGGCGGACCTGCTGATCAGCGATGTCTCGTCGGTCGTCTCCGACTGGCTGTCGAGCGAGAAGCCGTACGCGGTGGCCAACACCTCGGGGATGTCCGAGGCGGCGTTCCGCACGGGCTTCCCGACGGTGTCGGCGGGTGTCGTCCTCGCGCCCGGCGCCGAGGGGGTGCCGGCGCTCCTGGAGTCGGTTCGCCGGCCCGAGAAGGACACCTTCGTGGCGGCCCGTGCCGCGCTGAAGGAGCACCTGCTCGGCCCGTCCGACCCGCCGTCGCTGGCCCGCTTCAACGGGGCGATCGACGACCTGTGCACGAAGGCCGACGAGCGGCGCGTACGGATGGAGTCGCGGCTCGCCGCGGAGATCCCCTCGCCGCGGTCGGCGAAGGAGGATGCGGCCGAGGAGGCCGCGCAGGACCCGAACGAGGCGGAGGACTCCGTCAGCGCGTAGCGCTGCCGCGTGAGCACACGAAAAACGGGGCCCGGAGATTCTCCGGGCCCCGTTTTTCGTCGGGTACGAGTACGGGTACGGGTCCGAGTACGAGTTCGGCTGCGGGAGCGCGGGGGCTGATCGCGCAGTTCCCCGCGCCCCTAAAAGATGGGGCCAAGCCCGGATTCCATGACTCGCCCCCCGCCAGAAAGCACGAGGAACGGCGCGCCAGCCCTCACCGGGCCGCGGCAAAACACCTACCCCAGCCCTCCCCTTCAGGGGCGCGGGGAACTGCGCGCCAAGCCCCCACCGGGCAGGCGGTGAACACACCAAACCCCAGCCCGCCCCCTCTGGGGCGCGGGGAACTGCGCACCCAGCCCCCACCGGGCAGGCGGTGAGCACACCCACCCGCCCGGAGGGCCACCGGTCAGAACGGGTTGAAGTCGTCGAACTCCTGGTCCGACTCGTCCCGCTCCGCCTGCTTGTCGCGCCGCCGCTGCGCAGCCGGCCGCGGCGCCTCGAAGCGGTGGTCCTCGCCACGACGCCCGAGCATCTCGGCGCCGGCCATGACCGTGGGCTCCCAGTCGAAGACGACGGCGTTCTCCTCGGGGCCGATGGCGACGCCGTCGCCCGAGCGGGCGCCCGCCTTCATCAGCTTTTCCTCGACGCCGAGACGGGCGAGACGGTCGGCGAGGTAGCCGACGGCCTCGTCGTTGCTGAAGTCGGTCTGGCGGACCCAGCGCTCCGGCTTCTCGCCGCGGACGCGGTAGAGGCCGTCCTCCTCCTGGACCACCGTGAAGCCGGCGTCGTCGACCGCCTTCGGACGGATGACGATCCGCGTGGCCTCTTCCTTGGGCTTCGCCGCACGGGCCTTGGAGACCAGGTCGGCGAGGGCGAAGGAGAGCTCCTTGAGGCCCGTGTGGGCCACCGCCGAGACCGCGAAGACCTGGTAGCCGCGGGCCTCCAGGTCGGGGCGGACCATGTCGGCCAGGTCCCTGCCGTCCGGCACGTCGATCTTGTTCAGGACGACGAGGCGCGGCCGGCGGTCGAGGCCGCCGCCGTACTGCTTCAGCTCCTCCTCGATGATGTCGAGGTCGGAGACGGGGTCGCGGTCCGATTCGAGGGTCGCCGTGTCGAGGACGTGGACGAGCACCTCGCAGCGCTCCACGTGCCGCAGGAACTCCAGCCCCAGGCCCTTGCCCTGGCTGGCCCCGGGGATCAGTCCCGGCACGTCGGCGATCGTGTAGACGGTCGAACCGGCCGTCACGACACCGAGGTTGGGGACGAGCGTGGTGAACGGGTAGTCGGCGATCTTCGGCTTCGCGGCCGACAGGACCGAGATCAGCGAGGACTTGCCCGCGCTCGGGTAGCCGACCAGCGCCACGTCCGCGACGGTCTTGAGTTCGAGGACGATGTCCTGCATGCCACCGGGTACGCCCAGCAGGGCGAAGCCGGGCGCCTTGCGGCGGGCCGAGGACAGCGCGGCGTTGCCGAGGCCGCCACGGCCGCCCTCCGCGGCCACGTACGTCGTGCCCTCGCCGACCAGGTCGGCGAGTACGTTCCCGGCCTTGTCCTGGATGACCGTGCCGTCCGGTACGGGCAGGACCAGGTCCTGGCCGTCCTTGCCGGACCGGTTGCCGCCCTCGCCGGGCCGGCCGCTGGTGGCCTTGCGGTGCGGGGAGTGGTGGTAGTCGAGCAGCGTGGTGACGGACTGGTCGACGACCAGGATCACGTCACCGCCACGGCCGCCGTTGCCGCCGTCCGGGCCGCCGAGCGGCTTGAACTTCTCCCGGTGAACGGAGGCACAGCCGTGACCTCCGCTACCCGCGGCGACATGCAGCTCGACGCGGTCCACGAAGGTGGTCATGGAATGTGCCTCCAGTTACGTACGGAAAATCTCTCATCGATGATCACTGATCGTCGCCGTCCAGTGATCACTACTCTGCTGAAACACGCGAAAGGCGGACCCGCTTCCCGTACGGGAAGTGAGGTCCGCCTCGCGAAAGATCCGGTCAGGCGACCGGAACGATGTTCACGACCTTGCGGCCACGGTGCGTACCGAACTCGACCGCACCGGCGGCCAGCGCGAACAGCGTGTCGTCCTTGCCACGGCCGACCTTCACGCCGGGGTGGAAGTGGGTGCCACGCTGGCGGACCAGGATCTCACCCGCGTTGACGACCTGACCGCCGAAGCGCTTCACGCCGAGCCGCTGGGCATTGGAGTCGCGACCGTTCCGGGTGGACGATGCGCCCTTCTTGTGTGCCATCTCTCCTCAGTCCCTTACTTCGCAGCCGCGGGGATCTCAGTGACCTTGATCGCCGTGTACTGCTGGCGGTGGCCCTGACGACGGCGGTAGCCGGTCTTGTTCTTGTAGCGAAGGATGTCGATCTTCACACCCTTGTGGTGATCCACGATCTCGGCCTGGACCTTGATGCCGGCCAGCACCCACGGGTCGCTGGTCACAGCGTCGCCGTCGACAACGAGCAGGGTCGAGAGCTCGACCGTGTCGCCAACCTTGGCAGTGGAAATCTTGTCAACCTCAACGATGTCGCCGACAGCAACCTTGTGCTGGCGACCACCGCTGCGCACGATGGCGTACACGCGGATCTCTCTCTCGCTCGAAATCGGAATCCCCGCAGTCCAGCCGTCGATGAAGGCAGACGGCCTCTCCCGGGGCGCGAGCCACCGGGAGGAAGAGGTTTACGGGAATGCGGTGCATCAGTGAACACACCGAAGGGCAAGGTTACGGGGCCCCGACCTGGGGGTCAAACCGGGTCCGGACCGCCCCCGGCCCGGACCACGCCCGGGGACCGCGACGGGCCCGGAGCGGGTCTGCTCCGGGCCCGGTCGCACGCCGTGCGTCCCCTACACCGTCGGCTTCTCGCCGTCCGCGGGCAGCGGCTTCACGCCCTTGCACAGGTCCGTGGTGTCCGCGGTGCCCGGGTAGGCGACCTTGGTCACGCGGTCGAAGTGGACCTTGTACATGTCGTGCACGGCGTCGTCGTCGACCTTCACGATCGACTCGTCGTTCTCGCGCAGCGCGGGGCCGGTGTAGTTCCCGGAGCCGGTGAAGCTGACCTTGTTCTTCACGCCGTCGTACATGCCGTCGATGAGGATGTACTTGGAGTGGATGATGTACGGCGTCGCCAGCTTCTGGCCGGGGTTCAGCGGGTCCCGGTCGTCGTTGTAGCACCGCACGGTCGGGCCACCGGTGGTGTGCATCTTCTCCCAGGTGCCGTTGGTGCCGCCGGTGCTCTTGGCGCTGTCGGACTCCGCGTAGACGATGCTCACGGAGCAGCCCGCCTTCTTCAGCGAGACCAGCTTCTCGGCGATGGCCAGCCGCGTGATCTTGAAGATCGCCACCCGGACCTTGGTCGACTGGGTGACGCCCGCGGTGTCCTTGTACTTGCAGGTGACGTTGTTGAGGATCGAGTACACCGTGTCGGTGGCCCGGGTGTTGCCCGCACGCGGGAAGAAGTACGCCTTGTAGAGGCCGTTGCTCACCGTGCGGTAGTTCCAGGACTCCCAGTCCTGCGCGACCATCGTGTCGAAGTAGTCCGCGTACGCGTCGTACATCGTCGGGTTGTTCGGCAGCATCAGCGCGTCGTTGAAGAAGCGCGTGTGCGCGGACGGCGTGGAGTTCGAGGTGGTCTCGACGACCACGTTCGTGGCGCCCTCGACCGCCGAGAACAGCCAGAACTTGTTGTGCATGATCGACTGCCCGAACTTCGGGTCACCCAGGCACGACTTGCTCTCCGGGCAGGTCGCGACGTACGAGCCCTGTGTACGGTCCGTGCCGAGGCCCGACGCGAGCGTGCCGTACGCGGTGTTGGTCGGGCGGTCGCTGATGCTGGACTCGTCGAGCAGCACCTGGACGTCCACACCGCGGTTCTTGGCGGCGACGAGCGCGTTGACGACGCCGGCCTCCCACACGTGGTAGACCGCGACCTTGATCGTGGAGCCGGGCAGCGCGGAGTTCGTCAGCTCGATCAGCCGGGTACGGATCGCGGCCTGCTGGTCTGTGGTGCCGAGCGGATCGTTGAAGATCGGCCCCTCGGTCCAGGTCGGGTTGTCGACCGCCTCCGCCGTACCGGCCGACGTGGCGGCCTGGACGCCCGCCGCGGACAGCACGGTGGCCAGCGCGACGACCTGGCGGCTTCCCTTGACCGGCTTCGCAGCACGGTGTCGCCCAGTGCCCTTCAGGCGCACGCGCGCCATTTGATCCCCTCCCCCTGACACGTGTGAGCGTTCTCCCCAACGCGCACCCGCGTATGTGTACATGACTGCTCAATTTTTACAGGTAAGTGATCGTGTTCCAAGGGGCGGGGGTTAAATGTGATATCCATGATGGCCCTGAAAGCGTGTCAGGTCGCGCCAAATCGGGCGCACTGAAAGGCAGTTCGGGGAACGTCACAGGGCGCCCGGGTTACGTCGCCCCCTCCGCCGGGTACAGCGGTGCCCTCCGCCGCCGCACACACCGACGCCCCCTGACCGGCTCGATGGCCGCCGGTCGGGGGGCGTCGTGGTTCGAGGCTCGCGCCCCGGTGCTCGGCCTGCCCTCGTCAGTCCTCGTCGGTGGAGGCCGTGACGGTGGACGGCGTCTGCTGCTCCGCCGCCGCGGTCTTCTTCGACGTCGACTTCGCGGCCGTCTTGGCGGTCTTCGTCGCCTTCTTGGCCGTGGTCTTCTTGGCCGCCGTCTTCTTGGCCGCCGTAGTCGTCGTCTTCTTGGCGGCGGCCTTCTTCGCGGTCGCCTTCTTGGCCGTCTTGCGGGCCGTCTTCCTGGCCGGAGCCTCGTCGCCCGCTCCGGACGCGTCCGCGGGGGCCTCGGCAGGCGCCTCGGCGGCCTGCGCCGGGGCTTCGGCGGGCGAGGACGGGACGACCACGACGGCGGACTCCGCCGACGAGGCGGGCGCGGTGGCCTTACGGACCGCACGGCGCCTCGGCCGCGCCGGGGCGGCGCTGTCGACGGCGGGCTGCTCCGCCGTGGGGACGGCCTCCGCGGCCTGCTCCACCTTGGGCTCGGCGGGCGCGGCGACCGGCTCGGTGACGGTCACCACGGCCTCCTCGGCCGCCTTGGGCGAACCGGCCGGCGCGGAGACCTTGCGGGTCGCCCGACGGCGCGTACGCCCCTTGGGAGCGGCGTCGTCGACAGCGGGGGCCTCGGCGGCCGCCTCGACCACCGGGTCCTCGGCGGCGACGGGCGCGGCCTGCGCGACCGCGGCCGGCTCCTGCTGCACGGGACGCGCGATCTCGTCCTCCGCGGTCACGGACTGCGCGGTCGGCACCTCGCTCCTGCGCTCGGACCTGCGGGACTCGGACCTCGGCGCACCCGCCGGGGCCGACGCCCGCCGGCTCGTGCGGCGACGCGAACGGCCACGGGTGGCAGCGGCCTCCGCCTCGGCGGCACTGCTGTAGAGGTCCTCGTCCGGTACGAACTCGGGCTCGGGCAGCGCGACCGGCTCGGCGGCCTCCGCGGCGACCTCGGCGGCCGTCTCGACCGGCTCGGGCACGTCGGCCGTCTCCGGCTCGTGCGTGTGCTCGTGGTCGTGGGTCTGCTCGGCACCGCCGCGGCCGCGCTTCTTGCGCTTGCCGCCGCCTCCGGCGGAGGTCGGCTGCTCCATGTGCACGATCACGCCGCGGCCGTTGCAGTGGACGCAGGTCTCCGAGAAGGACTCCAGCAGGCCCTGGCCGACCCGCTTGCGGGTCATCTGGACGAGACCCAGCGAGGTGACCTCGGCCACCTGGTGCTTCGTACGGTCGCGGCCCAGGCACTCCAGGAGGCGCCGCAGCACCAGGTCCCGGTTGGACTCCAGGACCATGTCGATGAAGTCGATGACGACGATGCCGCCGAGGTCGCGCAGCCGCAGCTGGCGCACGATCTCCTCGGCCGCCTCCAGGTTGTTCCTGGTGACCGTCTCCTCGAGATTGCCGCCCTGACCGGTGAACTTGCCGGTGTTGACGTCGATCACGATCATCGCTTCGGTCTTGTCGATGACCAGCGAACCACCGCTCGGCAGCCACACCTTGCGGTCCAGCGCCTTGGCGAGCTGCTCGTCGATCCGGTACGTCGCGAAGACGTCGACCTCGGAGGTCCACCTCGACAGGCGGTCGGCCAGGTCGGGCGCGACGTGCGAGACGTACCCGTGGATGGTGTCCCAGGCCTCCTCGCCGCTGACGATGACCTTGGTGAAGTCCTCGTTGAAGATGTCGCGGACGACGCGGACGGTCATGTCCGGCTCGCCGTACAGCAGCGTCGGGGCGTTCGAACTGCCGCCGCTCTTCGCCTTCTTCTGGATGTCCTCCCACTGCGCCTGGAGCCGCTCGACGTCACGGCTCAGCTCGTCCTCGCTCGCGCCCTCGGCGGCGGTGCGCACGATGACGCCCGCGTCCTCGGGGACGATCTTCTTGAGGATGGTCTTCAGGCGGGCGCGCTCGGTGTCGGGCAGCTTGCGGCTGATACCGGTCATCGAGCCCTCGGGCACGTAGACCAGGTAGCGGCCGGGCAGCGAGACCTGGCTCGTGAGACGGGCACCCTTGTGGCCGATCGGGTCCTTGGTGACCTGCACGAGGACCGACTGGCCGGACTTCAGGGCGCTCTCGATGCGGCGGGGGCCGTTGGCCATGCCCAGCGCCTCGAAGTTGACCTCACCGGCGTACAGGACCGCGTTGCGGCCCTTGCCGATGTCGATGAAGGCGGCCTCCATCGACGGCAGCACGTTCTGGACCTTGCCCAGGTAGACGTTGCCGACGTACGAGGTCGACTGCTCCTTGTTGACGTAGTGCTCCACGAGCACGTCGTCCTCGAGGACGCCGATCTGGGTGCGCTCGCCGCTCTGGCGGACGACCATCACGCGCTCGACGGCCTCACGGCGGGCCAGGAACTCGGCCTCGGTGATGATCGGGACGCGGCGGCGGCCCTGCTCGCGCCCCTCGCGGCGGCGCTGCTTCTTGGCCTCGAGGCGGGTCGAGCCCTTGATGGACTGCACCTCGTCCGAGCTGTCGTGGGACCGCTCTTCCTTCTTGCGGGGCTCGCGGACCTTGACGACCGTGCGCTCGGGGTCGCTTTCGACGGCGTCGGCCTCGCCGGAGGAGTCACCGGCCCGGCGGCGACGGCGACGGCGGCGACGGCTGCTGCTGGAGCCGCCGGCGTCCTCGTGGTCGTCCTCCGCGTCCGCGGCGTCCTCTTCGGTCTGCTCGGCGGTGTCCTCGGTGTCCTGGGCGGTCTGCTCACCACGGTCGGACTGCTCACCGGCGTACTCGTCACCGTCCGCGTCGGCGGACTCGCCCCGGCGGCGGCGACGGCCACCACGGCGGCGACGGCGGCGCGAGCCGGTCTCCTCGTTGTCGTCGCCCTCGGCGGCGTCCTCGGCGGACTCCTCCTCGGCCGGCTCCTCGTCGACGGGCTCCTCGGCCTCGGGGGCACTCTCCACCACCGGGGCGGCGGGCTCCTCGGCCTTCCTGCGGCGGCGCCTGCGCGGCCCGGCGGTCTCCTCCTCGACGACCGCGGGGGCGGCCTGCTGGACCGGCTCCGCGACCTCCTCGGCCTCCTCCGGGACGTCCTCCGCGGCCTCGGCCGCGGCGGCTGCCGCGGCGCGCTCCGGCGTCTGGAACATCGGCTCGGTGAAGACCGGCGCCTGGAACACGGCGACGGCGGGACGCCCGGGGCGCCGGGACGACTCGTCCTCAGCCTCCGCGGTCCTGCTCGGCGCGGGCGCGGAGAAGCCTCCGGCCGCCTTGCGGGTGGCACGGCGACGGGCGCGGCGCGGAGCCGCTTCCTCGGTGTCGGCGGAGGTCTCGGTCTCGGCGGACCGGTCATTCTCGGCAGCGGCCACGGGGGCCTCCCTGCGCTCGTCGCGGACAACGGCCTCGGCGGGCTCGGTCGCGGTGGGGGTCTCGGCGCGCTCCGCCTCGGGCGGGGTGGCACGGCGAGTGGGCTCGGTGGCGGCCTCGGCGGGCGCCTCCGGAGTGGTCTCGGTCTCCGCCTGGGGCGCACCGGCGGGGGCGGTGGCCCGGCGTGTGGCGCGACGGCGCGTCCGCGGGGCGGGGGCGGCCTCGGCCTCGGCCTCGACGACCGGTGTCTCCTCGACGACCGGTGTCGCGGCGGGCGCGGGGGCCTCGGCGGTCACCGGAGCGGCCTCGGCCTCGGTCGTCTGCGGCGCACCCGCAGGGGCGGACGCCCGACGCGAGGCACGACGGCGACGCGGAGCCGGAGCAGCCTCGACCTCGGCCTCGGAGACGGCAGGCGCCTCCTCAACGACGGGCTCGGCGGCCGCGGGAGTCTCAACGGCCACCGGAGCAGCCTCGGCCTCAGCCGTCTGCGGCGCACCCGCAGGGGCGGACGCCCGACGCGAGGCACGACGGCGACGCGGAGCCGGAGC
>NZ_JAHRIB010000017.1 GCF_019090165.1 Streptomyces sp. BV286
GTCCCCCCTGCAGTACCATCGGCGCTGTAAGGCTTAGCTTCCGGGTTCGGAATGTAACCGGGCGTTTCCCTCACGCTATGACCACCGAAACCCTTTCAGACACCCTGCCATAGGCAGAGCTGTGAACGGGCAGCGAACAAGCACACTATTCAATTGATTAGTGGAACTGTTCAGCCAGCACAACCGTTCGTTGTCTGGGAACTACACAGTGGACGCGAGCAACTGAGGACAAGCCCTCGGCCTATTAGTACCAGTCAGCTTCACCCCTTACAGGGCTTCCACATCTGGCCTATC
>NZ_JAHRIB010000171.1 GCF_019090165.1 Streptomyces sp. BV286
AGGTCACGTACAAGGTCGAGGCGACTCGTGTCGAGCAGCGCACCGACTTCGACAAGCTGATCGTCGACGTCGAGACCAAGCAGGCCATGCGCCCCCGTGACGCCATGGCATCGGCCGGCAAGACCCTGGTCGAGCTGTTCGGTCTCGCCCGCGAGCTCAACATCGACGCCGAGGGCATCGACATGGGCCCCTCCCCCGCGGACTCTGCCCTGGCCGCCGATCTCGCCCTGCCGATCGAGGAGCTCGAGCTCACGGTCCGCTCCTACAACTGCCTCAAACGTGAAGGCGTCCACTCCGTGGGTGAGCTCCTGGCGCGCTCCGAGGCCGACTTGATGGACATCCGCAACTTCGGTGCGAAGTCCATCGACGAGGTCAAGGAAAAGCTCGCTGGCATGGGCCTCGGCCTCAAGGACGCCCCGCCCGGATTCAACCCGACCGCCGCCGCCCTCGGTGCGGACGACGACGCGGACGCGGGTTTCGTGGAGACCGAGCAATACTGAACGCTCGCTGCGCCGGTCAGAGAGACAGTTCGCCCACTTCCGGGCGCACCGTAGGTCCAGGCCGTCCTGGATGAAGTCCCGCAGCTCAGAGATCGGCCGATCATGCCGGGCCTCGGTTTCGGCCTCGGCCGACGGGAATCGGCGCGGGCCTGGGCGGCAAAGTGGCGGTACTGGCCGTTTTCGGGGTGCCGGTTGCGGCGGATCTCCCGGCTGATGGTCGACGGGCTGGGGTCCAGCTCGGCGGCGATCGCCCGAACCGACGCCTTCTGCATGAGGTGGCCGAAGCCCTGGTCGCCGCGACAGACCGTCAGGAACCCCTGCCCGCACAGCTCCAGCAGCAACTGGCACCCGCGATGGCCGCCCACTGACGGAAATGAACCGGGCGGGCATCGGGGGTGGCCGCCGCACCATGGGCTGTACAAGTTCAGGCCCGGGTCCGTGCCGCGATGACTGCACCGGCACGGACCCACCGCTAGTCTCCTGAGTCTGAAATTCGGTTCAGATATGAGGCGAGGCGTTCGAGGATTTCGTCTGCGGTCTTGACCCACGCATAGGGCTTGGGGTCGTCGTTCCAGGCCTTGATCCAGGTGCGGATGTCTCGTTCCAGGGCCTGGACGGAGGTGTGGGTGCCTCCTCGTATGCGTTTGTTGGTGAGTTCGGCGAACCAGCGTTCCACCAGGTTCAGCCTGGAGGATCCGGTCGGGGTGAAGTGCAGGGGAAAGCGGGGGTGAGCCAGCAGCCAGTTCTTGACGGCTGCGGTCTTGTGGGTGGCGTAGTTGTCCACCACCAGGTGGACCTGCCGACCGCTCGCCACGGCCTGACCACAGGGCAGGTCCCAAGCCATCCTGCCCCCGCCGTCAGGCAGCCACGCACCCCACAACGTGACAACACCCTCAGAGTGGTTCGTTCAGCCGTGATGGCAGCACAGGCACAGGTCCTCCCAGTGATCACAGAGCGTCGCAACTCCATGATCGCTAGGACCTGTGCCTGTCTCGCCGCCCGGATACCAGCACCGCGCCCATCTTCGCGACCTCGAAGAAGTGATCCCCGGGACGGGCTCAGCTCCCGATGAGGGAGATGGCCACGTCCGTGATGTTCAGGGGGAACTTGGCGATGGAGGGGTCGTCGGCCACGAGCGTGGCTTCGCCGGTGAAGAGGTTGATGTTGTAGAGGGAGGGCGTGCTGGCACCGTAGGGGGTGAGGGTGGCGAAGGCGGCGTTGCTGACCGTCTTACCCCCGGACAGGGTGCTGAAGATGTCCATGCCGGCATTGATCCCGGCGTCGATGCCGAGGTTGCCGGTAGGTGCCAGCGTGCCGTTGTTGGCCGGGGACTGGATGACGACCTGGTCGCTGGTCGTATTGATGTCGAACAGCGTGGTCGAGGTGGTCCCGTTGAGGTCATTGTTCGTGTAGGCGGCGGCAGAGACGCCCTTGGTCGTGCCCTCGATCGGCGGGGTCGTGAGGTTCAGGTCCTGGATGGTCGAGTGGTCGTTGAGGTTGTGCCGCAGGTTCTGGCCGTTGTCGCTGATCACGCGCAGCCGGTCGGCGGCCGGGTTGAAGTCGACGCCGAAGTTCGTACCGTGCAGCGTGTACTGGAGCTGGGACACCTTGGTGACCACGACGTCCTCGGTGCCCGACGGGATCTTGATCGTGTAGATGCCGCCCTTGTTGCCGACGCCGTACATCAGGCCGTTCTGCACCCGGAAGTCAATGCCGATCAGCGCCGTGTCGCCGCTGAGGCCAGTGACGGCTCTGACCCAGTTGAGTACGTTCGGCCGGTCGGTCGTGAACGTGGCCATCAGGGTGCCGTCGCCGGTGATCCCGAAGGCGCGCAGGCTGGGGGTGGCGGCGGGGGCGGCCGAGCCGGTGCCCGGCGCGCTCAGCATGAGCGCTGTCGAGGTGGCCATGACCGCGATCGCCGCCGCGATTCTCTTTCTTGTTTCCGCTTTCATCGGTGATTCCCTCCCGTTTGAACAAGCACCATTGCGTGGCGCACAGATGAGAGATTTCCGTACCGATTCCCGCAGTGATTCCATACTGATCGCCGGGGTGGCGACCGGAATGATCGCTGTGATTTCTCATCCACGGGTTGGTACGCGCTTCCCATTAAGGCCAGTTCACAGTGTCTCCACAAGCAGAACGAGCGATGAGAATGCCCCGATCCAGGAATTTTGCGCACTGTGACAAAGTGCCCCAGATGCGCTCGTCTCTCATTTGCGCGGAGTGATAGATGCCGTCCGGATCTCGCCTGTCGGCCTGTTCGACCGGAATGGCATGCTCGCGCCCATGGGAAACCTCTTCGCCGCGTTGGCCCGACAGGCGTCGGCCAACGCGCGCCGGGAGGTCGAGGCGTACGCGCGCGAGATTCCGGAGTTCGGGTTCCTGGACACGAACTCCCGGGCGCGGGCCGAGACGCTGGAGTACGCAGTGTGGTTTCGACGTCGTACGGTCGAACTGTCCCCGGACGACAGTGAGTTGAACGACGACGACCTCGGCTACATCGCGTCGATCGGCGAGTTTCGGGCCGGAGCGGGGATGTCGCTCGATGCACGGCAGCGGGTCCTGCGACTGCACACCTCACTCATGCTGCGCGAGATCAACGAAGCGACCGAAGCTCAGCGTGGCGGTGGCATCGGCGAGCTCATGCGGATGATGAGCTGGTTCGCCCCGCAGGGAGAACGTGGCATCGGTGCCTACAGCCAGGGATTCGTGACGGCGCTGCGGCACCGTCTGCCGTACGTCGCTCAGGTCACCCAACTGGCCCGGTCGCTGCTGAACGGAGACCCCATATCGGCGGAACTCGCCTCGGCCGTGGGCATGGAACTGCCCGAGCGCTGCGCAGTGACGGTGATCCGGGTGCCGGACCGTCCCGTCGGTGATCGTGACCTGGAGAGCGAGATCGAGGCGCTGGTGAAAACCCACCACGTGCCGATCACGTGGTGCCCGGAGGGCGGAAACAGGAGCGGTGAGCTGATTGCCCTGGTTCCCTTGGTTCCCCCGATGCCTCCGGCGTCTCCTGGGCCCGATACCGCCGAGACCGCGCAGCCGCATTCCGTACCCGACCTTGCGCCCGACCATGCGCCGGACCTCTTGCCCAAGCTCGTATCCGATCTCGTACGGGACTTCGCCCAGGCTCTTGGTCGCCCCTGCGCCGCGGGCACCGCCACCGCACCGCTGTCCGAGGTTGCCGACGCCCTCGACCTGGCCCGGCGGATCAGTAGAGCTGCGCCGCTGCGACGGGCGTCCGCTCGACTGCGGCCGCACACCATGGCGGACGTATTCGTCGAACTCGCCGTTGCGGACGTGCCGTTCGTCGACGAATGGCTCCATACGGTGGTCAGGGACCTGCAGCCCGGCCCGGATCTCCTCGTCACGCTCGACGCGTACTATCGCGAGGACATGCACCGCGGCGCCACGGCAGCAGCCCTCAACGTCCACCCCCGCACCGTGGACTATCGCCTCCGCCGGGTACGAGAGCTCACCGGCATCGATCCGGGCTCGACACGCGGCGTGCGCATCCTCAGCTCGGTCGTCACGCGGAGCCTGTCAGGAGCGTGGCACTGATCTGGGCGAGCGGGGGCGACAGCGCAGAGTGAAACCCAGACGCAGGGAGCACCACTCGAAGACGCCCGCAGGAGCTGTCACGTTGCTGGCGAGCAAGTGCGGATGGTGCTCATGGCGCGGTGGAGCCCTGTTCCGGACTGTCTTCAGGCCGTGGCGGCGAGGCCGACGACGCCGGTGGCCTGCTCCCAGATCCCGAAGCGGACGGTTATCTCGGCTCGGTAGTCGCGTGCGGACATCAGATGGCGGCGGGGCCGGGAGTCGGGCGAGATGCCGCTGAAAGCGGACGCAAACCGCTGTCCTCCTCCCGCAGAGCGGAAGCCCTTCATCGCCCGTTCGCGCTGCCTGGTTGGTGCCGCGGCGTGCTGACCTGCGGACGCTCGCCACGGCGGGAGGGGTCCGGCCGATAGCCAGCCAGGTTCAAGGGCCGTTTCTCGTGCGACTCGTGCGACTCGTGCGATGTCACGTCTCAGTGGCTTGCGGACGAGGATTTGAGCCAGTCGGCGCCGTCGCCCTGGAGGGCGTGCAGACAGGCGGTGCGTCCGGTCGAGAGCAGCAGCAGGGCCAGCGCGGGCCCGGCAATTTCTGGTCCGTCGCCCGCCGACCAGTCGGTGTCGGTCGCCCGCAGGGTGAAACCGGCCAGGTGGCGCTTGCACTCCGCCGCGAGCCGTCTCAACCCTCGCGGCGGAGGTGGGTGCGGAGCGGTTCACCGAGGTGACCTGGCGGCAGGGCACCAAGGGCGCGATGACCTCCCGGTTCACGATGCTGACGGTGCGGCCCGCGGGCAAGCAGTCCCTGGCCGCCGCTCAGGAAGCGGGCGGCGGCCGCAACCGGTGGGACGGCGTCCTGCCCACCCAGACCCTTCTGGTCGAATGGCCGGACGGCCAGGATGCCCCGACGAACTACTGGATATCGAACCCTCCTGCCACCACACCGGCAGCTGATCTGGTGCGGTGGGCGAAGATGCGCTGGCGGATCGAACACGATTACCGCGAGCTCAAGCACGGCCTGGGCCTGGACCACTTCGAGGGCCGCACCTGGCGCGGCTGGCACCACCACGTCACCCTCGTCACCGCCGCCCAGGCTTTCCTCACGCTCCGCAGGCTCGACCCAAAAGTCGAGGCACCGGACCGAGCCTCTACCAGACCCTCGACGCCCTCCAAGACCTGCTGAGGTGCTGGACCGGCACGTGCACCACCTGCGGCCGCCCCATCAAAACCAGCAGAACCACAGCAAGAACCTAACGAAGTACTACTAGAAGGTGTGTGACTCCATGCCCCGATGCCCCCTCGCCGACTTGCCGCTTACCTGGCGGCGCGCCGGACAGCACACCTAGGCTCCCGCCATGAAGTCCGTCATCACAGCCATCGACAAGGTGCTCCCGAACAATGACCGCAAGTGCAGCATGCACACCGCACCGAGCCCGAACTGCAGCGGCCCGGTCGTGGCCGTCGTGATCTTCGACGACGCCGGAGGCAAGGACAATCAGTGGAGCGTGTGCCACTGGTGGCTCACCAGCAACCCGGACGCGGTCGCCTTCCAGCAGCATCAGTGACCCGAGGCGCAGAAGTGCCGCTCGTCGGGTCTGCCCATGCGCGTGCTGCGACTGGCGAAGGAGTCGGCCGTCAAAGCCCGCACGCAGGCGAAGAACCAGCTCAAGGCCGTGCTGCTCGGTGTCGATCCCGCCCTGCGCGAGGCACTCTCCGAGCTCAGCAACACGGCCTTGATCAACCGGTGCGCTGACCTTCTCGACGCAGGCGATGCGGCCGTCTTCACGCTCCGGCTGCTGGCTAGGCGCATCCACCAGCTCACCGCCGAGGTGAAGGAACGGGTCACCTCCCGGTGGGCCAGCTCGGTTGTAGCGTTGTCCGCAAACGATCAGGGGGATTCAGTGACGAGGTCCTTGCACTTCAGCTGGGAACTGGGCAGCTCCGGCTGGGCGACGTGCAGGATCTGGGATGGCTCGACAAAGCACCGGGACATCGTCAGCTACTGCACAAACGCGCTCGCCGACTTGTTGAAAGGCGTGACAGGCCTCTACGGCCCTCATGGCATCCAGCGGTTCTCGTTCGACCTCGAACCGGCAGAGTCACGGTGGATTCTTCGTCGCCGAAACAGCGACGTGCACATCACAATCCGTCGCTTCCCGGACATGTCGACGAGCTTCGACGCACCGGACGGGAAGGGCACCTTCGTGTGGACGTCCACACGTCCTCGCACCTCCCTGGCACATGCGGTCCTGATGGCCGCCGAGAAGGTGCGGCGAACCCACGGCGAGGACGGCTACCTCCAGAAGTGGCAGCTGCACGCCTTCCCCACCACCGAACTGGAAACCCTTCGGCACCTGCACCTGGCAGCGGATGACTGCGCTCTCCAGCACTGAACCAACGGCGCCTCACGGCGCAAACAAAAGCTGAGCCGGGAGCGCTACGCGGCGAAGCCGATATTGGTGACGTACACGTACTGGCTGTCGACGAACAAATTTTTCGGCTCTGCCGACGATCTTGTGATGGCACCCGACTGAACTGGGCATCTACCGGGTGTGCGGTTCAGGGTATCTGAGGCGGTTGCTGCCTCATTTAGCGGATGTGGTCGTGGAGTCCATCGAGCGGGCCGCTGGGGTGGTCACGTTTCGCACGTCGTGCAGGACGCTGCCTGCGAGATGTACGTCCTGTGCGATGCCTTCCTGGCGGGTGCACGGCCGGTACCTGCGCCGCCTCGCTGACGCGCCCCTCGGTGCAGCCCTCGTCGTGATCGAGCTCTTGGTTCGGCGCTTCAAGTGCCTCAACTCCCGTTGCCCGGCGGTGACGTTCGCCGAGCAGATTGAGGGGCTGACCAGCCCGCACGCCCGCTACACCCCGCTTCTGCGAGCGGTGCTTACCTCGATCGCCCTGACGCTGGCGGGCCGTCCCGGGGCGCGGCTTGCCGGCTCGTTGAGCATCCGCGTCTAGAAGGACACGCTCCTGCATCTCCTTCGCGCTGTCCCTGAGCCGCCTCCGACCCAGGTCAGAGTGCTGGGCGTGGACGATTTCGCGCTGCGCAAGGGCGATTCATACGCCACCATCCTCGTCGACCTGGAGGCCCGCCGGCCACTCGATGTGCTGGTCGGCCGGGACGCCGCGCCGCTGTCCGACTGGCTGCGCGGGCACCCCGAGGTGGAGATCATTTGCCGGGACCGGGCCGGCGCCTACGCGGAGGGCGCCCGCACCGGCGCCCCGCAGGCGAAGCAGATCGCGGACGGGTGGCATCTGTGGCGGAACCTCGCCGAGGTCCTGGAGACGATGGTCGGCGCCCACCACGGCTGCATCCGGGCCGCGTTCGCGACCCCCCTGGCCACCAAGATGGACTCCGCCGGGGACCTGGTCACCGAGGAGCCGTCCATCGCGGAGAGCGTCCCGTTCGTTCCGCCGGACGGGACACTCGACTTCGCGGGCCGCCCGCGGCGCCTGGTGGCCCGCACCACCGAACGCTACGAGGCGGTGCAGCAGCGGCTGGCCGAGGGCAAGACTCTGGCCGCGATCCGCCGTGAGCTGCGGCTCGACCACTCGACCGTGCGCCTCTTCGCCCGAGCCCGCAGTCTCGATGAACTCCTGGTCAAGGCCACCAACCGGGCGACTCTTCTGGACGATTTCAAGCCCTACCTGCACCAGCGGTGGACCGAGGGTTGCCACAGCATTCCCCAGCTCCACCGCGAACTGCGCAAGCAGGGCTTCACCGGCGACATCCAGTGCGTCCGGCGCTGCTTCCGCCCGTTCAAGAAGCCCCACAGCACCCTTCTCAAGGATCCACCAGGACCTCCTCCGGAACCCCGGCCGGCGCCGAAGCCCCGTCGGGTCGTCCGCTGGATCATGACGAATCCCGAGCACCTCGCCGAGACCGACGCGGCCGAGCTCAAGGAGATCCGGATCGTCTGCCCCGAAGTCGATGCTGCCGCACGCCACGTCCGTGACTTCGCCACCATGATGCGCGATCACCGCAGTGACCTCCTGCCCGGCTGGCTGGACCGGGTCCTCACGGACGACCTGCCCGCTCTGCACTCCCTCGTCAACGGCCTGCGCCGCGACATCGGCGCCGTCACTGCGGCCTTTTCGACTTCCTGGAGCTCAGGCCAGGTCGAGGGCCACGTGACACGCGTCAAACTGATCAAGCGGAAGGGCTACGGCCGAGCCAATTTCGACCTGCTCCGCAAACGGATACTCCTCATGACATGACATGACATGACCCGCCCCGGAGCACGGGATTTTCAGGAGAACCGGTCGCCCGAACGCGCTGGAGCTGAACTTCTTAACGTTCGAAGTCTCTCGCGGCGTCGTCCCAGCAGACGCTGCGGAGACCGTGATCGGCGTCCTCACCTGACGGGATGTCGGGAGTCGCCTGGAACCACACGACGGTCAGTGCAGAGTGGTGCAGCACCGACTCTCGTTCCGGATCGATCGGCTGAGAGGTGAACGACCCAACGCACGTCACTGCAGGCAGCAGTTCGACCGGGCCGAAACCACCAGCAAGGAGGTCGGGCAGCTCCCGGACCGGCGCGACCAGGTGCACCGGAATTGAGGGACGATCCTTCTCGACGCTCCTGAGCAGGCACTCCAGCTTGAGGTCGTTCCAGCGCCGGAAGGGGTACCCCTCCAACATTCCGCCATACGTCGAGGACAGTCGCACGTCCGAGAGTTCGATCGAGCGGCCTGAAGTGAGAACTATGTGCGCCAGTGCCATAGTCCCCAACCTACTGGCGCAACAGGACCCGACTGCTGGCCCCCTGCTCCGAGGCCGTGACAGTTACTCCAAGACTCCGACATCAACATCGCTGCGTGGATCACAAGATCTTCGCCAGAGCCGAATTACGTGACTGTCCACAGATTGCTCGGGTTCTCCCGGATGGCCGTACAGCCGTCGCAGCGTTCTGACAAGGGATGATCTCGATCAGGTTTCGATGGCACGAGGTCAAGATCCGGTGGTGCGGGACACCGTCGATGAGGCGTGCGGCCGTAGATGCCATCATCGACAGTTGACGGATCGTATTTTTGAGTTGATGCTCTCGCCATGGCGAACGTATTCAGCGAGCGGGTGGCCCACCTCAACACCGAAGCGGGAAAGACCTACCAGGAGATGGCGGTCGATTGTGACCTCAAACCGTCTGTGACCTGGTGGAACAAGGCGCGGTGGAATGAGATCAAGATCCCGCCGGAGCCAGGTCTGTATCCGCGCATGGCGAAGGCGCTGGAAGTTCCGGAGCGCAGGGTGGCGGAGATGGTCGCCGAGCAGTGGTGTGGGGTGAGGCCGGATGACACGGTCCCCGAGCGGCTGCGTCACCTGATGGCCGTGGCGCGAGGGGTCAGGAATGACGAAGATCTGACGCTCCTCGTCGACCTTGCGCATGCGCTCAGCATGAAGCACGGAGCAGAGCGTCTCGTCGAGTTGCTCGACCCTGACCCTGATGAGGTGATCAAGAAGTTGGAGGCTGAGAAGGGTGGCCGCCGAGTGGTGAAGGTCAGGAGGGCGGCTAGCGCTTAGCCTCGCGCTTTCACGAGGTGGGGCGTCCGAGGCTTGATCAAATAAGCGGAGAGTGCTCCTGACGGGCCTTGACCCAAGGCCGGGTAGTTAGAGCTCGTAACACGATCATGATCGGCGCTTCTTGAGCCGTCTCCAGCAGATGAGGCTGCAGGCGAGGGAGATGAACGCGTCGTGGAGTTCTGTGCGGCGTTCCCATCGCACGGCGAGCCGCCTGAACTGGTGGAGCAGAGCGAACGTTTGCTCGACGACGTAGCGGAGTTTGCCCAGGCCCTTGATGTTCGGGGCACCCTTGCGGGAGATGACCGGCAGGATCCGGCGCCTGCGCAGCTCGTCGCGGTTGGGGTTGGAGTCGTAGCCCTTGTCCCCGAGCAGCGAGTCGGGGCGGCGGCGTGGCCGGCCGGGACGGCCAGCGACATGCGGGACGCCGTCGACGAGAGCGAGGGTCTGGGTGACGTCGTTGACGTTGGCCGCGGTGGTGATGACCTTGAGAGGGGTGCCGCGTCCGTCGCAGATCAGATGGTGTTTGCTGCCTGTCTTCCGCCGGTCGACCGGCGACGGACCGGTGTCGGCTCCCCCTTTTTCGCGCGGATGTGAGAGCCGTCCACGCACGCCCTGGACCAGTCGAGTTCGCCGGCCGCGTTGAGTTCCGCGAGCAGGATCCGGTGCAACTGGTCGAAGACACCGGCCTGCTGCCACCGCTCAAGCCTGCGCCAGCAGGTCTGCCCGGAGCCGAACCCCAGCTCCAGGGGCAGCAGTTGCCAGGCTATGTCGTTGTGGAGCACGTACAGGATGCCCTGCAGACACAGCCGATCCGCCACCGGCCGAGGCCCGGGTGACCGCTCCGGCCAGGGCGGCAGCAGCGGTTCGATCAGGGCCCACAAGTCGTCGTCCACGATCCACGGTCGAGTACTCACACCTTCCCGAACGGCCGGATCACCCAACGGTCACGCCCGGCCAGGGCACTTCAACAAGATCGTGTTACGAGCTC
>NZ_JAHRIB010000172.1 GCF_019090165.1 Streptomyces sp. BV286
GGTCCCGGACCGCCGGGGGCCCGACCCCGCTTCGTACAGCCATGGACCCGGGGCGGCGCCGCACCCCGCCCCGGCACCGGACGCGGGGCACCGCGGCGCCAGGTCCGGGATGCGGGAGCGTGCCGTGGTCCTCGGCAACCTCCGGGCCCGGCTCACCTCCTTCGTCGGCCGGAGCACCGACCTCGCGACCATCCGCGACGACCTCGCGTCGGCGCGGCTCGTCACGCTGCTCGGGCCCGGCGGCGCCGGGAAGACCCGGCTCTCGCAGGAAGCGGCGGAGAGCGTCGCCGAGACCCTGCCCGACGGGGTGTGGCTGGCCGAACTCGCTCCCGTGGACGACCCGGAGGCCGTCCCCGAGGCCGTCCTCACCGCGCTCGGGGCCCGCGAGACCGTGCTGCGCGGCGCCGGGGCCGAGGAGATGCGGGCCGTCACCGACCGGCACGACGACCCGCTCGTTCGGCTCACCGAGCACTGCGCCAAACGCCGCATGCTGATCGTCCTCGACAACTGCGAACACGTCGTGGACGCCGCGGCCCGGCTCGTCGAGCAACTGCTGGAGCGCTGCCCGGGACTGACCGTCCTCGCCACGAGCCGTGAACCCCTCGGTGTGCCGGGGGAGTTGCTGAGGCCCGTCGAGCCGCTGCCCGAGCCGTACGCGCTGAAGCTGCTCGCCGACCGGGGAGCGGCCGCCCGGCCCGGCTTCCGCATCGAGGACGACCCGGAGGCCGCCGCCGAGATCTGCCGGCGGCTCGACGGGCTGCCGCTCGCCATCGAACTCGCCGCCGCCCGGCTGCGGATGCTCACCCCGCGTCAGATCGCCGACCGTCTCGACAACCGCTTCCGTCTCCTCACCTCCGGCAGCCGTACCGTCCTGCCCCGCCAGCAGACCCTGCGGGCCGTCGTTGACTGGTCCTGGGAACTCCTGGACGAGGACGAACGCGACGTACTGCGGCGGCTGTCCGTGTTCGCGGGCGGCTGCGACCTCGCCGCCGCCGAGGCCGTCTGCGGCCCCGCCGCACTGGAGGCTCTCGGCTCGCTCGTCGACAAGTCCCTCGTGGTGGCCGCCCCTTCGGGCGGCGGCGAGATGCGCTACCGGCTCCTGGAGACGGTCGCCGAGTACGCCGGGCAGCGGCTCGACGAGTCCGGCGACCGCCCCGCGACCGAGCGCGCCCACCTCACGTACTACCGCGAACTCGCGCGCACCACCGACCCCGCACTGCGTGGCCCCGGCCAGCGCGCGGCGATCGAACTGCTCCAGCGCGAGGGCGAGAACATGCGCGCGGCCCTGCAGCACGCCGTCGCCGAACACGACGAGCAGGAGGCGCTCAGCCTCGTCCTCTCCCTCGCCTGGTACTGGCAGATCCGCGACGCGCGCACAGCGCTCCGCAACTGGTCCCGCGAGGTCATCGCACTGGGCCCCGACCCGTTCGCGCCGCCCGCGGAGCCGGCCGTCCCCCTGTACGAACCGTGCACCGCGACGCCGCCGCCGATGCGGCCAGAGGTCCTCCAGGAGGCCCGGCGCGGTGTCCACCTCATCCATCTCGCCTGCATGGACCTGGAGCTGGAGACCTGGAGCACGCCCGAGGCCGAGGCGAAGCTGCTGGCCATCACCGAGGCCTACCGGCCGGGGCTCCCGCAGGTCTGCCGCAACCCCGGCTACCTCTGGTTCTTCGCCGTGATGCTGACCGGCGACATGGACCGGCTGCGCGAGGTGGTCGACGCGAGCGTCGACACCTGTCGCGAGCTCGGTTACCGGTGGGAGCTGGCCGTCGCCCTGCAGATGGGCGCCAACGTCCTGGCCAACCGCAGCGACTGGGCCGGCGACGCGACCCGTGACGCCGACGAGTCACTGGAGATCTTCGCCGGCATCGGGGACGCCTGGGGCACCGCCGAGGCGCTCTCCGTCCGCGGTGAGGCCCACGAACGCCAGGGCGACAACGCCCTGGCCGCCGCGGACTACACGCGGGCCATCACCCACGCCGAACGCCTCGGCGCCCGCGCCCAGACGGCCATCCTCACCACCCGCCTCGGCAGCGTCCTCATCGACTCGGGCGAGACCGAGCGGGGCGAGGGGCTGCTGCGCGACGTCCTGGAGGAAGGACAGGGCGCACACAACGAGGCCATGCCGGCGGCCCGGCTCTCCCTCACGATGTGGCTCAGCCGCACCGGCCGCGTCCCCGAGGCCCGTGAGCAGATCAGCAGGCTGCGCGCCGAGTTCGCCGCCGTGCGCTTCGTGGTCTTCAACGGATACGTCCTCGGTGTCGAGGCCTGGCTGGACGTCCAGGAGGGCCTCTACGAGGAGGCGTCGGTGAAGATCCGGGGTGCCCTGGCGCAGGCGGACGACCCCCTGACCCGCATGTTGTCGCCGCACATGAGGTCCATGCAGTTGACCACCGCCGCCCTCGTGCTGTCCGGCCTGGACGGTGGCCGGCGTGCCCGGGACGCCGCCCGCTGCCTCGGCGTCGCCGACGGGCTGCTGCCGCCCGCCTACTTCCGGGCCACCGCTGAGCGGGAGGCACGGGACCGGGCCGAGTCCGAGGCACGCGCGGTCCTCGGCGAGGAGGCCTACGAGACCGCGTACGCGGAGGGCGGCAGCCTCTCCTTCGAGGAGGCCACCGCCCTGCTCTGACGCGCGTGCGAGGCGAGGACGGGGCCCCGGCCCAGGTCAGCTCTTCGTGCGGAACTTGTGGATCGCGACCGGCGCCATCACCGCGGTGATCGCCACCGACCAGCCGAGGGTCACCCACAGGTCGTGCGCGACCGGGCCGCCCACCATCAGCCCACGGGCCGCGTCCGCGAGCGTGGACAGCGGGTTGTAGTCGGTGAACGCCTGCAGCCAGCCGGGCATCGACGCCGTCGGGGCGAAGATCGACGAACCGAACTGCAGCGGGAACAGCACGAGGAATCCCATCGCCTGGACGGACTGCGCGTTCTTCAGGATCACGCCCAGGGTGAGGAACACCCACATGATCGACGAGGCGAACACCGCGGCCAGGCCCACGGCCGCGAACAGGCCGGGCCAGCTGTTGATGTCGAACCCGACGAGGACGGCGACGATCATCAGCACGGTCGTCGCGAACAGCATGCGGACCAGTTCCACCGAGACCTTCGCGAACAGCACCGAGCCCCGCCCGATCGGCAGCGACCGGAAGCGGTCCATGACACCGGAGTTGAAGTCCTGACTGAAGCCCGTGCCGACGCCCTGGGACAGCGTCATGCTCATCATCGCGATCATGCCGGGGATCACGTACTGCACGTACCCGTCCTGCCCGCCGCCCAGGGCCTGCCCGATCGAGCCGCCGAAGACGTACACGAACAGCAGGGTGAAGACGACCGGCATCAGCAGCGCGTCGAACATCGACTCGGGGTCCTGCCGGATCCACAGCAGGTTGCGGCGGACGAGGGCGCCGGTGTGGCGCAGGTGACCGCGCAGCGAGATCCGGGCGTCCGCCTTGAGGTCGTCGGCGGACAGAGTGGTGGCGGCGGCGCTCATACGGCGACCTCCTCGAGGTCGGGGGCGGGCGTGGCGTCCTGCGGGGCACTGGCACGGTGGCCGGTGAGGGAGAGGAACACCTCGTCCAGGCTGGGCAGTTCGGTGGTGATGGAGGAGAGCGTGATGCCGCGCGCGGTGACCGCGCCGACCACGGCCGTCAGCTGCTCGTCACTGAGGATCGGGACGATGACGTCACCGCGGTCGGTGTCCACGGTCGAGGTGGCCAGCCCGGTGAGGCCCATCTCGTCGAGCGCGACGGCCAGCGGCCGCAGCTGCAGTGGATCGACCGGGCGGACCCGCAGACTGCGGCCGCCGACCTTCGCCTTCAGCTCCTCGATGGCGCCGTTGGCTATGACCTTGCCGCGGTCCACGACGGTCAGCTCGGAGGCGAGCTGCTCGGCCTCCTCCATGTACTGGGTGGTGAGCAGGACGGTGACACCGTCGCCGACCATGCGCTTGACCTCGGTCCACACCTCGTTGCGGGTGCGCGGGTCGAGACCGGTGGTGGGCTCGTCGAGGAAGAGGACGGAGGGCTGCCCGATCATCGACGCGGCCAGGTCCAGCCGCCGCCGCATACCTCCGGAGTACGTGCTCGCCGGACGCCTGGCGGCGTCGGTGAGCGAGAAGCGCTCCAGCAGCTCGTCGGCGCGGGCGCGGGCGTCCTTGCGGGGCAGGTCGAGGAGCCGGCCGATCATGTAGAGGTTCTCCCAGCCCGGGAGCTTCTCGTCGACGGAGGCGTACTGCCCGGTCAGGCCGATCACCCGGCGCAATTGCCGGGGCTGGCGCAGGACGTCGTAACCGGCGACGGTCGCCTGCCCGGTGTCGGGCATGAGAAGGGTGGACAGGATCCGTACGAGGGTGGTCTTGCCTGCGCCGTTCGGTCCGAGCACACCCATCACGGTGCCCTCGCGCACGTCCAGGTCCACGCCGTCCAGTGCCTTGGTCTCGCCGTAGTGCTTGACCAGTCCCCGGACGGTGACGGCGTCACGGCGGCCGCCTTCTTGCCGGGGGTTCTTGTCGATTCGCGTCATGCCGCCAAGGTGTCAGCCCTCACCGACAAACCACCGACAGCCCACCGACAGGCTCGACGTACCACCGACAGCCCGCTTTCAGGGGCGCGGGGAACTGCGCGACCGGCCGAGACGGACCCGCCGCCGCATGCCGTGCCCCCCGGTGCGAAACGGGAGCGCAAAACGGCAGCCCGCCGACGGGGGAAGATCGGCGGGCTGCCTTGGTGCCGCAGTGGACTAGTGGACGGAGTGCTCCTCCTGCGGGAACGTTCCGCCGACGACGTCGTCGGCGAACGCCTTCGCGGCGTTGCCCATGACCTCACGCAGGTTCGCGTACTGCTTCACGAAGCGCGGCATCTTGCCGCCCGTGAGCCCGAGCATGTCGGTCCACACGAGAACCTGCGCGTCCGTGTCGGGCCCGGCACCGATACCGACCGTCGGAATGTGCAGCACCCGGGTGACCTCGGCGGCCAGCTCGGCCGGCACGAGCTCCAGCACGACCGCGAACGCACCCGCGTCCTGGACGGCCTTCGCGTCCCGCAGCAGCTGCTGGGCGGCCTCCTCGCCGCGGCCCTGGACGCGGTATCCCATGGAGTTCACCGACTGGGGCGTCAGGCCGATGTGCGCCATGACGGGGATGCCGGACTCCACGAGCAGCTCGATCTGCCGGTGCGAGCGCTCGCCGCCCTCCAGCTTCACCGCGCCGACCCCGGCCTCCTTCACCAGCCGCGTGGCCGACCGGAGCGCCTGCACGGGCCCCTCCTGGTACGACCCGAAGGGCAGGTCACCCACGATGAGGGCGCGCGAGGTGCCCCGTACGACGGCGGCCGACAGCATGGTCATCTCGTCGAGCGTGACGGGCACGGTCGTCTCGTAGCCCAGGTGACAGTTGCCCGCCGAGTCACCGACGAGCATGACCGGGATGCCGGCCTCGTCGAAGACGGACGCGGTCATCGCGTCGTACGCGGTGAGCATCGGCCACTTCTCGCCGCGTTCCTTGGCGACGGTGATGTCGCGGACGGTGATACGGCGTGTGCCCTTGCCCCCGTACAGCGCATTGCTGCTGCTGTCGGTGGTCCGGGCAGCCGAAAGCTGCGTCATGGCAACGGCTCCTTCTGTCATCTCGAGGCACCCTGACGGTGTCCCCGGATCACGTCCATGGTGGCACCTCGTGCCCTCGAACGGCTAGGGGGGCCACCACGGCCCTGCTCCGCCGGGCCCCGAAGCGGCCTCCACGGTGCGTAAGGCTTCGGTAAGAGATTTCGATACGAGACGGTCTCGTATCGAAAACTGCATAGCCTTTCAGCCATGACAACACCTGCCGTTCCCGCCTCCCGGACACCGGAAGCCGTGCACCGGCGACGCTGGGCGATCCTCGGCGTCCTGATGCTGAGCCTGCTGATCGTCGTCCTCGACAACTCGATCCTCAACGTCGCCATCAAGACCATCTCGACACCCGCCCCGACCGGCCTGGGAGCCACCCAGAGCGAGCTGGAATGGGCCATCAACTCCTACACCCTCGTCTTCGCGGGCCTGCTCTTCTCCGCGGGCCTGCTCGGCGACCGGCTCGGGCGCAAGAAGGTCCTCCTCGGCGGCCTCCTCGTGTTCGGCATCGGCTCGGCGCTCGCCGCCTCCTCCGGCTCCCCGGCCGAGCTCGTCGCGTTCCGTGCGGTGATGGGCCTCGGCGCCGCCTTTGTGATGCCGGCCACGCTCGCCGTCCTCATGAACGTCTTCGAGCGCGACGAACAGCCGAAGGCCATCGGCATCTGGGCGGGCGGAGTGGGCCTGGCCATCGCGATCGGCCCGATCACCGGAGGGGTCCTGCTCGACCACTTCTGGTGGGGATCCGTCTTCCTGGTCAACGTGCCGATCGTGGTCGTGGCGCTCGCCCTGATGGTCTGGCTCGTCCCCGACTCCCGCGACCCCGCGCCCGGCCGGATCGACCCGGTGGGCGTCGGGCTGTCCGTCGTCGGGCTCGTCCTGCTGGTGTACGGCATCATCAAGGGCGGCCAGCTCGCCGATTTCACCGACCCCACGGTCCTCGCGACCATCGGCGCCGGGCTCGCCGTACTCGTCGGCTTCGTCGTGCACCAGAAGCACAGCGACCACCCGTCCATCGACGTCGGCCACTTCCGGAACAAGGTCTTCTCGGCCGCCATCGCCGCCATCGCGCTCGTGTTCTTCGCGCTGATGGGCGTGACCTTCTTCGCCGTCTTCTACACACAGAGCGTGCGCGGATACTCGCCCCTGCAGACCGGCCTGCTGATGCTGCCGCTGGCCGTCGCGCAACTCGTCTTCGCGCCGCGCGCCCGGCTCGTCGTGGACCGCTTCGGCAACAAGGCCACCACGACCGGCGGCATGCTCACCATCGCCGCGATGCTGGCCGCGTTCGCCACGCTGGAGGCGGACACGCCGATCTGGATCCTGGAGGTCGTCTTCTTCCTGATGGGCGCGGGAATGGCGCACATCATGACGCCGACCAGCGTGGTGATCATGCAGGCCCTGCCCCGTGAGAAGGCGGGTTCCGCCTCCGCGCTCAGCAACACGTTCCGGCAGGTCGGCGGCGCCCTGGGCATCGCCGTGCTCGGTTCGGTCCTGTCCGCCGCGTACCGCTCGGGCATCGAGGACGAGCTGCCCGCCGCCGCACGGCACACCGCGGGGGAGTCCATCGAGGCGACCCTCGGCTTCGCCGCGAAGCTCGGCCCGAAGGGGGACGCCCTCGTCGGCCCGGCCAACGACGCCTTCCTGCACGCGATGCACGTCACGGCCCTGTGCGGCGCGGGCGTCGCCCTCGTGGGCGCGGTGGTCGTGGGCCTGTACCTGCCGGGCCGCACCCCGAACCCGGCCGACACGGAGACTGAACTGGTGGGCGCCGACCACTGAAGCGCCCCCGAAGCGAGGGCTCCCGAAGGGGGCGCGGGGAACTGCGCGCCCGGCCACGACACGCCCGCGGGCGACCCATCGGCCTCCCGCCGGGGCGTACGGCTCGGCCGGACGGGCCGCCGTCGCCCGGTCGGCCAGGGACAATCGACTTGGCCGGGAGCGGCGGAACAGTGCGCCGGCGCGGGGACAGGACAGCGGCATGCGAGGAGAGCGGAGCGAACACGTGGGCGGCGCGGAGCGCGAGGCGGGTACGGCCGTACGGGGCGGGGCCGCCAGAGGGCGCCCCCGCAGCGAGGCGGTGGAACGCTCGATCGTCGAGGGCGTCATGAAGCTGCTGGAGGAGGGCGTTCCGCTCGCGGACATCTCCATCGAGCGGGTCGCGCGCATCGCCGGTGTGGGAAAGGCCACCATCTACCGGCGCTGGAGCGGCCGCGAGGAGCTCTTCTGCGACGTGCTGCGCACCGCCGAGCCGCCCGACCCGGAACTGCCCGGCACGTCCATGCGGGACGACCTGATCGTCCTGCTCGAATCGCTGCGGCAGCGCGGGCTGGTGAGCCGTTCGTCGGCGATCATGCACAACGTCTTCGCGCAGATGAAGAGCAGTCCCAAGCTGTGGAAGGTGTACCACGCGGCCGTCGTCGAGCCGCGCCGCCTGAGGGCGCTCGACGTGCTGCGCCGCGGCCAGGAGAACGGCGAGATCCGCGCGGACGTCGACGTCGAACTGGCCAACGACCTCTTCGTGGGGCCCATGCTCGTACGCGCCGTCATCCGCCCGGACGCGGAGCTGGAGGAGGGCCTGTCCGAACGGATCGTCGACACCGTCCTCGCCGGGCTGGGACCCGCCGCCCCCTGAGCCGCGCCCCGGCTCCCGGGCGAATGTGCACGTTTCGTCACAAGCCACCCCGATGGGCGCGCTGCCGGAACTCGGCACACCCACTTCCTCGTCCTCGTGCCCGTACGGCCGTCAAGAGACGGCGGGAACGGACGCGATCATCCCCTAGGGTCTTAGACGCGGGGACGATGTGAACGGCAGTTGGTGAGGCGACGGTATGGCGCAGGCGTACATGACGGAGACGGGCAGCGGCGGCCAGGGGCCCGACCGCAGAGGAACCCGGCTCCGGCGCCTGTTCTCCACGCTCCGCGCCGACCGGGGCATCTGGCGCCGGGGAATCGTCCTCGCCGCGTTCGCCCTCGTGCTCGCCCTGGTGATGGTGCTGCACGCGCAGATCCCGAACACCATCGGCAACCTCGGCAGTCTCCTGGAGACCTTCCTGCCCTGGCTGGGCCTCTTCGTGCCGGTGCTGCTCGTCCTCGCCCTGGTCCGCAGGTCCGCGACCGCGCTGATCGCCGTGCTGCTGCCGGCCGTCGTGTGGCTCAACCTCTTCGGCGGGCTGCTCGTCGACCGGACGGGCCCCGGCGGGGACCTCACCGTCGCCACGCACAACGTCAACGCCGACAACCCGGACCCGGCCGGCACGGCCCGCGACGTCGCCGCGTCCGGCGCGGACGTGGTGGCCCTGGAGGAACTGACGACCTCGGCGGTCCCGGTGTACGAGAAGGCCCTCGCCTCGACGTACCGGTACCACTCCGTGCAGGGCACGGTCGGCCTGTGGAGCAAGTACCCGCTGAGCGCGTCCAGGCCCGTCGACATCAAGCTCGGCTGGACGCGCGCGATGCGGGCGACGGTCACCGCGCCCGAGGGGCGGCTCGCGGTGTACGTGGCCCATCTCCCCTCCGTACGCGTGAAGCTGGAGGCCGGATTCACCGCGCGGCAGCGCGACAAGAGCGCCGACGCGCTCGGTGAGGCCATCGCCGACGAGAGGCTGCCGCAGATCGCCCTCCTCGGCGACCTGAACGGCACGATGAACGACCGCGCGCTGAACGCCGTCACCTCGCAGATGCGCTCCACGCAGGGCGCCGCGGGCAGCGGCTTCGGGTTCAGCTGGCCGGCGTCGTTCCCGATGGCCCGGATCGACCAGATCATGGTCAAGGGCGTCGAGCCGGTCACCTCGTGGACCCTCCCCGGGACGGGCAGTGACCATCTTCCGATCGCCGCCCGCGTGAAGCTTTCGGCAACCACCCCGTAACCCCTGGGAATACCAGGCGCGGGATGCTTTGTTCCGTAGATGAACATAAGCTGTACGGAACACCGCACTCGTTTGGAAGGTCCCTCATGCCCCTGGCCCTGCTCGCCCTAGCCGTGGGCGCCTTCGGCATCGGCACCACCGAGTTCGTGATGATGGGCCTGCTGCCCGACGTCGCGGACGACCTGGGCATCTCGATCCCCACCGCGGGACACCTGGTCTCGGCGTACGCGATCGGCGTCGTCATCGGCGCCCCGCTGCTCGCCGCGGTGACCGCCCGCATGTCCCGCCGCAAGGTCCTCATCGGTCTCATGGTGCTGTTCGTCGCGGGCAACGCGCTCTCGGCCCTCGCCCCCGACTACCACTGGCTGGTCGCCGCCCGCTTCCTGAGCGGCCTGCCCCACGGCGCCTTCTTCGGTGTGGGCGCCGTCGTCGCCACCGGCCTCGTCGCCCCCGAGCGCAAGGCCCGCGCGGTCTCCCTGATGTTCCTCGGCCTGACCGTCGCGAACATCGCCGGAGTGCCCGCCGCGACCCTGGTGGGCCAGAACTTCGGCTGGCGCGCCACGTTCCTGGGCGTCAGCGTGATCGGCCTCGCGGCCATCGCGTCCCTCGCACTGGTACTGCCCCGCGACCACGCGCACGCCCCCGCCGCCGGCCTGCGCGGCGAACTGGCCGCCCTCAGGTCGCTCCCGGTCTGGCTCGCCCTCGGCACGACCGTCGCGGGCTTCGGCGCGCTCTTCTCGGCGTACAGCTACATCACGCCGATGCTCACGGACTCCGCCGGATACGCCGACTCCAGCGTGACCCTGCTGCTTGCGCTGTTCGGCGTGGGCGCGACCGCGGGCAACCTGCTCGGCGGCCGCCTGGCCGACCGGTCGATGCGTGCCACCCTGTTCGGCGGGCTCATCTCGCTGGTGGCGGTCCTGGCCGTCTTCCCGGCCCTGATGGCCACGGCGTGGAGCGCGGCCCTCGCCGTGGTCCTGCTCGGCACGGCGGCGTTCGTCACCAGCTCCCCGCTCCTGCTGATGGTCATGGAGAAGGCGTCCTCGGCCCCCTCGCTGGCGTCCTCCGCCAATCAGGCCGCCTTCAACCTCGCGAACGCCGGCGGCGCCTGGATCGGCGGCCTCGCCCTCGCGGCAGGCTTCGGCGTGACGTCCCCGGCCCTCGCGGGCGCGGCCCTCGCCGTACTGGGACTCGGCGTGGCGACGATCGCGTACGTGGTGGACCGGCGCCGGACCACCCCCCACAAGGGCCGCGTGGTGGCGACACACACCCCCCACCCCACGGAGACCCCCGCCCACCTCTGACGAACGGCTCAGCCGTTCGAGGGGCGCGGGGAAGAACAACAAGAAGGGGGCGCCCGGCCGACACCGGGCGCCCCCTTTCTCGTACCCCTGTCAGACGCTCTCCCGCCACCGATTGGTGATCGGCAGCCGCCGGTCCTTGCCGAACCCCTTGGCGGAGATCTTGGTCCCCGGCGGGTACTGCCGCCGCTTGTACTCCGCCGTGTCGACCATGCGCAGGGTCTTCATGACCACCTCGCGGTCGTACCCCGCGGCCACGATCGCGTCGGCCCCCGTGTCACGGTCGACGTACAGCTCCAGAATCCCGTCCAGGACGGGGTAGTCCGGCAGCGAGTCCGTGTCGACCTGGCCGGGACTCAGCTCGGCGCTCGGCGGCTTGGAGATGGAGTTCTCCGGGATCGGCGGGGTCTGCCCGCGCTCGGCCGCCGCGCGGTTGCGCCACTCGGCCAGCCGGAAGATCGACGTCTTGTAGACGTCCTTGATCGGCCCGTACGCGCCCACCGAGTCGCCGTACAGCGTCGAATACCCCACCGCCAGCTCGGACTTGTTGCCCGGCGCCAGCACGATGTGCCCCTCCTGGTTGGAGAGGGCCATGAGCAGGGTGCCGCGCAGCCGTGACTGGAGGTTCTCCTCGGCCAGACCGGTGAGCCCCAGTGACCCCATGTACGCGTCGAACATCGGCTCGATCGGTACGGTCCGGAAGTTGAGCCCGGTCCGCCGGGCCAGCTCCGCCGCGTCACCCCTGGAGTGGTCCGAGGAGTACTTGGACGGCATCGACACGCCGTACACGTTCTGTGCGCCGAGCGCGTCGCAGGCGATCGCGGCGACGATCGCGGAGTCGATACCGCCCGAGAGCCCGATCAGCACGGACCGGAAGCCGTTCTTCGCCGCGTACGCCCGCAGCCCCACCACGAGCGCGGAGTACACCTCCTCGTCGTCGTCCAGCCGCTCGGCGTACCCGCCGGAGAGCTCCGGCTCGTACGCGGGCAGCGGCTCCTCGGAGAGGACGAGGTGGTCGATGCGCAGCCCGTCGTCCACGACCCCCGACGGAACCTCGGTGGCAGCGGCTGGCAGGTCCAGGTCGAGGACGATGCATCCCTCGGCGAACTGCGGGGCCCGCGCGACGACTTCGCCGTGGCGGTCGACGACGATCGAGTCGCCGTCGAAGACGAGCTCGTCCTGACCGCCGATCATGGCCAGGTACGCGGTCGTGCAGCCGGCCTCCTGCGCGCGCTTGCGCACGAGACCGAGCCGGGTGTCGTCCTTGTCGCGCTCGTACGGCGAGGCGTTGATCGACACCAGCAGACCGGCCCCGGCGGAACGGGCCGCCGGGACCCGGCCGCCGTCCTGCCAGAGGTCCTCACAGATGGCGAGCGCGACGTCGACGCCGCGCACCCGCACGACCGGCAGGGTGTCACCGGGCACGAAGTAGCGGAACTCGTCGAACACGCCGTAGTTCGGCAGGTGGTGCTTGGCGAAGGTGAGGACCACCTCACCGCCGTGCAGCACGGCCGCCGCGTTCCGCGGGGCGCCCGCCGGCTGGCCGTACTTGGGCTGGGCCTTCTCGGAGCGGTCGAGGTAGCCGACGACGACCGGCAGCTCCCCGAACCCCTCGTCGGCGAGCCGCGCGGCGAGCGAGCGCAGGGCCGCGCGGGACGCCTCCACGAAGGACGAGCGCAGAGCCAGGTCCTCGACGGGATACCCGGTCAGCACCATCTCGGGGAACGCCACCAGATGCGCACCCTGCTCGGCGGAGTGCCGGGTCCAACGGACGATCGCCTCGGCGTTCCCGGCGAGATCGCCGACGGTCGAGTCGATCTGATTCAGAGCGAGACGTAGTTGAGGCACGCGTTCCAGTGTAATCGTCAGAGCGACGCGATGGGCCGGGGGAGGGGTGTGGGGCGCCCCACCCGGCATGCCCGCGCGGTCCCACCGGGCGGGCGCGGCCGGCCGCGGACAACACGCGGGTGCCCGAACGGCATGCGAACCCCCGCCCGCGCCCCGATCATGGTCGTCGATGACCACACCACGCACGGCCGCAGCCGTCCTCCTGGCCCTCGGCGCGCTCACCTACACGGCCTGGGCACTCGAAGCCGTCCTGCCGACAGGCCTTTCCCCGGTGCACGCGTACGTGAGTGAACTGGCCGCGGCCGACCAGCCGTACGGCACCCTGTTCCGCACGACGGACCTCGTCGCGGGCGTGCTCGTGGCGGCCGGCGGCCTGCTGGCCCTCCGCGAGCGGCCCCGCGGGCGACCGGGAGCGCTCGTCGGCCGGGCCGCGCTCGTCCTCTTCGGCACGGCCACCGCGGTGGACTCCCGCCTGCCGCTCAGCTGCACCCCCACCGCGGACCCGGTGTGCGCCGCACAGGAACGCACGGGCCTGGTGCCCTGGGCCCACTCCGCGCACACCGTGAGCAGCACGGTCGCCCTGTGTGCCGTCCTCGTCGCCATGGTGGCCCTCACACCCACCGCCCGGCGCCGCGCGCCCGGGCCGCCGCCGGCCCGCTCCGGTGTCGGCCTCGTCGTGCTCGAACTGGGCGCCACCGCCTGGACGCTGGCCGCGATCGCCGCCCTGGAGACCGGCCACGGGGACTGGGGCGTCGGCCTCGCCCAACGGCTCCAGGTGGGCGTCGTCGCCATCTGGCTGGGCGTACTGGCCCTCTCCCTCCTGCGCGCCCCGGCGCCCGGCGCACCCCTCCGAGGCGGGATCCCCGAGGTGCGGGGCGGCGAACGCGTGCCCTCCCGGGACGCCCGGCCATGACCTTCGTCCGTATAGGTGGCGTCCCCCACCACATCCGGGTCGAAGGCACCGGCCCCGCGTGCCTGCTCAGCGTCGGCCTGGGCATGGCGTGGTTCGACTGGGACCCGGTCGTACCGCTCCTCGCCCCGCACCGCACGGTCGTCCGCTTCGACCGGCCGGGCCTCGGGCTCAGCGGCCACGCGCGCGCGTGGCCCACGCTCACCGGCGAGGCGGAGCGCATCGCGCGCGTGCTCGACGCGGCAGGCGTCGGCACACCCGCCACCGTGGTCGGCCACTCGCTCGCCGGATTCCACTGCGAGGCCTTCGCACGGCTGTACCCGGAGCGGACGGCCGGGCTCGTCCTGGTCGACACCGCGGTCGAGGAGAACCCGCGCCCGAGGGCCGCCCCCGCGCTCCGGGACGCCGCCACGCGCGCGTGCGGCACGCTGCTGGCCGGCGCGGGCCTCCCACGGGCCCTCGGACCACTCCTGCGGCGTACCGCGGTCCGGGCAGGCAGCCGCGGCGGCGACCCGGCCCCGGCAGGCCTCGTCCGGCGCGCCTACTCCACCAGCCGCTTCCTGCGGGCCGTCCTCGCCGAGAACGCCCGCTACCGGGACCAGGCCGTCGAGCTCGCCTCGTTGCGGCAGTGGCTTCCGCTGGACGCGCGCGTCACCGTGCTCGCCGCGCACGCCGGCGGCTCGCGGCGGTGGCTGGAGCGGCAGGAACGCCTCGCCGAGCGGCTCGGTGGCACGTTCCGGGTGTCCGCCCCCGCCGGTCACCTCGTCATGCTCGACCGCCCCCGGGACGTGGCGGACGCGGTCCTGGACACAGGGACGCGCCCGCCCCTCGCCGACGAGGACGAGGGACGGGCGAGAGAGGCCTGAAAGCCTCAGTGGCGGTACGAGTTCACGTATCCGGGTGCGGGCGAACCCACGCCGGTGACGTCGTCGTACCCCCGGACGGCCTTCAGCGAGCTGTCCTTGCCGAGGCTGCGGACCGAGGTCAGCAGACCCCCCGACGCGTCGAACGAGTTGACGAAGTCGACCCGCGCCACCGCGAGTTCACGGCCCGTGGGGCGGTCCGTGACGTCGTGGTACAGCTTCGTGCCGTACCGGTCGTAGATCGCCGGGTTGGCGAAACCGATCGGCCGGCCGCCGCGCTGCTGCTGGGCCAGCGCCTGGATGCCCGCGATGACCGGCGAGGCCAGCGAGGTGCCGCCGATGCGGTACTCGCCGTACTTCTGCGTCCCGTCCGGGAAGGTCTGCGTCTGCCCGACCAGGAAGCCCGTGTTGGGGTCGGCGATCGCGGAGATGTCCGGCACCGTGCGCATGGCCTGCTTGCCGTTCGCCTTCGCGAGGGCGGACGGCACCACACCCCGCTGGTAGAACGGCTGCTTCACCGTCGCGCTGGTGCCGCCGCCCGCGCCGGAGGTGTAGGCGCCCGGGAAGTCCGTCCAGCTCCTGCCGTTGTCCGACAGCGTGGCCTTGAGCGTGCCCCAGCCGGTCTCCCACTTGTACGCGTCGCCCTTGCCGACGGCCAGCGAGGTGCCGCCGACCGCCGTCACCCACGCCGAGTTGGCGGGGGTGTCGACCTGCTTCGTACCGGTGTTGGCGACCTCGTCGCCGTTGTCGCCGGAGGAGAAGTAGAAGCCGATGCCCTCGATGGCGCCCAGCTGGAAGACCTGGTCGTAGGCGGCGGCGAGGTCCGGGGTCTGGTTGGCCTCGATGTCGCCCCACGAGTTGGAGACGATGTCGGCCAGGTGCCCGTCGACGACCTTGCCGAGCGAGTCGAGCAGATCGTCGTCGTAGCAGGACGCGGCGCCCACGTAGACGATGTCCGAGGCGGGCGCGACCGCGTGCACGGCCTGGACGTCGAGGGTCTCCTCGCCGTACCAGCCTGCCGCCCCGCACTCCTCGGTCCGCGTGTACGCGCCGGGCAGCACCTGCCGCAACTGGCCGCCGCCGTACGCCGCGTCGCCGTGCCTGCCCGCGTACGTGGCCGCGTCCGCCGCGATCGTCGGCGAGGCGTACGCGTCCGTGATCGCCACGGTCACGCCCTTGCCGGTCGCCCGGCCCGCCCCGTAGGCGGCCCGCAACTGCTTGCCGGTGTAGCCCTTCACGGCGTACGGGATCTTCGTGCCGTACGCGCCCGGGAGGGTCGTCGCGGTCTTCGAGCCGTAGTACGAGGAGAACGGCCCGGCGTTGCGGAACACCGCGTCCGGCGGCGGCAGCGTGTCGGAGTGGTCCGCCTTGTGCGGGGCGTTGTCCAGGCCGGTCACGGTGAGGACGGCGCCGTTCAGGCCGCCCGGTGCCGAGGCCGCCTCGGCGGGGGCGCGGTAGGTCTTCCCGCCCTTGGCGTAGTTGTGCAGCTGGGTGCCGAACGCCCTCTCGGCGTCGGCCACTTCACCGGTCACCGACACGTAGTGCCGACTGGTACCGGTGACGGTCAGCCCCGCCGACCTGAGCCAGGCGGTCACCTCGGCCACCTGGGCCCTGGTCGCACCGAAGCGCGCCTGGGCCTGCCGCGCGCCGAGGTACTTCCCGTACGAGGCCGACGACGGGTCGGACACGGCCTTGGCGTAGGCGCTCAGGCCCGCCGCGTCCTGGCCGGCGAGATAGACCCGGGCCGACACCCGGGAGCCGTTCGCCGTGGCCCCCTTGTCCGCCCGCGCCGTGGCCCACAGGGGCTTGGTGCCCTGGAGCGTGTCGCGGCCGGCCGGGGCGTCGGAGGCGTGTGCCGCGGGTATGCCGAGCGCCAGCGCACCGGCGAGCAGAGGCAGTGTCGCCGCCATGCTCACACCGGCGCGCACCGAGGCACGGTTGGATCTCTTGGATCTCATGGAGAACCCCCTGAAGGATCACTGGATGGGGGTCACTCTTGCGATCAACCATTCATGCCAGGGGAATGGCCGGGGCACGGCTGGGCCAAAAGGAGCCCAAGGAACCGTATACGCAAAGGATTTGGGGCGCGATGACCGACATAAAGCCGGGTCGCGCCCCAGCGGAGCCGGTGCTTGACCGCCGAGGGATGTCTCGGCGGATCCGGCACCGCGTCAGTTCGGCGGCTTGGCGCCGCGCTGCTTCAGCAGGTCCGAGATCAGCTTCATCTCCGACTCCTGGGCCTGCACCATGCCCCGCGCGAGCCGCCGCTCCACACCGACCCGGCACCGCTCCACACACCCCTCGGCCATGTGCACGCCGCCCACGTGGTGCGTGTACATGAGCTGCAGGTAGCGGATCTCGGCCGCCTTGCCGCTCAGCTTGCGCAGCGAGTCCATCTGCGTGTTGGTCGCCATGCCCGGCATGAGCGCGCCGTCCTCACCGGTCCCCATGCCGGCCATGCCCATCCACTCCATGGGCGGATCGGCGGACACCTTGGGCAGCTCCCACAGGTCCAGCCAGCCGATCAGCATGCCGCGCTGGTTGGCCTGGGTCTGCGCGATGTCGTACGCGAGGCGGCGCACCTCCTCGTCGTCCGTGCGGTCGCGCACGATGTACGACATCTCGACGGCCTGCTGGTGGTGCACGGCCATGTCACGGGCGAAGCCGGCGTCCGCCGAGTCGGCCGCGGGTGGCTTCATCCCGGAGTCGTCGCCGTCGGCCACCGCGTACGTGATCGCCCCGGCCGCCACGAGGACGGCCGCGGCGGCCCCGCTGATCCAGCCGGCGGACTTCATCTTCCTCACTTCGACAGGCCGTTGGTGCAGGCGGCGCCCGGCTCGGGCGTCTGCTTGCCCTGGACGTACGTCTCGAAGAACTTGGCGACGTCCGGGTCGCTCGCACCCTTCACCGTCCGCTGGTGGCCCCACGCGGAGAGCATGATCGGGTCCTTCTGGTCGTCGACGGGACTCATCAGCGAGTACGGCGTCTTCTTGACCTTCGCGGCGAGTGCCTTCACGTCGGCGTCCGACGCCTTGCTGTTGTACGTCACCCAGACCGCGCCGTGCTCCAGCGAGTGCACGGCGTTCTCGTTCTTGATCGCCTGGTCGTAGACGTCGCCGTTGCAGTTCATCCAGACCTGGTTGTGGTCACCGCCGACCGGGGGCTCCATCGGGTACGTCACGTTCTTCGTGACGTGGTTCTGCGTGAGCTTCGTGCTCCACGTCTTCACGCCGTCCTTGCCCGTGACGAACTTCCCCGACACCGACTTGGAGTCGCTCGACGCGCTGCTCTCGTCGTCGGCCTGCGACTTGATCAGGAACGCGCCACCGGCGACGAGACCGGCGACGACGATCACGCTGGCGGTGATCGTGAGGAACCGGTTGCGGCGCTCACGGGCCTGCTCGGCGCGCCGCATCTCCTCTATCCGCGCCTTGCGCGACGTGGTCTCTGTCTTCTTGGCGGAACCCATGGGGTGGTCCTTCTGGGGAAAAGAGGCAGTGGAGTGGTCAGCTGATCGTAGTGGGGGAGAAGCCGGAGTAGGCGGGGAGCCCGCAGGAATGGCCGAAGCCGGGACCCCGGACGATAATTTGAACCCTGAATGCGCATTATTTACGCTGGCGGTATGCGGCTGTTGCGATCCACCGACCTGGCACTGCGCGTCCTGATGCGGCTCGCCGTCACCGAGGGGACGACGCCGACGACCCGGGAGGTCGCGGCCGCCATGGAGGTGCCGTACACGCACGCCGCGAAGGTGGTCGCCGAGCTCCAGCACCTCGGCCTGCTCGACGCCCGCCGTGGCCGCGGCGGCGGCCTCGCCCTGACCGGGGAGGGACGGACGGCCTCGGTCGGCGCGGTCGTACGGGCCTTCGAGGGCGACGGCGACGTCGTCGACTGCGAGGGGTCCGCGCCCTGCCCCCTGCACTCGGGATGCCGGCTGCGTGGGGCCCTGCGCCGGGCCCAGGAGGCCTTCTACGCCTCCCTGGACCCGCTGACCGTCACGGACATGGTCGCCGCCCCCACCGGTCCGCTGCTGCTGGGCATCACGAGACGGTAGGGCCGGGCCCGCGGAGTGCCCGGCCCCGGGGAGCGTCAGGCCCCGCGGCGCCCGGGTCCGGCGGGCCCAGGCCTTCGGGCGCCGGCCACGGACCCGGTCGCGTCGCCGGCGCGTGGCCGACGTCCCGTCTCCGCTGTCAGCCCCGGGCGAGCCAGAGGTCGGGCCCGAACACCTCGTAGTGGATGTCGGCGGGCGCGACCCCCTTCTCGATCAGCCCGCCGCGCACCGCTCGCATGAAGGGCAGCGGACCGCACAGGTACGCGCGCGTGCCCGGCGCGACCGCCACCCCGGAGAGGTCCACCAGCCCCGTGCGGTCGGCCGGGTGGCCCGGCTCCGGCCGCTCGTACCAGAAGTGCGCCTCCGCGTCCGCGAGCTTCGCCGTGTGGGCCTCGTGCTCGTCGCGCAGGGCGTGCTCGGCGGGGGAGCGGTCCGCGTGCACCACGGTCACCGGGGCGCGGTGTCCGCGGACCACGAGGTGCTCCAGCATGGCGATCATCGGCGTCACACCGATACCCGCCGAGACGAGGAGCAGCGGCGTCCGCGGGGCGTCGTCGAGAGCGAGATCGCCGTACGGGGCGGACACCTCGATGGTGTCGCCGGCCCGCACGCGCGCGTGGAGGTGGTTCGAGACCTCCCCGTCGGGCGCCGCGCCGCCGCGCACCCGCTTCACGGCGATCCGGCGCACGGCCGGGCCGGGTGCACCGACGAGGCTGTACTGGCGCGTCTGACGGGCCCCGTCGGGCAGCTCGACGCGCACGGAGACGTACTGGCCGGGCCTGAAGTCCGGTGCGGGGGCGCCGTCGGCCGGGCGTATCAGGAAGGTGGCCACCTCCGCGGTCTCCTCGACGCGTTCGACGACCTCCCAGGTGCGCGGGCCGCCCCCGCCGGTGGCCTCGCTCGCCGCGTACAGCCGCTTCTCGACGGCGATGAGCGCGTTCGCCATCAGCCAGTACACCTCGGTCCAGGCGGCGGCCACCTCCGGGGTGACCGCCTCGCCGAGGACCTCGCCGATGGCGGCGAAGAGGTGCTCGTGGACGACCGGGTACTGCTCGGGGGCGATACCCAGGGAGGCGTGCTTGTGCGCGATGCGGTTCAGCATCGCGTCGGGCCGCTCGTCCGGCCGCTCGACGAGCTGGGCGGCGAACGCGGCGAAGGCGCCCGCCAGTGCCTGGCGCTGGGTGCCGGAGGCCTGGTTGCCGCGGTTGAAGAGATCGCGCAGCAGCTCGGGGTGGGCCGCGAACAGCCTCGCGTAGAAGCGGTCGCTGATCTCTCCCAGGGCCCCGCCGACGGCGGGAAGGGTGGCGCGGACGGTGGCGGCGGACTGCTCGGACAGCATCAGGGCTCCTCGGACTCGGCTGCCCGCACGGTATTAAAACTTGCATCTGAGATGCAAATTAAGGGAGATGCGGGAAGGAGGCGGAGAGACGGCAGTGGTCGGCCATTACATGTACGGCACTCAGCAGGCAAGATGGGCGACAGAGCAGTACACCCGCCGGTCGTGAGGCGTTCAGCCGGAAGCCGACGGGGCGATCAAGGTCCGCAACGCGCATGAAACGCTGTTGTGGTGTGATGCTCAGGTGCCCGACCGCCTCCCACGGGACGGGAGCAGGCGGCCTGACCAGCAAGGATTGGGTGGAAGCGGAAGATGGACAAGCAGCAGGAGTTCGTGCTCCGTACGTTGGAGGAGCGCGACATCCGTTTCGTACGCCTGTGGTTCACGGATGTGCTGGGCTTCCTCAAGTCCGTGGCCGTGGCCCCGGCCGAGCTGGAACAGGCATTCGACGAGGGCATCGGCTTCGACGGGTCGGCCATCGAGGGCTTCGCCCGCGTGTACGAGTCCGACATGATCGCCAAGCCGGACCCGTCGACGTTCCAGGTCCTCCCGTGGCGGGCGGAGGCACCCGGCACGGCGCGCATGTTCTGCGACATCCTGATGCCGGACGGCTCCCCGTCCTTCGCGGACCCGAGGTACGTGCTGAAGCGGGCGCTGGCCAAGGCCTCCGACCTGGGCTTCACCTTCTACACCCACCCGGAGATCGAGTTCTTCCTGCTGAAGGACAAGCCGACGGACGGCTCGCGGCCGACCCCGGCCGACAACTCCGGCTACTTCGACCACACCCCGCACAACGTCGGCATGGACTTCCGCCGCCAGGCGATCACCATGCTGGAGTCGATGGGCATCTCGGTCGAGTTCTCGCACCACGAGGGCGCGCCGGGCCAGCAGGAGATCGACCTCCGCTACGCGGACGCCCTCTCCACGGCCGACAACATCATGACGTTCCGCCTGGTCATGAAGCAGGTGGCGCTGGAGCAGGGCGTCCAGGCGACGTTCATGCCGAAGCCGTTCAGCGAGCACCCGGGCTCGGGCATGCACACGCACCTCTCCCTCTTCGAGGGCGACCGCAACGCGTTCTACGAGTCGGGCTCCGAGTACCAGCTCTCCAAGGTCGGCCGCTCCTTCATCGCGGGCCTGCTCAAGCACTCGGCGGAGATCGCCGCCATCACCAACCAGTGGGTCAACTCGTACAAGCGCATCTGGGGCGGCTCCGAGCGCACCGCCGGCGCCGGCGGCGAGGCCCCCTCGTACATCTGCTGGGGCCACAACAACCGCTCGGCCCTGGTCCGCGTGCCGATGTACAAGCCCGGCAAGACGGGCTCGGCACGGGTGGAGGTCCGCTCCCTCGACTCGGGCGCGAACCCCTACCTGTCGTACGCGGTCCTGCTGGCCGCCGGCCTCAAGGGCATCGAGGAGGGCTACGAGCTGCCCCCAGGCGCCGACGACGACGTCTGGGCCCTCTCGGACGCCGAGCGCCGCGCGATGGGCATCGAGCCCCTGCCCCAGAACCTGGGCGAGTCCCTCACCCTCATGGAACGCAGCGAACTGGTCGCCGAAACCCTCGGCGAACACGTCTTCGACTTCTTCCTGCGCAACAAGCGCCAGGAGTGGGAGGAGTACCGCTCCGAGGTGACCGCCTTCGAGCTGCGGAAGAACCTGCCGGTGCTGTAGGGGCAGGTCAGAGCGGGTTTTCTCGCCAACCAGACGATTGGGCCGACGGTCGCATACCGTCGGCCCAACGCTGTCTTACTGCCCCTGGGCCGTCTGTGGGCCGTCCGACGCCGGATCGGCCCCGTCATACAGGCTGTCCACGGCCATGCGGGCGCGGGCGTCGCTGTTCGGCATGAGGTGGGTGTAGACCCGGAGCGTGAATCCAGGGTCGTTGTGTCCGAGGTAGCGGCTCAGCGCCTTGATGTTCTCCCCCGCGTTCAGCAGGACCGACGCGTAGAAGTGTCTCAGGGCGTGCATGCCGTGTTCGCGGGCGGCTTGGTGACGCTCGCCCGGCTTCGGCTCTGGTAGCACCCCGGCCGCTACGAGAGCAGGTTTCCATGCGCGGTCGTTGAAATCGGTTCGCCGAACCGCGCCCGTACCGTCAAGGCGGGTGAACAGCAACTGCCGTGTCACCGGGCGGCCGTCCTTCCGAAGCCACGGCAAGGTGATCGAGACCGGCGGGAACGCCTTCATGTGGCTCTTGAGGATGTCCGCCACGCGATCGGACAGGGGAACGTCGCGAAGCTTGTCCCGTTTCGGCGGACCGAACACGAGCCCCCCGGTCGTCACCTTGACCTGATTCACGACGTGCAGCCATCCGGAATCGAAGTCAATTTCGTCGACAGGTAGCCCGAAGATCTCCCCTTGCCGCATCCCGCACCCCGCCCCGAGATCGACCGCCGCGCGGAAGCGCTCCGGCAGCGCTTCCCGGACGCCGAAGACGCGTTCAGCCGTCCACGGCACTACCCGGCCGGCTCCCGGCGCAGGAGGGCGTACGGACTGCGCGCGACACGGGTTCTTCAACAGGTGGGCGTCATCGACGGCCGCGTTGAGGATCGTCGATACGCTGTTGTAGATCACCCGTCGGTACGACGACGCAGGTAGGGCCCGTTCCAACTCGCTCAGCCAGTCCCGGATGTGTTCAGGCTTGAAGGACCCGAGGGGGCGCGTCCCGATATATGGGATCGCGTGACCGCGAACCGCAGAGGTGACCGTCTCGCGGGTCGTCAAGTCGGTGGTCTGGGTACTCAGCCACTTCTCGGCGTACTGCCCGAACGTCACACGGCCGGCGGCCTGGTCCACGTAAGTGCCGCTGTCCATGTCGGCTTCCGTCTTCGTGAGCCACTTCTCGGCGAGTCGCTTCTGTCCGTCGGGGAAGCTTTTGGACTTCTCGGTGCCGTCGGGGCCGATGTACCGGGCCCGGTAGCGCAGGCCGCTTCCATGGCGGTCGCTCTTGATGCGGACGGCCTTGCCGGCCGCGTTGGTCTCGGTCTTGAACCAGCGGTCTTGGATGTGGCCTGCCATGTGGCGGCGGTCCTCTCAACACGCAGCAGGGAGAGCCGCCGGGTAGCGGCTCTCCCTGCTGTCTGCGGTGGGTGTCGGGTCAGGCGGCGGCGTGGTCTGCGGTCTTGCGCTGAGTGACGTAGGCGCGGACGTCGGTGGGGTCGTAGCGGAGGTGCTTGCCGATGCGGAATCCGGGCGGGCCGATTCGCTTCTTGCGCCACTGGTAGACGGTCTCTTTGGGGACCTCGAAGATTCCGGCGATGTCGTCGGGGGTGAGATAGCGGTCCGGCAGCCCGGCGCGGAGCGTGGCGCGCGGGTCCGGCTGTTCATGTGCAGTACTCATGGCATGTCCTCCGTGCGCGGGCCGGGGCAGGCTTCGGGGTGCGTGTGTGTCCGAGGTGGGGATTTCTGCGTCACCCGCGTCATCTGCGTCATGCACGCGTCTGACCTGCGGGTTTGGGGTGACGCAGAGGTTTGGGTGTGCGTCATCGGTGACGCAGGCTGTCCGTCATCGGTGACGCAGGTGACGCAGGTGACGCACGGTGACGCAGAGATATGCCGTCTGCGTCACCCGCGTCCGTGCAGGTCACCCGCCGTTTTGTGGGGTCGGGTGACGCAGGTGACGCAGCGTTCCCCTACTTAGGAAAAAAGGAGCGGGTTTCTGTGGTGGTGCGGTGCGCCTCAGGAAGTGAAGAAGGAGCCGCTTCGCGGCACGTCCTTGGCCGCCGCGGCGGCGGCGAACAAGCAAGAGGAGCACGCCGGGCCGGGGGTGCTCCTCTTGCTTGTATGCGGTAGGCGAGCCGGTCAGAACGCCCGTTCCTGCTCGTGCGGGGGTGGGGCGAGTCGGGTGATTTCGATGTAGCGGCCCTCTTTGGTACGGCCGGAGTCGATGATCACGCCCCGGGCGGCGAGGGTGGGCTGAAGACGCTTGAGCCGGTCGGAGAGAACCTTTCCGGTGGTCGGCCACCCCTTCGGCAGGGCGCGCAGTTCCTCGCCCGCGTAGAGGCGGCTGAGGCAGTGCAGCCACTGCGTGGACGTCATCCGCTCCTCCGCGCCCGCCTCCATGCCCGCCGCGTGCGCGATCACGGTCTGCGCCAACAGGTCGCCCTCGATCACGTCGTCGTTCAGGTCATCGAGACTGGCCCGGTAGGCGCTGAGCGCTCCCAGACCGGTCGCGGCATCGAGCTGCGCGCACAGGTGCGCGAAGTCCGCCATCCGCAGGTCCGTGGGAGTCTCGGCTGCAACAGCGCGGACCTTGACCGTGAGATCCAGCAGCGAGCCGAGAACGACGGGCAGGACCTCCGCGTACTCCGTCCACAGCTCATCCTCGGTACGCCGCACCCGGGGGCGCTCCAACCGCAGCGGCAGGAGCCGTTCCGCCAGGTCGGGGCGGATGACTCCCACGTCGATGCCGGTCAGGAGGAGAGGGCGGCGGTAGCCGACGCGGAACACGTCTCCGTCGGTGAACAGGGCGCGTTTGACGCTTTCGGCTCCGGTGACGATGCAGCACATGGCGTCGGACAGGTCCGGCGTCATGTGGGACAGGTTGTCCAGCGCGGTCACCCACCCCGCGGCCACGGCCGCGATCAGGTTCTCTTCGTCCTTGGGTGCGCGGCGCAGGTCGCCGGTCATGCCCTCGATGATCCGCACGAGCATCCGCCCGCCCGTGGACTTGCCCGCGCCCTGCGGTCCGGTGAGGAACGGCGCGGGGACGGGCACGGACGGTCCGAGGCAGCCGATGAGCCAGGCGATGGCCAGGCACTCGGTCTCTGCGGTGGCGAAGTTGCACAGCCTCATCAGGAGGTCGATGCCCTTGCCGTCGGTGTCCTTGACGGGCAGGGGCAGTTCGCCGGTGAGTTGTGTGCGTCGCCAGCAGACCTCGCGCGGGTCGGGGGTGAGGATGTCCCAGCCCGAAGGGTGGATGCGGACGGACTGTCCGTCATCGCGGCCCAGGTCCAGCCACGTCGCGCCGTCGAATCCCGGGGCAACGCGGATGTGGACGGGCTGTACGTCCTCGGTCAGGGCGAGTGCTTCGATCAAGTCCAACGCCTCCTTGAGTGCACTGCCGTTGAACACGCCGGCCCCGTCGCGGAAGAGGCCGACCATGAGTTCCTGCCGGTGGCTGCCCGTGGTGCCCTGGGAGCGGATCGGACGGGCCACGGGGTGGGCGTTCTTCTGCGCGTACACGGTTCCGTCGGCGGTGCGGAAGTACCGGAAGTGCGCTTGCGCGTAGTCGGTGATGACCTTGCGAGCTGGGTCCTTCTCGTCCTCAGACATGGCTACAGCCCCAATGCGGTACGGGCGTTGGTCCACGCGTCGGTGCAGTGCCGGACGGTTTCGCCCTTGGCCTGCGCGGCGGTGAACAGCCGCGCGGCGTGGGTGTCGGTGAGGCAGCCGCACCGGCCGTGCGTGGACAGCACCGCGAGGAACGTCCGGTAGACGGTCGCATGCACCGCGCTGGACGCCTCGGTGATGCGCTGTACGGCCATGGCAATGCCACGGTCCAGATAGGCGGGCGTGCGATGCGGGCACGCCCCGCCCTGACCTCTCAGGGGCACTGTGACGGCCTGTGGCGCCCTGCGGGCGGGGGACGTCTCCTTTACTGCGAGCGCGCGCACCACGGCGGGGATAGCGGCTGTGGTGCCGGTGCCGGGTCCGAGCCAACGGGCGTACGCCATAAGGGACTTGATGTCCACGCCGGGCCTGACCGCGTTCACGGACTGCATGACGCCCTGGTAGATCCAGTGCTCGCCCCGCGTCGTCGCCACCGTGCGCGTCGCGGGCAGGGTGGCGCGGGCCCATTCGATGGCCGCCGCGTCGTCCAGGTCGACCACAGTCAGCCCTGCCCCGCCGGGGTGGTAGGCGACCGCAGCGGCCGTACGCCACGCGGTCGCCCACTGCGGGGAGTTGAGGGTGTGCGGGTCGGTGGTGGCGGCGGCCCACGCGTGGCAGGGGTACGGGCAGGCGCAGGGCCCGGGGGTCCGCATGTTCGGCCGGCCGCCGCACACGTTCCGGGCGCAGGAACGGCAGTTGCCGAATGGGCCTTTCCCTGCTCGCAGGGGCAGCACGGGCACGCCGTGCGCGGCGAGTGTGAGCGCGGCGGGCACTCGCCGAATGTCGGTGGGTTGCGTCATGCTGGGAGGCCTCCAACAGGTCTGAAGAGGGCTGGTTGGCAAGGGCGGCCCCGGGTTCTTGGCGGAATGGGGGGCCGCCCTCGGCGTAGCTACTGGCCGTCGGCGGTGAAGCTGAGGGCGTACTGATGGCGGACGTAGGCGCGCGGGTCGCAGGTCACGTCCGGCTGGTCGATGTCCGCCAGGTAGCGGGCCGCCGCAACGGCGGTTTCGGTGGCGTCGCAGGGGGCGTCGGGCTCGTCCAGCAGCGCGATGCGGTCGAGCAGTGCGGCCTTGCGCAGGTAGAAGTCCCGGTCCAGCTCGGTGAAGCACTCCAGGTTGGCCAGGGTGCGGGCGGTCCATCCGATCTCGTCGAGGATGCTGGGGGCGTTCGCGTACGCCTGCTCCGGCGTGGGGAACGGTCCGTGGAGGGTGGGGAGGCGGGTCATGGGTGGTGGTCTCCTGTCAGCGCTTGGAGCCGAAGAGCCTGAGGCTGATGCCGCCGATGCCGAGCGTTCCGGCGACGCCTCCGACGGTGGCGGCGGTCTGTGCGGCGAAGTCGAGCAGGGCGAGGAACGCGGCGACGAGGCCGAAGACGCCCATGACGCCGGCGCCCGCGATGGCGAGCGGGTACAGGTAGTGGCGCAGGGGCCGGCCGGTCCGGTCGGTGCTCTGCACGACGATGACGACCGGTTGTCCGGTGGCTTCGGCGCGGCGGTAGGCGTCGGCGGGGATGTGCGGGGCGATGATCCCCGGCGGGTCACGGTGGCTCATCCGGAATCCCTTCTCGGAATGGTTCAGGGAGGCGGAAGCACCCCCTGAGGTGAGCGTGTGGAGCGGGTTTCAGGGGTGTTGACCTGCGGGCCTCCCTGACTCCCTGAGAGATCATTTGTGCAGGTCAGGTCCAGGGATGCGGGCCAGGGAGGGGTTCAGGGAGTTCTCCCTGCCTCCCTGCCCCGCTACCGGTCGGCTCCCTGTCACTCAGCGGCAGAAGCGGAACCGTCGATGTCGCGGTTGGTGAGGGCGCGGGTGAGGCGGTCGCGGCCGATGACCATGACGCCGTCGGACTTGTAGGGCTCGGCTCCGGTGCCGTCGAGAACGCGGGTGAGGTCACCGAACGACCAGTCGCCGTAGGCGTCTGCGTTGAGGGCGGACAGCCGCTTGATGACGTCCTGGGTGCGTACCCGGGAGGCGGTGCCGACCACGGATGCGATGTCGGTGAGCGGGTCGCGGTCCTCGCCCCGTTCGATGACGTGCAGGGTGGTGACGCCGTCCCGGAGTGCTTTGGCGCGGTCGGCGATGGCGTGGGCCGCGTCGGTGTCGATGTAGTGCGTGCGCACCGTGATGGATGCCTGCCCGGCGGGGATCTCGATGCCGTCGGACGCGACGACCAGGGTTCCCTTGTCGAGCCCGGGGCGTAGCAGGTGCGGGGCGGCGCCGCCGTCGACGGCCTTGTCGCTCAGGGCCATGCGGGCCTGCGACTCGGTACCGAGCGCGAGGGAGGCGCGGGTGTGGGCTCCCTCGCGGACCAGCTTGGGGAGGTTCTGGTCGGTGGGGTCCTGGGTGCCCTGCCACAGCAGCACGTTCACGGCGCGGCCCTGGTTGTGGACCTTGCGGCAGGCCATGAAGTACCGGGAGTTGGCCTTGGACCCGCCATAGGGTCGCTTGTCCTCGTCCTTGGCGGGGCACATGAACGCGACCTGTGCCTCGTCGACCAGCAGGATGAGCGGCGGGAACGCGGTGCCGGGCGGGGCCTGGAGACGGCGGTTCATCTCCTCCACACCGCTTTCCAGCATCTCGGTCGCCTCGATCACGTGCTCATCCGTGGGCCCTTGGATGAGGACGGTGGCGAGGCCGTCGAACATGGCCCAGTCGCCGGCGCCCTTCAGGTCGGCCACCCGGAACTCGACCGTGCGGTCCAGTGCGATCCACAGCGCGAGTGCACGCAGGGCGGCGGTCTTGCCCTGGTTGGACATGCCGGTCACCAGCAGCATTCGCTGAAACAGGCTCAGCAGGGCGGCATCGCCGCGCAGGTCCTGTCCCCAGGGGGCGCGGCCCTTGGTGTAGTCGGCGGTCATCGTCTCGTCCGTGACGAGCGGAGACGGGCCGATCGGCTCATCGAGCGCTCCGGAGTCGGCTACCCACAGCCGCACGGTGCGGGCCGCCTGCGGGATAGCGATGAACACCTCGTGCTCATGGCGGGTGAGGTTCTCGGCGAGCTTGCGGCGCTTGCCCTGCACTTCGTTCGTCGACACCCCGGAGGGCAGGGTGACGTCGACTTCGACGCCGCATCCGGCGATCCGGATCGGACCGAGCATGCTCGCGCCGGCGTCGCCCATGTCCTTGATGGCGTTGCGCAGGGCGGGCACTCCGAGGTCGCGCAGGGCCTTGACGACGATCGAGGGGGTGATCGGTTCGCCCTCGCCGTTGCGGACGTTGTCGGGCAGGGCCCATGCGGGGGCGGCCTGCTGCTTGCTGCCGACCGCCCACAGCGCGAGCAGCGCGAGGAACGGGCCGATCGTCAGCGCGGGTCCCCAGACGACCTGGACGATGGTGATCAGCAGATTGATGAAGTCGACCACGGCCATCAAAGGCGTGACGACGTGCGTGACGTCCTTCGTCGCAATGGCCATCACGATGCCGAGGGCGACCAGCGAGCCGATCCCCATCCCCGTCCCGACCAGCACACCCTTGGCCGCGTCGATGGGTGAGGTGAGAAGGTCCATCCGGCGGCGGTGCCGCGCGTCACGGAAGCGCTGCCCGCGCTCCTCCCACTCCGCGGCCACCTCGTAGTTGCCCTGCGCTTCGGCGGCACGCAGGAGGCGTTCGTAGCGGGCGGCGGTACGGCCGTCCCAGGTCCGGCGGGCCGCGATCCGTGCCCCGCCCACAACGTAGAGGCTGTGGCGGGCGAGTGCCCGGGCGCCGGTCTTGGTGCGGTCGTGCGTAACGGCCGTCTTCACGGCGCGGCCGGAGCGCACCCACAGCGGTACCACGGGAGCGGCCGGCGGGTCGGGGACCACGGTCAGTGTGGTCACGGACGCGACCGGGGCAGGGAGATTGGTGTCTTTGCGCAGGTTGATGACGTTCTCGGACATGCTTGAGGTCTCCTCGACTCCCCCAGGTCCGGGGGCGGTAAGGGCAAGAACGGTGAGGGTGGGCCGCCCCGCGCAGACAGGCGCGGGGCGGCGGGTCAGGCAGCGGCGGCGGGAACGATCTGGCGGGCGAGGTGCTCTTTGCCGTGCGCTTCGCGTTCGTCCTGCTCAAGCAGGTGCAGGAACTCGCGGGCCTGCCGGCGGGACTGGCGCTCGATACCCAGGGCGTCGCGCTTGTCGCGCACGAGCCGCTCGACGACGTCCTTGCGGCTGAACTGCATGGCGTGCACGAGTTCGTGGACGAGGGTCACGGCGAACTCGCCGTCGTCGCGGTGCTTGTCGGCGATGACCAGCACCAACGCGCTTCCGTCGGGGCGTGGGATCGCACAGGCAAGAACGCCGCGCGCCACCTGCTTCGCCTCGCGTTCCGCCCGGGAGGTTGCTTTGCGGTCGGTGCTGCCGACCAGGGCCAGCGTGGCGGCGGCGGCCAGTTCGGCCATGCCGCGTTCGGTGGTCAGGGTGACCTCAACGTCGGGCATCCGGCCGGGAACGGCCCGGTTGACGATCCGGACTGCCTGCTCGGTCAGCCGCTTCGCGGTGCGGAGGGTGGCGCCATATCCGGGGAGTTTGTGCGTGCTCACAGTGGTCTTCACACGTGTCTCCGTCTCGAATTTCCGCAGGTCAAGCGGGGAGGTGGGTGAGGCAGGTGCCGCACATGCCGAGCGAGGTCGGGATGCAGTACCCGGCATCGAGTCGGCAGCGCGGGCAGGTGCGGCGGGCGAGCATCGCCAACGCGAGCGCACCCCACTTGCGCGACGTCATCGGCCGGACGGGCTTGGCCAGGTCCTCGCGGTAGAGATAGGCGACACGGACTGTGCCGCGCCGCCGGTTGACCCGCATGACCTGCGCCTGGATCGGCTGACCACCCGGACGCAGACCCTTCGCGCGGAGCTGACGGCGGGTCGCGAGACCCTCGTCGGGGGCGAGCCGCCACGGGTAGGTGGGGATGCCGTGACGGGCACCGGTGGGGTCGAAGCACTGGGCGTAGATGCCGGGCATCAGGCGACCATCCGCTTCCACGCCGCCCGAAGGCGGACCTCAGAGGCGGAGTGGCCGGCCGCGCGGAAGCGCACCGCCATCTCCCGGTAGGACAGTGCGGGCGACTCGCTGTGCCGGATCTCATCGACCAGCGCATCCAGCGCCGCATCCGTGAGGGCGGGTGCCGCTTCCAGCCGGAACGCGGAAACCGGCTCCACCGGGCCCCACACGGGGAGCTCCCAGCGGGGCGTGACGTCGGCTGTGACGCGGGCCGTCACGCTGGTCAGGGCCCTGCCGGTGTCTTCGCCCTCACGCGCTGATTCCAGCGTCGACCACGCCCGCGACAGACTCTGTGCGGTCTTGGCCTGGACGCGGGCGACGCGGGCGCCGGCCTCGGTCACGGCCGTCAACCGGGTCTCTTCGGTCGCGGCCTCAGAACGCAACCGGGCGCGGGCCACGGCCGCTTCATCACGGGCCTCCTGCTGGATACCGCGGATCGCCCCGAGGGCGTTGGGGGTGAGGGCGGTGCGCTCCCACAGCCCGTGGACCAGCCACAGGGCTTTGGCCGCGATGGGCAGCCAGGCCACGGCCAGCCACGCACCCGGGTTGTCCTCGCCAGTGAGGGCGTGAGCGATCAGGACTCCGGTCGCAACCAGGCCGAAGGACCAGCCGACGGCGGTCACGGCGTTGCTGTGGTCGCCCTGCGCGGCCAGGCGCCGTTCGTAGGCGAGGGTGGCGAGCCATCCGCCGTCGATCCCGAGACCGACGATGAGGGCGACCGGCCACGGCATCGCCCCGCCGAGCCACATCACCACCACAGCCAGCGTGAGAACCATGGACACGGCCGTCATCGCGACGGCGGGCAGTACGGTCTTGGCGCTCATGCGCCCACCCCCGGAACCTGCATCGCGGCGGTGTTCGCCAGCGTGCGGCGAGCGGCCAGCACCTTGCGGTGGGCCCGGCGGATACGCCGCGCGTCCAGCTCCGTCGGGATGCGGTCCAGCGTGATGATCTGTGCGTCCAGCAGCTCGATGTTCGCCTGGATGACGGGCATCTCGCGGTCGATCGCGTCCAGCTCCGCGGACGTCGGCTCGCGGTCGAACTCAGCGGCGGTAACAAGCGCCTGAACAGTGACGATGGAGTTCATGGGTCGTGTTCTCCCTGCAAGGTGGCAACGGCCCGAACCGCGCCCTCGGTGTTAGAGCACCGGGGGCGCTTGCCGTTGGGGTCGGAACATCCGGCTCCCCGCGCCCCGCCCGTACGGCCTCCGCAAGATGCGGGACCGGACGGCCGGAGGAGGCAACCGACGCAGCACGAGCCGCCGCGAAGGCTGGAAGAGAAGGTGGACCGAGCTACCGCCCAGGCGACGCCGACCGGTCCATCACGGCGACGCCCAAGGCTGTCGTTGACGCATCTGGACTCCCGAAGATCGAAGGGGCAAGGAATTGCACTGCAAGGGGGACTACGTCCCCACACGCCGGCCGTTGCTCGCGGTCACCGGGCCACCTCGCCAGTCGGGCCGAAGCCCTGTTCATCTGGCCTTTAGCGGGATTGCAGCGTCCCCGCCCTTTGCGATTCGTGCAGGTCAAGCACTTGCGAACACAGCCGGTGAAGCCCTTCCGGGCCCGCCGCGCTGTCCTGACCTCAGATTGACCTAGGTCAATCTGGCTGTCAAGGGGATGCGAAGACGGATCAGAGATTGACCTAGGTCCGGTTACTCTCGAAGCCATGGACCAGAGCCCCGAAGCGCCCAAGCAGACGCCCACGGCCAAGGAGATCGCGGCGGAGTTCCGCGAGAAGATCACGGGCCCCGACCGCGAGTACGAGCCGGGCGTCCAGCTCCCAGCCGCTCGGAAGCTCGCCAAGGAACTTGGCGTGCAGCTCATGACTGTTCAGAGCGCGTTCGGTCAACTCCGCGACGAGGGGTTGGTTCTCACTCAGCAGGGCCGCGGAACGTTCGTCCGTGATCCCTCCGTGCCCCTCGGCACCGAGCCGGGTAGTAGCCCGGCGTTCACGGCCTTGGCGGCAGAGCTCAGCACGATTCATGACGCCCTCCACTTGCTCGGGGAGCGTCTAGACCGGCTTGAGCGGCTCGTGGGTAGCGAGACTCCACCGTCGCCGTGAGTTCGTCCGCGCGCCTCAGCAGTCGTTGGACCTTGACGCGCGCCTTGCTCAAACTCGCTTTGATCAAAGCGAGTTCAGCAGGAGTCATGCCTTCCAGCTCGCCGCTTCGCTCATTGATCCCTGACATGCCAATGAGCATGTGGCCGGGAACGGCAGAGGACCCGGACAGTCTGTCCGGGTCCTCTTTCCTTGCAGATCAGGAGGGTTGACGACTCGTCATCGAGTGACTTCGTCCACGGCGTCCAGCACTGCCTCCCACGGGAGGTCACGCCCCGCCGGCGCTTCGCGCGGCTCGTACAACGGCCAGACGTCGGGGCCGTAGACGATGCGCACGGCCCCTGCTCGGAGAGTGTCGATGTGGTGCTGCCATGCAGGGTGGCGAGCGTGCGCCGCGTTCACACGAGGGAAGACGACTACGGGCAACCCGAGGGTGCCGATCGCCTCGCCCACCTGAGTCAACGCCTGGTTGTCCATCAGGCCCGTGGCGAGCTTGGCCACCATGTTGGCCGACGCAGGGGCTACCACGTAACAGTCAGCCGGCGGGTGCGGCCGGGCCTTGCCGGGCAAGCGCGGTTCATCGCGCACGGGCAGGCCGGTCAGCTTCTCCATTTGCTCGACCTCGCCACTCATCCGCAGCCACTGGCCTGCCGTCGGCGTCAGAGTGACTGCCACCTGCCATCCTCGCTCCATCGCGGGCTCGACCAGGCCGGTGCGCAACACCTCTACGCCTCCGGCTGCGGACCCGACGACTCCGAGCACCCCGCGCTTGCCTGAACTCACTGAACCGCCCTGCACCGTTGAGCCATCACGAACACCTCGGACGATCGCGAGCCACCGGTGACCGGTGATTGCTTGATCAGGTCTCGCAGTGTCTCGCGCACCCTGGGATTGTTGCGCACGAGCTGAGGCGAGGTGCGCTCAGCCGTGCGGAGTTCCGTGAACGCCTCATCGCCTTGTCCGTTGAGCGACAGGGCACGCGCGAAGTCGATGCGGTGTGACACGCCGCGTTCCTGTGGCATGTGGTCGACGTTGATCCGGCCGTGTTCCACCACGTACGACACATTGTCGAGGTCCAGTTCAACCGACAGACGGTGAAGCAGGGCGTTCGTGGGCCCGAAGCTGGTCTGCCAGTAGTTTTCATCCGAGCCAAGGTCATCCGCGAGTTCCTCGGCTCGATCCAGCAGACCGGTTGCCGTGGGCCGGTCCTGGTGGCGGGCCGCTGCCACAGCGGCTCGGAGATGGATCATCCCCAGCAGACTCAGTGCCGCAGGGTCGTAGTCGGTCACCTGAGACGAGAGCCATGCGGCGGCCGTGTTGCCCAGCTCCAACGCGTCGTCGTACCGGCCGTTGGCCAACAGGGCGTGCGTGCCGGACCGTGCGGCAGACGCCAACACGAGCGGGTTGTCAGACTCGTCCGCAGCACGCATTGCGCGCTCGGCAGCGAGCCATGAGATGTCCGATTCACCGATCTTCGCGAGCGTCGTTGCTGCGAGGTGGTGGGTACGTGCCGATACTGCCCAGCAGTCGCTACGGTCCTCGCCGCGCCGTGCAGCTCGCTCCTCCAGTTCTTGTGCAGTCTGGAGGAGCGCGGGAAGCGCGGCGATGACGCTGCCGAGCCGCCCGCTCTGGTAGTCGTTCCACGCCTGCTCCACACGCACGGCCACGGGTGCAGGTGTGGGGAGTTGCACCTCAGCCTCAGGGCCGAAGAGCAGGCGAGACAGCCGGCGTGGGCTCATGAGGGCGTCGCGCACGGCCGGAACGTCGTCCTGCTGCCTTTCGTCCTCCATGAGCACGGTCTGACCGAGAAGGTCTCCGAGGGGCACACGCAGGATGCGCGACAGCTCCGCGAGCATGTCGATCCGGGGAGGCTTCCGGCGCCCTGTCTCGATCTTCGCCAACCAGTCGGTGCTACGTCCGACCAGGCCGGCAAGCACCTCTTGGGTGTAGCCGCGACGCTTGCGGTAGAAAGCGATCCGTTCACCGATGCTGAGGTGATCTCCAAGACCACGCATAGCGTGCTGCCTCCTGCGGAGTTGTGGGGGACCGTCTAGCGGTACAGAGAGCTTGGCGGCCCCCGGGTTCACTCACCCTGACAGTTTGTCAGGGTGGGGATCTCTTGGCACCGCAACGTTCACGCAGTGTGGTTCGCTGCTTCGATGAATTGAATTATTTTAGCGAGCTGCTTCGACAGGTGAGATTTCTGGTCAGGGAGCTCACCCCAGCCGCTGCATACTGTCCGAGCGATCTTATTTTTGTCTGGATGGAATAGGTCGCCTGACGTTTTACGCAGTGCAAGTGGATTGGTCCATCGGTCTCCATTCCATGTGAACTTCGGGGCATTAGGGTGTACGTCAGCTACTGCCGCCGCAAGAAGCTTAGAGGGCGCATAATTCTCGATCGTGTATCCCTCTGTGACCCAGGCGAATCCCGTGGTTAGGTCTCTCTCGAACTCGTCAATCACTCTCTTCTTTGTCGGAGAAATTCTGGCTCTACCTGATGTTTTATCACTATCGATGATGATAGAGGTGTACCGATTCAAGCGGCGAAGCTCGATAAAGTCCGTCACCTCGTTATCGCTTACGGTGAGATGATTGAGAAGCCTCCCTCCGTAGAACATGATTGAGTAGTGCAGGCCTTCAATCAGGTCCGGATTGAGCTGTGAGATCCAATGTTGAAGGTAGATTCGATCGGATGGACCCTCGACCCAGATGATCGCATTTGTTTGCAAGATGTCTGATGGTCTATAGCCGAGGTCGACACACACTTCCGAAAGCTCTGCCGGCGTAGTGGCTGGCGCCAACGTGCTTTGTTTTCCATCGTGAGTTACATGGACAATGTTTGACCTCTTATAGTCCAACAGGTGGGCGGAGTGCGTAGCGATGACGTATTGGTTTGTGGTTTGACTGTACAGGTATCTGATTAGTTTCCTTTGATATTCAGGGTGCATGTGTACTTCCGGTTCTTCAATGCACACGACCGACCCCTGAAGGACTGTGGCTGCAACCGCCAGGATCACCACCTGGTGGATGCCGGTACCCAAGTGCTCTAGTGGCAGCACCTTTCCATCATGATGGATGTTGAGTGTTTGGGCGCCGTACGGCACTTCGAGTCTCGCGTCGGCGTCCCCCAGAATGTTTCTTAGGAAGTCATTGACGGCTACGAAGCGAGCGGAGTCCGCTTTGTAAGAGACTGCCGGAGGATTCTGGAGTTGTTGGAGTTGATTTAGAAGGCCCGTACCGTCATAAGACTCCACGGCGTCCGCAGAGGTTATTTTCCTAAACGCTTCGATTGTCACGCAAGGCGGCAACTTCAACTTTTCCGCGGTCAAGATTTTTTGAAGGAGGTTTTTAGCGTTCTCGATAGTTGAGGTGACAGGGTCATTTTGATTGTACCCGCGCGTCAGGTCATTGCTGGCTTGCATTGACTGATTGTAGAGCTCGGGAGGAGCTATCGATGCGAGCTGCTTCGGGTCGAGTGATCGTTCCTCCGTGAAGCGAAACCAAGTATATTCACTGCCGTTCGGATGTAGTTCTGGGTTTTCAATTAGCTTGAGCAGGAAAGCGCCAGCCTGGGACTGATCGATCCTCTCTGGCAGCTGCGGGAAGGTCTTCCGAATCTCCTCCGGGGTTAGTCTGATTGGGATTGAGTACGTAAAGTAGTCATCTCTCTCCGCGTGTTCAGGAGTGTCAAGCTCGTCAAATGAGATACGTCCAGATCCCTTCAGCACTTTGGCTACGGATCGAAGGAAATTCGACTTTCCGGAATTATTTTGTCCGGCCAGGAGGTTGACCTCAGCGAACGGCCCTGCCTGTTGCACATGACGGCCGAAGCTGCGGTAGTTAGAAACTCCGAATCCACGTAGAAGAACTCGACTCATGGGTGTCAGCCTCCTGGGCGCGTTCGGTATCACCAATCCTGACAGGATCATTGTTGCGCTTCATGGCCCCGGGCACCCCGGGAACCCGTGGAGAGGGAGGTGACGAGCGCGCAGGAGGTTCAAGCCGTGCGAGACGGGCCGTCTGTGGGCCGTCGGAGGGTGGCCCACAGCGACCAACAACGACCAACGACGACTGTCCGACCGCAGGTCAGCGCTGCGCCGACGTCGATCGCGGGAGGTCGCTCCGGGCCGACGTCACTTCCTGCGCAACAAGCGCCAGGAGTGGGAGGAGTACCGCAGCGAGGTGACGGCCTTCGAGCTGCGGAAGAACCTGCCTGTGCTGTAGGTGCAGGCCATTGCAGTTTTCCCGCCAGAACGACACGTGGGGCCGACGGTTGCGAACCGTCGGCCCCATGGCGTCTGACCCGATCCGGGCCGTCGCCGGACGCGCCTCTGGTCCGACCGGCACCGCATCGCCGCCCGTGTCCAGCGGGCCTCAGCCAGGATTCCGTGAATCTCGTTGTGCCCACTCCCCATCTCGCTACGCTGCTCGCACGGCGTGACAGAGCGGTCACGGACGACAGTGAGGACATGCGCGTGCTGAATGAGGTGTTGATGGCGCTGTCCGCGGCGGGTGGTACCGCTGTGGTACAGGCAGCGGGTACTGACGCGTGGGCGGGTTTTCGGGGCAGGGTCGCCAAGCTTTTCAGCCGGGGAGACGCGCAGCGTGAGGCCACCGAACTGGAACGGCTCGATCAGACAGCGGTCGCTGTCGTGGGGGCCGGCCCGGGAGAGACCGAGCGGGTAAGGATTCGTCAGGAGTCGTCCTGGCAGACGCGCTTCGAAAGCCTCCTGGAGGGCCTGAGCGCCGACGAACGCGACCAGGTTGCCGCTGAACTGCGTGCCGTGCTCGACGAACACGCCGACGTGTTGGGGTCGGTGTCGGCCGGACCGGGTGGGCTGGCCGTCGGCGGGAACCTGGACATCCGCGCCGAGGACGGTTCGATCGCGGCAGGAGTGATCAACGGAGGTGCGGCGATCGGTTCCCCTCCGAAGCCGGATCCGGTTCAGGGCTGACCGGACCGGCTATAAGCGGCCCTCCTGCTTTTCGTCCAGGTACCGCACGGGAGAACGGTCTCGTCGTCAGCGCGAGCGACCAGAGCATCGCTGTGGGCTACGCCGCTCAGGTCGTTCAGTACGCAGCCGAACGGCAGCCTGTGGCATGGCCGTACCGGATGGGTGTCATCCCTGCGGAGGCGCACTGTTTCCAGCATCGCAGTGCCGTGGACCATCTCGACGCGGCAATGGCCGACGGTGGGACGGCGGTGCTGTGCCAGGTGCTGTCGGGTACCGGCGGTGTCGGCAAGACACAGCTCGCGGCTCGCTACGCGCGCCATCAGTGGAGCGCCGGCACGGTGGATCTGCTGGTCTGGGTCACTGCGGGCAACCGGGACGCGATCGTTTCCAGCTACGCGCATGCCGGCCGGAAGCTGGCCGGTGCGGATGGTGGAGATCCTGAACAGGCCGCCCAGGACTTCCTGATCTGGCTGGAGGTCACTGACCGCCGTTGGCTTGTCGTACTGGATGACCTCGCTGACCCTGGTGATCTGCGGAGCCTGTGGCCCCCGGAGCACCCAACGGGGCGTGTGGTGGTAACCACACGACGTCAGGATGCCGCACTGGCCCACGACCGGCGGCGGTTCATCACCGTCGGTCTGTTCACGCCGGAAGAGGCCACGGCCTACCTCGTTGCCAAGTTCGCCGAACGCGACATACGGGACGACCCTGAGGAGATCCGGGGACTCGCCGCGGATCTGGGCTGTCTGCCGCTCGCCCTCGCGCAAGCCACCGCCTACATGGCTGACCGGCGTATGGGCTGCGGCGAGTATCGAAGGCGACTGGCCGACCGGCGGAGCGCGCTCTCGGAGATTCTTCCCGAGGACGGAGCGCTGCCGGACGAGCAGCGCTCGACCGTGGCCGCCACATGGTCGCTGTCGATCGAACTGGCCGATCAGCTCAAACCGGTCGGTCTGGCCCGTCCCATGCTCCGACTGGCCAGCATGCTCAACCCCAACGGCATCCCCCTCCCTGTGCTGACCAGCCCCGCGGCCCTGGCCTGCCTGGGGCCAACCGCCCGCCTGCCCGAAACCGCCCGCGAAGCGATGCTGTGCCTGCAGCGGCTGAGCCTCGTCGACGTCGACCTCGTGGAAGGCAGTCTGCGAGTCCACAGTCTCATTCAGCGGGCCACCCGGGACGAGTCCGTGGCGGCCGGGGACGAGTTCGGCCGGATCACCGAGACGGCAGCGCAGGCACTGCTGGAGGCCTGGCCTGCCGTCGAGGCGGACATGGGCGGTGAGGTACTTCGAGCCAACACCGAGGCGCTGCACAGGAATTCGGGATCGATCCTCTGGTCGGCGGGCACCCATGACGTGTTGCTACGGGCGGGACGCAGCCTGGGCAGGGCTGGACAGTTGGCTTCGGCGATCGACTACTGGGAGAAGCTGCAGAACGTCGCCGAGGACTGCCTCGGCCCTGATCACCCCGACTCGCTCGCCATCCGCGGTCACCTGATCGGCTCGCGCTTTCGCACCGGGGACCGGATGGGGGCGATCACCGCGGCCACCCATCTGCTCGACGACTGGAAGCGGAGCCGAGGCCCCGACCACCTCGGCACGCTGACCATCCGAAGCAACATCGCCGAGTGGCTCGGCCGGTCGGGAGATCTGGACGCGGCCATATCTGCCACCAGTTCACTACTCGCCGATCAGACGCAGGTGCTGGGCGCGGAGCACTCCGACACGTGGGCCACCCACCGCATGCTCATTCACTGGCATCTCAGTGCCAGCGATCCCGGATCCGCGATCGCCGAATTGCGGAAGCTGTACGCCATTCAGCTTCGGGCGCTGGGGCCCGAGCACTCCCAAGTTCTCTTCATCCGCCGCCGACTGGCCATGCACATGCTCGACACGGGAGAGAGTCCATTGGCGGAGGTGGAGCTGAGAGAAGTTCTTGCCATCCTGAATCGCACACTGGGCCCGGAACATTCCGAGACCGTACGCACCAGCCGCGCGCTTACGCACTGTGTACGACTGGTTGCGAAGCTGAAGCGCCAGCAGCAGGCCGAGGAATCTCGTGACGGTCCCCACAGCGCCGCTGCATCCGGCACTGCGAAGAGCGTACCCAAGCAGGCGAAAGGGAAGCCGAAATCCCAGGCAGTCATTGCTTTGGAAGGTCATATCGCGGCCCGCAGAGTGAGAGCCGGAAACAATGGGGCATCCATCAGCATTCTCCGCCGTCACCTCGCACTTCAGCGTGAGCAGGAGGACGGTCGAACGGACGCGGTGGCCGCACTGCGTTTGGCTCGCGATGACATCGAACGAAATCTCGGCCCGGATCACCGTGAAACGCTCGCGGTCCGGGGTGCCATCGCTGAATGGCTGAAGCGGGCCGGCCGCCTGACCGACGCGGCCTCCATGCTGGAGGTACTGCTCGACGACACCGAGCGGTTGTTTGGTCAGAAGGACCGTGCCACTGTGGCGACGCGCGCGCACCTCCGCAGTGTGCTCCAGCTCCGCGGGGGAGATGCCAGGTCATGGCACGGTCGTATTCACAGGACTACGTCCCCGCCGTCCGCCTCAAAGTCCGCCTATTTCCTGCGCTGGCGTGCGGCCGACGGCACTCCACAGTCGATGGGCCCTTTCGAGAGCGGCGATGTCGCGCGGCAGGCGGGCGTATATGCGAGAAACGGGGGTGGCACAGCGATACAAGTGGTCAAGCAGGAGGCCGATGACCGGTCCACCAAAGAAGACCCGCTTCCCTGACGCTCGGTTGTCCGCGCGCTCGATCCGAACCGCCGCCCGTCGGCGTCGGCGGACGACCGGATCGGTCACTGCTGGGCGCCCATCCGTTGCCGTCCGGTTCTTGAAGTATATGAACGTGGCGCCGTCGTCGAATGCGTACGACCTCGGCTCGGACACCTCAAGACCGCGTTCGGTCAGTTCGGCGTGGGCCGCCTTGATGCCGGTGGTTCCTGCGCAACAAGCGCCAGGAGCGGGAGGAGTGCCGCAGCGAGGTGACGGCCTTCGAACTGCGGAAGAATCTGCCTGTGCCGTAGCGGCAGGTCGAGCGCCAAGAGAGCGGAGTCGTGAAGCATGGGAGAATCAGCTCACTCTGAGACGCAAAAGACCGGCTGGGGCAGTGTGTTGTTCAGGTCGGGTGGCATGAAAGCCCCTTCTGATCCGCCTGTAGGCCAAGGGGGCCTCGCTGTTGTTTCCTACTATGTTGAATCCTACGAGAAAGAGTATGCCAGGATACGAAATTTCTCTAAAATGAGAGTAAGCGGTGTGATTACTCTTGTTGCGACTCTTAATGCAGGGATCGCCGTCCTGGGAGTGGCCAGCGCGGCCTGGAAATATCCGTGGTTCGGTCTGGCGAGTACTGCCCTTGCTGGGGTTGTCGGAATTCTGGCAGCTCGGAATAACCTGTTCCGTGATCAGGAGCTCTGGCAGCTCAGATCCATGATTCTGTCGAAACTTCAGCAGATCAAGAGAGAGATGAGGTACCGCATTGCGAGCGGTGAGGACGAGCAGCTCGTGGCATCTGAGATCATGAAGAAGCTCGACGAAATTCTGGATCAGGATCTGGCCGGCTGGTCCGGCGTGAGTCGTTCCGCGAGTGCGCCTGCTGAAAATACTTCACCAAGGTTGAACTCTACGAATTAGATGCTGTCGACTGCGTAATGAGGCTGAGGTTTGGCGGCCCACCTGGGCAGAGACGGATTTCTGGCTCGCTGAGGATGTCACCCAACCCCGCGCCCTCTGCGAGGCGCGGGGCACCATTGGCGATTGCCGACGTTTCAGGGCCGGAGAGGCCCGGTTACGGCGTCTACCGCGCCTGGTCCGACGAATCCTTCATCAGTTGGTGCAAGGGCTTCGTGGCGCGCTCGCGGAATTCCTGGATGGCCCAGCCGTTGCCGTCCGGGTCCGTGAAGTGCATGAACGTGCCGCCGTCCTGAGGGGCGTACTGGACGGGCTCGCTCACCTCCAGGCCCCGGGCCGTCAGCTCCTCGTACGCCGCCTTGGCGTCCGCCACGACCAGCTGCATGCCGTGGTACGTGCCCGGCTGGGGCGTACCCGTCGGGATCGGCACACCCTGGGCGAGCGCGATCGAACAGCCGGAGCCCGGGGGCGTCAGCTGTACCACGCGGGTACCCGGCATGACCTCCTGGTCGAGGTCGACGTGGAAGCCGACCTTGTCCTGGTAGAAGGCCTTGGACCGGTCGATGTCGGAGACCGGCAGCACCATCACTTCGAAGGCCATGTCCATGGACGACTCCTTTGTCGTACGCGATGAGTAGGTCGTACGTCAGTCAGCAGGTCGTGCGTCGGTCGAACCGCCAGCGGGTCTGGCTGAACGGCTCCCCCTTACCGAAGCCGAAAACGGTCCCGGGCGCCACCGAGAAGACGAGGGCTTTGCCGGAACCGTGGTGGAAGTGCCCGTTCCGCACCTCGAAGTGCCAGAAACTGCCGTACTTGCTCTCCCAGGCCGCGGCCAGCTCGCGCAGCCTGTCGTCGTCGGAGACGCGGACCGCCTCGCCCTCGGCCACGAGGTCGTACCCCTCGTTCCAGGTGTTGGTGCCGGTGGTCAGTACGACGTGCGGGTTCAGGGCGAGGTTGCGTGCCTTGCGCTCCTCGGGGCCGGTGCAGAAGTGCAGCGCGCCCCGCGACCACACCGCGGGCAGCGGTGTCACATGCGGCCGCCCGTCGGGCCGTACTGTCGAGATCCAGAACAGCTCCGCTTCACGGAGCAGGGCCTCGGCCTCGGACCAGGGGCGGGCGGTGGCGGTCTCGTCGCTGTACCGGGCATCCAGTTCGGACCGTGGTTCCATGAGCTCTCCTCCTGGACCTGGTGGACTGCGGGTGGTCCTCGGCGGACCACGGGGGTTTCCCACAAGGGCAGACCCCGGTCCGCGGCGGAATTCATCGGTCCGCGCGACCCGTTCCCCCCTCGCGCGGCCGTCGGCTCCCCTCGCGCGGTCAGCGCCCAGGGGAGCGGGCGGGCCGGCGCGGTGGCCCGTGACGGTGGCCGAGGCGCGTGGGGCGTCGAAACCGTCCTCCGCGTCCAGGCGCTTCGCCCAGGCTCTCCGGTTAGGCTCGACCCCGTACGACCTTGATCGTGTGGGAGGACGGAGGCCGGGATGACGGTGCCGGGACGCAGGAGCAGTACCTTCACGCGTCTGCTGCGGCACGGTTTCACCGATCCGTCGGCCGCCGAGCGGCTGCTGGACAGCGCGGAACTCGCGGCGGTGACGAACGACCCGGTGCTGCTCGACGCGCTGGGAGCCACCGCCGACCCGGATCTGGCCCTGCTCGGGCTCGTACGACTCGTCGAGGCGCAGGAGAGCCCCGCGGGACAGCGGGAACTGCTCGACACGCTGATCGCGTCGAAGCCGCTGCGCGACCGGCTGCTCGGGGTCCTCGGCGCGTCCACCGCGCTCGGCGACCACCTCGCGCGCCATCCCCTCGACTGGCAGGCCCTCGTGACGTACGAGGCGCAGGACCTGCACCCGGGCGTAGTGGAGTTCGAGCGCGGGCTCGCCGACGCCACCGATCCCGTGTCGCTGCGGGTCGCCTACCGGCGGTGCCTGCTGTCCATCTCGGCCCGTGACGTGTGCGGGACGACCGACGTCGTGCAGGCCGCGGCCGAGCTCGCCGACCTCGCGACCGCCACCCTGCGGGCCGCGCTCGCCATCGCCCGGACCGCCGCGCCCGAGGACGCCGCGATGTGCCGTCTCGCGGTGATCGCGATGGGCAAGTGCGGTGGCCACGAGCTGAACTACGTGTCCGACGTCGACGTCATCTTCGTCGGTGAGGCCGTGGAGGGAGCCGACGAGGACAAGGCCCTGCGGGCCGCCACCCGGCTGGCGTCCCACCTGATGCGGATCTGCTCCGAGACCACCGTCGAGGGATCCATCTGGCCCGTGGACGCCAACCTGCGGCCCGAGGGGCGCAACGGACCGCTCGTACGGACGCTCAGCAGCCACCTCGCCTACTACCAGCGGTGGGCCAAGACCTGGGAGTTCCAGGCCCTGTTGAAGGCCCGGGCCGTCGCCGGGGACGTCGACCTGGGCGAGAAGTACGTCGCCACGCTGTCACCGCTGGTGTGGCAGGTCGCCGAGCGGGACAACTTCGTCACCGACGTGCAGAAGATGCGGCGGCGCGTCGTCGAGAACATTCCGCCCGCCGAGATCGAGCGTGAACTGAAGCTGGGGCCCGGCGGGTTGCGGGACGTCGAATTCGCTGTACAAATGCTGCAGTTGGTGCACGGCCGGGTCGATACCTCGCTGCGGAGCGGGACCACGCTGGACGCCCTGAAGGCGCTGGCCGCGGGCGGGTACGTGGGGCGCGTCGACGCCGTCCAGTTCGACGAGGCCTACCGGTTCCTGCGGTCCATGGAGCACCGCATACAGCTCTTCCGGCTGCGGCGTACGCACCTCGTGCCCGAGGACGAGGCCGATCTGCGGCGTATCGGGCGCTCGCTCGGGCTGCGGACCGACCCCGTCACCGAGCTGAACCGTGAGTGGAAACGGCACGCCGGTGTGGTGCGGCGCCTCCACGAGAAGCTCTTCTACCGTCCGCTGCTCGACGCCGTCGCCCAACTCGCGCCGGGCGAAGTCCGGTTGAGTCCGGGCGCGGCCAGGGAGCGGATGGTCGCCCTGGGCTACGCGGACCCCGCCGCCGCGTTGCGGCACCTGGAGGCGCTGGCCTCCGGCGTCTCCCGCAAGGCCGCCATCCAGCGGACCCTGCTGCCCGTCCTGCTGGGCTGGTTCGCGGACTCCGCCAACCCCGACGCGGGCCTGCTCAACTTCCGCAAGGTCTCGGACGCGCTGGGCAAGACGCCCTGGTACCTGCGGCTGCTGCGGGACGAGGGGGCCGCCGCCGAGAACCTCGCCCGGGTCCTGTCCGCCGGGCGGCTCGCCCCCGACCTGCTGATGCGCGCGCCCGAGGCCGTGGCACTGCTCGGGAACGGGGACAGCGGCGGCCTCGAACCCCGGGCCCGGCCCCATCTGGAGCAGGAGATCCTCTCCGCGGTGGGACGGGCCGCCGGGGGAGAGGCCGCGGTCAACGCCGCCCGTGGCGTGCGGCGGCGGGAGCTGTTCCGCACGGCTGCCATCGACATCGTCAGCTCGTACGGCACCGAGGAGACGCCGGCCAACGCCGACCAGGGCGCGCTGGTGGACCTGGTCGGGGGTGCCATCTCGGATCTGACGGCGGCGACGATCGCGGGCACCCTGCGGGCCGTCGTCCGGGACGGCTGGGGCGACACCCTGCCCACCCGCTTCGCCGTCATCGGCATGGGCCGCTTCGGCGGACACGAACTGGGTTACGGGTCCGACGCGGACGTGCTGTTCGTGCACGAGCCCCGGGACGGCGTGGGCGAGGAGGAGGCCGCCCGGGCCGCCAGCGCCGTCGTCTCCGAGATGCGGCGGCTGCTGCAGATGTCCAGCGCCGACCCGCCGCTGCTCATCGACGCCGACCTGCGGCCCGAGGGCAAGTCCGGCCCGCTCGTACGGACGTTGAAGTCCTACGAGGCCTACTACCGCCGGTGGTCGCTGGTGTGGGAGTCGCAGGCACTGCTGCGGGCCGAAGTCGTCGCCGGGGACGAGGAGTTGGGGCAGCGGTTCCTGGAGCTCGCCGATCCGCTGCGGTATCCGGCGGAAGGGCTCGGGGAGGACGCCGTGCGGGAGATCCGGCGGCTGAAGGCCCGGATGGAGTCGGAGCGGATGCCCCGCGGGGCCGACCCGACGCTGCACACCAAGCTGGGACGGGGCGGCCTGTCCGACGTGGAGTGGACCGTGCAGCTGCTCCAACTCCAGCACGGGTGGGCGGAGCCGGGGCTGCGGACCACGCGTACGCGCGAGGCCCTGGCCGCGGCGTGTGCGGCCGGGCTGATCTCCGGCGAGGACGCCGGGATCCTGGACGAGGCCTGGGTGCTCGCCACCCGGGTGCGCAACGCCGTGATGCTGGTGCGCGGGCGGGCCGGCGACACGTTCCCCTCCGACGGGCGCGAACTGGCGGCGGTGGGGCGGTACCTGGGGTACGGGCCGGGTCACGTGGGGGACATGCTCGACGACTATCGGCGTACGACGCGACGGGCCCGGGCCGTGGTGGACGAGCGGTTCTACGGGGCGTGACCTCGCGGGCGGCGAGCCGGTCAGCGGGCACGCGGCCGCACCCGAATCCGGTGCCCCGCCGCCGCCCCTACCCGTCCTGTCCCTTCAGGGCCGCCGCGCCCTCGAGCCCCCGCTTCAGCCCGCGCGTCGGAGCCTCGCCGTCCTTGGAGTCCTCGGCGTCCTCGGAGTCCTTGGAGTCTTCGGACACCGCCGGACGGGCCGTGATGCCGTCCGGGACGCCGGCGCGGCGGGGGCGGCTCAGTGCCACTCCTGCCAGGACCACTCCCATGCCCACGATCACGCGCAGCCCGATCTCCTCGTCCAGTACCAGTGCGCCCAGCGCCACGGAGACCACCGGGAGCAGATAGCCGACCGTGGCCGCGCTCGTGGGCCCCTCCTCCGCTATCAGCCGGTAGTTGAGGTAGAAGGTGACGCCGGTGCCGAGGATGCCGAGGGCGGCGATCGCCAAGAGGCCGGTGGCGTCGGTGCGCGGCGGGCCGGCCGCGGGGAGTGCCAGGGTGGTCCAGGCGGTGGCGGTCAAAAGTTGGGCGGCGGAGACGGCCAGGGGCACGCCCCGGCCGGTGAGCGTGCGGGCCATGTACGCGAAGGCGACGGCGTAGCTCGCCGCGGCGGCCAGGAGAGCCAGGGCGCCCCAGGTCAGCAGGCCCGAGCGGTGCCAGGGGGCGAAGATCAGGAGCGTGCCCGCGAAGCCCAGGAACAGGCCGGTCAGGCGGGTGCGGCCGAGTCCGCGGTCCGTGCCCAGGCCGATGCCGATCAGCAGTGACCAGAGGGGGGTCGTCGCGTTCAGTACGCCCGCGACACCGGAGTCCACCGTCTGCTCGCCGATGCTGAAGAGAGCGAACGGGACGGCGTTGCAGAACAGGGCGGCGACGATCAGGTGGGCCCAGGTCCCGCGGTCGCGGGGGAGGCGCTGGCCCGCCGAGCGTGCCAGGAGAAGAAGTACGCCCGTGCCCAGCGCACAGCGGGCGATGGTGATCTGGGCCGGGGACAGACCGTGGTTCAGGGCGATCTTGATCCAGAGGAATCCGGAGCCCCACAGGAGTGCCAGGGCGGCCATGCGCAGGGAAGAGGTGAGCGGCATGCGTCCACGGTCCGCCAACGGGACTGTAAGGACAAGTGAAAGATCTTGCATGCACTGTTAACCTCACCTACATGCTTGATGTGCGACGCATGCAGATGCTGAGGGCCGTGGTGACCAGCGGGTCCGTGACGGCGGCGGCGACGCGGCTCGGCTACACGCCGTCGGCGGTCAGCCAGCAGATCGCGGTGCTGGAGAAGGAGGCCCGCACCCCCCTGCTCGAACGGGTGGGGCGCGGTGTGCGGCCCACCCGGGCGGGGCTGTTGCTCACCGAGTACGCGGACGCCATCGGGCGCCAGGTCGCCGAGGCGGAGACCGCGCTCGACGACCTGCGGGAGGGGCGCACGGGACGGCTCGCCGTGCGGTACTTCGCGACGGCGGGGGCCGCGCTGGTCGCCCCGGCGGTGGCCCGGGTACGAGTCGAACACCCGGGCGTACAGGTGGAGTTGAAGCTCATCGACCCCGAGGACCCGCTGCCGGCCGTCCGGGAGGGCCGGGCGGACCTGGCTCTGGTGGTGCGGCCGGACGCCGAGGACCGGGAAGAGGAGGAGGGGGCGGGTGGCGTACGGCTGGTGCGGCTGCTCGACGATCCGTACCTCGCCGTGCTGCCGAAGGGGCACCGGCTGGCGGGGCGGCGGACCGTGGCGCTCGCCGACCTCGCCGAGGAGCCCTGGGTCGGCAGCGAGTGGCCGGGGCCCTGTCTCGACGCGCAGCTCTCGGCGTGCGAGGCCGCCGGGTTCCGGCCCCGGTTCGTGGTGGAGAGCGAGGACTACGTGACCGCGCAGGGGTTCGTCGCGGCGGGGCTCGGCGTGAGCCTGGTCCCGCGGCTGGGCCTCGGCAGCCCGCACCCCGACGTGGCCGTACGGCAGGTCCGGCGGCCGGAGCCGGCACGGGTGATCTTCGCGGCCGTACGGGAGTCGGCGGCCCCGACGCCCGCCCTGCGCAGCTTCCTGGCGGCGCTGCGGGAGGCCGCGGAGAGGAGCGGCGCGGCTTCCTGACCAGGTCGCTCCGCCCGCGGCTAGGCCTTCTTCGGCAGCCGGAACCGGCCGGGCTCTCTCGCCGGGACCAGTTGCGGCAGCGCGTACGGCAGGGAGCCGTACCAGAGCCTCGCGACCGTGAAGCCGAACGCCAGGCACGCCATGCCGCCCACCGCGTCCAGCCAGAAGTGGTTGGCCGTGGCGACGATGACCACCAGGGTCGCCGTGGGGTAGAGCAGGCCCAGGACGCGGACCCAGGGGACCGAGGCCAGGGCGAAGATCGTCAGGCCGCACCACAGGGACCAGCCGATGTGCATGGAGGGCATCGCCGCGTACTGGTTCGACATGTTCTTCAGGTCGCCGGAGGCCATGGAGCCCCAGGTCTGGTGGACGACGACCGTGTCGATGAAGTCGCCGCCGTTCATCAGGCGCGGCGGGGCCAGCGGATACAGGTAGTAACCGACCAGGGCCACACCCGTCGTCGCGAAGAGGACCATGCGGGTCGCCGCGTACCGGCCCGGGTGACTGCGGTAGAGCCACACCAGGACACCGAGGGTCACCACGAAGTGCAGCGTCGCGTAGTAGTAGTTCATGCCGACGATCAGCCAAGTCACCGAGTTCACGGCGTGGTTGACGGACTCCTCCACGGCGATGCCGAGGTGGTGCTCCACCTTCCAGATCCAGTCGGCGTTCTCCAGCGCCTGCGCCTTCTGCTCCGGAACGGCGTTACGGATCAGTGAGTACGTCCAGTAACTCACCGCGATGAGCAGGATCTCGAACCAGAGCCGGGGGCGGCGGGGCGTACGCAGCCGGCGCAGGAAACGGTGTCCCGCGCGGCCGTTCGCCTCGTCCGCGACGGGCTGTGGAGGGGCCTGCTCCTGGCCTTCCAGTGTCGTCACGGTGCTCTCACCCATAGGGACAGAGTCTGCCAGATGAGCCTTTCCTCACCGATCATCCCTCGGGTGGGTCCTGGTCGCACGTTCTACACCTGGAGTAGGTGGGGCCCTACTGCTTACGCACGACTGCGGTCCCCGGGGGCCGAGGCCGTCGACCCCCGCACGACCAGTTCCGGCATGAACACGAACTCACTGTGGGGAGCCGGCGTCCCGCCGATCTCCTCCAGCAACGTGCGCACCGCGGCCTGGCCCATCGCCGGAACCGGCTTGCGGACCGTGGTGAGGGGCGGGTCCGTGAACGCGATCAGCGGGGAGTCGTCGAAGCCGACGACGGAGACGTCCTTCGGGACGTCGAGGCCACGCTGCCGGGCGGCCCGTATGGCGCCGAGGGCCATCATGTCGCTCGCGCAGACGACGGCCGTGCAGTCGCGGTCGATCAGCGCCGCCGTGGCCGCCTGGCCGCCCTCCAGCGTGTACAGGGAGTGCTGGACCAGACGCTGTTCGACGTCGTCCGCGGTCAGGCCCAGCAGATCCTGCATCGTGCGGACGAAGCCCTCGATCTTGCGCTGCACCGGCACGAACCGCTTGGGACCCAGGGCGAGACCGATCCGGGTGTGGCCGAGGGACACGAGGTGGGTGACCGCAAGGGCCATCGCCGCCCGGTCGTCCGGCGAGATGAAGGGAGCCTGCACCTTCGGCGAGAACCCGTCGACGAGGACGAACGGCACCCCCTGGCCGCGCAGCTGCTCGTACCGCTGCATGTCCGCGGAGGTGTCCGCGTGCAGCCCGGAGACGAAGATGATGCCGGCGACCCCCCGGTCGACCAGCATCTCGGTCAGTTCGTCCTCGGTGGAACCGCCCGGGGTCTGGGTCGCGAGGACCGGCGTGTAGCCCTGCCGCGTCAGTGCCTGGCCGATCACCTGGGCCAGGGCCGGGAATATCGGGTTCTCCAGCTCCGGGGTTATCAGCCCGACGAGCCCCTCACTGCGCTGCCGCAGACGTACGGGCCGCTCGTAGCCGAGCACGTCGAGCGCGGCGAGAACGGACTGGCGGGTGGTCGCGGCGACGCCCGGCTTCCCGTTCAGGACGCGGCTGACGGTCGCTTCGCTCACCCCCGCCTGGGCTGCGATGTCGGCAAGCCGTGTGGTCACGGGATGGGACTGTACCGGCCGGGTCTCGCCCTGCCCACCGACAGAACGCCGTGTGCGGGCACCTGGACGGCCCGCTCCGGGCTGCTGCGTCATCGCGTTCCCTCGTGATTCTGGTCGGCATTCCGGTCACTGTCCGCCGCGTGCGCCCGTGGGGACGGGCTCGTTCCTGCAAGGCGCCCCGGGCCGATGATCCCCGCGACGGACGGCTGTGGCAAGAGCTTGCAGAGTCTTGCACAGTGGCTCCACTCCCGGTGAACGGGCCTGTACCAAGGCCTCGGAGTGGTCGAGGGGAGGTCACGGCGGGGTAACTCTCCGTCGGTCTTGCACTTTTTTGCTGCAAGGTCTTTCGCGCCGCTTTCATCGCTGTTACGTTCACGTCGCCCGACGGCGGCAACGGTGCGGTCGGCGAGTCGGGAGGGGCGGCGGACGGGGCCGCTCCCTCGAGCACACGGGCTTTCACCCTCAAGGAGAACTCATGCGGCGTGGCATAGCGGCCACCGCACTGGTGGCGTCCCTCGCCCTCGCGGCGACGGCCTGCGGCGGAGACAGCGACGACAGTGGCAAGGCGGACGGCCCGGTCACCATCACGTGGTGGGACACGTCCAACGCCACGAACGAGGCACCGACGTACAAGGCCCTCGCGAAGGCATTCGAGAAGGCCAACCCGGACATCAAGGTCAAGTACGTCAACGTGCCCTTCGACCAGGCGCAGAACAAGTTCGACACCGCCGCCGGTTCCAAGGGCGCCCCGGACATCCTGCGCTCCGAGGTCGGCTGGACCCCCGCGTTCGCCAAGAAGGGCTTCTTCCTGCCGCTCGACGGCACCGAGGCCCTCGCGGACCAGGGCAAGTTCCAGCCCAGCCTGATCGAGCAGGCCAAGTACGAGGGCAAGACGTACGGTGTGCCGCTGGTCACCGACACCCTCGCGCTGGTCTACAACAAGGAACTCTTCAAGAAGGCCGGCATCGACGGGGCGCCCACCACCTGGGCCGACCTCAAGACGGACGCCGCGACGATCAAGAAGGAGACGGGCGTCGACGGCTACTGGGGATCCACCCAGGCCTACTACGCGCAGTCCTTCCTCTACGGCGAGGGCACCGACACGGTCGACGCCGACGCCAAGAAGATCACTGTCGCCTCGCCCGCGGCCAAGAAGGCCTACGGCACCTGGAAGGGCCTGTTCGACGGCAAGGGCCTGCACAAGGCCGACACCACCGCCGACGCGTACGCCCACATCCAGGACGCGTTCGTCAACGGCAAGGTCGCCTCGATCGTCCAGGGCCCGTGGGAGATCACCAACTTCTACAAGGGCTCGGCCTTCAAGGACAAGACCAACCTCGGTATCGCCACCGTCCCGGCCGGCTCCAGCGGCAAGGCGGGCGCCCCGACCGGCGGCCACAACCTCTCCGTGTACGCGGGCTCGGACAAGGCCCACCAGGAGGCCTCGCTCAAGTTCCTGAAGTTCATGACCTCGGCGAAGTCCCAGGAGACCATCGCCCTCAAGAACTCCACGCTGCCGACCCGCGACGACGCCTACACCACCGAGGTCAAGTCCGACCCGGGCATCGCCGGCTACCAGGGCGTGCTCTCCGCCGCCCAGCCGCGCCCGGCGCTGCCCGAGTACAGCTCGCTGTGGGGCCCGCTCGACACCGAGCTGCCGAAGATCGCCGGTGGCAAGGAGTCCCTCGACAAGGGCCTGGGCAACGCGGAGACCGCGATCGCCAAGCTGGTCCCGGACTTCAGCAAGTGAGCCCGGGTGGCCGCGGGATCCTCTCAGGGGGGACGGATCCCGCGGCCACCGGCCGTGCGCGCGACCGCCACCGCAACCGGTAGGCGTCCACGCCCCGCCCGTCGAGCCTCCAGACGTGCGCCCAACGCCAGATTTTCCAGAAGGTGTCGAACCATGACAGTCGTCATCGACCGCGCGACCGGCAAGCGCCGCGGTGACCGGGCCCCACGCCCCGGTCCGCTCCAGCGCATGAAGCACTCGTACCAGAAGTACTGGTACGCGTACGCGATGACCGCCCCGGTGGTCCTCGTGCTCGGTGTGCTGGTGCTCTATCCGCTGGTGCGGGGCATCTACCTGACGTTCACCGACGCCAACAGCCTCAACTCGGCCCGCACGATCGGCGTCAACCACATCGACGCCACCTACAAGTTCATCGGCCTCGACAACTACGCCGACATCCTGTGGGGCCCCACCGCGTACGACCGCTTCTGGTCGCACTTCATCTGGACGATCGTGTGGACGGCCCTGTGCGTGCTGCTCCACTACGCCATCGGCCTCGGTCTCGCCCTGCTGCTCAACCAGAAGCTGCGGGGCCGGACCTTCTACCGCCTCGTCCTCGTCCTGCCGTGGGCCGTGCCGACGTTCGTCACCGTCTTCGGCTGGCGCTTCATGCTCGCCGACGGCGGAGTCATCAACTCCATGCTGGACGCGGTGCATCTGCCCACACCGCTGTGGCTGGAGGACACCTTCTGGCAGCGGTTCGCCGCCATCATGGTCAACACCTGGTGCGGAGTGCCGTTCATGATGGTCTCGCTGCTCGGCGGCCTGCAGTCCATCGACGGCGCCCTGTACGAGGCCGCTGAGATGGACGGTGCGAACGCCTGGCAGCGGTTCCGGCACGTGACCCTGCCGGGCCTGCGGTCGGTCAGCTCCACCGTCGTACTGCTCGGCGTCATCTGGACGTTCAACCAGTTCGCCATCATCTTCCTGCTCTTCGGCGACACCGCACCGGACGCGCAGATCCTCGTCACCTGGGCCTACTACCTGGGATTCGGCCAGCAGCCGCGCGACTACGCGCAGTCCGCCGCGTACGGCGTCCTGCTGCTCTCGATCCTGATCGTCTTCACCTCCGTCTACCGACGCTGGCTGGCCCGCAACGAGCAGCAGCTCGCGATCTGAGGCAGGAGTCCCCATGAGCACCACGACAGTCAAGTCCTCCGCCCCGGCGGACAGGGATCCCGCGGGCACCGCGCCGGCGGGCAAGGGACCACGACGCGGCGAGCGCAGCCTCGCCGGAACCCTGACCTCGCACGGCATCCTCGGCGTCGCGAGCCTGATCGCACTCTTCCCGATCGCGTGGCTGATCTACCTGTCCCTCGGGCCGGACAAGGACGACTACCTGCACCCCGGGGGCATCCTCGGGAAGATGACGTTCGACAACTACTCGTTCGTGTTGCAGCACACGCCGTTCTTCGACTGGCTGAAGAGCACGCTCATCGTGTCGCTGGGGACGACCGTCATCGGCGTCATGGTCGCCGCCACCACCGGGTACGCGGTCTCCCGCATGCGCTTCCCCGGCTACCGGAAGTTCATGTGGGTGCTGCTGGTGACCCAGATGTTCCCGGTCGCCGTACTGATGGTCCCGATGTACGAGATCCTCAGCGAACTCCAGCTCATCGACAACTACTTCGGCCTGATCCTCGTCTACTGCTCGACCGCGGTGCCGTACTGCGCGTGGCTGCTCAAGGGCTACTTCGACACCATCCCCTTCGAGATCGACGAGGCGGGGCGCGTCGACGGGCTCTCGCCCTTCGGCACGTTCACGCGGCTGATCCTGCCGCTCGCCAAGCCCGGCCTGGCCGTTGCCGCGTTCTACAGTTTCATCACCGCGTTCGGCGAGGTCGCGTTCGCCTCGACGTTCATGCTGTCCGACACGAAGTACACCTTCGCGGTCGGCCTGCAGAGCTTCGTCAGCGAGCACGACGCTCAGCGCAACCTCATGGCCGCCACCGCGGTGCTGGTGGCGATCCCGGTCTCCGCGTTCTTCTACCTTGTGCAGAAGAACCTGGTGACCGGACTGACCGCGGGCGGCACGAAGGGGTGACGCTCCCCTGAAGGGCCGCGATGCGTCCGCCGTCGATCGACTGCGGCGCCGTCGTGGCCGGTCGCACAGTTCCCCGCGCCCTTTTGGGGCGCGCGGGTGGCGGCCGTGGTCACCATCCGACCCCGCTGTGACCGCGGCCGCCTCATCACCCCGCCGCCTACCTGACCCTGACCCGATGACTCCGTTACGTACCAAGGAAGCCATGAGCCAGCACTCCGCCGACCCGGCACCGAACTCCGCTCTCGCAACCGTCGCCGACCGCCGCGACTGGTGGCGCGACGCGGTGATCTACCAGGTCTATCCGCGCAGCTTCGCCGACAGCAACGGCGACGGCATGGGCGACCTGGAGGGCGTACGTTCCAGACTCCCGTATCTGCGCGACCTCGGTGTGGACGCCGTGTGGCTCAGCCCCTTCTACGCCTCGCCGCAGGCCGACGCGGGCTACGACGTGGCGGACTACCGGGCCGTGGACCCCATGTTCGGCAACCTCCTCGACGCCGACGCGCTGATCCGCGACGCCCACGACCTCGCCCTGCGGATCATCGTCGACCTCGTGCCCAACCACTCCTCCGACCAGCACGAGTGGTTCAAGCGGGCTCTCGCGGAAGGGCCGGGCTCGCCGCTGCGGGAGCGCTACCACTTCCGTCCCGGCAAGGGCGCGAACGGCGAACTGCCGCCCAACGACTGGGAGTCCATCTTCGGCGGCCCCGCCTGGACCCGGGTCACCGAGCCGGACGGCACCCCGGGGGACTGGTACCTCCACCTCTTCGCGCCCGAACAGCCCGACTTCAACTGGGACCACCCGGCCGTCGGCGACGAGTTCCGCTCCATCCTGCGGTTCTGGCTCGACATGGGTGTCGACGGATTCCGTATCGACGTGGCACACGGGCTGGTGAAGGCGGACGGGCTGCCGGACCTTGGATCCCACGAGCAGCTCAAGCTGCTGGGCAACGATGTCATGCCGTTCTTCGACCAGGACGGTGTGCACGAGGTCTACCGGGCCTGGCGGATCGTCCTCGACGAGTACGCGGGCGAGAGGATCTTCGTCGCCGAGGCGTGGACGCCGACCATCGAGCGCACCGCCAACTACGTGCGCCCCGACGAGCTGCACCAGGCTTTCAACTTCCAGTACCTGAGCACCCATTGGGACTCCGGGGAACTGCGCTCCTGCATCGACCGCACCCTCGACGCGATGCGTCCCGTGGGCGCTCCCGCCACCTGGGTGCTGTCCAACCACGACGTGACCCGGCACGCGACGCGGTTCGCCAACCCGGCGGGGCTCGGCACCCAGATCCGCACCGCCGGGGACCGCGGACTGGGCCTGCGCCGGGCACGCGCGGCGACCCTGCTGATGCTGGCACTGCCGGGCTCCGCGTACCTGTACCAGGGCGAGGAACTGGGCCTGCCGGACGTAGTCGACCTGCCGGACGAGGTGCGCCAGGACCCGGCGTACTTCCGCGGCGCCGGCCAGGACGGGTTCCGCGACGGATGCCGGGTGCCGATCCCGTGGACCCGGGACGGCTCGTCGTACGGCTTCGGCAGCGGTGGCAGCTGGCTGCCGCAGCCCTCGGGATGGGGTGAGTTGAGCGTCGAGGCGCAGACCGGCGTCGCGGGCTCGACCCTGGAGCTGTACCGGTCCGCGCTCGCCGTCCGGAGCGAGCGGGCCGACCTCGGCGCGGGCGACCGTGTCGAGTGGCTGAAGGCGCCCGAGGGCGTACTCGCCTTCCGGCGGGGGGCGTTCGCCTGCACCACCAACACCGGCGGTGAGTCGGTGACCGTCCCCGCGTACGGGAGGGTGCTGCTCGCGAGCGGCGAGGTGACCGTGACGGACGACGGCGAGGCGAAGCTGCCCGCCGACGCCACGGTGTGGTGGATCGCTGACTGACCGTTCATCAACCGAGGGGTTCTGCAAGAACTTTCCGGCATTTTCAGAAGCCCGTCTTCCGCTTTGGAAGGCGGGCTTCTACTATCTGGCGCACCGCCTGGCGGTTGAATCTTGCAGCAAGAACCTTCAACGGAGAAGGACCCCCCCCATGGCCAAGAGAGCTCTCCGCGCCTCGCTCGCCCTCGCGGCGGCCGCGCTCGTCTTCCCCGCGGGCACCACGGGCACCGCGTACGCCGCCCCTCCGGGCACCAAGGACGTCACCGCCGTCCTCTTCGAGTGGAACTTCGCTTCCGTGGCCAAGGAGTGCACCAACCGACTGGGCCCCGCCGGTTACGGATACGTCCAGGTCTCGCCGCCCGCCGAGCACATACAGGGCTCGCAGTGGTGGACCTCGTACCAGCCCGTCAGCTACCGGATCGCCGGGCGCCTCGGCGACCGTACGGCTTTCCAGAACATGGTGAACACCTGCCACGCGGCCGGGGTGAAGGTCGTCGCCGACACGGTGATCAACCACATGTCGGCCGGCAGCGGTACCGGCACGGGCGGCTCGTCCTACTCGAAGTACACCTACCCGGGGCTGTACTCCGCGCCCGACTTCGACAACTGCACCGCGCAGATCACGAACTACCAGGATCGCGGGAACGTACAGAACTGCGAGCTGGTCGGGCTCGCCGACCTGGACACCGGCGAGGAGTACGTCCGCTCGGCCATCGCCAAGTACCTCAACGACCTGCTCTCGCTGGGCGTCGACGGCTTCCGCATCGACGCGGCCAAGCACATCCCGGCCGCCGACCTCGCCAACATCAAGGGCCGGCTGAGCAACACGTCCGCGTACTGGAAGCAGGAGGCCATCTTCGGCTCCGGCGAGGCGGTCCAGCCCACCGAGTACACGGGCACCGGCGACGTGCAGGAGTTCCGGTACGCGTTCGACCTCAAGCGGGTCTTCAACAACGAGAACCTCGCCTATCTGAAGAACTACGGCGAGGGCTGGGGCTACATGGCCAGTGGCGTCTCGGGCGTCTTCGTCGACAACCACGACACCGAGCGCAACGGCTCCACGCTCAGCTACAAGGACAACGCCAACTACACCCTGGCGAACGTCTTCATGCTGGCGTACCCGTACGGCGCGCCCGACATCAACTCCGGCTACGAGTTCTCCTCCACGGACGCGGGCCCGCCGAACGGCGGTACGGTCAACGCCTGTTGGCAGGATGGCTGGAAGTGCCAGCACGCCTGGCCGGAGATCCAGTCGATGGTCGCCTTCCGCAACGCCACCCGGGGCGAGTCCGTCACCAACTGGTGGGACAACGGGGGCGACGCCATCGCGTTCGGCCGGGGCGGCAAGGGCTTCGTGGCCGTCAACCACGAGTCGTCGTCGCTGACCCGCACCTACCAGACCTCGCTCGCGGCGGGCACGTACTGCAACGTGCAGAGCAACACGACCGTGACGGTCGACGGCTCGGGCCGGCTCACCGCGACCCTCGCCTCCCAGACCGCACTGGCGGTCCACGCGGGCAAGTCGAGCTGCTGACAGCCGCGTCCGGCTCGGGCGGCGTGCGCGCCGCCGGCCGGCGCGGGGTGGGCGGCAGGATCAGCGCCACGGGTACGTGGACCGCCGGGCCGGGGACGGGTACGCCCCCGGCCCGGCGGTCACCGTGAGCGCACCACGGAGCTCCGGGTGACCGGTGCCTTCGGCGAGGTCTCCATCGAGGTCTTCCGTCGCGCATTCGGCCACACATCGGGCAAGGGGAACGCCTGCAAGGGGAACAACCGCCAAGATTGACGCTGAAATATCTTGCTGTTGTTTTCAAGACTCTTGCTGTAAGGCTTTCGTTGGCGATACCGTCACGCGGGCGCCCGGCACCGTAGCCGTGCCGCGGCGCGCGGGGTCGGACCCGATTGAGCCGTAATCGCAAGGAGTTCACGCCTGTGATACCGAGATGGCCGGCGCCCTGGGTGCGCCGTTCCGCGCAGCGCAGACGAGTCGCGGCCGTCGCCGTGGCCGCTCTCGCGGCAGCGCTCGTCCAGCCCCTCGCCGCCCGCGCGGCCGCCCCGCCCGCACCCCCGTCGGACGCGGCCCTGGCCAGGACGCCGGCCCGCAACGACCTCACCCGCGAGCAGTTCTACTTCGTCCTGCCGGACCGCTTCGCCAACGGCGACACGTCGAACGACAGGGGCGGCCTCACCGGCTCCCGCCTCGACACCGGGTACGACCCCACCGACAAGGGCTTCTACCAGGGCGGCGACCTCAAGGGCCTGACGAAGAAGCTCGACTACATCAAAGGGCTCGGCACCACCGCCATCTGGATGGCGCCGATCTTCAAGAACCAGCCCGTGCAGGGCACCGGCAAGGACGCCTCGGCCGGCTACCACGGTTACTGGATCACCGACTTCACGCAGGTGGACCCGCACTTCGGCACGAACGCGGACCTCGAGAAGCTCATCGACAAGGCCCACGCCAAGGGCATGAAGGTCTTCTTCGACGTCATCACCAACCACACGGCCGACGTCGTCGACTACGAGGAGAAGTCCTACTCCTACCTCTCCAAGGGCGCCTTCCCGTACCTGACGAAGGACGGCGAGCCCTTCGACGACGCCGACCACGCGGACGGCACCCGGGACTTCCCGCAGACCGACGACGACTCCTTCCCGCGCACGCCCGTCGTGCCCGCCGCGAAGAAGAACGTCAAGGTGCCCTCGTGGCTCAACGACACGTCGATGTACCACAACCGCGGCGACTCGACCTTCGCCGGCGAGAACTCCACGTACGGCGACTTCTCCGGTCTCGACGACCTGTGGACCGAGCGTCCCGAGGTCGTCCGCGGCATGGAGCGGATCTACCAGCGGTGGGTCAGGGACTTCGACATCGACGGCTTCCGGATCGACACCGTCAAGCACGTCAACACGGAGTTCTGGACCCAGTGGGCCACCGCCCTCGACGCGTACGCGGCGAAGCAGGGCCGCGACGACTTCTTCATGTTCGGCGAGGTGTACTCGGCGGACACGTCGATCACCTCCCCGTACGTCACCGAGGGCCGCCTCGACTCCACGCTGGACTTCCCCTTCCAGGACGCGGCGCGCGCCTACGTCTCGCAGGGCGGCAGCGCGAAGCGGCTCGCCTCGGTCTTCGGGGACGACTACAAGTACACGACGGACAAGGCCAACGCGTACGAGCAGGTCACCTTCCTCGGCAACCACGACATGGGCCGCATCGGCACCTTCCTCAAGCAGGACGATCCGTTGGCCTCCGACGCGGAACTGGTGAAGAAGGACAGGCTCGCGAACGAGCTGATGTTCCTCGGCCGCGGCAACCCCGTCGTCTACTACGGCGACGAGCAGGGCTTCACGGGCGCCGGCGGCGACAAGGACGCCCGCCAGACCATGTTCGCCTCGAAGACCGCCGACTACCTGGACGACGACGAGCTCGGCACCGACCGCACGCACGCCGAGGACGCGTACGACACGAGTGCGCCCCTGTACCGGCAGATCGCCGCGCTCGCGAAGCTCCGCAAGGCCAACCCGGCCCTCGCCGACGGCATCCAGACCGAGCGGTACGCGGCCGACGGCGCAGGCGTCTACGCCTTCTCCCGGACGGACGCGAAGAGCGGCATCGAGTACGTCGTCGCCGTGAACAACGCGGGCGAGGCGAAGAGCGCCACCTTCGCGACCGGTTCCGCGGACATGACGTTCCGCGGGATCCACGGCACCGACGGCACCGAGAAGTCCCTCAGGAGCGGCTCCGACCAGAAGGTCACCGTCACCGTCCCGGCCCGCTCCTCGGTCGTGTACAGAGCGGCGGGCAGGCCGGACGCGCCGGCGGACAGGCCCGCCGTCACCCTGAAAGCTCCCGCCTCGGGCGCCACCGGCACCGTCGAGCTGACGGCCGACATCGACGGCGGGCACCTGCCCCGCGTCGTCTTCGCCGCCCAGGTCGGCAACGGCAGATGGAAGACGCTCGGCTCCGCCGACCACGCCCCGTACAAGGTCACCCAGGTCGTCGGTGACGACGTACCGGCCGGAACCGCCCTGCGCTACAAGGCCGTTGTGATCGACTCGGCCGGGCGTACCGCGAGTGCCACGGCCGCCTCCACCACCGGCACCCCGCCCGCCGAGGAGATCCCGACGGCCTCCTCGCGGGAGTACGCCGTCGTCCACTACAAGCGTGCCGACGGCGACTACACCGACTGGCGGCTGTACGCCTGGGGCGACATCGCCGACGGCGAGGCGACCACCTGGCCGGACGGTCACGACTTCACCGGCCGGGACGCCTACGGGGCCTTCGCCTACGTGAAACTGAAGCCGGGCGCGTCGGACGTGAGCTTCCTCGTCATCGACAAGGACGGCACCAAGGACGTCTCCGCCGACCGCACGATCGACGTCACCAGGACGGGCGAGGTCTGGGTCGAGCAGGGCAAGGAAGCCGTACGCACCGAGCGGCCGGACGCCGACTACCCCGCGCCGGACAAGTCCAAGGCCGTGCTCCACCACCACCGCGCCGACGGGAAGTACGACGGCTGGGGCCTGCACACCTGGGCCGGCGCCGCGAACCCCACGGACTGGTCGAAGCCCCTGGAGCCGGTGCGGACCGACGCGTACGGCGCCGTCTACGAGGTGCCGCTCGCCGAAGGGGCCACCAGCCTCAGCTACATCCTCCACAAGGGCGACGAGAAGGACCTGCCCACCGACCAGTCGCTCGACCTCACGGCGAACGGCCACGAGGTGTGGCTGCTGAGCGGCCAGGAGAAGTACCTCCTCCCGCAGCCCGTCGGCAGCGCGGCCGCGCTCGACCTGACCACCTCCAAGGCGGTGTGGATCGACCGGAACACGGTCGCCTGGAACGGCGACGAGAGCGCCGCGTCCACGCAGTTGCTGTACTCGCGCGACGGGAGCATCAAGGCCGCGAACGGCACGCTCACCAGCGACGACGAGCGGTGGCTGAGGCTGGGGAAGACCTCACTGACCGACGCCCAGAAGGCCAGGTTCCCGCACCTGAAGGCGTACACGGCCTGGTCCGTCGACCCGCGCGACCGCGACCGGGTGCGCGAGGCCCTGCGCGGCCAGTTGGTCGCCTCCCAGCGGGCCGCCAACGGGGCGGTACTCGCGGCGACCGGCGTACAGATCGCGGGCGTGCTCGACGACCTGTACGGCGGTGCCACGAAGGCGGATCTCGGGCCGACGTTCACGAAGGGCCGGCCGACGCTCTCCGTGTGGGCGCCCACCGCGCAGGACGTGAAGCTGGAGATCGGCGACAAGGGCTCCTCGGCGAAATCCGTGCCGATGAAACGGGACGGTGCCACCGGCGTGTGGTCCGTCTCGGGCCCCGCCTCCTGGAAGAACAAGGCCTATCGGTACGTCGTGAAGGTGTGGGCGCCCAGCGTCCGCGAGGTCGTCACCAACAAGGTCACCGACCCCTACTCGGTCGCCCTCACCGCGAACTCCGCGCGCAGTCTCGTCGTCGACCTCGACGACAGGGCCCTCGCCCCGGGCGGCTGGTCCGGCCTGAAGAAGCCGAAGGCCGTCCCGCTGAAGGACGCGCAGATCCAGGAGCTGCACATCCGGGACTTCTCCGTCGAGGACAAGACCGTCCCCGCCAAGGAGAAGGGCACCTACCTCGCCTTCACCGACAAGGGCAGCGCGGGCTCCAGGCACCTCAAGAAGCTCGCCGAGGCCGGGACTTCGTACGTGCACCTGCTGCCCGCCTTCGACATCGCCACCATCCCGGAGCGCAAGGCGGACCAGGCGGCCACCGACTGCGACCTCGCCTCCTACGCCGCAGACTCCGACAAGCAGCAGGAGTGCGTGGCGAAGACCGCCGCGAAGGACGCCTACAACTGGGGCTACGACCCGTACCACTACACGGTCCCGGAGGGCTCGTACGCCACCGACCCCGACGGGACGGACCGTACCGTCGAGTTCCGGAAGATGGTCAAGTCGCTGAACGAGGACGGCCTGCGGGTCGTCATGGACGTGGTCTACAACCACACCACCGCGAGCGGGCAGGCAGACACGAGCGTGCTCGACAAGGTGGTCCCCGGCTACTACCAGCGGCTCCTCGCCGACGGCGGCGTCGCCACCTCCACCTGCTGTGCCAACACGGCACCCGAGAACGCCATGATGGGCAAACTGGTCGTCGACTCGATCGTCACCTGGGCCAAGGAGTACAAGGTCGACGGCTTCCGCTTCGACCTCATGGGCCACCACCCGAAGGCCAACATCCTGGCCGTCCGGAAGGCCCTCGACGCGCTCACCCCCGCCAAGGACGGCGTCGACGGCAAGAAGATCGTCCTCTACGGCGAGGGCTGGAACTTCGGCGAGATCGCGGACGACGCCCGCTTCGTCCAGGCCACGCAGAAGAACATGGCCGGTACCGGCATCGCCACCTTCTCCGACCGGGCACGTGACGCCGTGCGCGGCGGCGGCCCCTTCGACGAGGACCCGGGCGTCCAGGGCTTCGCGTCCGGCCTCTACACCGACCCCAACTCCTCGAAGGGCAACGGCACCCCGGCCGAGCAGAAGGCCCGTCTCCTGCACTACCAGGACCTGATCAAGGTGGGCCTGTCCGGCAACCTCGCGCACTACGGCTTCACCGACACCAGCGGCAAGAAGGTGAAGGGCTCCGAGGTCGACTACAACGGGGCCCCCGCCGGATACGCGGACGCGCCGGGCGACGCCCTCGCGTACGTGGACGCGCACGACAACGAGTCACTGTTCGACGCGCTCGCCTTCAAGCTGCCGAAGGACACCCCGGCCGCCGACCGGGCCCGGATGCAGGTCCTCGCGATGGCCACGGCCACCCTGTCGCAGGGCCCGGCGCTCTCCCAGGCCGGCACCGACCTGCTGCGGTCCAAGTCCCTGGACCGCAACTCGTACGACAGCGGTGACTGGTTCAACGCCGTCCACTGGGACTGCCGGGACGGCAACGGATTCGGGCGCGGGCTGCCGCCGGCCGCCGACAACGAGCCCAAGTGGCCCTACGGCAGGCCTCTGTTGACGGCGGCGGGACTCAAGGTGGGCTGCCCGCAGATCGAGGGCGCCGCGGCCGCGTACCGGGATCTGCTGCGGATCCGCACGACCGAGGGCGACTTCGGGCTCGGTACCGCGGAACAGGTGCAGTCGAAGCTGTCCTTCCCGCTGTCCGGGGCGGACGAGACGCCCGGCGTGATCACGATGGAACTCGGCGACCTCGTCGTCGTCTTCAACGCGACACCCACGACACGGGAACAGAGAGTGACGGATCTCAAGGGCACGGCGTACGAACTGCACCCCGTTCAGGCCGGGGGCGCGGACCCTACCGTCAAGTCCGCCTCCTACGAGCCGGCATCGGGCACGTTCGCCGTTCCCGGACGGACCGTGGCCGTATTCTCCCGGACCTCCTGACAGGGCACTACCTTGGTGGGGCGGACCCGGAATCCCGGGTCCGCCCCACCGGTGTGTCCAAGGACTGGCAGATGGACGTCAACGGCAAGCGGACAGACGCGACCGTGCTGCTCGTCGACGACGTGGCGGCCGGCCGGTATGCCATGGCCGCCCTGCTGCGCCGGGCCGGCCACCAGGTGGTCCCGGTCGCCTCCGGCCACGAGGCGCTCGTCGAACTCGACGCACGGCTGCGCCGGGGGACCCTGCCCGACGTGGCCCTCGTCGACGTGACCCTGCCGGACATGAGCGGCTTCGAACTGTGCCGCAGACTCAAGGACCGGCCGCACATGGCAGGCCTGCCCGTCGTGCACTTCTCCGCCTCGCCCGTGGCCCCCGGCGACCGCTGCCGGGGACTGGACGCGGGCGGGGAGGCGTTCGTGACGGTGCCCGCGGAGCCCGAGGAGATCGACGCGGTCGTCCGGGCCGCGGTGCGCGCCGCCCGGCTGCGGGCCGACGACCAGGCGCTGGCACGGCGGCTGACGCTCCTGTCGGAGACCATCGTCACCATCCAGGCGGCCCGCTCCCTCCAGGAACTCGCCGACGCCGCCGCCAACGGCACCGCACGGCTCACCGGCGGCCCCGCCGCCGTCTTCTTCCTCGGCCCGGACGACGTGCTGTACCGCGGCATCTCCCGGGACCGCACCTCGCTCGCCCTGCCGGACGAGGGCGCCCACCGGACCGTGGCCGGGCTGCTCCGGCGCCTGACCCGCGGACAGGCCGGGGTGCGGATCACCACGGTGGCCGCGCCGCTGTGGCCCGCCGGGTTCTTCCGGCCCGGCGTGCAGCACGACGCCCGCCTGGTGCTGAACCTCACCCAGGACGGCAAGGCCGCCGTGTGCCTGGCCACGCCCACCCGCGGGGTGCGCAGGGTCAATCCCGAGGAGGAGACGCTGGTGGCCCGGCTCGCCCAGGCCGCGGCCCTGGCCGCCGAACCCCTGCTCATGTACCAGGTCGAACGGCACGTCGCCCTCACCCTCCAGCACAGCTTCCTGCCCCAGCCGCACCGGCTGCCGGAACTGCCGGGCCTCGACGTCGCGGTCCGGTACGTGCCCGCCTCTCAGGAGACCGAGATCGGCGGCGACTTCTACGCCGCCCTGCGCACCCGTGACGGCGTGCTCGCCGCGGTGGGCGACGTCGTCGGACACTCGCTGGAGGCGGCCACCGTCATGGTCGAGATCCGGCACGCGCTGCGCGCCTACTGCGTCGACGAGAGCGACCCGGCCGTGCTCGCCGAGCGCCTCGACCGGATGCTCCAGCACTACCACCCGGAGGTCACCGCCACCGTCTGCCTGGCCCTGATCGACCCCGCCACCGGGCGTGTGCTCATCGCGAACGCCGGCCACATCCCGCCGCTGATCATCGGGGACGGCAGCGCCGACTACGCCAAGGCCGCCGGCCCGCTGCTCGGGGTGGGGCTGCCCCACCCGGCGCCGACCGAGCTGTTCCTCGCAGCGGGCGACCGGCTCCTCATGGTCACCGACGGCCTGATCGAGACCCGGGGCACGGACCTCGCGACCTCGATGGACCACCTTCGCGCGGCCTCCGCCGGAGCCCTGCCCGGGCTGGACGCACTCTGCGACACGCTCCTCGACTGTTTCGGCCGTGAGCGCGAGGACGACATCGCGCTTCTCGCGCTGAGGCTGTCGTCGGGCTGAGGCTAGGGTGTGACTCCTGTTGTCCTAGAACAGGAGTGCCCATGCCGCAGATCACCGTCGACTACTCCACGTCGCTCGCCGACACCTTCGACCGGCGGGGGTTCGCCGTCGCGCTGCACGCCATGGTGGTGGACACGGCCGCCGCGAAGAGCGAGGCCTGCAAGACGCGGTTCCGGCCCGTCGAGGACGTCGTCGTCGGCTCGGAGGAGTCGGGGCACGCCCTGGTGCACGTCTCACTGGCGCTGCTCGCCGGGCGCACGGTCGAGACCAAGGCCGCGCTGACCGAGCGGACGCTCGGGCTGGTGCGGGCCCATGTGAAGCCGGCGGAGGGGGTCGCGCTGCACGCCTCCGCCGAGGTGCGGGATCTGGACGCGTCGTACGAGAAGTTCGTGGACTGACGTCCCTCGAAGCCCGGGTTCGCCGTGCGGGTGGGTGAGGGCTGGTCGCGCAGTTCCCCGCGCCCCTGAAAAAACCGCGCAGTTCCCCGCGCCCCTTTTCGGGGCGCTCGGTCAGGACGCCAGGGAGACCAAGCGGCCCATCAGGTCCGCGAAAGGGCCCTCGGCGGGTTCCTCGGCCAGGACGCCTCGCAGGATCGCCGCCATCTCCGGGTCGTACGCGGCGCTCACCGCGGCCAGGGCCGCGAAGTCGTGGACCAGTTGGGCCTCCAGCTCGCCGCGCGGGATACGGCGGCCGTCCAGCCAGATCAGGGCGGTCGCCTCGGCCAGCGAGATCCACGACCGGATGACCAGTTCGAGACGGGCCGGCGGCCGGTCGACGCGCAGATGGGCCAGGATCTGGACGTACGCGGCCTGACGGACGCCGTCGATGAGGGCGTTCGCGTGGTTGACCGTCTTCATCGAGGGGACCCCGCCCGCGGAGACCGCCGGGCCGCCGCGCATCAGCGCCGCGAAACCGGGACCGTGCTCGTCCACGAAGTCGAAGAAGCGCCGCATGACCCGCAGCAGCCGGGCGCCCAGCGGGCCTTCCCGAGGCTCGATGAAACGTTCCGCCAGGTCGTCCGAGGCACGTTTCAACGCCGCCTCGTACAGGCTGAGTTTGCCGGGGAAGTAGTGGTAGACCAGCGGTCGTGAGATGCCCGCGGCGGAGGCTATCTCGTCGATGGAGACGTCTTCGGGTGAGCGTCGGCTGAACAGGTCGAGGGCGACGCCGATCAACTGCTGTCGCCGCTCCTCGACGCCCATCCTGCGACGCACCCCGGTAGTCATACGAACACCTTACCGATCGGATCCGGCCGCGAACGGACCGGTGCCGCAGGGATGTTCGCCTGCCCCGGCCGCATGTGCCCCGGCCGCCTGCCCCGGCCGTCCGCCCCGGCCGCCCGGCTCAGCGGAGCCCGGCGATCTGCCTTCCGCCGGCCAGCGTCCCCTCCAGGCCCGCCTGGGCGCCCTGCTCGGTCCGTACGTCGAGGAGGTTCCCGCGGGCGGTTCCTCTCACCCCGCCCGACGCACGGATCGACGCCGTGTCCTTGCTTCCGGCGGCGAGGAGGTACCAGCCGCCCGTGGCGGACTTCCACAGCACACCCGCCAGGACATGGGGGTCCTTCGCGCTGCAGGCGGCCACGTTCTCCGCCTTCGCCACGACCGCGCCGTACGGCTGCCCGGGGGCGTGGAACTGGGCGAGCACCCGGGGGCCCCCGCCGCGCCAGGTGTCGGCCCGGGTGCACAGCCAGTCGGCGGTGCCGCTCGCGTCGGGGAGGGGCTGGCGGGCGTACTGCCAGGAGTTCACCGAGCGGACCCCCTGGCCGCGGACGTCCGCGAGGGAGCAGGCGAGCGGCGCCCAGGTCGCCGCCGAGGCGTCGTGGGGCCGCCCTGGGCGTCCCGAGGTGAGCCGGGCCGGTGTCAGCTCCCCGAGATCGGTCGTCAGCCGGGTGCCCGTCCGGTCCGTCAGCTCCAGCGCGTTCCAGGAGCGGCACGCGCCGGTCTGCTGGGCCGGACTGGCGAACGGCTCGGTGACCCCGTCGGCCGTGCGTGCCAGCCGGGTCGTACCGGCGCCGGACTTCAGCAGGTCGCGCACGGCGGCGGTACGCACCCAGGGGGCCGTCAGATAGCGGACGTTGCCGTCGGCACGGCCCAGGACCACCGCGCTCGCGTCCGGCCCCGTGGCGCCGTCGACCCGGGCGAAGTCGAGGGCGGCGCCCTGGGTGCCGTCCTTCGGCTCGGCGTACCGCACGATGCGCAGCCCGTCGTGGAGGAGCACGACCCGGCTCTGGTCGACCTCGCCCGCGAACAACAGCTGGGGCGGTCCCGGCGGGGCGCCCGCCGGGGTGCCCGGGGTGGCCGAAACCTGCACGGACCCGCCGGGTCGGGCCCAGACGGCGAGCGCGCGGCGCAGCAGCGCCTTGTCGCCGGTGAGTGTGCCGCGCGCGGGCCACACGGAGAAGTCGGTGCGCGCGGACGACTGCCACGCGACCGCCGGGACCCGTGTGAGCCTGCTGGGGTCCAGGGCGGCCTGGGCCGACGGGTTCCGCGCGTACGGGGGCGCGGCCGCCCCGTCGGGTCCCCAGCCCTCGCCGGGCAGGCCGAGGAGCGCCCCGCAGACCACCACCGCGGCGGCCGCCGCGATCGCCGCCTTCGTGTGCTGGCGGCGCCGCATCAGATCGGTGGGCCGGGCGTGCAGGGAGCACGGGTCGAACTCGGGGGACACCAGCAGCTCGTGCCGTGCGTCCACGCCGTCCGCCTCGGCGAGGGCGGCGGCCGGGTCGTCCTCGCCGGCCGCGGCCAGCACCTTGCGCACGTCCGGGTCGGCCAGCCGCTCCAGTCCGCGCAGGACGTAGGCGGCACGGGCCGGGGCGGACAGGGCCGACAGGCTCTGGTCCAGGGCGAGTTCGTCGGCTCCGCCCGACCGCGGGAAGAGCCGCAGGCCCCACACCTGGGGGAGCAGCGGCGGCAGCTGCGCCCGCTTGGGCCAGGCCCGGAAGGTCAGCGGCCGGCCGGCCTCCAGCGCCGAACGCAGCACGCGAAGGCGCACGTACGCGTATCCGGGATCTCCGTCGCGTCCCGGGGCGGCGCTCTTCTGGGCCGGGACGACCGTGGCGTCACCGGAGATCCGGCCGCGGGGCAGGGTGCGCTGGGTGAGCGCGTGCGCGGTGAGCACCCGGCGGTTGCGGCCGAGGCTCGGCGGCAGTACCAGATAGGCGAGCCGGACGAGCCGCGGGTAGTGCTCGACGAGCGCGGCCTCGGCCTGCTCTACGTCGACCACCGGTCCGCAGGCGGCGGCTGATGCGGGGCGGGGGCGCGGGGCGACATCCTGTGACTGCACGTTCAGCAGAACGAGCGAATCGGTGGTTGGTCACCTGGACTGCCCCGAGTCCGTGGGGAGTTGCTCCGGGTCCGCGCCGGAACTACTTCTCCGGCGCCACGAGCAGACGCGCGTAGTTCGCCATCGAGCGCTGGTAGCGCGGCAGGTGGGGGGCGAGCGCGCCCAGGACGAGGGAGAGCCCCTCGCGCTCGCGGCCCAGGCTCGCCAGGCACAGCGCGAGAGTGGCCCGCACGGCGTCGTCCAACTCGTCGGAGGGGCCGTCGAGTTCGGGTGTGAGGAGCTTGACGCCCTCCTCCGCCTGTCCGAGGTTCCGCAGCGAACTGGACAGCTGGATCTTCGCGCGCCGCCCCCGGTATCCGTCGAGCCCGCGCGCCAGGGCCTCCCGGTACAGCGGCACGGCCTTGTCCGAATGGCCGGTCGAGTCCCAGGCGCAGGCCTGCTCGAAGGGGCCGACCGGGCTGTCGGCGGGCAGTTCGGCGACGAGCCCGTCGATCACCGCGCGGAAGTCGGCCGCCCGGTCCTGCGGGTGGTCGTCGAAGCCGGCCCAGGCGGCCGTCACACGCTCTTCCCAGTCCGCTGCCGCGGTCTCTGCCGTCATGGGGTCAGCCTCGCACGGGTGTGCCCGCGACCCGCACCGGTTTTACGCGATCATCACTGAGGGCCGCCCCCTCGATGGCCGGTGTGGTCCACGTCACTGCGCTGTGCCCCGCGGTGCCGGTAATACGGAACCGTTCACCTGTGCCGTCATGCTGGGCGGGACCGAGACGGATGAGGATCGCATGCCCGTACGGCAGCCGATTGAGCGCGGAGCGTGCGGGAGCCGTATCGAAGGCGGGGCCCCTCTGCCGGGGCTCTCGACGGCGTGGGCCGGGACCCAGTCTCCCAGGCCGGAACCGACCCGGAGGTACGTACGAATGAGTGTGACGAGGAAGAGGCTCGCGGCCGGTACGGCCGGGGCGGCCCTGGCACTGCTGGCGGTGACCGGCTGCGGTTCCGGGGACGGCGGGGAGAAGGTACCCGCGACCGCGTCCGGGAGCCTGGAGCACATCGCGAGTGAGGCGGGCTGCAAGCCGAACATGCAGACGGACGCGGACACGATCCGCCAGGCCATCTGCAAGAGCTCCGACGGCAAGTACGTCCTCGCGACGTTCGCCACCGACCGCGGTCAGCGCGAGTGGCTGAACGGGGCGAAGGACTACGGCGGCTACTACCTCGTCGGCCGCAAGTGGGTCGCCGTCGGCGAGAAGAAGACGGTGGCGGCGCTGCGCGGCGAGCTCGGCGGGACCATGGAGGAGGGTTCCGAGCACATGAACCCCGGTGGCAGCCACAACAGCGGCGGCCACACGAGCGGCAGCCACAAGAGCTGACCCCGCAACGACAGCGGCCACGCCACGGCCGGCCGCGCGGGCCGGGAAGACGGACGAAAGCCGGCGGTGGGAGATCCCACCGCCGGCTTCCTACTGTTCACTGCCCCGGTGCTACTGGCAGTCCTGACCGCTGTTGATGCAGTCGACGACCTCGTTCATCGTGTTCTCGTCGAAGAAGTTGATGAAGTCGTTGTGGTCGGTGATCGGCTTGTGCAGCTGGTCCGGGAAGGAGTCCACCGCGAACGCGTTCTGGACCTGCCCGTTCTGGATCTGCGGCGCCGCTACGTCGTAGACCAGACGGACCTGGAGCTGGGGGATGGCCTGGAAACCGTTGCCGCAGGCGCCGTTCTGCTGAACGAAGGACACGTGCGTGCGGTGGTTGGCCGAGTCGATGTTCTGACCGTCCCAGCAGCTCTGGAAGTTGGTGGTCCGCACCACGGAGCTGCCCTCGGGGCAGATCGGGTACTTGTCCGTCAACTGCCGGTCCTCGAACCCGGTGCAGCTCCAGTTCGTGTTGGCGTTGCCGAGACCGTTCACGAAGGCCTTGGCGTCACCGGTGATGATGCGCAGGGCCGTCGGCATCGCGACGACATCGCCCTGCTGGTTGCCGACGAACTTCAGCTGCGCCTCGGCGGGCTGGAGGATCGTGCCGACGTTGCCGTCCTGACCGCCACCGGGCGCGTTCGCGTCGATGTCGTCCTGACCGTCCTGCACACGCAGCACCGGCCAGAAGTACGACGACTTGTCACCCTGGTTCTGGCAGGTGGTGTCAGCGGCCGCCAGGTCCTGGTCGCTCGCGAAAGCGTCGTTGTCCTGGTTGCCGACGTAGTCGTGCTGGTGCTGCGCACCGTTGCTGACACCGGGGGCGACGATCACGTTGTCCGAGTTGCGGTTCTCGTTCTCGTTGGTGCCGCAGTTCGTGGTGAAGGTACCCGTGGAACCGCCGTTCCCGTTCGCCGGGAGACCGTTCGCACCCACGCCCTTGGCTCCGCCGGTCGGCTGGACCTGGGTGATGTCCTGGAAGTCGGCCGCGGCGGGACCGTTGCCGTCCTGTCCGCCGTTGCCGCCCTGGTCCTGGCCACCGTTGTCGCCCTGGCCGCCGTCGCCGCCCTGGTCCTGGCCGCCCTGACCGGCGTTGTCGCCCTGGTTCTGGCCGTCGCCCTGGTCCTGGCCGCCGTTGCCGCCCTGACCCTCACCGGCGGCGGGCTGGTCGGCTGCCACACCCTCACAGCCGGCGAGCTGGTCGCCGGCGTTGGGAGGCTTGCCGCCCGCACGCTTGATGTTGATGTTGATGCGGTCGATCGTGGCCACCCGCTTGGACTTCAGCGGGCCGAGGATGGCGTTGTTGACGTAGCCGGGGTCCCCCGCCTGAGCCTGGCGTGTGTCCGCAAGACGCTTATAGGCCTCCGTGACCTGCTGGTCGAGCTGCGCCAGTTCCTTGTCGACACCGGCGCGGGCACCCTTGGGTACGTCGGTCAGCTGCTGACCGACGTCCGGGCATTTGATCGTGGCCACCGAGGCGGCGTTCGTCTGAGCGTTCCGCGTCGAGTTCTTGCCCTCGCCCGCGGAAGCGTAGATGTTGGCCGCAAGCAGACCGCCGCCACCCAGCGCGAGAGCCGCCGATGCGGCTATCGCCCGGTTGGCGAGCGTGGAGCGGCGTTTTCTGTTCGTGCGTCCCATGGAACTCCTCTGGCTTCCTTGCGGGGGCATCGGGGCGCCCGACAGGAGGTGAAGCGGCTCCGTTCAATACGGAGGAGGTTCATGGGGCGTTCAGAGGCCTCGGAAATTACTGGGGCTTCTGTGGCGCAATCCCGGCGCAAGGGGCTCAGAAGCCCCTGAAACAACGGCAGTTACGGCGCGAATTTTGAATATCATTCAGCGAAAACGGAACGCGGGACCGGTGTTCCGGCCGGCCCGTGCGCGACCGTCGCCGGCCTTCGCCGGTCTTTCTTCCGGGGCCTTTCAGCGGCCCTGGTCCAAATAGGCGAGAACCGCCAGAACGCGCCGGTTGTCATCGTCCGAGACGTCCAGGTCCAGCTTCGAGAAGATGTTGGACGTGTGCTTGGCGATCGCCCGCTCCGTGACCACGAGTTGGCCCGCGATCGCCGCATTCGACCTGCCCTGCGCCATCAGTTCCAAAACCTCCAGCTCGCGCGGGGTCAGCCGGCCCAGCGGCCGGTCGTCGGCCTGGCGCCGCGACAACAACTGCTGGATGACCTGCGGATCCATCGCCGTACCACCGGCCGCCACCCGGCGCACCGCGTCGATGAACTGCTCGGCGTCGAACACCCGGTCCTTGAGCAGGTATCCGATCCCGCCGGCCCCGTCGGCGAGCAGCTCACGCGCGTACAACTGCTCCACGTGCTGCGACAGCACGAGCACCGGCAGCCCTGGTCTGGCCCGGCGGGCCGCGAGCGCGCACTGCAGCCCCTCGTCCGTGTGCGAGGGCGGCAACCGTACGTCGACCACGGCGACGTCCGGCGCCAACTCGGCGAAGGCCCGCGTCAGTTCGGGTCCGCTCTCGACGGCGGCGGCGATCTCGAAGTCGAACGCCTCCAGCATCCGCACCAGGCCGTCACGCAGCAGGAACAGGTCTTCGGCTAGGACAACTCGCAAGGGATCTCCATGGTCACCATGGTGGGGCCGCCCACGGGACTGCTGACGGCAAGGACGCCGTCGAATGTACCGAGTCGCCGTTCGACTCCGGAGAGTCCCGAGCCCCCGCCGACCGTGGCGCCGCCCCTGCCGTCGTCGGTGACGGTGACCCGCAGCATCCCGCCGTGCACCGGCGCGTGATGCACGTCGACCCAGATGCGCTCGGCACCCGAGTGCTTGACCGCGTTGGTGAGGACCTCGCTGACGGCGAAGTACGCCGCGGACTCCACCGGCGCCCCGAGCCGGCCGGTCAGGGCCACGTCGACCTCCGTCCCGATCGGCATCCGCAGCGCCAGCGCCCTGACCGCGTCACCGAGTCCGCGCTCCGCGAGGACCGGAGGATGGATACCCCGTACGAGGTCGCGCAGTTCGGTGAGGGCCTCGGCGGAGGACCTGCGTGCCTGTGCGAGCAGTTGCCTGGCCTTCGCCGGGTCCTTCTCGATCAGGGCGTCGATCGTGCCGAGGTCCATGCCCATCGCGACCAGCCGCGCCTGTGCCCCGTCGTGCAGGTCCCGCTCGATCCGGCGCAGTTCGGCCGCGGAGGTGTCGACCGCGTCGCGCCGCGTCTCGGTGAGCACGCGGACGCGCTCGGCGAGTTTGCCCTGGCCCGACGCGAGGACGGACCGCGTCAGCAGGAAGTGGACGCGCAGGAGGAAGGGGGCCGTGTGGACACCGGTGACGAGCAGCGCGGCGCCCAGGGCCGCCGCGCCCAGCGCGCTGAGCTGCCCGCCGACCGGCACGAACCCGTACCACCAGCCGACGTACGTGCCGTCGGTGAAGACCCGCCACAGCCCGGCGGCCAGGGCGAACCCCTCGAAGGGATAGGCGAGCAGCACGGCCGGCAGCAGCGCGGTGACGAAGCCCGCGGTCATGTCGACCGGGAGCCACAGCAGGTCCCGCCGGACGGCCGGATCGGCGAGCAGGTGGAAGCACCGCCCCCACGGGTTGGCGCCCTTCGGGACCGGCCGGTACGCGGGCGGAATCCGCACCCCGCACCACCGGGCCGCCACCAGCCGCCGCCAGTCGGCGAAGCCGCGCACGGCGGCCAGCACCCACGGTGTCGTGACGATGCCGATGCCGAGGGGCACCAGGACGATCGACACGACGGCCAGCACGAACAGGACGATCGACCCGGCGGGCGCCACCACGGCCAGCAGCAGGGCCCGCACCCCGGCGAGCGCCGCGGCCCGCACCCTGCCGACCGTCCTGTCGTCCGCCCTGTTGTCCGTCCTGTCGTCCCCGTTGCTGTCCATGCCCTCAGTCTCGCCCAGACCGTCGCCGCGGTCAGGGGGTCGAACCACCCGGAAGGGGGTGGTGCCGGCACCACCCCCCCCGGGCCGTGCTCAGCCGGTCAGGACCTTCGCCTCCACGACGGGGTCGAGCCCCACCACGGGCCGGTCGGGGCGCTGGGGGGCGGCGCCGCCGATGTCCTGCAGCCAGGTCCAGGTGTCGGCGACCGTCTCGGCGACGGGACGGCACCGGAGCCCGTTCCGCACCGCCTTCGACACGTCGGCCCGGTGCATCATGTCGTGCGACTCCGAGCCCGGCGGCACCCACACGGGCAGCTGCACCCACGGCTCGATGCCGGCCGCCAGGATCACGTCGGGCTCGGTCCACCGCAGCTCGGCCGCGCCGCCCGTGACCCGCGCGCACGCGTCGAGCAGCGTCCCCATGGTGGCGTGCCCCGACGGGCTGATGAGGTTGTACGGCCCGCTCGCCCCGCCCTCCACGGCCGTGAGGGTCCACTCGGCGAGGTCGCGGACGTCGACGTACTGGAGGGGGAGTTCACGGGGGCCCGGTGCGAGCACGGGCCCGCCGCGCTCGGCCCGGGCCAGCCACCACGGCAGGCGGCCGATGTTCTCGTACGGGCCGAGGATCAGGCCGGCCCGCACCAGCAGCGCCCGCTCCTCACCGAACGCGCCGAGCACGGCCAGCTCGCCACCGCGCTTGTCGCGGGCGTAGTCGGTCTGCCCGGCGTCGGGGGAGGCGTCCGCCACCACGGGGGCGCTCTCGTCGTAGCCGGCCGGCTGCGGCCACGCGTACACGGAACAGCTCGACACGTACACGTACGTGCGCACCCGGTCCTTCAGCAGCCGGGCCGCGTCCCGCACGACCCGGGGAGCGGCCGACCACGTGTCGACCACGACGTCCCATTCCCCTTCCGCCAGGGCCGCGAGCCCGTCGGGGTCGGTGCGGTCACCGTGCAGAGAGGTCACCCCGGCGGGCGGGGCGTGCCGTCCCCGGTGGAAGACGGTCACGTCCCAGCCGCGGCCGAGCGCCGCCTCCACCACGGCCCGCCCGACGAACTCCGTACCACCCAGCATCAGAAGTCTCATGCGGGTGACTCTGCCCTGATGAGCCGCGCGACGGAACGGGAATCTGCCCACAGGCGAACCGTTCCGCCGGCGGGCGGTTCAGAGCTGTGCCGGGCCGGCGTCAACTCCCGGTCGCGGGCGCGTACTTGTATCCGACGCGTCGTACCGTCCGGATGGTGTCCCGGTGCTCCGCGCCGAGCTTGCGGCGCAGCCGGGCGATGTGGACGTCCACGGTCCGGCCGTCGCCCACGTGTCCGTAGCCCCACACCGTGGTGACCAACTGGTCGCGGGTGTGCACCCGGTGCGGATGCGTCACCAGGTGCGCGAGCAGCTCGAACTCCAGGTACGTGAGGTCGAGCGGCCGCCCGTCGACCTGGGCGGTGCGCCGGAGGGTGTCGACCCGTACACGGGAGGCGTCGCCGGGCTCCTCGGACTCCGCCCGGGCCGTCTCCGGTGCGGCGACCGGCAGGAGGGACGGCTGGTCGGCCGGTACGAGCACCAGGTACCCGATCATCGGCGGGCGGCCCGGCAGCGTGGGCAGGGTGTGCGGGGGAGCGGGCAGCCAGGTGGTTCCCGGCGGCAGGAAGGCCGTGACGTCCCGGCCCGGGCTCCTGGCGTCGTCCGGGCGGGCAGGTCCCCAGTCCGCGTCCCGGTCGACGGAGCGCAGACGGTGGCGTGCCGGGCTTGTGACGGCGGCCGGGGCGGGGGCGGTGGCAACGGCGGAGAAGGAACGGGTGTTCGCCATGAGAGGTCAGCTCTTTCGCGCGAGAGGTCGTCGGAGGACGTACGTCGTGCGCGCTGGCCGAAGGCCGGGAGGTACGGCTTTAGAGGGCCGGCGCGTTCGTCGCGCGACAACACACCCGGTCGAAGTCGTGGTGCTGACGGGAGGGCCAGAAGGGCTCCAGGTCATGACGACCCGTCGCGATGCACTTCCGGAAGCTGGCCATGCCCTCATTGAAGCAGACGCGGGACGGCGGCATCAGTCTCCTCTCACAGGCCGGACACCTCTCAGCCACGATGTGGCGCATGCCTCCCGCTCACACCGTCCCGCACACCTGCCGAGGGGCTGCCCGCCCCACCCCTGGCCGGATGCGAAAGGGCACCCACCAGGCAGGTGGGCGCCCTTGCGGAGAAACAGCCGGGTCAGACCTGTCCGGCCTTCTCCAGTGCGGAACAGCACGTGTCGACGATCAGCCGCGTCACGACGTACGGGTCGACGTTGGCGTTCGGGCGGCGGTCCTCGATGTAACCCTTGCCGTCCTTCTCGACCTGCCACGGGATACGGACCGAGGCGCCACGGTTGGAGACACCGTAGGAGTACTCGTTCCACGGGGCGGTCTCGTGCAGACCGGTCAGGCGGTCGTCGATGCCGGCGCCGTAGTTCTTGACGTGGTCGAGGGGCTTGGAGCCCTCGCCCAGCGACTCGCACGCGGTGATGATCGCGTCGTAGCCCTCGCGCATCGCCTTCGTGGAGAAGTTGGTGTGCGCGCCCGCGCCGTTCCAGTCGCCCTTCACGGGCTTCGGGTCCAACGTCGCGGACACGTCGAAGTCCTCGGCGGTGCGGTAGAGCAGCCAGCGGGCCACCCACAGGTGGTCGGAGACCTCCAGCGGGGAGACCGGGCCGACCTGGAACTCCCACTGGCCGGGCATGACCTCGGCGTTGATGCCGGAGATGGCGAGACCGGCCTTGAGGCAGTTGTCGAGGTGGGCCTCGACGATGTCACGGCCGAAGATCTCGTCGGCGCCGACGCCGCAGTAGTAACCACCCTGCGGGGCCGGGAAGCCGCCGACGGGGAAGCCGAGCGGGCGCTCGCCGTCGAAGAAGGTGTACTCCTGCTCGATGCCGAAGATCGGCTCCTGGGCGCCGAACCTCTCCGCGACCTCGCTGAGCGCGGCACGGGTGTTGGACTCGTGCGGCGTCATGTCGATGTTGAGGACCTCGCACATGACGAGGATGTCGTCACCGCCGCGGATCGGGTCCGGGAAGGACGCGACCGGCTTGAGCACCCGGTCGGAGGCGTGACCCTCGGCCTGGTTCGTGGAGGAACCGTCGAAGCCCCAGATCGGCAGCTCCGCACCCTTCGCGTCGTCCGCCAGTATCTTCGTCTTCGAACGGAGCTTGGCCGTCGGCTCGGTGCCGTCGATCCAGATGTACTCAGCCTTGAAGGCCACGGGACACATCCTTCGGGGTGGGTCTCTACGCGCAATGCGGGTGCTGCGGCGCTGCGGCACTGGGGCGCCGCGAGGATGCCCGCAGCCTGCCAACAGGCGATTTCCCGGTCATTGCTCGAATGTGAACCCCGTGTTACCTGGTGCCTCTGTGCTGCGACTCACTCGCCGAGAGCGGCGGCGACCCGCTCCGGGGAGCGGGCGTCGGGTGACGGCCGGGGCCGCCACCCTGCTGCCGCGTGGCACGGAGTGCGTCTGCGGTGGGACGGGTTCCGTCAGCCCACCTTCTCGATGAGGGCCTTGCGGATCAGGAACTTCCCGGGTTCCCGCACCTGCTCGAACGCCGCGTTGTTCAGGAGGGCACAGCTGCCGGAGACCGAAGTGACCTCCACGGTCGTGGACTTGTTGTTGTCCAGGTTCGTGACCCTGAGCTTCGTGCCGGCGGGGAACTGGTTGCTGGACGCGGCCGGTGCGCCCGCCTCGCCGGAGAGGGTGACCGTGGACCCGTTGCAGACCTGCTCACCGGCGGCCGCGTCGTCGCCCGCCCCGGCGGCGGGCGCGGACGCGCTCTGCGACGGCTGCTCGGCGGGTGCGGACTCTGCGGGCGCCTGCGTGCCCGCCCCGGCTCCGGCTCCCGCACCGGCTCCGGCGCCCACGTTCGCGTCGGACTCGCCGACCGTGCAACCGGACGCCTCCTGCTGCACCTTGATCTGGGCGATGACCGCCTCGCGGTTGGCGATCCGCGCCTGCGACTGGGCGTCCGGGGCGGTGCGCTGTCCCTCGATGAACTTCTCGTTGTTGCCGAGCGCCGTGGCCAGTCCGTCGCAGACCACCGAGGACTGCGCGGCGGGCGCCGCGTTCGAGGTCGAGGCCAGGGCGAAGGCCCCGCCGCCGGCCACCGCTGCGGCGCTCACCAGCAGCGCGATCTTCTTCTTCGGGTCGAGAGTTCTCCTGCGCGACATGATCGGCTCCTGTCCCCGGCCGCCCCGGTCGGCGGCCGTCCGCCGTCATGTACGAAATACCGAACGGGCCTGCTCAGCAGGTAACACGAGTCACCGAAGTAACGTGGATCACATCAACCGCTCTGCCCTCGGGGCCGGTTGCCGCGGTCACCTGCCCAGGGCGTCCCGCACCGCCTCGTCCGTCCGGGCCACCACGGCGGTCCCGTCCTGCGCCGTGATGATCGGCCGCTGGATGAGCCGGGGGTGTTCGGCCAGGGCCTTGACCCACCGCTCCCGCGAACCGGCGTCCCGCGCCCACTCCTTCATTCCGAGTTCCTTCGCCTCGGCCTCCTGGGTCCGGGTGATCTCCCAGGGCTCCAGACCGAGCCGCTCCAGGACCTCCCGGATCTCGGCCTCGTCGGGCACGTCCTCCAGGTACCGCCGAACCGTGTAGTCGGCCCCCTCCTCGTCCAGCAGTTTCAGGGCGCCGCGGCACTTCGAACAGGCGGGGTTGATCCAGATCTCCATGCCGCACAAGGTACGCGAAAACACCGTGCCACTCATCCGTCACGGCACCCTCAAAGGCCCTCTGGCCAGGGGCGATTGTCAGTGGGCGGCAGTAGAATAGAAGCAGTGTTCGAGGGTGCCGCCGGAGACGCCGGCCGGTGCCCTGACCGCGACAGGAGGATGCCTGTGCCCGCTGCCGCACTCAGTCCGCTGCCCACCCAGTCCACATCCAAGAGGGCGGTCCCGCTCGACCTGCCGTACGAGCCGGTCGAGAAGCGTCCGCTGCCCCCGGGGCGCCCCCGCGAGTGGTACGTCATGCACAACCGCCGCCTCAAGGCGATGAGGCTCGCCATCGCCCTCCTCGACTCCGGCGTCCACATGCCCAACCAGGCTCGCAACGAGAAGATCCGCAGCACGGCCCGACTCGTGGGTGTGCACCCCCCGTCGGACACGACCTGCCACATGGTCCGGGCTCTGATGAGGTACGCCCGCTGAACCCAGGCCCGTCGCGCCGCCCGACTCCCGGGCGGCGCACCGGCCTCAGGGCGTCGCGTGACCGTGCGTCCGTGGACCGGGCCGCTGTTCGTCCCCGCCGGAGGGGCATCACCCGGCATCCGGAGGGCTACGCTCGACGCACCGGCGGGCCGGCGCACACTCCCGGCGTCACGTCGGACATCTCAAGGTCACGCCCTCCACGTACAAGGAGACCCGTCATGGGTACCTTGATCATTTCAGCGGTCCTCGCTCTGGTCGTCCTGGGATTCGACAACCCGGTCTGGTGGCTCGCCGCGGGCGCTCTGCTCTACCTGCACACGCGATACGTCCGCACCGGTCGGCGCTCCCCGGGCTCGTCGGCGCCCGGCGGCGTCCCGAGGCCGTCCGGCGGTTCGGGACCGTCGGCACGCGGCGGCGACAACAGCTATCGCGCCTACCGGCAGCGCCGGGATCAGATGGCCAGGTGGGAACGCCGCTACCGCCGCGAACGCCCCTGGATGACCCGTCAGAAGTGAGGCCGTCCCCAAAGAGCACGCCCGTGGGGTCGCGCGTCGTCCCATGCCGGACGGGGAACGACGGAGCCCCGCCGCCGCCCGAAGGCGGTGACGGGGCTCCGTGAAAGGCCGCGAGGCTCCACGCCCGGCCGGCGCCGACAGGGCACCGGGCGGACGCCGTGTGGATCACACGTCGTAGTAGAGCTCGAACTCGTGCGGGTGCGGACGCAGCTGCAGCGGCGCGATCTCGTTCGTGCGCTTGTAGTCGATCCACGTCTCGATCAGGTCGGACGTGAAGACGTCGCCCGCGAGCAGGAACTCGTGGTCGGCCTCAAGGCGGTCGAGGACGGCCGGGAGGGACGTCGGGACCTGGGCGACACCCGCGTGCTCCTCGGGAGCCAGCTCGTAGAGGTCCTTGTCGATCGGCTCGGCCGGCTCGATCTTGTTCTTGATGCCGTCCAGGCCTGCGAGCAGCAGGGCCGAGAAGGCGAGGTACGGGTTGCCGGAGGAGTCGGGCGCGCGGAACTCGACGCGCTTGGCCTTCGGGTTCGAGCCCGTGATCGGGATACGCATGGCCGCGGAGCGGTTGCGCTGCGAGTAGACCAGGTTGACCGGGGCCTCGAAGCCGGGGACCAGGCGGTGGTACGAGTTCACCGTCGGGTTCGTGAAGGCCAGCAGCGACGGGGCGTGCTTGAGGATGCCGCCGATGTAGTAGCGGGCGGTGTCCGACAGGCCCGCGTAGCCCGCCTCGTCGTAGAACAGCGGGGAACCGCCGGTCCACAGCGACTGGTGGACGTGCATGCCCGAGCCGTTGTCACCGAAGATCGGCTTCGGCATGAAGGTCGCGGTCTTGCCGTTGCGCCAGGCGACGTTCTTCACGATGTACTTGAAGAGCTGGAGGTCGTCGGCCGCGGCGAGCAGCGTGTTGAACTTGTAGTTGATCTCGGCCTGGCCGGCGGTGCCGACCTCGTGGTGCTGGCGCTCGACCTGGAGGCCGGACTTGGCCAGCTCCAGGGAGATCTCGGCACGCAGGTCGGCGAAGTGGTCGACCGGCGGGGTCGGGAAGTACCCGCCCTTGTAGCGGACCTTGTAACCACGGTTGTCCTCGACGGCGCCGGTGTTCCAGGCACCCGCCTCGGAGTCGATGTGGTAGAAGGCCTCGTTCGACTTGGTGTCGAAGCGCACGCTGTCGAAGACGTAGAACTCGGCCTCGGGGCCGAAGTACGCGGTGTCGGCGATCCCGGTCGACGCGAGGTACGCCTCCGCCTTCTTCGCCACGTTGCGCGGGTCACGGGAGTACTGCTCGCCCGTGATCGGGTCGTGGATGAAGAAGTTGATGTTGACCGTCTTGTCGCGGCGGAAGGGGTCGACGCGCGCGGTGGACAGGTCGGCGCGGAGCGCCATGTCGGACTCGTGGATGGCCTGGAAGCCGCGGATGGAGGAGCCGTCGAAGGCCAGTTCCTCGGTCGGGTCGAAGGCCTCTGCCGGCAGGGTGAAGTGCTGCATCACACCCGGCAGGTCGCAGAAGCGGACGTCGACGAACTTGACGTCCTCGTCCTTGATGAACTTCTTGGCCTCGTCGGCGTTCTGGAACATCCAGCTCCTCCTACTCCCGCCCACTTCGGACCGGGGTGGTAGTTCGTTCGTGCGGCCAGTGCGGTGGCACACGCTGATCCCGACCTTAGGGACGGGTGGTTTCTCAAGCGTGACCCATTTGTTTCGCCCAAGTTAACCGGACCCGGCCCGTCGCACCCCACCTGTCCGCATGGCAAAACGGGCGCAGTACCTTGGACGGGTGGACAACAGGCAAGTAATCGGATCGTGGCTCTCCGGACCCCGCGCGGCCGCGGAGGAAGCCGGTGCCGACTTCGGATACCGCGGCGAGCAGCTGGGTCTGCCCGAGTCCGGCCCCGGATCGATCGCGCGCCCGGGACGGCGTCTGGGCGCCCTGGCCGTCGACTGGGGCCTGTGCCTCTTGATCGCATACGGCCTGATCACCGACAGCTACAACAGGGCGGCCCAGGTCTGGGCGCCGATCATCCTGTTCACGCTGATCGTCCTCACCCTCGGCACGGTCGGCTGCACGCCGGGCAAGCGGCTCTTCGGCCTGCGGGTGGTCGCCCTGGCCACCGGTCGTGTCCATCCGCTGCGCGCCCTGCTGCGCACGATCCTGCTGTTCCTCGCCCTCCCGGCCCTGATCTGGGACCGCGACGGGCGCGGGCTGCACGACCGCATGGCCGGCACGGTCGAGATCAGGGTCTGACCGGGCGGGATCGGGGCCTGACCGCCATTCGGGTCAACTCACCCGCAGCTTGCAGCTCGCAGCTCGTACCGAGCGCACAGCACAGGTCTTGGATCGTCGTGAGGGGAGGGGCCCCGGAACCGACCGGTTCCGGGGCCCCTCCCCTCACGACGTACGCACCCCGCCGTATACGTGCCCGGCCCAACGGAAACGGGGCCCTCCGCGACCGTCGGTGGTCGCGGAGAGCCCCGTTTCGCTGAAGCCAGTGGCAGCGCGGGTGTGGTCGCTAGCGCATCTTGCCGCCGCGCGGCATCCGCATGCCCTTGGGCATCGGGCCCTTGGGAAGCGGCATGTTGCTCATCAGGTCACCGAGAGCGCGCAGCCGGTCGTTGGTCGCGGTCACCTGCGGGCCGGTCAGGACCCGCGGGAGCTTCATCATCGTCGTGCGGAGCTTCTTCAGCTCGACCTGGCCCTCGCCCGTGCCGACGAGGATGTCGTGCACCGGCACGTCCGCGACGATGCGGGCCATCTTCTTCTTCTCGGCGGCCAGCAGGCTCTTCACCCGGTTCGGGTTGCCCTCGGCCACCAGCACGATGCCGGCCTTGCCGACGGCCCGGTGGACCACGTCCTGGCTGCGGTTCATCGCCACGGCCGGAGTCGTCGTCCAGCCGCGCCCGACGTTGTCGAGCACCGCTGCCGCCGCGCCCGGCTGGCCCTCCATCTGCCCGAAGGCCGCACGCTCGGCGCGGCGTCCGAAGACGATCGCCGTCGCGAGGAAAGCCAGCAGGAGGCCGAGAATTCCGAGATAGATCGGGTACCCGATCAAAAAGCCGATCGCGAGGAAGACGCCGAGGGTGACGATTCCGACAGCCGCGAGTACAAGACCGATCTTGGAATCGGCCTTGCGGGTCATCTTGTAAGTCAGGGCGATCTGCTTGAGCCGCCCGGGGTTCGCAGCGTCCGCTGCGGGTTCCTTCCTCGCCATGCCGTGAAGTCTACGTGGCGCCGGAGGCGCCGACGACGGCGGTGCCGGGTCGGCCCGCGTCACGAGGCCCCGTGGCGGGTCCCCGACGCGTCCCGCGCTCAGGGGCGGACGACGAAGGACTGCTCCAGGACGCGCTGCGCCTCGCCCCGGTCCTTGGCGCGGCGGCGGTCCTCCAGGACGGAGGTCCAGGCGTTGCGGCGGGCCGTGCGCTGGCCGCTGCTGAGGAGCAGGGATTCGACGGCACGGAGTGCATCGGTGAACGAAGGAATCGCGGTGGCGCGTACGGGCGCTGCCTGCATGGTGGAGGTCCCCCCTCGGGACGATGGCTCTGGCTCGGGCTCTACGGGGTGTAAGACCAGGGTCACTGAATGGTGTTACCAGGGCGTGACCGGCTGGTCAAACGCCAGTGAAGCCTTGCTGTGCATGCCTGAAACGCCGACGCGGCCCCGACAGGGCCCCCATCTGCGGGGACGGTCGGGGCCGCGTCGTATCGACCATTACTCGCGAGTAGCGACTTGTGCGCTGATTCACACATTCGTCTGGCACTGAGTGCCATCCGGTGGGGTGCCGCGTGCGGCTCAGAGAGCCTGCGAGGCGACGTACGAACCGCGCTTCTCGATCGCCATCTGGTAGAGGCGACCGGCCCGGTACGAGGAGCGGACCAGCGGGCCCGACATGACGCCGGAGAAGCCGATCTGGTCGGCCTCGTCCTTCAGCTCCACGAACTCGTGCGGCTTCACCCACCGCTCCACGGGGTGGTGGCGCACGGAGGGCCGCAGGTACTGCGTGATGGTGACGAGTTCGCAGCCCGCCTCGTGCAGCTGGCGCAGGGCCTCGCTGACCTCTTCGCGGGTCTCGCCCATGCCGAGGATCAGGTTGGACTTCGTGACCAGACCGTAGTCGCGGGCCTCCGTGATGACCTTCAGCGAGCGCTCGTAGCGGAAGCCGGGGCGGATGCGCTTGAAGATGCGGGGGACCGTCTCCACGTTGTGCGCGAAGACCTCCGGGCGGGAGGAGAAGACCTCGGCGAGCTGGGCCGGCTCGGCGTTGAAGTCCGGGGCCAGCAGCTCGACCTTGGTCCGGCCCTCGGCGCGGTCCGCGGTCTGCTGGTGGATCTGGCGGACCGTCTCCGCGTACAGCCAGGCGCCGCCGTCGTCGAGGTCGTCACGGGCGACGCCGGTGATGGTCGCGTAGTTGAGGTCCATCGTGACCACGGACTCGCCCACGCGGCGGGGTTCGTCACGGTCCAGCGCCTCGGGCTTGCCCGTGTCGATCTGGCAGAAGTCGCAGCGCCTCGTGCACTGGTCGCCACCGATGAGGAACGTGGCCTCGCGGTCCTCCCAGCACTCGTAGATGTTGGGACAGCCCGCCTCCTGGCAGACCGTGTGCAGGCCCTCGCTCTTCACGAGGTTCTGCATCTTCGTGTACTCGGGACCCATTTTCGCCCGGGTCTTGATCCACTCGGGCTTGCGCTCGATGGGGGTCTGGGCGTTCCGGACCTCCAGGCGCAGCATCTTGCGTCCGTCGGGTGCGACTGCGGACACATCGGCTCCCTGTAGCTTCGATTCTTCGGCGTACACCAGGGTACGCCCGTGCGGTTCTCGGCCCCCGGGGTGGGCAACCTTCGGGAACGGGGGTGCATTCCCAGGAGGGGCGGGCAGGGGCGGCGCGGCGGGAAAACGGTCCCTACGCGACCACGGCCCGCGGCCGGAGCTCCGCGTTGCCGAGGACGTCCGCCAGGTGCCGCTCGGCGACGGGCAGCACCTCCGCGATGGTCAGGTCGCGTCCCAGCTCGTGGGCGAGCGACGTGACCCCCGCGTCACGGATCCCGCAGGGGATGATCTTGTCGAAGCTCGCCACGTCGGGGTTCACGTTGAGCGCGAAGCCGTGCATCGTGACGCCTTTGGCGACCCGGATTCCCATGGCGCAGATCTTGCGGTCCTCGCGCCGCTGACCGGCGTTCGAGGGCGCGTACTCGGGCCCGTCCAGCCGCGGGTCGAACTCCTCGTCGGCCAGCCGCGGGTCGAAGTCCAGGGAGAGCCCGCCGAGGGACGGCCGCTCGGCCACGGGGTCACCGAGGACCCAGACGCCGGCCCGCCCCTCCACCCGGCTGGTCTCGACGCCGAACTCCGCGCAGACACGGATCATCGCGTCCTCCAGGCGCCGGAGATGGGCGACGACGTCCACAGGGCGCGGAAGCTTCTGGATCGGGTAGCCGACCAGCTGCCCCGGACCGTGCCAGGTGATCTTCCCGCCCCGGTCCACGTCGACGACGGGCGTGCCGTCGAGGGGCCGCTCGCTGTCCGCCGTGCGCCGGCCGGCCGTGTAGACCGGCGGGTGCTCCAGGAGCAGGCACGTGTCGGGAACCTCGTCCTGGAAGCGGGCCGCGTGGACGCGGCGCTGCTCGTCCCAGGCCTCCTGGTACTCGACGGCGTCCGCACCGAAACCCATGCGGACGAACCGCAGCTCACTCACGGCAAGCGCCTCCCTGCAAGAGTCGTAAGGCTCGTCACGGCCCCACGCCACTGTACGTCCGACCCGTGTGCGTCAGCCCTCGGGGCAATCCTCACACGATCGGATGAATGCGTGTCGAAGTGTGCGATCGGGTGCTTACGGACCGCTACATTCGCGCCGTTCACGAGGCTAATAAGGGCTGCTCACCGCATGGCGGCCGACCTCACCCGGGCCTGTCCGTGCAGGCCCCCAGCCCGGAAGGCAGGAGTTCGCACCGCAGATGACGGAACGACCCGCGCAGCGCACCCCCAACCGTCAGCTCGCCGCACTTATCGCAGAAGCGGGGTTCTCCAACGCGGGGCTCGCCCGTCGAGTGGACCAGCTCGGCCTCGAACACGGTCTCGATCTGAGATACGACAAGACATCAGTGACCCGGTGGCTGCGCGGGCAGCAGCCCCGGGGCACCACACCGGCCCTCATCGCCGAGGTGTTCACCCGCCGCCTCGGCCGCCGGCTCAGCGCGCAGGACCTCGGACTCGACGCCTGCGCGCCGGTCTACGCGGGACTCGAGTTCGCCGCCACGCCCGAGGAGGCCGTCGACATCGTCGGCGGACTGTGGCGCAAGGACTCGGGCAGCCACGCGGAACTGCGCAAGATCGCGTTCACCCCGGCGGGACTCGTCGTACCCAGCCGGGACTGGCTGATCGGCCGGGCCGACGACCGGGTGAGCCGCGGCGACCCCGCTGCCGCGCGCATCCCCGTACAGGGCCGCCCGGCCGCCCCGAAGTTCCCGCCCGGGCTCGAAGGGGCGGGGCCCGCCTCCCGGCAGCGCACCACCGCCGAGCGCGGGCCGGGGCAGCGGGTGACCGCGGGCGACATCGCGGCGCTGCGATCGGTCGGCGAACTCTTCCGCGCGCTCGACAACACCTACGGGGGAGGGCACGCCCGGCAGGCCCTCGTGCGGTACCTGGAGCACGAGCTGGAACCCATGCTGCGCGGCACGTACGGCGAGCAGGCGGGGCGCCGCCTGTTCGCGGCGGCGTCCGACCTGACCCGGCTGGCGGGCTGGACCTCGTACGACATCGCCGCGCACGGACTGGCACAGCGGTACTTCGTGCAGGCGCTGCGGCTGTCGCAGGCGGCGGGGGACCGGGCGTACGGCTCGTACGTGCTCGTGACGATGAGCCGGCAGGCCGTCTATCTCGGGCACGGCCGGGAGGCGGTCCAGCTGGCCCGGGTCGCCCAGCAGGGCGTGGGCTCCTCCGCGCCGCCGGTCGTCCAGGCGCTGCTGTACGCGGTCGAGGCGCGCGGGCACGGCGTGCTCGGCGAGGTGCGCGCGGCCACGGCCTCGCTGGTGCGGGCCGAGCGGGCCCTGGAGACGGCCCGGCCCGGGGACGAAGTCCCGTACTGGGCGCGGTTCTTCGACGAGGCGCAGCTCGCGGACGAGTTCGGGCACTGCCACCGCGACCTCCAGCAGTACCGGGCGGCCGCGCAGCACGCCGAGCGCTCCCTGCAGCTGCGTGCTCCGGGCTACGCGCGCAGCCGGCTCTTCTGCCGTGTGGTCCTGGCCTCGGCCCGGCTCGGCCTCGGCGAGCTCGACCAGGCCTGCCAGCTGGGCGCGGAGGCGGCGGCGCAGGCATCGGAGATGCGGTCGGTGCGGGCGCTGGAGTACGTACGTGACTTCGAGCGGCGGCTCGAACCGTACAAGGACGCGGTGCCGGTGCGGGGGTATCGCGACAAGGTCGCTGCGCTCGGCTGAGGCCGCCGAAGGTCAGGGGTGGGGAGGGGATGTCGCGGCTGCGGGTCGTATGTGGCTGGGCGCGCAGTTCCCCGCGCCCCTTGCGGGCCGCAGTTCCTCGCGCCCCTTGTGGGGCGCCGTGGTGGAAGGGGATGGAGGTCCTGCCCCGCGACGGGACCTCCACCCCCGGTTCTGGCGACGCCGGTTCGGGTCGGTTCGGCTATGCGGCTGCGGCGGTCGGGGCCGGTAACGGTGTCGCCTGTGGCGCCGAGTCGACGCCGAGATCGGCCAGGAGGGCCGCCGCGGCCCGGTGACCCGAGTGCAGGGCGCCCTGGACCGTGCCGGTGTCGCGGTGGTCGCCGCAGACGTACAGGCCAGCCAGCAGGCGCACCGGGCGCAGCAGGTCGTGCGGCGGCGGCATCGCGGGCACCGCGTCGGGCGTGTGGTGGACCGCGAGCAGCTCCCAGCGGTGTGTGGCGGTGCCGTAGAGCGCGGCCAGGTGCGTGCGCACCGTCCGGTCCAGATCGGCGGGCGGCGGCCCCAGGATCGTGGACGAGACCAGGGCGCGGCCCGCGGGGGCGCGGGACGGGTCGACCTGGCTGACGACCGCGGTGTGGGCCACCGGGCCCCGGCGGTCGGCGTCCAGGAGCAGCGCCGCGTCCGTCAGGGGCGGCTCGTCCGCCGTGTGGTGCACCACGGTCACCGGACGCAGCGGGGGCACCCGCAGACCGGGCAGCAGCTCGGCGGCGTCGCGGGCCCCGGTCGCCACCAGGACGGCCCGGCAGCGCAGTTCACCGTGCTCGGCCGTCGTCACGGAGGTGGTCGAGACGGAGGTGACCCGCACGCCGGTACGGACCGTCCCGGGCGGCAGGGCCCCCGCGAGCAGCTCCGGCAGCATGTCGGCGCCGCCCTCCGGGATGCACAGCCGCCCCGAGGCGAAGGCTCGGAGCGCGAGGTCGGCACACCGGCTGGACGACGTCAGATCCGGATCGCAGAGCAGCGCGGCGAGGAGCGGGCGCACGAACCCCTCGACGGTACGGGCGGGCATGCCGCGGGCTGCCAGCGCCTGCCCCGCGGGCCGCTCGGGCCGGGCCAGCAGCCGCCCCACGGGGACCGTCGCGATCCGGCCGAGGGCCGCGGCCAGCCGCGCCTGGTCGAGTGGGCCCCCGAGCGGGGGGAAGGCCCGTGACACGGGCGGAGCGGTGGCCGCGGACATCTGCCGAGCCCTTCGCGGGGGGCTCACGAAGGCGCGTGCCGCATCGAGTGCGCCCCTTGCGCCCCCGGCGCTCGCGGGCTCACCCGCACGGTGCACACGCCCCTCGGCGTGGACGAGGACACCTGGGGCGAACGGGCGCAGGACAAGGGCGTCGAGGCCCGGGGTCAGCCGCAGCTCCGGGTACGACGTCGAGAGGAACCGGCCGATGCGGTCGAGACGGAAACCGTCGACCTTCTCGGTCGTCATACGGCCGCCCACACAGGGCGCGCCTTCCAGGACCAGGGTCGTCACACCTGCGCTGTTCAGCCGATGGGCGGCGGAGAGTCCCGCGACCCCGGCCCCCACGATGACGACGTCCGCCCCACTAGCGGGCTCAATCACGTGCCCCTCCTCGAGGTCGCGCGGCTGCTGGGGGCGTCATGCCCCCAACGGGCTTTCGGAATACCCGAGTTCGGGTCGAGGTTAGGGCTGCCGCCGGTCGGGCGAAGTCGCGCACGGACAGGGCACGGTCGCACACCGGTCGCATGTGGTCGGCGCCGCGGCCCGCCGACTATGCCCGGGCCAACTGCCCATCCCGGCAGGGGGAGCGGGACCGTCGGCCGGGCGACCCCGCCGACGGGCAGCGACCGGCCTCCCCGGGCCCTCGGCCGCGTTCGGCCCGAGGGGGTCCCGGCCCGCGGCTTTTCGGCCGCGGCGCCGGACGTCCGCCCGGCCGCCGGGGCCGCCGGCACCCCTACGCCCGGGCCGCCCGGACGGCGTCCTCGATGCCGGGGAACGCGAAGGTGAAGCCCGACTCCAACAGCCGTGTGGGCAGTACGCGTTGGCTGCCCAGCACCTCCTGGGCCATCTCGCCGAGTGCGGCCCTCAGGACGGGCTCGGGCACCGCGAAGAGCGTGGGACGGCGCAGGACACGTCCCATGGCGGCGGTGATCTCGCGGTTGGTGAGGGGCTCCGGGGCCGTCAGGTTGAAGGGCCCGGACAGCGACTCGGAGTCGAGCAGGAACCGCAGGGCGGCCACGTGGTCGTGCAGCGCGATGTAGCTCCAGTACTGCCGCCCGTCGCCCATCCTCCCGCCGAGCCCCGCCCGGAACAGCGGGAAGAGGCGGCCCCAGGCGCCGCCCTTCGCCGCCACCACCAGCCCGGTGCGCGCGAAGACGGTCCGTACGCCCGCCTCCTGCGCCGGAGCCGCCGCCTCCTCCCACTCCACGCACACCGAGGGCAGGAACCCGTCCCCAGGGGGCGTGCTCTCGTCGACGGCCCGCTCGCCGGTGTCTCCGTAGATGCCCATCGCGCTGCCGTTGAGGAAGACCCGCGGCGGCTCGTCGAGGGCGGCCACGGCCTCCGCGAGCGTGGCGGTGCCGAGCACCCGGCTGTCGCGGATCGTCCGCTTGTACGCGTCGGTCCAGCGGCGGTCGCCGATCCCGGCGCCCGCGAGGTTCACCACGGCGTCGCAGCCGGTGAGTCCCGCCGCGTCCACGTACTGCCGCCCCGGGTCCCACTCCACCTCGTCGTCCGCCCGGGGCTTGCGGCGCACCAGCCGCACCACCTCGTGCCCGTCCGCGGTCAGGGAGCGCACCAGGGCCGTACCGATGAGGCCGGACGCGCCGGCCACGGCGATTCGCGAAGCATCCATGCCTCCATACTCCGCCTGCCTCCCCGGGAGCATCGCGCCGAGGGTGCCCGGACACGAGGGCGACTCCCGCCGCGTCGCCCTACAGTGATCTGCATGCCCGAGCCGTACATACGTGTCGCAGTGCCCGACGACGAAGAGGTGCTGGCCCTTCTCGACCGCGCGACCTGGTCCTCTCTGCACGCGGTCAGACCCCGCGACCAGCCGCCGTACGAGCCGTTCTTCAACGAACGCTTCGGGCCCCACGACCACCTGGTCGCGGAGGTGGGCGGGCGTGTCGTCGGCTACGTACGGCTCGGTTACCCCACCCCCCTCGCCTCCAACGCGCACGTACGGCAGATCCAGGGCCTCGCCGTCGCCGACGAGGTGCGCGGCCAGGGCGTCGGACGGGCGCTGGTGCGTGCCGTCGTCGCGCAGGCCCGCCGCCAGGGCGCGCTCCGGATCACCCTGCGCGTCCTCGGCCACAACACGCCCGCCCGCAAGCTCTACGAGTCGGAGGGGTTCGTGGTGGAGGGGATCCAGCCGGGCGAGTTCCATCTCGACGGGGAGTACGTGGACGACGTACTCATGGGCCGCAGCCTCTGACTGTCACTGTCACTGTCACTGTCACTGTCACTGTCAGTGCCACCGCCACCGCCACCGCCACCGCCGCTGCCGCTTCTGCGTCCGGAACGGAACGGGCCTGAGTCGGGCGGGGCGGGCGTTCAGCTTTGCTGAGGCTCCGTCAGCAGCCGCATACCACCCGCCAGTTCACGCAGGCACCGCATCGCGAGCTCCGCGGGGGAGCCGGGACCCTCCAGGCCCGCGTCCGACTCGGCCCAGGTCTCCAGGGCGACCCGGATCGCGTCCGTCGCGGCCGCGGCGGCGAAGCGGATCTCCAGCGGGTCGGCGTCGTCCCCGGCCAGCCGGGCCACGACGGGAACGAGCCTGTCCTCGGACTCCTGGTTCACCCGGTACCAGACCGCGCGCAGCGCCGGGTCCCCGGCGGCGGCCCGCAGCAGACCCCGTGTCCAGCGCATGCCCTCGGCCTTGGCCTCGTGGGGGACGGTCAGCGACTCGGTGACGGCCGACTCCAGCGCCCGGGGCAGCGGGGTGCCCGGCTCGGCCCCCGCGAGCCGTTCGCGCCAGTGGTCCCCGCCGATCGCGAGCAGCGGGCCGACGGCGTCCTGCTTGCTGCGGAAGTAGCGGTAGAAGGTGCGCGGTGCGACGCCGGCGCGTACGGCGATCTCCTCGGCCGTGGTGCCGTCGGGACCGCGCTCGGTGAAGAGCTCGGCGGCGGCGCGGGCGATGTCCAGCTGGGTTGCCGCCTTGCGGCGTTCGGTCAGCGACGGGGTCATGGTCGCTCGGGACGGCTCGGTGCTCACGCGAGGAAGCGTACGCCCGGCGGGAGACGGCGACACGGGCCGCCCGGTCGGCGGAACGTGTCCCTCGGGCGGGCCGGGACGCACGGCGTGGACGCCCGGGGAACAGGGCTCTCAGGACGTCACGAGGTCACCCGTGTCCACCGGCGACGAGGCCGTCGCCGCCCGCTCGGCGTCGTCCGCGACCTCGTCGGCGGTCAGCACGTATCCCGTCTCGGCGTCGCTCGTGGAACGCGCGAAGACGACGCCGTAGACCTTGCCGCCGGTGGTCAGCAGGGGCCCGCCGGAGTTGCCCGGGCGGACCGTGGAGCGGATCGAGTAGATCTCGCGGGTGACCGGGTCGGAGCCGTAGATGTTCTGGCCCCGGGCCTTGATCTTGTTCGCGACCGTGGCCGCCTGGAGGTCGAGGCCGCCGTCCTGCGGGTAGCCGGCGACCACGGCCGCGTCGCCGCGGGCCGCGGTGTCGTCGAAGGGCAGCACGGGTGCCTTGAGCCCCGGTACGTCGAGCACGGCCACGTCCTTCTCGGGGTCGAAGAGGACGACCGTCGCCTCGTACGCCCGGCCCGTGCCGCCCACGCGCACGGTCGGCTTGTCGATGCCCGCCACCACGTGGGCGTTGGTCATCACGTGCTCGGGCGCGTACACGAAACCGCTGCCCTCGCGGCCCTGGGTGCCGACCGCGCCCTCGACCTTCACGGTGGAGCGCTGCGCGGCCCGTGTGGCCGCCGAGGTGACGCTGTCCCCGGAGGGCTTGGCGACGCTGGCCGTCGGCTCGTTCTCGAAGGGGTTGAAGACCTGCGGGAAGCCGGCCTCCGTGAGCGCCGAGGTGGCCCGGGAGAACCAGGCCGGGGTGGCCTCCGGCATCGCGTCCTGCACCGTGCCGAGCAGCGCGGAGCCGCGGATGGACGAGGTGACGACGGGCGAGGCGGACGCGCCGAGGACGCTCGCGGCCACCCAGGCCACGAGCAGCACCGCGACCGTGTTCGCCGCCGCACCGCCCACTCCGTCGACCACACGCAGGGGGCCCCGGTCCAGCTCGCGGCGCAGCCGCAGCGCCAGACGCCCCGCCAGTTCGTGGCCCGCGGCGGCGGGCAGCAGCACCGTGAGCACCGCCGTCACCGTCGCGGCCGTGGTCCCCGCCTCCACCAGGTCCATCACCCAGGGCAGTACCCACACGCCGATGACGGCACCGCCCACGAAGCCGGCCAGCGAGACACAGCCCGCGACCAGGCCGCGCCGGTAGCCGGACGCCGCATAGCCGAGGATGACCAGCAACAGCAGGATGTCGAGCAGGTCCACGGAGCTCCCTTTCTCTTGGGCCCCTTAGTACGTGCCGGGCGGGCCCAGTGATCAGGTACGCGCGCGTGGAACCGGCCGGCCGGCACACGTGCGTGGACCTGTAGAAACGTCCCGGACCGGGGCGTTGGTTCCACCGGGTGGCACAGCACACATCGCGGACGTCCCAGGTGTCCCGGAGAGTGGTTCCCATGCGCGCCCATCGGACCCCGCCCCCACGACGCACCTGGGGCGTGCCGAGAGGGCTGCGCGAGAAGCTGGGGCGCTCGATGCGACGAGTCCGGCAGGGGCGCGCGCCCATGGCACGGAGGGATGGGCCGGGGCGTACACCTCCCACGCGCGCGCCGGGCGGAGCGCGTCCGCCGTTCCTGGCCCGCGCACCCCGTCGCGCGCGTGTCGCCCTCGCCTGCGCCCCCGGTCTCGTGGCCGTCGCCGGACTGGTGCTCTGCGCCGTGGGCATCGACCGGACCGCGGGCGACCCCGAGCGCCCCGTCGCGGCGCGGGCGCGGGCCGCCGTGGTCGGCCACAAGGCCGCGAAGCCCCCCATCGTGCCGAGGGAACGCTGGCTGGGCGACGCCTCCTACACCCGGCCGCCCACCCGGTACGCCGACCGTGTGTCCGCCGTCTTCGTGCACCACACCGACTCGCCGAACGGGTACGACTGCGCCGACGCGCCCCGCATCATCCAGTACCTCTACACGGGGCAGGCCGGCGTCCGGCACTGGGACGACATCGGTTACAACTTCCTCGTCGACCGCTGCGGCACGATCTACGAAGGCCGGGCGGGCGGCACCGAGCGCGCTGTCGTCGGCGCCCACACCCAGGGCTTCAACGTGGGCACGACGGGCATCGCCGCGCTCGGCACCTTCACCTCGGGCGTGCCGGTCCCCAAGGCCATGACCGACGCCATCGCGGCCGTCGCCGCCTGGAAACTGGGCCTCACGGGCATCGACCCGCGCGCCACCGTGCGGCTCGTCTCCACCAACAGCCTGAGCAAGTACCGCGCGGGCACCCGCGGCACCTTCACGGCCGTCTCCGGCCACACCGACGGCTACTGGACCGCGTGCCCGGGTGCCGCCCTCATGGCCAGGCTCCCCGAGATCAGACAGCACGCGGCCCGCCTCCAGGGCAGGCTCCAGGGCAGTCCCTAGGCCCCCGGCGGCTCCGTACGACCGCCTCACAGGTACGCCACAGCCGGTTCACGGATCACCCCGAGCCACGCCTCCTACCGTCGAGGCACGCACCGACTGGAGGCGGGGATCATGAACGGTCGCAGGGACATGAGCAGTCGTACGGACAACAGCAACAGCAACAGCAACAGCCGCAGGAAGCCGCCGTCCCGGGGCACGTCCCTGTGGGCGCGGGTGATGCGCGGCCCGTGGACCGTGGCCTGTGTGGTGGCCGCCGTCGTGGTGGGGCCGTCCGCCGCCACCGCGTCCGCGCTGGACCGGGCGAACGCGGCGCCCCCGCACAGCGCCCCGGGGGCGGGCTCGCCGTTGCCCGCAGGAGCGCCGGGGACCGGGTCCGAGAGGTCGCGGGGCCCGGCCCGGTAGAGAGGGCCGGGCGCAGCAGGGCAATAGGGGGAGCAGGGCAAGAGGGAGCGGGGCAGGCGGAGCGGGCGGGCGAAGTCCGCTGCGAGTGGCGGCCGCTGCGAGCGGCGCCGGTGTCCCGTCGCGTCAGTCCGCGAACCGGTCCCACAGCCGTGGGAAACGCTCCGCCAGCAGGGAGTGGTTCTCCAGGTCGAGCGGAGTGCCGAGCGGCTCCGGCGGGGCCGCCGCGATACCCAGGTCGGGCGCGACCGTACCGGTGAGCTGCTCGTACGCCTCGTCCGCCGAGTAGCCCAGCTCCTCGCCGTCCCCGTCGACCTCGTCGTCGAAGTCCGTCAGGAGGTCGGCCAGTTTGTCCGGATCATGCACGGCGCTCTCGTACGTTTCCCGGCCCTGGCCGATCAGCCAGCAGCGGAAGAAGTCGAAGGCGTCGTCGCTGGCCCCGTCGAGCAGGATCCAGGCCGCGCCCCACAGATCCCAGGTGTACGCGCGGTTGTAGCGGGCCTCGAAGTGGCGGGCGAAGTCCAGGACCATCTCGGGATCCAGCCTCAGGAGCCGCTCGACCAGCAGATCGGCCTGCTCCTCGGGGTCGCCCTCGGCGGCCTCGCGGGTCGCGTCCACCAGCTCCCAGAACTCCGTCTCGTCCATCACGGGACAAGCATCGGGCCTGTGACGGGCCCGCGCACCCGGGGACAGGCGGATCGTTATCCGCGCACATGCCTGCGGAAAGTCCGACAGCAGGTGTCGGTATTCGGCGGGATGCTCGGCGTATGGAGAGAACAGAGGAAGCAGCACAGGGGACCGCGCAGCCGCTCACCGGGAGGATCGCCCTGGTCGCGGGCGCCACCCGCGGCGCCGGACGGGCCATGGCGGTCGAGCTGGGACGCGCGGGAGCCACGGTGTACGTGACCGGCCGCACGACCCGCGAGCACGTCAGCGAGGTCGGCCGGACCACCGAGACGATCGAGGAGACGGGCGAACTGGTCGACGCGGCCGCCGGGGTCGCCGGCCGCGGGATCGCCGTACCGACGGACCACCTCGAACCGGAGCAGGTGCGCGCGCTCGTCGACCGGATCGACCGCGAGCAGGGCCGGCTCGACATCCTCGTCAACGACATCTGGGGCGGAGACGTCCTCCTCGACTGGTCGGCGGACAAGCAGCCCGACATGTGGGAGATGGACCTCGACAAGGGGCTGCGGATCATGCGCCTCGGCATCGAGTCGCACATCGTCACCAGCCACTGCGCGCTGCCGCTGCTCGTCCGCAGCCCCGGCGGGCTGCTCGTCGAGGTCACCGACGGCACCGAGGAGTACAACCGGCGCTACCGCAAGCCCCTCTTCTACGACCTCGCCAAGACGGCCCCGATCCGCATGGCGTACGACCTGGGGGAGGAGCTGAAGGAGTACGGCTGCACGGCGGTCTGCGTCACCCCTGGCTGGCTGCGCTCCGAGGCCATGCTCGACACCGCCTTCAAGGTCACCGAGGAGAACTGGCGGGACGCCTGCGAGAACGTCCCGCACTTCGCGATCTCCGAGACGCCCACGTACGTCGGCCGGGCCCTGGTCGCACTCGCCGCCGACCCCGACGTGGCCCGCTGGAACGGTCGGTCGCTGTCCAGCGGCGGCCTCGCCCAGGAGTACGGCTTCACGGACGTCGACGGCTCGGCGCCCGACGCGTGGCGCTACCTCATCGAGGTGGAGTCGCAGGGCAGGCCGGCGGACGTGACCGGCTACCGGTAGCCCTCGCGCCGGAGCCCCTCAGCCCTGCTCCTCGTAGTACGCGGCCGTCCGGGCCGCCGCCTCGGCGAAACGCCGCCTGAGCCCGGACGGCTCCAGGACCTCCACCTCGGGGCCGAGGGAGAGCAGCTGGGTGTACGCGACGTCGTACGACTCGACGGGCAGCGTGAGCGTGATCCGGCCCCCGTCGTCGGGCGAGCCCGCCTCGGCCAGGGCCTCCTGCGCCGAGAGCGGGTCGACGGTGTGCTTCAACCGCCGCGCGCCCGCCTCGGTGAGACGCACCACGATCGTCGCCCGCAGGAGCGAGCGGGCGAACTGCGCGGCCCGCTCCGCCCAGAAACCCGGCAGGTCGAACGACTCGTCGCGGCCGAAGCGCTCGCTGCCGGGCTCGACCGCCGTGAACCGGTCGATGCGGTAGACGCGGAAGGAACCGGACCCGGTGACCCGGGCGCACACGTACCAGACGCCCGCCTTCAGCACGAGACCGTACGGCTCCAACTCGCGCTCCACGTCGGCCTCCTGGCGTCGGTAGCGCGCGGTGATGCGCAGGTCGTCCCAGACCGCCTCGGCGATCGACGGCAGCAGCTCGGGGGTCTTCGGTTCGGCGAACCAGGCGGGCGCGTCCAGATGGAAGCGCTGGGACGCCGTCCGGGAGGCGTCCTTGAGGGAGGGCAGCAGGGCGGCGGACACCTTCAGCCGGGCGGCGGAAGCCGCGTCCTCCAGGCCCATCTCGCGGAGCGCGCCCGGCACCCCGGAGAGGAACAGGGCCTCGGCCTCGCTCCTGGCGAGCCCGGTGAGCCTCGTTCGGTACCCGCCGATCAGCCGGTAGCCGCCGACCCGGCCCCGGTCCGCGTACACCGGGACGCCGGCCTCCGAGAGGGCCTGCGCGTCCCGGGTGATCGTGCGCTCCGACACCTCCAGCTCCCGGGCCAGCTCGGCAGCCGTCATCGACGGCCGGGACTGGAGCAGCAACACCATCTTGATGAGCCGGGCAGCACGCATGCACCCATTTTGCCGGGTGGGCGGGTGCGGGCCGTACGGGGTGCGCCCCCGGACAATGCAGGGGCGCAGCCCCGCTTTGTCCGGGGGCGCGGGGAACTGCGCGACCAGCCCCCACCGGCCCGCAGCCGGCGTACGACACCTACAACCCGTACCGCTCCCGCGCTTCCTTCACGGCCGAGGCCGGCACCTCGCCGCGCCGCGCGAGCTGGGCCAGCGCCGCCACGACGATCGACTGCGCGTCGACGCCGAAGTGGCGGCGGGCCGCCTCACGGGTGTCGGAGAGGCCGAAACCGTCGGCGCCCAGCGACGAGTAGTCCTGCTCGACCCACTGCGCGATCTGGTCGGGCACCTGCCGCATGTAGTCGGAGACCGCGAGGACGGGCCCCTCGGCACCGTGCAGCGCCTGGCGCACGTACGGCACCCGCTCCTCGCCGCGCAGCAGTGCCGCGTCGGCCTCCAGCGCGTCCCGGCGCAGCTCCGTCCAGGACGTGGCGGACCAGACGTCCGCGGCCACACCCCACTCCTCCGCGAGCAGCCGCTGAGCCTCCAGGGTCCAGTGGATCGCCGTACCGGAGCCGAGCAGCTGGATGCGCGGGGCGTTGGCGGCGTTGACCTGGACCCCGGCCGACTCCGCCGTGTTGAAGCGGTAGAGGCCCTTGACGATGCCCTCGTCGATACCGAGACCCGACGGCTTCGCGGGCTGCGGGATCGGCTCGTTGTAGACGGTGAGGTAGTAGAAGACGTTCGAGTCCTCGCCGGGCGCGGCCTCGCCGTACATGCGGCGCAGACCGTCCTTGACGATCGTGGCGACCTCGTACGCGAACGCCGGGTCGTAACTCATGGCGGCCGGGTTCGTCGCCGCGATGACCGGCGAGTGCCCGTCCGCGTGCTGCAGGCCCTCGCCCGTCAGCGTCGTACGGCCCGCCGTGGCGCCGACGAGGAAGCCGCGGCCGAGCTGGTCGCCGAGCTGCCACATCTGGTCGGCCGTGCGCTGCCAGCCGAACATCGAGTAGAAGATGTAGAACGGGATCATCGCCTCACCGTGCGTGCTGTACGCGGTGGACGCGGCGATGAAGTCCGCCATCGAACCGGCCTCGGTGATCCCCTCGTTGAGGATCTGGCCGTCCTTGGCCTCCTTGTAGTACATCAGCTGGTCACGGTCGACCGGCTCGTACGTCTGGCCCTTCGGCGAGTAGATGCCGAGGGACGGGAAGAGGCTCTCCATGCCGAAGGTGCGCGCCTCGTCGGGGACGATCGGCACCCAGCGCTTCCCGGACTGCTTGTCGCGGACCAGGTCCTTGACCAGGCGTACGAAGGCCATGGTCGTCGCGATGTTCTGCGAGCCGGAGCCCTTGTCGAAGGCGGTGAACGCCTTGTCGGCCGGGGCGGGCAGCGGTGCGAGCGGGTGCGTACGGCGGGCGGGGGCCGGGCCGCCGAGGGCCGCGCGGCGCTCCTGCAGGTAACGGACCTCGGGGGCGTCGGCGCCCGGGTGACCGTAGGGGACGACCCCGTCGATGAACTGGCTGTCGGAGATGGGCAGTTCGAGCAGGTCACGCATCTGCTTGAACTCGTCCGTCGACAGCTTCTTCATCTGGTGGTTGGCGTTCTTCGACGCGAAGCCCTCGCCGAGGGTGTGGCCCTTGACCGTCTGGGCCAGGATGACCGTCGGGGCGCCCTTGTGCTCGACGGCCGCCTTGTACGCGGCGTACACCTTGCGCGCCTCGTGACCACCGCGGGAGAGGTGGAAGCACTCCAGGATCTTGTCGTCGCTCAGCAGCTTCGCCAGCTCGACGAGCGCCGGGTCGGCGCCGAAGAAGTCCTGGCGGATGTAGGCGGCGTCGCGGGTCTGGTACGTCTGCACCTGCGCGTCCGGGACCTCACGGAGGCGGCGGACGAGGGCGCCGGTGGTGTCGAGCCGGAACAGCTCGTCCCAGGCGTTGCCCCACAGCGACTTGATGACGTTCCAGCCGGCGCCGCGGAACTGGGCCTCCAGCTCCTGCACGATCTTGAAGTTCGCGCGGACCGGGCCGTCGAGGCGCTGGAGGTTGCAGTTGATGACGAAGGTCAGGTTGTCGAGACCCTCGCGGGAGGCGAGTGCGAGGGCCGCCGTCGACTCCGGCTCGTCCATCTCGCCGTCACCGAGGAACGCCCACACGTGGGACGCCGAGACGTCCTTGATGTTGCGGTTGGTGAGATAGCGGTTGAAGCGCGCCTGGTAGATCGCGGAGAGCGGGCCGAGGCCCATCGACACCGTCGGGAACTCCCACAGCCAGGGAAGCCGGCGCGGGTGCGGGTACGACGGAAGGCCGTTGCCGCCCGCCTCCTGGCGGAACTTGTCGAGGTGCGCCTCGGTGAGGCGGCCGTCGAGGAAGGCGCGGGCGTAGATGCCGGGGGAGGCGTGGCCCTGGATGTAGAGCTGGTCGCCGGACCCGTCGGCCTCCTTGCCCTTGAAGAAGTGGTTGAAGCCCGTCTCGTAGAGCCAGGCCGCGGAGGCGAAGGTGGCGATGTGCCCGCCCACGCCGTGTTTCGCGCCCCGGGTCACCATCGCGGCCGCGTTCCAGCGGTTCCACGCGGTGATCCTGCGCTCCATCGCCTCGTCGCCGTCCGCGGTGGGCTCGGCGGCGGTCGGGATGGTGTTGACGTAGTCGGTCTCAAGCAGCTTGGGCAGCGCGAGGCCGTTGCCCTCGGCGCGCTCCAGCGTGCGGCGCATCAGATACGCGGCTCGGTGCGGCCCGGCCGCCTTGGTGACGGCGTCCAGGGAGGCCTGCCATTCGGCGGTCTCCTCCGGGTCGCGGTCCGGGAGCTGGTCGAGCTCGCTCGGCTGGATTGCGGTGGGGTCGGTCATTGCGCCGCCTTCCGGATGCGGAGGGGGTTCCCTCGTCGGCAAGGGGTTCTACGGGGGGTGCCCTTGGTCTTTGGCAGGACAGGGCGGCGGGCTCGTGTGGGAGCCCGTCGGTGACTGTAACTCGCTGATCGATGATCGATCAAAGGGTTGAAGGGGAAAACCTCTTGATCACGACAAAGTAGGCACGCGGTGCCTTGGCTGCAGGCACGCGGTGCCTTGTTTTCGCAGGTGAGGCATGCCGTCGGGGGTACTTCTGAGCGGGCCGGCGCTCCACTGCTGGCAGCCGACGGGACGGGATCGCGGTTACGCGGGCTCGTTGCCCGTCCGCGGCGCGCACCCCAGCACATGCGCCTTGACCAGCTCGGCGATCAGCGGATCCCGGCGCCGGAACGCCTCCACCAGCGCCTCGTGCTCCTCCGCGTACGACTGCTGGACCGTGCCCAGCCAGCGGATCGACAGGGCGGTGAAGACCTCGATGCCCAGGCCCTCCCAGGTGTGCAGCAGCACGGAGTTGCCCGCGGCCCGCACCAGCTCGCGGTGGAAGCCCACCGTGTGGCGGACCTGTCCGGTGCCGTCGGCCTTCCGGTCGGCCTCGTACAGGGCCGTGACATGCGGTTCGAGCGCCGAGCAGTCGGCGGCGAGCCGCTCGGCGGCCAGCTCGGCGGCGATGGCCTCCAGACCCGCCCGCACGGGATAGCTCTCCTCCAGGTCCGCCGCGGTCAGGTTCCGTACGCGCACGCCCTTGTTGGGCGCCGACTCGATCAGGCGCAGCGACTCCAGCTCGCGCAGGGCCTCCCGCACGGGCGTCTGGCTGACCTCCAGCTCGGTGGCGATCCGCCGCTCCACGATCCGCTCGCCCGGCTTCCAGCGGCCGCTCACGATCCCCTCCACGATGTGCTCGCGGATCTGCTCGCGGAGCGAGTGGACGACGGGCGCGGTCATTGAGGGCTCCTTAGGCTGGGGCGCTCCGGCCCCGAGGGCGTTGACTTCTAGACAATAAGGCCGGTAGTCCCTCCGGGAAGGGTGCGCGGGGGTGCTTTCCCGCAGGTGAGATGAGCCGCACACGTGGCTCCGCCGGGTTGGCCGTGCGCGACAGGGGAGGGGCCTGCGGGCTGTCCGGCGGCTTCCCGTCGGGCGTGGCTGGTCGCGCAGTTCCCCGCGCCCCTGAAAAGCGGGGCCACGCCCCCGGCTTTTCGTCTTTCAGGGGCGCGGGGAACTGCGCGACCAGCCCCCACCGGCCCGCAGGATGGCCTCTACGGGGTGGAGCACCACGCGAAGGTGCCCCTGTCCGGCAAGCCGGACAGGGGCACCTTCTGCTGCGATATGGCGGAGCTACAGGCCGAGCTCGACCTCGAACTCGCCCGCCTCCAGGATCGCCTTGACCGCCGTCAGGTAACGGGCGGCGTCGGCGCCGTCCACCAGACGGTGGTCGTAGGAGAGCGTCAGGTACGTCATGTCACGGACGCCGATGACCGTGCCCTCCTCCGTCTCGATGACGGCCGGGCGCTTGACCGTGGCACCGATGCCCAGGATCGCGACCTGGTTCGGCGGCACGATGATCGTGTCGAAGAGCGCACCACGCGAACCGGTGTTGCTGATGGTGAAGGTCGCGCCGGACAGCTCGTCCGGGGTGATCTTGTTCGCCCGGACCTTGCCCGCCAGGTCGGCGGTGGCCTTGGCGATACCGGCGATGTTCAGGTCGCCCGCGTGCTTGATGACCGGGGTCATCAGGCCCTTCTCGGAGTCCACCGCGATACCGACGCTCTCGGTGTCGAAGTAGGTGATCGTGCCCTCTTCGACGTTGATCCGGGCGTTGACGGCCGGGTGGGCCTTCAGCGCCTGGGCCGCCGCCTTCACGTAGAACGGCATCGGGGAGAGCTTGACGCCCTCGCGCGCCGCGAAGGAGTCCTTCGCCTTCGCGCGGAGCTTCATCAGGCGGGTGACGTCCACCTCGACGACCGAGGACAGCTGGGCCTGCTCGTGCAGGGCCTTCACCATGTTGTCGCCGATGACCTTGCGGATGCGGGGCATCTTCACGGTCTGGCCGCGCAGCGGAGAGGCCTCCAGCGTCGGCGCCTTCTTGGCGGCGCTCGGCGCGGCCGCGGCCGCGGCCGGAGCCGGGGCTGCGGCGGCCGCCTTCGCGGCCTCGGCGGCGGCGAGGACGTCCTGCTTGCGGATACGGCCACCGACGCCGGTGCCCTTGACGGAGGCCAGCTCGACGCCGTTCTCGGCGGCGAGCTTGCGCACCAGCGGGGTCACGTACGCGCCGTCGTCACCCGAGGTCGCGGCAGGCGCCTGGGCCGGGGTGACGGGAGCGGGAGCCGGTACCGGCGCGGCCGGAGCCGG
>NZ_JAHRIB010000173.1 GCF_019090165.1 Streptomyces sp. BV286
CCGCCGGCCGGCGGGCCTCGCGCAGGACCAGCGTCAGCCGCGTGTACCCCATGTCATGAAGGGACTTGGGGGTCTCGCCGACGATCCGGCACTCCGTACGCCCCCACCTCGGGTCGGGGTGCAGCAGCGGCCGCACCGCGCCGTCGTGCTCCACGGCGTGCGGACCGACCGAGCGGATCCAGTGCGGCAGGCCGTGCCGGTAGGCGGCGTCCATGATGGGGTCCTGGGCGATGTCCCGCAGGATCGACTGCAGCACGTGATCGTGGCCGTGCCGCTCCACGGTCGCGGCGAAGTGCGCCAGCATCGGCAGGCACCAGCTCGACTCGTGCTCGGCGAGGACCGTGGCCGCGTCCGGATGGAACAGGACGAACCGGAGGAAGTTGTCGCCCGGCATGGCGGTGGGATGCGGGCCGACCTCACGGAAAAGTGTCTCGAACGCACCGTTCGCCAGGACGACGTCCCAGCGGTGGTCGACGACGACGGACGGGAAGGGAACGGCATCCAGGAGTGCTGCGTAGTCCTGGAGATACGCCTGGGCCTCAAGACTCTCGGGGACGGGTCGCGGCTGTGGCCGGGACCCTCCTGCCTGGTAACGCCATCGGGAGGTCCACCCCTCTTGCCTATGCGGCCTTCACGCGGCGTCGTGATCCTGCTACCCCGGCCGGAGTGGTGTCAACTATCGTGGCATTTGCCGCCCGTTGACGGCTGAATCCCGCCACAGTTGTGGCGAGACCTGGATGTGAGTTCGACCAAAGAGCTACTCTCCGGTCTTCGGGCAGTTCACGCTGCACAGCGCGGATCCGCACAGGGACTTCACGTCCGAGGGATCCGGTTCCCCCACCAGCGGTCGAGAGAGACGTAGGAGAACTGTCGGTGACGGATGGCTTCGAGGTTCCGGGCGCCACGGCGACGGGTCTGCTGCCGGCCGTCGTGGCCAGAGTCGCCGGGCTGGCCGAGCGGCTCGGCGCACCGCACAACGAGGTGTTCGACGTCCGCCGCCTGTCCGTCGCGTCGGGTGTCCCGGAAGTGGTGGTCCGGTCCCTGCTGAACGGGCGGCCCGCGGGCGAGCCCGATCTCCAGGCCCGTTTCCTGCAACGCCTCGACCTGCTCCGCCGTACCCGCCTGAAGCCCAACGGCCGCCGGTACACCCAGCAGGAGATCGCCGACGGCGCGGGCATGTCGCGCCAGCAGGCGGGTGCGCTCATCAACGGCGACCGGCGCCCGACGATGGAGCACTGCGACGCCATCCAGCGCTTCTTCCGCGTACACGCCGGCTTCCTCACCGCCGAGGACCCCGAGGCCCTCGCCGGTGCCCTCCAGCGCACCGAACAGGACCTGCTCCAGCGGCTCGCCGACCGGGAGCGCCGCGCCAACCCGGCCGCCGCCGAGGACCCGCTGGAGAGACTGCTGCAGGACCACGGGGTCCGTGGCATCGCCTGGCGGGCCGCGCAACTGCCCACCGACCAGCACCGGGACAAGGTCGCCGAGTGGCTGGACATGCTCCTGGAGAGCGTCAAGCGGCCCGAGTCGTGATCCGGGGGACAGCGGTGGGCATCGGAAGGGAAATGCGCCGTCTGTGCGGCGAGTTGGTCGACGAGCTCTCGCTCCCGGCGCCGGCGGAACCCGCGGACCTCTACACGGCGCTGTGCGAGGCGATGAGCAGGCGGCGCGGCCGTCCCGTGCGGTTCCGTACGGCCGCCTTCCCGCCGGGGACCGCCAGCGGACTGTGGCTCGACATGGCGGAGCAGGACCTCGTGGTCATCGAGGAACGCACCGCGCCCGATCACCAGTTGGTGATACTCGGCCACGAGCTGTGGCACATGAAGGCGGGCCACTGCGGCCACCACGTGGAGGGCGCGGCCGTCGCCGCCCGCCTGCTGTCGGACGACGCCGACCTGCGGGCGACCGTCCTGAAGGTCGCGGCGCGCACCCGGTTCGACCTGGCCGACGAGAAGGACGCCGAGAGTTTCGGCCTGTTGCTGGCCAGCAAGTGCCGGGTGTGGCTGCCCGGTTCGGCGCTGCGCGGGCCCGTACGGCGTGAGGGGCTCGCCGGCCGGATCGAGGCGTCCCTGGGCTATCGCGGGCCGCAGGGCTGAAGGCGCCCGCGCACCGTGGACGGGACCACCTACTACGTTCCCGCTGTCGCCATGGCGGCCGCGCTCGCCGTCAAGGGCCCCTCGCTGCTGCGTTCCTGGCGCGATCCCCTGTTGCGGTCCGTGTGCTCGCTGATGGCACTGACCGGGCTGGTGTTCTTCTTCGCGGCCCCGCCGACCATCGCCGAGGTGAACGACCTCCTCGGCGTCACCAACGCCTCGGCGCCGCTCGTCTACTGCCTGCTGAGCGCGTTCAGCGCCGCCTGCCTGGTGCTGATCGTGAACTGGCGCGGCGGACCGCCGGAGTCGACCCGCCGGACGTCACGGCGCTGGATCACCGGGTACGGCGTCGTGATCGTGGCGCTGGTCGTGCTGTTCGCCCTCGGGGACGCGCCCGTCGAGCGGCTGCGGGACTTCGACACGTACTACGCCGACGAGCCGTTCGTCCGCGAGATGATCGTGCTCTACCTGGGCGCGCTGGCCGTGGCGGGCGTCGCGATGAACGTGATGTGCGGCCGCTGGGCCCTTCAGGTGCAGGGCCGGCTGCGGGCCGGACTGCTGATCATCGTGGCCGGCTATGTGTGCAACATCGCCTACCTGAGCGCCAAGTTCACCGCCGTGGTCGCCCGCTGGAACGGCGGCGACCTCGACTACCTCAGCACCGACGTGGCCCCCGGGCTCGCCTCGGTCGGAGCGCAGATCACCGCGGTCGGCTTCTGTGTCCCGCTGGCCTGTCAGCGGGCCGGTGACGCCTGGTCGACCTGGTCGACGTACCGCCGTCTGGGGCCGCTGTGGCGCGAGCTGGCCCCGGTCTCGCCGCAGGCAGGCCGCGCGGTGCGGATGACCTGGTGGTCCCCCGTCGAACTCCGCGTCACCCAGCGGGAGTCGGACATCCACGACGGCATGCTCAGCCTGTACCCCTACTTCGACGCCGAGTTGCGGGCACGCGCCCACGACGCGGCGCTCGCGGCGGGTTCCGACCCCGGCCAGGCCCGGGCCGAGGCCGACGCGGCGATGGTGACGGCAGCGGTGCGGGCCCGGGCCGCGGACCCGGAGGGCAGGGTCATCGACTCCGCCGAGCCGGCCGCGCCCACCGGGTCCCCGTCCTCCGCGCCCCCTACGGCTTCCCCCGCCGCACCCACCGAGGGACCGCGTGACCTCGTGCGGATGTCCCTCGCCCTGCGCCGGTCCCCCGTCGTCGCGGCGGCCCGGAACCGGTCGGCGTGCAGGCCGCGGAGCGAGTTCCCCGAGCGGGCCCGCTGAGCGCTCCGCCGGACGTGCGGTTCCTCGGCTGCAGGCCCGTAGTCGCTGGTCGCGCAGTTCCCCGCGCCCCTTGGGGCCGGCGCGCATCATGCCCCCACTCGACCGCGCTCCGCGAACGCCTCCGAGGGGCGCCGGTCATCGGCCCACCCGCCCCTCGCCGAGCCGCCGGCGGTGCGGCTCCGACACTGCGTTCCAGCCTGGATCCGTTGTCCGACCAGGCGTTTCGGTGACGATTTGCTTCCGCTGACCGGGCGAACGAACGCGTACGGAAAGGGCATTGTCAGTGGCGGACGGCAAGCTGGACCCAGCGCCACCGCTGTGCGGCGGCGTGGTGAACGACAAACGAGCCGAAGCCGAGCCGAACCGGGAGAGCCGTCCGATGCCGACCGCCGTACTCACCGACCACGAACGCACCGCCGTGCAGGCCTATCTGCGCCTGCTGCAGACCGTACGGGCCGCGATGGACAGTCCGCCCGGCACGGGCCGACCACCCCTCGTGCCGCCGTCCGCCCTCGCGGAGGCGGAGAGCGCACTGGCCGCGGCGGGCCTCGCGGGCAACGAGGAGGCGTTCTTCCGTCTGCTGCACACGTGGTGCCCGGAGGCGTGATGACCGGCCGTCAGTCCTTCGCCGGGGCCGGGGCGCCGCCACGGCCCGCCGCCGTGGCGGCGGGCCCCGCCCTTCGCCTGCCGTCCGGAGCCGCGTTCAGCCCCTCTCGTGCGGCACACTCACCGAGGTCGCGACGAGTCCCCGGCCCACTGTCCAGCGCCCTTCGAAGCGGCCGACGCGACGGCCGTCGACCACCGGACCGGGGACGAGCAGCGCGGCGCGGAAGCCGCCTGACGTGGTGCGTCCGGAATCCACGAAGACTTCGATGTCCGCCTCGGTGAAGTCGAGCCACTTCCCGGTGAGGGGGAACCACGCCTTGTAGACCGACTCCTTGGCGCTGAACAGGAGGCGGTCCCAGTGGATCGCGGGGTGCTCCCCGGCGAGAGCGCTCAGCCGCAGGCCCTCGTCGGGCAGCGCCACCGACGACAGCACGTCGTCCGGGAGCGGCAGATGGGGCTCCGCGTCGATGCCGAGCGAGGCCAGGTCGGTGGCGCGGGCCAGCGCGGCGGCGGCGTAGCCCTCGCAGTGCGTCATGCTGCCGACCAGCCCGTCGGGCCAGCGCGGGGCTCCCCGGTCGCCGGGCAGGACGGCCTGCGGGGGCACGCCGAGCTTCTCCATGGCGCGCCGCGCGCAACCGCGTACCACGGTGAACTCACGGCGCCGTTTCTCGACGGCGCGCGCGATCAGCGCCTCTTCCTCGGGGTACAGCCCGGGGGCCGACGTCGTGCCCTCGGTGGGCTCGTCCGTGTGCGCCTCCACGGCCACGACGGACTCCGGGAGCAGTTCCTCGATCACCGGCTCAGACCTCCATCGGCAGGATGCGGCGCAGTCTGCCCGGCGGCTCCGGCCGACTGCGCCACTCGCGGGGGTATCCCACCGACACCTCCTCGAAGCGGACGCCGTCGAGCCAGGTGGTGCGGGGGATGTGCAGGTGGCCGTAGACCATGGCGGCCACGCGGTGGGTGCGGTGCCAGTCCGCGGTGAGCCGGGTGCCGCACCACATGGCGAACTCGGGATGCCAGAGGACTTCCGTCGGGTGCCGGTCCAGGGGGTAGTGGTTGACGAGCACCGTGGGCAGTTCGGCGGGGATCTCCGCGAGCCTGCGCTCGGTCTCGGCGACCCGGGCCCGGCACCAGGCCTCGCGGCTGGGGTACGGGTCGGGGTGCAGCAGGTACTCGTCCGTGCAGACGATGCCGGTCCCGTGGGCGTACGCAAGCCCCTCCTCCTTGGTCGTGCAGCCCGCGGGCAGGAACGAGTAGTCGTAGAGGAGGAACAGGGGAGCCACGGCGACGGGTCCGCCGGGACCTTCCCACACGGGGTACGGGTCCTGAGGGGTGCTCACGCCCAACTCGCGGCAGAGCTCCACGAGATGGTCGTAACGGGCCGTGCCGCGCAGGGTGACGGTGTCCTTGGGATGGGTCCACAGCTCGTGGTTGCCGGGCGCCCAGATCACCTTGCGGAAGCGGCCGGTGAGGGTTTCGAGGGCCCAGCGGATGTCGGCCACCGTCTCCGCGACGTCACCGGCCACGAGGAGCCAGTCGTCGTCGGTCTCCGGGCGCATCGCCTCGACGAGGGCACGGTTCTCGGCGTATCCGATGTGCAGGTCGCTGATGGCCAGCAGCCGGCCCCGGCGGTCAGCCGTCGTCACCCTCGCCCCCTCCGCGGCCGGGACGCCCCGCGGCCGCCCGGATGGGAACACAAGAACACATGGCCGAGGCACGGCACAAGGTCGGCTCGGGCGGGGTCGCGCCGCCCGTTTCCCGCTCCGCCGCCGGGCGTTGTCCCGAGGTGTCGGGCCGGCCGCGCTCCACGTCGCGCGGCGGTACGCCCGCGCGTACGGCGCCCGAGCGGGGCACGTGGAGCGTTGGGCGCACTTCCGCGAGGGGAGGACCGGTCCGCGCTGCGGGCCGCCGCACGGATTCGTGTGCGACCCCGCGTTCGACTTCGCACCCTCGCCGTGCGGGGCCGCGACCGTGCCGGCGACGACAGAAGTGAGCGCCGTGCCGGGCATGGCGGACGGGACGCAGGGGCCCTGACGTGCAGCGGGAGGCGCGGCGGAACCCCTACGGCCATTCCGTAACACGCCCGTAGCAGCAGAGGGTCTTCGGACCCCCTATGATCGGCCCTACACAACCGCCACGAACTACCGTTTTCGAACGGCGGTTTTGTGTACCCACCATTCATTTTGGCCGGGCTCGGCCTGCTTCGCCGTGCCCGCACACCCCGAAAGGCGGCCTGCATGGTCTCTCGCGTACGCGTCTGGCTCAACCGCACGTACGCGGAGAACGTGTTCTTCATGGATCAGCTGAGGCGAAATCCGTGTGGCCGCGCGGTCGAGATCCACGCGACCCACGGTGACCCCGACTCCCCCATCCTGGCCGCCGCGGACACCGCCGCGCTGGAGCCGGAGGGGCTGTCCCCGGCCGCCTACGTCGAGTACGCGCTCGACCAGTGCGCCCGGCACTCCATCGACGTGTTCGTGCCGGTCCTGCACCAGGCGGCCCTGGCCGGGCACCGCGAGGAGTTCGCCGCGGTCGGTACGGCGCTGCTCGCGCCGCCCGTCGAGGCCGTGCAGACCTTCCAGGACAAGGTCGTCGCGTACGAGGCGGTCAGGGAGCTCGGTGTGCCGGTGCCTCCGTGGTGGCGGGTGCGCACCGCGGACGAGCTGGTCACGGCCGTCGACGCGCTGGAGGCGGCAGGCCACAAGGCGTGCTTCAAGCCGGCCTCGGGGGCGGGCGGCGTGGGCTTCCGCATCATCACGCGCACCCCCTTCTCCCTCATGCACCTCAACGGCTTTCCCAGCCCGTACATGCCGCTGGACCTGGTCGTGGAGGCGCTGCGGGGGGCCGACGAGCCCGTGGACTGGCTGGTCATGCCGCAGCTGGGAGAGCCGGAGGTCTCGGTGGACTGCCTCACCGGTCCGGACGGGCGGGTGCGGATGGCCGTGGGCCGGACCAAGAACGGACGGCGGCGCGGCTTCACACTGGACCCGGCGTGGATCGAGCCGTCGCGGGTCCTCGCTGAGGCGTTCGGGCTGCACTACCTGACGAACATCCAGTTCCGGATGTTCGGTGACGAGCCGGTCCTCATGGACGTCAACACCCGCCCCGCGGGCGGTCTGCACCAGCTCTCGCAGTGCGGGATCAACGCTCCGTGGGCCGCCGTGCGGCTGGCGCTGGGCGAGGAGCCCGGCGATCTCGTCCCGCCGTTCCTCGGCCAGGACTACGCGGTGGTCTCCGGACCGCGTGCGGTGCGTCCCGTGTCGGTGCCGCCGCAGCGCGCCGACCTGGATCTCCCCGTGCCCGCGCCGGACACCGCCGTCGGTCCGCAGGCGGCCCAGGAGCCGCGGACCGCCCACGCCGCACAGCCTTCGGACAGCCCTTTGACGGTCTGACCGGTCCACCGGTCCGCGCGGGCCCCGGCACCTCGAAGGTGCCGGGGCCCGCGTGTGTCAGTTCCTGGCCGCGAGCGCCTCGCGCCATACGGGGCTGTCGACGTAGTGGTTGTCGAACCGCTCCGAGGAGTCCTTGATCTCCTGCGGGTCGGCCTCACCGCGCATGACCCGGCCGAGCAGCCGCAGGTAGTCGAAGCGCGCGGCGCCGGGTGTGAACACGAACAGCACGTCCGCCGTCGCGCCGGGCGCGGCGGCGAAGGCGTGCGGGGTGTTCGGCGGCACGACCAGCAGGTCACCGGCTTCGAGGACGGTGATCTCCTCGCCCAGCAGCACCTGCAGCGATCCGCCGATCACGAAGAACAGCTCGGACGCCCTGGTGTGCAGGTGGGCGGGCGCGCCGATGGCGCCCTCCGCGAACGTCGACCGGTAGCTGGTCAGCCGGCCGCCCGTGTCGCCGGAGTCCGCGAAGAGCGTCATCACACTGCTGGGATCGCTCGTCGTCTCGGCCTCGGCGGCACGGGTGAGAACCGGCCGGAAGTCCGCGGTGTGCAGGGTCTCTGCGTACTTGTTCGTCGTCATGACTATGACCCTACGCAGCAGTGCGACCGGTGACAGGTGGCATTTCCTGCGCGAAATCATGGGTCAATTCGCGAACGGACCCCCGGGCTACTCCTTCCCCACGGCCAGCCGCAGCGTCTGGATCTCGAAGGGGCGCAGGGTGACGGAGACGCTGTTCCCGTCCGTGCCGGCCGTCGTCAGCGGCCGCTCCAGGAGGTCGGTGATCTGCGCGCCGGCGAGCGGGAAGCTCGTGCGCAGGGTGCCCTGTGCCCGGCCGCCCCGGGACTCGTAGACGCGTACGACGACATCGCCCGACGTGTCGTCGGCGATCTTGACCGCCTCGATGGTCACGCCCTCGCCGTCGACGGACACGACCGGCTCCGGGGTACCCGCCGAGTCCGCCACCCGCAGCGGCAGGTTGAGCGCGTAGCCCTCGGCGACCGCGTCCTCGATCGTGGCGCCCGGCAGCAGGGCGTACGTGAAACGGTGCCTGCCCTGGTCGGCCTCCGGGTCCGGGATGCGCGGGGCACGGACCAGGCTGAGCCGGACCGTGGTCGTCGTACCGCCGTCCTCGCGAACCGTACGGGAGACGTCGTGGCCGTACGTGGAGTCGTTGATGACAGCGACGCCGTAGCCCGGTTCGCCGAGGTGGACCCAGCGGTGGCCGGAGACCTCGAAGCGGGCCGACTCCCAGCTGGTGTTGGTGTGCGTGGGCCGCTGGATGTGACCGAACGCGATCTCGGCGGACGAGTGGGCCGCGCGGATGTCCACCGGGAAGCCGGCCTTGAGGAACTTCTCGGCCTCGTGCCAGTCGATGTCCGTCTCGAAGTCGATCCGGGGGCTGCCGGCACGGACACTGATCGTCTGCGTGATGCGCGAGCCGTTGCCGAAGGAGCGCTCCACCCGGATCGCCCCCAGCAGCGGGTCCGCCTCGACCACGGTCACGGACTCGGCGTCCAGCAGGTCCGTGTAGCGGTTCTTGTAGTGCTTGTCGACGTCCCAGGCGTCCCAGTAGTTCGGGAGGTCGGTGTGCAGACGGAGCAGGTTGCCCTGGCCGGCGAGGACCTCGCGGCCGCCGGCGCGCAGGTCGCGTACGGAGGCCAGGGTGCCGTCCTCGGCGACCTCGACGCGGACCAGGCCGTTGTCGAGGACGCGGCCGTCGGCCGTCACCGGCCGGGGCGGCTCACCGGCGCCGAGGGGCGCGCTGCCGTTCGCGGGAACGACGGTGTGGGCCAGCGTGCCGTCGGGGGTCCGTACGACCTCCCGGCGCTCGGCCGGGCTCGTGTTGAAGACGCGGGTGCCGCCGGCGCCCAGTGCGGTGACCGCCTCGGCGGTCAGCTCCTCGACCTCCTTCGCGACGCGCGCGTACTCGGCCTCCGCCTCGCGGTGCACCCAGGCGATCGACGATCCGGGCAGGATGTCGTGGAACTGGTGGAGCAGGACCGTCTTCCAGAGCCGGTCGAGCCTCTCGTGCGGGTAGGCGTAGCCGGGCGCGTGCAGCGCGGCCGTGGTGGCCCACAACTCCGCCTCGCGGAGCCTGTGTTCGCTCCTGCGGTTGCCCTGCTTGGTGCGGGCCTGAGAGGTGTACGTGGCGCGGTGCAGCTCCAGGTAGAGCTCGCCGACCCAGACCGGGGCGTCCGGGTACTCCTCGCGCGCCTTGGCGAAGAAGTCGTCCGGGTGCTCGACGACGACCTTCGGTGAACCCTCCAGGTCGGCGAGCCTGCGGGCACGTTCCATGATCTCGCGGGTGGGTCCGCCGCCGCCGTCGCCCCAGCCGAAGGGGGCCAGCGAGCGCGTGGCGGCACCCTTCTCCCGGTAGTTGCGCGTGGCGCGGGCCATCTCCTCGCCGCTGAAGCGGGCGTTGTAGGTGTCCACCGGCGGGAAGTGCGTGAAGATCCGCGTGCCGTCGATGCCCTCCCACCAGAAGGTGTGGTGCGGGAACTTGTTGGTCTGGTTCCAGGAGATCTTCTGGGTCAGGAACCATTCGTTGCCGGCGAGCTTGGCGAGCTGCGGGTAGGCCGCGGTGTAGCCGAAGGAGTCCGGCAGCCACACGCCCTTGGTCTCGACGCCGAAGTGCTCGATGAAGAACCGCTTGCCGTGGATGAGCTGGCGGGCGACGGCCTCGCCGCCGGGGAGGTTGCCGTCGGCCTCGACCCACATGCCGCCGACCGGCGCCCACTGGCCCTTCTTGACGGACTCCTGGATGCGGGCCCAGACCTTCGGGTAGTTGTCGCGCACCCACTCGTACTGCTGGGCCTGCGAGCAGGCGAAGATGAAGTCGTCGTACTCGTCGGCGAGCGAGGTGACGTTCGAGAAGGTGCGGGACGTCTTGCGCTTGGTCTCGCGGATCGGCCAGAGCCAGGCGGAGTCGATGTGCGCGTGGCCGACGCCGGAGATGACGTGGGCGCTGGCGTTGGCGGGCTTGGACAGCGCGGGCTTCAGCGCGGCCCGTACGTCCGCGGCCGAACCGGAGACGTCGTCGAGGTCCAGCAGGTCCAGGGCCCGGTCCAGTGCGTGCGCGATCTCGTGGCGGCGCGGGTCGTGCTCCCCCAGCTCCAGCATCAGCTCGCGCAGCACCTGGACGTCCAGGTCGAGGTGCCAGACCTCCTCGTCGAGGACGGCGATGTCGGCGCGCTGGAAGGTGTAGATCGGCTTGTCGCCCGCGGTGAGCTTGTCGCCCATGGGCGTGGTCCTGGAGAAGTTGTCGGCGAGGATGTCCGGGTTGGAGGCCGCCTCGACCAGGTAGTCGATCTGCTCGCCGCCGGTGGCGGGGTTGGCGATCGCCACGTACTGGTTGAGCGGGTTGACCGCCTTCAGCGGGGTGCCGTCCGTGAGGTGGACGAGCGCCTCGGCCTGGTTGCCGGGCCAGTCGCCGACGAAGCCGAGGTCGATGACGGCCTCGACGCGCCTGCCGGCCCACTCGGCGGGCACCTGCCCGCGCATCCGGAACCAGGTGGTGCCCCAGGGCGGACCCCACGGGGTGTCCATGGCGAAGGGCTCGTAGGGGGCGGCCGCGGCCTCCTCGAAGGGGACGGGCTCCCCCGGCGCCTGCCAGGCCTCGACCTCGAAGGGCACGGTGGCGGCGTAGATCGCGCCCTTGATGCGCTGGTCGTGAAGGCGCTGGACGCGCTCCTCGATTCGCCGGCGTTCGTCGTGCATGAAAGTCTCCAGATAGCGGGGAAAGCGCTTACTTAAGGTACGCCAGACCAGGATGGGCCACGGTGTACCCGTCGACCAGCCTGCGCGCGACATTCACGGAGTCGACGAGGGGATGCAGGGCGAACGCCTTCACGGCCGTCGTCCGGGAGCTCGACGCGGCGGCGGCGAGCACCTCGCGCTCGACGGCCTTCACCGCGCACACCAGGCCGGTCGCGTGGTCGGGGAGCGGGGCGACGGCCACCGGGTGCGCGCCGTTGGCGTCGACGAGGCAGGGCACCTCGATGACGGCGTCCGCGTCGAGCACCGAGAGGGTGCCCTGGTTGCGGACGTTGAGGATGAGCGTGGTGCGCTCGTCGCGGGCGATGGCCCGCATCAGGGCGAGCGCCACCTTCTCGTAGCCGCCGGAGAGGTCGTCGGCGTCGCGTTCGCCCGCGCCGGCCGTCTCCCGGTTCTCCGACATGTAGGTGGCCTCGCGCTCGGCGCGCGTGCGGTCCCAGGCCGTGAGGGCCGCGGTGTCCGGGCGCCTCATCTCCTCGTAGAAGCCGGCCTGCTGGTCGCGCAGGAACGCGCCGCGGGTCCTCTCGGCCTCGCTGTAGGCGCGGACGGCCTCGCGGTTGAAGTAGTAGTAGTGCAGGTACTCGTTCGGGATCGCGCCGAGCGACTGGAGCCACTCGGTGCCGAAGAGCTTGCCCTCCTCGAAGGAGCCGAGGAGATCCGGGTCGGCGAGCAGCCTCGGCAGTTCGTCGCGTCCGGCCACCTGCAGTCCGCGGACCCAGCCGAGGTGGTTGAGGCCTACGTAGTCGATCCAGGCCTCGCGCGGGTTCGCGCCGAGCACCCGGGCGATGCGCCGGCCGAGGCCGACCGGCGAGTCGCAGATGCCGATGACGCGGTCACCGAGGTGGCGGGACATGGCCTCGGTGACCAGGCCCGCCGGGTTGGTGAAGTTGATCAACCACGCGTCGGGGGCGAGCCGGGCCACCCGCCGGGCGATGTCGACGGCGACGGGCACCGTGCGCAGGCCGTAGGCGATGCCCCCGGCGCCGACCGTCTCCTGGCCGAGGACCCCCTGGTCGAGGGCGACCCGCTCGTCGGCCGCGCGGCCCTCCAGGCCGCCCACGCGGATCGCGGAGAACACGAAGTCGGCGCCGCGCAGTGCCTCGTCGAGATCGGTGGTGGCGGTCACGGAGGGGGCGTCGGGGACGCCGGCGGCCTGCTCGGCGAGGACGCGGGCGACGGCGGAGAGCCGGCCCGGGTCCAGGTCGTGCAGCACGACGTCGGTGACACGGCCCTCGGCGCGGTCTCCGAGGAGTGCCCCGTACACGAGCGGCACGCGGAATCCGCCGCCGCCCAGAATCGTCAGCTTCACGCAACTGCCCTTTCGCTGTTCCTCGACGTCATCGGGCCCCCGCGCCCGCCGCTCACGTCAGCACCACGCGCACACCCGCCTCTTCCAGGGCGGTCCGCGTCCCGGCGTCCGCCGGTCCGTTGGTCACCACCACGTCCAGTTCCTCGGGCCCGCAGACCTTCGCCATCCCCGTCCCCGGGAACTTGGCACGGTCGGCGAGCAGGACGACCCGGTCGGCCGCCTTGATCATGGCGCGCTTCACCGGCACCTCGACGACGGTCGTGTCCATCACCTGTCCGCCCGGCCGTACTCCACTGGTGCCCAGGAAGAGCCAGTCCGCATGCAGCTGGCGCAGGTTGTCCTCGGTGAGGAATCCGACCAGGGAGCGGTACTCGCGGCGGACCATGCCCCCCAGCAGCACGAGCTCGATGGCCTCGTCGTCCACCAGCTCCTCGTAGACCACGAGGTTGCTGGTGATCACGGTGATCCGGCGGCCGTGCAGCTGCCGGGCCAGCCGGTACGCGGTGGTGCCGATGTCGAGCAGCACGGACTGGCCGTCCTCGACCAGTGCCGCCGCGCGCTGCGCTATGGCGTCCTTCTCGGCCACGCGCACCTCGGCGACCTCGGCGAAGGGCTGGTCGCCCTCCTCGGCGACCGCCCCGCCGTGCACCCGCGTGAGCAGGCCCTCCTCCTCCAGCTTGAGCAGGTCGCGCCGGACTGTGGCGGGGCTCACACCCAGCTGCTCCGAGAGGTCGGTGACGGCCGCGGGACCCCCGGAGCGCAGGGCCCGCAGGATGAGTTGATGTCGTCTCTCTGCCAGCACGCGGTGAACAGTACTCGTCATTGCCAATCATTTCTATGCTTGATTCTGCTCGACTCTTGCCAAATGAGCGGGAGGCGCGCACGATCCTGTGCACCGAACACGATCCCGTGCACCGAATGTGAAGAGTTTTGACGAGAGGATGCGCTCGTGGACGACGAACGGCCCGACGCGCGGCCCGATGTGCTGCTGACCGGGCTGCTCTTCTACGACCTCGTCCTGACCGGTCTGGACACTCCGCCGACCCCCGGCGAGGAGATCTGGACCGGCGGGATGGGCACGAGCCCGGGCGGGATCGCGAACCTGGCGGTGGCCGCGGCCCGGTACGGTCTGGACACCTCCCTGGCCACGGTGTTCGGCGACGACTACTACGGCGCGTACTGCCGTGAGGTCCTCGCGGGACAGGAGCACGTCGACCTCTCCCTCTCCCGTACCGCGGACGGCTGGCACACCCCGGTCACCGTCTCGATCGCGTACGGCCACGACCGGGCCCTGGTCACCCACGGCCAGGAACCCCCTTACTCGCAGGACGCGTTGATGGGCGACCCGCCCGCCGCGCGCACGGCCCTCGTGCACCTCGAGGCCGAACCCCGCGAGTGGCTCGCCAAGGCGGCGGCGAACGGTACGAAGATCTACGCGGACGTCGGCTGGGACCCCACCCGGCAGTGGTCCTCGGACCTCCTCGACCAGCTCGCCCTGTGCCATGCCTTCGTCCCGAACGAGACCGAGGCGATGGCGTACACCCGCACCGACACCGCGGCCGACGCACTGGGCAAGCTCTCCGAGCTGGTCCCGGTGGCCGTGGTGACGCGCGGCGGCGACGGCGCGCTCGCCGTCGACCAGACGACGGGCGAGTACGCGGACGTGCCCGCCCTGGCCGCCGAGGTCCTGGACGCGACGGGTGCCGGAGACGTCTTCGGCGCGAGTTTCGTCGCGGCCTCGCTCGGCGGCTGGCCCCTCGAGGAGCGGCTGCGCTTCGCGGTGCTGGCCGCCGGACTGTCCGTACAGCGGCACGGCGGGGCGCTGGCCGCGCCGGGCTGGTACGGCGTCCACCAGTGGTGGCACTCGCTCACGAACCCCGAACTGCGGCGGACGTACGGCTTCCTGGCCGACCGTCTGCCCGCGGACCCCGGACCGCCGGTCCCCCACGCCCCGGTGACCCCACCCGCCCCCCACGGCATTCCCGATCTCCCCTGATGCGAAGACCGAACACATCCGAAAGGCGGTGGGAGCTGTGCGGCTCTCACGAAGGGGCCTGCTCCGCGCGGGTCTGGCCGGTACGGCCGCCACGGCGCTCGGCGGCCTGGCGTCCGGCTGCGCCGTACCGACCGGCTCGACCGGCCGGAACATGGTCCTGTGGTACTGGAGCGGCGGCCTGAGCGACGCCGTCGTCAAGAAGGCCAAGGCGCGCTACGACAGCGCCGTCGACCTGGACGCGATCCAGATCGGCGGGTACTACCGCTCCAAGCTCATCACCACGATGACCGGTCAGTCCCACGTCCCCGACATCGCGGGACTCAAGGGCGAGGACATGGCGTCGTACCTGCCGAACGCCGACCAGTTCGTCGACCTGCGCACACTCGGCGCGGACAAGCTCAAGAGCCAGTACCTGGACTGGAAGTGGCAGCAGGGCGTCGCCCCGGACGGCAGCCTCGTCGGCTTCCCCATCGACGTGGGCCCCGTCGTGCAGTACTACCAGCCGGCCGTCTACCGGAAGGCCGGGCTCGCGTACGAGCCGGAGGACGTCTCCGAGGAGATGGCCACCTGGGACCAGTTCTTCGCGGCGGGCGAGCGGCTCAAGAAGCGCGTCCGCGGCGCCTTCATCCTGACCGACGTCGGCAGCGTCTTCGAGATGTCGATCGGACAGGGCACCAAGCGGTTCGTCGACAGGGACAAGCACTTCATCGGCGGCGACGAGCACGTACGCGTGTGCTGGGACCGCGCCGTGGAGGCCAAGCGGCGCGGACTCGTGTCGGATCTCGTGGCCGGCACGCCGGACTCGATCTCCGCCACCGAGAAGGGCACCCTGCCGAGCCAGCTCAACGCCTCGTGGGCCGCGGGCGACCTCAAGCTCCAGTACCCGAAGACCAAGGGCAGATGGCGGGTGGCCAACTGTCCCGGCGGCCCCTCCAACGTCGGCGGCTCCTTCCTCGCGATCACCAAGGCGTGCCGCGAACCCGAGAAGGCCTTCGAGATCATCACCTGGCTGCTCAACGCGGACAACCAGGCCCAGGGCTTCATCGACGCGGGGCTCTTCCCGTCGACCCCCGCCTCGTACGACATGAAGAAGCTGCGGGCACCCGACCCGTTCTTCGGCGACCAGATCACGATGGACGTCTACGGTCCGGCCGCCGAGAAGATCCCGGTCGCCTTCAACAGCCCGTACGACATCGCGCTCGGGCAGCCGATCAGGGACGAGATCAAGAACGTCGGCGTCCTCGGCAAGGACCCGAAGAAGGCCTGGAGGGACGCCATGAGCAAGTGCCGGCGTATCGCGGACCACCTGGGGGTGAGCCACTGATGGCCACCGCACCCCTGGTCGAGAAGCCTCCGGCGCCCGTCGCCGAGCCGCCCGCCGCCCACCCCACTAAGGGCATCCTGAGCTACTGGCGGCTGTACGCCGCGATCTCCCCCTTCTATCTCCTCTTCCTCGCCTTCGGTCTGATCCCGGTCGGCTTCTCGCTCTACCTGTCGTTCCACCGGTGGGACGGCCTCGGGTCGATGGAGTACGCCGGACTCTCGCAGTACCGCTACCTGCTGAGCGACACCGACTTCTGGAGCTCCATCGGCAACACGCTCGTCATCTGGGCGCTCGCCACCTTCCCCATGATCTTCCTGGCGATGGTGACGGCCGTGATGCTCAACTCGGCGGTCCGCTTCAAGAACGTGTACCGCTTCGCGTACTTCCTGCCCAACGTCACCTCGGTGGTGGCCGTCGCGATCATCTTCGGCTCGGTCTTCTCCACCAACTTCGGCCTGATGAACGCCCTGTTGCAGGCGGTGGGCCTGGACCAGGTGGCCTGGCTGAACACACCGTGGGGCATCAAGGTCGCCATCGCCACCCTGATGACCTGGCAGTGGACCGGCTACAACGCGATCATCTTCCTCGCCGGACTCCAGACGATCCCGGGCGAGTTGTACGAGGCCGCGCGCGTCGACGGCGCCGGGCCCGTGCAGACCTTCTTCCGGATCACCCTGCCGATGATGCGGCCCGTGCTGCTGTTCGTGCTCGTCATCTCGACCGTCACCGGACTGCAGAGCTTCTCCGAGCCGCAGGTGCTGTTGCAGACCACGGCCAACGAGTCGACGTTCTCGGGTGGTCCCGACCACGCCGGCCGGACGATGGTCCTCTACTTCTTCCAGCAGACCTTCGACAACAACGACTTCGGTTACGGCGCCGCCGTGGCCTGGGGCATCTTCCTCGTCGTCGTCATCTTCTCGATCATCAACTGGCGCCTGGTGCAGCGCCGGGGCGAAGACTAGGGAGGCCCGTCACCATGACAATCACCGATGTCAAGCCCACCGAGTCCGAGCCCGGCAGGACCAGGCGCGGCAGGACCAGGCACATCCAGGGCACCCAGCGCAGAGGCATCGCACTGCACGTCTCGCTGATCGTCGGCGTGCTGCTGTCCGCGTTCCCGTTCTACTGGGCCGTGATCATGTCGACGCACACGTCGACCGAGATCTTCTCCTACCCGCCGAAGCTGCTGCCCGGCTCGCACTTCGGCGACAACCTCAGCAAGCTGTTCGACAGCATCGACTTCTTCGGGTCGATGTTCAACTCGCTGATCGTCGCCACCTCGGTGACGTTCCTCGTCCTCTTCTTCGACTCGCTGGCCGCGTTCGTCTTCGCCAAGTTCAGGTTCCCCGGCCGCCGGGTGCTGTTCGCGATGATGATGGCGATCTTCATGGTGCCGGCGCAGCTCGCGGCCATCCCGCAGTTCGTGATCATGGCGAAGCTGGGCTGGATCGGCTCGATGACCTCGCTGATCGTGCCGGCCGCCGCGAACGCCTTCGGCATCTTCTGGATGCGGCAGTACATGAAGAGCGCGATCCACGACGAGCTGCTCGACGCCTCGAAGATCGACGGGGCGAGCTTCATGCGCCAGTACTGGCACGTGGCCCTGCCGGTGGTCCGCCCCGGGCTGGCCTTCCTCGGCATCTTCACGTTCATGGGCCAGTGGAACGACTACGCCTGGCCGTTGATCGCCCTCACCAACCCGGACAACGTGACCCTCCAGGTGGCGCTGTCCCAGCTCAACGGAGTCCACGGCACCACGGACTACGGAATGGTCATGACGGGTGCGGTGCTGGCCCTGATCCCGCTGCTGATCGTCTTCGCCATCGGCGCCAAGCAGATCATCGCGGACCTCGGCAAGGGGGCCATCCGCTGATGCGACGCGATCACCTGATCGCCCTGCGCCCCTGGGAGGCACCGGAGGTGACCTCCTGGGGGCGGCTGCCGATGAACGCGGTGGACCGGCGCTCCGGCGCCCTGTCCCTCGACGGCTCCTGGCACTTCCAGCTGCTGCCCTCCCCGAGCGGCTGCTCGGGCGAGTGGACCCTCGTCGAGGTGCCCGGCGCATGGACCGTGCAGAGCGCCGACGACCTGCCCCAGTACACCAACTCCCGGATGCCGTGGGGGGACTTCCCGCCCCACTCGCCCGCCGCGAACCCGACGGGCATCTACGAGCGGTCCGTGGACATCCCCGCCGAGTGGGCCGGCCGCCGGATCGTGCTCCAGGTCGGCGCGGCCGAGAGCGTCCTCCTCGTCCATGTGAACGGGCGGCCGGTCGGCATCTCGAAGGACTCGCACCTCGCGGCCGAGTTCGACCTCTCCGACGTCGTACGCCCCGGGGACCCGGCCACCGTGCGGTGCACCGTCGTCAAGTGGTCCGACGCCTCGCACATCGAGGACCAGGACCAGTGGTGGCACGCCGGGATCACCCGCTCGGTGCTGCTGTACGCCACCGACCCGCTGCACCTGGCGGACGTGACCGTACGGGCGGGGCGGGACGGCCGGCTGCGGGTCGACTGCACGGTGCGGGACGCCTCGGGGGCGCTGCCGCAGGGGTGGTACGTCACCGGGGCACTGGACGGCCAACTCCTCACCCAGGACGTCGAGTTCGACCGCTTCAACGCCGAGGACATGCGGGTGTCCGACTTCCTCGGCGAGGCGCGGCTGCGGGCCGCCGTGCGGGACGTACGGCCGTGGACGGCCGAGACACCCGAGCTCTACGGGCTGACCGTGCGGCTGCACCGGGCCGACGGCTCGGTCGCCGACACCTCGCACCACCGGGTCGGCTTCCGCGACGTCGAGATACGCGGCCGGGACCTGCTGGTCAACGGCGAGCGCGTCTACGTCCGGGGAGTCAACCGGCACGACTTCCATCCGCTGACCGGACGCACGGTCACGGCCGACGACATGCGCGCGGACCTGGTCCTCCTCAAGCGGTTCGGCTTCAACGCGATCCGTACCGCCCACTACCCGAACGATCCGGCGCTGTACGACCTCGCGGACGAGCTGGGCTTCTACGTCGTGGACGAGGCGAACATCGAGTCGCACGACCACGCCCACGAGATCGCCGACGACCCCCGCTACCTGCCGGCGTTCGTGGACCGGGTCTCCCGCATGGTGCTGCGGGACAAGAACCATCCGTCCGTCATCATCTGGTCGCTGGGCAACGAGTCCGACTACGGCGCGAACCACGACGCCGCGGCGGGCTGGGCACGGCGCCACGATCCGACCCGGCCCCTCCAGTACGAGGGCGCGGCCAAGATCGACTGGGCCGACGACACCGTCGCCTCGGACATCGTCTGCCCCATGTACGCGCCGATCGAGGACTGCGTCGCCCACGCGCTGTCGGGAAAGCAGACCCGGCCGCTCATCCAGTGCGAGTACTCGCACGCCATGGGCAACAGCAACGGCACGCTGGCCGACACCTGGGCCGCCATCGAGTCCACCCCGGGTCTTCAGGGCGGCTTCATCTGGGAGTTCTGGGACCACGGCATCCTCCAGCGTGTGAACGACGGAAGACCGGCCGGCCGCGGTGGCCTCGGCCTCTACGCCGACGGCGTCGCCGGGCCCGGCCACCGCTGGGCGTACGGCGGCGACTTCGACGAGACGATCCACGACGGGGCCTTCATCGCCGACGGCGTGGTGTTCCCCGACCGGACACCCAAGCCGGTCATGTACGAGCACCGGGAGATCGCGGCGCCGGTCCGTCTGACGTACGAAGAGGGGGTGCTCCTGGTCCACAACCGGCAGCACTTCCGGGGCCTGGAGTGGCTGACCGCCGAGTGGCTTCTCGTGCGCGCGGACGGCGGGACGGAGCGTGTCCCGGCCGAGCTGCCCGACGTGCTGCCGGGCAGGTCGGCGGCGGTGCCGATGCCGTTCCCGCTGCCAGGACCCTCGGCCGGCGAGGCCTGGCTGACCCTGCGGGTCACGACCGCGGACGACGAGGCGTGGGCCCCGGCCGGCACGGAGATGTGCGTCCCGCAGGTCCGGCTGAGCGCCGCGGCCACCGAGACGCACCCGGAGCCCGTGCCCGGTCCCGCGGTCGCGCTGGACGACGCGGCACTGCTGGTCCATCCGCTGCTGACGTCCGCGCCCGTGCTCTGCCTGTGGCGGGCGCCCACCGACAACGACGAACTGGGCGGGATGGCGGCCCGCTGGCGCGACTGGGGGCTCGACACGCTCGTCCGCAAGGTCGTGGACGTGCGCGACGAGGGCAGCCGGGCCGTGGTGGTCGCCGAGTACGCGACCGGGGCCGGGCCCGTCCGTCACGAGCAGGTGTTCACCCCGGTCGCCGGGGGCCTCCACGTCGAGGAGTCGGCGGACCTGCCGGAGGGGCTCGACGACGTGGCGCGGGTCGGCACGGTCTTCGAGACGGTCGCCGGGCTCGACGTCCTGGACTGGTACGGGCAGGGCCCCTGGGAGTCCTACCCGGACCGGAGCACGGGCGCGCCCGTGGGACACCACTCGCTCGCGGTGGACAGGCTGTTCACTCCGTATCTGCGGCCGCAGGAGAGCGGTGGCCGGCACGGTGTGCGCCGGTTCACGCTGTCGGCGCCAGACGCCACGGGGCTGACCGTGGAGCTCGGGACGCCGGGCCAGGTCTCCGTCAACCGGTACCGGGCCGAAGACCTGGTGGCCTCCGCGCACCACGACGAGCTGGCCCCGCGGCCCGGCTGTGTCGTGCACCTCGACGCCGCGCACCGGGGCCTCGGCACAGCGTCGTGCGGGCCCGACACCTCGGCCGGACACCTCGTCGCGCCGGGCACCCATCGGTGGGCCTGGACGCTGCGCGTTCTCTGACCACCGTCCCGCAGACCTCGCAGCCCCCTTCGGGTTTTCACGCTTCCACGGAGCAGACGTGTGTACTTCGCATGAGCACGACCAGGACCAGCCCCCGGCGGAGGCCGGGCAGGCGGGCGCCGGACGGCGGAACTTCCTCCGGGCGACCGCCCTGATCGGCGCGGCCACCGCGGCGGTCGCGCTGCCGACGGCCACGGCACAGGCGGCGCCGGCGTCGAGGACCCGCTGGAGACCCGACACCGACAGCCGCCGTTTCACCCTCGCCGTGATGCCCGACACGCAGTACCTCTTCGACGGGCCGAGCATCGACAGGGCGCCCGTGGAGGCGTCCCTGCGCTATCTGCTGGAGCACGGGCGGGACGAGAACATCGTGTTCCTGTCCCATCTGGGCGACCTGACGCAGAACGGCGCGAAGGAGGAGTGCGCGGCGATCGGCGAGGCGTTCCGGCTGCTCGACCGGCAGGGCGTCGGCTACAGCGTCCTGGCGGGCAACCACGACGTGAAGTCGTCGACGGACGACCAGCGCGGCCCGACCCCGTTCCTGGACGTCTTCGGACCCGCCCGTTTCAAGGGCAGGCCCACGTTCGGCGGGACCTCCCCCGACGGCTACAACTCCTTCCACCTCTTCCGCGCCGCCGGACGTCAGTGGATGGTCCTGGCGCTTGACTGGCGTCTGTCGGCGAAGGGCTACGCGTGGGCCGAGGACGTCATCGCCCGGCATCCGAGGACGCCGGTGATCCTCACGACGCACGAACTGGTCGACGAGGACGACTCGCTGTCCGCCTACGGGCAGCAGCTGTGGGACCGGCTGATCGAGGACCACGACCAGATCTTCCTCACCCTCAACGGGCACTACTGGCCGGCCGCCCGGGCAACGCGCAAGAACGCGGCGGGACATGACGTCCACCTGCATCTGACGAACTATCAGAACCGCTACTTCGGCGGCGCGGCGATGATCCGCCTCTACCGCTTCGACCTCGACCGGAACACCGTGGACGTGGAGACGGTGTCCCCGTGGATCCTCGGCCGGGCCGCGAAGGGGCTCAACGAACTGGAGCGCCAGGAGAGCGAACTCAGCGGTGACGACGACCGGTTCTCGGTCGGGATCGACTTCGAGGAGCGGTTCTCCGGTTTCGCCCCGGTGCCCGCGCGCCCGGCGCGTCCCGCGTCGAAGATGCTGGTCCGGGGCACGGCCGCCTACTGGCGGTTCGACGGCAGGGACGACGGGGCCGCCGTGACCGGCACGGTCCGGGACCTCTCGGGACACGGCAACGACCTCTCGGTGGTCACGGTCGCGGGCGGCACGCTCACCTGGTCGTCGGACCACCACCCCGACCAGCCGGGGCACGGCAGTCTGGACTTCCACGGCGGCAAGCCCCCACTGAAGGGCGCCTACCTGCGGACGGTCGACGGTGCGCCTCTCAACTCGGCCACGTTCAAGTCGGGTTACACCATCGAGGCCTTCTACCGGCTGCCCGCCGACTGGGACCCCGCGCGCCACGCGTGGGCCGGCCTGCTCGGCCGCACGGGCACGGGTGGGGCCGCGGGCCGGACCGGCGACGACCCGGACGAGCCCCTGGCCACGCTGTCCCTGTCGAACGACCGCGAACCGCAGTGGGCCATGCGTCCGCTCAACCAGCAGACCATCGCGACCAACTGGGGTCAGGAGACCCCTCTGGAGACGTGGTGGCACCTCGCCGTCGTGAACGACGGACGGCACACCACCCTGTACGTGCAGGGCTGCCCGGTGGTGCGCAACCCGGCGGCGGCGGCCGTCGGGATCACCTCGGTCGGACTGCCCTGGCTGCTCGGCGGCTACGAGTACGCCGGGAAGATCGACCAGATCCTGCACGGCCGGCTCGGTGACGTGCGGATCGTCGGACGCGCCCTGCCCGTCACGTCGTTCATGAACCACTGACACGTCGGCCTCAGACTCAGAGGGACTCACCAGACCATGACCGAGCAGCAACTGCCCGACTGGGCCGATCCGTCCGTCCCGCCCGCCTCGCTCGACGCGCAGGGCGTCTCCCGCCGCGGGCTCATGCGCCGCGCGGGCCTGTTCGGCGCGGCCTTCACGGCCGGACCGCTCGCGGCCCCCGCGGCGGCCCACAGCCGGGGCCTCGGCGGCAACGACCCGCGCCTCGCCTACCTCGTCGGCGACCACCACGTGCACTCCGTCTACAGCCACGACGCGAAGTACACCTTCGCCCAACTCGCCCGCGCGAGCGCCAAGTACGGCCTCGACTGGATGGTGTTCAACGAGCACTCCAACTTCGGGCACGCCGCGTACGGGGCGAAGCTGGAGCACAAGGAGATCCTGAAGGCACGCGCGGCCAACCCCCGCCAGCTGATCTTCCAGGGCCTGGAGTGGTACATCCCGGGCGCCGAGCACTGCACCATCTTCGCGGCTCCGGGCCGCCACGAGGTCGACCTGCTCACCCGGTTCGAGCTGGCCTACGACGGAAAGCTGCTCGGCTACACGGCCGGCGGCCCCACCCACCCCGACACCCCGCGCAACGAGGCACACGCCGTCAAGGCCATCAAGTGGCTCGCCGAGCAGCGCCGTTCGGGATACGTGGACGACGTGCTGGTCTTCGCCAACCACCCGTCGCGGCTGGGGATCGACTCCCCGCACGAGATGCGGGGCTGGCGGGACGCAGCCCCCGAGATCATGATCGGCATGGAGGGCGCGCCCGGCGCCCAGGGCGGCGCCATCCCCGGCTGGCGCGGTCCCACCTCGATGCGCGGCGAGTACGAGAACAAGCCCTCGGCGGACTCCTGGCCCGGCTACCCGGCGGACGCGTACGTCACCTACGGCGGCTTCGACTGGATGACGGCGACCGTCGGCGGCATGTGGGACGCCATGCTCTCCGAGGGCAGACTGTTCACGATCACCACCAACTCCGACGTGCACCGGGTGGTGTTCGACACCTGGAAGAACGGCGACTGGCCGGCCGGGCAGAACTTCGACAACACCGGCCGCCTGCCCGACCCGGTCGACACCACCGAACCGCAGCCGGGCGGCGACTTCTGGCCCGGCCAGTTCAGCCGCACCCACGTGGGCGTGACCCACTACGGCTACCGCGCGGTGATGGCGGGCCTGCGCGCGGGCCGGGTCTGGCTCGACCACGGGCATCTGCTCGACGGTCTCGACGTACGGCTCGGGCGGGACCGCGACCACGGCCGGGGCGTCACCCTGGGCGGGCGGCTGCGCGTCCGCAGGGGCGACCGGCTCACCCTGAACGTCACCGTGACCACGGCCTCGCGCCGCAACCCGCACGACATCCTGCCGAAGCTCGCCCACGTCGACGTGATCCGCGGAGCCGTGCGCGGCCCCGCCGCCGACCGGGACGACTGGCGCGCACCCGACACGAGGGTCACGCACACGGTGGACGTGGCGGGCCGCACGGGCACGTACACCCTGCGTGTCCCGCTGACCGCCGGTGACGAGTCCTTCTACGTGCGGCTGCGCGGCAGCGACGGCAACCGGCACGGCGCCGGGTACCTGGGCGCCTCGGTCGACCCGCACGGACCGATCGCGCACGAGCCGGGCGACGGTGATCCGTGGACCGACACGTGGTTCTACTCGAACCCCGTGTTCGTGGAGGTGGTGGACGGCCGGTGAGGACGGCGCGCGAGCGGCCGGTACGCCCGTACTACCTGGTCACGAGCTGATCGACGGGCGTACCGTAAGCCGGGTGACCACTGACGAGGCGCTGCGGCCCCAGTCCCTCATGCTGTCGTTCCTGGGCGACCAGGTGCTCGGCCGGGACGTCTGCGTGTACTCGGGAAGCGTCATCGACGTCTTCGGGCGCGCGGGTGTCGGCGAGCACGCGACCCGCTCGACGCTGACGCGCATGGTCGGCCGCGGTCTGCTGCGGCGCCAGCGCGAGGGGCGCCGCATGTACTTCGGACTGACCGAGCGCTCGGAGGCCGTGCTGCGGGACGGCGAGCACCGGATCTGGGAGGAGGGGGCCGTCAACCGCCGGTGGGACGGCACCTGGACGCTGCTCGGCTTCTCGCTGCCCGAGTCCTGGCAGCGCCAACGGCACGATCTGCGCGCGCAGTTGACGTGGAGCGGCTTCGGCCCGCTGTTCGGCGGGCTGTGGATCGCGCCCGGCGAGGCCGACGTGTCGGGGCTCGTCGCCGAGCTGGGCCTGTCCGCCCATGTGAAGATCTTCCGCGCCCACGCCGACGCGGGCATGGACATCGGCGCGATGATCGAGGAGACCTGGTCGCTGGACGAACTGGCCACGCGCTACGAGATGTTCGCCGACCACTGGCAGCGCTGGGAGGCGACGGAGCCCGAGCCCGACGAGGCTCTCGGGCTGCGGCTGCGGCTGTCCACGGAATGGCTGCAGGTCGTCCGGCGCGATCCGCGGCTGCCGGTCAAGCACCTGCCGGACGACTGGCCGGCCGAGCGGGCCGAGAAGACGTTCCGGACGGTGTACACCCGGCTGACCCCGCTCGCGCGGGAGGCGGCGGAACGGCTTCTCGACCTGGTGCCCGTCAGGGATCAGGCGTAGAAGCGGGACAGGCTCTGCAGGACCGCCGCCGGCTTGGGCGCGCCCTCGATCTCGATCATGCCGTCGACCGTGATCTGCACGCCGCCCGGTACGTCCTCGACGTCCGTGAGCTTCGCGACGAGGCGGATGCGGGAGCCGGCCTTCACGGGCGCGGGGAAACGCACCTTGTTGAGGCCGTAGTTGACCTTCGTGGTGACGCCCTGGACGTCCAGCAGTTCGGTGAAGAGCGGGATGAAGAGGGAGAGGGTGAGATAGCCGTGGGCGATGGGCGCGCCGAACGGGCCCTCCTTGGCCTTCTCCTCGTCCACGTGGATCCACTGGTGGTCGCCCGTGGCGTCGGCGAACGTGTTGACGCGCTCCTGGGTGACGTCGATCCACTCACTGGTGCCGAGGTCGCTGCCCGCGAGCTTCTTGAGTTCGTCGATGCCGTTCACGGTGATGCTCATATGGCTTCCCTAGCTATTGGAGTCGGTGCCGTACCGCTTGCGGACACGGGCCTTGAGGAGCTTCCCGGAGGCGGTGCGCGGGAGTTCCTCCGCGAGCACCACCGACTTCGGGATCTTGTACTTGGCGAGGCGTCCGGCGAGGGACGCGAGCACCTCGTCGGGGTCGAGCTCGACGTCCTCGCGCGGTACGACGACCGCGCGCGGCACCTCTCCCCACTTCTCGTCGGGCACACCGATGACCGCGCACTCGACGATGTCGGGGTGGGCGAGGAGCTGGTCCTCGATCTCGGCGGGGTAGATGTTCTCGCCGCCCGAGATGATCATGTCCTTGATGCGGTCGACGATGGTGACGTAGCCGTCCTCGTCGACCTTGGCTGCGTCCCCGCTGCGGAACCAGCCGTCACTGAAGACGGCGGCGGTCTCGTCGGGGAGCCCCCAGTAGCCGGGCATGACGTGGGGCCCTCGTACGACGACCTCGCCGGTCTCGCCGACGTCGGCAGGGGTGAGGTCGGGCCGTACGACGCGCACGTCGCTGAAGAAGTGCGGCACGCCCGCCGACCCCGCCTTGCCGACCGCGTGCTCGGCGTCCAGGAAGAGCACCCCCGGCGAGGCCTCGGTCATGCCGTAGCCCTGGAGGAAGGTGAGGCCCCGCTCCTGGTAGGCGGCGATGAGCGGGGTCGGCACGGGCGAGCCGCCGCAGCTGAGCATCCGCAGGGAGGACAGGTCGGCGTCGGCCCAGCGCGGATGGCGGGCCACCTGCTCGAACATGGTGGGCACCCCGAACATGAAGGTGATCCGGTGCCGTTCGATCAGGTCGAAGGTGGCCGCCGGGTCGAAGGCCTCGACGAGGACGCAGGTGCCGCCCTTGAGGAGGACCGGCAGGGTGAGCATGTTCAGCCCGGCGGTGTGGAACAGCGGCGCGGACACCAGGGCGCGCTCGTCGGCGATCACGTCCTGGTCGACCAGGACGTTGACCGAGTTCCACGTCAGGTTGCCGTGGGTGAGCATGGCGCCCTTGGGGCGGCCCGTGGTCCCCGAGGTGTACATGATGATGCAGGTGTCGTCGGCGGTGACGGGCTCGTCGATCGCCTCGTCGGAGGCCGAGGCGAGCAACCGGTCGTACTCGGCGCCCACTTCGACGTACGTACGCACATCGCTGTTGCCCGGCAGTCCCGCGACGAGGCCCGCGAACGACGGGCCGTACACGAGGGCCTTGGCGCCGGAGTCGCCCAGCTGGTAGGCGATCTCGGGCCCCGCGAGGCGGGTGTTGAGCGGGACGAAGACCGCGCCGAGGGTGCCGGCCGCGAACAGGGTCTCCAGGTACGAGGGATGGTTGGTGCCGAGGTAGGCGATCCGGTCGCCGCGGCGCACTCCGGAGGTGCGCAGGGCGTGGGCGAGCCGGGTGGTGCGCTCGTACAGCCCGCCGTAGGTGAGCGTCGTGTCGTGGTGGATCAGGGCGGTGCGGTGCGGGGTCTTGCGGGCCCGGCGGGCCGGCCACGACCCCAGTCCCTCATTGCGCATGTCCGTGCCCCTGTCCTTCGTTGCACATGGGGTGCCCCTATGCCTTGGTGAGCCCGAGCAGCCGGGCCGCGTTCTCCTTGAGGATCTTCGGCCGGACCTCGTCCTTGATGGGGAGTTTCGCGAAGTCGGCGAGCCAGCGGTCCGGGGTGAGGACCGGGTAATCGGAGCCGAACAGCACCTTGTCCTTGAGCAGGGTGTTGGCGTACTGCACGAGCTGCGGCGGAAAGTACTTCGGCGACCAGCCGGACAGGTCGATGTGGACGCCCGGCTTGTGGGTGGCGACCGCGAGGGCCTCGTCCTGCCAGGGGAAGGACGGATGCGCCAGGATGATCTTCAGGTGCGGGAAGTCCGCGGCGACGTCGTCCACGTGCAGCGGGTTGGAGTACTTCAGCCTGATCCCGCCGCCGCCGGGGACACCCGCGCCGATGCCCGTCTGCCCGGTGTGGAAGAGGGCGATGGTGCCGGTCTCCTCGATCACCTCGTACAGGTCGTACGCGACCGACCTGTCGTTGGGGAAGAAGCCCTGGATGCTGGGGTGGAACTTGAAGCCCTTCACCCCGTACTCCTCGACCAGGCGGCGGGCTCGCTTCACGCCCGCCTTCCCCCGGAAGGGGTCGATGGACGCGAAGGGGATCAGTACGTCCGGGTTGGCGGCGGCCGCCTCGGCGACCTCCTCGTTCGGGACGGGCTCGGTGCCGGTCGCGGACTCGGCGTCGACCGTGAAGATCACGGCGGCCATCTTCCGCTCACGGTAGTAGGCGGCCGTCTCCTCCAGGGTGGGCTTCCGCTTGCCCTCGACCTTGAAGTAGGCGCTGGAGGCCTCGTGCAGGTCGTCGTCCAGGGAGGAGGCGCCCTTGGAGGAGACCTCGGCATGGGTGTGGACGTCGATCGCGACGAGTTCCTCGACGTTGAGGTTCGCCATGGTTCACGCCTCCGGGAACTTCGGCGCGGGGATGCCGACGCTCTGCGGCTCGGCGCCCAGCGAGGTGGGCCAGACGTCGGCGAGGGTGTCGGGGGTCCAGCCACCGTCAGCGTACGCCGCCCTGATCTCCTGAGGGTGCGACCACAGGGTCACCTTGTCGCCGCCGATGCCGATGGCCTGGCCGCTCACGCCGCGGGCGGCCTCGGAGGCCAGGAACGGGACCAGCGCGGCGCAGTCCTCGGGGGAGCCGAAGCCCTCACCCTTGCGGAGGAAGTCCGGCAGGGGCTCGCCGCCGCGCATGGCCTCGATGTAGGGCGCGAAGGCGGGGATGGTTTCGGTCATGGCGGTCGCGGCGACCGGCACGATCGCGTTGACGGTGATGCTCGCGCGGCCCAGTTCCATCGACCACGTACGGGCCATGGCGGCGATGCCGGCCTTGGCGGCGGCGTAGTTCGTCTGTCCGAAGTTGCCGCGCTGCCCGGCCGGCGAGCCGACCAGGATCAGCGTGCCGCCCTCGCCCTGCTCGCGCATGCGTACGGCGGCGGCGCGGGCGCAGGTGAAGGTGCCCTTGAGGTGCGTGGTGATCACCGCGTCGAAGTCCTCGTCGGTCATCTTCCACAGGACCTTGTCGCGGAGGATGCCCGCGTTGGTGACCAGGACGTCGAGGCGGCCGAACTCCTCCACCGCGCGGCCCACCAGCCGGTCCGCGGCCTCGGTGGTACCGACCGCGACCACCTCGGCCACGGCGGTGCCGCCCGCCTCGGTGATCGCCTTGACGGCCTGCTCGGCCACGGCCTCGTCGACGTCGTTGACGACCACGGAGGCGCCTGCGGCGGCGAGGGCGTGCGCGTAGGCCAGGCCGAGGCCACGGCCGGAGCCCGTGACGACGGCGACCTTGCCGGTGAGATCGATGCTGGGCACGAGGGGGTCCCTTCAACGCTTGGGTCGGCGCGGCTGCCAGAGCCGAGCTGCGGCTACGAGATCGAAGCTAAGGACAATAATTGTTGACGTCAATAGTTGTTGCTGTTCGATCTGTGCGCCATGCTGGTCCCGTACGGGCGCCATGCCGTACGGAGGATGTCCGAGGAAGCACGCAGCACCGCCCCCTCCCGGGGCCAGGACCAGGGAGCCCGCCATCGCCCGCCAGCCGCACGCCCCAGACCACGCCGTGGGCCCCGCCGCCTCCATCGACGACCAGGAGCCGTGGATGCGCGCACTGCACGCGGACACCGGCTACCTGCTGTACCGGCTCGGCCTGCGCTCCGGGCAGCTGTTCAACACGTTCCTCCAGGAGTCGGGCCTGCGGCTGCGGCACTACGCCCTGCTGCGCTTCCTCGCCACCTCCGAGGGCGCGCTCCAGCGGGAGCTGAGCTCGCGGCTCGGTTACGACCCGAGCGCGATCGTCGGCCTGGTAGACGACCTGGAGAAGCTCGGGTTCGCCGAGCGCCGCCCCTCCCCCGACGACCGCCGCAGCCGCACCGTGGTGCTGACCGAGGACGGCCGCGCGTTCCTGCGCGACACCGACCAGGCGGGGCTGCGCGTGACGAACGACCTGCTCCGGCCCCTCGGCCCCGCCGAGCGGGACATGCTGCACTCGCTGCTGCAGCGGGTCGCCGAGACCGAACTCGACTCATGACCCCGCCCGGCTCATGACCGCGCCGTCCGCGCCCGGCCGCCTCCTGGCCGTGCTCGCCGCCTTCGACCACGACCACCCGGCGCTCTCCCTCACGGACATCAGCCGCCGCGCCGGGCTCTCGCTCACCACCGCGCACCGGCTCGTGGGCGCGCTCAGCGACTGGGGCGCACTGGAGCGCGACACGACCGGGATCTACCACGTGGGCCTGCGGCTGTGGGAGATCGCGGCGCTCTCCCCGCGGGGCCTCGCGCTGCGGCAGGTCGCGCTGCCCTATCTGGAGGACCTCTACGAAGCCACCCACGAGAACGTGCAGTTGGCCGTCCGTGACGGCGCCGAGGTCGTCTACATCGAGTGGATCTCCGGCCGTTCGGCCGTCGGTGTGAAGATCCAGGTGGGCGCGCGCTGGCCGCTGCACGCGACCGGGGTGGGGCTCGCGCTGCTCGCCCACTGCGAGTGGGCGTTCCAGGAGGCGTACTGCGGCGGGCCCCTCGCGGGTTTCACGCCGCACACCCTCACGGACCCGGCCGCGCTCCGTCGGGTCCTGGCCGAAGTCCGGCGCTCCGGCGTGGCGGTGAGCAGTCGTCAGATCACCGAGGACGCACTGTCGGTGGCCGCACCCGTGCGCGGGGCGGACGGCTCGGTGACCGCGGCCGTCTCGGTGGTGGTACCCGAACGCGACGCGCACACACCGGCGTTGATCCCCGCCGTCCGGCTCGCCGCGCGCGGGATCTCCCGGGCGCTCGGATGGCAGCCGCAGCCGTCGTGACGCCCCGGGCCCACCGGTGGCCCCACGGACCGGCCCTCGGACATCCCTCTCACCGGTGAGGACCCTGCCCTCCAGCAATGGGCACCGGGGCGGCTGCGGCGGACGCACGACCGGTTCGGCCTGAGCGAGGAGGCTCCGGCGCCCCGCCGCGAACTCGCCGAGCATCGCTGAACTATCCCTGAGGCACTGCGCGTTGGCCCCGGCCTTCTCGGACCGGGCCTTCGCCGTCATCACTGCCGATGTCGCTGCCGATGTCGCTGTCGCTGTCGCTGGAGTTGGAGCTGCTGCGGCTGGGGCTACTGGGGCTACTGGGGCTACTGGGGCTACTGGGGCTACTGGGGCTGAAACGGGCAGCCGTCACTGAGGTAGTGGCGTGTGACCGCCCCTGCGGGGAGTCGGGCACGGAACTCGTAGCACCACGAGGCGTTCGGCGCGGTCACCCGTGCGACGACGACCACGGCGGTGGACGAGCGCTCCACCTTCTCGGGCGCGACGTCCGGGCCGGTGACCCACTCACCGCTCATGTCGTCCTTCGCGGGGAGGGAGAGAGCCCGCGGCAGCTCCGCGTCGGTCAGCCGGCCGTCTGCCGCCGCCTTCTCCAGTTGACGCTCGATCTTCCGGGCGCTCTTGTCGAGTTCGGCACGATGAGCCTTCTCCTCCGCGGCGTAACGCTCACGCTCCAGGCGGTAACAGCCGTCCGGCTTCAGCTTCTTGACGTCGACCGTGCCGGAATCCTCCCTCGCCCGGAACTCGTAGCAGTCCCGGCCCTCCGGCCCTGTGCCGCCGCGCAGCCAGACGTGAGCGACATGCTGACCGCCGCTGGTCTCGGTCTCCTGGACCTCGACGCCCCGGGTCTTCCAGACCTCGGCGGTCCGAACGCGCTCGACCCCGCCGTCGGCCAGGGCCGTGCGCACCTCGACGGCGATGTCGTCGGCCACGTCCGCAGGCCTCGGAGGGGAGGGCTTACCCGGCGGGAACGAACATGCCTCGTACGGCAGTTCGCGCACCTCGACCTTCGGCGGGTTCGCGGCCGGGACGACCTCGAACCGGTAGCAGCCTTCGTCATGGGCCCCGCCGATCAGCATTCCGGGCACCACGCCGACGAACCGGGTCGTGATCGTCACCCGCCCGCCACGCCGCTCGATCGACTCCGTCGACTTCTCGACGCCGACCACCGCCCGCTGGATCTCCGTGTCCAGCAGCACGCCGTCGGCGGCGGCCTTCGCCAGACGGTCCCGCGCGCCCTCGGCGGCCCCGGTGACCTGGTCCCGCGCCTCGGCCCTGGCCTCCCTTCCGGTGTTCCAGACGGACACCATCACACCCACGACGATCACGAGCGCGAGCATCAGCACGCCCAGACAACCGTTGATCAGACATCCCGCGCGTCCCCCGCGTCCAGCCATGCCCCCACACTTCCCGGGCCGCGGCCGGGGACCGCTCCCCTTCTCCGATACGTGACCGAACAGGCCCCGGACCGTGCCACCGGTCGAGGACCCGAACGGGGACACGGCGGTCCGCCCCTTCATTGCGTGAACTCCCCGCCCTCTGCACGGCTTTCTCTGCTTTACCTCTTGACGACCCGGGCGCCGAAGAGCACATTGGCCCGCGCAGCTGCGATGAGAGCGCTCTCAACCACCCCTGCACCCCCACTCCGTACCCGAAGAGGCACCCATGAGGGAAACTTCAGGCACACCTGTCAGACGTGGTCCACTCCGACGCACACTCATCGCACTGGTCAGCGTCCTGAGCCTCGCGGCGGCCGGGGCCTCGGCGCAGGCGGACGCGCCCGCGCCGCCCAGCGGCTGGACACAGGTCTTCGTCGACGACTTCAACGGCCCCTCGGGCACCGGCGTCAACACCTCGAACTGGCAGTACGCGACCGGTCACGGCTACCCGGGCGGCCCCGCCAACTGGGGCACGGGCGAGATCGAGAACATGACGTCCAGCACGAACAACGTGGCCCTGGACGGCAGCGGCAACCTCCGCATCACCCCCCGGCGCGACGCGGCGGGCAACTGGACCTCGGGCCGCATCGAGACCAACCGCACCGACTTCCAGCCGCCCGCCGGGGGCAAGCTGCGCGTCCAGTCCCGCATCCAGATGCCGAACGTGACGGGCGCGGCCGCGCGCGGCTACTGGCCGGCGTTCTGGATGCTGGGCGCGCCCTACCGCGGCAACTACCACAACTGGCCGAGCGTCGGCGAGCTGGACATCCTGGAGAACGTCCAGGGCCTGAACACCGTGTGGGCGACGATGCACTGCGGCACGAACCCGGGCGGCCCGTGCAACGAGACGACCGGTCTCGGCGGCTCCACCACCTGCCCGGGCGCGACCTGTCAGGCCGGCTTCCACACGTACGGCATGGAGTGGGACCGGTCGACGAGCCCGGAGGAGATCCGCTTCTACGTCGACGGCGTCAACTACCACACGGTCCGCGCGAACCAGGTCGACGCGACGACCTGGTCGAACGCCACGAACCACGGCTTCTTCATCATCCTGAACGTGGCGATGGGCGGCGGTTTCGTGGACGCCTTCGGCGGCGGCCCGGACGGGGCCACGGTCCCCGGGCACCCGCTGGTGGTCGACTACGTCCAGGTGCTGCAGTCCGGCGGCGGCACCACACCTCCTCCGACCGGCAACCGTGACGCGTACAGCGCGATCCAGGCGGAGTCGTACGACGGCCAGAGCGGTACCAGCACCGAGTCCACCACCGACTCGGGCGGCGGCCAGAACATCGGCTCCCTCGCGAACGGCGACTGGGCCCTCTACAAGGGCGTCAATTTCGGCTCCACGGCGGCCAGGCAGTTCAGCGCCCGGGTCGCGAGCGGTGTCGGGGGCGGCGCCAGTGGCCTGGTCGAGGTCCGCCTCGACAGCCGTACGAGCGCCCCGGTCGGCACCTTCGCGCTCGCCAACACCGGCGGGTGGCAGAGCTGGCGGACCGTCCCGACGAACATCAGCAACGTCACCGGCACGCACGACGTGTATCTGACCTTCACGAGCGGCCAGCCCGCGGACTTCGTGAACGTGAACTGGTTCAGCTTCGCTCGCTGAGAAGGAGGTTGAGGCAGCAGGTTCGGACGTGGAGGGGCGGGCCGTCGGGGCCGCCCCTCCACGGGCGTCTCAGCGCAGCTCCGCCCGGAACGCCACCGGCGTCGTCCCCGTGTGCTGGGTGAAGAACTTGGAGAAGTTCGCCGCGTCGGGAAAGCCGACGACGACACCGATCCGGCCGATCGGCAGGTCCGTGTGGGCCAGCAGCCGCTTCGCCTCCAGGACGACCCGCTTGTCGATGAAACCCTTGGGGGTCTCGCCCGTCGCGGCACGGACCGCACGGACGAGGGTGCGCCGGGAGTATCCGAGGGCGTCGGCGTAGGCGCTGACGCTGTGGTTGGTGGCGAAGCCCTTCTCCACGGCCTCGCGGAATCGGGTGAAGGTGCTGTCCGTCTGCCCGTGCGCGGTGCCGGCGGCACCGGCCGCGAGATGGGCCAGACGCAGCAGGAACGCGGTCAGGGTGTGCCGCAGTACCGCGGTGTGCAGGCTGAGCGGCAGGGTGCCCGTGTCGACGTACTCGCGCTCCAGCTGGGCCAGGGAGTTCTCCAGCGCGGCGAGTTGCGCCGGGTCGGGGCGCAGCAGCGGGGGCAGGTCGTAGCGGTAGAGGCCGGTCGCTTCGACGGTGGCGCGGGGCAGGAAGCCCGGCTGCATGATCAGGGCCGTGCCCCGGTAGTCGGCCGCCGAGAAGAAGCGGTGCACCTGACCGGGCCGGATCCACAGGACCTCGCCGTCCCCGGCCTCGTACTCGTCGAAGTCGACCATGTGCCTGACGGGAGCACCGCCCCGGAAGAGCAGGACCACATGGAAGTCGATGCGGTGGACGCTCTCGATCCGCTCGCCCGGATGCCAGCCGCCGCCCGGCTCCATCGGGCCCACCTGCATGCCCACGCCGAGAACGCTCAGGTCGACGGGGAAGGGAAAGGTTCTGATGACGGCCCGGCCGTCGTCGTACGGGGTGCTTGTGTCCGTCATGTCCTTCTCGTGTCGACTCGGTCCCGCAGTCGTTGTCCCACTTTCACCAAAGGCTGGCACAGGAGGACCTTCCCCGGTAAAAGTCAGACTTTTAAGGTTGAACGCACGAGAGCAGTTACCGGGCCAGCAGTAAGGATTTCTTGAAGATGAGCGCGCAGGCACCTGACAGCTTCGAGTGGACCGAGCTGGACCGGCGAGCCGTCGACACGGCCCGTCTGCTGGCGGCGGACGCCGTGCAGAAGGTCGGCAACGGCCATCCCGGCACCGCGATGGCGCTGGCCCCGGCCGCGTACACCCTCTTTCAGAAGGTGATGCGTCACGACCCCGCGGACCCCGAGTGGACCGGCCGTGACCGCTTCGTCCTCTCCCCCGGCCACACCTCCCTGACCCTCTACACCCAGCTCTTCCTCTCCGGCTACGAGCTGGAACTGGACGACCTGAAGGCGTTCCGCACCCACGGTTCGAAGACGCCGGGGCACCCCGAGTACGGCCACACGGCCGGGGTCGAGACCACCACGGGCCCGCTGGGCCAGGGCGCCGCCAACGCGGTGGGCATGGCGATGGCCGCCCGCTACGAGCGTGGCCTGTTCGACCCGGACGCGCCCGAGGGCGAGTCGCCCTTCGACCACACGATCTGGGCGATCGTCTCCGACGGCGACCTGGAGGAGGGCATCTCCGCCGAGGCGTCCTCCCTCGCGGGCCACCAGAAGCTCGGCAACCTCGTCTTCCTCTACGACGACAACCACATCTCGATCGAGGGCGACACCGCCACGGCGTTCTCCGAGGACGTGCTGAAGCGGTACGAGGCGTACGGCTGGCACGTGCAGCGGATCGAGCCCGCCCTGGGCGGCGACATCGACGTGCCCGCGCTGCACGAGGCCCTCACCGCCGCCAGGGCCGAGACCGGCCGCCCCTCGATCGTCGCGATGCGCACGATCATCGCCTGGCCCGCCCCGAACGCGCAGAACACCGAGGCCTCGCACGGTTCGGCGCTCGGCGCGGACGAGATCGCGGCCACCAAGCGCCTGCTGGGCTTCGACCCCGAGCGGACCTTCGAGGTCCCCGACGAGGTCCTGCGCCACGCCCGGCGCGCCCTCGACCGCGGCGCCGAGGCGCACGCCGACTGGAACAAGCGGCTCGCCGAGTGGCGCACCGCTCGGCCCGAACGCTCGAAGCTCTTCGACCGGATCGTGGCGGGACAGCTGCCCGAGGACTGGGAGGCCGCGCTGCCGACGTTCGAGGCCGGCACGTCGGTGGCGACCCGCGCGGCGTCCGGCAAGGTCCTCCAGGCTCTCGGCGGTGTGCTTCCCGAGCTGTGGGGCGGTTCGGCCGACCTCGCGGGCTCGAACAACACGACCATCGACAAGACGAGTTCGTTCCTCCCGAAGGGCAACCCGCTGCCGGAGGCGGACCCGTACGGCCGCACCATCCACTTCGGCATCCGCGAGCACTCCATGGCCGCGGAGATGAACGGCATCGCACTGCACGGCAACACCCGCATCTACGGCGGCACCTTCCTGGTGTTCTCCGACTACATGCGCAACGCCGTACGCCTGTCCGCCCTCATGCAGCTCCCGGTGACCTACGTGTGGACGCACGACTCCGTCGGACTCGGCGAGGACGGCCCGACGCACCAGCCGGTCGAACACCTCGCCTCCCTGCGCGCCATCCCGGGCCTGAACATCGTGCGCCCGGCGGACGCCAACGAGACCGCGACCGCCTGGGCGGAGATCACCCGGCGGCACGCCACGAACCCGGCGCCGCACGGCCTGGCCCTCACCCGTCAGGGCGTACCGACGTACGAAGCCAACGAGAACGCGGCGAAGGGCGGATACGTCCTGCGCGAGGCCTCCACCGGGACGCCCGACGTGATCCTGATCGCCACGGGTTCCGAGGTGCAGCTCGCCGTCGCCGCGCGCGAGCAGTTGGAAGCCGGGTCAGTGGGCACCCGAGTGGTGTCGATGCCGTCCGTGGAGTGGTTCGAGGAGCAGTCCGCCGAGTACCGGGAGAGCGTCCTGCCGGCATCCGTGAAGGCCCGCGTGGCGGTCGAGGCCGGCATCGGTCTCACCTGGTACCGGTACGTCGGTGACCACGGACGCGTCGTCTCACTGGAGCACTTCGGCGCCTCCGCGGATGCCGGGACGCTGTTCGCGGAGTACGGCTTCACGGCCGAGAACGTGGCCGCGGCAGCGCGGGAATCCCTCGCGGCCCTCCGCGGTTGATCCGACCGCACGAAGGAAGATGATCACTGTGACCGAAGCAACCGCAACCGCGGAAACCCTCAAGGCCCTCTCCCACGAGGGCGTGTCCATCTGGCTGGACGACCTGTCCCGCGAGCGCATCACGTCCGGCAACCTCGCCGAGCTCGTCGGGACCCGGCACGTCGTCGGCGTGACCACCAACCCCTCCATCTTCCAGGCCGCGATCGGGTCCGGCGAAGGGTACGAGGAGCAGCTCGCCGACCTCGCCGCCCGCCGCGTCACGGTCGACGAGGCCGTACGGATGATGACCACGGCCGATGTGCGCGCCGCCGCCGACCTCCTGCGTCCGGTGTACGACGCGACGGGCGGCCGGGACGGCCGGGTCTCCATCGAGGTCGACCCGCGCCTGGCCGACGACACGAGGGCGACGGTGGCCGAGGCCAAGCAGCTCTCCTGGCTGGTCGACCGCCCGAACGTGATGATCAAGATTCCGGCGACCCGGGCAGGGCTGCCCGCGATCACCGAGGTCATCGGCCTGGGCATCAGCGTCAACGTCACGCTGATCTTCTCGCTGGAGCGCTACCGCGAGGTCATGGACGCCTACCTGGCAGGCCTGGAGAAGGCACAGGCCACCGGGCTCGACCTCGCCACCATCCACTCCGTCGCCTCCTTCTTCGTCTCCCGCGTCGACAGCGAGATCGACAAGCGGCTGGCGAAGGTCGGCACGGACGAGGCCCTCGGTCTGCGGGGCAGGGCGGCGCTGGCCAACGCGCGGCTCGCGTACGAGGCGTACGAGAGCCGGTTCGGCACCGCCGACGGTTCGGCACGCGGGAGCGACCGCTGGACCGCCCTCGGCGGGGCCCGCGCCAACAAGCAGCGCCCGCTGTGGGCCTCGACGGGCGTCAAGGACCCGGCCTACAAGGACACGCTGTACGTCGACGAGCTCGTCGCGCCCGGCACGGTCAACACGATGCCGGAGGCCACCCTGAACGCCACCGCCGACCACGGCGAGATCCGCGGCGACACGGTGCGCGGCGGTTACGCACAGGCCCGCGCGGACCTCGACGCCGTCGAGAAGCAGGGCATCGGGTACGACGAGGTCGTGCGGCAGCTGGAGGACGAGGGTGTTGCGAAGTTCAAGGCCGCCTGGGGCGAGCTGCTGGACTCGGTCGCGGCCTCGCTGAGCAGCAAGGGAGTGGACGGAAAATGAGCGAGAAACTTCCCGAGGAGTCCCCGGCGACGGCGTCCGGCGCCGCCCCGGACGCGACCGCGGCCGACCTGAGGCCCGCGTCCCTCCACGAGGTCCTGGACCTCGCGTCCGACTGGGACAACCCCCTCCGTGACCCGCGCGACCGGCGCCTGCCCAAGATCGCCGGCCCCTCCGGCCTGGTCATCTTCGGAGTGACGGGCGACCTGTCGCGCAAGAAGCTCATGCCGGCCGTGTACGACCTGGCCAACCGTGGACTGCTCCCGCCGGGCTTCTCCCTCGTGGGCTTCGCCCGGCGCGACTGGGAGGACGAGGACTTCGCGCAGATCGTGCACGACTCGGTGCGCGAGCACGCGCGGACCGAGTTCCGTGAGGAGGTCTGGCAGCAGCTCGCCGAGGGCATGCGGTTCATCCCCGGCGACTTCGACGACGACCAGGCGTTCAAGCAACTGCGGTCCGCGGTCGAGGAGTTGGACGCCTCCCGGGGTACCAGCGGCAACTACGCCTTCTATCTCTCCGTACCGCCCAAGTTCTTCCCGAAGGTCGTCCAGCAGCTCAAGAAGCACGGGCTGGCGAACGCGCCGGAGGGTTCCTGGCGGCGGGCCGTCATCGAGAAGCCGTTCGGCCACGACCTCAGGAGCGCGCGGGAACTGAACAAGGTCCTGCACGACGTGTTCGACCCCGAGCAGGTCTTCCGCATCGACCACTACCTCGGCAAGGAGACCGTCCAGAACATCCTGGCGCTCCGCTTCGCCAACCAGATGTACGAGCCCATCTGGCACCGGTCGTACGTCGACCACGTACAGATCACGATGGCCGAGGACATCGGCATCGGCGGCCGCGCGGGCTACTACGACGGCATCGGGTCGGCCCGTGACGTCATCCAGAACCACCTGCTCCAGCTGATGGCGCTGACCGCGATGGAGGAGCCCATCGCCTTCGACGCCGACTCGCTGCTCACCGAGAAGCTCAAGGTCCTCAAGTCCGTGAAGCTCCCGGAGAACCTGGGCGAGCACACCGTGCGCGGCCAGTACGCGACCGGCTGGCAGGGCGGCGCGAAGGTGTGCGGCTACCTCGAGGAGGACGGCATCGACCCCGAGTCGACGACCGACACGTACGCGGCGGTCAAGCTGGAGGTCGACAACCGCCGCTGGGCGGGCGTCCCCTTCTACCTGCGCACCGGCAAGCGCCTGGGCCGCCGCGTCACCGAGATCGCCGTCGTCTTCCAGCGGGCCCCGCACTCCCCGTTCGACTCCACCGCCACCGAGGAACTCGGCGCCAACGCGATCGTCATCCGTGTCCAGCCCGACGAGGGCATGACGGTGCGCTTCGGATCGAAGGTGCCGGGTACGTCGATGGAGATCCGGGACGTGTCGATGGACTTCGCGTACGGCGAGTCGTTCACCGAGTCCAGCCCGGAGGCGTACGAACGCCTGATCCTGGATGTGCTGCTCGGCGACGCCAATCTCTTCCCCCGTCACCAGGAGGTGGAAGAGTCCTGGAAGATCCTCGACCCGATCGAGGGCTACTGGGACACGCACGGCAGGCCGGCGCAGTACGCCTCGGGCAGCTGGGGTCCCGAGGAAGCCGACGAGATGCTCGCACGAGACGGACGGAGCTGGCGCAGGCCATGAAGATCGACCTGACCGACACCACGGCAAGCAAGATCAACAAGGCCCTCGTGGAAGGCCGCCGCGCCATCGGCACGCCAGCCGTGGGCATGGTCCTGACGATGGTCATCGTGACGGACGAGGAGAACGCGTACGACTCGATCAAGGCGGCCGAGGAGGCCTCGCACGAGCACCCCGCGCGCACCCTGGTCGTCATCAAGCGGCACGCCCGCACCCCGCGCGACCGGACGAACTCGCGCCTCGACGCCGAGGTGCGGGTGGGCGCCGACGCCGGTACCGGTGAGACGGTCATCCTGAGGCTGTACGGCGAGGTGTCCGACCACGCCGACTCGGTGGTCCTGCCGCTGCTGCTGGCGGACGCGCCGGTCGTCGTCTGGTGGCCGGTGGACGCGCCCGAGGTTCCGGCCAAGGACCCCCTCGGCGCGCTCGCCCAGCGCCGGATCACCGACATGTACGCCGTGGAGACCCCGCTGGCGGCCCTGGAGGCGCGCGCCGCCGCGTACGCGCCGGGCGACACCGACCTGGCCTGGACCCGGCTGACCCCGTGGCGCTCCATGCTGGCCGCCGCCCTCGACCAGGCCCGTACGGACATCACCTCGGCCGCGGTCGAGAGCGAGGCGGAGAACCCGAGCGCCGAGTTGCTGGCCCGCTGGCTGGAGGCCCGCCTGGGCGTCTCGGTCGAGCGGGTCGTCACCGCCGGGCCCGTGGTCACCGCCGTCCGGCTCGGCACCGCGAACGGCGAGATCGTCATCGACCGGCCCGAGGGCCCGCTCGCGACGCTCTCCCTGCCCGGCCAGCCCTCGCGCACCCTCGCGCTGAAGGTCCGCAGCACCTCCGAGCTGATCGCCGAGGAACTGCGCCGCCTCGACGCGGACGAGATGTACGCCGTCGCCCTGCGCGGCGACGAATCCGAGAGGGAGAGCCGTGCCTGACACACCGAAGCTCACCCGCCGGCCCGAGTGGACCGCGCTGGAGGACCACCGCGCCGGCCCGCTCCTCCATCCACGGCTGCGCGAGCTGTTCGCCGCGGACCCGGAGCGCGCCGGGCGTTACACCGTGCGTGTGGGCGACCTGCTCATCGACTACTCGAAGCACCTGATCACCGACGAGACACTCGCGCTGCTCCAGGAACTCGCCACCGCCACCGACGTGTTCGGCCTGCGTGACGCGATGTTCCGCGGTGAGCGGATCAACGTCACCGAGCAGCGGGCGGTCCTGCACACCGCGCTGCGCGCCCCGCGTGACGCGGTCGTCGAGGTCGACGGCGAGAACGTCGTGCCGAAGGTGCACGCGGTCCTCGACAGGATGGCCGACTTCTCCGAACAGGTCCGCTCCGGCAAGTGGACCGGGCACACCGGCAGGCGCATCCGCACTGTCGTCAACATCGGCATCGGCGGCTCCGACCTGGGCCCGGCCATGGCCTACGAGGCACTGCGCGCCTTCACCGACCGCGATCTGACGGTCCGCTTCGTGTCGAACGTCGACGGGGCCGACCTGCACGAGGCCGTGCGCGACCTGGATCCGGCCGAGACGCTGTTCGTCGTCGCCTCGAAGACCTTCACCACCATCGAGACCATCACCAACGCGACCTCGGCACGGACCTGGCTGCTCGCCGGGCTCGGCGGCGACCCGCACGCCGTGGCCAAGCACTTCGTGGCGCTGTCGACGAACGCCCGGAAGGTCGCGGACTTCGGCATCGACACGGCCAACATGTTCGAGTTCTGGGACTGGGTCGGCGGCCGCTACTCGTACGACTCCGCCATCGGCCTGTCCCTGATGATCGCGATCGGCCCGGACCGCTTCCGGGAGATGCTCGACGGTTTCAGGATCGTCGACGAGCACTTCAGGTCCGCACCCGCCGAGGCCAACGCGCCTTTGCTACTCGGCCTGTTGGGCGTCTGGTACGGCGACTTCTTCGGCGCGCAGGCGCATGCGGTGCTGCCGTACTCGCACTACCTGTCGAAGTTCACCGCGTACCTCCAGCAGCTCGACATGGAGTCCAACGGCAAGTCCGTGGACCGCGACGGGCACCCGGTGGAATGGCAGACCGGCCCGGTGGTGTGGGGCACGCCCGGCACCAACGGGCAGCACGCCTACTACCAGTTGCTCCACCAGGGCACGAAGACGATCCCGGCCGACCTGATCGGCTTCGTCAACCCGGTCGACGACCTGGGTCCCGAACTCGCAGCCCAGCACGACCTGTTGATGGCGAACCTCTTCGCCCAGGGCCAGGCTCTCGCGTTCGGCAGGACCGCCGACGAGGTGCGGGCGGAGGGGGTTCCCGAGGAGCAGGTGCCGCACCGCACGTTCCGCGGCAACCACCCCACCACGACCGTCCTGGCCGCCGAGTTGACCCCCTCGGTCCTCGGCCAGCTGATCGCCCTCTACGAGCACAAGGTGTTCGTGCAGGGCGCGATCTGGAACATCGACTCCTTCGACCAGTGGGGCGTCGAGCTCGGCAAGGTCCT
>NZ_JAHRIB010000174.1 GCF_019090165.1 Streptomyces sp. BV286
CGTTTCCTTTTGTTCTTCAGCGGAAGCGGAAGCGGTCGGTTGTCCCTTCAGTAGGAGCGGTCGGCTTCGGGGCGGGCCGCCCCGCGTCGTGACGCGGTGAGTGCCGCCAGGGCCGCCAGAGCGAGGAGAGCGGCGGTGATGGCGTAGGCGTGTGTGGTGGCCTCCAGCTCGTAGTGCCGGGTGGCGGCGTCGCGGCGACGGCGGGCAGGCGGTCGCCGTTCGCCGTGGCGCGGGGGTGAAGAAGGTCATGCCGCGCGCTGCTTGCGGGGTGTCCGGGGCCACCAGGCGTACGAGGGTCGGCCTGAGGGAGGAGTAGAACGCCGGGCATGGGACTCCTTCCGTAAATGCAATGAATTTGCGTTAACTCGACCGTAGGCCCTGTGGCGGGTTAACGCAAACCGTTTGCTTTTAGAGTGATCGACATCCCGATGGCCCGGTACATCCAGGCTGGTACGTCTCCCTTAAACGCAAGAACTGTGCTTTAAGGTGAAGTCATGAGTCGTAAGCCGATGGTTCGCCCCGGCGGGCGCAGCGCACGGGTCCAGGCCTCGGTGCACACTGCTGTCCGCGAAATCCTGTCGGAGCGGGGCCGCGACGCGGTGACCGTCCCGATGGTCGCCCAGCGCGCCGGAGTCACCCCCTCGACGATCTACCGCCGCTGGGGCGACCTTCAGGAGCTGCTCTCGGACGTCGCGGTGGAGCGCCTCCGGCCCGACACCGCGCCGGAGGACCACGGTGACCTGCTGTCCGACCTGACGGCCTGGGCCGAACAGTTCCTCGACGAGATGTCGTCCCCCTCCGGCCGCGCCTACATCCGTGACGCTCTGCTCGGCGACCCGGACGGCAGCTACGCCGGTCAGTGCTCGGCCTACGCGGCCGAACAGGTCGACGTCATGCTCGCCCGCGCGATCGGTCGCAGGGAGAACACTCCCCACGTCGAGACGGTGATGGACCGCGTGGTCGCCCCCATGATGTACCGCATCCTCTTCCGCCCGGCCGGACTCGACGCCGCGTACGCCCGTCGACTCGTGACCGAACTCCTCGACGCGAACGAAGAACACCCCCTCCCATGACCAGGATTCCTCGCGGCCCGCGCAGGAGGAATCGCCCAGATTCACCATGCCCCCCGGAGCAGCCTGAACGGGGAGCAGAGCCCCGGTCCTGACCAGTTGAGGTGTCGCTTTCGCCGGACGCTACGGACGGGCCTTCTCGGTGTGATCCGTCACGACAGGATCTCCACGTACCCGTCAGTCCCGTGCACACGGATCCGTTGCCCGTCCCGGATCAGCCGGGTGGCCTGCACCACGCCCACGACGGACGGCAAGCCGTACTCCCGGGCAATCACCGCCCCATGGGTCATCAACCCGCCCACCTCAGTCACCAGGCCCGCGATTCCGACGAACAGCGGCGACCAGCTGGGATCCGTGTACGTCGTGACCAGGATGTCGCCCGCCTCAAGCTCCGCCTCCGCCATGTCGAGGATGACGCGCGCCCTGCCCTCGACGGTCCCGGCGGAAACAGGGAGCCCGACCAGGGCGCCGGCCGGCACGTCTTCGCGCCGGTACGACCCGGTGACGGCCTCACCGTCCGAGGTGAGGACCCGGGGCGGCGTGAGCGCCTCGTACGACCGGAACGCGTCCTTGCGCTGCTGGATGAGCTGGTCATCCACCTCTTGCGAGCGCACGACGTCATGGAGCTCCTGGAACGTGAGGTAGAAGATGTCCTCCTTCTCAGGAAGGACACCGGCCTGCACGAGGCGCAGGCCCTCCGCGAGCAGAGCCTGCTTGTAGACGAAGTAGCGGCTGACGATGCCGTACTTGGGGTACTCCCGGTATCCGATGAAGGTGCGGACCCGGTCGATCATCCGCTTGGCTTCACCGGCCTTCTGGTCCCCGTCCGGGAGGGACCGCAGGCGCGACAGCACGTCACGTTCCTTCTCCTGCGCTTTCTGCCGGCCCTCTTCGAAACGACGCTCGGCGGCGCCCGCCTCGAAGTTCTTGACGTTGTCGAGGATCACGGGCACGAGCGTGGCGGGGCGCTCGCGCCAGCGAGGCGTCGTGATGTCGATCTCCCCGACGCAGCGCATGCCGTACCGGTCGAGATAGGCCTCAATGGCATCGCGTGCTTCGGCCCCGCCCGCGAGCTTCGCCAGCTCGTCCAGGAAGCCCTCGCCCCGCACGCCCTGCAAGAACGCCACCACCTCCGGCCAGGGGCGAATCACGTCCGCGACGTCCAGCAGCGCCAGGCCCATCTCCGACGTGACGTTGTCGGGGGCGGACAGCGTGAGCGTGTCAGCCGCGTTCTTCTCGCCCAGCCACTCCTGCAGCTTGTCGTTGAGCCACCACGTGGCCTCCATGCCGGCCATGATCACCTGCATGCTCAGCGGGTCACTGAGGACTCGCTTGTGCTCCTCGAAGGCTTCCCGCAGGAAGTCGAACAGTGCCTCTCCGGTCTTCGTCCGGATGTCACGTTCCAGGGTGGCGATGGACGTCTGGCTGCGCTCGATCAGCTCGGTGACGATGGCCGGATCGGTCTCGATCGGGGTCGGCACGCTGCCGGCCGGCCGCCCGGCGGCAGGCGTGTCCGGAAGTGTCGGGACGAAATCGGCACGGTCGAGGACGGTCTCCAGCGCGTCCCTGACCAGCGGATCGCCTCTCCCGATGAGGTCCAGGAGGCCGGCGCGGGTCGCGGGCGAGGCGAGGCGCTGGGTGACGTCGACGAACAGCCTCCCGCCGGCCTCCTGCATCGGCGCCATGGCAGTCAGCTGCCACATGGAGGACCCCAGGGGCTTCATGGCGTCGGTCATCATCTGCTGGTGGCCCACGGAGACGTAGACGTGATTGTCCTGGTCGTCGGTCTCGGGGATGGGGAAAAGCGTCGTGATCGGACGGCTCTGAACGATCTGGAAGTCATCGTCGAGCAGGCACCATTCGATGTCCTGCGGGCGGCCGAAGTGCGCTTCGATCCGCCGGCCCAGCTGCACGAGCCGCACAGCCTGCGCATCCGTCAGCGACGGCTGCTCCTGCTGCTGCAGGTCGATCGACACTTCCTGCGTACCGCCGGCGGGGAGGGCGTGAACGGCACGCTGCTTGGCCGAAATCGTCTTGGCGACGACTTCGCCGTGCCGCACCGTGAACACGTCCGGGTTCACCAGACCGGAGACGAGGGCCTCGCCGAGGCCGAAGCCCGCGTCCACGGTGGCGACCTTCCGGTTGCCCGTTACGGGGTCGGCCGTGAAGAGGATGCCGGCCGCGTGGGGGAGGACCATCTGCTGCACGACCACCGCCATGTGGACCGTACGGTGGTCGATGCCGCTCCGCCCGCGGTAGGTCACGGCCCGCTCGGTGAACAGCGAGGCCCAGCAGCGGCTGACGTGCTGGAGGATCGCCGCCGGTCCCACGACGTTCAAGTACGTGTCCTGCTGGCCGGCGAAGGAGGCCGTCGGCAGGTCCTCCGCCGTCGCGCTGGACCGGACGGCATAGGCGGACTGCTCGCCGAACCGGGCGAGCGAGTGGGTGATCGCCTCCGCGACATCACCTGGAATCGTGATCTCTTCTACGGTCCGGCGGATCTGCGCGCTGAGCGTGCGGATCGCCTCACGGTCGTCCGGGTCGAGGCGCGACAACTGGTCGAGCTGATCGTCGATCGACGACGCTTCCGCCATGATCCGCCGGAAGGCGTTCGTCGTCACGCAGAAGCCGGCCGGCACACGGATACCGTCGATCCGCGACAGTCCTCCCAGGTGCGCGGCCTTGCCGCCGACGACCGCCGCCTGTGTCTCGTCGACCTCTTGCAGATCGCACACGTACGGCCCGATCATCGTGATGCCTCCGAGGCGGTCGTGTTCTGGGGCAGTAGTGCGCTGACCGAGCGCATCACCGGCGTCTTCACGTGGGTCGAGAGCTCTGTCGAGTCTCTTGTGCGGCGAGTCCTCGTCTCCGACTGCACTTCCTGTGTCGCTTCGGCCGACCGCTCCGTCCAGCCGGGCGATGTGCACTCCTGCGTCACCGCCCCGAGCGCTCGCGACCGCACTGCCGGTCCCACCCTCGGCTCGACGTCACCGCGTCCCCCATACGTCGACAACACACGCACGTAGTGCTCCCCATTTCCGCAGGTTGTGGCCTCGGTCGACGATTTTGCGCTACCACCCGGGCCTTGCCGCAAGCCCCCCGGTGCGCTATAAGTTGAGAACGGCAAGGGGAGCGATCTCCTTGCCTTTGCTTTTGCCGTCCCCCTGGCGCTGACGCTCGCCTGGCGCTGACGCACGCGCGCGAAGAGGCGTCGGACGGCCTTACGGGTACGTACGCGGCATCGGCCCGAGCGGGACTCTCGACGGCCTACGGATGAAGCCGTGGATGCAGAATGTCTTCCCTTGTCGGCAGGTCCGAACGCGGCGGAGCGAGCCGCTGTCTCTCCACACCGGGCTGACGTGCCCAACGCTTGCTGCGCGCTGATGGAGCCTCCGTCACCTCCGTCACCGCTTGGTGGGGGGCCTCCAAGAAGGATTCCGGACGACGAGGCTGTGACGTGCACCTGCCATGCGGAACGTCCGGTCAGGCTGATGCCCGCCGTCCTGTGGCTGCCCGCCGCCCGCGTCCTGCTGGGCACTGGACGGGCCTGGGCTCCCCGCTGGGGGCCCAGCCCTTCACCGCACACTGCGCAATGTGCCAGTGCATCCCCAGGCGGGACTCAGTCGTCCTGAGGCGTCGCCTTCGGTTCTTCGGCAGCCTGGGGGCGATCCGATCCGTCCTCTTCGTTGGCAAGGTCGGTTTCGTCCGGAGGGCCGCTGCTCCACGCGACGGGCGGTGTCGGCGCCGTGATCGTCTGCGGCTCTTCGGAATCCGGGCGGACGCTCGGCTGGGATCCGGCGGCGTGGGGCGTTTGCGTTTCGTCATTGGATTTCGTCATGGCGTGCGAGTTCCCGTTGTGCGCACTCGCATGCACCATGGCGCCCTGTCCCGACCGTTGCCGCCGAGGCCTCGAGCGAGCTCGTAAAGCAGGCCCGAGCCCACATGGTGAGGACGCCAGCTGGATCGGATCCTGGGCGCGGCGAGGTGCGACGATGCCCCGCATCGACTGGGCGGAGAGACGCGAGGACGTCGTCCGTGACGTGACGTCTTCGGTCCGGGGGATGTCATGGCCGTGCCAGGGGCCGGGAGGTCCATGACGGCGATCGGGCAGGCTTTCTGGCTGTCGTTCCTATCGGAGCGGTACTGAGGCGGCGGCGTGATTGCGCCGTGTCCTGGACTGCCCATGATCAGGGGATGAGGCGATGGAGGGGGCTTGTCGCGGCCGCCGCTGTGCTGGTGGGGGCTTCGGCACCCGGCGCTGCGGGTGCACCGCAGGCCGATGGAGAACGAGTGACGATCGATGTTCCAGCGACGTATTACACGCAGGTGGCCGATCCGACCCGTGTCCAACTGCCGGTGACGGTCGACGCGGGGAGCGGCTCCTCCGTGCGCGGTATCACGCTCACCGTGGATGCCTCGGAGGTCCGCGGCAAGGTGCGGCTGGACGCCAAGCGGATCTGTACGGAGGGCACGGGGTACGTCTTCACCTGCCGCCTCACCGCATCCAGTCGGCGTTACCGCCTCTACGATCTGGTCGTCCTCGGCGCAGACAAGGCTGCCGAGCCGGGAGCGCACGGCACCGTGAGGTTCTCAGCCACTGGCACCGACGGACAACGGGCAGAGGCCGAAACGGTGATGACGGCGGGAACGCCGGAACTCTGGGGCAAGAAGATCGCCATCGAAGACGCCCCGGCCGGCAAGCCCGTGGAGCTGTGGAGCGGGGTCCTCAACCGCGGGCCTGTCGCGGCGAGCGGATTCGGCGTGGCCCTGGTGGCCTCGCGTATGGAGATCGACCGCCGCTACACCAACTGCCGCTACGCCAAGAGCGGCGAGTCCCGCGCGTACTGCTACTTCGACACACAGGTAAAGCCGGGTGAGGCCTACGCGTTCGACGCACCGTTCGTCGTGGAGGGCGCGGCGGAACTGACGAAGAGCTCGGTGAGCATGCGGATTTTCGCGCCGGGCCAGGACGCCGGACCGTACTTCGACGAGGACGAGTACACGGTCCCCGGGACCGGCCCGAAGCTCGGACTGAAGCCGACCGAGCCCAAGGGCTTTGCGCAGATGTCCGGGCACATCCCGATCGACACGAACCAACGGGTCGACGTGAGTGCCGTGGCGGGGGACCTCCGGGGGCGTCCCGGTGACATCGTTCAGCTGGCGGTGGGGCTGCGCAACCGGGGTGCGGGGCGTGTCGACGCCCGCTACCTCCGTTACGAGGTGGTCCCGCCCCAGGGCGTCACCCTGATCCCGCCGGAGAAGCCCTCGCCGGACCCGGAGGCCGACGAGGCCCCTTACTGGATCTGCAGTCCGTGGGAGCAGGGTGAGGAGCGGTACACCTGCGGGAGCAAGAGCTTGGAGCCGGGCGCGTCCGAGACGCAGGTGTTGAGGTTCCGTATCGGCGAGAGGACCACCACGGGCACGGGCCAGGTCAAGGTCGTCCTCAAGGGAGGCTATGCGCAGCGGGACGCGGACAAGGGAAACAACGTCGCGAAGATCGCGGTGCGGGTTGCCGGTACGGATGATGGTCGGGGCCGCAGTGCCGACCGCCCCAGTGCCGACCGCAGCAGCGTTGGGCTGTCGTGGGGCCTTGCCGCGGGCGTCGGGGGTGTCTGCGCCTTCGCTCTGGCGGCAGCGGTCTTCTACGGCGTCCGGCGCTCCCGCCGGCGAGACTGACGGCGCGTTCGCCACCCGGCGCCCGGTTATGCCCGCCACGGCGGTCGCCATGACGACGCTGCAAGGGGTCGTCCGACTGCCTTTGTCCTCCGTCGGTCGGCCGGGTGCGTGGGGGAGCCGCCAGGCCTCGAGTTGCCGCTGGGGGCGAGCGCATCGCATACACGCCCCGAGTTGCCGCTGGGGGCGAGCGCAGACGCATGCACGCCCCCAGCGGGTGCCTCGGTCAGCGGTTGCCGAGCAGTTCGTTCATCTGTTGGATCTCGGTCGTCTGGGAACTGACGATCCGCCCGGCCATCTTCTTGGCAGGTGCGTAGGAACCGTCGGCCTGCTCGGTCCTGGCCATGGAGACGGCACCCTCATGGTGCCCAATCATCATCTGCATGAAGGCGGTGTCGAAGGCGGCGCCCGACGCCTTCTTCAGCTTCCTCATGTCCCCTGAGGTCATCATCCCGCTGGAGTCGTGCATGGAGTGATCGGTCCCTTCCGCGGGAACCTGTTCGCCCCAGGCGGTCAGCCAGCCGGACAGCGTCCTGATTTCCGGGGCCTGAGCCTTCTTGATGTCGGCGGCGAGCTTCTTCACCTCAGCCGACTGCACCCGGCCGGGCGCGAGGTCGGCCATCTCGACGGCCTGACGGTGGTGGGGAATCATTCCCTGGGCGAACGCGACGTCAGCGGCGTTGTGCTGCTTCTGCGAGCTGGAGGTCGAGGTGGAAGCGGACGGAGAGCCGCCGGTGTGGCCGTCGTGCCCGGTCGAACTGTCGCCGCTTCCGCCGCAGGCGGCCAGGATGATTGCGGCCGCTCCGGTGGCTGCCGCGGCGGTGGCGCGGCGGGTCAGGTAACGCGTGCGGATCATGATGGTGCAACTCCTTCGCGCACACCCGTCTCGGGCGCGCGGGATCAGAGGGGTATGAGAGCAGGCGAAGGCACGGCATCCTCGCCGGACAAGGCGTGAGGGAGTGCCGTGGAGGTCGCTCTATATCCGCAGGAGTTGCAGTTCGGAAAGGTCAGGGGGCGCCCGGCCCTGTAAGACCGACGCCGGCGCGGCGATCGAAACACCAGCGGTGACCGGGGCATCGGTCAGGTCATCGGCCGGGGCCGGCGGCGCATAGGCGGAACCGAGACCGCCCGCCACGCAGGTACCGTCCGCGTGTGCGAGATGTCCGGAGCCGTCGGCGGTGTGCGAGCATTCCGCACTCACCTGCACCGTGGCAGAAGCTGAGGCCATGGTCATGGCGTGCTCGGAAGGCGGTACTCCGCCGGGAGCCAGTGCGTGCATGCCCAGGATGCCGGTCAGTACCGTCAGGACCAGCAGCGCGAACAGCGACCCGGTGGGGCGGCGGCTCGATCGGATGCTGCTGGTCATTCCCCCATCGTACGGGCGTAGCCGCGGCGGTCGAACAGGGCTTCTGGCGTGCGGACTTGCCCTCCGCCCCGTGCCCGCGAGGCCGCGCCGGCCGATCAGGGGCAGAACCGCAGTCCCCCTCATCGGCTTTCGCGCTCACGTGTCAGAGCCACCGGAGGCAGCGGGACGGTCGCTGAGGCAGCGGGGTGCTCGCTTTCGAAGCGCCTCCACAGCGGATTCGGAGTGTCAGTGGCATCCGGTTGGATGAGCGCGTGACTGTCCATGACGTAGCCCGCCGGCTTCCCGCCCTCGCCGACCTGCGGAACCTGTGCCGCTCACTTGCGATGCTCGATGCGATCCTGAGCCCGGACTGGGAAAGCCGGTACCACTCCTTCAACGCCGGTTGGGCTGCCGGCGAGGAGATGGCCTCGATGCGCACCGGATCAGGGGACGAGTACTCCATCGTGTTCTCGGCAGCCGGAGGTTACATCCGAGGCTTCAGCCATGAATCGGCAATGAGCCCGTACGGCAACGACTACGAGCCCTGGCCGGGAGTGATCGACGAAGTCCCGGAGGCCTTTCATCGCTTCGTGGAGGAGCCTGCGTTCACCGACGAGGACGGTGTGCCCGTCATCACGGCCTGCCTTTGGCGGGGAACGACCGACGATCAGTGGCGCCACGGGACGATCGACTTTCCCGTGGATCGTCCCGATCCTGATGGGACGGCAGGACTCTTCAAGCTCCTGGTCGACCGTTCTCCGGAAGCGTTCCAGCACTTTGCCGAGGACTACTACGAGGTCCCCGTGGACCTGAAAGCGGTGAGCAGTGTCTATGCCTTGCGACCCCTGGACCAGGAGCTTGTGTCGTCGCTGAATGCAGAGGTCACCCTGGCGGACCTGGCCCAGGACGTCTCCGAAATCGGTTATCCGTGACCGGACCGAGGGCAGCGCTCACGGAGGGCCTCCGACAGATGTGGGCGGGCTTCCCACGGAATCGGGAGCGCGCGTGGCAGAGGGCGAGGCGGTTGCCAGACGGTGGAGCCGCTCTGCGTCCGCCTTTCCCTGCAGGTACGCCTTGTTCACGGCTTCCTGGATATCGGCTCGCTGACTGGAACGCTGCTTGTCGATCTGCCAGTCCGCCCACACGAACATTGCTCCGAGGGCGACAAGGATGACGAGCGCCCAGCCTGCAAGACTCTTCGCGAATCGGTGGTCGACCCTGAGTTCCGCGCTCAGGGAGTGGCGCGGTTGCGCTGCCGGAGACGGGCCGTCGAGAAGCAGTTTGTACGCGATCTCCTGCCCTTTGTGGATCACGAACGGCTGGACGTAGAGTGCGCTGCCGTTGGTTTCCATCGGAGGAATGCGTCGATTATCTCCCGTTTCTCGGTCCAGCTCGGCAATCACGCGAGCGTTCAGTGAGAACTCGACCGGCGCACCGTTGAAGTGTGCCGCCTCGATCTCCCGATTCCCGACGTTGACCAACTTCAGCGTGGCTGTGTGAGGGTGTGCGAGGCGCTCCGTTCCTCGGTACACCATCACATCGTCCACATTGCCCGCCCGTCCGTTGAGGAGCGGTGTGACGTCGAAGGAGTAGGCCACCTTTCGTTGCGGCACGGCGGCCCGCCATCCGTAGACGATGCCGGCGAGGGACACGGCGACTCCGGCTATGGCCACCACCGCGCCCACCAGATCGGTTACGTCGCTCGCAAGTGTGACGTCGGTCATGAAGGGGTTATAGCAGCGGCCCAGCAAGAGCGGCACCCGATTGGCCCACGTTTGACCGTGACGAGTGGCGGCTGGGATGAAAGGCGGGGCAGGCGTAGAGGACCGTTACGGGCCCGGTCACCGGCGTGCCCGCCGCCTTGGCCGGATTCGGCTGGGCCCTGTGCCTTTTCGACAGGCAATCCGATCAGCGGTCAGGAGAGTTCGTGCCGAGTGCCGGCGGTGACGGCGTGGAGCTTGTCGGGATTGGCCACGTTGTGGATGGTCGAGATGCGGCCTTCCGGGTCGAAATCGAAGGTCAGGGTGGCGACCACTCGGTCCGGGCCGCGGAAGACCACGCCCGGGGCGCCGTTGATCCAGGTGAGCTCTCCCCGCATCTGCCCAGGCGCGATGCCCTGGTAGGTCACGGTTCCGAGTGCGGCGAACCAACCGGCTACGGTTTCGAGGCCCACCACCGGCTTGAGGGCCTGGCGGACCTTTCCGCCACCGTCGGTCCACAGCGTCACGTCCGGTGAGAGCAGCTCCATGAGGGTGTTGATGTCGCCGCCCGTCGCCGCCGCGAAGAAGCGCTCGGTGACGTCGCGTTGGCGCGATCGGTCCGCGGTGAAGCGGGGCCGGCGGGCCTGGACGTGTTCGCGGGCGCGGTGCGCGGCCTGCCGAACCGCCGGCTCCGTACGTTCGACCGCCTCCGCGATCTCCCCGTAGCTGAAGGCGAAGACCTCCTTCAACACGAAGACCGCGCGCTCCAGGGGGCTCAGTGTCTCCAGAACGACCAGCAAAGCCATGGAGACCGAATCCGCCGCCGCGACGCCGTCGGCGGTGTCCGGGCCGGTGAGGATCGGTTCGGGGAGCCAGGGTCCGACGTAGGTCTCGCGCTGGTGGCGGGTCGAACGCAGCCGCTCCATCGCCAGGTTGGAGATGATCCGGGTCAAGTAGGCCTTGGGGTCGGCGACAAGAGAGCGGTCGGCCGCCGACCACTTCAGCCATGCGTCCTGGACCGCGTCCTCGGCGTCGGCGGCGGTGCCGAGGATGCGGTAGGCGACGGAGAAGAGCAGGGTGCGGTACTGCTGGAAGGCCAGCTGGTCGGGGTCGGTCCGGGTCACTTGGCGCTCCGTATCCGGGTGTAGCGGCCGCCGCGCGGCCAGAACGCGCCCGAGGCGGGCATCTTCTTCATGCGGGCGAAGGTCGGCCACGGTGCGGCGGTGACCGTCTCCTTGTACTTCGCGGCCCGTTTGCCGGTCAACACGATCCGGCGCGGGCGGTCGTCGGGGTGGGTGAACTGCACGACGGCGTCGTTCCGGCCCAGGCTGACGGGTGTGTGGTAGTAGCCGAAGCGGAAGGGCTTGGGCTCCTTGCCGGCCAGCACCCGCAGGATCGAAAGGGCCGCGTGTACCCCAGTGGGCATGCCGCTCTGGCAAGTCCCGTGCATCACGCCGTAGCCCTGGCGGATCGCCGCCGCGTCGCCCACGGCGTAGACGTCCGGGTGGGAGACCGAGCGCAGCGCGCTGTCGGTGATCACACGGCCGCGCTCGTCGACGTGCAAGCCCGCGGCGGCAGCCATCGGCGAGACGCGGGTGCCGCTGGTCCACAGAACCGCGGTCGCCTGGATGTTGGTGCCGTCCTCGAACTCGACGCTGTCCGGTAGCACCTTGGCCACCTCGACGCCGCTGAGTACCCGCACACCGAGCCGGGCGAGCGCCGCGTCCAGGTGGGCCTTGGCCTTCGGGTGCATGCCCGTGCCCGGCTCCTGCCGGCCCAGCAGCACGACCTGGAGCTCCGGGTGCCGCTCGGCGATCTCCGCGGCGGCCTCGATGCCGGTGAGTCCGCTGCCGCCGACCACGACGGTTCCGCCGGCCGCCCGGGTCAGCCGGTCGGCGAAGAGGGCAGCGTCCTGAGGGCTGTTGAGGGTGTAGGCGTGGTCGTCCACGCCGGGGACGGAGACGGTGTCCGCGATGCTGCCCATGCTGTAGACGAGGGTGTCGTAGCGCAGGACGCGGTCGTCGTCGATCCGTACGGTCTTCTCCTCGGCGTCGATCGCGGTGACCCAGCCGCGGACGAAGCCGGCGCCGGTGCTCTCCAGCAGTTCCGGGATGTGCATCTCGGTCGTGTCCTGGCCTGTGGCGGTCATGTGCAGTCGGAGCCGCTCGGTGAAGGTGTCGTAGGGGTTGACCAGCGTCACTCGCAGGTCCCCACGCTTCCTTGTGCGGGCCGCGAGCTGCATGGTGGCGGAGAGCCCGGCGTAGCCGGCGCCCAGGACCAGGACCTCGTGCTGCTCCACTGCTGTCGCGTTCATCGCTCTGCTGCCTCTTTCGGATCGGTCGTTCCCGCCGTGCGGACGACCACCAGACGCAAGTTGCCCTTCTGTTCGTGACATGAGGTGGATGTGACCCGCGTCACATCGCGAGCTGGTTGGACAGCCACGTGGAGCTGCCGGCCGAGGGCGAGCTGTGCGCGGGTCCAGTGGCGGCGCAACTCCCGACGCCCGTCCAGGGTTCAGCTGTCTTCGCGCTCACGATTCACTGCCTCGATACCGGCGAGGATGAGATCGACGCCGACGAGGAACTGCGCACGGTCGTCGTGTTCACGCAGGCGCTTCGCCGTGCCGGCTGCCCATGGATGCCGGATGGGGTCGAGTTGGGCCCACTGTGCGGCGATGTCTGCGAGAAGGGCGTCTCGATCGGTTTGGTTGCTCGCCAGGACGCGGGCGTTCGCGGCGTTCTGCCCGGCGACTCCGAGAATGTAGTTCATCAGCGCGCCTGCTGAGTCGAATATGGCCTCTGTGGGCACGCCGAGTGCCTGGAGTTGCTCGCTGATGCTCTTGTAGACGTCCAGCAGCGTAGGTCGCCACGGTTCCCGGGTGAGCTGAGCGCCGACCCATGGGTGCGCATCGATCGCGTCGAACAGGCTGAGTGCGAGGGCACGTAGCCCTTCCCGGGGCTCAGGTTCGGTGATCGGTCCGGCTACGACGCGGGTGATGACGTCGTCGGTGGCCGCCGCGAGCAGGTCGCTCTTGTTGGCCACGTAGTGATAGATCGCCCCGTAGCCGGTGTTCAGGCGTCGGGTGAGCACGCTGAAGGTCAGCGCGGCCTCGCCGCCGGTGTCGAGGATCTCGATCGCGGCCCGGACGATCAGCTGTTTGGACAGCGCGTCAGTGCGTCGCTGTCGCCCGCTGTCCTTGGTCGCCATGCGTTCATTCTGCCATGTTGGATTGTCGATCCAAAAGGGGCTAGCTTGTTGGAGTGGCAATCCAATCAACCTTGGAGGACGAGATGACGACACCGGTCACGGTCATTGGAGCCGGCCTCGGCGCCCTCACGCTGGCCCGCGTTCTGCATGTTCACGGCATATCGGTCACGGTCTACGAAGCCGACGCTTCGGCGACCGCACGAACCCAGGGCGGCATGCTCGACATCCACCCCTGGAACGGGCAGCCGGCGCTCGCGGCGGCCGGGCTGCTGGAGGAGTTCCGTGGCCTCGTCCTGGAGGGTCGTGAGTCCTACCGAGTCCTTGATCGGACGGGAACCGTACTGCTCGACCTGCCCGACGACGGGACGGGCTCGCGTCCCGAAGTGCAACGCGGTCAGTTGCGGCAACTGCTGCTCGACTCCCTCCCGGACGGCACCGTCCGCTGGGGGCACAAGGTCACCGGTGTGCAGCCTCTCGAAGGGGGCCGCCACGAGGTGCGCTTCGCAGGCGGCAGCACGATCACCACGAGCTTGCTGATCGGGGCCGACGGAGCGTGGTCGCGGGTCCGGCCGCTGCTGTCCGACGCCACCCCGGCGTATGCGGGCGTCACGTCCGTCGAAACCTTCTTGTACGACGGGGCCGCCCGTCATCGCGCCGCCGCGGAAGCGGTGGGCGCCGGCTCGCTGTTCGCGCTCGCGCCGGGGAAGGGGTTCCTGGTCATGCGGGAAGGCGACGGAACCCTTCACTCCTACGCGCAGCTCGTGAAGCCGCTCGACTGGCTCGCCGACACCGACCTCACCGACGCCGCGACCGTGACGGCACGGGTTGCGTCAGAATTCGACGGCTGGGCCCCTCAGCTCACCGCGTTCCTCACCGACAGCGACACCGCCCCGTTCCTGCGACGTCTCTACACCCTTCCGCTCGGGCACCGCTGGGATCGAACGCCCGGGGTCACCCTGCTCGGGGACGCCGCCCACCTCGCCATCCCGAGCGGTGAAGGTGCGAATCTCGCGATGCTGGACGGCGCTGAACTTGGCCAGGCCATCGCCGCGCATCCTGACGACGTCGAGAAGGCGCTGGCCGACTACGAGCAGACCATGTTCGCGCGCGCCGCTGAAGCCGGGAGCGAAGACGTCTACGGCATGATGCTCGGTGACGAAGCGCCCCACAGTTGGGTCGCCATGATGAGCCAGGGGTGAACAGCGGCGTGAGGGCGGCTGCTGCCCACGGGTTCAGCCCTCGCGGTTGTTCCCCGCCGTCTGGGCCGATCATGTGACTCGCAGCCGGCTGGACAGCTCCTGATCGGCGTCAGATTCTCCAGGAGCGCAGTGTCTCGGCGACCGCGTACACGCTCAGGCGGGTGTCGCGGACTTTGCGGACGAGGTCTGACAGGACCCCGTACGGCGGGTCGATGCCTTCACCGGACTGATCCATGTACTGGGCGGCGACAAACGCGGCATAAAGGCTGTTTCTGTGCGGCAAGGGCTCGAGACGCACGATCGTGTGCAGAAGTGCGGCAGCGCGCCAGGCGGCGTCGGGGTCCGAGGACTCCAGCGTCGGCATGCGGGTCTTGTGCCGGGCGACGGCTGCGACCAGCGCGGAGTAGTCGGTCACCGTGACGTCCTCGTGCTCCAGGGCGGCCTCTTGGACGTCGAGCAGCCATGAGACGTCGATATGAAGAACCATCAGGCGGCCGCGGCTCCACCGGCGCGCCGCGCCGGCGGGATCTCCTCGGGGAACGCCTCGTCGAACTCGCCGCGCAGCCTGTCGGCCCAGGCCGCGGCGCCGGCGACGAACTGCTTGCGGTGCATCTCGCGCACGCCGAGATCGTGGAGGTACTGCTTCAGGCTCTTGCCCTCAGCCGCGGCGGCCGCGCGGACGCCTTCCATTTCCTCGTCGGAGAAGGACACGTTGAGTGATGGCATACCTCGATGGTACCTAGTTGGTGCCAAGGAGGCCACTCTCTGCTTGTTCTCGCGGCCAGGGCGGCCAGGGCGGCCAGGGCGGGCGGGGCGGGCGGGGCGGCTCAGGGTCAGCCCTGGGCTGTGTCCGGCCGCGGGGTCGCGGGTTCGAGTCGGACAACGATCCCCTTCGAGGTCGGTTGGTTGCTCTTGTCGGCCACGCTCTCCAGTGGTACCAGGACGTTCGTCTCGGGGTAGTACGCGGCGGCGCACCCCTTGGTGGTCGGGTAGGGCACGACACGGAAATCTTCGGCGCGGCGCTCGACCTGGTCGGACCACACGCTGATCAGGTCGACGTGCTGCCCCTCGGCCAGGCCGAGCTCCGCCACGTCCTGCGGGTTGACGAGCACCACCCGGCGGCTTCCGCGAATGCCGCGGTAGCGGTCGTTGGAGGTGTAAGGGACGGTGTTCCACTGGTCGTGGGAGCGCAGCGTCTGCAGCAGCAGATGCCCCTCGGGGGCGTGCAGCATCTCCCAGGCGTTGGCAGTGAACAGGGCCTTGCCGACAGCGTTGTGGTAGACGCCCTCGTTGACCGGGTTCGGCAGCTGGATGCCTCCGGGGCGCGTCACGCGCCGGTTGAAGTCGTGCAGTCCGGGGACGATGCGGGAGATGCGGTCCCGGATCGCGCCGTAGTCGGCCTCGAACTGCTCCCACGGGATGTCGGCGGTGCCGTCGAGGGTGCGGCGGGCGAGCCGGCACAGGATGGCGACTTCGCTGAGCAGCAGCGAGGAGGCCGGCTGCAGGCGTCCGCGGGAGGTGTGTACCTCACTCATCGAGTTCTCCACGGTGACGAACTGTTCCCCGTCGGCCTGGATGTCCCGTTCGGTGCGACCGAGGGTCGGCAGGATGAGCGCGGTCTCTCCGCACACGGTGTGGGAGCGGTTGAGCTTGGTGGAGATCTGCGCGGTCAGCCGGCAGTTGCGCATCGCCTCTTCGGTGATCTCGCTGTCCGGAGCGGCGCGGACGAAGTTGCCCGCCAGAGCGAGGAAGAACTTGATGCGGCCCTCGCGCATCGCCTTGATCGAGTTCACGGAGTCCAGTCCGTGGGGACGCGGCGGATCGAAGCCGAACTCCGCCTGGAGCGCGTCGAGGAAGTCGTCCGGCATCTGCTCCCAGATGCCCATCGTGCGGTCACCCTGCACGTTGCTGTGCCCGCGCACCGGACAGGCGCCGGTGCCTGCCCTGCCCACGTTTCCGCGCAGCAGCAGGAAGTTCACGATCTCCCGGATGGTGGGGACGGCATGCTTGTGCTGGGTGATGCCCATGGCCCAGCAGACGATGACACGGTCGCTGCGCAGCACCTCGTCGCGGACCTGCTCCACCTCCTCGCGGGTCAGGCCGGTCGCGGCGAGGATGTCCTCCCAGTCGATGCCGCGGGCATGCTCGGCGAACTCCTCGAAGCCCTTGGTGTCGGACTGGATGAAGTCGTGGGCGAGTACCTCGCCCGGCCGGGCGTCCTCGGCCTCCAGCAGCAACCGGTTGATCCCCTGGAACAGAGCCAGGTCACCGCCGTTGCGGATGTGCAGGAACCGGTCGGCGATCTGGATGCCGTGTCCGATCACCCCGCGGGCGTTCTGCGGATTCTTGAACCGCAGAAGTCCCGCTTCCGGCAGCGGGTTCACCGCGATCACGCGGGCGCCGTTGAGCTTCGCCTGCTCCAGCGCGGACAACTGGCGCGGGTGGTTGCTCCCGGGGTTCTGCCCCACCAGGAAGATCAGGTCGGCGTTGTGGAGGTCGTCGAGGCTGACCGTCCCCTTGCCGGTGCCCAGCGTCTCGTGCAGGGCATAGCCGCTGGACTCGTGGCACATGTTGCTGCAGTCGGGCAGGTTGTTGGTGCCGAGCGCCCTGGCGAACAGCTGGAGAGCGAACGCGGCCTCGTTGCTGGCCCTGCCCGAGGTGTAGAACACAGCCTCGTCGGGGGACTCCAGGGACTTCAACTCCGAAGCCAGCAGCCCGAAGGCGTCGTTCCAGCTGATCGGCTCGTAGGAGTCGGAACCCGGCCGCTTCACCATCGGTTCGGTGAGGCGGCCCTGCTGGTTGAGCCAGGCGTCAGACCGCCGGCCCAGCTCGGAGACCGTGTACTTGCGGAAGAAGTCGGCGTTGATGCGCCGCGTCGTCGCCTCGTCGTTGATGTGCTTGGCACCGTTTTCGCAGTACTCGTTGCGGTGACGGTGGCCCGGCGAAGGGTCCGCCCATGCGCAGCCGGGACAGTCGATGCCGTCGACCTGGTTCATGGTCAGCAGCGTTTCCCCGGTGCGCCGGGGCGACGTTTCCTCCAGGGAGTACTCCAGCGCGTGCACCACCGCGGGTACCCCCGCAGCCCACTTCTTGGGCGGAGTAACGGTCAGAGCCTCGTTCGGCTCATCGCCGGGCGCCTTCTTCATCAACTTGCCTCTCAGTCACGCTGCTGCCACTGGGGATCAGCCGACGGGCCAGCGAGCGACCCGGCTCCGGTGCGGTTTCGGTTCCTCGGGCCGTACGCGTCCGTCGCGGATCGTGCCCCGCCAGGCCCCGCTCTCTTCGCCCAGCCCTTCGACGTACGCCTTGAAATGCCGCAGCTCGGCCTGCACCACCCGGCCGACGAGCTTCGGGGCGCGGCCGGAGAGGGAACCGGTGGCGCCGCGCGCTTCGATGCGGATGCGCACCGTGACCGCCGTGCTGTCTGCCGGGGTGGGCCGAAAAGATACCTCGCCCCGGTGCGGAAGGCTCCGGCCGAGACTGCGCCAGGCCATGTGAGAGTCGGGTTCCTGCTCCACGATCTCGGCCTGGAACTCGCGGTGCAGCGGTCCGACCGCGAGGGTCCACGTGGTGAGGGCGGGTCTGACCTGCTCGACCTTGCGCACCACACTCATGAACCGGGGAAAGCTCTTCAGCTGCGTCCACTGGTTGTACGCGGTACGCACGGGAACCGCGACCTCGATCGTTTCCTCAACGGTATGCATGGTCCACCCATCGTCAGGCGCGCTCGCCCCAGTCTCGCCGCACGCCCGACCGGTCGCCACACGCCATGTCTCCCGGTGCCGATGACCAGGAGTGACTGGGGTTGCCCCGACCTGTTGCGTGCCTGGTCCTTTCCTCCGCCTCGTCCTGTGCCGGGCATCGGTTACCCCTCATCCGAGGGTCATAACGCGGGCTGAGACGTGGTCCGGCGGAGGGAGGGAGAAGGGAGACGGGAGGTCCCCGGAGTACGCGGATGAAGGCGCCCATGGCCGTACGTGCGGGTCCTCGCGTCGGCGACGTAAGGGTTCCGTCATCTCTCCCGGCACATCTGAGGGCCGCCCGCCCCGTTGAATGGAGCGAGCGACAGGACTCTCACGAAGCGGGGCGGGCATGGGGCGTGTGCGGAAGGCAGCGGGCAGGCCGCTGATCATCTGGGTGCTGACGGTGGCCGTCGTCGGCGTCGGCTTCGGGCTGTACTGGTTCCAGCCGTGGAAGCTGTGGCAGGACCGGACGGTGGAGGAGGCCCTGCCCGGGGCTGTGAAGACCTCTGCTCCGCCAGTGACAGGACCTTCAACGTCCTCCACTCCGGTGCCCGCCCCGAAGACACTGGCCGGCGGCGGGCTGATCAGTCACGAGCACGCCACCTCGGGCATGGTGAAGCTCGTCCGGCTCGCCGACGGCTCCCACGTCGTCCGGTTGGAGAACCTCGACACCAGCAACGGCCCGGATCTGCGCGTGTGGCTGACCGACTCGCCGGTGAAGCAGGGAAGGGCGGGCTGGCACGTCTTCGACGACGGCGCATACGTCAGCCTGGGCAAGCTCAAGGGCAACAAGGGAAGCCAGAACTACCCCCTGCCCGCCGACGTCGACCCATCCCGCTACACCAGCGTCAGCATCTGGTGCGACCGCTTCGACGTCTCCTTCGGAGCCGCTGAACTCGTTCGCGCCTGACGAGGGCCCGAGGTGGCTGAAGCCTCCGATGCCCGATTCCGCGTACGTCAGGGCGTGGGGCAGGCGTCGAGGTGTCGGGCTACACCAGGTACCCAGGTATGACCCGGTATCAGGCCCCAGGTATGACGTCAGGTGTGGGGCCGCGCCTCTAGGCTGATCGGGTCATGAACGCTCCGTCACCGCACATCGAGCCGCCCGCGGTGCGCCGCGGCGGCGTTTTCAATCGGCAGTTGCGCGCACTCGTGCACGACCTGTCGCACCCGTCGCATCCCCCGACCCCGCTGCTCGCGCAAGCGCACAGCCGGTTCGTGCGCAGGCTGCCGCACCAAGTGGCCGTCCTCTTCACCGCGATCCTGCTGCCGGTCACCGTGCAGGTGCTGTCCCAGGACTACGGAGTCAACGGCGGGATCGCCGGTGTGCTGGCCGTCGGGCAGGCAGCGCCGCTGCTGCTTGCCGTGACCCGCCCGCTGCAGGCGTGGTGGATCGTGTTCACGGCCGATGTCGTCGGCGCGATCGTGCTGCTGACCGTCCCCGCAGGCGTGATCGGGGATCGGTCCTGGCCGTGGACGCCCATGATCGTCGTGGGCTACCTCCTGTTGATGCTGTCGCTCGGACTGCGCGAGCCCCGCCGCACCCTGATCACCGTCTGGCTGGTCACCGGCGCGGCCGGACTGTTCTTCGAGCTGATCTCGCAGGATCGCAGCGACGGCATCCACGTGCTCCTGTTCGTGCTCAGCGGCATGGCTCTGCTCCTCGGCGGCGCGCTGCGCGAAAGGCAGGAGGCGCGGCAGCAACTTGCCGAGCAGGAGACCATCAGCGAGACCGAGCGAGAGCGCCGGACCCTGCTGGAGGAGCGAGCCAGGATCGCACGCGAGCTCCACGACGTGGTCGCCCACCACATGTCGGTGATCGCCGTTCAGGCCGACAGTGCCCCCTACCGGATCGATGGCCTTCCGTCCGGCGCCAAGGAGGAGTTCGGGAGCATCGCGGCGGCCGCGCGCTCGTCGCTGTCCGAGATGCGGCGGCTGCTGGGCGTACTGCGCAACGAGACCACCGACGGCGGTGAGCTCGCCCCGCAACCAGGACTCGACGACATCCCGAAGCTCGCCGAAGCGACCGAACGCGCTGGGGTGCCCACCGAGGTGCACGTCACCCGGGCCGGGTATGCGTTCCCGCACGCGGTGGAACTGTCCGTCTACCGCATCGTGCAGGAGGCACTGGCGAACGTGGTACGACACGCTCCAGGAGCGGTCACCCGCGTCCTCGTCGGCCTGGACGACGACGAGAACCTGACCGTCACCGTCAGCAACGGGCCACCGCCGACGGATTCCCAGCCTCTGGAAAACAGCGGCACCGGCCACGGTCTCGTCGGACTGCGTGAACGTGTACGGCTGCTCGGCGGCACGCTCCACACCGGCCCCACCGCGGACGGCTTTCAGGTCCACGCACGTCTGCCCCTCGACGGCCTCACCAAAAGGGAAACCCACAGCGCATGACGATCCGCGTGCTCATCGTCGACGACCAGGCCATGGTGCGGGCGGGCTTCGCGGCCCTGCTGGCGGCACAGAGCGACATCGAGGTGGTCGGCGAGGCCGCCGACGGGAGACAGGGCGTCGCGATCGGCCGAAGCACGCGACCCGATGTGGTGCTGATGGACGTACGGATGCCTGAAATGGACGGCCTGGAGGCGACCCGGCAGCTGCTCAGCCCTCCGGCCGATCCCGATACGGAGCACCGGCCCAGGGTGCTCATGCTGACCACCTTCGACGTGGACGACTACGTGTACGAGGCACTGCGCGCGGGCGCGAGCGGTTTTCTGCTCAAGGACGCTCCGCCCGCCGATCTGATCTCGGCGGTGCGGATCGTGGCGGCGGGCGACGCGCTGCTCGCGCCGTCCGTCACACGCAGACTGATCGCCGACTTCGCCCTGCAGCAGCGCCCGTCACCGCGGAAGAACCCCCACCTGCGCCTCAAGGCGCTCACCCCGCGCGAGACCGAGGTGCTTGAGCTGGTGGCGCGCGGGCTGTCGAACTCCGAGATCGCGACGGCGCTGGTGCTCGCCGAACAGACGGTGAAGACCCACATCGGACGGCTGCTCGCGAAACTCTCCCTCCGCGACCGTGCGCAAGCTGTGGTGCTCGCGTACGAGTCCGGTCTGGTCACGCCCGGCGATCGGTAGCCCCCACCACCCATTCCCCCCACGCACCCTCACGGAAGGGGATCCGGGAAGCAGTGTCAGTACGGGCGGTCACCGGCGATGGCCACGCGTTCCGCCACTCGACGGTGCGAGCCGTAGTCGTTGACCGCGTAGTGCTGCGTGGCACGGTTGTCCCAGAACGCGATGTCTCCAGGCTGCCAGCGGAAGCGCACCTGATATTCCGGAACGTGCGCCTGCTGTACCAGGTGCCGCAGCAGTTCGTCGCTCTCCTCGCGAGCCAGGCCGGTAATGCGGGTGGTGAAGGAGGTGTTGACGAACAGCAACGGCCGTCCCGTCTCCGGGTGCGTGCGAACGACCGGGTGTTCCACGGGCGGGAAGGTGTCCTGGAAGGGGGCGAGCCGCTCGGGCCCGTAGAAGCGTGCGAAGCCGGCGATGAAGTCGTGCACGGCGGTGGTGCCGTCAATGCGGTTCTTCACTTCCTGTGTGAGGTTGTCGTACGCGGCGGACATGTCCGCCCACATGGTGTCCCCGCCGAAGGGCGGGACCTCGCGCAGTTGGAGCACGGCACCGAGCGCGGGCCTTTCACGGAAGGTGACATCCGCGTGCCACACGTTCTCGAAGGTCGGCGTGGCACCGGCGCCCTTGTCGAAGCGCACCACGTCGGCGCTGGAACCGCGGGCGAGCAGCGGATTGGTCTCCAACTCCCCCCAGTTGCGGGCGAAGCCGCTCTGTTGCGCGGATGTGAGGTGCTGGGCGCGGAAGAAGAGCACCTTCCATTCCAATAGCGCTCGGTTGAGCTCCTCACGCAGGGTGGGGCCGAGCGGGCGCGCGAGGTCGAGGCCCCTGATCTCGGCTCCGATCGTGCAGCCCTGAGGGACGAGTTCGAAGTGGTCGTAGGGTCGTGCCTGCCAGTCCTCGGGCAGCCGCCGCAGTGCACGAACCCCTTCGTAGATCCCGCCCTCCGGTACGCGTGCTTCTCGCAGTGTCGGTGTGCCGGTCTGTGCCGCGGTCACCGTCATGTAGATCCTCCTCGTTCGCATGGCCCGCTGGCAGTCCGGACGGACACGGGACGTGTGTGCCTGGGCGCCGCGAACACGCGAGTCCGGCAAGGAGGAGTGGATGCATCAGTCGTTGCCCGAGCGTGGGGACGGGCAAGAACGACGAGGTGTCCGGATTCCCCTGGTCATCGAGGAGACGACCGCTCGACTGGACTGCGGCGCGGCGTGCGTCGCGGCGAATGCCCGGCTAGCGCCCGGAGCGTTCGCACCCGGTCCGATCCGGGACACGCGGAGGCCCCGTCATCACGTCGAACCAGTACCCGGTCATGCTGATGAGTCTGCGAGGCCCGCTGCGCTGTGTCAACGGGCCTCCCCGGCGGCCGTCTCTGCCGAAAGGTGGAGGCGGCCGGGGACAGGTCGGTCCGGGGCAGGAGGAATCGGCGAGACGGCCCGTCGTAGGCTCATGCCCTCATGGAGACATCACGGAACTGGCTGCTGCCCCTGGCCATCACGGCCTGCCTCCTGATGTGGCCGGGACCGGAGCTCCTGGACGGCGGTCACCACGTGCTGCGTACGGACCTCGAACTCACTTTGGTGGTGGCGGTGGGGACGACCACCGCGCTCGGGCTGCGCCGGCGGGTGCCGCTGGTGGCACTGGCAGGGGTTGCCGTCTTCTACGGACTGGCCCTGCTCACGGTGGCCTCGGACACGCTCCTGGCGTTCGTCATCGTGGCCGACTTGGTGGCCGTGTACTCGGTCGCAGCCCGCACCACCCTGCCGGTGACTCTGCGCGCGGTCGGGGTCCTCGTCTGCTATCAGGGCATCGTCGACTTGTCCGTCGACGGCCCGAGCCTCCTGGTCGCCGCCGGGCTGCTCGTCGCTGTCGCGTTCCACCTGGGCGTTGTCGGGCTCGGCCGGGGCCGCGCCCACCAGGCGGCCGCACGAGTCCTGGCCGCGACCCGGCTGGCCCGGGCCCAGGCCGAGGGGCAGGGCGCTGCGGCACGTGAACGGCGCAGGCTGGCGCGGGAGTTGCACGACGTCAGCGCGCACCACCTCACCTCAGTGGTCGTCACCGCGGAGGCCGCCCGGCACCTCGCCGCCAGCCGCCCCGAACTGGCCGCCGAAGCCCTCGACTTCGCCGCCCGCACCGGCCGCGAGACGCTGACCACCGTGCAGCGCCTGGTCACCTCTCTGGGGACCGCCGAGGAGAGCGAGACCATCCCACTGGGCCCCCGCATCGAGGAACTCGCCAGCGGCTTCATCCGCCTCGGGCAGCGAGTGGAGATCACGAGCGACGCGGACGCGGTCACCGTCGGTACGCAGGCGACGGAGGCGGTGTTCGGCATTGCCAGAGAGGCCCTCACGAACACACTGCGCTACGCCCCGGGGGCGGTCGTACGCGTGGGCCTGCGGGACCTCGGCGACGGGTGGTTGGCACTCACCGTCGACGACGACGGAGGATCCCGTACGGACCAGAGGGTCGGCGTACCAGGCGCCGACCGCCGGGGCCTCGGCTCGGGGCGGGGGACGACCGGTATGCGCGAGCGCGCCGAGGCGGTCGGTGGCACGGTGGCCGCCGGGCCGGGACCGACCGGCGGCTGGTCGGTACGGGCGGAACTGCCCGCCCAGCCGGGACGGACGGCACGTCCCTCGACCGGACGCGGCAGGGCGCTGGACTGGCGCCTCGCCTCCCACGCCCTGCTGCCGGCGGCCGGAATCGCCCCGGCGGCGATGCTGTTCACCGCGGAGCGTGACGCGCCCGGCCTGTTGTTGCTGAGTGCGCTGCTGATCGTGCAGTTGCTGCCGTTGCTGTGGCGGCGGTCGATGCCCTGGCCGGTGCTGGCCGCGTTGCTCGCGGGGGCCTGGCTGTGGCCGTTGGCTCCCGGCTCCACCGTGGATCCCTGGCTGGCACTGACCGCGGGCACGGGCGCTCTGGTGGGCGGGGTGTACGCGGTGGGGGCGTACGGCCGTGATCCCTGGGCGACTTGGGCCTCGGTGCCCTTGGCCGTGCCGATGCTGGCCGGTGCCGTGACCGTGACCGCGGCGCGGGACGGCATGATCGACGGAGAGCCGGCCGGAGCTTTCACCGTGGGGGTCAGCGTGTTCGCCCAGGCGGTGATACTGCTACCGCTGTTCGTCTGCGCGTGGCTGGCGGGCTTTCTCGTCCGGTCCCGGCGCGGGCGGATCGCCCGCCGCGAGGACGGCGAACTGGGGGCGGTTGTCCACCAGGCGCTCGCCGCGGCGCACTGGGAACGACAGCGCGTCGCCGCTGGACTGCGCGCAGCGGTCCTCGACCGGACCGCCGAAGTGGTCGGTGCCGCCGAGGAGGGCCGCCTCGACGACGTGGCCCCGGCGGCCCGTGAGTCGCTGGCGGCGATGCGTGAACTTCTGGGCAACCTGCGCGACGGCACCCCCGCCGACGTCCCGCTCACGATCCCCGCCGAGGGCTCGATAAAGTGACGCCCCATGACCTCACCCTCCACCCCCGCCCGGGTCCTGGTCGTCGACGACCAGGCCGTGGTCCGCGCGGGATTCGCGGCCATCATCGACGCGGAGCCGGACTTCATGGTGGTCGGCGAGGCAGGTGACGGCGCCGAGGCGGTCACGCTGGCCGGCAGACTGACGCCGGACGTGGTGCTGATGGACATCCGCATGCCCGACATGGACGGCCTCACGGCGACGAGCCTGCTGACCGGCCCGACGTCGGGCCATGTGCCCAAGGTCCTCGTCCTGACGACCTTCGACCTCGACTCCTACGTCTACGAGGCCCTGCGCTCCGGTGCCTCCGGCTTCCTCCTCAAGGACGCCCAGCCGGCCGAACTCCTCATGGCGCTGCGGGTGGTACTCGCCGGCGAGGCCATGCTGGCCCCCGCGGTCACCCGCCGTCTCATCGACACGTTCACGGCCGCCGCCCCCGCGCCATCGACTGCCCCCGTGGCCCTCGACGCTCTCACACCACGTGAACGCGAGGTCCTGTCCCTGATCGCGACCGGCCTGGCCAACGCCGAGATCGCAGCCCGCCTGGGCGTCGCCACGGGCACCGTGAAGACCCACGTCAACGCTCTCCTGAACAAGCTGGACCTACGCGACCGCGTGCAAGCGACGATCTTCGCGTACGACGTCGGTCTGGTGCGGCCGAGACCGTCGTTCGGCTGACGGAGGCTGCGCAGTGCCTGGCGTCCGGCAGGGCTCCAGGTGTACCTCAGGGCTCCAGGTGTACCTCAAGGTGCAGGAGCGGATCCTTCCGTGGAGCGACGCGGCCATCTGCCCTGGTCAGGGAGGCTGATACGCAGGACCAGCAAGAAGGGGAAGCGCCGTATGGAAGCGATCACGTCGCCCGACTGGAACATCGTAGGAATTCTGGGGGCCGCTCGGGGCGCGCAGGGGGACGCCGGGGGAGCCATCGGCACCGAGCATCTACTGGCCGGAATCACCACGGCCAAGGGACCGGCACGTGAAGCACTCGCGGATGCAGGTGCCACCAAGACCGTGCTGCTGACGGTGTTGCGGAACAGGATGCACAGGGACGACGCGTGGGCCGCCGGCGACGACGCGGACGCAGGTGTCGCGTCGAAGGACGTCCTGGGGGACGACGGTGATCAGCGCACCCACTTCACGGGCGCGGCGGCCCGAGCGCTGAACGCCGCAATGCGACACGCGCAGCGGCAGGACGCGGTGAAGTTCGGCGCCGAGCATCTGCTGAGGGGCCTGCTGGAGGAGGACAACCGCGCTGTGGAGTTGCTGGGGGCGTGTGGCATCTCACCGCAGGCCGTACGGGCCCGCATGGACGGTGGCTCCGGGACCCAGGTGGATGCCCTCAACCCTCTGCTGCACGCTACCCGTGACGTTCTCCTCGGCCGTAGCCACTACCGTCGGATGTCCTTCTGGATGCGGTGGATGATCAGGCTGGGCGGCGTCAACTGGGCGTCCATGCCCGCAGGTTGGGTGAGGCAAGAGACCTACGAGCAGGCGCGTCGTCTCGGCCACGGAGTGGTGGGCACCGAGCATGTACTGCTCGCGATCCTGGCCACCCACGAGGTCGCACTCCAGTACCCGCATCTGTCGGGGGAGAGCGTCCCCGGCCAGGAGTCCCAGTACGCGGGCGGCGAGCGACTGGCACACCTGGGCATCGACTACGCCTTGGTTCACGGTGCGCTGACCACCGATGATCGCGTTCACCTGACGGCCGACGCCCGGCCCGCTGAGCAGTACCTCGACGAATGCGCGGGCCCGAACCCGGTGAGTACGGCCGATCCGGGCACCGGCCCGCTGGTCGAACACCTCCTCAAGGAGGAGACACGCGCACGGCAGTTGATCGACGCGCTGGCCCCCACGCAGTCCAGTGAGTCATAGCGGGCGCATGGGACGGGCCGGTCCGCCGCCTCGACAACTGCTCCTGACCGCGGTTCGCCGCAAGGGCTTCGGATTCCCGCAGAAGCTCGTCGGGACGCGCACGTCGTGAGGCGTGGCGCACGTGGGTCTGCACCTGGCAGCGCTCACCAGCCGGCACCTGCGCAGACCCCAGATGTATCGCATCCTCGTAGGCGCAGGCTTGTGACTCCAGAGGTTCGGGCCCGGCCCCCTCGTTCTGCTCAACACCGATCTGCAACGTGCGTCCGGATATGCTGACGGCTCTGGTACCGGGGGTGGGGGCAATGGTGGTCGGTAGCCATGACGGTGTGCGTGAGGTAGGAGTGCCTCCGCGCTTGGGGGCGGTCGCCGATCTGGCGCCGGTGCGCGATGGTGAGCGGCCGGCGTGGCTGGCGCTGGGCGAGGACGGAACGATCAGCCGGTGGGACGTGACAACCGGTGATCACGAGGCTGTCGGGACCACGACCGTTCCGGCGGAACCCGACCACGAACCGTACGACGGTCGTCTGCTACGCAGGCGCCTGCATGCCTCCCACGACGGCATGTTCGCCGCGGTGGTCAACGACTACGGTCGGTTGGGTGACGTGATCGACCTGCGGACCGGCGAGGTCACGCTGGCCCTGGACAACCAGGGTTATGAGGAAGAGACAGTGCCGTTCTCGCTGGCGTTCGGGCAGAGCCTTGGACGCTGCGTCGTGATCCACCGCACGGACTGGAACCGGCTGGACGTGTCGGACGCGGAGTCAGGGGTCCTGCTGACCGAACGGTCATTCCCTGCGTCCGCAGACGGAGATGCCTTGCCGGAGCATCACCTCAACTACTTCCATGGCGCACTGTATGTCAGCCCGGACGGCAAGCGGATCCTGGACGACGGCTGGGTATGGCATCCGATCGGTGTCCCCTCCGTATGGGACCTTGCCCCATGGATCGGGAGCAACGGGTGGGAGTCGGAGGACGGCCCGAGCCGGGTCGATGTGTGCGGCCGGGCGGACTACTGGGATCACGGCATGACCTGGATCGACTCGGTCCGGGTCGCCGTGGAGGGAATCGGTGATACCCGCAGTGTGATGCAGCAGGGGGCGCGGATCTTCGACGTGAGTCGAACCGGTGAGCACGGGATGGCCGCTGAACTCCTTGCGTTCGAGGGCCCGACCGGGCCCTTCTTCAGCGATGGGACCCACCTGTTCAGTTGCGGCGACGCCGGACTGTCGAAATGGGACCCGGTCGAGGGGAAGCTCCTGGGCGTCGTCCCCGGCATATCCCCCACACATCACCACCCGGGCGCCCGGCAGTTCCTGCAGCTCGCTGACGGCGTGGTCCGTCTCTGGACTGCGTGACCGGTGGGGGCGCTCCGCTCGACGGGACGTCGAAGCGTCGTGTCCACCGGTCTTCGCCGCGATGTGTGGCGGCAGCCCTCAGAGGACGGCCCCCGGGTGACCAGCGGCCCGGTGCCCCTCTCGTTCCGGAAGTCGCACGAAGCTCCGGGGAACCGCGTTGCCGTGCCCGACAGGCCGCGGCTCGTAGTGGTCTGGTACAGGTAGGGCTTCTTCGTCGTCATGCTTGCGTGGCAGCGTCTGCGTAGCCCAAGCGAGGTGGCCGAGGTCGCTTGGCGGCGAGCTGACGACGCTTCTGAGGTGTGCACTTGAGGCTGCGCACCGCTGTCCATGCAGGCGGCGCGGTGGTCACTCGCCCGCCATGCTCGATGCAGCGCGCGGGGCGCGGCCGCAGGCCGGAACACCCGCCTTCGTGAGCTCTCCGGTCGACGGCCCCTCCGTGTGCCGCTGTCGACGAGCAGTGTGTCGCCGCGGAGGTGCTGGGAGTCAATTGCATGAGAGTAAATGCCTCATTGATTACATTGCATTTGAAGTCAACGATGGTCTGCTCGTAGTCTCGAGACGTGCTTCGGGGCCGCAATTCGGTGGCAGAGAAGGTTCTTGTCTGCCGTACACGTACTCCCCGGCAAAGCGGCAACTGAGCTGTCGTTGGGAGCCTTTGGACGCCCTTCCAGTGGGCGGAATCTCCGGCACCCCCTGTCCATCACATGAAGGAGTAGACAAGTGTCGACGAATACCACGGTGATAGTCGGCGGTGGCCTCGTAGGACTCACCGCCGCTGCCTCCCTCAAACTCATCGGCCGCGACGTCATTGTGCTGGAACAGGCCCCACAGGTTCGAGCCGTCGGTGCCGGTATCGGCCTGTGGGCCAACGCGTTCAGAGAGTTCGACCACCTCGGTATCGGTTCAGCGATCCGCGACATGGGCGTCGAACAGAACACGTGGTTCTTCAACCCGGCCGGCGATCCGGTCCGCGCTCCTGGTTACACCGACAGTGATCACCAGTTCCTTCTCGTACCGCGCGCAGAGTTGAACAACCTGTTGGCCGACACCGTCGGTCGCGACCGAATCCGCCTCGATGCCCACGTGACCGGATACACGGAGACCGAATCCGACGTCATCGTGCACCTCGCGAATGACGAGACACTCCGTACGGACCTCCTCATCGGCGCCGACGGCGTCTACTCACACGTGCGCAAGCAACTGATACCGGGGAGCGACGCCGTCCCGCACTCCGGGCACTACGCCTGGCGCGCGATCGTGCCGACCGGCAGCCAGGACTCAGAATCCACCGTGCTCACCGTCGGCGGCGACCGGACCCGCGGCGGGTACGCGCGAATCGGTCGTGACCGGACCGTGTGGATGGTCAACCAGTTCGATGCCGGACCGCTCACCGGAACCAAGCGTGAACGGGCACTGCGACGAGCACGGAATCTGGCCGAGGCGGGATGGAACGACGATCTCCTGTCCATGATCGCCGAAACGCCGGAGGAATCCATCCTGGAGAACCAGGTCACGCTGGTCCCGGAGCTGCCCCACTGGACCAGCGCGCGCGTCGCCCTGATCGGCGACGCCGCGCACGGACTGTCCCCCCACATCGCCTCCGGCGGCACGCTCGGTATCGAAGACGTCGGCGTACTGCGCAGCAGCCTGTCAGCCGAGGCTGACCTGGAAAAGGCCCTCACGACCTACGAACACGCTCGCAGCGCCCGCTTCGAGACGGTACGTGAGCACTCCGCAGCCATCGAACACGCCGGTGACGCGGCCGAGTTCGCACAACGCTATGCCGCGTTCAGCCATTGGATGCTCACCACGGCACCCACCACCTGACACGAGTCGGCGGGACAAGCCGCTCACTGTGCGGCGGGGCGCGCCACAGCAACGCGCATCTGGACCAAGCCCTGGGGGACTGACCATCCGTCACCCAGGTGCACCTCGATCAATCAGGGGATCAGCCGTGAAATTCCATACTCATATTGCAGGGGGCGGACAGTAAATGCCGGACTGGATAGGCCTCGCAGAATCCTTACTGGCGTCACCCGCTCTCTACGCCGTACTCATCGCGGTTTCCTTACTCGACTCCTTCCTCCCGTTGATCCCGAGTGAACCCGTCGTGATCCTCGCAGGCGTCGCCAGTGCAACCGGGCAGGCGAATATCATGCTCGTCATCGCCGCCACGACGGTCGGTGCCTTTCTCGGCGACCTTGTTCCCTATTCCATCGGCAGGTTGATGGGGGAGCGAGTGGTCAAGCGTCTGCCAGTGGGGACAAAACGCCGGTCCGCGTACGACTGGTTCGATCGGGAACTCGCATCACGCGGCGGTTTTGTACTCGTCTCCACTCGGTTCATTCCGGTCGGGCGCTATCTCGCTACGGGTACGGCGGGGGTGGTGCGGTATCCGCTGCGCAAGTTCATGTTGTACGTTGCGCTTTCCACCGCTACATGGAGCGCCTACACCGCCCTGTCGGGGTACCTCGGTGGCGTCTTCTTCCAGGAGAACACTCTGCTCGCCATCGCCGTCGGTGTCGGGCTCGCGTTGGTCGTGACCGGCGCGGTGGAGGTTTCACGATATGTTCGGCGCCGCAAGAATCCTGTCACGTCGGACGACATGGCTGCCGGACACCGCTGAGTGCCGCTCAGGCGCCGAGAGTGCCTCGGGGCGCGGGGCGGAGACCATGCCCCGAGGACATCGGATCCTGCCCCGCAGGCCCTTCCGCCGGGACAAGCGCCTCGCCTACAACGGGTAGGCAGACCACTCCAGTGACCAAGGAGGACCACCTGTGCGCTCCGTCGATCGGGAGCACCGCCAGGCCGGCGGGCGGACATCGGGCACGCCGCGCCAGACACCGCCGCCCACGGCCATGAGCAGTGCGTGGGTACGGCATCTGCAGCGAGTGGCCGCGGACGGTGCCACCTCGTCGCCCTCCGGAGCCGGCCGGGAGGCCGGGGTCGCCGACCCGCCCCGGGTGCAGCGGGCCCCGGTGGACGAAGGCCTGCAGTCGTCGCGGCCCCTCGACCTCGCACACCCGCACGCCGGTCCGGTGTCCGTCCAGCGGGTGCACCAGAGTGCCGTGACCGAGGACCCTGCCGTCGAGCAGGCCGGGCAGGCCGAAGGGGCCGGGCAGCAGGCCAAGGGGGCGGAGGCCATCGTCCGCCTGTGCCAGTCGATCGAACAGCACACGGTGCTGAGCAAGATGAAGAAGAGCCCCTTCGCACCGGGTACCTGGTGGCCCGAGCAGTGGATGGTCGAGGGCCCGGCCCGGCTCAGGAAGACCCTCGACCGGCGGGTGATGCGCGGCGAGGCCTTCAACAACCAGGACCTGGACGACATCAAACACCTCTCCGCGGTGAACGCACAGTGGCTCGAGAAAGTAGGCATCGGCACCTACGAGCAGGCAGAGACCTACACGAAGGGCCGGTTCGACGACTGGCTGACGCTTCCTGCGGGCAAGCGCGTCCTCACAGCCACCCTGGCCGTGCGCGCCAACCACCCGGCAGTGCGGGAGGCGGGCCGGAGCACGCCGATCTCACCGGACTACACGCTCGGCCGGTTCATGCTCACTCAGGCGCCCAGCACTTCGCCGGAGGAGAAGCAGGACCTGGAGCGGGAGCGCGACGAGCAGATCCGGGAGACGGCCATCGACACCCTGCATCCGGCGGGGATCGCGCCCGAGCGCCTGCACCCGGACGGCATCCCCGAGACGGGCCCCACGACGGGCAAGGGCAAGGGCAAGGGCAAGGGCAGGAGCACGGCACCGGACTTCGTGGCGAAGGACGCGCGGGCCCGCGAGATGCTCACCAAGGTGCTGCTCATCCTGCAGAACGGGCTGAAGCTGTACGACCCGGAGGCCGGGGCGCACGCAGCCGACTACGAAAAGGACGTCATCCGCGCCCTCGCCCACGGCGGACGGGTCAACATCCGTATCCCCGCACTGAGTTCAGCGGCCGAGCCGGCCTACTCGCTGCCGGAGTTCCTGGGCGTGACGCAGGACGACCGTACGAACACCCCCGCGGGGGATGTCGTCGACCGCGGCTTCGCCACGCACCGTACTTCGATCGGGGCCAACAAGGAGGGCAAGCCCGGCGCGTTCAAGGAGAAGGGCGGCGTCGGGGCATCGCTCACCAACATGGTTTCCGTCGGTGCCGACCGCCCCGACCTGTGGGGTCAGGACATCTCGGGTGGCGGCCTCGGCTCCAAGGACTGGAACGGCGACGTGGTGCTGCCGAACGGGTCGTACGGCCACATGCTGCTGGTCCACCACCGGCCGACCACGAAGAAGGACGGCTCGCTGCAGATCGGCATCGAGACCCTCGCACCGGGCGCCCCCAGCCCGGTGGGTTACCAGCACGACTTCACCTCCACCGAGGCCACCGCCAACCCTGAGTCGGTTCTGCACGGGCACAAGGGCGACAAGGTCGGCTCGGGCGGGCTGGGCAAGAACGAACGCCTCGTCGAGCTGGGGGAGTTGGGCAAAGCTCACGCCAGCGGGAACTGGCGCACCTTCCTGGACGAGGTCAAGAAGCAGTGGGACGCCGCACTGGCGGAGACCGAGGACGGCTCCCGGAAACGGCGGGCCCTGTACCAAGGCCTGGTCGGCCCACGAGCACGGCCGGAAGCCTGACGAACAGCGTTCGGCTGCCCGAGGGGTCCGCCCGCGGGCAGGTGGGCTGTCAGGGGGCGGCCCTCTGGGCGGGCGGGTCGAAAGGCGCCAAGACCTCGGGCTTGTGGGACGACGAGGGGGCGGGGGCGTGTCCGTCGGCTCGGGTCGGTCGGTGTGTCGCGCGGACGCACTGTGGGTGCGACCTCACCGCAGCGTGCGCATTGACGTGCCGATGTAAACGGCGAGGACGAGCAGGAAACCACCCCCGGCGAACGCCATCTCCGCAGTGGCGGGCTCTCGTCCCAGCAGCAGGGGCCGCCAGCCGAGGAACACCCCCACCGCGAGACCGGCCCGGATGGTCTGCGGAAGCGGCGACCAGGCCAGCCGCTGGAGGCGGTCGGCACGGGCCCCGATGGTGAAGCAAGGGGTCAGAACGGCGCACCCGACGACGGCAAGGACGACGAACGCCGCCAGCGCGGCGTCGCCGTTCTCGTCGTCCGGGAAGGCCGCCCACTGTCCCGCCGTGAGCGTGGGCAGGTGTTTTCGCTCGTCGATGTAACCGTCCGACCGCGCCCACAAGACGTCAACCGCAGTCCCTTCGACGGGCTTGTCGTACGTGAACGCGCCCGGCACGGCGAGCCGTCCGGGGCCACCGGGCACGGCGACGACGAGGCGGCTGGTGTACCCCTCCAGGTCACCGTCGCTCAATTCCTTGCGCACCTGGCCCGGCTGCGCCACCACGGTCGCGGTGCTCACCACGGCACCCGCATCCCGTAGCGCGTCGATGCGTTCCTCGCCGTCGGGCGAGGTCATCATCGCGGCCGAGGAGACTCCCGCGCAGAAGGCCACGAGCAGCCATACGGCGGCGGTACGGAGCTTGACCCAGAGCACGGAGTCGTGGAAGGCCAGCGCGCCGGGATCGCTCCAGGCATGCGGCGCCTTGGCCAGAGGAACCGTGACGCTGGTGTACTTCCTCCACCATGCCGCTGCTGTCGGCACTCGCAGCGCCCACAAGGCCACCACCCGTACCACAGCGCACCCCATGGCGATGGCACCCCACACCAGGGGCTCACGAACGGGCCGCGGCACAGGCCCGCTCCCGAGCAACTGCCAGCAGGCGACGGCGGCTGCTCCCCACGCGCCGAGCCCGCTCAGACGCACCAGCCAGACCAGTGTGTGCCGCATGCGCGCCCCACCTTTCCTGCGGCGGCCGTCGTATCCCGTTCCCACGAGAAGCCGCGTCGAACGGGCAGACGCGTCGCATCGCGTGCCTCAGGCCCGTCGTTTCCGCGAACCTCGGGGAGTCAGCCGACGGTCTGCTCCGCCGTGGAGGAGTTCCCCGAGCGGTTCCGGGTGATGGCGTAGCCGAAGGCTGTCGCCAGTACGTACATGAGAACGGAGTAGACAGCACTGGGAACTGCCACTTCGGTGTTGTCCAGGACGCTCAGTGCGATGGTGAGGGCCACGGTGGTGTTGTGGATTCCCACTTCCATGGCGCTGGCGACGGCCTGCCCCTCATTCAGGCGAAGGAGCTTGGCACCGCCGTAGCCGATGCTGAGACTTGCCAGGCAGAAGATGCCGGTGACCAGGCCGACCTGGCGGACGTAGTCGGCGAGGTTGTCCCGTTCTCCCAGGAGTGCGGCCAGGGACACCGCAACCAGGACGGCGATGGAGAACACACGGACCGGGCGGTCCGCTCGGGCGGCGAAGTCCGCGGAACGGTTCCGGACGAGCATGCCGATCACGACCGGGATGAGCACGATGGCGATGACTTGCAAGACCTTGCCGAATTGCAGTCCGAGGTCGCCCTCGGCGTCGAAGTGGCTGATGGCCAGGTTGGTGATGAGGGGGATGGTGACGGCTGCCAGCACGGAGTTGATCGCGGTGAGAGTGATGTTGAACGCCACGTCTCCGCGGAACAGGTGGCTGAAGAGGTTGGCGGTGGTGCCACCCGGGGACGCGGCGAGCAGCATCACGCCCACGGCGAGCAGCGGGTCCATGTCGAAGATCTTGACCAGACCGAAAGCGAGCAGCGGGAGCACCACGATCTGCACGGTCAGAGCGAAGGCGACGGCTTTGGGCGAACGCGCGACGCGCTTGAAGTCGGCAGGCGTGAGGGACAGCCCGAGGCCGAACATGATGATGGCGAGAGCGATGGGCAAGCCAATCGTGATCAGCGCTGAATCGCTCATGCCTGAGGCCTTCCTGGATGACGGGCGGCAAAGGCCGGCAAAGCCGCTGCATGGCCGCAGGTCGCCATAGTGAAGCAGCTGTTCAGCATCTAATACAAGGTTTGAGCTGGGCCGTGTGACAGGCGATCCGGGGCGCCGGCGGGGCGCCCGGTGCATGACGCCTCACGAGCCCGTGTGCACGGTAGGCGGTGGGGCGCACCCGGCCGGAGTCAGGCCCGCAGGTAGGTGAGGACGGCCTGGACCCTCCGGTTGGTCTCGTCCGCCGGTGGCAGGTCCAGCTTGGTGAGGATGTTGCCGATGTGCTTGCCGATCGCGGCTTCGGAAACCACCAACTCCTTGGCGATGGCGCCGTTGGACTTTCCTTCGGCGATCAGCGCCAGTACCTCGCGCTCGCGCGGCGTGAGCTGCTCCAGCGGATCGCGGCGGCGGCGCAGGAGCTGGCGCACCACCTCGGGATCGACCACCGTGCCGCCGCTCGCCACCTTGTGGAGTGCTTCCACGAACTCCTCGACCTGGCCGACCCGGTCCTTGAGCAGGTAGCCGACGCCCGATCCGTCGCCGGAATCCAGGAGTTCCGCCGCGTACGACCGTTGCACGTACTGACTGAGGACCAGGATCGGGAGTGCGGGGCGCTTCTCGCGCAGCCGCACCGCGGCATGCAGGCCTTCGTCCTGGAAACCCGGCGGCATGCGTACGTCCGTCACCACGATGTCGGGACTGTGCTCCTCGACAGCGGCGATCAGTGCCGGTGCGTCCCCGACGGCCGACACCACCTCGTGGCCACAGCGGTGGAGGAGGCCGATGAGCCCTTCCCGCAGCAGCACGCTGTCCTCGGCCAGCACTACGCGGAGCGGTCGGCAGCGGTCAACTCGCAAGGAAACTCCACACGCAACAGGGTCGGTCCACCTGGCGGACTGGTCAGGGCCAGTCTGCCATCCAGGACCGACACCCGGTCGGCGAGACCGGTGAGGCCGCTGCCCGCCGAGGCGACCGCGCCACCGCAGCCGTCGTCGCGTACTTCGAGGAACAGGCGTCCCTCGCGATGACCGCCGCTCACCTGCGCCCGGTCGGCGCCGCTGTGCTTGGCGACATTGGCCAGGGCTTCGCAGACCACGAAGTACGCGGCGGACTCGACCGCTTGGACGGGCCGGCCCGGCAGTTCGAGGTCGACGTCGACGGGGATCGCGCAGCGGTCGGCGGCGTCGGTGACCGCGGCAGGAAGACCGTAGTCCGTGAGGACCATGGGATAGATGCCGTGAATGAGTTCGCGCAGCTCCACGAGCGCCTTGCTGCCCTCCTCATGGGCCTTGGCGAGCTGGTCGGAGAGCGGACCGGGCGGGGCGTCGAGGCGGGCCAGCCCCAGGGCCATCGTCAGGGCCACGAGCCGCTGTTGGGCGCCGTCGTGCAGATCACGCTCGATGCGCCGCCGCTCGGCCTCGAAGGCATCGACCAACCGGGCCCGGGAGCGCGCCAGTTCGACCACCTTCGCGCCGAGCTCGCCCTCGCGGGAGGAGATCAGCAGCCGGGTCAGCTCGGCACGGGCACCCGCCGTGACACCAAGCAGGTACGCGCCCAGCGCCATCAGGAGCAAGCCCAGTACGGCGACACCGACAGAGGTCGGCCATGTGGTCACGGTCCACTGCTTGAGCACCTTGACCTCGTTGCCGTCGCCGACCGTGGCCATCAGCACAGGGGCGGCGACCACGGACAGCGGGAGGAGCAGAGCGACCGAGACCGCCAAGGCGTCGACGGGCCACAGCAGTCCGGCGAACAGCAGCGTGTATCCCAGCTCCCGCCAGGTCCCCTGTTCACGCAGCCGGGTGGTCAGCCAGGCCCACAGTCCCGGCGCGGTCGGCACCCGGTGCAGACCGGACACCGGGGTGCCGTCCACCAGGCGAAGCCTGCGCCGCTCCACCCAGGCCACCGGGATGCCGCTGAGGGCGACCAGGACGAGCAGCGGCAGCCCCACCAAGGCGATGACGAGCACACCACTGACGGCTGTCATCGTCACGATTCCCACCAGGGTGGCGACGCCGGTCACCGCGCCGGTGAGCAGGTACGCGGCGGAGCGCCAAGGCCAGGCCGACAGCAGGAAGCCAGGCCGGGACATGGCCTGCCACACATTCCGAGGGTGCATGTGCACGACCGTAAGCGGCTCCACCGGTCCGGTGCCATCGGCCCAGGGACCGCTTCGGGGGTAGGCCTGGCACTACCCCAAGTCTCGGTCGGGCCGTACTGCGCCACGAGGCGCTGTTCCGGTTTCGTTGAGGCACCAACGAGCCGAGGAGCAGGTACTGGTGGGGGAACACATGAGCAACGACGCGATCCGATTGCGTTCCGTGACCCGGCGCTACGGCGCGGGCGGAACGTCAGTGACCGCCCTCGACCAGGTATCGCTTGCCTTTTCGGCAGGCACCTTCACCGCAGTGATGGGCCCTTCCGGGTCCGGCAAGTCGACCCTGCTGCAGTGCGCCGCGGGCCTGGACCGGCCCACCTCGGGCTCGGTCACCGTGGGCGGTACAGAGCTGACCGGCCTGAGCGAGACCAGGCTGACCCTGCTGCGCCGGCAGCGGATCGGCTTCGTGTTCCAGGCGTTCAACCTGCTGCCCTCGCTGACCGCGGCACAGAACGTGGCTCTTCCGCTGCGGCTGGCGGGCCGCCGCCCGAAGAAGGCCCAGGTACTCGAGGTGCTCGACCAGGTCGGACTCGGCGACCGGGCGCGGCACCGGCCGACGGAGATGTCCGGCGGTCAGCAGCAGCGGGTAGCCCTGGCCCGTGCCCTGATCACCCGCCCCGACGTGTTGTTCGGCGACGAGCCGACCGGCGCGCTCGACTCGCAGACCGGCCGAGAGGTGCTGACCCTGCTGCGCGGCATGGTCGACCGGGACGCCCGGACGATCATCATGGTCACCCACGACCCCGTCGCCGCCTCCTACGCCGATCGCGTCGTCTTCCTCGTCGACGGCCGTGTCAACGGCGAGCTGATCGGCACCGGTGCCGAGGACATCGCGGCCCGCCTGACCACCCTTGAGAAGGCGCCGTGCTGACCACCACGTTGCGCACCCTGCGCAGCCGCTGGGTCACCTTCGTCGGCAGCTTCGTCGCCCTCGCCCTGGGGGTGGCCCTGATCGCCGTCACGGGGCTGGCCCTGGCATCCACGCTGGACGCACCAGACCGCAAGCCGGAGCGGTTCGCCGCCGCGCCGGTCGTCGTCAGGGGCCAGCACACCCTTGAGGTGCCCACCTCGAACGGCGAACGCACCGAGGAACTCGCGATGCCGCGTGCCGTACCGGCCGACGTGGTCGCGAAGCTGCGCGAACTCGGGCCCGTCGTCGAGGACCGGTCGTTCGCCGTGCGGACCGGGAGCGGGCCCACCGATCTGGTGGGCCATCCCTGGTCCACCGCGGCCTACGCGCCGTACGACCTTGACGCGGGACGTGCGCCGGAGGCCGATGACGAGGTCGTGATCAGCGGTGACTGGGCCCGCCCGGGGACCCGCGTACGAACCGGCGACGGCACGGTGCGCGTCGTGGGCAGTGTGGCCGGGCTCGGCTTTGAGAACGCCGTGTTCTACACCGACACCCGTGCCGCCGAACTGTCGCCGCGCAGTCTCCAGCTCGTGGTCGACGCCGATGTCGCGGCCGTGCGCGAGACAGCGGGCGGCAACGAGGGCGTTGAGGTCCTCACCGGGGGCGCGCGCCGGTACGCCGATGCCGACCCCGACCGGGACAGCGAGGCCCTCACCGCGATGAACGCCCTGTTCGGCACGGCCGGCGGAGTCACCGGATTCGTGTCGGTGTTCGTGGTGGCCTCGACCTTCGCGTTCGCGGTGGCTCAGCGGCGCCGCGAGTTCGGACTGCTGCGCACCGCCGGAGCGACCCCCGGGCAGATCCGTCGCATGGTCGTCCACGAGGCGCTCGGGGTCGGCGTGTTCGCATCGGCAGCCGGCTGCGGGCTCGGTTCGTACGCCGCTCCGAAGCTCGCCGAGTGGGCGGTCGAGGAGAGCCTCGCGCCCCACTGGTTCACCATCGGCGACTACGTCTGGCCCTACCACATGGCGTTCTGGACCGGGCTGTTCGTGGCCTTGTGCGGCGTACTGGCCGCGTCGTGGCGGGCGGGGCGCACCGGCCCCACCGAGGCACTGCGCGAGGCGTCCGTGGACATCCGGGCGATGACCCGGGGCCGTTGGCTGTTCGGCGCGACCCTGCTGATGACCGCAGTGGTCACGCTGGTCCTTGCCCTGGTGACGAACCCGGGAGATCTGTTGCAACGCAAGACCTATGTGAGCCGGCCGATGCTGTTGATCACCGCGGTCGCCCTGCTCGCGCCGGTACTGGTACGGCCGGTGGCCCGGGGCCTCGCCTGGCCCGCGGCGCAACTGCCGGGCGCCGGCGGGATGCTGGTGCGGGAGAACGCCGCCGCCGGGGTGCGCCGCACCGCCGCCGTCGCGGCGCCCGTGCTGGTCACGGTCGCGCTGGCGGGCTCCCTGCTGGGCGCCACCGAGACCCTCAACCAGGCGAAGGCCACCGAGACGCGCGAACGGACGGCCGCATCCTTCGTGGTCACTGCGGCGGACGACACCGGTTTCGACAAGACGACGCTGCAACGGCTTCGGGCCGTGCCCGGTGCCGAGAACTCGGCGAGTTCGCCGAGCGCCGTGTACACCCTGGAGGACGGCGTGGCACTCATCAGGTCCGACGCCAGGGCCGTCGAGCCGCGACTGCTGGCGGCTACGACCCGTCTCCCGCTCGCCGCGGGGAAGGTGGGCGATCTGGACGACGACTCGATCATCGTCAACGAGGAGTGGCAGAAGCGCACCGTGGGCGAGCGAGTGGACGTGTGGCTCGGCGACGGCACGAAGCGATCTCTGAAGATCGCCGCGGTCATGACTGTCGGCACGGGCGGCAACGGGGTCTACGTCACCCCTCGCAACGCGCTTGCGGCGCCTGTCGACCGGGTTGACGTACGCCTTCTGCCCGGGGCCGACTCCGCTGCGGTGGCCGCCGGTCTGCATCAGGCGGTGCGGGAGTCGGGCGGTGAGGTGTTCACCAGGGACGCGTGGGTGCGGGCGACGTACCCCGAGACCAACCGGACGACCCGGATGGGCCTTTTCCTGGTACTGGGGATCGCCCTCCTCTACACCGGCATCTCACTGGTCAACACGACGGTCATGGCGACCTCCGACCGGGTCCGCGAGCTGGCTGTGCTGCAGTTGGCCGGCGCCACCAGGTGGCAGGTGCTGCGGCTGGTGGGCGCCGAGGCGCTGATGGTGGTCGTGGTGGGCGGACTGCTGGGAGCGCTGGTCGCCGGGCTCAACCTGCTGGGGATGTGGAGCGCGCTGGGCCTGCTCTCGGTGCGGACGTCCGTCGAGATCCCGTGGACGACGCTCGCGGCCGCCACAGGCGCCTGCGCGGTGCTCGCGGTGACCTCGGCGGTCGTTGCGGCAGGCCTCTCCCTGCGCCGCAGCGCAGTGGAACTGGCGGGGGTACGCGAGTGACCTCATGAGTCCTGAAGGGACGGACAGGCGTCGCCGTCCTGCCGGGCACTGGCAGGACGGGGCCCTCGGACGCCGCGGCCCGGCTTCTGATCGACCTGCCTTCTGTCGCCGGGCCGGGGGCTTCGTGGCATTCCGGCCGCCGGGTCGTCGCTGGTCTCGAAGTCAGTTCCGGAGTGGCCGCAGCACTGCCATTCCTGCCTCGAGTCCGACCTTCATGGCGAAGTCGAAGCGGTCCACTTCCAAGCACAAGTCCACATCGGCGGGGTGAGCACCGCGGCGTCGCTCGAGGCGAAGGTCGTCTGCTGCCTGGGAGGCGCGGGCGCGGTGCAGATACGGGCCGGGGTCGGGACGATCCCCGGCCAGGAGCCGGTCCAGGTACTGGGCGCAGGCCAGATCCTCGGCGGCGCGGCCGTCATCGCCGGTGGCCACGAACGTCACCTGGCCCGCGCCGGCGTCCGCCAGGGCCCGGGCCGTCGCGTCGGCCACGACAAAGCTGGCGCACAGTGCCACTTCCGCCTCGACCACAGCCAGAGCCCCGACCGTTCCCGCGGTGGTCTTCTGGATCACGGTGCGGTCGGCCAAGTCGGTCTCCCGGATCAGGCCGGGGGAGTTGACCAGGTCGAACCCGCTGACCGGCGCCCCGTCCTTGAGTGCAAGCCATCCCGGGTGGGACGCCTTGATGGCCAGTGCCTCGTCTGCGTCAGCGGCGAGAACGATCTTTTCTGCCCCGCGGTGGAAAGCCCACGCGGCGGTGGTGAACGCCCGCATCACATCGATCACGACGGCCACCTGTTCGGTGCCGTCGACCTCGGGTATTCCGACTGTTCGGGAGTCCATGTCGGGATGGTCGCAGCCCGACGAAGCGGTTCACAAGGGACGTTGACGATCTGTCGGCGACTCGGGAGCTGCTGAGCCAGGCTCCTCATGGGAGGCGCTCGACCATCGAGTGGGCCGGAGTCGCCCTGTGGTCGACACGCCTGCGCGGCTTGTTCACATGCTCTGGCCGTGATGATCCACAAGGGCAGTGAGGAGCCGGGCCAACTGCTCGCGTTCCGGTGTGGTCAGTGGCGCAAGCGTCTGGTCCTGGACCTGGCTGAGGATCTTGTCCAGCGTCAGTAGTTGCCGATGCCCCTGCTCGGTGACGGTGATGACGTTCTGTCGGCGATCGGCAGGGTTCGGTGAGCGTTCCACCAGTCCGCGATCGGCCAGCTCGTTGATCACCGTGACCATGTCGCCGCGGTAGATGCCTGTGCGGCGGCTCAGGCCGGCCTGGCTGGCGGGTCCGAACTCGTCGAGCGTGGCGAGCACCGCGTAATGCCATTTGCGGGCGTCCGCGCGCGCCAACTCCTCGTTGACCAGGCGATCCGAATGGATCGCGGCCAGCGACAGGAGGCGGGTCGTCAGATTCCGGAGCCGCGCCGCAGTGTCCTGCCGACCGCTCGGATCCGTCATGTCGGGGGTGCTGTCGCTCATGCCGCGATCGTACGTTGCGTTAGTCCCACTAACAAACTACGCTCGCCAGCCAGAGAAGCGTTAGTGCGACTAACGATCTGGTGCGTCAAGTGCTGCCTGCCCGACGCTGCACGCCGAATGCAACCCCTGGAGTCGAGACCATGATCAAGCCGTTCCGCATCGACGTCCCCCAGGCCCACCTCGACGACCTGACCGAGCGGCTGGCCCGCACCCGTTGGCCCAACGAGGTCGCCGACGCGGGATGGGACTACGGCTTTCCGCTGGCGCGCCTCAGGGAACTCGCCGAATACTGGCGAACCGGCTACGACTGGCGCGAGCACGAGGAGAAGCTCAACGAGCTTCCGCACTTCACCACCGAGATCGACGGCCAGAACATCCACTTCGTGCACGTCCGCTCGTCGAAGCCGGACGCACTCGCACTGATCCTCACCCACGGCTGGCCCGGCTCGTTCCTGGAGTTCCTCGACGTGATCGATCCGCTGTCACGCGACTTCCACCTGGTGATTCCGTCCATACCGGGATACGGCTTCTCCGGTCCTACCCACGAACGCGGCTGGGACATGGTCAGGGTCGCGGGCGCCTGGGCTGAGCTGATGCGCCGTCTCGGCTACGACCGCTACGGAGCGCAGGGTGGCGACTTCGGCTCGGGCATCTCCTTGGCGCTCGGCGCGGCGGCACCCGAGCAGGTCGTCGGCGTGCACGTCAACTACCTGCCGACCCGGCCGGTTCCGGACGCCGACATCGAACTGTCCGAGAAGGACGAAGCACGACTCGACAAAGTCCGGCAGCTGATGGTCAACCGTCCGCCGTACCAGGCTCTTCAGGCCGCCACCCCACAGACCATCGGCTACGCGCTGACCGACTCGCCGGTAGGCCAGCTGGCCTGGATCGCCGAGCGCTTCGCCCAGTGGACGGACCCTCGCTCACCGGTCAGCGACGAACGGATGCTCACCGACATCTCGCTGTACTGGCTGACCGCCACCGCGGCTTCCTCGGCACGGCTGCACCACGATGCTCCGCGGCGGATCGAGCCGTGCCCGGTACCGGTCGGCGTGGCGGTCTTCGCCCACGACATCACGCAATCGGTGCGACCACTGGCCGAGCGGCTCTACGACATCAGGCACTGGTCGGAGTTCGAGCGCGGCGGCCACTTCGCCGCGATGGAGGTGCCGGAGCTACTCGCCGAAGACGTCCGGGGCTTCTTCCTGGCCCGCACCAAGTAGGGCTACCCGACCTGCCAGGAGGCACCGCCGAGCCGCGAGCTCCCACAGGGCCCGCGCTCAGCGCTGCCCGCCGAGACCTGTCCGCGTCACCAGCCACACCACACCACACCACGCCGCGCACTGCATACTGCGCTCCGTGGAATCGGCCGATCTTGCGCTTCTTGGTTGCGTTTCTCCTCCGACGAACGACGCTCCTGCGCGCAGCGACACCCCAAGGGTCCGTCTGGCCGCCGGAACCGACCATGGGAAGGAATCTTCCTGCTCCCAGCACCGCGGTGCGGCCCGCATGCACCTTTCGCGATACCCGGTCGATCACACTTCCGCGAGGAGCAGGTCGGCCAGGACGTCGGGCCGTTCCAGGGCGATGAAGTGGCCTGCCTCCGGTACCTGCGTGAAGTCGGCGGAGGGGAGGAGCCTCTTGTTGGCTTCCCGGTCCGAGGTCCGGGACCAGTCCTTCTCCCCGTAGACGAGGTGGACGGGAGCCTTGACCTCGGGATAGCGCGAGCGGGCGGCGATGAGGCTGGGCATGTTCTGGTACACGGCCCTGGCGACGGCCGGGTAGCCGGGGCGGCCGCCCACCAGGAGGAGTTCGTCGAGGTAGTCCTCCCGCAGCGCGGTCTTGTCGACCACCCCGCCCTGCAGGATCCTGCGGACGACGGGCTTGGGCTCCACCCCCGCGACCACCGGGCCCACCCCCGGAGTGAGAACACCGCCGACCACCACACGGGCGAGAAGACTGGACCGGGCGATCCCGCCGGGGAAGTCGTACGTGTTCACCGCGACGACGCGCCGCACCCGCTCGGGCAGATCGGCCGCGGCGGTCAGGGCGAGCACCGCTCCCATGGACTCCCCGACCAGCGTCACGTCGTGGAGGTCGAGTTCGGTCAGGAGCCGCTCGACACCCGCCCGCATCGCCGGTTCGTCGTAGGACGCACCGGGCACGATCTCGGAGTAGCCCATCCCCGGCAGATCGAGGGCGTACACGGTGTACTGATCCGAGATCAACGGGATGAGGGAGCGGAAGTGCTCGGCCTGCGTGCGCACGGTGTGCAGCAGGACCAGGGGAGCACCGGTGCCTGCTCTGAGGTAGCGCAGGGCTCCCTCGTGATTGCGTCGTCCTGCGCGCGCCGCGATCGTGTGACTGGTGGTCCCGGCAACGTGCATCGTGGGACGGGTCTCCTGGTTGGGCATCTCGCTGACTCCTTGCATGGGTGGGTACTGCGGATGGGTGACTCGGGTGCGGTCCGGCAGGCGGACGAGGGCTGGTGGTGCGCCCTCTTCTCCGGGTTCGTGCCTGCTACGTGAGCTGCGCGTACAGGCCTGCCAGGTCCCCGGCCAGGCCTGCCTTGACCTGCCGTGAGATGTCGTCGGCGAGCACCTCGAACGCTCCCGCTTCGATGCCGTCGAGGGCCTGCTCGGCGACGTGACGAGGGTCGGACTTGGGTGCGTCGACGCCGGCCGCCAGGTCCGTGTCGACGTATCCCACGTGCAGTCCGGTGACGGTGATGCCGCGCGGCTGCAGTTCCAGGCGCAGGGAGTTGGTCTGCGACCACAGCGCGGCCTTGGACGCGCTGTAGGAGCCGCCGAGAGCCAGCCAAGACAGTACGGAGTGCACGTTGAGGATGTGGCCGCCGCCATTGCTCTCGATGACCGGCACGAAGGCCCGGGCGACCAGCAACGGACCGTAGAAGTTGGTCTCGAACTCACGGCGTACGTCGTCGATGGGGGACTCGAGGAACGACGCGCCGACCGAGGCGCCGGCGTTGTTGATCAGCACGGTTACGTCTCCCGCCTCGGCGGCCGCCGCTGCCACGGAAGCCGGGTCGGTGACCTCCAGTGCTACGGGGACGGCGTCGGGATGGGTCACGCTGCGCGGGTCGCGGGCGGTGGCGTAGACCTTGTCGGCGCCGCGAGCGTAGAGCTCCTCCACCAAGGCCTTGCCTATGCCACGGCTCCCGCCGGTGACCAGGACGCGGGCGCCTTTGAGTGCGGTCATGCTTGCCTCCACGAAGAGAAACCGATCGGTTTCTCAGACTGTAAACCGATCGGTTTCCGTGCGCAAGCTCGAGGCGTGGGCATCTTCCGGGTTCAGCCGTTTTGCAGGCCTGGGGTTCGGGTGTGGATCTGCGCGCCCGTACGGTCCTTCGCGCCCGAAGCCGGCGAACGGTCGATCACGCGGCAAGGCGGCGTCGGCGTTCGGTGGGCGGTCGCTCGCGGGTCCTTGTAGCGCTGGGCGTGGCGCAGCTCATGGTCGGCTCTCGATGTCACCGACATGAACATCGCGCCGCTCGCGGCGCCACGCAACCTCGGCTTGCGTGCGGCGACCGGCAGTGGGTCCTCACGGGCCGCGCCCTGGCATTCGGTAGTCAGCTGCTGTTCGGCGGCCGACTCGATGACCTTTTCGGCCCACGTATCGGCTTCGTGACCGGGCTGAGCGGTTTCGCGGGCGCGTCCGTCGCGGGCGGCGCGGCCGGCACCTTTGAGTCGAACGGCTCCTTGGTGGCACGCTCACCGAATGGGCCCACCGTCTGTAAACCGATCGGTTTCCATTTGGTCGAATTCGAGTTAACCTCGCCATATGACCACCGAGGCCAAGTCAAATGCCCGAGAGCGGTTGCTGGACGCAGCGGCCACGCTCACCTATCAAGTCGGCGTCGGCATCGGTGTCGACGCGCTGTGCAAGGCGGCAGGGGTGTCGAAGCGTTCCATGTACCAGCTGTTCGAGAGCAAGGACGTACTGCTGGCGGCGAGCCTGGAGGAGCGTACCTCCTCCTTCGTGGCGACGCTCCTGCCCGCGACGGACGACAGTCGTACGCCACGCGAGCGCATCCTGCACGTCTTCGAGCAGGTGGAACTGCAGGCGGGTGCGCCCGAGTTCCACGGGTGCCGGTACTTGGCTGTTCAGGTCGAGCTGAAGGACCAGAGCCACCCCGCGAGCCAGGTGGCACGCCGGATCAAGGAAAACCTGACCGCCTTCTTCCGCGCCGAGGCCGAACACGGCGGCGCGAGCGATCCCGACATGCTGGCCCGGCAACTGATCCTCGTCTTCGACGGCGCCAGCGCCCGGGCGGGGATCGGCGCCGACAACCTGGCGGGGCTCATTGTGCCCACTGTGACCCTGCTGCTTGACGCAGCACACGTGGGCTGACGCATCGCCTGTCAGGACGGGGTCGTGCCCCCCTCTGCTGCTCACCAGGCGATCAACCGAGGCCACCGCCTGCGCAGCCGGCGGCTTGCGGGCCGGGGAACTGCCCGCCAGCCGCCACGGCCCACGCTGGAGCCCCGCCGGTCCGGTGGATGCCAAGATCGCCCTCGCGCGGCTCACTCGCAGATGCGTTCGAGAGGCTTGCGGGGCTCGGGCTGGAACTCGTCGTCCTCCTGGGCTCGGCCATCCTGGCGGACGACTGTCCGCCTGTCGGAGGCGAGCTCCCGTGCCTGCAAGCACACGATTCGGCCCCACGGCACGGACCGGTCTTGATTCGCGCCTCGAACCGACGGACGGTGTCCAACCGTCTTTCTGGTCTGCCTCTTTCGCCGCCCAAGGCGGTCCCGAACGCGGGCTAGCAGCAGTTCATTCCGGTGGGCGAGAGGATCGCGCACGGTCGAGCTGCTGCTCCAGCTCCGCACGGATGCCGGCACTCAGTTCCCCGGTCCTGGGCCACTCGACCACGAGTTCCGCGACATTGCGCAGTTTGATGTTCGTCCGCTGAGAGACCTCCCTGAGGACCTCCCAGCCCTGGAACGGCGTCAGCTGCCCCACCGCGATCATCACGCCGATCGCCTGGTCCACCACGGCATGCGAGTGGACCGCTTCCTGAAGCTGCGCGTTCTCATCCCTCAGTTCCTCCACTTGCTCCTCTACGCCTTCCTGCTGCACACCATCGGCACCAGGAGTCGCATCCACTGCCACCATCGCCTCCTCATGTTGACCTCCCGTCACCTGACGGGGCTCCGTCTCCGCGTTCCCGCAATCGCCCGGCACATCGCCGGCGAGAGGCGAGATCACTGTCACCGGGATGCTGCCAGAAATTCCTCGCGCATATGCCACGCGCGCTGCCGAGGGCAAGGTTGAGGCCATGGCATGGCTGGAAAGGTGCTGCATCGGCCGGGATGCGAGAAGAGTGATGTCGGCTCCGAGGTGCGCCGTGCCGCTCCCGTCGCACGTGCATGCCGTTGCCGAGAACTGTGGTGCTGCGACGGATTCCTGCCGTGCCGGGGTGGTGTCTGGTGTGTATGACACGCAAGCGGAGAGAAAGTACGGCGGATCGGCCGAGAGGGAATGGGGCGTAAACGGGCCGGGGCTGCAAGAGTTGATGGGGCGGCCGCCGCCCTCTGTCGGTGACGGGCGACGACCGCCGTGCACGAGTGCTCGCGTCGACGGTGACGCAAGCACCCGCGCGGGGTCGTCCTTGCGGCCTGGGGCGTGCGGGAGTTCGCCCCACTCGAAACCGGCCGCGAGGACACAGCCGGAGCCCGCGGACCGTTCGCTGCGGGAGGCGGGCTCCGGCCGACTGAGATCCTCGGTGCCGGTGAGGCAGCGAGGACAGCCGGACCGCCGCTCTTCCGGACGGGTAACCAGTCTTTCAGTTCAGGAATACTAATGCGTACTCGTCGAAGCGTCATAGGGCACGTTCCAGCCCGGCCAAGGTGGAATATGCGCGCCCGTGACTGCTGTGCCCGCCGTTTCGTAGACCGATTCGGGCTGTCTGAGACGGGGCGTGCCGTGTCTCCCGCGCGCTGCGGGTTCTCGTCCGGTGTCAGCCGCGCGCCGTCGGCGTGGCCGAGGGGCGTGGGCGGGCGGCGAGAGAACGCCAGATGTCCCTCGCCGCCCGGTCGGTGGGGTCAGGCTGCAGACGGTTGTGCAGGCAGCACGTGGTCGCCGACCTTGTCCGTGCTCAGGCAGAGAGAGCAGACGTGTGCGTCGTGGGTCTGGCAGGCGGCCAGGTCGGGGCGCTCGTACGCCTGGTGGCAGACGTGGCAGTCGTACGTCGTGGCGCTGGGGTTGCCGTCCGTGTCGAGCAGGGGCTCGTCGATGCCGTCGTCGGTGCGGCGCAGGTAGTACTTGCCCTTGGTGACGATGGCCATCAGCGGGGTGAGCGCGAAGGCGATGACGGCCGCGGCGACGGGGGAGTACGGCTGGAGGGTGTCGCCGAGGGCGTGGAAGTACATGGCGATGGACAGCCCCGAGGCGGCGACGAAGGCCACGACACCTACCGGGTTGACCGCGTAGAGCATGCCGCGGCGGAACTCGGGCTGGAGCGGGGACAGCTTCAGCAGGTACTTGTTGATGCCGATGTCGGTGGCGACGGTGACGATCCAGGCGATCGCGCAGTTCGAGTAGAAGCCGAGAATGCTGTTGAGGAAGCTGAACATGTCGGCTTCCATCAGAGCGAGCGCGAAGCCCAGGTTGACCAGGACGAAGACCATGCGGCCGGGGTAGTGCCGGGTGACGCGGGTGAAGGAGTTGGTCCATGCGAGGGAGCCGGAGTACGCGTTCGTCACGTTGATCTTGATCTGGCTGATGACGACGAGCGCGACGGCCAGCGGGAGCACGAGCCAGGACGGCATCATCGCGTCGAAGGCGCTGCGGAACTGCTGGATCGGCTCCGGCGCGGCCTCCGGGCCGACCTTGGCGAGGATGTACACGGCGAGGAAGACACCGATGGCCTGCTTGAGGGCACCGAGGATCACCCAGCCGGGGCCGGCCATGATGACCGCTGTCCACCAACTGCGCTTGTTCGCTTCGGTCTTGGGCGGCATGAAGCGCAGGTAGTCGATCTGCTCACCGATCTGCGCGATGAGCGAGAGGCAGACGCCGGCGCCGAGTAGCACGGAGGCGGTGTTGATGCCACCCTCGCCGTCGGTGCCCGCATAGGAGAGGAAGCGGTCGACGGTGCCCGGGTCGGTCGATATCAGGTAGACCAGCGGGGCCACCATCAGCACGAGCCAGACCGGAGTGGTCCACACCTGGAGCTTGCTGAGTGCCTTCATGCCGTAGATGACCAGCGGGATGACCATGAGTGTGGAGACGGCGTAGCCGAGCCAGAGCGGCAGGCCGAGGCCGATTTTGAGGCCCTGGGCCATGATCGAGCCCTCTAGGGCGAAGAAGATGAAGGTGAAGCTGGCGAAGATGACGCTGGTGAGTACCGAGCCGTAGTAGCCGAAGCCGGAGCCGCGGGTGATCAGATCGAGGTCGATGTTGTAGCGGGCGCCGTAGTAGGCGAGCGGGAATCCGGTGACGAAGATGACCACCGCGGCGACGGCGATCGCTACGAGAGCGTTGCCGGTGCCGTGAGCCAGGCCGATGCCGGCGCCGATGGAGAAGTCGGCCATGTAGGCGATGCCGCCGAGTGCGGTCGTCGCCACGACCATGGGGGTCCAGCGGCGGTAACTGCGGGGCGCGAAGCGGAGGGTGTAGTCCTCCAGCGTCTCTTTCGTCGCCTGGCTCGTCGGGGAGTTCGCTTCTGGGGGTGTCAGACGTGACTCGGTGGCGCTCATGGTCAGCCCTTCGGGGTGGGGGGTGCTGCGTGTGGGTGTGGGAACGGTGAGCGGTTGGGCACCCCCGGTCGGCGCCCGGCCGGGCAGTCGAAGGGCCGGGTGGGGATCACCGGGGTCTCAGAGGCGTTCGGCATGCAGGGCCATCTGGGTCATGGCGCGGCGGGCGCGTTCCATGACTACGTCCATCGAGTCGCCGACGTGGGCGTGCAGGGCTCGGTAGGCCTCGTCGAGGCGGCCGTCGCGGACCAGTTCCATGATCTGGATGTGCTCGGTGATGGTCGTCTCGACCCGGTCCTGGGTGAGGAAGTCGTACATCCGCACGCGGCGTATGCGCTCACTGACCGTCACGAGGGAGTCGGTGAGGGCAGGGTTGCCGGAAGCGCGGGAGAGCTCGGCGTGGAACGTCTCGTCCTGGACGACGAAACGCGGGTCCGGTGTCGGCGGGTGCTCACGCATCGCGTACCAGCGGTCCAGCTCTGCGTGGAGGATCGCCGGATCGTGGCGTAGGGCTGAGTCCTCGATCGCGCGCGCTATTCCGCGCAGTTCCAGGGTGATCCGGAGCTCGTAGAAGTCGCTCAGTTGGGTCAGGTTGGGGATCGTGACGAAATAGCCGTCGGCGCCCCGCTCGATGAGACCGTCGGAGGCCAGACGCGCCAACGCCTCACGCACCGGGGTTCGCGACACCCCGAACTGACCGGCCAGCCGCATTTCGGCCAGCCGCTCGCGCGGGCCGAACGTGCCGTCGAGTACGGATGCGCGGAGCCTGGCGTAGACCGCATCGCGCAGGGAGGGCGCAGGCGGCGACTCCCGTACGGCGACTGTGTCCGGCTGCGTATACAGCTCCGAATCCATGAGCGGACACGCTAGAAACCGCTTGTTTCCTGGGAGCCTCTCGCGTGGTGAACGGCTCGTTTCCTGGATCTCACCGGGCGGTCGGCAGATCCTCGTTGATCATCTGGACGGCGAGCTGGGCTGCACGGTCCCGTCAGTTGAGCGCCCGCAGCACCAGCCGTACAACTGCCATGACTCCTCGCCAGATCCAGTTGAACAGCCCTCCCGCCAGAGCAATGTCAGCTACGTCGGCCGCAGCGTCCGTCCGGTTCGAAGCGGAACTGCACCGGGAGCAGGAAAGGGGCCAACGGCGCTTGCGCGCACCGCACTTCTTGCATATCGCCATGACCTCATTCTCTCCTACTGCTGCACTCCTTCCGTGCCCTTCTGGACGTGGTCGACATGGCGATCCTCGTCCTGGCTCGCCGACGTCCATGCCCAGGAGCCTGATCGGCCAGGGTGAGAACGTGTCTCGGGCCCCTCACCCTGCGTCGGTCACGGAGCGCGGGCGGCGCCGGTGCGTGTCGGTACCGGGTTCGACCGGTGAACCGGTGAACCGGTGTCCGGTCGGACAGGGTGGCTCTCTCCTCTCCTCCTGGCGGGCCCGTTCAATTTGTTCGGGCCCGTCCTGCCGCCTGGCTCTGCGACGAGGAGGCAGGCCGGCTCCGCGGGCAAGTGCGGCCTTGTGCCGGTCGTTCGTGTGCAAGTTCCGTGCTCCTTGATCTTGTGATGAAGATCGTTCTGTTGGAGGCTGAGGCATGCAGAATCTTCCGACATTCGTCCTGGTCCACGGAGCCTTCGCGAATTCGTTCTCGTTCGCACCGCTGCAGGCCGAGCTCGCCCTGCTGGGCCACCGCTCGGTCGCGGTCGATCTTCCGGGGCACGGATTCGAGGCGACCTTCCCCGCGACCTACCAGGCTCCCCAGGACCTCGACGCCCTCGCTGCAGAACCGGGGGGCATCAAGGGAGTCACGCTCGCAGACAACGCCGTCCGCGTGATCGAAGTCCTCGAACGGGCCAAGCGGAACGGGCCCACCATCCTCGTCGCCCACAGCAGGGGCGGCATCACGACCACCGCCGTCGCCAACGCCCGGCCCGAGCTGATCGACCGGATCGCCTACGTCTCCGCCTGGTGCCCCGTCGATCTGGACGTGGCCGGGTACTACGCCCAGCCGGAAATGGCGGACGTCGACGCGGGAGCCTTTGCTGCCACGCTCGTCGGGAACCCGGCCGAACTCGGTCTGCTCCGGACCAACTTCCGCACCGCCGACCCGGCGTCGCTCGCCGCGTTCAAGCGAGCGTTCGCCGCCGACCTCACCGATGACGAGTTCCGGACCTTCCTGAACACCTTCCAGCCCGACGAGAACCTGGATGTCGGTACCTCGGCCGACCGGGCACAGGCCACGACCTGGGGCCGAATTCCCAAGACCTATGTGCGCCTGGCCGCCGATGCCAGCATTCCGCCCGCCGCGCAGGACCGCATGATTCGCGAAGCCAACGCGCTCACCCCTGACAACCCCTTCGACGTCCGGACACTCGAGGGGAGCCACTTGCGCTGGCTCGTCCACCCGAAGCCCGCGGCCGAGCTGCTCGCAAGCCTCGCAGCACGCTGACGCTCCCGTGACTGCCTACGGTCGAGGGACCGCAGGCAGTCACTCGTCCACCTCACCGCAGGCACCGCAGGCAGAGACCTGCCGAATGCGAGCAGGTCCGATCACACCCCGTCCGGGTTCAGGCCGGCGTCGTGAGCGAGCAGGGCCGCCTGGACCCGGTTGTCGCACCCGAGCTTGGTGAGGATCCGGCTCACGTACGTCTTCACCGTGGCCTCGCTCATGTGCAGCCTTCGGCCCGCGTCCGCGTTGGACAGGCCTTCTCCGAGCAGGGCGAGCACATCGCGCTCCCGTGCGGTGAGCCCTTCGAGGCGGTGCCTGGCCTCCTCTGCGCGTGCGGTGGCACCGGGGGAGGCGAGGGCGTCCACGACGTGCCGGGTGGCGGCCGGTGAGAGGTAGGCGTTGCCCGCTGCCGCCGCCCGCACCGCGTTGATCAGCTCGTCGGGTGCGGAGTCCTTGAGGAGGAAACCCGCGCCGCCGTGGCCGAGCGCGCGCAGCACGTTCTCCCGCTCGCCGAACGTGGTGAGAATGAGTCCTCGTACGTCGGGTGAGGTCCGGCGCAGTTCGGCCAGGGCCGTCAGGCCGTCCATCACCGGCATCTGGATGTCCAGCAGGGCCACGTCGACGGCGGTGCTGCGGGCGGTGTCCACCGCCTCGCGGCCGTCACTCGCCTCGGCGACCACGTCGATGTCGTCGGCCGAGGTGAGGATCATCCTGATGCCGGCCCGGATGAGCGGCTCGTCGTCGGCGACGAGGACCCGGATCACGCGGCCTCCTGGGCGGTATCGGTCGGGATGGGGACGGTCGGGCCCGGCCATCATGCCCTGATCCGGTGGGATGCGTCGCGCGGATGGTGGGAGGAGGTGCGAGCCGGGTCATGTCCCGGCCCTGTGGCTCAGCTCTTGTCCTGGAAGGTCTGTTTCGCGACCAGCTTTCCGTCGCGGAAGCAGAAGCGGAAGACAGTTGTGACGTCATCGGGGTCGTCGGACCCGAAGTGACGGCAGGTCGCGCCCTCCGGGGGGCGTGGGCCCATGTTCTTGTAGTCCTCGGTCAGCACCGAGTCGTCGTCGGGCAGTTTGGCCTGCACGTCGGCTTCGGGAGACCCGGGCTCGGCCGATTCGTAGACGCTCGGCGGGATCATGGCCTTGTCCAACTCGTCCATCAGCGCGCTCACTCCCCAGACGGCCAGAGTTATCAGGCTCACGACGAGGACGACGGCGGTGATGCCGCAGCCGATGGCCATGTTCTTCCTGCTGCTCATGGTGGCGGCGAACTCCCCTTGTGGATCAGCACGGTTGATGACCGCTCCACTGTGATCCGCCGTGCCGGCCCCGGACTGCCCTCCGAAGTCGTCGTCCTGGTATACGGAGGTCGCACCGTCCGGGTGGGGCCGTGACTCGCCGACACCGTTGCCGTAGGGCAGCATGCCCGCGATGCGGAAGCCGCCGTCCGCGGTGGGCCCGGTGTGCACCATGCCGCCGACGAGCCGGGCTCGCTCCTGCAGTCCTCTCAGCCCCTGGCCGCCGCTGACCGCTGCCGGGACGTCCGGTGTCCGGGCGGGCGCGGGCCCGTTGGCGACCTCGACAACCAGGCTGTCCGGTTCGTAGCGCAGGGAAAGGGTGATCGGCGCGCCCGGGGCGTGCTTGTGGGCGTTGGTCAGGCCCTCCTGGGCGATGCGGTACGCCGCGTGGTCGGCGGCGGGCGCCAGCGGCCGGACGGGTCCGGACCGGTGCAGGTCCACGGTCGCGCCTGCGGCCCGGGACGACGCGATGAGGCCGTCCAGGGAGGCGACCGATCGGGAGCGCGGACGTTCGCCGCCGGTGTCGGCGGCCGCACCCGGCGGGTGCCCAGCCGTCGTCCCGACGTGCTCGGGGCGGCTGTCCGGCCGGTCTCTGTCGGCCCGGTCCACGTGGAGGATGCCAACGGCCTCGCGAAGTTCCGCCATCGCGTTCACCGAGGCGTCCCGCAGGATGCGCACCCCCTCACGCTGGCGGTCGGTCAGGTCCGGATCGACCTGCAGGGCGCCCGTATGCACGGAGATCAGCGCGAGTTGGTGACCGAGGCTGTCGTGCATGTCCTGGGCTATGCGGTTGCGCTCCAGCAGGCGCGCCTGCTGCGCCACCATGGTCTGCTCGCGTACGAGCTGGATGTTGTTCCGCTGCAGTGCGTCCAGCAGCGCTCGGCGCTGCGCCCGGTACCGGGCGGCCAGTCCTGGCACGATCGTCAGTGCGAGGAACACGCCTGCGCCCAGTGCACCGGCGGAGGCCAGCGACAGATCGGGGTCCGCGTTGAGCTCGTTCCGGGCCAGCACGGCGGTATGCACCAGGAGGGCGAGGGCGTACGTGGCGACCACGCGCCGGGGCCGCATGATGCGGCTGCCCGCCGACCAACTCGCGTAGACGAGTAGCGGCACCGTGGCGGCGGACGCCCCGGCCGCGGCCGCCGAGAGGACCAGGACGGTCGCCGGCCAGGCGCGCCGCAGCAACGACAGCAGGGCAACACCCGTGACGACAGCGGCGGTTCGCACGCCGAACCCGTTCCCCACGGCGTCGAACAGACCCGCCAGCCCGGCCAGGACAACGGCGAGCACGGTCTCCCCGGCGATCCGACTGCGACTCCAGGGAATCGCGGCGTCAGGCCGGAGCCGGAGTCGGAGCGTCCGGGCGACACGGGCGGTGTTTGATTCGTCCACTCTCACGGGCCGACGATAGACAGCCTTCGGGAGCGCCCGCATCATCCCTGCGTCGTGCCGGCGGACGACGAAAGTGAACAACCCCGTAGAGGACAGGCGCGGTTGAGAGCTCCCGCGCTGCTGTCGTTGGTAGCTGCGGGCCGCGACTTTCGGGGACTGCACCGGGGCGCCCGTCGTGGCGACGATGGTGCAGACCACGAACAGCAGCGGGCAGTGCACTCCTGGACCGGGTACGCCGGGCAGTGCCAGAGAAGGAATACGGGAGACATCACGTGGACAATGCACACCTCCAGGGACACGAGCGGTTCACCCTCCGGCAGAAGACGGCCCTGATGGTGAACCGGTATGTGGTGACCGCGGCCCGCCCCGACGGCTCCGAGGGCGAGGTCGTCGCCTTCGCCGAGCAGAAGCGAGTGACGCTCAAGGAGCAGGTGGCCATCTACACCGACGAGTCCATGGAGCACGTCCTGTGCACCTTCGAGGCCCGCCAGGTCGTCGATCTCAACGCCGTCTACGATGTACGGGATGCGCTGGGCAACACCATCGGATCGTTCCGGAAAAAGCCGGTCGCCTCCTTGCTGCGCTCCACGTGGAGCATGGACCAGCCGGGGACGACGGAGCTCACCGGGCGCGAGCGCAGTCGGGTGGTGGCCGTGGTGCGCCGGGTCTGGGAACTGCTGCCGTTCACCGATTTCGTGCCGTTCTTCTGGCCGTACCACTTCGATTTCACCGTGGGCGACAAGCGATTGATGGCATTCGACAAGAAATTCGGACTGCGTGACCGATACGTCCTCGACATAGCGGCCCCCGACCTCGACCGCCGCCTCGCCATCGCACAGGCCGTGGCACTGGACGCCCTGCAGTCGCGCTGACGGCCAAGCGCTCCTGGAAATGAGGCCACTGTCGAGGGGACGGAAAACCCTTGGAGACGGACCCACGGGTCGTGTCACGCTGTCACCCACCGAAGGGGTGTAGCTCAGAGGCCAGAGCGCCGGTCTCCAAAACCGGATGTCGCAGGTTCGACTCCTGCCGCCCCTGCCACCGAGATTTCCTCGACGAATGGTCTCGTGAGGTCGCTTGGCCCAGGAAATCCCGCGCGTCGCGATGATTTGTGCGGTGTTCAGCGGTCGTACTCTCGAACCCGTCACCGAGGAGGACCCCTGATGCGCAGCGTGACCTATTCGATGAACGTCTCGCTTGACGGCTACATCGTCGGGCCGGACGGCAACTTCAACTGGACGGCGCCGGACGAGGACGTCTTTCGTTTCTGGATCGACGGGATCCGAGAGGTCGGCGTCCACCTGCTGGGACGACGGCTGTACGAGACGATGCTGTACTGGGAGACCGCCGCTCAGGATCCATCGCTCGACGACGCACAGCTCGAGTGGGTCGAGCTCTGGAACCCGCTCCCGAAGGTGGTGTTCTCCACCTCGCTGTCAGAGGTGCAGGGCAGTGCCCGCCTGGCTTCCGGAAGTCTGGCGGAGGAGATCGAGCGCTTGAGGGCCGAGCCGGGGGAGGGCGACATCGCTATCGGCGGCGCGACCCTCGCGGCCGAGGCTGCCGCAGCGGGACTGATCGACGAGTACCGGGTCGTGGTCTATCCGGTGCTGGTCGGCGGTGGCCTTTCGTACTTCCCTCAGAACGAGCGACGTGTGGACCTCCAGCTCGTCGAGACCCGCACCTTCAACTCAGGAGTCGTCTACCTCCGCCACCGTGTAGCGCGCTGACCGGCTCGGTCGCCGAGCCCCAGGGAAGAGGGCGCAACCAGTGCGGTTCCTGGGAGCGCCGACGAGGAAAGCCCGCTCGGAGTGGCCGAGGGAGCCTCGGAGGCGCCCGGCCTAGGCTATTGGCCATGCCTGCACGCAATCCGTCATTCACGGTCGCCGACGACGTGGAGGTGCCCAGCCCTTCACCCGGCGAGCTCTGGACCGTCGGCGCGGTCATCCTCAACTGTGCCGGCGAAGCCTTCGCGCAAAAGCGAAGCCCGGACCGTCGGCTCTTCCCCGACACCTGGGACATCGTGGGTGGCCACGTCGAGGCAGGGGAGTCGCTTCTCGAAGCCCTCGCACGTGAGATCAAGGAGGAGACCGGCTGGCGCCTGAGACACGTACGGCAGTTCCTCGGCACCATGACCTGGACGGGTGACGACGGCGCTGGTCTCCGCCACGAGGCCGACTACCTCGTCGAGGTCGACGGCGAGTTGGACAACCCTGCTCTGGAGTGGAGCAAGCACTCCACCTACGCCTGGTTCGGTCCCGACAGCCTCGGCCGACTCAAAGAGAATTGCACGACTGGTGAGTTCCTGATCCACGACCTCATCGCACGGGCCTCCCACTTGGCGTCGCTCAGCCCACCCCGACCCATGTCCACAGCAACGACCGGGCACGAAGCGCCCGCATGCCGATCAGACCAGTGTTGGCCGGTGCCACCCATCACGGGGTAGGGCGCACTCCAGGGTGACGGCGAAAGATCATTGCGAGACGATGCCCGCCGCGCCGATGAGATTTCGGGCCGGGGCCGGTCTGTAGGGGTATGGACACTCACACACTCGAGACAACCGACGCGGACTTCGTCTATGACGTGCGCGGGCCGCTGCCGACCACAGATGGACGCCCGCCGTTGTTCATGATCGGGCAGCCGATGGACGCCAGTGGCTTTGCCGCGCTCGCGGCACGCTTCCCCGAACGAACCGTTGTCACCTACGACCCGCGCGGGCTCGGTCGCAGCACGCGAAAGGACGGTCGGGTCGACCACACGCCGCACACCCAGGCTGACGACGTACACGCCGTCATCGAAGCACTCGGGGTCGGGCCGGTCGAGATGTTCGCAAGCAGTGGTGGAGCGATCACCGCGCTTGCGGTCGTGGCGAAACACCCCGAGGACGTGACCACCCTGGTTGCGCACGAGCCCCCGCTCATCACCCTCACACCGGACGGCGCGGCGGCCGTGCGGGCGCGGGCCGGTGTCCGGGAGGCGTACGAGAAGCGGGGGTGGGGGGCGGGGATGGCCGCCTTCGTGGCCATGACCTCGTGGGAGGGAGAATTCACCGAGGCGTACTTCGCACAACCAGAGGCTGATCCCGCCGCTTTCGGGATGCCCACACAGGACGACGGCTCGCGTGACGATCCGCTGCTGTCCGACCGTTCGTGGGCGGTCAGCAGCTACCGTCCCGATGTCGATGCGATCACCGCCGCGCCGACCCGCGTCGTGATCGCTGTGGGCGAGGAGTCCGAAAGCCTGCTGACCTGGCGCACTTCCGTTGCGACTGCTGACCTTCTCGGGCAGCAGGTGAGCGTGTTCCCGAGCCATCACGGCGGCTTCTGCGACGGAGAGTTCGGATATCCGGGAAAGCCCGACGAGTTCGCGCATCGGCTGCGGGAGGTCCTTGACGGCGCCTCGTAGGGCAAGTGCTGGACGGGTGGTTCCGAGTACCTCAGTCGGGACATCGCGAGGTTGTCCCCGTGAGGTGTGGCATCGCCGTCGGGTCACTACGCACGACAGTCCGCCAGGCACTGTCCGGCGGATCATGTGGCCGTGTTGGCACCACGTGCGTTTTTGCGGGCCGGACTGCGCCCGGTGGCGCGGCGTTTCTGCCCCTCGGGCATGGGCAGGACTGCCAGTGCGGTATCTGCAATGTTCCGCAGCGTTTCCGGGTCCAGGCCGGCCTTGCCTACCGCCTCGATACCGCGGACCACCGTCAGCAGCAGTGCCGCCAACCGCTCCGGATCCGCAGCGCTGTCGATGTCGCCGTGGCGCTGGGCTGCGCTGATCTCCGTCCGGAGCAGGGTCAGCAGTGCCGTCATGGTCTCGGCCGACCGTCCGGCGACCGTCGGATCGTGCTGGGCCAGTTCCGCCGCGCCCTTGGCCAACAGGCACCCGCGGCGTTCGGTGTCGGAGGCGGTGTTCTCCGCCATCAGGTGCACGTATTCCGACAGCCGGACCAAGGCCTCTGCGTCCGGGCCACCTGCCAGCCGCTCTTCGGCCACCTCAACGACTGCGGTGCACCAGTCGCCGAACACACGGTGGAACAGCTTGCCCTTGTCGCCGAATGCGCCGTACAGGCTGCCCTTTCCCAGGCCGGTCGCCTGGGCGATGTCGTCCATCCGGGTTCCTGCATAGCCGGTCGCCCAGAACTGTTCCCGGGCCCGCTCCAGGACTTGGCGTTCGTCGAATGCGCGTGGTCTCGGCATGGTCTCAGCGTATCCATTCTTGACTCGATCGTCCATTACTGCCTACGTTGTGGACGATCCATTCCACAACTGAAGGGCTTCGACATGCCAGGCGTGCTGCAGGAGAAGGTGGCCGTGATCACCGGAGGGACCAGCGGGATCGGGCTGGCCATCGCCCACCGCTTCGTCCGGGAGGGCGCACGGGTCTTCGTGACCGGCCGGGACATCGACCGCCTCGAAGCGGCAGTCAAGGAGATCGGCCCGGCGGCCACCGGCGTACGATCCGACGTCTCGGTCCTGGCCGACCTGGACGCGCTCTACGCGCGAGTCCGTGAGGAGGCCGGACGCATCGACGTGCTGGTGGCCAACGCGGGAATCGTCGCGGACGCCGCGCTCGGCGCCCACACCGAGGCGAACGTCGACCTGACACTCGCCGTCAACGTCAAGGGCCCACTGTTCACCGTCCAGAAGGCGCTTCCGCTGCTGGCGGAGAACGCCTCCGTCCTGGTCATCGGCTCAAGCAACAGCGTGCGCCCCAATGAGCACCTCGAGGTCTACAGCGCATCGAAGGCAGCGTTGAGCAACCTCGTGCACAACTGGGCCCGGCAATCGCGAGAGCGTCGATTCCGGGTCAACGTCCTCAGCCCGGGACCCACACGAACCCCTGCCCTGCTGCGCGCCGCGGGGCCGGACGTCGACCAGTTCGCCGAGGCCGTCGTGCCACTGGGGCGGCTGGCCGACGCCGAGGAAATCGCCGAGGCCGCCCTCTTCCTGGCTTCGGCCGCCTCGTCGTTCGTCACCGGCGCCGAACTCTTCGCCGACGGCGGCTACACCCGGGCCTGAACGACGGCCGGTGGTGCGTATCCGGTTCCCTCGAAGCAGTGGGTCGCACTCCCGGCCGCTCCCCAGTTCAGGGTGAGGGAGTGCATACCTCGGTGACGTGCACGGCGTTGCCGTTCAGCAGCAGCAGCAGCAGCAGCAGCAGGGCGGGCAGGGCCCGGATCTCGGGGATTTCGGGCGCTCCGGCCTGTCAGGGGACCCCCAGTTCGAACAGGACGTATCCCGCGTACGAGCCTGACGCGACCGCCATGATGCCGAGCAGGCAGCACAGCAGGGGCAGCGGGACGTTGCGGAGTCGGATGGCGAGGGAGACGAAGAGGGGGAAGGCGGGGAGCAGGTACCGGGAGACGTTGCCGAAGATCTGCTGGCTGCCCATCACCATGGCGAAGGTGAGGACGGTGTAGACGGTCAGGACGAGCGGTGGGCGCTGGCGGATCAGGAGGGGGATCAGGAGCAGCGCCAGGAGCGTGACCATGGCGCCGATCACGTCTGCGAAGGGGTAGGCGAAGAGGTAGTCGAAGTGGCCCACCGCCATGGAGGTGAAGACGTTCACCGTGTGTTTGCCGTAGTCGAAGGAGTGGGCCCACGCGCGGTCCTGGAGCTCGAAGTAGCCGCCCAGGTCGCCCATCGCGTTGCCGACCCAGAGCAGGTAGCCAACGAGCCCGAGTGGCGCGATCAGTATCGCGGTCCAGGGGCGGGCGATGTCTTCGTGGCGGCGATGCAGTGCCAGGAGCGCGGCGACGGTGAGGGCGGCGATGAGTGCGACGGCGGTGGGCCGGTTCAGTCCTGCGGTGAACGTGAGGACGCCCGCGGTGAGCCAGCGGTCGTTCATGACGGAGTGGCAGGTCCAGACGGCGAGGGCGACGTAGAGGGACTCCGAGTAGCCTGCCCACTCCACGCCGGAGCCCGGCCAGACGGCCCACAGTCCGGCCGCGGCGAGTCCGGCGCGTCTGCCGCCGAGCTGGGCGGCGACGGCGTAGATGCCGAGGGCGGCGACGAACGAGGCGACGACGGAGACCAGCATGCCGGAGCCGTACAGGCCGAGCCCCGTGCACTCGGAGACCAGTCGCATGGTCGCCGGGTACAGGGGGAAGAACGCGGCTGAGTTGCCTTCGAGGGTGATCAGTCCCTTGGCGCCGGGGACGGGGACCAGCGCGGGGTCGTAGCCGTGTGCGGCGACCTGCTGGTACCACCATCCGTCCCAGCTGGCCAGCACGTCCCAGGCGTGGGTTCCGCCACCGAATCGCGGGTCTTTCTTGCGGAAGTCCCCGGCGGAGTCCAGCAGGTACATGAAGACGATGAAGCCGATCAGCTTCAGAACGCCGTACAGCGCAAGCACCGGCAGGTAGTGCCTGGCCGCGCGACGCAGCCGGATGTGCAACACCCTGCCCGTCTCCGTACCGGTGCCCGTGTCCGGGGCGGGGAGACGGGGGGAGTCCGGATCGGCGAGGGACGTCAGCGTTGTCGTGTCGTTCATGCGGCGGTGTGCTCCGTCCCACGGCGGCGGGCGGGGAACACCCAGGCCCGCAGGAGCAGAAAGCGCAGCAGAGTGGCCGCCAGATTGGCGGCGACGAGCACCGCGACCTCCGCCAGGCGGGCGGCGCCGGGTGCCATGTGGTGCAGCGCGGCGAGCGAGCCGCTGGTGAGAGCGAGGCCCATCCCGAAGACCAGCAGCCCCTTGGCCTGGTGGCGCAGCGCGCCGCCGCGACCGCGCAGCCCGAAGGTGAGCCGCCGGTTCGCGGCCGTGTTGGCGATCGCGCAGACCAGCAGTGCCAGCGCATTGGCAGCCTGCGGGCCCACCGTCGGACGCAGAGCCGCGTAGAGCAGGACGTAGCCGATGGTGCTGACCGCTCCCACGGCGCCGAAGCGCAGCAGCTGACCGGCCAGTCCACCCGCCGGTTCGCCGTCGCCTTGGCGCAGAGCGGTCGTCGGGAGCATGCCGCGGGCCAGGGCCCGGCCGATCCTGGCGATGCCGCGCAGATCCGCCAGCGCCGTGGCGAGGATGTCGACCCGGCTGTCGGGGTCGTCCACCCAGTCGACCGGTATCTCGTGGATGCGCAGACCCGCCCGCTCGGCGATCACCAGCAGTTCGGTGTCGAAGAACCACTCGGAGTCCTTCACCAGGGGCAGCAGCCGCTCGGCCACGTCACGCCGGACCGCTTTGAACCCGCACTGCGCGTCGGAGAACTGCACCGCGAGCGTGGAGCGCAACAGGGCGTTGTAGCAGCGCGATATGACCTCCCGCTTGGGGCCGCGCACCACCCGGGATCCGGGGGCCAGACGGGTGCCGATGGCGATGTCGGAGTGCCCCGAGATCAGCGGGGCGACCAGCGGCAGCAGCGCGCTGAGGTCTGTCGACAGATCGACGTCAAGATACGCGAGGACCGGCGCCCTCGACCGGGACCAGGCGGCGTGCAGGGCCCGGCCCCGGCCCTTCTCCGCCAGGCGCAGCCACTGCGTCTCGGGGAGTTCGGCAGCGAGCCGGGCCGCGATCAGCGGAGTTGCGTCGGTGCTTGCGTTGTCCGCGACGGTGACGCGGAAGGGGTACGGGAAGGTCTCGCGCAGGTGCGCGTGAAGTCTTCGTACGCTCGCCTCCAGATCTTGCTGCTCGTTGTAGACCGGCACGACCACATCCAGAACCGGCTCATGGTGGTGTGCCGGCAGCGGCGTGCGCAGCGGCAGTTGATCCATCAGTTTTGTCACGTTTCGATCCATTGGGGGGTTCGTCGCAGGCATGCCGCGGCCGCCCATGGCAGCGCTGCGAGCCGGGATTGCCGGCAGTGAGGTTGAGGGTCGGTGCGGCCCCGGCTATCCGGAGCCCGCGGACGCAGACGGCTCCCACGTCGTGGCCGGTGATGTCGGCGGACTTGTCATCGTCGTCGACGCTCTGGGTGTTCCGGTGGCTGAGGGCGGCGGATTCGTGGTTCGGGACGCGGTCGGGTCCGAGGACCCTGTGGTCGAACTCCCGGTGGTGGCCGGCTCCGTGGCGGGAGCGGAGGTTCCCTCGGCGGTCGGGGTGGAGTTGGCCGTGGACGTCGCGCCCGGTGTCGGCTCAGCGCCTGTGTCCGAAGGTGCCGGGCTCACCACAGGCCGCGGAGCGGGAGCCTGCGGCCTGACCTCGTCGGAGGTCTGGGGCAGGAGGAAGAAGCCAAGGCCCACTCCGGCGACGGCCACGACCGAGCCGACGGCCTTCTGCGCCGCGCGGACACGGCGCCGGGCCCGAACGGCGGACCGCAGCCGCGCCTTGTGCCGCGACTCGAAGGGAGTGTGTTCCTGGGCGTCGCGCATCATCCGCGCCAACTCCCGCTCGAAGTGGTCCATATGGTCTCCTCCTCACCGCACCGGCTCGATGACGTCGGTCAGAATCCGACGCAGGCGCGCCACACCACGCGACGCATGGGTCCGTACGGTGCCCACCGGGCACCCCAGCACCTCCGCGACCTGCCTCTCCGGCAGATCCTGGTAATAGCGCAGCACGACCACCGCCCGCTGCCGCGGCGGCAACTGCGCCAACGCGGCCTCCAGACGCGAGCGTTCGGCCACCGCAGAGGACATGTCACCGGCCGCCGCCAGGTCGGGCAGCTGTTCGACCGGCCGTTCGCCCCACCAGCGCCGCCGCGCCGAGCGCGCCGCCGCTCGTGCCAGGACCTGGCGTACGTACGCCTCCGGGGCCTCCTCCGCAATCCTGGGCCAGACGAACCAGAGCTTGACCAGAGCCTCCTGGAGCAGATCCTCGGCCCGGTGCCGGTCGCCGCCCACGAGCAGATGGGCGAGGTGAAGCAAGCCGGGCCAGCGGGCCGCCACAAAACCGTCGAACCCTTCGGCTCGACTCTGCTCCTCCATCCCACCCTCCCCGTTCTGGTCAGCCCGCTACTTGGGGAAAGACTGTGGACACCGCCCCACGATTCACTTCAGCCTCGTGATCCGGGTCACATCACTTTGCAGTTGAGGGATGATCGCTCTCGGTGCGATCTCCACCACCGCTCTGAGTGCCGTGTTGGCCACGGCCTGCTCCCGCCTCGCGGGGTCGCAGCGCATCATGCGGAGACGCCGCCATACGCCTCTGCCGCCCGTCGAGTCCAGCCTTTTGGCGACCGCTGAAAACATGGCCGCCCCGACGGGGGTGTGCCACTGTTCTGTCGACCGGTGAACGGACAGAGGGTGGAAGGCACCCTCGCCGAAAACGGCACAGGCCTCGGCCTGTGCCCGTGCAGCGGCGAGACCGTCACCGTCAACGGCCACCCCAATGACCTGTGGGTGTCCACGGGGAAGAGGATCGGCCAGTACTCGTTCCGGGGGAGTGCTGTGTATCTGCAGGACGGCAGCCACGGGGGCCTGACCGTCGAGAACGGCTACTGCTGGGAGCCTTGACCGGCTTCGGAGATGCGCAAGCACGGCAACGGTCGCAGCCACGGGGGCTGACAGTCCGTCCGTCAGGGCCGGCCACGGTCCGAACAGTCACACGCACACGACACATGACCGCTTGGTTGTCCCGCGTGTCCATCAGGCGGGAGAGACCAACTCCGCAGCACACAAGGGGGAAACATGAGATTCAACCGTTCAGTCCTGACTGCGGCCGCATTCGCCGCTCTCGCGGTGGGAGCCACGACCGCCCTGGCGGCACCCGCCTCCGCGGCACCCAACACCACGCCGCAGAAGGTCTGCGGAAGCGCCTACAAGACCGTGAACTCGGCGGCTGTCGGCTCGCTGGGCACGATCTATCTGACGTACAACTCCGCGAACGGCCAGAACTGCGTGGCCACCATCCGCAACAACCCCGGCGCCGCCGTGGACATGTCCACCTGGGTCCACATCCCCGACACCCAGGAGTATGCGGAGGACTACGGGCGGTACACCTCGTACGCGGGTCCGGCCTACGTGTACGGCAAGGGGTACTGCGTCAGTTGGGGCGGTGGGATCAACAACGTGTACGTGCAGGTGAACGACTCCAACTGCGACGCACGCAAGGAGCACCGGGTCACCACCACCCGCTGACCTGTTGCTTGACGGCCATGCCGTCCGACGTAGTGCTCCTTGAGCGGCAGCCGCCAGTGTGGCTGGCCAACTCACCGGGGAGTACGTGGAGTTGAGTACGAAGGCCCCTGGCGGGCGATGTCGGTGGACTCTCCCGCCAGGGGCCGGGGCTGCGCCTTGATTTTCGCAGTACGGGCTGATGGCCCGTGACAACCGCTACCAGCGACGACGCGTCTCGTGGTCCTGTCGTGCGGCTGGTGCGGGGATGCGTCGGTACGCGGCGCGGGCGTTGACGATGCGGGCGACGGCGGTTCCTGCGACCGCTGCGGCGAGCAGGCATGAGAGCCAGGTGGTGTCCCGGTGCCCGGCCCAGGTGAGCTCTCCCGCAGGTGGAATGGCGAAGCCGTTGAGGAAGAGCCAGCACAGTACGGCGGTTCCGGGGGCCGCGGTGAGGCGGGCGAACAACCCGAGCAGGGCAGCGAGGAGGGACAGCGCGATCAGCGCCGTGGTGGGGTGTCCCCGACCGCCGAGGTGGCTGGTGAGCGCCACCAGCAGCAGGGCGCCGATGGAGGCCGCGAACCAGACGAGCCGGGTCGCGACGGGCTGCGGAACTGCTCTGGCACCTGTGCTCAGCCGTACCCACTCGATCATGCCCATGGCGCCTCTCTGTTCGCTTTCCTGCGCGAGTGCGGAACAGAGCCCGCAGTCTCGCCAGGTCCGTGCCACAGGCGAATTCTTCCAGGCGGACGTCAGTTGCGGGTACTCCGCGCCTGAGCAGAACCCCGTTGCCGGGCATCGGAGTGCGGCACGAATTGGACCGCCAGAGGCTCTCGGCCGGTGTCACCTTCTTCCATCGGGCCGGGGCTCGTCGTCGTCCCCGTCACCGGTTGGGGGCGTCGGGCTCACGCCCCCTGCGTGGCGTCGATCTCGGCGATGAGCGCCTCGATGCGGTTCTTGATTTCGTCGCGGATCGGCCGTACTGACTCGACGCCCTTGCCTGCGGGGTCCTCCAGAGCCCAGTCGAGATACTTCTTGCCGGGGAAGATCGGGCAGGCGTCGCCGCAGCCCATGGTGATGACGTAGTCGGAGGCCTGGACGGCCTCGGTGGTCAGGATCTTCGGTTTGGCGTTGGCGATGTCGACGCCGACTTCCCTCATGGCCGCGACGGCGGCCGGGTTGACCTGGTCGCCGGGGACGGAGCCGGCCGAGCGCACCTCGATCCGGTCGCCCGCGAGGTGGCTGAGGAAGCCGGCGGCCATCTGGGAGCGGCCCGCGTTGTGGACGCAGACGAACAGCACGGAGGCGAGCGGGGCGGCAGGCATGGGTTCTTCCTTCACGGTCTGGATCAACGCGGCTGCGGTGCGCGGTGGTTCAGGCGGGCAAGGTGGCCAGTGGTGCGGTGGTTCGGTGATGTGGGCGTCGGGGGCGTCGCGGATTGCCCGTACGGCGGCGAGCGGTGCGCCGTCGAGGCCGGCCGCGAGACCTCTCCGGCGGTCTGTAGGTCAGCCCGGACTGGTATCAGTGTCGGGTGATGTGACAGTATCAGCCCATGATGACGTCAGTCGACACTGATCTGATGCGGGTCCTCGCCGACCCGCTCCGCCTCCAGATCGTCACTCTCCTCGCCAAGGAGACGCTCTGCTCCACTCACCTGATCGAGGAGACGGGTGCGAAGCAGACCAACCTCTCCAACCACCTGAGAGTGCTGCGCGAGGCCGGGGTCGTGGAGACGGAGCCGTGCGGGCGCTTCACGTACTACAAGCTCAAGCCGGACGTCATCGCCTCGCTCGCCGGTCAGTTCGCCGACCTGGCCGAGTCCGCTCGCCATGCCGCCGACAACAAGAGGGCCTGCCCGTGACCCCCACCGAAGCACCCGCGACGTCCCCCACCGGGGATTCCTCCGTCGTCGCGAAACTGTCGACGCTCGACCGTTTCCTCGCCGTCTGGATCCTGGCCGCCATGGCCCTCGGCCTCGGTCTGGGGCGCGCGGTCCCCGGCCTCGACGACGCACTGGCCAAGGTCGAGATCGGCGGTATCTCCCTGCCCATCGCGGTCGGCCTCCTGATCATGATGTACCCGGTCCTGGCGAAGGTCCGCTACGACAAGCTCGACGCGGTCACCGGCGACAAGAAGCTCATGGTCTCCTCGCTGGTCATCAACTGGATCCTCGGCCCGGCCATCATGTTCGCCCTGGCGTGGATCTTCCTGCCGGACCTGCCCGAGTACCGCACCGGCCTGATCATCGTCGGTCTGGCCCGCTGCATCGCCATGGTCATCATCTGGAACGACCTCGCCTGCGGCGACCGCGAGGCGGCAGCCGTCCTGGTCGCCCTCAACTCCGTCTTCCAGGTCCTCACCTTCGGCCTGCTCGGCTGGTTCTACCTCGACCTGCTGCCCGGCTGGCTGAACCTCGGCGACGGCGAACACCTCGACATCTCCATGTGGAAGATCGCCCTGAACGTCGTCATCTTCCTCGGCATCCCGCTGCTCGCCGGCTTCCTCACCCGACGCGTCGGCGAGCAGAAGCTCGGCCGCGACCGCTACGAGTCCGGCTTCCTTCCGAAGATCGGTCCCTGGGCGCTCTACGGTCTGCTCTTCACGATCGTGATCCTCTTCGCCCTGCAGGGCAAGTCCATCACCTCGCAGCCCCTGGACGTGGTCCGGATCGCTGTGCCGCTGCTGGTCTACTTCGCCGTGATGTGGTTCGGCACCTTCGCCCTCGGCAAAGCCATCGGCCTCGCCTACGACCGCACCGCCACGCTCGCCTTCACAGCGGCGGGCAACAACTTCGAGCTCGCGATCGCGGTCGCCATCGCCACCTTCGGCGTCACCTCCGGCCAGGCCCTGTCCGGCGTGGTCGGCCCGCTGATCGAGGTGCCTGTCCTGGTCGCGCTCGTCTACGTGTCCCTGGCCTGGCGGCGCAAATTGTGGCCTGCTGCCTCCTCCCCGCTCTGATCGCCGCGAGCGTCGGCGCCGGGGTCGGCGCGGGCAGGAGGGGAGCAGGGTAGGAGGGGGGAGGAGCCGAAGCCGAGGGCCTGGCTCCAAGGGCTTGCATGAGCTGCCACCCCGATAGCGGTCCCGGAAGTATCGGATTGGCGGCTATTCCTGCGACAGGCCCTGCGCGTACCCGGAATTGTGGCCTCCACCACGGCGAATGCGGTCTTGACCTGGTGAGATCGCCGGATGCTCGGTTTCCTCCTCCGTCTCCTGCCGTTCTGGGTCCGCGAGCCGCTGCTCATCGCGGTCGGATCCGTCCTCGGCGTACGCATCATGTATCTCGCCATCAGTGATCGCGACCGGGTTGCGGCCGGTCTCAGCGTGGTGTTCCTCGTGTTCACCGCGGTACGCGTCTACGTGGTGGTCCGTGCTCTGCGTGCACGCCGGGACTCGAGTCCGGCGGTCTCCGCAGGCGGGGCGGCGGCCGATATTGCCGCCAAGGTCCAGCCCCAGGCCAAGGTCCAGCCCCAGGCCAAGGTCCAGCCCCAGGCCGGAGTTGGGCCGCGCCCCGTCCCGAGCACGCCGGAAAAGGAGCCCAACGCGTGGGGCCAGGCCTTCGCGGCCGTGGCCGTGTTCGGGGCACTCGCGGCAGCGGTGTGGGTGGGACCGAAGGTGATGCCGTCCGAAGACAGCACCCCGAAACCCGCCTCGTGTTCGGACGGAGAGCAAGAGGCGCTTCCGAGGACCTACAAGAAGACGCCTCGGCCGGTGACCGGTGAGGAGCTGTGCGAGGCACTCAACCGGCCAGACCTGGCCGAGCTCCTCGGAACGCCCGGAGAGATCGCGACCTCAGCTTCCGGCACAAGCAACACGGCTCCCCTGACCGACGGGAAGGTTGCCGCGCCGGAGGCCGAGGTCAGCTTCGACACGTACTCGGTGAATGTCTCGGCCACGTACAACAAGCTCACGACTGACCAGTACGTGAAGCTGATGAAGTACGGGAATGAGATAGACATCAGGACCCTCAAGGTTCTGGGTCGGCCCGCGGTCTTCGCCTCGGACCACACCATGAAGATCGAGATCAACCTCGGGGGTGGCGGATCCGGCGGACCGGTCGAACAGGGCCCCCTGGCCAGGACACTTACCGTGGCCCTCGACCGCCAAGACCACGGCGGCTACTGCGACATCACCGTATGGAGCGAGTCCGGAGCCCTCCCGAACGACAGCGTTCTCCTCGACATCGCTGAGAAGGTTCTTCCGACGATCCCCGAACGGCCTGTTCGATGAGGCGCTGCGAACCTGGGCCGCGAAAAGACTGATCCGATCGCCCGGTCGGCGTTGGCATTTGTCGCGTGACGGGGGCTCGGTGCGGTCGGCGCGCACGCGGCAACTGCTGGTCTGCCGTACGCGGTTGGGGCAACGCGTCCTCAGTCGCGCGACCAGGATCGCAGAGTCGCCAGCTGGGCGTGGTGCGCCCGCTACCGCTTCCCGACGGTGTAGGTCAGGTGGGTCACCCGGGACGATGCGTCCGTGCGGGACTGGTCGAGGGCGAGGCGGGCCGGGTCCACGCGGTCGAACAGACGGATACCGCTGCCGAACAGTACGGGCGCGAGAGTGATCGAGAACTCGTCGATCAGGCCGCCGTCCAGGTACTGCTGGATCGTCTCGGCGCCGCCGGAGATGCGGACGTCACGGTCTCCGGCGGCCTCACGGGCCTGGTCGAGGGCGCTGGAGATGCCGTCGTTGACAAAATGGAAGGTCGTGCCGCCCGGCCGCACCCACGGGTCACGCTTGGTGTGGGTGACGACGAACACCGGGGTGCGGAACGGAGCCTCCTCCGGCCATGCCAACTCGCCCGCGTCGAACATGCGCTTGCCCATGACGCTCGCGCCGGTGCGCTCGTACGTCGCCCGTGCGACGTCGTTGTCGATGCCTTCCTCGCCGCCCTCGCCGAGCTTGAGGGTCTCCCGGAACCACCGCTGCGGGAACAGCCACGCCTGCAGCTCCGACCATTTCGACATCCAGCGCTGGACCCTCGGGTCGTTCTGACCTACGGGGGAGAACACGAGCTCGACGGGCACGGCCTCCGGCGCCATGAAGCCGTCGAGCGACATCGTCACGCTGAAGAACACCTTTCCGCCCATCAGCCCTCCGCTCCCTTCGGTGTGGATTCGGTCCGGCCGGTGTCGTTCCGGGTGAGGCCGACGACGTACGCCGCCAGGTTGCGCAGCGTCTGCTCGCCGCCCTCGACCGCGTGGTACTTCTCCACCGCCTCGTCGCGCAGTTCCTTGGTGGGGAACACCGTGCGCATCACGATCCGGGTCTCCTCGCCGGCCGGTTCGAAGGTCAGGACCGACTCGAAGGCGTTGGGGTCGTCGCGGGACTCGCCGTGCACCAGCGCGATGCGTGTCGGCGGGACGATCTCGGTCCAGGTGATCCACTCCTGGTAGTCGGTCCCGTCCGGCCCGTGCATCACGAAGGCCCAGGCCCCGCCCGTGCGGAACTCGAAGGACCGCGTCGTGGTGGTGAACCCGTCCGGTCCCCACCACCGCGACAGGTGCCGCACCTGCGTGAACGCCTCGAACACCAGCTCCCGTGGGGCGCCGATGGTCCGGGAGATCACGACCTCGCGGTCCGCGGTCGTGTGGTCGGGCTCGCTGCCGCTACTGGTCTTCGTCATCCGGGGGTTCCTCCTGCCTTGCCTGTCTCAGATCTCGCACGTACTCGTCCAGCCGGTCGAAGGTCTCGTTCCAGAACTGTTCGAAGCCACCCACCCACTCGTGGATCGGCCGCAGCCCGCGGGCGTCCAGGCCGTACAGCCGCTGCTTGCCCGCTCCGCGGACCTGCACCAGCCCGACCTCGCGGAGGACCCGCAGGTGCTTGGACGCCTGCGGCTGGCTCATCCCGAGGTCCCGCGCCAGTTCGGTCACGGGCCGTTCGCCACCCCGCAGCAGCATCAGGATCTCCCGCCGCTGCGGCTCTGCGATCGCGTTGAACGCGTCCGAGGTCGTCGCCGCTCGTGCCATGAACCCATCGTATGCCCATAGCGGCATGCGTCAACGGCTGTGTGACCACCGTCAGTGGCGGCCGAGATCACCGGTCGGCCCGCACGCACTTACGGCTAATCCGCGTGTCACGCCCAACCTGGCGTCAGTCAGGGTTCCCGATGCTGGTGACCTACAATTATCTGTCCATGGAAGATGATTCTTCGGAAGATGAGTGATGGCTGACGCTGACCTGAAGCTGCTGTACCGGGAGCTGGTCTCTCTGGAGATCGAGCTGTGGGACGGCATCGAGGGGCGGTTGAGGGCCGAGTACGACCTGCCGCTGACCTCGTTCGAGGTGCTGCACCTGCTGCTGCAGCGGCCCGGACGGCGCATCCAGGACATCGCGGAGAAGTTCTCGATCACGGTGGGCGGCACCAGCAAGGTGGTCGATCGCCTGGAGGCGGCAGGCCTGTGTGAGCGGCGGGCCAATCCGAACGACCGCCGTTCCTCGATCGTCGAGCTGACATCCGAGGGGCGGAAGCTGGTGAGCGGGGCGCTGAAGGTCTTCGAGGAGGAGCTGGAACTGCGGATCGGGTCGGTGATCACCGAGCAGTCCGTCCGCGAGGTGACCGCGGTCCTCAGCACGCTGCGGGCAGCCGGACGCACCCTGGACGCGGAGCGGAGGGCCTCACGCACACCGGTACCGGCCGGGCGGGCGTCGAAGCAGCCCGGCCGACCTGCGACGTGAAACGTGACGGGTCGGCCGTGCCGGTGGGTCGACAGGCCGGGGCCGGACGAACACGGTCCCCGGCCCCGGCCTGTCAGTTCACGACTCAGTCGGCGATGCCGGCGAAGGCGATGACTTTGTCGATACGGCCGCGGACGAGGAGGTTGCCGGGGCCGCCGTTGCGTGCGGCGTACTCCTCGGCGCGGCCGTCGCCCATGTAGCGGGCGCCGAGGAGTCCGCCCCAGCGCAGCATGTCGTCGGGGGCCTCGGAGATCTCCGCGCGTCCGTGAAGCAGGACGAATGCGTACGGTGGCCGGTCCTCGTCGACGCAGAGGACGAACCGCCCGTCACGGGCGAGGTTGCGGCCTTTGACCCCGCTCTTCTCGGTGGTGAGCACGACGTCGTCGCCGTCGAGGAGAAACCACACCGGTGTCACGTGAGGGCTGCCGTCGGCGCGGACGGTGGACAGCTTGCCGGTGCGAGTGCCGTGCGTGGCGAAGGCCCGCCACTGCTGCTCGGTCATCTTCCGCATGGGGGTGCCTTTCGCATGTGTACGGCCTGACTTGTAGGTGTCCGGGGCCGACTCGGCCCCGGACACCCTTGGGGTCAGCCCCAGAAGGCGTCCTCGGTGGCCGGGTCCTCGGAGAAGAGCCACATCTCGGTGATCCTGCCGTCTGCGATGCGCAGGAGGTCGACGCCGTTCATGCTCATCGACGCGTTGTCGCGACGGCCGCTGAAGCGGATGGTGGCGCTGACCAGGTCGCCGTTGGCCATGAGTGTGTGGATCGTGTCGATGGCGAAGCTGCCCTGGCTGGCTTCCATCATCCCGCCGAGCATCTGGAAGACGGCGCCCTGGCCCTTGTGCTCGCCGGAGAACTGGTTGGCGCCCGGCTGGTGCCAGACGATCCCCTCGTCGAGGAGTCCGCCGAGGGTGGCCATGTCTCCCGTCTGCACGGCTTGGAAGTAGGTGCGGGCGATGTCGATGTTGGCGCTGGTCATGTCTTTGGCTCCTTGGGTTCTTGCGCGGGGCGTACGGCCGTACGGCGAAGTCGAGGTCGTCGCGAGGCAGGCTTCGGTGAGCCTCCAGGCGGTGAACGGGGGAGATACGGCTCTGCGGGAACCGGTCAGGCGGCGGGCGCGGAGAAGACGCCGAAGTGGTTGCCGGCAGTGTCCTGCAGTCGGGCGAAGGTGAAGCCCGCAGCATCGGAGACCGGCTCCATGAGGACCTCGGCGCCGAGGTCCTGGCCGTGTTTGACGGTCGCGGCGACGTCCTGGACAAGGACGTAGAAGACCGCGTAGTTGGGGAAGCCACCCTCCGACTCCCAAACACCGCCCGCCGGCTGCTGGGCGCCCGGCGTCATCACCGAGTGATAGGTGACCCCTGGGGTGTTGGTGTTGAGGACGTACTTCCAGTCGAAGAGCTCGCCGTAGAACTCCTTGACCTTCTCCGGCTGGTCGGTGCCGAACTCGAACCAGGCGACCGAGTTGAAGGCGGGAACGGACATGGCACTCACTCCTTAGGCCCCGCAAGGCAAGACTTGTGACTCTCCGTGGCAGGTTGAATCCCGGTGGTCACCGCATCCCGCGGCGGGGCACCTTGCGGGAATCGGCGCAGATGAGCGATGCATCGGCTCGGCGTCCAGCAAACCATTTCCATTCCATGGAAGCAACTTCCTTAGATTATTGTTCCACGGGTATGGGTTCGATGGTCCTCAGCCGTCCGAACCATGGACACCACAGGAGCCCGGCGGCTCGGAAGAGGGGCGGCCGGGTCGGAAGGAAGAGGTCATGGAGCCGGTCGAGATCGAGGCGAAAACCCTGATCCAGAAGTCGAAGACCCCGTCGAACGACTACGTGATCAACCCCTACACCGGTTGCGTGCTGGGCTGCGCCTACTGCTTCGCCAGCTTCGCCGGGCGGCAGTTCGGCCGGTCGGTGACGGAGTGGGGTGACTACCTGTACGTGAAGAAGAACGCGGTCGAACTCGCCCGCAAGGAACTGGCGAAGATGCCTGAGAGCAGGCGGCGGGGCACGATGCTGCTCAGCTCGGTCACCGACCCCTACCAGGGGCACGAGACGAAGTACCGGCTGACCCGTGGCATCCTGCGCGAACTGAAGGCGGTCGAGTACCCGGGCCTGGTGCGCATCCTCACCAAGTCACCCGTCGTCACTCGCGACATCGACCTGCTCGCCGGCCTGCCCCGCGCCGAGGTCGGCATGACCGTGACCACCACCGACGACAAGGTCAGCCGCTGGCTGGAGGTACGCGCCCCACTCGCGTCCCGTCGCCTGCGCACCCTGGCCGAACTCGCCGAGGCAGGCATACCCACCTACGCCTTCGTCGGCCCGCTCCTGCCCCACTTCGCCACCCAGCCCGAGCTTCTGGACGACCTCTTCGGCCGACTCGTCGACGCGGGCGTGCGTGAGGTGTTCATGGAGCACATCAACCTCAAGCGGTACATCCGCGAGCGCATGGACCAGGTCCTCGCGGGCGAGCCCGAGGACGTCCGGGAGGCGTACCTCCAGGCGCGGACGAAGGAACACCGCGAGCAGCTCGACGCGATCGTGGCGGAACTGCTCGACAAACACGGTCTGCGGCTGCGCTTCGAGGAGGTCGTCCACCACGACGACAACGACTCTCTGCGGCAGAGGCTCGCGTCCTCGGAGTGACCGCGTCCGCGCCGCCGGGCCTGGGACCGCGTCACGCGGTGACGTCGGCCTCGGGATCCGGCACCGCCATGGCCCAGGTGCCCATGGCGTCCAAGACGTCGCGCAACCCCTCACCGAGAGGGGTCAGCGCGTACTCGACGCGCGGCGGGATCTCCGCGTAGGTCGTGCGGGTGACGATGCCGTGCCGCTCGAACTGGCGCAGCCGGCTGGTCAGGGTGTGCGGACTGATGCCGGGCAGGGCCTCGCGCAGCCGGGTGAAACGGTGGGGTCCGTGCAGCAGTTCGCGCACGATCAGCGTGGCCCACGGGCCGTTGAGCAGCGTGAGGAACCGGGCGACGCCGCACTCGGGGAGACAGGGATCGGTCACAGTTTTGACCGTACCCCAATAGTGCAGTTGATGTAACTGATGCATCCCATGCACTAATGGCGCCCATGACCTACGTGATTCACGGCGCCACCGGCGCCCAGGGTGCCCCCGTCGTCTCCGCTCTCGCCGCCGCGGGCAAGTCCGTGACCGCCCTGACCCGAACCGCCGATGCAGCCGTGGACGGCGCGCAGCGCGTCGTTGCCGCCGGCTACGGCTCCACGGCCGAACTGACTGAGGCGTACCGCGGCGCTGACGGAGTGTTCGTCCACCTGCCGGTGGTCTCCGAAGAGGACCGCGTGACCTATGCGCGCAACATCGTCGCTGCGGTCCGCGCGGCCCGTCCGGCCCGGGTGGTGTTCTCGACCAGCGGCGCCCCGATCGACCCGGAAACCGGTGGCGCGGCCGCGGTACTGGCCGACGGTCTGGCGGGCAGCGGGGTGTCCCATGCGGTGATCGCGCCCACGTTCTACCTCGAGAACCTGCTCATGCCGTACGTCCTCGACGCGGTCCGTGAACGAGGCGTGCTGCCCTACCCGATCCGTGTCGACTTCCCAGCCTCCTGGGCCTCGCACCTGGACATAGCCGATGCCGTCGCCGCCCTGTTCGACCGCCCGGACATCACCGGTGTGATCTCCGTCGGCCAGTACCCGGCGATCACCGGGCCGGACCTGGCCGAGGCGTTCGGCGCCCGCTTCGGCAAGGACGTGGTCTTCGAGCAGATCACCCCCGAGCAGTTCCGCAGCTCTGTCGCACCGTTGTTGGGGGAGGGCCCCGCCGCCGACGTCGCCGGGTTCTACGCGGCCGTGAGCACACTTCCGCACCGCTCGATCGCACTCGAGGAATCCGCCCAGAAGCTGCTCGGCATCACCCCTCGCACCACCGGGCAGTGGCTGACCGACATCGGCCTCTGACGGGTCAGCACACCTTGGCTCTTCCGAGGGCGGAGCCTGCATCAGCCGTGGGTTCGGTGACTGCGGGTTCAAGGGTGTTACTCACGTCACATCAGCTTGAACCTGACATTGATGTCAAGAACTAGCTTGGCGATGTCCCCGCCGAACACCGGACGAGGACGTTGCGAAAGGAATTCTTGATGAGTACAGCCCTGGGGTATCGCACCTTCGGTAGCGCCGACGTCCACGAGTTCTTCGATCGGCCCGTTCCGTCACCCGGTCCTCTCGAAGTCCTCGTGCGCGTCGCGGCAGCGGGAGTCAACCCGCTCGATCACCTGCTCCGGTCCGGACACATCCAGGAGTTGAACGGCCATGTGCCCTTTCCGCAGGTCCTGGGAATGGAGGCGGCAGGCACCGTCCTTGCGGTGGGGGACGATGTGACTGACCTGGCCGTCGGCGACCGGGTCACCGGATTCGCCCTGACCGGTGCCGGCACGTACGCAACGACGACTCTGCTGCTCGCCGAGTCCACGGCCCGCATACCCGACACACTCTCGGAGACCTGGGCCGCGACCATCCCCGTCGCAGGCACCACCGCGCTCGACGTCCTGGACCAACTCGCCTTGCCCGCCGGGGCGTCGCTGCTCGTGAACGGCATCGGCGGCGGTGTCGGAATCGCCCTTGCCCAGATCGCACGGGACCGTGGTCTGGTCGTGGTCGGCACCGGCAGTGCGGCCAAGCGGGATCGTGCGACGGCCACCGGTGCAGCCTTCGTCGAGTACACCGCAGGCGATGTCGTGGCCCAGCTCCGCATGCGGGCCCCGGACGGCTTCGACGCCGTCGTCGACACGGTCGGCGGAGATTCCCTGCGGAGCGTCGCCCCACTGGTTGCCAGGCCGGACGCACTCGTTTCGGTAGGGGACCCGTCGGTCAGCGAGCTCGGCGGAGCGATGGTCCACCGCCGTCTCGACCGGAGCAGTCTCGAGCGTGTCGCCGAACTGATGGCCGCCGGGCGACTCGATCCCAACATCACGGCGACCTATCCTCTGGCGCGGGCGGAGGAGGCGCTGGCGCTCGTCGAGTCGGGCCACGCGTCGGGCAAGCTCGTCATCGACATGCGACTCTGAACTCACGCTTCGCAGTGATGACCGTCCCCGGTGGGAACGGCACCGGCCCGGCCCGCGCCGAGCCGGTGCCGGGTGTTCACTTCGATCACGGCATTGAGGGAGTCCCGGGTCTCGACGAGTCGAGCGATGTCGGCGGTCAGGCGGTCCCGTTCTTTGACCATCGTTTCGAACGCATCCTCGTGAACGTCGGCGTCGTCGCTGTCCACACAGGGCAGCAACTGGGCGATCACCTTGCTCCCCAGTCCCGCGTCGAACAGCCGCCGGATGAGATGGACCCGCGCGACCTCGGTCGCGGCGTAGTGCCGCTGCCCGCCGCCGGATCGTGCGCTGTGGATGAGACCCTGCTGCTCGTAGTACCGCAGTGATCGGGCGCTGGCACCCGTCAGCCGGGCCACTTCTCCGATCCGCATGGTCACAGGGGGAGATGTCAAAGTCACGACACGCGCCTCCCGCACCTCAGCCAATTCCGCATGGCTACAGCTTAGTCAGCGCGTGGCCGAGGGTATCTCCGGGACGGGTCTGCTCTATGACGCACCGCTCTCATCTCCGCCGGTTGTGCTCAGCTCCCCTGGGTCTCAGGCGCGCCAGTGCACCTTGAAGACCCACGCGTGCTGCCCCGCCTTGCGTGCCGCTTCGGGAACGTCGATCACCAGCGCTCCCTTGCTGAGAGTCCACGTCAGGGGCCGGCCGTGGCCGAGCATGGTGATTTTGTCGCCGTTGCGGATCGGGATCGGTGCTTCGACGGTGAGTGTGGCGCCGGGCTTCGTGAGGGAGTGGATGTAGAAGGCCTCGTCCGGGCGGATGGTGAACCGCAGGTCCTCGCCCAGTTCGGCCATCCTGGACCAGTACGTGGTGTCGTAGATCGCCTCCCCGTTGGTGCGCAGCCATCGGCCCGTCTCACGCAGCCGGGTCTGCATGATCTCGGGGATGGTGCCGTCGGCACGTGGGCCGATGTCGAGGAGGAAGTTGCCGTTCTTGGAGACGATGTCGACGAGGCTGTGCACCACCGCTTCGGTCGTCATGTAGGCGTCGTCGGGTGTCGCCTGGTTGTAGCCGTAGCTGAAGGGGTCCAGGCCGCGGCTGGACTCCCACTTCGCGACGACCGTGTTGTCGTACGTCGTGTACTCGGGCGTCGTGAAGTCGTGGAAGGCGATGCCCGCACGGTCGTTGACGGTGACCTCGATGGGCCGGGCGCGGTTCTTCGCGTGGTTGAAGTAGTCGGCGAGGACGTGGAGGCTGTCGTTGACGCCGCCGATGTCGCACCAGATGACCTCGGGGTCGTAGCCGTGGATCAACTCCCTCATCTGTGCCGCCTGGTAGTCCTTCACGTAGTCCATGCCCGCGGTGTAGCCCGTGTAGGGCACCAGCTCCTGGGTGTACGGATTACGCGGGGCGTGACCCATCCAGGGGTTGTCCGGGTTGAACCACTCGGGCATGGAGAAGTAGAGCCCGCGGTGGAGTTCGGGTGTGTAGCGGCGGGACGCGTCGAAGAGTTCCTTGACGAGATCCCGTTTCGGACCCATCTTCACGGAGTTGCGGTCGGAGACCTTCGTGTCCCACAGGGCGAAGCCTTCGTGGTGCTTCGAGGTCAGCACGTGGTACTCCGCGCCCGCGTCCCGGAACAGTTCGACCCAGGCGCGCGGATCGAACTTCTCCGCCGTGAACATCGGGATGAAGTCGTCGTAGGCGAAGTTCTCGCCGTACTTCTCGCGGTGGTACGCGAAGACGGCGTTCCCGGGATCCTGCATGTGGTTCCAGTACCACTCGGCGTACTGCTTTCCGACGGGCGACCAGGCGGGGACCGAGTAGACGCCCCAGTGGATGAAGATGCCGAACTTGGCGCCCTGGAACCAGTACGGCGCCTGGTGGCCTGAGAGGGAAGCCGCAGTGGGCTGGTAGTCGGATACGCCGAGGGTCAACCGGCGTTTCTGTGAAGCGACTTGGGTTCCGCGTCCGGTGACGGTCACTGAGCCGTCCCGGGCCGTGCCGGGGGCGGTGCCCCCGCGGTTGCGGATTCCCACGCGGACGCGGGCCTGCTCACCGGGGTCCAGGCGGCGGACACGAGCGGCTTCGACGGTGCGGGCTCCCGGAACCTCGACGCCCACCGACACGCCGTCCGTGGCCAGCACGGCCACCGTCCCCGCGTTGACGACGGTGGCTTCGATGCTCTGGGCGCCGGACGACTCCAGGAGCGAGTTCGTGGAGCGGGCCCCGCGCAGGGTCAACGCGCGCCCCTGGGCGGCAGGTTGCAGGGACAAAGCGAACACGTGGAGCGACGCCTTGTTCGCCTGCGCCGGGTTGGTCACCGGAAGTGTGATCGCAACGGCGTCGCGCTGTGGGTCGAGCCACAGTTCGGACGTGCCTATCCCCACACGGTGTTCGTCCCTGGTGCCGTCCGGTCCGTAGCGGTACGGCACCGACAGGGATCCGCCCGTGGCGTACCAGTCGGATCCGCCGAGGGTGGCGGTCGTGGTGGAGCCGTCCGCGTAGTGGACCGTGGCTCTGCCGGAGGCGTTGCCGTAACTGCCTGCGGTGAGGAAGACAGCCGAGAAGTAGCGGCCTTTGGGCAGGTCGACGCGCTGGCCGAGGGCGACGACGTTGTTCTTCGCGCCGGCATCCGAGGTCGGGAAGACGAACGGCGCGCCGTCGACTTCGACACGGCCCGCGGGAAGTTCCTCGCCCGGGAACGTGTAGCCCGAGCCGTCGAAGTCACCGCCCCGCGCGGAGGTGGTGTCGACGCCGTCGTTGTCGTAGAGGGAGTCGAGGGGGACAGGCACAGGGTCGGGGACGGGAGCCCACGGCCCGGCCTGCTTGGCGGGGGGTTCGGCGGCCGTGGCGGAGGTGGCTGAGGTGAGAGGAAGGGCTGCCGCGGCGGAAACCCCGGCTGCGGCGCCCAGGACCTGACGTCTCGGATACGTACCCATGAGCGGCTCCAATTCATCGGATGTCTGATGATCGAGGGGAGTCGCGGTGCTGTCAACGGTGCGGACAGAGAGTGGAGTCGGGGAAATAGGTAGGATGATCAGTGAGGATCCTGAGTCCGTGGGATGGGTGCCCGGTATATGGTGAATCTCCGTCGCGCCACCGAGCGCCATGACGGACCGTCCCGCATCCGGATGAGCTGAACCGGGCGGCTGCCCATCCAGACCAGCCATCGGCCGAACCTACGCGGTCGTCGCACGAAACCGCTGAACTGTGTTCGCTTCTCCGTCAGTTGGTGCCTGAGCGCCGAGTGCCCGTTCCTGATCATCACCAGCGGACCGGCGACCAGCGACCGGTAGCCCCTCTACCCCGACCCCACTCCCGTCGTCGCCGATTCATTGCTGGACCGGATGATCAGATCACCGGCGGTCCCGCCTCGATCCGGCGCAGTACCGGAGGCAGGCGGTCCAGGTCCGGGCCGGTCTGGACCTGGCGCTCGTCCCACCAGGTGGCACCGGCGTCGCGCAGCGGACCGATGACGTCCCTGGCCTTCGCGGCATCCGAGGACGTGGCACCGCCGAGCACGACTTCAAAGGGCCGCTCGTCTCCGGCCATGCGGTGCTCACGTACATAGCCGACAAGATCCCGTACCTCCGCCACCTCGGGTACATGCCCATGCCGGGCCGTCTCGAAGAGAGGCACCGCGCCGTCCCAGCGCGCTGCGCGCCGCATCGGCGGGCGACGCGGCCAGAAGCCGCCGATCCACACCGGCGGACCGGGCCGCTGCACCGTGGCAGGCAGCAACGTCACATCCCGGACCTGGTAGTGCCGGCCCTGGTGGTTCACCGGCTCGCCGGACCACCAGCGCCCCAACAGTTCCAGTCCCTCGTCCAGCCGCTCGGCGAGGACGCGTGGCTCGGCCGTGTCGCCGAAACTGCGGTATTCGTCCTCGACCGGGCCGCCCAGGCCGGCTGTGAAGATCACCCGGCCGTTGCTGAGATGGTCCAGGGTGGCCACCTGGCGGGCCAGTTGCTGCGGACGGTAGCGGGGGACCGGCGTCAGGAGGGTGCCCAGCCGGATCCGCGAGGTCGCCAGCGCGGCTGCGGTCAGCAGCATCCAGGGGTCTCCGAAGGGGCGTCCCTGGTGTTGTCGGTGCAGTACGTGGTCCCAGACGAAAAGTCCGTCCCAGCCGGCCTGTTCGGCGGCAGTTGCCACGGACGCGACATTGCGGGGGTCGGCGAAGTCGCCGAAGTTGGGGATGTTGATGGAGAAGCGCATCTCAGCAGGATGCGGAACTGGCCGTGACGGAGCAATCGAATTCGGATCCGGGCGGCTTCACGGCGGGGCCCCCGGCGAACGCAGCACCACACGTACTCCACCGGGCTCGTCGCACGGCGGCTGTACCGGCAGGGCCGACCGTTAGCCATGAACGAGGCCGGCGCCCCAGTCCGAAGCGCGCTTCATACCGGAGGTCAACGAACAAGCTCAGCGAAGGGGCCGTCGGTCGCGAAGGAGTGGGCAGCAAACCGCTTGCCCATTCGGCGATACGCGGTGGCGGTGGGGTGAAGGCCGTCGGGCAGATCGTCTGCCTCATCCGGGCCGAGCAGCTCTCGTCCGTCGAGATGGTGAAGGTGGGGATCAGCCGTTTGTCGTGCCGCAGCGATCCGGGCCAGCTCAGCACGGACCACCGTCAGTGACAATGCGCCGGCGGCCACATCTGCCGGGTCGCCCAGCGCAGTGATCCTCCCGTCCGGTCCGGTCGCGGCCGGGCCGGGAACCTGCTCAAGGGCTGGACAGCTCACAGGGGAGATCAACAGCAGCGGAGTGTCCGGGTGGCCGTCCCGGATCGTGTCCAGAAATCCGTGGAGTGCCGGGCCGAACGTCCGCAGTCGGAAGGCGGGCAGGCTCACGATGTTGATGCCCACCTTGAGGCTGATCAGGTCGGCGGGCGTGTCGCGGATCGTACGGGCGACATAGGGATCCAGCAGCGCGTTGCCGGCCTGGCTGAGGTTGATCACCTCCACCCCTCCGAGCGCGGCGGCCACCACCGGCCAGGTTCCGGTCGGGCCGTCGGCCTCGATGCAGTGGCTGATGGAACTGCCGTGGTGGACCCAGCGGCGCCGCCCGTCCGGCAGCGGTGCCAGCACGTCGCCGTCAGCGCGTAGTGCCACCAGTTCCGTAGGAGTCTGCTGTGGGAGCCACAGCTCGACGTTCTTCATGCCGGCCGGCAGTCCGGCGAAGCGTACGGTCCCAGGTTTGCCCGGCACGAGTCGCTGTACGGCCCTGGGGCCCGCCATGCGCATCACGTTGCCGACCGGCGCCTGCCGACGCCCTGCCAGGGCGCCGTCCACCAACAACTCCAGCATCCCGGTCGGGCGAGGGTGGGCGTCGGTGTCGAGCTGGCCGGTGGAGGTGAGTACCTCGAACTCCAATGCGCGGGCGTCGGTGCGGAACACCAGCCGCACCCCCGAGGGCATCACGGTCACCCCGTAGACCGAGGGGTCCTGGTACTGCTCCTTGGTCCACGCGGGCAACCGGCGCGGCATGACCCCTGCCGGTGTGGTCTCCAGGTCCAGCGCACCGCGTATCTCCACCGGTCCGCCGACCAGCGGAACCGTCCGCATCGCCATCGTCACCGCTGCTGTCCCAGGTCGACGCGTTCCGGCGATGGCATCCGTCCGGTGTCTCCGTCGTTCATCGGCGCCCGCCGAACTCCCAGTGGTGGACCTCGATGTCTGCGTAGCGGTCCGGGGTCAGGACGGCGCGTGCCGTATCCGGGTCCGGGGCCCTGAGCAGTACCGCCGTGCCCAGCCAGGTGTCGCCGTCGTCGGACAGCAGCGGCCCGTACGCGATCAGCTCGTCCTGGTCGGGCGGCAGGTCGAGGTCGGCTGCCGGGCCCTCGCCGAGGCCGAGCACCAGGTACCGGTCGCCACCGCTCCGGCCACCGGGAAAATCCCACATGGTGCGCCCCAGGACGTTGCGCCACCGGCGCAGCAGCACGTCCCGGAACGCACCGGCCTGGTAGTTGGGCTCGTCGAAGGCGAATGCACGGGCAGCGGCGGGATCGGGCAGATCGACGATATGCACGCTTCCGGTGGGCGTTTCACCGTCAGCGGCGAAGGTCGGGCCGCGAGCGATCAGTTCCTTCGCATACCGGTCCATGTAGGACCAGTGCTCCTCAGTCAACTCCTCGCGAAGGGCAAGGGAGCCGGGCCGGTCTCGGTGGTAGCAGAAGTACTCCATGACCACAGACCCTTCCGCACCAAGGTCACCATCTCAACCGGCTTTTGCCGGCGAGAAGCGTAGCCGCGTCTCGACCAGGTCCTGAAACCTCAGTGGGTCCTCTGCAGCCGTGATGCCCGGCCGCCGTTGAGGCTGCCGGGCATCAGCGTTTGCGACGCGGGAAGAGGGTGCGCCCGTGGGTGCCTGACAATCAGACGCTGAAGAACTTACGGAGGCGGGACACGAACCAATCGGGCTGTGCCAGGTGCGGATAGTGCGTGCGCTTCGGTGCCTGTTCGATCACGGCGGCGGGGATGCGGTCGGCGAGCCACTCGGCGTAGTCGGCGCCGGCGTCCGTTCCATGCAAGGACAGGTACGGGACACCAGGCGGGAGACTCGTGGCCCGTCGAGACCACGCTGCCAGGGTCTCAGCGTCCCAATCGAGCAATGGGGTCCAGAATCCGTCGAACACGTCCTGGTCGAGGGTGCGGCGGCGTTCGATGTCGGCCACGAGCTCAGGGTCCAACTCACCGTACATCGAGGCGAGAACCGTACGAGCGAAGTCCTCGAAGCCCTCTCCCCGCACAGCGATGGCTATCTCCGCGGGCAGCGGACCGACTCGCAGCGACTGGTCGACGTTGACCACACCGCGGGTCGGATAACGAGCTGCGTAGGCAGTCGCGATCACCCCGCCGAGGGAGTGGCCGACGATGAACGGTGGTTGGTCCCCTGTCAGATCCTCGCCCAGCGACTCGATCAGACGGTGGATGTCCTCCACCGACTCGTCGATCCCGAAGGGTGCGGTCCGAGGCGATTCCCCGTGGCCACGCAGATCGACGCGCAGCACGCGGAAGTGCTGCTGCAGGCGAACCGGGTCCCAGAAGCTGCGGTTCTCGGTGATGCCGTGGACTGCCACGAGCAGCGGTCCCGTGCCCTGGAGGTCGTGGGCCAGCTGATTGTTGTGTGTCATGGTCACTCTCGGTTGTGATGCGGGTTTTACGGATTGGAACCGTTCGGCAAACAGCCCGAAGGGCGGAACTTCACCAACGCTGGTAACGGTCCGCCCTCAGCACAATGAAGCCGGCGGTTTGAGAAGACGGATTGTTGGTGGCGGTGGTTGCTGCTGTCGTGAGGTGAAGCAGTTCGGTGGGCAGGCGTCCGCAGTCTCGGATCCTTCTGTTCTGTGCGCCTGTTCCTCGCTGATGGGGTGGAACTACTTGCGGACTCGGCCCCATGGTTTGAAGACCGAGAGCACTGTGGCAAAGCTCAGGAGCGCCATGGCGGTTGCGGCGAGGAACGAGAGGAACCAGATGTCGCGCAACGGCTGTTCCCCCGAAGCGAGTTCGGTGATGGGGCCCAGGAACGTCAGCATCATCGCGCAGGCGATGACGTTGAGGACCAGCTTCACGGCGACCCACCAGTAGCGTACGAGTCCCCACTTGGTCGCCAGTCCCAGCAGGACGCCGGTGACCAGGCAGACCGTGCCTGCTATGAGTGCCGTCAGCAGGAGAGGGACGACGAAGAAGTCCGCGAGTGCTTGGTATACGGCGGTGCGGTCGTCGCCCGCGCGAACCCAGCCGATCGCCACCAGGACGATGGAGATGACATCGATGCCGATCCAGGCCCCCGCCGAGACGACATGCGTGACGAGGACGCTCTTGCGCAGCCGGGCCGGGATGGTCCAGCGGACCCGGTTGGCCTGTCGTGGCGGGGTGGTTCGGGCTGGGGAAAGGGTGGTCATGGCTGTCCTCGTCTGCGGATCGTCTGCGGATCGTCTCGGGTGGGTCAGCAGTCGGCTCCCTGACAGGGCCTGCCCTGCGCGGTTGGAATGTGGCGTGAGGGCGTCCGGTCCCCTTCTCCGGCGCATCACGGGACCGTGGTGTCGCTCTATGCGTGCCACAGCCAGTTGGCTCGGTCGTACATCGGCTCGAAGCCGGCGCGCAGCAGGTTGTGCAAGGACGGGTTGTGCTCGCCGGAGTTCTCCGCCGCGGTCTCCGCGACGATCCAACGGCACCCCTCGGCCGCGGCTGCGTGGAGTCGGGCGGCGAGCAGCGCGGACTGGGCGCCGCGGCCGCGTGCGTCAGGGAGGGTGGCCCCGGCGAACATGTGGGCGCACTCGCCGTTGAGGAAGACGCTCCCGACCGCGACGATGCGCTTGTCGGCCCAGACCGCGTACTGCCGCCAATTCGCCTTGCCTACGAAGGACGCGGCCATCCCGATCATGTCGGGTGAGGTGAACCCGAAGGTGGTCATCATGACGGTGTCCCATTCGTGGGCCTGTCGGTCCTCGACGACGCCGACCCGCCAGCCTGCTTCCAGTACGGGAACGCCGACGGTGGCGGGCATCCTCTCGATGTCGCGGCTGAGCTTGGTGTACCGACTGTCCTCGGTGAGTCCCAGCTTCGAGGCGATGGCGGCCCAGCCGGGCGGCAACGAGCGTGGTGCGAGCATGATCGAGCCCTGCGCCACCCCTTGCTGCCGGTAGAAGTCGCACACCGGGGTCAGGTCGTCGATGGTGATCGGACGATCGGTGCCGAAGCCGCCTGCCCGGTTGAAGAAGTGGCTCGGGTCCTCGCGGATGGTCAGCGCCTGCGCCGGGCCGATGTGTAACGCGCCAAGACCCAGGGTCTCCTGTACGGATGGCGGGGCGCTGGTCGCGAAGTCGGTGTAGGCCGTGATCTCGGTCAGCTCGGCGATGTCTGAAGGCACGGTGGTCGTCATACGTGGCTCTCGCTCGTGTGGCAGTGCTGGGAATGTGGGAGGAGGGGCTGTGCTCGGGCGGTGGGACGTCCCGTGTGTCCGGTGCGACGGACGCACTGCTCCGGGAGGGGTCAGCGGGCGAGGGAGACGGCGAAGGGAGCGAAGCCGTTGCGGCGCATGATGTGGGGGACGACGAGGATCATGGCTTCGGTGGCGCGGGCAGTGGTGATGCCGCCGAGGTCCTCGATCCAGTCGGGCTGCCAGCCCAGGTCGTCGAGAAGGCCCGTGACGGTCTTCTTTGCCTGTTCGTCGTCTCCGGAGAGGTAGGCGGTGGGCGGGGAGGCCAGGGTTCCCGGGGCGGTCATGACCATGAACAGCATGGTGTTGAGCGTCTTGACGACGCGGGTGTCGGGCAGGGCGGCCTGGAGCTGTTCGGCGAGGCTGCTACCGGGGTAGCACAGGTCGCCGGGCAGCTTGTCGGCGGCGTCGTGGGTGGCGTTGGAGACATCGATGAGGATCTTGTCCGCGAGTTCGGCCCGCAGGGCGGTGAATCGGCCCAGGGTGCTGATTCCGGGGGTGGCGTTGATCACGATGTCCGCGGTGCGGGCGGTGGTGGGGTGGTCGGCGTAGCGGACGGCGGTTCCCTCGGTGGGCGGCGTGCCCGTCTCGACGCCGCTCTGACGGCGGCCGAGGGTGACGTGGTGTCCCGCGGCCGCGAGGCTGCGAGCGAGGTTGGTGCCGACGCGGCCGGCGCCCAGAATGCCGATGCTGCTCATGTTGGGTTGCCCCTTGCGGACTTGGTGGGTATGGGCGGGCTGGTCAGATCGAGGACAGCACGTCGAGCGCGGCAGTGTGGATACGGGGAGCGGCGGCCAGGAAGTCGCGGCTGGCCGTACTCCAGGGCTTGCCGTCCAGGTCGGTGACGGTACCTCCGGCCTCGGTGACCAGCAGGGCGCCCGCGACGAGGCCGGAGCGGACGTCGGAGAACTGCCAGAAGGCGTCCATGCGTCCGGCGGCGACGTGGATGAGCTGCAGCGTGGCCGGGACGGACACACGCACGACGAGGCCGGCGGTGAGCATGGCGGTGACAGATGCGCCGATCCTGCGGAAGGTGTCGGTGCTCTCACCGGGCCGGGCCTGTCCGGTGCCGATCAGCGCGGCACCCAGGTCGCTCTTGGCCGACACGGTCAGGGGACGGCCGTTGAGGTGGGCGCCGCCGCCGACGGCGGCGGTGTAGGTGTCGCCGGTCAGCGGGAGGTGAACGACCGTGAGGACCGGCTGGTTGTCGCGCACGAGGGTGGCGGTGACGGCCCACTCCGGCATGCCGTGGACGTGGTTGATGTTGCCCTCGGCCGGGTCGACGACCCACCACTCGCCCGGCGGGAGCGCACCGCCGGCCAGCTCGTCCTCCGCCCACTGCGACCCCGGCCTCGCCTTCAGCAGCGGCTCACGCATCACGGCGAGGACCGCGTCGTCATTGGCGTGGATCTCGTCGACGACCTCTTCCAGGCTCACGCCCCGGGCCTGGGTCGTGTAGCGCTCCCGCAGGGTGACTCCGGCGACCTTCACCGTGTCGGCCACCGCGGTCAGGAACGTGGCATCGAGGTCGAAAGGCATGGCTGTGGTCATGGCGTACTCCTTGGATTCGGTGGAAACGGGGCGGTGTTGGGTTCTTCCTTCGGCCCCACATCTCGAAGGTAGAAGCCTCGCCCATTAACAGCAAGTGCATGGTTTTCACTCGTATAGTTACTGCCATGCAACTGGATTTGAACCTGCTCACCGCCCTGGACGCCCTGCTGGAAGAAGGCAGCGTGGCCGGGGCCGCAGCCCGACTTCACGTCACCGCACCGGCGATGAGCCGCTCGCTGGGCCGTATCCGCAAAGTCACCGGCGACCAGATCCTGGTTCGCACCGGACGCCACATGACCCCCACCATCCACGCGCTGGCCATTCGCACCGAGGTCCACGCCCTCGTGCAGCAGGCCCACCAACTGCTGTCCCCACAGACAGAACTCGACCTGGCGACTCTGGAGCGAGTGTTCACGGTCCGCTGGCACGACGCGCTCACCACCACGTGCGGGACCGCCCTGGTCGCCGCAGTGCACCGCCAGGCCCCCGGGGTGCGACTGCGCCTCACCGCCGAGCCGGGCGACGACACCCCCGAGCTGCGCCGCGGCACGGTGGACCTCGCCTCAAGCGCGGGCCCACCCACCCAGCCCGATGTCCACCACCGCCTCATCGGTCGTGACCGGCTCGTCATCGCAGTCCGGCCGGACCACCCGCTCACCGAACAGCCCGTCACCACCGAGAGGTTCGCGGCGGCCGATCACCTCACCGTCTCCCGACGCGGACGCCTCCACGACCCGATCGACGACGCCCTGACCGCACTGGGCCACGAGCGCCGTGTCATCGCCTCCGCCCCCACGACGACGACCGCACTGCAACTCGCCCGCGACACCGACCTCGTGGTCACCCTGCCCGACGCGGCCACTCGCCCCATCCGCCACCAACTCGGTCTGACGACACTGCCGCTGCCGCTCGAACTGCCCGAAGTGCCCCTCCACCTGCTCTGGCACCAGCGCCACGACAACGACCCCGCCCACACCTGGCTGCGCGAAACAGCCACCCGAACCCTCCAGGCCCTGTTCACCCCGCCGCCCACGGCCTGACCGGCAGCGGCGGCCTGCGGCAGGTCCACCCGGTGGCGCTGTCATTGTCTCTTCATTGCTGCGAGCGGCGCCCCGACGCGGTCAGCAGCGCAGGCCGATGACGCCCCAGCCACGGCGCTCCGCCTCCGTCACCACCTCTCCCCAGTCGGTGAGGAAGTGGGCAAAGGATTCGAAGGTCGTGATCCATCCGCTGGGCTCCGCGGCGTGCCGGTCGAACGGCTCGCGCATATCCTCCAGTTGGGGTGCCGCCTGTCGCCACCATGCCGCGATCAGTGGCACATGGTCGGGCGGACACCACAGCAGCAGGTCTGCCTCCCAGGTGCACGGCCGCTCCGGGAGTCCTGAGACGGTCCCGGTGGTGTCCTCCAGGCCGTGCCAGAACAGCGCGTCGTTGAACCGGTCCAGCACCGCGCGTGCTCCAGGCGCGACGAAGTCGCGCATGTGGTCCCAGCGATGACCAGCCCAAAAGTGCGGCTTGTACGAGCCCAGAGTGTTCCGGAGGGCGTATCTGCCGTACCAGTCCTCACCGGGCTGAGTGGACCATGACCAGCCATGCTCGAAAGGGTCGTCTCCGTACGCGTCTCCGAGGGCGGCATCGACCAGCATCTCTCCCCGGTCGTCAGGCGCTGCCGCCTCGACCCGCGGCCAGTCCACGATCAGTACCTCTATCCCCACGCCCATCACATCAGCGTAGGACGGGAAGGGGCGTTGATCGCCGCAGTCCCACTGTGGAAGTGACTGACGGTGATGCCCAGCGGAGATCGACGCTTTCTAACTGCGGTTGACCAGGGCCCGTGTCACGGTGCGCGTCATCTCGCTGTGCACAAGGACGTCCGTGCTGTCGATGAACTGGTCGGCCGCTCCGAAAACCGGCAGGGCCCTGACCGCAGGGTCGGTGATGTGTGCCGTCAGCGCCGCGGTGAAGCGCTCAGCGTGCAGGACCTGGAACGGCCGACTGTGGTAGGGCCGGGTGGTGGGGTCGACCGCGTCGGTGAGGGCGAGTTCGTTGTGGACGGTCGCAACGGCTTCGTAGGCGCGGGCCAGGTGCTGTTCGCGGGTGTGCCAGTCGGTTGCCGGGAGAACGGTGCTGAGGAGCGGAGCGAGGGAGGATGCCTGGGGAGTGCGGGCGAAGGCGGAACCGAGCCATTTGCTGTAGGGCGGGTAGCGGCGGTCCATGAGCAGGCAGAGTCGCATCAGGTCGCGGACCAGGCGAGCGGCGACGACAGCGGATCCGAGCTCGTCACCCACTTCGCCGCACCTGCCGACGAAGGCCTCTTCCTGGGCGATGCGCTGCCACTGACAGGCAAGGACGTAGAGCCAGAGGTCGTGCGGATACCAGCGGAGGCCGGCTCGCGCCGTGGCAAGCTCGCCGAGTCCGTCATGGAAGACGGCGCCGCCTGTGACCTCGGCGAGTCGCTGGGTGGGCGTGGCCAGCCAGTCCGCCGGGGTGACGCCCTGAGACGGGTCGAATCCCAGCAGCGCGGTGAACCAGGAACCCGGATCGGTGACCTCGACGCGGTGGTGCACCGGTCCGTCGGTGGCCCGCATCACGCGGATATCCCCTTTCCCCGTCGCAGCGAAGTGCGTCGGATAGCCGCAGAAGATCTTCGGCAGCCGCTCGGAAAGCATCGTGGTGATGTGCGGGCCGTGGTCGGCCGCGTCCTGAGCCTTCAGGAAGATCTGCAGGCGTGGGCCCCATTCGTGGTCTGCGGATCGGGCGGTGTCGAATCCGAGCACCTCCGAGCCGCTGCCGAGATGGGCAGCAGAGTGCACGACACCTGGAACGTTCTCGTCCAGCAGAGGGCGCACGGCTTGGACGTAGAAGCGCCGGGAGAGTTCCAGGCCGGGGATGAAGGGTGATGTGACCATGCCGGGGAGAGTGCCTGATCGGTACGCGGGCGGGCGACCCGTTTTTCGCACCTGGGAGGGGTAATCGTCGCTGGCCACGAACGGACGTGGCGGTGGGCATTTCGAAGAGTGTGAGTCGGCTCCGTCTGTCTCTGTCTCACCTACTGTGGCTTCGCATGACCGACTCCGAGATCGAGATCACCGCAGAGCTGCTGCACGGCCTTCTCAGGGACCAGCATCCGGACCTTGCGGGGCTGGCCGTCCGCGAAGTAGCCGGCGGCTGGGACAACCACATGTGGCGCCTCGGGGACGAGTTGGTCCTGCGCATGCCGCGCACGGAACGTGCCCCGGATCTCCAGCGTAAAGAGCGCCGGTGGCTGCCCCTCCTGGCCACGCGCCTTCCGCTCCCGATTCCGACCCCTGTGCGGATCGGCGAACCGTCCGCGCGCTTCCCGAGGCTCTGGACCATCATGACGTGGGTCCCCGGCGTGCCACTCGACCACACCTCGATCAGCCGCAGCGACCACGCTGCCGACACTCTGGCGGGCTTCCTCAAAACGCTCCATGTGGAGGCGCCCGCCGATGCGCCGACCGCCTCGGACCGCGGCGCTCACCCCAAGAAGTGCACGGACGGCTTCGAGAGGTGCTTGCGAGCGATCGCCCCCGGCGGCATCACCGGCGACGTACGGGCCCTGTGGGACGTCTGGGACGATGCCGTGGCGGCTCCCGAGTGGGAGGGCCCGCCGGTTTGGCTGCACGGTGATCTCCACCCCGCGAATGTCGTCGTCTCGGACGGGACGCTCGCGGGCGTGATCGATTTCGGTGACATGTTCGCCGGCGATCCGGCGTGGGACCTTGCGGCCGCGTGGCTGCTCCTGCCCGCAGGCGCAGGCGCACGGTTCTTCGAGGCGTACGCGCATGCGGACGAGGCGACCATCCGGCGCGCCCGAGGTCTGGCTGCGCTGAAGAGCCTCTTCCTCATTCTTATGGGCCAGAACGGGGAGCGGGGCCTGCCCGGCGGCAAGACCACATGGGGGCCCGCCGGAAGGGCGGCGCTCGATCGTGTCCTGACACCCGGCCGGGGCTGATTCTCTTCCGCGTAGGCCCTGCTCCCGTTTGGGAGCGAGACGCTGCCACGTGGCGGACGAGTCGAGGCACCCGGTATTCAGGCGTGGACCAGTTGCAGCGCCTGCCTCAGGTTGTACTCGGCGATGTCCGCCATGAACGTCCGGTCGGGAAAGTCCCCGTCGAGCAGCCGCAGCGGCCCCGCCGTCAGCGACAGCCGCTGGGCGAGCATGTAGAGCGCGAGCCGGTCCTCGTCCAGCCCGGCCGCCCTCAGCGGCTGGTAGGCGTCGTGCAGGCGGATGCGCAGAAACACGTGCTCCCACTCGACGTCGAAGTACATCAATCCCTCGATGTCGATCGCCACGGGCATCCCGTCCGCGTCCACCAGCACGTGATCGGGCCCCAGTTCGCCGTGCACGACCGCATACTCCGCGCGGGGCCGCACCGCGGCCGCCAGGCCCAGCAGCCCCTCCTCCAGCCGGCCGCGGGCGCCCGCGATCCGCGGATCGCGGGAGGCCGCCTCGGCCAGGTCCCGCAGCGCACGGTCGAGAACCACCGCCTCGCACGACGTACCCCGTGACGCTCCTCCGCCATCGACCAGGGCCACCTTGCCGTACCCCGGTGCCTGGTGACTTCGCATCACTTCCAGTGACTCCGCGAGCCGGGCCATGACCGGAGCGGCAGCGCCTGGGTCGCGCGCGAGCAACGCCTCCAGGCTCTCTCCGGGAAGGTCTTCGACGATCGCAAGGTCGGCCGCACAGTGGGCGCCGTCGCGGTCGACGAGACGGATCGCCGGAACGCGGACCCTGAGTGCGTCCAACCGCGCGTGCGCAGCCTTGAACAGATCGAGCCCGAGGCCGGGCGAGAACGGGTCGGTGAGGTCGCCGTCACCTTCGGCCGCCGGCCAGTAGTTCTCGGCGTCGTCCCACAGGTAGGCGATCGCCGTCGCCGCATCGTCCATCACCAGGCGGTACACGCCCTTCTTACTGCCGCCCGCGATCCGCTCGACCGTCTCCAGCCGTCGCCCGCCGCCCAGCGCGGCCCGCGCCGCACCAGCCAGCTGGTCCCGTGTCGCTGCCCTGGGTGCCACGTTGTGAACCGCCTCTCCGCCATGACAACCCGCGCACCCTACGGGAGCGTCGGCGTGCAGGCCAGGCGATGCAGAGCGGTGGATGACCGTGGCGGCAGGTGGCAGGTGGCAGACGGCGGGGGAGCGGATGTTCGGCGAGGGCCGGCCGGCTCGGATGCTGACCGCATCGAGCGTGAGCGTTCGGGCGAGGGCGCGGCCCCGGAAACGGCTCCTTCGGCCACCGTTCTCGGGCAGTCGATCGAAGACAGATGGGGCGTTCTGCAAGGATCCCTAAAGCCCCAGCACCTCGCCGTACTTGATGGCCCCGTGGGGCAGCGCGAAGCCGAACGGGGTCAGCGACTTCCCCGGCGGGTACGTCTCCTCGGTGCTGCTCGGCGCGAACCAGACGCCACCCGACCTGGGCTCACCGGCGTTCTCGCCGGGGGCGCTCGGCCGCATCGTCGTACACGGCCAGGTCCTCCAGCGGCTTCATCGTGTCGTCGTCGGCGTCGGACCGAATGCGTCAGCAAGGCTGGTCAGGATGGAGCCGGACCAACCGCTCTCCCCGAACACGCTGACCGGTATGGCGAGCACGCCGCACTCACGCCGGAGCGTCTCCGCCGGTATGTCGACCGGGAAGAAGTAGTTGCCGGGACAGGTCCGGCTCGCCGAGGGAATCGCCCCGAGCACCTCGTCCGGCAACCGTTCGAACAACCGCTCAGCCCGTGCGGCCAGTTCGTCGACGACCTGCCCGGGCACGTCGCTGTGCTCGGTCAGCAGACGGTCGGCGAGCCTCAACTGAGCCGACGTCGGCGGATCCGCCCGGAACGCTTCGGCCAGTTCGGCTTGCGCCGGACCCAGCAGGACCACGCCGAACGTGCGAGGCCACAGCCACCCCTTGGTGACCGAATGCAGCAGGACCGCACGACCGGTGTCCAGCAATCGCCGTGTGCCTGCAGCGAACGGCGCTCCGAGGTCGTAGACACTGTCGATCAGCAGGCGGCGGCGTGGTGATTCCCGCAGCCACGACATCACCGCGGCACACTCGGCATCGGACAGGTACCGGCCGAGCGGCTTGCTGGGGTTGGCGAGCAGCAGATACTCGGGCCGGTCGTCCACCGGTGACCCCGGCAGAGCCGGTGCCGGCAGCGTCGGGTAGGACGCGGGCGTCAGGCCCGCAGAGCGGGCCAACTCGAAGTAGACCGGGTACACGTCACTGGGCAGCCACAGCCGCGCCTGCACGGTGCGCAGCTGTTGGAACACCACGCCGAGCCCGTGCCGGACGCCTCGACAGACCATGGCCTGACCGGACCACTCTTCCGGAAGCTCGAAGCGCCGCAGCCAGACACGGGCGAGATCGCACCGGTGGACCGTACTCATGTCGGTCGGCGGTTCCGGTCGCATCTGAGCAAGCGCCTGGTACACGTTGGTCTCGGCCGCGTCCAGAAGCGGTGAGGAGGCGCTGAGTTCCCGCTGCCGGAAGGCCTGGAAGTCGTCGAACCTCATGCCGTGGCACCTTCTGGCACGATCTCGCTGGCCCGGTCTTCCAGGGAGGCGTAGCAGCGTCCGTCGGCCATGACGTTCCAGCTGCGCGCGATCCCATTGGCGCGTTCCCAGAAGAGACTGGGTTCGGTGTAGGCGGCGATCCGCAGAGGCCGTCCGTCCCAGGTGCCGTGGTAGACCGGCGCGCCCCAGGGCAGACGGCTCGCCAGTTCGAAGCCGTGCTGCTCGGCGAACCGGGTGACGACGGACAGCGACACCTGGTGCTCCCGGCTCCAGACGTTGGCGGCGCGGTCGAAGTAGAGCGACTCGGTGCTGGTGGATACGTAGAGCTCTTTGAAGCAGACCTCCTCGACACCGAGAGCCGCGGCCCACGAAAGGTAGTCGGCGATCGAGGACGCGTCGGCGACGCCGCCGTGCTGGAGCACGCAGATCAGCCTCATGCGCAGCTCCGGCCAGCGGTCACGTTCCATGCGCCAGGTGTCGATCACAGAGCTCACCGGCGTGCTCAGCATCATCAGCCGGTCGCTGACGGCGTCGTCCTGATGGTGCCGGGAGACCGCGAGCACGCTCAGACCTGCGGCGCTGAGGGCTGCGAGACGCCCGGCGCGGTCGGCGTGCGGGCCCTTCGCCAGGGTGTGCCCGTTGGTGATCAGGACGACCTTCGGGAAGGCCGCCGAGCAGGCGGACACCAGTCGTAGCTGCTGTTCGAACGGTATGAGCGTGGGTTCCCCGCCGCCGGTGATCACCGCACGTTCGGCACCCGCTGTCCGGGCGCGCTCCAGCCAGTGGGTGACCGCGTCCCACGGGACCCGGGCCGGCGCCTGGTCGCTGGAGATCGAAGCCGCGGAGAAGCAGAACGAACACCGGGCTTGGCAGGCGGCGGCGACCGGCAGCAGCGAAACCGAGCGCGGTCGCATGTCGGCGTAGCGACGCTGTGCCGATCCGTGCAGGTGCAGGGAGGCCGCCATCGCGTCTTCGACGGTCGTCGGGCGCAGAGTGAACTCGTCGCCCACGTGGTCGAGTTCGTGGACGGCTGACAACCGGATGCGAGCCTCGTGCAGTTCCATACCGAGGCCGGTCGACACGTTGGGTATCAACGTGGCGGGGTCCACCGTGGTTTCCAGCACCAGCAGCCGATCGCCAGGAATGGCCAGACGGTCCAGCAGGCGTCGCGCCTTGCCGATGCCGATTCCCAACTCCGCACGGGTCAGCAGGTGGAACCGGTCAGGATAGGTACTCTCCGGAATCCCCGCCTTACCGTAAGCGAAGGCGTACTTGTCGAAGCCCTTCGCGAAGTTCGACAGCACGATGACATGGAAGCGCTGGTCACTGTGGTTCATCCCGTCATCATGCATGAACGGGCCCCGGACGACATGGGCCGAACTGCAGGCGTAACGCGACGCCCCCATCCGATCCGTCCCCGCGGCTGCGAGAGTGTCGCCGAGCACTGGAGCGTGGTGCGGCAGCCGTGAGCACAGGGCCTCAAGGCCGGAATTCCCGGGCCCTGATAAGGCTTTCATGCGAAGATCTACAGGCCCTTTCGGGCTCCCCTGCCGCAGTAACGATTCCTCGGAGAGTTCATGCGCCGCGCCCACCTCCTCTCCGCCGCTGTCCTCCTGCTCTGCACCGCGTGTTCCGGCGATCCGGACAGTGGGGCCTCGGAGAGTACGAAGAAAGCAGCGGACCACGGGGCGACCGTACGCGCAGCGATCGCCAGGACGAGCGCGGACAGCGCCCGCCTGGCCGAGAAGATCGAGCTGCAGTCCGCCGACAGCCCCACGACGTACGTGTTCGCGGTCGCCGGGGCTTTCGATCTGGCGGGCGACAGGGGGCGACTCACGGTGGAGCTCGAGGACAGCGGTATGGAACCCGTCGAGGAGGTCTTCATCGGTGACACCGTCTACGTGCGGGGCTCGCGGGACGTGGGCGAGGGCAAGTGGGCCTCAGCCGACCGGAGTGAGGCCCTCACCCGCTATTTCCTGCGGGCGCCCCTGAACGACCCCGAACACCTGCTCCGCCAGATGAAGACGATGCGACAGGTGTCGAACGAGGGCAAGGAGCAGGTGAACGACGCCCCTGCGGTGCACTACCGGGGCACGATCGACCACGCCACCGCGACGCTCCGGATGACGACGGAGACGAGGCAAGGGATGGACGACCTGCGCGAGGAGCTGGGCGAGGACGTGCCCGTCTACGCGGACGTGTGGGTCGACGGGAAAGGGCGCGCCGTCCAGGCTCGGTTGTCCTACTTCGGCGGTATGAAGGCCATGACGACGATGACACTGTCGGACTTCGGGACTCCGGTGAAGGCCGAGGCGCCGCCGGCCAGCCAGGTCGTCCCCGTGACGGCGGGCGAGGACGTCCTGCTGGCCTGAGCGGGTACATCGCCGGGCGCGCGTGAACCCCGACTGACCGGCCGTTCGATCACCTTGTTAAGTGTTTGACCGCGAACGCCAGCTCTGTTCGAATGACGTGACCGATGATCGTAGATGGGGGTGTCGTGCGGGCCGGGATCACGATCTTGCCGGAGTACCGTTGGGCCGAGGCCAAGCCTCGATGGCAGGCAGCTGAGGCGTATGGCTTCGCCCACGCCTGGACGTTCGACCACCTGGGCTGGGGTCCGCTCGTCGACCACACTTGGTTGGGCGCCGTGCCGACATTGGGCGCGGCGGCGACGGTGACCTCGCGGATCGAGTTGGGCTTCATGGTCGCGTCGCCGAACTTCCGCCACCCGCTGTCGTTCGCCAGGGACGTGCTCGCGGTGGACGACCTGTCCGACGGCCGCTGCACGGTCGGCATCGGCGCGGGCGGGGTCGGCGGCTACGACGTGGACGTGTTCGGGGGCACCACGAAGGCCGCAAGCCCGTTCCGCCGGTACCGGGAGTTCGTCGAGCTGCTGGACGCCCTGCTCACCAAGGACCGGGTCGACTACTCCGGCGAGTACTACACGGCCGTGGACGCACGGAGCGCGCCGGGTTGCGTGCAGCGACCGCGCACGCCGTTCGTGCTGGCTGCCAACGGGCCGAAGGCGCTGGCCCTGGCTGCGAAGCACGGCGAGGGGTGGGTCACCCTGGGCACCGACCACGACTCGTTGGACGGCTGGTGGCGCTCGTTGACCGAGGTGTCGGCCCGGTTCGACGAGGCGTTGGCCGCCGAATCCCGCGACCCCGCCACGGTCCGCCGGTTCCTCCAGACCGACGCGGCGCCGGTCTTCTCGCTTTCGAGTGTCGAGTGCTACCGCGACTTCCTCGGTCGGGCGGACGAGCTCGGCTTCACCGATGTACTGGCGCCGTGGCCGAGGGAGTCGGGCCCGTTCGCCGGTGACGAGGCCATCCTCGACACCGTTGCCTCGGACGTGCTGCCGTCCCTGACCTGACCTGACCCAGTGGTGTAGCTGGTACTGGTCATCCAAGGGTGACGTGTCCGGCGGCGGTCAGCCGCTCGTCCGCGCCGCTACGGTGAGGCGGCCGCCTTTCGGTCTGTACTGCTCTTGTCCCGGCGGCTGAGCTGTGGATGACTGGCGGCGGCACCGAGGGGGAGTGGGCATGGGCAACTGGGCTGTGATTGCGCAGTACTACAACGGTGAGTCGTACACCGAGTTCATCTGTCGTGGGCGGGAGACGAAGGACCAGGCGCTGGAGGAGCTCCGCGCTGTCCTCCACACGTACTTGCCGAGCAAGAATATTGTCGAGAAGCGGCGCCGCGTGTACCGCTTTGCCGACCAGGAGTCGTACCTGGTGGTGATCAAAGGCAAGCTGACGGAGTGGGAGTGCACTCTGCGCATCGTGGAGCTGCTCTCGGACTCGGCTGATCCGGCCATGGCCAAGAGGGCGCAGATGGAAGGCGGCACGGCGGACGTGGCTGACGGGCCGCAGGACCGAATCCCACCCGGCTACTGACCGGCGAACTGCCCACCTGGTTGTGCCAGTGATGCCACTGCTCAGCGCTCGCCTGTCCGGCCTTCCCCGACGTCCCCGACTCCGGCGGGATCCGGGCGCCCGGACTGCCGTACGCGGACGGCCTGTTGCACCTTGTCTCACACCTTCCGGACCCTCCAGGACGGCCCAGCATGACGATGATCGACCTGGACCGAGTCCAGCTCTTCTGCACCGCTCTCGGGTCCGACCGGACGGCCCCGCTGCTCCTGGTGCACGGCTGGGGCGGAGACGGCCGGGAGTGGTCCGCGCACGCCGAGGCGCTGGCCGACCGGTTCCGCGTGATCGTCCCCGACCTGCGGGGGCACGGCCGCTCTGAGGTACCCGACGAAGGCAACACCACGGCGGAAATGGCCGACGATCTCGCCGCGCTGCTCCGCCGCCTGGGCGCCGGGCCGACGACCGCCGTGGGTCACTCCATGGGCGGCCAGGTCGTCAACCTGCTGGCGGTACGGCATCCGGAACTGGTTCGATCGGTCGTCGCGCTCGATCCGGCGCACGGCGCGCACGGCACGGAAGCGGAGGGAATTCCGGCCCGGCTCGAGGAGTACCGGGAACACGGGGCACGCGCCGCGGCCGACTTCGTCGCCGGTGCCTTCTCGGCGAGGGCTCCCGCGGGACTGCGTACCGCCCACGTCCGCACCATGCTCGGCACGCCGAACCACGTCATCGCCCAGGCGTACGCCGGCATGTACGCCGACCCCGGCGCGGTCGGCGTCCGTCCGCACAGCGAGGCGTACCTGCGCCGGCGTGCGCAGCCCGCGCTCACCGTGTGGACCTCGGCGGAGGCGGCCGCCTGGGAACGCGGCACTCTGCGCGTCCCCGGCTCCCGCGTCGACCACTGGCCCGACAGCGGTCACTACCTGCACGAGGAACACCCCGAACGCACCGTGCGCCTGGTCGAGGACTGGGAGTTCGGCGGCCAAGAGAACGGCGGGCCGGGCCGGCTTCCTCCTACTGGCCGATCTTCTCCAACTCTGCGAGCTCCTCGTCGGTGAGCGAGAGTCCTGTACCGGCGACGTTCTCCCGCAGGTGCGCCACCGACGAGGTGCCGGGAATGAGCAGGATGTTCGGCGACCGCCGCAGCAGCCAGGCCAAGGCGACCGACATCGGCGTCGCACCCAGCCGGGTGGCCACGGCAGAAAGCGTGGTGGACTGCAGTGGGGTGAAGCCGCCGAGAGGGAAGAAGGGCACGTAGGCGATGCCCTGGCAGGCGAGTTCGTCGATCAGCTCGTCGTCCTGGCGGTGGGCGAGGTTGTACATGTTCTGTACGCACACGATCGGCGCCATCGCCTGCGCCTCGGCGACCTGCTCCGCCGTCGCGTTACTCACTCCGAGGTGCCTGATCAGGCCCTGCTGCTGGAGTTCGACGAGGGTCTCGAAGGGCTCGGCGAGCGAGCCGGGTTGGGGACCCTGGGCATTGCCGAGCCGGAGGTTGACCACGTCGAGCGAACCGAGGCCGAGGTCGTCAAGGTTCTCGTGGACGGCGCGGCGCAGGTCCTCGGGCTGCCGGGCGGTGGGCCAGCCGCCCTGCAGATCGCGGACCGCGCCAACCTTGGTCACGATGTGCAGCGATTCGGAATAGGGGTGCAGCGCTTCACGGATCAACTGGTTGGTGACGCGCGGGCCGTAGGCACCGGCGGTGTCGATATGGCTGATCCCGACGCCGGCGGCCTCGCGCAGGACGGCGAGCGCGCCCTCGCGGTCGGCGGGCGGGCCCATGACTCCGGGGCCGGCGAGCTGCATGGCGCCGTAGCCGAAGCGGGTGACGGTCAGATCGCCCAGGGTCCAGGTGCCGCCGGGCAGTGACGCGGTGGATGTGTTCATTGTGTCGCTCATGCCGTCGATGCTCGCTTGCACCCGAGCGGCGCATCCAACACCGATACAGTGCCCTGTCATACCCGACAGGTATCACCGAGGTAGGTTGTGGCCATGGACACCTTGGAGACCCGCGAGCTGAGGTACTTCACGGCCGTCGCCGAAGAACTGCACTTCGGTCGCGCCGCCGAACGCCTAGGCATGGCCCAGCCGCCACTGTCCCGGGCGATCCAGCAGCTCGAACGGCGCCTCGGAGTCTCTCTGTTGCAACGCAACCGCCGCGGCGTCTCCCTCACCGGCGCCGGGGAAGTACTGCTGCACGAGGGCCGCGCAGCCCTCGACGCGACCGCCGCCGCCGCCCGCCGCACCCGTCGCGCCGGTGGCGCCGACAGTCCGGGCGGCTCCCGCAACCGCCTGGTGCTGGCGGTGAAGGCGGGTGCGTCTCATGAGCTGGTGCACAAACTCCTTGCCGCCTACGCGGCCGAGCCCGACGCCGCCGAGATCGAGGTGCTGCCGAGCGGCACGTGTGAACAGGAAGAGATGCTGCGCGATGGCCGCGCCGATGTGGCGCTCATGCACAAACCGTTCAACTCCCTCGCCGGATTCGACAGCGAGGAACTGATGACCGAGGGGCAGATCGTGATCCTGCCCGCCGGGCACCCCCTCGCCGCGCAGAGATCTCTGTCCCTGGCCGACGTCACCGACATCCCCGATCTTCCGCTCGCCCGCTGGTCCCGTCACGGCACGTACCCACCCGGCCCGGGCCCCGAGATCCACGACCAGACACAGCTGGCGCAGCTGATCGCCCTCGGACGCACCATGGCTGTCTTCCCCGACTCCGCCCGCGCCTGGCTATGGGCCGAGCACACTGCCGTCCCCCTGACCGACGCAGCACCCGTCGTCACCCACATCGCCTGGCCCGCGCACAGCCGCTCCCTCGCCCTCGCCGGGCTGATCCGCACGGCCACACGGCTGTGACACGCCCCGCCTCTCACCGTCGCGACGCACCGCCTGACCGCCGGTCTCCACACGCCGCCGCCCACGGGCACCGTCGCGACTTTGTGTAGGGGTGCCGGTAAGAACCGTGTACCGATCCTGCTGGCCTACTCGGGGTCATACGGCGGGGGAGAGGTCGAGCCGGGCGAGGTTGCTGACGCGGGTGCGACCCAAAGGATGCCCGTTCCACCAGGCGTCGAGGTGTATGAGGTTGCGTGAGACAGCGGCGAAGACGTGCTCGATGTGGGCCCTTGGCAGACCGCGGTAGCAGGCGCGTCTCATGCCGGTGACCGAGGCGACGAGAACTGACAACGCTGGCGCTCGGCTGTGTGGAGGCACAGCATCGAGCGCTCGTGCGATCCGTGCGAGGATCGCGACGTGAACGATCTGCACTTCCGCTTCGCCGAAGACACCGACCTCGCCACTCTCGTTCGTCTGCGTGACGACGCTGCCCGCTGGATGCTCGCCCAGGGCATCACCGGCCAGTGGCAGCCCGGCCAGCTGGCGGAGTTCATCCGCGAACTCATCGTGCTGGGCACCAATAAGAGCCTGGACGCCGCTCGTACCCGCGCGCCCGACTCGGCCGCCCGCCAGTGATGACGGAGGACCAGGTATGTCACGCCCGCGACCTGCTCGCCCGCCCGGAGAACACCGCCACCTCGATCGCGAAGCTCCTCGGCGTCTCCAGGAACGATCTACATCGCGGTGATCAGCCGCATGGAGCGACTGATCACCGCGGTGGAATTCCTCGACACGCTCCCCGTGCGGCTGTGCGCGGCCTGCGAGCAGCACGTCGACTCACGCCGTGGGTATGACGAAGACGCCTGCTGCCTGTGCTTCCAGCCAGTCGACGACGATCAGCGCCGGCGCAGAGCACACATCGAGATCCGGTCTCTGAAGCCGGAACTGGCTGAACTCGAAAGATGACGCGCGAGCAAGTCAGCGGCTATGCGGCGGCCGCACCCGTTCCCGTGATGACAGACACGCCATCAAGTCACACACCACCCTCTGAAACAGGGCCAGATACTCGCCATTGACTGCCTGTTCCGCAGGGGCGAGTGCGACAGCATCCGAGTCGCCATGCGCCAGGCCTCGGCGGGCATCGTGGCCCGGATCGCCGCCGACCTCACCCCTGTGCACCGTGAGGTTCAGGAGCGGTTGACCGAGCACAACGCACAGGATGCACGCCACCCGGTGGGCTCCGGTTCAGACGTTCGGTGACTGGCCGAGTCCAACATTGTTGAGGAGCCCTGCCGAGTTCACCTTCACAGAGCTGGGCTTGCTGAGGGTTTCCCCGAAGCATACTGACCACGAGTTCGCCCCTACCCCCGATGACGCGCACTCCCAAGAGCCCAGGCGTGTCGCAGGGTTGACGGCATACAGGTGCACGTCTGCTCGTGCACTGTAGAGGCTGGATCGGTTGTTGCGCACGATAACTGCCGCCTGCACACTGCCCCCGGTCGACGACCTGATCGCACAAACCTGCGCGAGCACAGAGGCGCCGATCGTCTTGCTGCCGGCACACCGCCAGGTGGCGGGGCTGGAGGTAATCGGATTCGTGTTGCCGTAAGCACGCCAGGTGCCGGCATCCGTAACCGCGGCGGGGCCGGCATCCGTAGCTGCGGCGGGGCCTGCGGTTGCCAGGCTCAGTCCGAGAACGGCAGTGATGGCGACCAACGAACCTGCGCCCGTTCGCGTAACTCGCATGCCGGCCGCGCCGACCGTCCTCGGGCGGCTCTTCACCTTCGAGGTGTCCTTCAATCTCACCATGACAACCACTCCCAGGTTCTTCGGGTATCGAGTGCACAACCTCACGTCGTGCGGAGGCGACTGCCTCAGATCGGGCAGTGAACGTTGCTGCCGTTGTTCGGCACCACGACTCAACCACGCGTGGACCTCGTGCCGGAAAGCATTCGAGCCTGTTCAAATCCATTGCGACGACTGCTACCGTCGGAGCGGTGCTCACTCTGCGTGTAGACGCCGACACAGTGTCCAGGACGCGGTTGGCCCCTTCCCCCGCGTCGGAGTCCATGGCGTGGTTGAAGCTCACTGCCGCGTCGGGACGGCACCCGGTGTTCGGAGATCCCGGACCACTCGCCCGCGCGTCACTTGCCCATCCGGACGTTGCCCTGCTTGCGGACCTGTTGCCGCTGAACGGCGACACCTACACACCTGACCTGCTCACCCCTCAGCCAGGGACGGACGCGCAGCGTCGTGACCTGCTCGACGAGCAGATCGCGCAGATCGAGGCCGCAACGCAGGACGTCCTCGAAACGCAGGTCTTCACCTACACCCGGACCCACTGGAACAGGCCACTGCTGGCCACGACCCGCCGGATCGCGGAGTCGGGGCGGATGCAGCGACATCTCGCCAACGGCCTCGCCCGGTTCTGGCGGGATGCCCTTTCCGAGGGCTGGCCCGCACTGCGTTCGATCATCGATCAGGACATCACCCACCGCGCGACAGCCATCGCCACCCATGGCGTCGGCCGGGCGCTCGGAGCACTTCACCCAGACATGGATTGGGCAGGCGACGCGGTCACCGTCACCAAGTCATGGGATGGCGAAATAGATGCCACAGGCCGGGACCTCGTCCTCGCCCCCGGCGTGCTCAACTGGCCGCACGTCATCATCCAGGTCGACACCCCCGGACAGTTCGTCCTCTACTACCCCGCCCAGCGGATCGGAGCCGCAAGGGGCCGCGGGTCCGGAACGATTGCGCGAGTAGTAGGCAACGTCCGAGCGGCCTTGCTGGCGGACCTCGAAACTCCCCGGTCCACTACGGAACTCGCTTCCCGGATCGGATGCACACCGGGCACCGTCTCCTACCACCTCAGTGCACTGCACCGCGCACGCCTCGTCACCAAGGTGAGAGACGGGCGACACGTGTTGTACCAGCGGACCGCACATGCGGCAGGTCTGCTGGAAGAAGCCTGCGGCTGACGTCCGCGCCTGGTCGGCCTGGTCCTACGTCGCATTCGTCCTGGACATGTACTCCCGGATGATCGTCGGATGGCAGCTCGCCATACACATGCGCACCGATCTCCAACTCGATGCCCTGGAGACGGCCCTGGTGGCGGCGAGGGATCAAGAAGGGCTCGAGCCCAGGGCTTCGGCGTAGTTGTGTGTCGCCCCGTCGCGCGACTACCCCGAAGCCCTACCTCAGGGCGGCCCTGGAAGGCAGAACGGCACGGGGGGCAACCCTGAAGACCGGCTACTTTCGCCAGAACAGGTGGTGCGTGACGCCGCTCGGGCTGGGAACCACATCCAGGTGGAACCGGTCGAGAAGCTCATCGGGGGAGTCCCAGAGTCGTACTCCGGACCCGAGCTTCACCGGCGAGACCGCCACGTGCATGGTGTCGACGAGGTCGGCGTCGAGGAACTGCCGGATGGTGGTTGCCCCACCGCCGAGTCGGACGTCCTTGCCCTGCGCCGCTTCCCGGGCCTGTTCAAAGACCGATGCAGGGTCGCCGTCGACGAAGTGGAACGTGGTGTCGGAAAGCGTGAACGAAGGACGCTTGTGGTGGGTCATGACGAACACCGGAGTGCGAAAGGGGGGCTCGTCACCCCACCAGCCCTGCCACTCATGGTCGTGCCAGGGGCCGCGCTGGGGCCCGAACTTGTTGCGGCCCATGATCTCGGCGCCGATGTTGCGGGGATAGTCCCGCGTGAGGTAGTCGTCCAGACCCCGGCTTCCTCCGGGGTCGGTGCGCATGGGCCAGCTCGCCGTGGCGCCGGCCCAGGCGAACAGTCGCTCGGGCTCGACATGGCCGAACGGCCTCTCGAGGGTCTGGTCCTCACCGGCACCGATTCCGTCACTCGAGACGTTGAAGTTCTGGACTTTCAGTAGCTGAGCCACGTGCTCCTCCTGTGTTGTCGACAACGGTGGTGAGACTTGCCGGGCCGGGAAAACTCATCGCTGCGTCCGTCGCCAACAGTAAATCGAGCTACGTAGTTTCGCGGACCCTGAGGTTCGCGTGGTCTGCGCAATCGCCTGGGGTGAGCGGGTGAATGTGGTGAGGCAACGGCCCAGGAGGAGCCTGCGTGGTTGAGCCGGTCGTCCTTCACTCACCTCAAGGTGAGGGCGGACTTTGCAGCCTCCGAGGCCCGCGGCGACGCTGGGCCGGATCTCCGAGCGGGTCGGGCCGGCCGCTGCCGATCAGAACATGGTGTTGTCGTTCTCGGAGGTGGGCGGGATGAGCTGGAGGACGTCACCCCGCAGGCCGCCGAAGTCGCCTCGGCATCTTCGCCGTCGGCTGGGTCGAGGAATCCGGCATGACCGTCACCCACGTCATGAACCTCAGCCCTCTCACCGTCCACGCGACGTGGACGTACGAGAGCGGGGGCCGCCGCGTCGAAGGCGGCCTTCACGAACTTCACGGCGGTCAGGTTGCTGTAGGTGCTGCTGCACCGGGGGAGTGCGTCAAGCAGGACGTTCGACCGTGGCCGGCCAGCGCCCCTGTTGGGACAGGTGGAGCACGAGGGCCGCGATGTTCCAGGCGTCGTCCTCGCCTCGGTGGTGACGGCCTTCAAGCGGCCGCCCGGCGATCTCCAGGGCCCGTGCCATGCCGGGGCGCTTACGCAGACCATGTGCCTCGGTGAAGACCATCTTGGCGTTGGTGTGGTGGCGGCCGAATGGGTAGGGCGTCCGCGTCGCCTGGCACTGCCGGGTGAACTGGTGGCGGTCGTAGTCGCCCCAGCTGGCCCACGGTCGGGTGCCTGCACGGTGCTCGGCCGCCAGGAGTTGGCACGCTTCGGTGAAACTGACTCCCTGGTCGACTTCGTGTTGGGTGAGGCCGGTCAGCTCCGTGCAGAACTCGCTGACCGTGGACCGGACGGGGCGCACCAGAATCCGGTGCCGGGCGAGGCGCTCACCGGCATTTAGGTCGACGACGGTCAGTCCGACCTCAATGATCTCGCTGACCGCTCCAGGCGGCTGGGAACCCGCCCAACAGGTCGCTTCAACGTCCACGACGTTGACGAGGTTCTCGGTCCAGGCGCTTTCCATGGCAGGAAGCGTAGGAAAGCACAGCGGCTGGAGCACCTGGTTTTCGAGGCTGCCCCGACGCTGGCTCGCGTTACACGGATACTGTCTTTGACGGGGAAGCCGCAACTTTTCGCGGCGTGGAGCCACTTCTGAGCTCTGCGGTGGAGCCCAAAGAAGTGCCCGACATATACCTCAGGGTCGGCCGTACGCCGCGCGTATTGCCCGGCCTCTGAGCGATTGTCCCCTGACGTCCGGATGGCTCGCCGACGCCCGGCGCGATGCTCAAGCGAAGACGACCTTCTGAAGGCGAACACGGAGTCCCACGTTTCCAGACCCCACGGAACGGCTGCAATGAAACGTTGCGTTGGGCCTGTGTCTGTAGTGGTGCAGGGCCCGAGGCGGATATTCGGTGTTCTGTCGGCTCCATGAGGACGCAAGATGGTGCGCATGACTTTGGCCACTCCCGTACTGCACACAGCTCGCCTGCGACTGCGCCCCTTCACCGACGCCGACGCGGACCTCCTCTTCGCGCTGCACAGCAGCACCCACGCGATGCGCTACTGGGACTCCGCGCCATGGACCGAACGGGCTCGCGCTGAGCGCTTCATCGCGACGTGCGGGAAGATGGCGGACGAAGGCACGGGGGCACGAGTAGCCATCGACCGTGTTTCTGACGGAGCCTTCGTCGGTTGGTGCGGGCTGTCCGCATGGAACCCGGACTACCGCAGCGCGTCATTGGGGTACATCCTGGACGACGGGATGTGGGGTCAGGGCTACGCGACGGAAGCCGCGCATGCCCTGCTGCAGTGGGCATTCGACACGCTGGAACTGAATCGAGTTCAGGCCGAGGCCGATACGCGCAACGTCGCATCTGCCCGGGTCCTGGAGAAGCTCGGATTCGTGCGTGAAGGTACGTTGCGTGAAGACTGCGTTGTGAACGGTGAGATATCCGACTCGTGGGTGTTCGGGTTGCTCCGGCGAGAGTGGCGGCCGTCGACCGTGCCGACCGCAGCCCGCTAGGGTGCGTTTCGAAAGTGGATAAAGCTAGTGTGCCCCGATGACAGAGACGCAACGACGCCGCGACGTAGGCCCACCTGGCAGCGACTCCGACGAGAAGTCGACATTGCTCACGTTCTTGAACTACGTCCGTGAAGCAGTGGTTGCGAAGGCGCAGGGCCTTGATGACAGGCAGGGCCGAACGCCCGGGGTGCCCTCTGGCACCAGTGTTTTCGGCCTGGTCAAGCACCTGACGGCGGCGGAGCTTTACTGGTTCGCCTGGGCCTTCGAGGGTGCCGATGTCGAGCATCCGGATTTCAGTATGGATCTCGCCGAGGGCGAGACCGTGGACAGTCTTCTCGCTGCCTACCTCGGTGCCATTGAACGGTCCAACGAGATCATCAAGCGTTGTGACAACTTGAACCATCCGTGTGCTCGGGCGGCAGGCCAAGCGGGTGCTGTGCGACCGATGCGGTGGGTCCTGGTGCACATGATCGAAGAGACGGCTCGTCATGCAGGCCACGCCGACATACTTCGTGAGCAGGCTGACGGTTCCATCGGTAGGTAGCGCACTACTGCGCTCGATCCCAGGTGCTCCACGAACGGCAGGCGCATGCGGACTACAGCCACTCGTTGATGGCCGCGATGAGGACAGTTGCCTCATAGCGGACCGCGAGTTTGTCGTATCTCGTCGCCACGGCACGGTGCCTCTTGAGGCGGTTGATGCCGCACTCGACCGCGTTCCGCGCTTTATAGTCCTCCCGGTCGAACTTCGGCGGTCGGCCACCGGAGGACCCCCGCTTCTTGCGGTTGCGGACTTGATCAACCTTGTCCGGGATGGTGCAGCGAATGCCGCGGCGCCGCAGGTAGGCCCGGTTCTTGCGGCAGGCGTAGGCTTTGTCGGCCCGCACTTGCCGTGGCCGGGTGCGGGGCCTGTCGGCCCCGAGCTGGGTCACCCGAACGCGGCCCAGGACGACCTCGAACTGTGGGGAGTCACCGCGCTGTCCAGCGGTGATCACGATCGACATGGGCTTCTGACCCTGCTCGACGGCCAAGTGCAGCTTGGTGGTGAACCCGCCGCGCGAGCGTCCCAGTCCGTGATCACGGAGCTCGGTGACTACACAGCCCGGCGGTTCCTTCTACAGGTCACCCCGCTTCAGAGCCCCGGCTGCATGCTGATGGGCACGGCACACCGTGGAGTCGACGCTCAGCTCCCACGTGATCGCACTCTTCGCATCAGCCAGGGACTGGAGCTGGGTAAGGACCCGGTGCCAGGTGCCGGCCCGCTGCCATTGGCGGAACAGGTCGTAGATCCGGCCCCACGGCCCGTACTCAACGGGGACGTCCCGCCACGGAACCCCTGCCCGGACCCGGAACCGTATGCCGTCGACCACCTGCCGCCGGGGCCAGACGGGCGGTCATCCCGCCTTCGTCCCCCTCGGCAACAACGGCTCCAGCACCGACCACTGTTCATCCGTGAGATATCCCCGCGCCATGAACCACAATCATCCATCGCCAAGATCCACTTTCGATACACGGCCTAGGACGACGTCTTGCTTGGTGGTGCCCGTAGGCTTCTCCGATCGGCACTGGACTTGAACTCTTCGGCTGTATCTGCGGGCTGGACGTCGGCGAGTTGCGCTTCGACGATGCCGGCTTGGCTATGTGGTGGGCACAAGCGCTCATCCCGGCGGCTGCACGTGTCGAGCCATCCTGCGGCCCAAAGCCTGGCCAGGCACTTCAATGTAGCGGTACGTCAGCACGCACAGAGGCAATAGCACGGTGAAGAACGCCGCTTCGAGTGCGAGACTGTCCTGCCGCCGTCGGCCGATTGTGCTGTCGACAACTGCCAGCAGTACCGGGTGCACCAGATAGACCGAGTAGCTGATCGTCCCCAAGCCGGTCAGCACCCGCGGCATGCGCCGGTGGCGCGTCGCCAGTCCGGCGCCGAAGGTGAGCAAAGCCAGCAGGAATGCGACGATCCAGCCGCGCCGTGTGAAGTGGTCCCCGTCGCCGTACCAGTACGCACTCCCCACGGCGCAGGCGACCACCATGACGGCGGTGCCAGCCGCATGGCGCCAGGCGTTCTGACCGTTCTCGGCACGGTAGACGACGGTGCCGAGGAACATCATGGCGAGGATCACCAGGCCCTCCCACGCCGGGACCGTGCCGTTGAACGCGATCAGGGCGAGCGCCAGCACACCACCCAGCGCACCTCCGAACACCCGGAGTACGGGTGACCTGGCGCTCGCACAGCAGATGGCGGACGCCATGATGATCGAGGCAAACACGATCAGCAGGCTGGTGCCGACCAGGCCGGACAGGGCAGAGGACGGCAGCACCACCCCGGCCGTCACGCTCACAGCTGCGAGCACGGCCAAGATGACGGCGACCGCCGCAGACTGCTGGTGAAGACGGACCGAGAAGAGAGCGACGACGAGCAGGTAGAAGGACATCTCGTACGAAAGCGTCCACAGGATGAGTAGGAGGTTGGGTGTCCCCAGTAACTCCTGGAGCATGGTGGCGTGTGCGAGAGCCACAGCGGCCGCGCTCTGCTGACCGAAGTCACGCACCTCCGCAATTCCCAAGAGGCTGACGGCAAGGAGCACCGCGACGACAGCCGCCCACAGCGGGTACACACGGAAGATCCGTCCGATCCAGAACGTTCGGACGCAGCCCCGGCGCTCCAGCGACGCGGGGATGATGTAGCCGCTCACCAGAAAGAACACCATGATGCCGTAGCGGCTGGTGTTGAACTGCGGCATCAACTCCCTCCGGAAGTCCGCCATGAACGTGTGCGAGGAGTGGTCGAACACCACGACGAGTGCGGCGATGCCGCGCAAGGCGTCCAGCCAGCCCAACCGCGACGAACCGGCCACCGTGAGGACCTTCAGTAGTCGCGATCTGGCCGAGAGTGAATGTTCCGGTGAAGCAGGCCGGAGAGGTGGGGATTGCATGCGCAGACAGAGTCCTCTTTGGTGGGGTGATGGTTGGGCGTGTCGTGGGGTGGGTGCTGACGCGATCCGCATCGGGTGGGGGAGATCGCCAAGCCTTCGATCCTGCTCGCGCGCTTGCAGGCTCTGCTGGCGGCCGGTGACCAGTAGGGATTTGCGCTGAGCGGTCCACTGCACCGCTCGCATCACCGAGTTCAGCGGCTGGAGCATTGATCGGCAGTACCGTTCTGGCGGCCGAACAATGGAACGGGGCGCGCGAGCCGTCGGGCGTCGCAGGATGCATGGGTTGGCTGCCCGCGCTGACGCAGGGGCAGTTGGAGGGGTGAGGGTGTGGCGGGGCGTCGTGAGGTGCCGGTGGATCCGGCAGCAGGTCCGGTGCAGCGGTTCGCGTTCGAGTTACGCAAGCTGAGGGCGGAGGCGGACGGGATCACCTACCGGGCGCTGGCCCAGCGGGCGGGCTACTCGGTGACCACGCTGTCGCAGGCGGCTGCGGGCGAGCAGTTGCCGACGCTGCCGGTGGCCCTGGCCTATGTGGGGGCGTGCGGGGGAGACCTGGTGGAATGGGAGGCTCGGTGGAAGGACACGGTGGAGGAGTCCGCCGGTGACGGCTGCCGGGACGACGACGGATCACCCGCCCCCTATCGGGGCCTGGCACGGTTCGAGACCGGGGACAGCGCCTTGTTCTTCGGCCGGGAACAACTCGCAGCCGACCTGGTCGACCTGCTGCGCCGTCGCCGGTTCGCGGCGGTCTTCGGCCCTTCCGGCAGCGGCAAGTCCTCCCTGCTGCGGGCCGGCCTGATACCCGCCCTCCGGCAGACTCAGGAGCCGGACCTGCGTCCGTCCGCGATCCGGATCCTCACCCCGGGCGAACGTCCGGCCCGAACCCACGCATCCCTCTTCGCCCCCGCAACTCCCGGCGACGGCAGCGCAGGAGCAGACACCTTCGTGATCGTCGACCAGTTCGAGGAGGTCTTCAGCCTCTGTCACGATGCCGCCGAGCGTGCTCGCTTCATCGATCTGCTCCTGGCCTCCCGGAAGCCCGAGAGCGGCCTGCGGGTGCTGTTGGCGGTGCGCGGCGACTTCTACGGCCGCTGCGCTGAGCACCGCGACCTGGCCGACGCGTTACGCGATGCCAACCTCCTGGCCGGTGCGATGAGCCCTGCGGAACTGCGCGACGCCGTCGTCAAACCGGCCACGGACGCCGGACTGCACGTGGAACGTGCCCTCACCGCCCGGCTGGTCAAGGAGGTCGCCGACGCGCCGGGCGGGCTGCCGCTGCTGTCCCACGCGTTGTTGGAGACCTGGCGCCGCCGCCGCGGCAAGACACTGACCATGGCGGGGTACGAGGCAGCCGGATGCTTGGACGGCGCTGTCGCCAGGACCGCCGAGACGGTCTACGGCCAATTCACCGAAGGCCAGGCGGCTGCCGCCCGCCGGGTGTTGCTGCGTCTGGTCGCTCCCGGGGACGGCACCCCTGACACCCGCCGTCCCGTCGAACGCGCGGCGCTGCCCGGCATCGGCCGAAAGGACACGGCCCACGTGGTGGAGGCACTCGCCGGTGCGCGGCTGCTCACCCTGGACGGCGACACGGTCGAGATGGCCCACGAGGCCCTGATCACGGGCTGGCCGCGGTTGAGCGGGTGGATCGAGGAGGACCGTGATCGCCTGCGTGTGCACCGGAACCTGACCGAAGCGGCTCACGCCTGGACGGAACTGGGGCGCGAACGGGGCGCTTTGTACCGGGGTAGCCGACTCGCCGCCGCCCAGGAACACTTCGGCGGCGCATCGCGCGCAGACCTCAACGACCTTGAGCGCGCCTTCCTCGACGCCAGCCGCAACCACGAGCAGAAGGGCCGTCGTCGGTACCGGTTGGTGCTGACTGCGGTCACCGCCGTCCTGTGTCTCGCCCTCGTCGCTGCCGGCCTCGCCGTGGGGCAGTGGCAGAGCGCGGTCGCCGCCCAACACCTCGCCCAGTCCCGGCAACTGGCCGCCCAGTCCGGCGCACTGCTGGACTCCGATCCCGACCTCGCCTCACTGCTCGCTGTCCACGCCTACCGGACCAGCCCGACCCGCGAAGCCACCGCCGCCCTGTATGCGGCTGCGGCCCTACCATTGCGAAAGCGCCTCATCGGCGGCAGCGAACCCGTGGATTCCATCGCCCTCAGCCCGGATGGACGCACCGTTGCCGCCAACAGCCGAGACGGCAAGGTTCGGATCTGGAGTCTGCCCGGGGGGCAGCTCCGACACACACTCGCCGGCTACGACAGCGGCGAAGTCGCGGCGTTCAGCCCCGACGGACGCACTCTCGCTGTCGCTGCCGTCCGTGGCTCCGACGGGCTGATAGGTCTACTCGATCCAGTCACCGGCAGGAAACTCAGAACCATCACCGTCTCCGACGGTTCAGTACGAGGGATGGCCTTCAGCCCTGACGGTCGCACCGTCGCCGCCTCGTCCCCGGCAGCTGTACGGGTGTGGGATGTCGCCACCGGCCGCCAGCGGCGTAGTTTCGCCAGCCAGTTCGATGCGCAGGCGGTCGCCTTCGGCCCTGACGGACGTACCGTCGCCGCCGTAGACAACGGGCGGGTGCGGGTGTGGGACGTGGCCACCGGCCGCACCCGAAATGCGCACGACAGCCAAAGCGAGGGGGTGGTTTTCAGCCCTGACGGCCGGACATACGCGGCTGTCCGCACCGACGGTTCGGTGCAACTGCGGGAGACGGCCACTGGCATTGTCCGGCGCACTATCAGGGATGGTCGCGTCGAGTGGAACAAGGTGACCTTCGCCCCGGACGGGCGGACCCTCGCCATTCCGGGGCGTGGGGACACGGTACGACTGTGGAACACCGCCTCCGGCACGGCACAAGCCACCGTGACCGCCGGGCGCCACGGACGCGGGGCCTTGAAAGTGGCTCTCAGCGCGGACGGCCGCACCCTGGTCACCGGCAACTCGGACCCCACCGTCCGTGTTCACCGCCTTGCCGCTGACCTTCCGCTGACCATGCTGCGAGGCCGTGCCGGCACGTCCGTTGACGACATGGCATTCAGTCCGGACGGACGCGCGGTTGCCACGGTTCACCAAGGCCCGCCCGGCCGTGGGTCGGTGCGGCTTTGGAATGTCAGGACCGGTGACCATGAAGCCACACTGGCGCTCGACACCGACGTGGCATTCAGGGGAAAGCAGCTGCCATTCCCGGTTCGGCGCCTCGGGGCTGTGGGGTTCAGCCCGACAGGGCGCGCCTTGGCCGTCAGGGCCACAAAGAACGGTGTGGTGGTCGAGGTCCGGGATGTCGCCACGGGCCGTCTTCGCAATAGCCGTGCCCTGGGGGCCAGAAGGGCGGTCTTCAGTCTTGACGGGGCGAGGCTCGCCGTCGTTGGCGCGAAGGGGGCGGTGAGGATCTGGCACCTTTCAACGGGTTCGCTGCACACTGTCCGCACCGGTCACGGCCGATCCGTCAGAGAGTCGGCGTTCACCCCGGACGGCCGCACACTCGCCGTCGTAGACATCGAGGCCGACGGCGACCAGGTCACGCTGCTCGATTCAGAAACAGGCCGCAGACAGCTCACTATCAAGCCGAGAGGGGGCCCGCTGTCTCTCGCGTTCAGCCCGGACGGGCTCACCCTGGCCACCGCAAGCAGCAGTAGCGGAGCCGTGAAGACATGGGATACGCGCACCGGTCGGCTGCAAGGCAGCTTCAGCGTCGGCGGCGAGGTGGCGTCGCTGGCGTTCAGTTCCGAGGGGCGTACCTTGGCCGCCAGCAGCGCAAGAGGAGTCCAGCTGTGGGACCTCGCCACCAGTCAGCTGAGAATCACCCTGCCGGTTCGCTCGCTCGCACCGGTGGCGTTCAGCCCGGACGGACGGACCTTGGCCATCGGCACGGACAGTTCCGTCGGGCTGTGGAACGTCGACCTGCCCGATCCGGTCCGCGCGATCCGTAACATCTGCGAGGCCATCGACACCACTCTCAGCCCCCTGGAACAGTCCCGCTACCTGCACAACAAGTCCGCTGAAGCCGGCTGCCAGGCATCGGAGCGATAGGACCTCACGGCAGCACCCCGTGATTCAAGCACCGGCCCCAGGAGCTGACCGTAGTGGAGGTACCGGCCAACTTGCACGGCACGCTCGGCATTGGCCTGACGCTTGGCAGGGTCGGCCGGGCCTCCGGCCATGCCGACCTGGTAGATCTGTCGCTGGCCGGCGCCGCGGACACAGCGGTGCGTGACGAAGCAGGGCCGGAGGGCTTCCTGGCGCTGCACTCCACCCCGCAGTACTTCCCGATGCGATCGATCTCCTCAGCTACGGCTGGGGCCACGGCGCGGCCGGCGACGCCCAGGTCTTCCGGCTGCTGCGGGTAGCCACGGCCGACCCTCTCGTACCCACACTTGCTGACCGCTGCTGACGCACGGTCACCCACTCCGGGCTGCCTCAGCGGGTGCGCCCCGGTTTCTGGGACAACAACGGCCGCTGCTGCGTGACCCCGCCCTGAAGCGCACAGCGCCCAGGTCAGTGCGGGGTATGGCTGTGCCAGGTTCCAGGGAGGTCATTCCACACGAGTTCGGGAGTCGGTCTGCGTCTCCGAAGCAAGATCAATATGTAGGTGAACTGATGTCACCGGTTCGGGGCCACGCCGCTTCCGTTGCACGGTCGAAGGGAATTTCAGCGAGCCTGGGCAATGGGATGGCGGCTAGGTTGACGCCGTGCATCCCATCCGGTTCGCTGCCGTCCAGCGTCACGACACCCACGTCTTCCACTACGCTCCGGGCGACGACGTCGCTGTGTCCAGGCACTGGCCAGGGCTGTTCGAAGAATGGCCTGAGGGAGAGACACCGTTCACCGAGTGGGCGGTGAATAACAACAACACGGAGGAAGTCGCCGTCTACGTGGGTCTGGTCTGGCGCCTGACAGCCGGGCTCGCCCGCTATGCAATTCCGACGTACTACCGCGACGACGCCGCACGGACGCTGGGACGCGAGCCAGTTTTGGTGGACTGGGAGTACGAAGTCGACGCCGAGCAACTGACCGCCGAGTCACGGGACAACGGTTTCGTTCCCGGACGCGCCGCGCTCACAATCCGCCCCACCGCGTGGGAGGTGGAGAACGCCAGTCGCGCGGGCCTGTTTCCGCTGGCGACCCCGCGGGATCTGGTGTCCGCGTTGCACGCCGTGATCTTCGACGCCTCCTCGGAGATCAGCGTGTTCGCCGTCGCCCCGGGCGCCGAACGCTTCGAGCGCCTGACCGCAGCGTTGCGGGGCCCGGTGCGGCCGGCCCTGGGCCACATCCTCGGGGACGACGGAATTTTCCTCGACCTCACGATCGGTTCCGATCTGGGCAACTACGACTCGATCATCATCGCGTCATGTACTGATCTGCTGAGACCGCTGACCGACCTTGCTGCGGACTGCGCGCAGCGCGTCGAGTCCTACGAGCAGCGGCTGGATGAACTTCACAGTGTCCGTGATTTTCTACGGGCCATGCCCGAGCTCGCGGGTGTGGATCTGGACGCCTCCTGAGCAGGACTGACCCCTGCTTGGGCTGCGGTGAACCGGGCCCAGCAGCGGCGCCTTGCCGCCTTGGTAGAAACGCAGCTCCTCCGGTTCGGACACTTGCGGAGCAGGTCCGAACTGAACGGAAGGCTGCGATCGAGGAGTTCGTCGCGGTCTATCAAAAGATCGAGCGTGTCATCAGTGACGGTGGTGATCGACCGAGTGAGTTGATCCACCGCATGTGGTCTCTGCGCAACAATCTGACGTTGATCGCCTCGCAAGAGCTTCACGACGCGGTCACTGACCTCGCCAACGCTCTTGGCGAGACGTACTGGCACGGGACGCCGGACGGCAGTAGAGCCTGGGCGCATCTTGGTGGCGTCCGGCGTCGATTCCTTGAGGCGGCGCGCGCTGAGGTGCGGCCTGATGGCGACCACCTGGAGAGATGACCCGTGCACCTCGTGGACGAATGGTTCACCCCGGTTGACCTTCACGGCCTCGGTGTCGAACCTGGCGAGCGCCGCGCGGGTTCGGGGTGAACCGAGCGCGGTTGAGGTACGCGCAGGCGCTGGCGGGGCAACCGCCACTCCTGCGGCCACCGGGTGGGCGCGTGCCAGCCGCGGCCCCGGCCGGCGTGGAGCCGGTTCCGCAACCTGGCCCGGCCGCTACAGCTTCACCGCCTCCACCCCCCAGCTGTCGGTGCCTTGCGCCCGCTGCGCGATCCCAACGCGCCCTGGCTGGCCGAGGGTGACGACGGGCGAGCGGCAGGAACGCACATGGAAAGAGGCCACCGCGCGATCCGCGGGCGTCTCGTGCGGTCAGGGGGTGGGATCGGAAGGTCGTTGTCGCTGCTGGGTGTCGGCGAGGCGGGCCAGTGTTTCGGCGATGCCGGGCAGGAGGTCGGCCGGGATGTGATCGAGAACTCGGCGCCGGGCGCTGGCGAGGTGGGCGGGTTGAGCCGCTCGCATGGCGTGCAGGCCGGTGTCGGTGAGGACGGCTTCGCTGCCGCGGGCGTCCTGGCTGTGGCGTTCCTTGCGCACCATGTCGTGGCGGGACAGGCCGTCGACGATCCGCGTGATGCGTGAGGGAGTCAGGCCGGAGGCGGTCGCGAGAGCGGACATGCGCATGCGGTGGTCGGGTGCCTCGCTCAGCAGCAGCAGGGCGGCGAACTCGGTCATGGTCACGCCGGTGCGGCCCATGTCCTCCTCCAGCAGACGCGGCAGGGAGTGCACCAGACGCCCCAGGCTCTGCCACAGCAGTAGTTCGTCGGTGTTCAGCGGATCGTCTTCGGGCGGGATGGAGTCCATGCCAACCACTGTATTTGACTGGGCAAGCAACTAGTGTGATTGTTGCTGAAGCAAGCAAATTTAAGGGGCTGCATGACTTCCCAAGCACCTGCACCAAACGGTTTCCAGCACGCTGTCGCCGACGTCAACGGTGTCGGCATCCACTTCGTGGTCGGCGGGTCCGGACCCGCGGTCGTCCTCGTTCACGGCTGGCCGTTCAGCTGGATCGAGTGGCGGGCTCTGATGCCGCTGCTCGCAGCCCGGGGCTTCACGGTCATCGCCCCTGACCTGCGCGGCTCCGGCGACTCCCAGATTCCGGACGGCCACTGGACCAAGCGGGAGGAGGCCGAAGACCTCCACCGCCTGCTCAGGCACCTGGGCCACGACCGCGCGTACGTGGTCGGAACCGATGTCGGCACGATGACCGCTCACGTCTGGGCCCAGCACCATCCCGACGACGTGGAGCGGCTGGTGCTCAGCGAGGCGTTCCTTCCCGGCTACGGCTTGGAGGAGCACATGAACCCCGCCACCGGAGGCTCCTGGCACTTCGGCTTCCACGCCCAGAGCGAGCTGGCCGCCATGCTCACCGCGGGCAAGGAGGAGCAGTATCTGTCTGGCTTCTGGACGATGATGACCCGCGGCGGCATCACCGAGGCGGACCGAGCTGACCTGCTTCGCACCTACACGCGTCCCGACGCGATGCGCGGAGGGTTCGAGCACTACGCCACCCTCGTCCAGGACGGCCAGGCCGCCCGCGCGGACGGCCGCCTGATGATGCCCGTCCTCGTCCTGAACGGCGAGTACGGCCTGCCCCAGGGCGTCCTGCTGGAGGGCGCGCACGCCGCCGCTGACGACGTCCGCGCGGACACCGTCCCCGACGCCGCGCACACCTTCGCCGCCGACAACCCGGCGTGGACGGCCGACCGGCTGACCCGCTTCTTGACCACCGCCCGCGCCGCCTGAGACGCGGCGCCACACAGCACACGGAGCACATCTCATGCAGATCCTCGTCATCGGCGCCACCGGCTACGCCGGCCGCCGCGTCTCCACCGCACTGGCCCGCGCCGGGCACACCGTCCTGGGCCTGGCCCGCGACACCACCGCCCCCGCCGCCCGAGACCTCACGGTCAACGAGGTCACCCCCGTCGAGGGAGACTTCACCAAGCCCGAGACCTGGCGCGAGCACCTTGAAGGTACCGACGCCGTCGTCCATCTCCTCATGGACATGAGCGACCCCGTCGGCGGCGACCAGCGCCTGTTCGCCGAACTGCTCGCCGCACAGGAGCGCGACGGCCGCCGTCGGCACCTGGTGTTCACCACCGGCATCTCCAGCTACGGCCGCACCGGCCTGCCCCTCATGGACGAGAACACCCCCGGCAACCCCGAGAGCCCCATCGGCTTCCGCTTCGGCCTGGAAAAGGAACTGGCCGCCTCCGGCCTCGCCCACACCGTGGTCCGCCCGGGATTCATGTACGGCGGGCCGGCGAGCACCTCCATGACCGGTCAGTGGTTCGCCGCCGCCGAAGCGGGCAGCCCGGTCTTCTACGGTGACGCCGCCAAGCGGTGGAGCTGGGTCCACGTCAACGACCTCGCCGACGCCTACGTCCGCATCCTCGACAACGCCGCCGTCGTCGACGGGGAGACCTTCGTCATCGCCGACGACCAGAGGCTGACCGCCCTGGACATGCAGCACGCAGCCGTACGGGCTGCCGGCTACACCGGCGAGATAACCCTGGAGAGTGCCGAGGCCGGGGGCATGATGCAGATGGCCGCCGACCAGGACGAACTCGTCACCAGCGCCAAGGCCCACCGCCTCCTCGGCTGGACCCCCCGGCATACCTCATTCACCGACAACCCCGCCCTCCACTACCGCGCTTGGAAGGCGGCCCAGACTGCCCAGACCGGCGCCTGACGCCGTACAGGGCCGACGGCTCCGGTCACCCGCGAAACTCTAACAAGACGCCGTCACCCCCTCCACGACCCGAGTGCACGCGCAACGTCGCCCTGCCGCCGAACCCGCCATCGGGTCGCCATATCGGCCGGACGGACTGCTACGTCGGCGCCGACACTCTGCCGCTGACCTGGAAGGCCGATCTGCTGCTGGAGCCGGGCGGCGAGCCGGAGCCGATCCCGACGTTCACGAGCGCAGCGAGCCCCCGGCGCCCGACAGGCCGAGGCTCGCTGCGCAGTGCGCGGGGCGGAAACACGGCTCCCCGTGCTCAACGTCGGGTCCGCTCCCGGTCAGGCTGGCGAAACGGCGACCCGGCAGCGGCTCTCACCTGGAAAGGCGGGCCGCTGTCGGGGTTTTCGGATGGAGGTGGCCCGCTTGGCGTGTCAGGTGGTGAACAGCGTTGCAAGCGCGAGGACGGATGCGCCGAACACCACGACGTGGCGGGCGTTCTGGAGGACCCACACCCAGGAGGGGAAGCCGTCCTCGGCCGCCTTGAGGAGGGCGGGGACGTCGATGCGAGCGAGCGCCGGGTCGTCCTTGCGTAGGAAGGCGGCCTGCACGGACTTCACGGCGGTCAGGTTGCTGTAGAGGATCACGCAGTTGACGGCCAGCACGATCGACTGGAAAGCCCAGGTCAGGGGCTCGGCCCACGAACCACCGAACAGATTTACCGCAGCCACTGCCGTCATCGCCGCGGCGATCGAGACCGGAGCCCACGTCTCGTGGCCGCCGGCATCGAACCTCATCCCGTTCTCGGTGAGGGCGGTGGTCCGTATGCCTTGGCGCTCGAGTTCCGCCTCCGCGCCCGCCATCGCGGTCGCCCCGTAGCGGGCACGCACCAGCGGGATGCTCAGGAAAGCCGCGGCGACGAGCAGCTGCATGACGGCGACGGAAGCATTCACGGTGGGTCTCCTTCATCAGGCGCTCGCCGGCGCCGACCATGCTTGCACTAAGTTCAAGAGCAACTTAAGCCTCACATGAACTAAGTGCAAGTAGCGTCCTGAACTTTGTGCAAGTCGAGGTCTGATGCCTATCGTGGGGCCATGCCTCGCGACACACTGACCAAGGAGCAGATCATCCGCACTGCGATCGAACTGCTCGACGACGAGGGCCTGGAAGGCCTGAACATGCGCAGCCTGGGCAAACGGCTCGGCACCGTCGCGACGGCCGTCTACTGGCACGTCAAGAACAAGGACAACCTCGTCCTGCTTGTCGGCGACCACGTCTGGGACGAGATCGAATTTCCCGATCTCGACGCGGTCGACTGGCGAACGGCGGCCACGAAGATGGCCGGCAGCCTGCACGCGATGCTCAGCAGACACCCGTGGCTGGTACAGGCTTTCGGCTCGTACCTCTTCTACGGCTCAGGAAAGGCGCGCTACGACGACCACAGCCTCGCCGTCTACGAAGCGGCCGGTTTCACTGGTCCGCAGGCGGACCGGGCAGCGGCCGCCGTCTTCACATTCGTGCTCGGCAACGTCCTCGGCGCCTCCGCCATGGTCTCGCTGACCAGAAGGCTCAGCCGCGACGGCGGCAATGCGCAGGAGCAGATCCAGGGCACGTTGGCGAAGGCGAGCGAAGTCGCCATGCAGTTCCCGCGGCTGCGCAGCCGCCTCACCACCCCTGCCGCCGACTACAATGCGGCACCCGGGCTGACCTTTGAATATGGCCTGGAAGCCCTCCTCAACGGCCTCGCGGCCGAACTCATCGGCCCCGGCGCACCCATCGGCCCAGGCGCGCCATGCGGCTCCGCCGGCGACGGGCGCCCGTGACGGCTGTTGCCGTCCAGATCCCGTCACCGCCAACTCGAAGAAGCGCCCTGTCCCACGGGCCCGATCCGATCCGATCCACTCCACCTCGCCGAGGTCTTCGGCCTCGGTGAGAAGACCGCAATGCGCTACGTGGACTCCGCACGATCTCTACAGGAACGGGCCGCTGGACAGCAGCTTCGACGAAATCAGCTCGACCAGGACATCCCGCGAAGGGAATCATGGATGGGTGACGTCGACTGAAGCAGCAAGAGCTTTCCAGGATCATGCCGCCCTCTGGAGCACGGGAGACGCGCGAGCGAGCGACGTCGTCAATGCGGCCTGTGATGCGCTCGCCGCCGGGCTCGACAGCTCCGGGCTTCGTATCCTGGCAGCCTGTACGCGTGCTGACGCGGACTACGACGTGCACGCATTGCTCCCCGAAGCACTCGAAGAGCTCGGCCTCACCTTCTATCCAGTTGCCAGTGAAGTCGGCCAGGAAGCCGCCGCGCGAGCCCTGGCACGTCGCATGCTCGCCGGCGAGCTGACACCTCGGGAGTTCACCTTCCGGATCCATAAGCGCCACGGACACGAGCTTGCCCTGACTGAACGGCTCGCCGAACTCGACGACGAGTACGACACCCTCGCATATGGAGACATGCCAGCGGCACAGGTCGATGCGGAGGTCACGGCAGAGGCTCGTCGTCTCGCAGCCCATCTCTAAGTTTTTCCGAACCCACGGATGCCGTGATCTGATGCACACAGACTGACCCGCGAGTTCCCAGTGAGCAGGCTCGTGAATGCGATTCACCGCTTACTCCAGGTAGAGAGCTGCCAAGCGTGGCAGGTGGCGAGTCATTTCGGCTTGGTCGTCGAAGTCGAAGCCCCAGGTGGGATCCAGCTCCGGGTATCGGATGGTGAATGCGTCGTCCGGGAGTTGCCTGCCGGTCGCCATGACGTGTGCGTTCCAGACGATGCTCAGCGCCTCCTCACAATCGAGATCAATTCCGTCGGCCGCTGCAGCTCGTACGACGGGCACTTCGGCGAGGGCATCGGGGTCAGCAACTATGCGCTCGAAGACCTCGCGTCCCTGCGCGATCAACCAGCCGCGGAAGTAGTCGAAGCCGTCGTCGGAGCATCCGCCGTTGATCACGTAGGCAGCAGCCCACAGAGGATTTGTGTAAGAGTCGGCCATCAGGTCCCACAACACCTGCTGAGAGGCGACGATCTCCTCGGCCGGGTACGTGGCCAGTTGCGAGGCTGCCCGGCGGGCGACAAGTTCTCCGTCGTTCAGGTTGGATGTCTGGTTGCGGGCTGCCTCGATGAGTTGCCAGAACTGCTCTTTGTTCATGGCGGCAGAGCATGCCACCTGGTACTGACATCATGCCGGCCCCGGGAGGTTGGCTCGCCAGAGCAAGCATGTCGCCGCCCGTCCACGTGTGTTGTCTCCGGGGGCGTATCGGCTCGTGGTTCCTCCGGCCTCGATGAGCAGGCGGGCGGCTGTCCTGCCGTGGTAGCCGAGCGCCTTCGCGATGACGGGAGCCGGGGTCTGAAGTACGAGTTGGCGGATCGCGGAGGTCCTGCCCCGTTGCGGTGGGACACCGGTCTTCCGCAGGTGGACGGTCCTCTGCCCACCTTGCGGCGGCGTGGGGAGGGGGTTCCGCTTGGCCGTTAAGCACTGGGACGGCCAGTTGAACATCCGTATCCTGGCCACATGGTGGATGAGGGAGGGCCGAGACTCTTCGTGAACCGGTGGGGCGACACATCGGACCCCGCGTCTGTAGGACGCCCTTCCTATCGGGATGAGTGCGTGTGCTTCGACCAGGGCAAGCCGCACCCGCGAACCCGGGTCGGTTTCCACGCCGAACGCCAGGACACTTCGACCGCTGGCTGGCGACGCCTGCTGGAGTTGATCGAAGAGGCTGTGGAGGACGGGCGGGAGGAGTTCCGGCCTCTGGTCGACCTCCGTCCCGAGGAGCGTCGGCAGGTCATCACCCTGCCGCCGAGCATCGCCAGACTGACGGCGGTCAAGCATTTCGTGCTCTACGGCAGCAACCTGGTCCGAATACCGCCCGAGCTCGGTGCAATGACCAGCTTGGAGGAGCTCACCTCCTACACCTCGTACCGGCTGCATTGGTTTCCCTACGAGATCACCAGATGCTCAAAGCTGGCCCGGAGCACGGTGAGTACCCGCGCGCTCTTCGGGAACTACAAGCTCCGTCCTCCTTTCCCTCGGCTTCAGCGCTGGACGGACTCAGATGCTGAACTCGATCTGGCAGAGCTCGATGCCCGGCGCTGGGGGACCACCGCCATCCGCGGGTGCAGCGTCTGCGATCGGCCGATCGAGCAGGGTGCGCTCCACCAGGTGTGGATCTCGCTGCGGGTGGCCACAGATGTCCTGCCTCTCTTGGTCAACGCCTGCTCGGCAGCTTGCGTCTCTGCACTTCCTTCCGGCGCTGAGGACTACGTGCAGCGGCCGCACACAGGCGGCAGCGTCGAGCAGCCACCCTCCCGACGATCAAGTTTTAGTTCTGGCCGCGATTGCGTGTGATTCGGGATCATGAGCGCAGCCAGCAGGGTTCGGGTGCGCATGAGGCGGAGCGAGGCTCGGTCGTACATAACCCGCTTGATCGTTGATGCGATTGACGTGACCTTCGGCGATGCCCGAGATCCGCGGGAGAATAAGGTCGGCGGCGACGCCATCGAGATCGAGGCACAGCCCCTGTAGGAAGGACCGGATGGGGCTCGGCGCGTCGTGTTCAGCCTGGCGTACCCACTCCAGTAACTGGTGGGCCACGCCGCTGTTGGAGCAGGTCGTGGAAGGCGTGGGTGAGGTCACAAGCCCGGGTGGTGTCGGGGCATGCCAGCCGTACTTTCAGGAGTTGCTCCTCCTCACGGGGCTTCAGAGCGCCGCGAGGCAGCATGATCCACATTGCGATGGCGTGCATCCATAAACGGTGCCGCCAAAGTCCACAGCCGATCTGCACGCGGCGAGCCGTTGTGATTCCCCTCCCACCGCAACGCCGACCGGCCAAGCTCTACTGACGCAAGATGCTCATGGAATGGTCTCCAGGGAGCCTCGGGCCTGCTCTGCGATCATTACAGTGGCAGTCATGCACCGATCACGAATGTACGCGCTGATTGTGGACGCCCCCGAGCGGGAGGCTTCGGCGGCAGCTCGCTTCTGGTCGTCGGCTCTGGGCGTGCCCGCCCATGTGGACGCGGCAGAGCCCCAGTTCACGTCGCTGGTCGGCGCTGTGGACGGACTGGCCACCGTGGTCCAGTCGGTTGCCGATACGCCGCGCATGCACATCGATATCGAAACCGACGACGTCGATGCCGAAGTCGCCCGCCTCCTGGGGCTCGGTGCCACCGAGGTGTCTCAGTGGCTTCAGTGCCATGTGCTGCGAGCGCCGGGCGGACACCTGTTGTGTGTCATCCCCGTCCACAGCGATCCGGATCTCTTTGCGGCAACCGCGCGGATCTGGAAGTGAGACCTGTTCGGGAAGTGCCTGGGCAACCGGTAGCGGACCCGGGCACTCACCCCGCAATACTGGCCGAGCCGTTTGCCAACCAGTCACAGCGGGCCTCGGGTCAAGGCCCTGAATCCGGGCAGCACTGGTGTGGGTTGCGGCCTGGCGCGGCCGACAGCACGGATGCAGCTGGGTTTCGCCTGTATTGGCCAGGGCGCCTGCCATGATCGTCAGCATGGGGATACACATCGCACCGGCCGGGGTGGCCGACTTCCACCAGGTTCTGACGGATCACTCCCGTTACTGGGGCGAGCGCGACCTTCGGTCGCTGCATCTGCTGGCCTTGGTGCAGGAGTTCGGTTCCACGTGTTTGGTTGCCCGGGCCGGGGACGGAATCCGCGGGTACATCTTCGGGTTCGTCACCCCGGACGGCACCGGGTACGTGCATCTGATCGCCACCCGGGACGATGCCCGTGGCACCGGTCTCGGGCGTCGCCTGTACACGGCGTTCGCTGAAGCGGCGGAACGCGACGGTGCTCGGAAGTTGAAGGCGATCACGTCAGTCGAGAACGCCGGCTCGATCGCCTTCCATCGCGGCCTCGGCTTCGACACGGAGATCGTCGACGACTACAACGGCCCCGGCCGGGCTATGGCCGTCTTCCACCGAGATCTGCCGCTCAACGTCTCACGGCCCTGACCCGCCGGCCATCACCGGTAATAGCTCCCCGGTCTTCACCGTGGGGTGATTTTGGTTCGTGGAACGTGGAGGTCTGGCGGATGAGCAATGGGTGGTGCTGGAGCCGTTGTTGACGAGGGGCAAGAAGCCCGGCCGCTGACGTGGGCCCGACGACAGCTGATCAACGGCCTGCGGTTTCGGGTCCGCGCTGGTGTCCCACAGGACTACAAGGCCCGGCACTCGGTCGAGTGCGGCATGAGGGGCTTCGAGCCGTGGGCACCAGCTACGGCAGAGTCGCGGTTCGATACGAGGCTGCCGTCCGCATTGCCACCGTCAACGAGTGGTTGTGACGTACTGGTCCGACGACAACTCGAACACTCGCACTCGCCGCCCGCTGGTGGGATTGACGGTCTCGCGGACCGGATGCATCCCCAGTTTGGTCATGATCCGCTCGGAGGCGTCGTTGCCCACTTGAGTGATGCTGACGATCCGCTCCAGCCCTCGCTCTTCGAACCCGAACCGTACAGCCGCCGCAGCGGCCTCGGTGGCCAAGCCCTGCCCCCAGTGCGAACGCCCCAGCCGCCAGCCGACCTCAACAGCCGGCAGTACCTCCGGCAAGAAGTAGGGCACCGAAAGCCCGGTGAACCCGGCCAGCTCGCCAGTGGACCGGATTTCCACGGCGAACAGGCCGAAGTCCTGTGACTCCCACTCGCTCTCCCATGCCTGGACCCCGCCGCGAGTCTGCTGTTCGTCACGGACGCTGCCGTCACGTATCCACCGCATGACCTCGGGGTCGGCATTGATGGCAGCCATGGGCGCAATGTCTTCCTTGCGCCAGCGACGCAGGATCAAACGGGGAGTCTCAAGAGTGACCATCCGACGATTCTGGATGACAAGGAAGCTCTCCGGCATCCTCACAAGTACTTCGATGCACACCTGGGTCACGTATCGATTTGGTGGTGGGGCGAGGAGAGCTGACAGACGCGGCCCGGTCGCGAACAGAGCCGTTGCTGCCGAAGCATGACGATGCAGGCCGCCGGTGGCGGGACCACCGCCAGATGGTCAACGGGGTGCTCTGGCGTGTACTCCGTGGCGTGATCTACCGTCACGGCGTACGCGCCCTGCAGACCGTCTACCGGCGTTTCTCCCAGTGGGAGCAGGATGGTGGGTGGGCGAAACGCCTGGGAGAAGCCCCGGTCCGCGATGACGCGGTAGGCACCGTGGAGTGGAGTGGAGTGGAGTGGACGGGGATCGATCGACTCCACGGTGGTCCGCATCCACCAGCACGCCGACAACGCGCGTAAGAATGGGGACGACGCCGGGGGCGGCTTGGAAGATTCGGCAGCAGTTGCGCTTCGCGAAGCGGTGGGCCGGTCCACCATGCTGCTGCGCGCCCGGCCGTGTGCGCAGCTACGATTTCGGCGCGTCGTTGGTGTGGTAGATCTTGCTGACTATGGTCCAGGTGCCATCGACTTTCAGCAGGTTGAAGTAGTCGGTGAAGCACAGGCCGGAGACATCGTTGGTATCGACACGTGCGTTGGCTGCGGTGCCGGTCACGTTGATGTAGGCGATCACGGCGCGGCCTTCCGGCGAGGGACGGAAATCCGTGTCGATCCCCTGGTAGAGGGCCGTGATCGCGCCGCCGGAGAGCTTGCCGTTCTCGACGCCGAAGATCGTCGCCTCTTCGGCGAACGCGGGCTTCATGATCGAGCTGTCGGCCTTGGCGACGCCCTGGTTGTACTTTTCCAGTACTTCGGTGATGGCAATGTGGTCCGCGACATAGGTCGGTTTCGACATGTTCTGCATCCCGTCTGAGGCTGCGGCGTACTTGCGCCGAGTGGGTTGAGACGTGGGTCTGGTTGCGTCGGCGGCCATGTGGTCGAGACCCGCGCTACGCCTGTCCGGATAGTTGAGCCACCAGCCCATGAGCAGCTGGGTTACCTGCCAGTTCACGGCCGGAGCGCGCCGCAGGGTCCCGGCGTCACGGCGTGGCGAACACTTGGGAGTCGTCGGCGAACGCCTTGAACTCCAGGGCGTTGCCGGCCGGGTCGAGCAGGAACATCGTCCACTGCTCGCCGGTCTCGCCTGCGAAGCGCACGTAGGGCTCGATGACGAAGTCGGTGTCCGCGGCGCGCAGTCGGTCGGCGAGCCGGTGGAAGGCGTCGATGGTCAGGATCAGCCCGAAGTGCGGTACCGGGACGTCGTGGCCGTCGACCGGGTTGTGTACCTGTTCGGTGCGGGCGGGGGCGAGGTGGGTGACGAACTGGTGGCCGTGCAGGTTCCAGTCCACCCAGGTGGCGGCGCTGCGGCCCTGCTCCAGGCCGAGCGTCTCGCCATAGAAGCGGCGGGCGTCGTCCAGGTCGTCGACTGGGACGGCGAGGTGGAAGCGGGGGATGGGGGAGGCGAGACCGGACATGGGCCTGGGGTTCCTTCCGGGCGGCGCGGAGTGCCTGGCGTTTACCAGTTCTGACGGGTGGGGGAGATGATCAGGTCGTTGACGGTGACGTCGGCGGGCTGGTCGAGGGCGTAGACCACGGCGTCGGCGACGCTTTGCGGGCTGATGGCGATGGCGTTGAGTTCCTGGGCCGCCTTTCGGCCGGCGGGGTCGGTGACCTTGTCGGCCCAGCCGGTGTCGATGACGCCGGGGCTGATGGTGGAGGCCTTGATGCCTTCACGGGCGCCGAGTTCCTTGCGCATGGACTCGGTCATGGCCTGCACGAAGAACTTGGTGGAGCTGTAGACACCGGCGCCGTCGCCGACCTGGTGGCCGGCGACCGAGTCCATGTTGAGGATGTGGCCGGACTTCTGGCGCAGCATGACCGGAAGGACGGCGTGGACGCCATTGAGGTAGCCGCGGATGTTCACGTCGATCATCCGGTTCCAGTCCTCGATCGCGCCGTCCTTCCAGAAGGAGAAGAGCATCAGACCGGCGTTGTTGACCAGAACGTCGATTCGGCCGAACCGCTCGACAGCGAGGTCGGCCAGCGCCTGCATGTCCGCGGCGTCGGCGACGTCGGTGAGCCTGGCAACTGCGGTGCCGCCGGTCTTGTTGATGTCGTCGACCAGTTGGTCGAGGTCTTCCTGGCCGCGGGCGGCTGCGACGATCTTGGCGCCGCGGGCAGCGAGGGCCTTGGCGCTGACGGCGCCGATGCCGGAGGAGGCGCCGGTGATGACGACGACCTTGTCCTGAAGGTGGTTCACGGGGATCTCCCAGTGCGGTGGTTCAGCGCGCCTCCCCTGGTGAGGGCGGTGCGGCGGAGGCTGTGAACAGGGTGGAGGGGTCAGCGCTTGCGGCGCTCGACAACGTAGGCGTACTGGTCCGGCCAGGTCGGCTCGGCGTCGAGCGCGAGGGCGGCGTGCTGTGGCCAGTAGGGGTTGCGCAGGAGTTCACGGCCGAGCAGGACGGCGTCGGCCTGCCCGGAGTTGACGATCTCCTCGGCCTGGTGCGGGTCGGTGATGATGCCGACCGCGCCGGTGGGGATGTCGGAGCCCTGGCGGGCCTGGGTGGCGAAGGGCACTTGGTAGCCGGGCCCGGCGACGATCTTCGCGTCGCGGACCATGCCGCCGGTGGAGACGTCCAGGAGGTCGACGCCGTGGACCGTCAATTCCTTGGCGAGGCGGACGGTGTCGTCCCCGGTCCAGCCGTCGCGCTCGTCCTCGGGGTTCTCGGTCAGCCAGTCGGTGGCCGAGGTGCGGAAGAAGACCGGCAGGTCCTCGGGCCACACCGCGCGGACCGCGTCGACGACCTCCAGGGCGAAGCGGATCCGGTTGTCGAAGCTGCCGCCGTAGGCGTCGGTGCGGTGGTTGGAGGCCGGGGAGAGGAAGGAGTTGATCAGGTAGCCGTGGGCTCCGTGCACCTCGACCACCTGGAATCCCGCGGCCAGGGCGCGCCGGGCGGAGTCGGCGAAGTCGCGTACCAGCTGCTGGATCTCCTCCACGGTCAGCTCGTGCGGGACGGCCAGTCCGTCGTAGGCGATCGCGCTGGGCGCCACGGGCTGCCAGCCACCCTCGGCCTCGGTCAGGTAGCGGTCGGACACCCAGGGCTTGTCCACCGATGCCTTGCGCCCGGCGTGCGCGAGCTGGATGGCGGGGACGGCTCCGTGAGCCTTGATGACCTTGGTGATGCGGGCGAAGGCCTCCTGCTGGCGGTCGTTCCACAGGCCCAGGTCCCAGGGGCTGATGCGCCCGTCGGGTCGTACGCCGGTGGCCTCGGCCATGACCAGACCAGCGCCGCCGACGGCACGCGAGGCCAGGTGGGCGAGGTGGAAGTCGGTCGGCGCACCGGTCGCCGTGCCTTCGGGGGCGGCGGAGTACATGCACATCGGGGACATCCACACCCGATTGGGTATCCGAAGGGAACGCAGGGTGAGGGGGGTGAACAGGGAACTCATGCGGGTGGTGCTTCCTTCGTGATCGGTGATCGGTGATCGGTGTCAACGGACGGAGCAGCTGCCGTCCGGGTCAGGCGATGATCGTGTGGAGTCCTGCGAGGGCGGGGGCGTAGGCCGCTTCGAGGACCGCGGTGGCTTCCTGAGCGGTGGTTCCCTCGGCCGGATCGAAGGTGGCGTGCCAGCTGAGGAAGGCGCCGCCGGTGTCGGCGACGGGCTGGACGTGCAGCGTCGAGCGGTAGCCACGGACCGGCAGCGGCGCCTCGACGATCTCGTAACTCAGCTTCCGGTCCGCGTCGTCCAGGCCCACGAGCCGTTCCCGGTAGATGCTGCCGTCCACCCCGGTGAGGACCCGGATCGCGCCGGGGGTGAGCCCGTTGCCGCCGCCCGTGATCTCGCTCGCCCGGATGGCCGGGTGCCAGTCGGGCAGGCCGTTGAACTGCCGGACGACGGCCCATGTCTCGTCTGCGGAGCTGGTGAAGACCGAGCTCCAGTACGCCTGTGCCATCAGGCGGGCAGTCGGGTGTCGATGATGAAGTTGGTCTCGATGAGCTGGCCGGGGAAGAACAGCGACGCGACGCCGATGGTGCTGCTGGTGGGGCGGTGGTCGCCGAAGTAGGCGAGGTTGGCGGCGGCCATCGCGTTGTTGTACTTCGGCAGGTCGACGATGAACTGGGTCTCGGAGACGACCTGGTTGCGGGTGGCGCCGTAGTGGGCGAGGACTTTCTCGAAGTTGGCGAAGACCTGCTCGCTCTGGGCGTCGAAGTCGCCCGGGAACAGGAAGTTGCCCTCGTCGTCGTGGGAGAGCTGGCCCGAGACATAGATCGTGTGCTCGACCTTGATGGCCTGGGCGAAGCCGAACTCGCGCTCGCCGGAGACGCCGTGGCTGTAGGAATCGATCGCAGTCATGGTGGCTTTCCTTTGCTGGTGGGGGGGGAGGAGGGGCGGATGGGGCCGCTGGGCTCAGGCGGCCAGGCGGGCGACCGCGTCCGCTACGGGTGTGTCGCCGGAGGTCAGCTCGACGATGACGCGGCTGAGGGCGGGCTCGTGCAGGGCGGCGTCGAGGAACGCGGCGACATCGTCACGGTGCACGTCGCCGTACTCGACGGCGGATCCCGCGGTCACCCGGCCGCTGCCGGGGGTGTCCAGAAGGGTTCCGGGACGGACGATCAGCCAGTCGAGATCGGTGCGCGCCAGGTAGACGTCCGCACTCTTCTTGACCTTGATGTAGTGCTCGAAGCCCTCACCGCCGTCGCCGCCGCGCAGCGCATCGGGGAAGACGGAAACCAGGACGAACCGGGTCACCCCGGCGGTGGCGGCCGCGTCGGCTGCCTTCTCCAGGCCTTTGCCGTCGATGAGGGTGGTCTTGTCCATGCCGGTCCCGTGGGCACCGGCCGAGAACACCACTGCGTCGTGCCCGGCGAACTTGCCCGCGAGCTCTTCCACAGAGTCGGCGATCAGGTCGCCGGTCACCGGCGTCGCACCGGTCGCGCGGATCGTGTCGGCCTGGTCCGGGCTGCGGTGCATGCCGGTCACCTCGTCACCGCGCTCGGACAGTAGGACGGAAAGCCTCCTGCCGACACCTCCGGCGGCACCGATCTGGAACACCTTCATGGAAATCGCCTCTCTCCTGGCCGGACGGCCGGCCTCCCGGTTGTCCTAATGTTGACATTGCGACAACTCAAGGATGTTAACATTGAGACATGCAGAAGACGCAACTCGTAGACGCGGTGGCCCCCGCCCGCCGTCGCGGACTGGCCGACGAGGTCGCCGACCGGATCCGGGAGGCGATCTTCAGCGGTGCGTACGCCCCCGGGGCACCGCTGCGAGAGGTCGAACTCTCCGGCGTCCTGCAGGTCAGCAGGGGTCCGGTGCGTGAGGCTCTGCGCGTACTGGAGCGCGAGGGGCTCGTGCACTGCGCCTGGCACCGCGGCACCGTGGTCACGACGTTGTCCGCCGAGGATGTCGCCGAACTCGACAGCCTGCGCGGCGCGATCGAGGACCTCGCCGTCCAGCAGGTCATTGCGCACGCCTCGGACACGGACCTCGCGGCCATCGAGAAGGCGGCCGGCGGGATGGACCTCACGACGGACCCGCACGCCATGGTCCGCCTGGACATCGCCTTCCACGACGCCGTCTTCGCCGCCACCGGCCATCAGCGTCTCGCCGCGGCCTGGGAGGCCATCCGCTGCCAGGTCCACCTGTTCCTGCTCACCCGAATCGGCCTCAGCACCGAGGGCTACCTCGGCTGCATCCCCCAGGAGCACCATGCGCTGGCCGCAGCCCTGCGCACCCGGGACCCCCAGGTCGCCCTCCCCCTCTTCGCCGCCCACCGCCGCCACGCGGTGGACGTCGTCACCGGCACGCCGAACTCGGCCTGACGACCCGTCCGTTGGCAAGTCTGGGCTCCGCCCGGCGATGGTGAAGCCTGTCCGTCATCGCATGCGCCCGGAACCGGGGGCATGTGCAACGGCAGCCGGTGGTCGAGGCGCTCGTCCGTGAGCTGACGCGCACTCCAGTCATCAAACCTGGCCACGGCAGGTCAGCGTGGTGAGTTCAGAGAGCTCCCTCAGTTCAGACAAAGGCAGAAAGGGTGACCCGCCGGGTCCAGGAAAACTCGGTAGGACGTCCCGGTCTGCTTCTCGTGTCTGGTCGCACCAAGATTGGTTACTGCCACCTCGGCGGCATCAAGGTCGTCAACGATCACATCGAGGTGCATCTGCTGAGGTCGGTCCTGAGTGGGCCATTCCGGCGGGGTGTAATCAGCCACCCTGTGAAAGGAGATGCACCGGCCGTCGCCGGCGCAAACCGAGGCCCGGTCAGGGGAAACGTCAGTCTCCCAGTCCAACATCGCGCCGTAGAACCTCGCCAGTGCGCCAGGATCCGGACAGTCGATGACGATGAGGGGCAAGCGAGCGATAGCCATGCCGGCCACGCTAACGACGAACAGGGCCGGTGGCCGCCGTCGACCAAGAGCGCGCCCGGAATCCGTCCCACTTCGCTTCCGCGGCTGACCGCGGTGGCCGGGCAGGACGGGGCTGCGTACCGCTTCGGTGAGCATCGGTTCCGGCAAGGTCCACATCACAGCACATGCCATCCACCCCGGCCGCGCGCCACCTGAATGCCCCTGCGCGCACCCCGTCGCCGATGGGGCCACACCCCGATCATGACCCCGACCAGCGGGACGGCGAAGGGGGTGGCGTCGTCCTCGGCGACGACGTCGATGACGGCCAGCACCGGGTCTGCCGCATGCGCTGGATTGAACGGCCCCATACCGGCATCTACGCCGCGGCCCCTGGCGGTGCTGCAGTGCAGGCGGGGTTCTCCCGACCGGTGTTCTGTGCCGGCACGTCACCAGAGCAGCGCGGAGCCGGATCGTACGCACGGAGTCCACAGAGCCTTGGTTCTGCGTGGACTGTCCACGGAAAGCGTTGATCAGCCTCTCGGTTGGAGCGACGATCACCGTCAGTTGGATCTGCGCATCAACCACCCTGAAGGGGACCTCACATGCGGACGAAGAACCGAGTACTCACGCTACTGGCAGCCAGTGCACTCCTTGCCGGCAGTTCTCTCACCCTCGGAGCGACCAACGCGGCAGCTGCCGAATGGACCTTCTCCAAGAGCCCGGTGGATGAAGACGGGGGCTTCACGATCGCCGCCTACACCCCGAGCGGCACCTACGCGGGCGTCATGGTGTGGAACGCCGATCCGGGGTGCTGTGAAATCCCAGGCGACGCGTTCCAGGTGGTGGACCGGCTGTCGGACGGGTGGGGCATGGAGGCCAAGATGATCGTTCCGGTGAGCTCGCGCAAGGCGACCACGCGCGGGCACGAGGCCACCTACTACAGTCCCTGGAGCACCGGCGATCTGACAGAGGGCGCCAGAGTCGCCATCCAACTCTGCGCGGTCAAGGGCACGTCCTCACACTGCAGCATCGCGTACACCGGCCACGCGTAACCACGCACCGGCGGCAGGCGCAGTCCAACAGCCGGACCGATTCCCACAGGTCCTCCGTACCAAACGCCCGGAATCGGGCACGACAGGATCCCTCAAGTCCTTCTCAGGACTACGTGCTTGCCCCATGCCGGAAAGCTGGCACCACTACTCCTGAACTGAATAAATGCCTCATTTGGTTCAGTCAGCACGCCTCGACGGCCTGGGTGACGAAGACGCGCCTGGAAAGAACGAGCTCGACGTCGTTCCGGACGATGCGCCAACCCAGATCGAACAGCCCCGCGTGCGGCGCCGCCGTCAGGCTGCGGTACCGAGGCCGCCGCGCTGCGCCGGGCCCGCGCCGAACGCGCTGGGGCAACCGTGTCCTCGACACCCCCTCGGCAGGCGGCGAGGCGGGCCGAAAGAGCCGACGAGATGTCACCGGCCTCCGGGGTGTAGTCCCAGCCAGCCCGGGGACGGTGCTCCGGTGACCTCGCCGACGTAGAGGGTCAGCTGCTGTCGGAAGCGTTCGACGAGGGCGCGGTCGGCCATGAACGCTTCGAAGCCGCTCACGTTGGCGTTGGGGTAGTCCCAGATGGGGCGGTAGCCGGCGTGGGGGGCGACGTCGGTGCGGACGGACCACATGTAGAAGTCGGACTGGGTCTGCTTGTCGAGCCACCAGTTCAGGTACAGCTTGGCGGCGGCCGGGTGCTTGGCGTCCTTGAAGATGGCGGCGCGCTGTGCCCAGGCCATGAAGGGGTCGTTCTTCGGCAGGACGAAGCGGGTCTTGACCCCGTCGGCCGGGGTCAGCATGCCGTCGGTGCCGAGGGCGACGGCCGCGGTGCCGGCCTCGACCCGGTCGGCGGGTTCCTGGGTGCCGCGTACCCAGGCGATGTCCTGGGCGACGAAGCGGCGCAGCCAGTCCCAGCCGTACTTGTCGACGATGACCTTGTAGAGGTAGAGGACGGCGTCGTCGTCGTTCGGGAACGTCGAGACGATCTTCCCCTTCCAGCGGGGGGCGAGGAGGTCCCGGGCGGAGGTGGGCGCGGTGGCCCCGGCCTTGTCGACGTTGTAGATCGTGGAGAACGCGTCGACGAAGATGCCGGTCCAGGCGCCGTCGGCGTCCTTGAAGGCGGGGTGTACGCGGGAGAAGCCGGCCGGCTTGTAGCAGCGCAGTACGCCTTCCCGCTTCCAGCGGGGGAAGTCCTGCAGCGTCTGCAGCTGGACGACGTCGGGGACGAGGGTGCCGGTGGTGAGCTGGTTGTCGATACGGGCGTCGTGGAACTTGCTGTAGTCCACGACGATGTCCAGCGTGATGCCGGGGAACGCCTTCTCGAAGGCGGCCTTGTTGCCGTCCTGCTGGGTCGCGGTGTCGCCGCCCGCGTAGACGGTCAGCGCGCCACCTTCCGCCTTCGCCTCGCGGTACAGCTGCTCCAGGCTCTTCGTCTCCTCGCCACGTCCCGTGGCGTGCGCCGTTCCGGCGCCCAGGGCGCCTGCCGCGGCGGTGAGTGAGCCTGCGACGAGTACCTGACGTCGTCCGAGTGACATGGGGGGATGGTCCCTTCGGTGCGGTGCAGTGGGTTCGGCTGCAGGAAAAGTATCTGCAAAGGCAGCTATATTTCAAGCTTCAAGTACAGCAAGTGCTGTGCAAATCTCCCTAAATACTTGCATAGAGGGCCAGAGAATTACTGTATCGTCAGGTTTATGAGTGAGCTTCTCAACGATGAGGCAGTCGTCCTGTACGGCGACATCCTGCGCCTGACCGACGCATTCGGTGGACGGGCCGACCGCACGATCCGCGAGGCCGCCGGACTCGGCGGCTCCGAGTTCGAGGTGCTGCTGCGTCTGGCACGGCATCCGCAACGCCGTACCACCAGCGCCCGCCTCGCCGAGGACCTCTCCTTCACCTCCGGCGGCCTGACCCGGCTGATCGCCCGCATGGAAGAGGCCGGGCTGATCACCCGGCACCCTCACCCCGAGGACCGCAGGGCCTCCCTCCTGGAAGCCACCGAGAAGGGCAACGACCTGCTGGAGCGTGCCCTCGCCGCACACGTCCCGCAGATGACCGCCGACCTGTTGGAACCGCTCACCACCATCGAGCGGTTGATCCTGCGCGAGCTGGTGACCAAGCTGCTCGCCCACTCCACGCGCGGCACGGTCGCCACGCCTGCTGGGCCGTGACCGGCCCTTCGCCGCGAAGACCCCCGGAAGCGGAGCACCTCCGGGAAGACCCTCCTGATCGGCGCCAACGGCATGATCGGCTCCCGCATCACTGTTGGTGTCACCGCAGCGGGGTGGGAGAAGTCCATGGCCGGGCAGGGTCGGACAACGGGTCTCCTCACTCGTGACCGGCCTCAACAACCAGGCACTGCCAAGAGGTCCGTTTCTTCATGCCCACGACCACACCGGCATCTCTGTCCGGACGATCACCCGCGCCGCATGCTTCGAATGAGATCCGGTTCGCCACACCGCACTCAGTTGGCGCAGCTATTCATCGAGTACCTGAGAGGTCGGCACGGCTCTCCTCCGTCGGTTTGTCGGCCGGCTCGTCCGGGGCAGCCAGCACGCACTCCCGGATTTGCAAGTACGGGCGGATCTCCGCGCGGTGCCGGCCCTGGTCCTCAGGCACTTCGCCGTCGCCGGCTACGAACCTGCCCAGCGGAGCACCCGAGGCCGGAAGCCGGCAAGCAGCCGATCACGGTCGGCGTCATGATGCGCACCAGCAAGGGCACACCGGGATTGCGGGCGGCGCGTTCATCGTCCTCCCCCGCACCGTCACGGCGGTCGGCCACATCCAGCTCGCCGCCCTCTCCCTGATCGTCGGCATCGACCGCATCCTCAAGCAGGGCCGCTGCGGTCATCCCTCGCATCTACGTCACCCACCGGCGGCATCCTCCGGGCCCCCGTGCAGCAGGAGGCAGGACGGATGAGGACCCTTCCGTGAGCACGCCCAGCGTCTCCTCCTCGGCCATCCGGCGCGAAGTCCCGCGGCAGGCAACGCGATCATTCAGCTGACGGCCACGACGGGAGGGCTGGGTGGTTCGGTCACCGCCCTCGACGTCGTCTCATCTGACGCCGACCGTCTCGGCAATAGCGTGACCTTGGCGCCACCTCCGCCGCCCACGACACCGGATCCGCTGGGCGGGGCCGCTGGGCAGGGTCGCTGGGCGGGCCGCTTCACGAGGCAGAGACCGCCGATCCATGGATAAACCCTCCTCTCCCGCCCTTGCGGGGGCGCTCCTACGGTCGAGGCCGCGGGCGCTCACCGGCCCGCCGTACCGAAGGAGCAGGACCCTCATGAAGATGACCGGCAACACGATTCTGATCACCGGCGGAACCTCGGGCATCGGCCTCGGTCTGGCCCTGCGTCTGCACGGGGCCGGCAACAAGGTGGTCGTCGCCGGCCGGCGCAAGGAACTCCTCGACGAGATCACGGCCGAGCACCCGGGCATCGATGCGCTCGTCCTCGATGTCGCGGACCCCGACTCGATTGCGCAGGCCCGTGAGACCGTGGCGGCGAGTCACCCGGGGCTGAACGTCCTGGTCAACAACGCTGGCATCATGCTGCGGGAGAACCTCCTCGACCCGGCCGAACTTCCGGTCGCCGAGGACCACGTCACCGTCAACCTGCTCGGCACGATCCGGATGACGTACGCCTTCCTGCCGCTGTTGGTGGGCAAGGACGACGCGGTCGTCATGAACGTCACCTCGGCGCTGGCGTTCGTCCCGTATCAGAGCACCCCGACCTACAGCGCGACCAAGGCCGCGCTGCACTCCTTCTCCGAGAGCCTGCGCATCCAGGTCGGTGGTGCTGGCGCAGGCGTCCAGGTGATCGAGGTGGTCCCGCCGGGCGTGCGCACGACCCTGCTGGGCCAGCAGGACAGCGACCAATCCATGCCGTTGGACGACTTCCTCACCGAGACCCTCGATCTGCTGCGCGAGAACCCCGACGCGAAAGAGCTTGTCGTCGAGCGCGCCAAGTTCATCCGCGACGCGCAGGCCGACGGCTCCTACGACAACGTCCTGGCCATGATCAGCGGCAGCTGACTACCTAGAGGGACCGACGCGGGACAAGAGCACGCGGGCGGGCACGCGGGGTCGCATTACGGGCGTACGCCGCGAGGACCGCCTCGGGGTGGTCACCGAGGATGCGGAACGGTCGGAACGGTAAGGACACGTCCGCGGCTGCACCTCGGTCGTCGGACCGGGGCGAGAGACACGCGAGTGCCCGTCACGCGACGAACATCGCCGTGTCGGGTGGGCCGGGTGGTGAGGTCCGGGGCAGGGGTCCAAGTGTCGGGCGTCGGGCGTCGTCGACGGAACCGTCGTCGCAGGCCGTCTTCCCTGCCGAGGGACTGCGGTGCACCGGCCACAGTCGGCGAATTGCCGGGCGATTCATGCAGGGGCAAGTGATCACCGGATCGTCTCGCCGGGAGCGTTCTGGGCGTCGGCCGTACGGGCGGCTTCGCGGAGGTGGGAGAGGGGGGCTCAGCCATGGATCGGCGGTCCCTGGATAGCGGAGCGGGACGCGGCGAGGATGGGGGCATGGACAAAAGGGAACTGGCGGAATTTCTGCGGCACCGGCGTGAGGCGCTGCGGCCCCGCGACGTCGGGTTGGCCGAGGGGGCGCGTAGGCGTACGCAGGGGCTGCGCCGCGAGGAGGTCGCGCAGCTCGCCGGTATGTCCACGGACTACTACGCCCGGCTGGAACAGCAGCGGGCTCCGCAGCCCTCCGTGCAGATCACCGAAGCGCTGGCCAGAGCGCTGCGGCTGACCCTGGACGAACGCGACCATCTCTTCGTGCTCATCGGGCACAACGCCCCGGCCCGCTTCCACCGCTCCGAGCACGTCAGCCCGACGCTGTTGCGGGTCCTGGACCGCCTGGACGACGCGCCGGCCCTGGTACAGACCGATCTGGTCGACACCCTCGCGATGAATCCTTTGGCCGTCGCGCTGCTCGGCGACCAGACCCGCCACACCGGCCTGGCCCGCAGCGCCTACTACCGCTGGTTCATGGACCCGGCCGAACGTCTGATGGTCCCCGAGGAGAGCCGCGAGCGCCACGGCCGCGCCCAGGCCGCACGTCTGCGGGCCGCGCTCACAGCCGGCAGCGACACCCCGCGAGCCGCCCGGATTCTCGCCGAACTCCAGGAGCACAGCCCTGAGTTCGTCCGCATGTGGGAACTTCAGGAGGTCGCCCGACGCTATGACGACTGCAAGACGATCCTCCATCCCGAACTCGGCCGCATCGACGTCGACGCCCAGCTCCTGTTCACCGAGAACCGCGCCCAGGCTCTGGTGGTCCTGACCACACGCCCCGGCACGGAGAGCCACAGCAAGCTGGAACTGCTCTCCGTCATCGGGCACCAGCAGCTCGCCCCATGACGTCCTGCCGGGGGCCAGGTTCGGCGGGGGAGGAGTCGGACAAGGGCAGCCTGGAGCCCTGTGGTCGGGCCGCCGGTTTGACCGGATGCTGCCTCCGTTTTACTCTCGAATGTGTACGGAGGCAGCATCCGTTTTGATGCGGCCGCAGGATCACGAAAGGCAGGAGGGCGTATGAGCGCCGGTGAGGAGCGGGGACGCAAGCCCCGCGCGGACGTTCAACGCAACCGCGCGGCCCTTCTGGAGACCGCGCAGCGTCACTTCTTGCAGCATGGGGTCGGCACCTCCCTTGAGGCGGTGGCCAAGGAAGCGGGCGTCGGGCCCGCCACCCTGTACCGGCACTTCCCGACCCGGGAGGCGCTGCTGGCGGCTGTGCTGCAGACGCGTTCCGCAGAGCTGGTGGCGCGCCAGACGGACATCGACCAGCTCGGCGACCCGGCCGAGGCGCTGGAGCAGTGGCTGCGGGCGATGGAGGAGTACTTCAGCGCCTTCAGTGGGCTGCCGGACCCACTCATGGCCGCGGCTCGGGCGCAGGAGCCGGACAACCCGCTCACGATTCCCTGCGACATCCTCATCTCCGCCACCGATGAGTACGTTCGAGCCGCGCAGCTCGCGGGGCGCGTGCGCGCGTCGGTGCGGGGGCACGACCTGTTCCTCGCGGCCTGTTCCGTTGCCTGGATCAAGGGCACCGGTACCGAGGAGGAGTCGCTCGACCGGCTCCGCACGCTCATCGCGAGCGGCTACCGCCAGCAGAAAGCCCAGGCGTAAATCGCCAGACACCCCGCTGCGCCCCGCAACACAAGGTGGCACCACCACCCTTCCATTACATCGTGCTGCTCCCAGGGGCAGCAGAGCCTCCTAGGGAACGAATCATGAAAATTACTGTCATAGGCGCTGGCGCCATCGGCGGGAACCTCGCTGCCAAGCTCAGCACGGCCGGTCACGACGTCCAGGTGGCCGACGCCCGCGGCCCCGAGGCCGTCCGGGCGGAGGTGCTGGAGTCCGGGGCCCGCGCGGCCGACCTCTCCGACGCCGTCCAGGGCCGGGACGTCATCGTCCTGTCGATCCCGTTCGGGGTGGCGGGCCGGCTGGCGGACCTGTTCGCGTCGGTGCCCGACGAGACGGTGGTCATCGACACCTCGAACTACTACCCCGGCATGCTCAGCGAGCCGATCGAGGCGGTGGACAACGGCCAGGTGGAGAGCGTGTACACCGCCGAGTTGCTCGGCCGCCCCGTGGTCAAGGCGTGGAACGCAGCCCTGGCCGAAACCCAGCGGACCAAGGGCGTCCCGGCCGGAACGCCCGGCCGCCTCGCCCTCCCCGTCGCCGGCGACTCCCAGGAGGCGCGGCGTGTGGCCATGCAGCTGGTGGACGACACCGGCTTCGACCCCTACGACGCCGGCACACTGGCCGACTCCTGGCGCCAGCAGCCCAACAGCCCCGCCTACTGCACCGAACTGACCCTCGACGAGCTGCCGACGGCCCTGGCCGCGGCCGATCGCGCCAAGGACGTGGCCATCCGCGACAGTCTCCCGGAACGCTTCGCCGCACTCCCGGCCAACCCCACCGTCGACGACGTCGTCGAGATGAACCGCGCCGCCCACCGCTGAGACACCCGACGCGGCACTCGTCCACACAACGACCCGAGAGTGGCAGCGTCGGCAGCCCACGGACTCACACACGAACACCCAGAGCGCACAGTCACCTGCGCTGCAGCCTGCAGTCTCGGCACGCCGCTGCCCGCGAGCATCCGCAAGCCTGCCGGCGCCCGCAGGGCGCATCCTGCACCCAGCCGCTAAGTCGGCTGCCTCCTTGCAGAGCCTGCCGTATGCGCGCCGCGCCGTGGCGGCGACTGCGCACCATGGAGAGGAACCGCCTTGCCCGGCACCGCATCACCCTTCATCGACATCGCCCGCTCCCGCCGCTCGCCCCGGCAGTTCCTGCCCACCGCCCTGTCTCCTGCGGACATCCGCGGCGTGCTGGAAGACGCACAGACAGCGCCCTCGAACAGCAACACCCAGCCGTGGACGGTGCACGTCGTCTCGGGTGCGGCCCGGGACGCCCTGGCCAAAGAGCTGCTCCAGGCCGAGGAGGAGGGACGGACCTCCCCGGATTTCACCGATGGCTACGGCGAGGGCCTGTACCTCGAGCGGTCGCAGGCCTTGGGCGCGAGTGTTTACCGGGCCAGGGGCGTCGAGCGCTCGGACCGGGACGGCAGGAGGGCGGCCGTCCGCGAAAACCTGGAGTTCTACGGCGCTCCCCATGCCGCGTTCCTGTTCATGCCGGCCCTCGGAGACGGGGTACGGACGGCCGGCGACATCGGCATGTACGCGCAGAACTTCCTGCTCTCGTTGGCGGCCCGGGGGCTGGCCGGCATCCCGCAGACGGTCCTCGGCGTCTACGCCGACACCGTCCGCGAGTTCCTGGGTGTCCCCGCGGAGCTCAAGCTGCTGTTCGGGATCTCCTTCGGCATGGCTGACCCGGCGGCACCGGTGAACACGCTCCGCACGGAGCGGGTTCCGCTGCAGCGGAGCGTGGTCCTTCATGACACCCCGGGAGTCCTTGCCAGGCAGTAGTTCCTCCGCCCGCCGGAACCATCCGGCGCCGGGCCCGGGTCGCCACTCGGGTGGTCCGGGCCCGGCACCCGCATCGGTTTCATCGCGGACACCCCGGTCCTGGACGTCGGCCTCGACCACCATGCGCCGCACCACATGAGCGCCCCGCTACTGAACCTGACCGTCCTCGCGCGCGAGACCGAGCGGATCGGCCTGGTCACCACTTCCTCCACCACGTTCACCGAGCCCTACAATCTCGCCCGCCAGTTCAGGGCCCTGGACGTGATCAGCCACGGCCGGGTCAGTTGGAACGCGGTGACGACCTCCGACCTCGCCGCCGCGGCGAGCTTCGGCGCGACGATCCCCCCACCCGGCAGAGGAGGACCAGCCCGCCAGGGGTGTCCCCGGAGTCTGCCGACGTGAGTAGGCCAGCGATGGTGCGGCCCGCGGTGCGGGGGAGTGTGGTGGTGAGGCCGGTGTACTGGAAGCGTCCGGCGGTGTCGTATCTGCCGAGCAGCAGCGACAGTTCGCGGCGTCCCCTGCGGTCGTTTCGCTTGGCCTACGTGGGGTCATGATGCCCAGGGCGCGCAGCGTCGGACGTTGTGGCGGAGGGCTTCGAGTACGTCGGTGCGGGTCACCTGAGTGGGGAGCAGGCGGTTCAGGTGGGAGGGCATGTCTGGCTGGTCGGGCGGCAGGAAGCCGAGTTGGGCTACGTGGGCCATGCCGTGCGTACGAGGTTGCGGTGTGGCGGGATCGGCCAGCAGCGGTCCGCTTGCCGGGCGGCCCGCTTCCTCGAGGAAGTCGATGCAGGCTCGTTCCAGGTCTGCTGCGGTCAGCCGGGCGGGGCCGGCGGTGACCCAGTGGAGACCGGGGGCCGCGGCGTCGCCGCGGATCAGGGCTTCGGTCAGTGCGGTGACGTAGTCGACGAGGGTTTCCATCGGGAGGATGTCGGTCCAGTGGTCGGGCTGGACGGGCAGTCCGCCGGGGCGGGCTTGCAGCATGGTGGTGAACAGGGCGTGGGGGAACTGGTGTCGGGGGGCGGTGGGGGCGCTGCGGGCGGCGAACAGGAGGGCGGTGCGCACGATGGCGACGGGCTGGCTGCATTGGACGGCCAGTTCCTCGGCTCGGCGCTTGGACTGGCCGTACGCGCGCATGGAGCGGGCGGCGAGGTCGTTTCCAGGGACGTCGAAGGCGGCTGAGGCGGAGGAGAGCAGGACCACCGGCACGCGGGCTTCTTCGGCGAGCTCGAGGATCCTGCGGGTGCCGTCGGCGTTGACGCTGTCGAAGGCGGTGTGGTCGCGCGGGGCGAAGTCGGTGAGACCGCCGCAGTGCACGATCACGTCGATACCGGCGGCCAGTTCGCTGCGCTGACTGGTGTTCAGGCCCAAGCCGTCGGCGGTCAGGTCGGCCTGCACGCAGGTGGCGGCACCTTGGGGTCGGCGGCGATGGACAAGTGCAGTGACGTCGTGGCGGACGGTGAGTGCTGGGAGGAGGTTCGCCCCGATCACGCCGGTTGAGCCGGTGAGGAGGATGGTGGGACGGGCTGCGGTCATGGTGGCCTCGGGGCTGTTGAGGGGGTGGCGGGGCAGCCCTGTGTGGGTGCCCCGGGCTGGGATGTCGAGGGCCGAGTCGGTGACTGCGGTCAGTTCACGCGTCGCCAGCGGGAAGGACCTCTACGTGCTGATGCGGGCAGTGGGCGGTGGAAGAGGCGGCGGTCCGCGGCGTACGAATTCCAGTCATGGCCGTGTGTCCGCTTCCCTCATTCCGGAACCGGGCGATAGCGCGTCCGGGTACTCCACCGGGTGGCAGTAGGCGAGGCCGTCGAGGGACTCTCCGGCCGCGAAGCGGGTCAGCAGGTCGCCGGCCTGTTTGGGAAGCTCCAGGTGCATTGCGTGGTCGGCGTCGTGGACCAGCGTGAAGCGGCCGTCTAGACAGGCCGAGGCGATTTCACGGCACAGGTCCGGTGGCGTGAAGAGGTCGTGCTCGCCTGTGGCCACCAGGACGGGCACGGTGATCGCCGGCTGCGGTGACGGTACCTGCTGCAGCAGCCGCAGGGTGTTGTTGCGGTACTTCGCCCGGTCCGCGTCGTCGATGCCGCGGAACATGGAATGCAGGATGCGGCGCACTGCCGACTGGCGGGTCACGCGCGCGCCCGGCCTGGAGCGGAGGATGATGCCGGCGCTGAGTTCGGCGAACTCCTCCATCCGCTCGCCGTCCAAGAGGTCCACGGTGCGCCGCAGGTCCTCCCGGATTTCGTCGGGAACCCACAGGAGCGGTCCCGCCAGGGCGATGCTGCGTACCGCCTGGGGACAGGCCTGGGCATAGCGGTAAGCGATGCCCGAACCGTACGAGGCGCCGAGTACGTGCACCTGCCGGTGTCCTGCCGCCCCCAGCAGGTCGTGCAGGGCGGCCGCGAGGAAGTCCACGCCGTAGGAGGCGGGCAGTGTGTCGGCATCACCCCACCCGGGCAGGTCCACGGTGAACACATGAAATCTTTCGGCCAGTACCGCTTCGAAGCGACCCCATGCCGTCTTGTTCTGGAGTGCCCCGCCGATCAGCACGATGGTCTCCGACGCGGGGTCACGGTGCCGTAGCGTGCGCCCCTCGGACTTGTATCCGCCGTAGCCGGACACGACGAACTCTTCGAAGGCCAAGACGCTCCCCTGCTTTTGCGGGCCCTTTGACGGCCCGGCCTCACCGACCGTGACGTCCACGCCGACAGTGCAACGATCACAGCGGCGTGGCGTCACGCGGATGGCGTACGGAAGCGCCTACCTCGACGTGAGATCGCCGGGCGGGTTCGTCGGTGCGGGCTGCGTTTGCGTGAACGGGCCGCAGCGGTGCTCGCCAGGCTCTGTGACCCTGGAGAACAGTCAGTTCCCGTTTGCCGGCGCGACCTTGGTCGGTTCCGCGGCAGCCGGGGTGTGGAGGGCGAACAGGCGGGTCTTGATGTGGTCGCTGAGCCATAGAGGCGCCGCGCATTGCAGGGCGGCGCCCAGGTGGGCATCGAGGCCGACGGTGTACCTGCGACGCGGGCGCGGGACGCCGAGGGCCTTGGCGATAGTGCGGGCCACTGGCTGCGGGCCGCCGGCCGACCCCTGGATACGGGAGAAGAGGCTTGCGGCACGGTCGTGGACACCGGCGCCGGTGTGGGCCGTGGCGAGGGCGGACAGGTCCTCCTGGGCCCGGTCCCAGAACGGGGTCGCGACGGTGCCGGGCTCGACAAGGATCACCTGCACGCCGTAGCGGCGGGTCTCCATGCGCAGGGTGTGCGTCGCCGCGCTGAGCGCGTGCTTGCTGGCCGCGTACCAGCCGCTCATCGGCGACGGGATCCGTGCGCCGACGGAGGAGACGGTCACGATCCGTCCCCGGCCCCGCCTGCGCATCGCGGGCAGCACCAGTGTGCACATGCGCAGTGTGCCTACGACGTTGACTTCCAGTACCTCGCGGATCCGGTCCTCCGACAGGTCTGTGATCGCTCCCGTCAGGGGGATGCCGGCATTGGCCACCAGCGCGTGGGGGCCACCGCCGGAGAGGTCGGCTGCTCTTGCGACGGCTTCCCGGCAGGACGCCGGGTCGGTGAGGTCCATGACCACTGCGTCCAACGCCAGGCCCTGGGCGCGGGCGGTGTTGACCAGCGCGTCGGCCTTGTCCTTGGAGCGAGCCGTCCCGATAACCTGCCGGCCCTGGCGGGCCAGGAGCAGCGCAGTGGCCAGCCCGATCCCGCTGGTCGCACCCGTCACCAGCACGCTGGCCGGCCAACCGGCGCCGCTCGTCCGCTCATTCACGACTTGTTCGCTCCAGGGATACGCCAGTAGTTGTCCCGCTGTGAACCCAGCTCCGGGCAGTCCCAGGTCCCGGCACGGGCGGCGGCGGACGCGCCTTCGGGGGCAACGACCACACACCCGCCCGGGTCACGCACCCCTAGGTTGTCGTGTGAGGCCGTTCCCGGTTCGGCGGTGTAGATGGTTACCGTCAGGCCGGGCTCGGCAGCTGGCCGGAGGAGGTCGTAGCCCGGGTCGAGCGTGCCCACGACCGGGTGCTGGAATCGCTTGGTGCCGCGGCCGTAGGTGCGCACGTCGTGGCGGGCCCACAGCCACGGAAGATCTCGCGACGGGTGGACAGCTCGCCGACGAGGTCAGTGAGTGTGCGACCGCAGGGGGGGGCCGACCGCCGCGGCCGCCCCGTGACGGGGACCATCTGCCGACAGGCTCAGTCGGATTTCGTCACCGGGCCCTCGGAGTGCTTGTGGCTGGGGTCCAGCCGGAAGTCGGGACACTCGCGGTTTTGACATGCGCCCGGGCCCCACACGGGAACGAACACGCCGAGGGTCTTGTGGCGGTGGGCAGCAGGCGGCACGGACCGCTTGCAGCTCGGACACGTATAGGCTTCCGGTTTACGCTTCATTTTGACCATATTTTTACGATATGCCCGTATCGGCCCGTCGGGAAGGGCCCTGTTTCCTCGCTGCCCCGAGTGCGAGAGGGATGCAGTGTGCCGGCCTGCTGAACCGTTTGAGGGCTGAGGACCATCCGTCACAGGTGGTGAGCCGGACTGCTCAGAGGTCTCGGAAGCGCCTTCCTGTTCGTCGGGCTGCTCCTGGGCGCCTGCCGGAGCGGGCCTTCTGAGGCTGAGTACGACGGAGCCCGCCAGGACACAGACAATGACTGCGAGGCTGACCGGCGAGGGGATTTCCGGGATGCTGGGGCTGATCAACTTGTGGGAGGCCTGGAAGATGAGCTTGACGCCGATGAACGCCAGGATGATCGCGAGGCCCTTGTTGAGGTAGTGGAAGCGGTCCAGGAGGCCGGCGAGCATGAAGTAGAGGGCCCGCAGGCCGAGGATGGCGAACGCGTTGCTGGTGTAGACGATGAAGGCGTCGTCGCTGACCGCGAGGACGGCCGGGACACTGTCGACGGCGAAGACCAGGTCGGCTGCCTCGATCGCGGCGACCACCGCGAGCAGCGGGGTCGCCATCCGTTTGCCGGCCTCTTTGACGAAGAACTTCGCCCCGGCATACTCGTCCCGGACCGGGATGATCTTACGGAGCATCCGTACGGCGAAGCTCTTGCCCGGGTCGAAGCTCTCCTGCTCGTCCTTGAGGAGTTTGTAGGTGCTGTAGAAGAGGACCGCCGCGAAGGCGAACAGCACCGCGGTGAAGCGGCTGACCACGGCGACGCCGAGGGAGAGGAAGATCCCGCGGAAGACAAGCGCGCCGATGACGCCGAAGAACAGCACGCGGTGTTGGTAGGCGCGGGGCACCTTGAAGTACGCGAAGATCACGGCGAAGACGAAGAGGTTGTCCACCGACAGGCTCTTCTCCAGCAGCCAGGCTGTCGTGTACTCGGTGCCGGCCGTCGTGCCGAGAACGAGGAAGACGACCGCGCCGAAGATCAGGGCGAGGCTCACCCACAGGCCGCTCCAGGCGGCTGCCTCCTTGAAGCCGATGACGTGCGCGGTGCGGTGGGCCAGCAGGTCCACCGCCAGCGACACGACCACCGTCGCGGCGAACGCCCCCCACAGCCAGAGTGGGACCTCAAGCACGCCGAACACCTTCACCATGGCCCGCGCGAAATACGCCGGCCCCTATAAGGGAGTGTCCGGCATTGCACCGCCGCGAGCATGCGGAGCGGGTGCGGCCGGAGGGTTCGGAGACGCAGAAGTTCCCGGAGACTGGCGCCTCGGGAGGGTCGCATAGTCCACGCTCACCCCCGCCGCCCGTCCCGTACGCGCGCCGTGGACGGGCCTCAGCATGCGGTGGCGGGGGAGGGGACGGGGGATTCCGGTCCAGAGATCAGAACGGGTGTTCAGTCAAGGGGAGTCAGCTCCTGAGCGGCCCTTCACAGCCGGGTGCCCGGGTCCTCGGCAGTGTCCAGAGCGGGCTCGACCTCGAGCAGCGGCGCACCCTGCGGTGCTTTCTCGCAGTCCGGCGCATGCAGAACGCCCCGGTCTTCCCCACGCCGGGTGCCGACCCCCGCCACCCGGGGATGGCGTGTGAGGGTTTCTTGGCCCAGCGGTGACGTTGACGGTGGGATACCGGGGCAGATGAACCCGGCACGGTCCAGGCGGGTGTCCGGCAGGAGGAGCCAGTGGCCGGTCATGAGGTCTATGCCGCCAGCGCATTGTCGGTGGTGGCCGCGATACTGCTCGCGCGATGGTGCATGGCGGGCCGAACTGGCAGGCCGCGCACTGCTGCCGTATCCCGCCGTGCCTCGCGCTGGACGGTGTTGAGAAAGGCCCGGCGCACGGGGCCCGCCGCGGCTCAATCCGAGCAACGCCTGCCAGCGGACGCGCCAGGCGCTCAGCGGGCGGTGCAGGAGGCCGAAAACCTGGTTCACGGCTACTGGCGTCAGATCGGTCCCCTCTACCTGTCCAAGCACGATCACCGTCAGCACTGAGCCGGTCGGACAGCGTCAGCCGGTATGGGGACAGGTGAGTGTGGGCCGGCGATCCGGTACTGCCGGTGGCCGGACCGCAGACGCGGGACGGCTCGGCCAGCACGATCTGGAGATCGTCAGGGCCGTCGCCCAGGGCTTCGAAGCGCAGCAGGAGCCAGTCGGCAAGCGCATCACCGTCCGCATCGCCCTCCTGGACGACCCCGGAGACCCCGGAGGTGCCATCGCCGGACTCCGACCCCCGTAGACGATGCAGACCACCCCGACTTCGTGCTCCGCGATCCCAGAGCGCTCTCCGGAACCGTCGAAAACGTTGCTCGCTCCCACTGAGAGCCAGGCGTTTCTGCTGCCTGGATACACTGTCTCGTTGGGAGGGGCTGTTCCTCTGCCCGTGCCGGACGGTCGGCAGGCGGCCTGATGTGAAGGAGCCCGAGGGTGGATGACCCACATGTGGTGGGCGGGCCCGACCCGGCGGTGCCCGGGAGGGCCGCGTTGGAGGTGAGCCCGTTGCCCGGCGGTCGTTCTGGGATACGTGCCCGTGGTGAGATCAGCGTCCTCACTCGCCCGTCTTGGGAGCAGGCTCTGTCCGAGCTGGTCCGGCGGCACGCGGGCGTGTCGTACGTCGAGCTGTCGGACGTGGCGTTCGTCGACGTGGCCGGGGTGAGCGCGCTGGCGGTCACCGCCATGAACCTGCCCGACGGGAGGGTTGTGGTCGAGAATCCCCCGCCGCAGCTGCCGCGGGTTCTGGAGATGTTTTGGCCGGGCCTGGACCGGATCGAGGTGGCTCTGTGACGAGCACGGTGACCACCCACGAGGTGTTCGTGCACCCTGCCCTTTTCTACCGCACCGAGCAGGAGTACACGCGGCAGACGGTGACCTTCCTGCGCGAGGGCCTGAGCAACGGCGAGCCGATGGCCGTGGCGGTGCCCGGCCCCAACCTGGAACTGATCAAGGCAGGTCTGGGCGGGAACGCCGAGGGCATCCTGTTCCTGGACATGACCGAGGCCGGCCGCAACCCGGGGCGGATCATCCCCAGGGTGCTGCGCGGATTCGCCGACGCCCACCCGAAGGGGCGTGTGCGGATCATCGGCGAGCCGATCTGGGCCGGGCGCAGCGCGGTGGAGTACCCGGCGTGCGCGCAGCACGAGGCGCTGATCAACGCCGCGTTCGAGGGCCGGGCGGTGACGATCCTGTGCCCCTACGACGAGGTGCGGCTGGACCCGGAGGTGATCGCCGATGCGCGGGTTACGCACCCGACCCTCATCAGCAGGGAGGGGCGTGAGTCGGTCAGCGACGTCTACGACTGGCAGGCGGTCGTCGATCGGTACAACCAGGCGCTTGCGCCTGCACCGGACGCCGCGGCCCTCTCCTACGGCGGGGAGGACCTTCCGGCGGTCCGCCGGTTCGCTCTAGTACTGCAACGGTGCTTGCCGTGACTGCTGGCCAGGTCAGTCGTTGGTGAGGTTATGGGTGGGGACCTTGCTGATGTCAGGTTGTGGGCGAGTGAACTGGACGCTGTGCACGGGCGGTTCGTGCACCGGTTCAGCCGGTCGGAGCCGCGGGATTCGGCGCTCGCATACATGAGGGGATTGGTTGCGCCGCTGGAGCGCAAGAACGGCTGGACGCTGGCGGAGGAGGCCGGGCACGCGGGCCCCGATCGCATCCACCGGTTGCTGAACCGGATCGAGTGGGACGCCGACGAGGTCCTGGACGACGTGCGCGAGTACGTCGTAGAACATCTCGGAGACCGGGATGCCGTCCTGGTCGTCGATGACACCGGCTTCCTCAAGAAGGGCGTCCGTTCGGCCGGCGTGCAAAGGCAGTACTCCGGCACCGCGGGCCGTACCGAGAACTGCCAGGTCGGTGTGTTCCTCGCCTACGCCACTGGGCGCGGGCGCACGCTGATCGACCGCCGCTTGTATCTGCCCACGTCATGGACGGACGACCGGGAGCGGTGCCGACGGGCAGGCATCGACGACAGCGTCGCCTTCGAGACGAAGGTGGCCATGGCCAAGGCGATGGTCCGCCGGGCGATCGCGGAGAAGATTCCGTTCGGGTGGGTGACGGCGGATGCCGCCTATGGCTTCAGCAAGGGCTGGCGCTTCGAGTTGGAGCAGGCGGACGTCTTCCACGTCATGGCCACCACCCGGCACGACACCGTCGTCACCCGCTGGGCCCTCGACCATCCCGTCCATGACTTGTTCCCCGGCCTTGCACGGCAGAAGTGGAAGCGCCGCTCCTGCGGCCAAGGTGCCCATGGACAGCGGATCTACGACTGGGCCCGCGTCGAGGTCCGCCCTTGGCACCGACCCGACCGCCGGCACTGGGTGATCGCCCGCCGCAGCGTCAGCCGCCCGGAGGAGATCTCCTACTACATCGCCTACTGCCCCGCGGAGACCACCCTCGACGACCTGATCCGCATCGCGGGCAGTCGGTGGGCCGTGGAGGAGTGCTTCCAGACCGCGAAGCAGGAATGCGGCCTGGACGACTACCAAGTCCGCCGCTACCCCGGCTGGCACCGCCACATGACCCTGGCCATGGCCGCCCACGCCTGCCTGACCGTCCTGCGGGCCCGCCAGCTGGACACGGACAAAGCAGAAACGGATCCTCCCAGCTCATCCACCTCAGCCTCGCCGAGATCAGACGCCTGATCACCCGCCTCACCGACCGCCGACCCACCCCGGTCGACCACATCCTGCACTGGTCACACTGGCGACGCCGACGCCAGCACCAAGCCCGCACCAGCCACTACAAAAGACGCGGACACAGCCCCTGACAACTGCCCATCAATCAGAACAAGCACCGTTGCAGTACTAG
>NZ_JAHRIB010000175.1 GCF_019090165.1 Streptomyces sp. BV286
GCCGGACGTGTGTGTCGTGCGCCCACTTGTGGCCCCTTCACGCCTTCCACGCGACCCGGTGTTCCGAGAGATGGGACAGCACCGCGTGGTTCGCCTCCCAGCCGTCGGGGAACTTCACCGTGACGCCGAGCTGGACCGGTTCCGTGGAGGGGTGGTCGTCGAGGAGGTCCGTGACGCCCGCTCGGCAGACGACGATGCAGGCGTGGCGGTGCCGGGAGGCCAGGACGCACAGGCGGCCCGTCTCCAGGTGGAAGGCCGTCGCGTCGGGGCGGCCCGACAGGGGGTGCAGGACGACGGTCACGTCGAACTCGCGTCCCTGCAGACGGTTCGCCGTGTCGACGGTCACCTCCGGCACACCCAGCTCGGCCAGCGCCGCGCGCACGGCCGCCGCCTGGTCCCGGTGGGCCGTGCCGACCGCGATGCGGTCGGCGGTCAGAGGGGCCGGGTCCGGTGCGCGCTCCGACGTCGCCGCGCCGCCCCGGTCCAGGAGCCGGCGTACGACCAGGGCGAGCGCCCGGATCGCCTCCGGGTCCGTGCGCGGGGTGTGCCGGGCCGGGAGCTCCAGCAGACCCCAGCCCGATTCCGCCGCCTCGTCGATGACCCGGTCGGGGCCCGAACCGTCCGACGGGACGGCGAAGGCGAGCCGGCGGTCTCCGTGACCCGTGCCGCTGCGGAACGGTGTGAAGGGGTAGAACGCGTCCGAGACCAGCGGCGCCGCCGACGCCGGCAGCCGCCAGGAGACGGGGAGCCGGTGCTGCGGCAGCTCCGGGTTGTGGGCGAGGAGTGTCGTCACGGCCGAGGCCGACGGATCGTAGGACAGCCCCGCCCACTGCTCCGAGCCGACGATCGCGAACGGGTCCAGCTGGCCCGGGTCGCCCACGAACAGCGCCCGCTCGAACAGCCCGGCCACGGCCAGCAGCGCGTCCGACCGCATCTGGTACGCCTCGTCGACGATCGCGTGCCCCCACGGCTCGACGCCCTTGACGTGCGCCCACTTCGCGGCCGTCGAGATGACCACGTCGAGCCCGGCCAGGTCCCCGGCCTTCGCGGACTTGCGGACGTGTGGCAGGTCGTCGAGCGCCTTGTCGTACGGGTCGGAGTCGCTGCTGTGCAGCCGGCCGACGGGCAGTTCGGGGTTCTTCTCGGCCAGCCGCAGCACCAGGTCGTCGACCTGCGCGTTCGTCTGGGCGATGACCATCAGCGGGCGCCCCGCTTCCGCCAGTTCGAGCGCGGCCCGCACCACGAGCGTGGACTTGCCGGCGCCGGGCGGCGAGTCCACCACGACCCCGCGGTCCGTCCCGCGCAGGGTGTCGCGCAGGATCGCGTCGGTGGCGCGGGCGGCCTCGGCCCCCGGGTCGAACACGGTGGTCACAGGACGTCCTCCTCGGTCACGGCGTCGGGCCGCGGGGCGGTGTCGGGCTCTCCGGGCGGCCCGCCGTGCGTCCACGGGGTGTCCTCCGGGTCGGGCAGCTTCGCGCCTCCCCGCTGCTCGTGCTCGAAGAGCGTGAAGCAGAGGAGGTCGCCCTTCTCCGGCACGGATCCGGGCTCGGGTTCCTTGCCGCGGCCCATCTTGTCGACGACGCGCAGCACGACGAGCGTGCCGCCCCGCCTGGAGGCGGCGTCGTGCTCGGCGGCGGCGCCGTGCTCGGAAGAGCCGCCCGAGTCCGGGAAGCCGTTTGAGCCGCCCGAGCCGCCCGAGCCGCCGGAACTGCTGGAAGCGAGCGAGCTGTCGGAGCCGGGGGAGTCGCCGGAGCCGTCGGAGTCGCCGGAGTCGCCGGAGGCGTCCGCCCCGAGCGCGCCGTTCGCCCCGCCAGATCCGTCGTCCTCGTACCCCACGAACTCCGCCGCCTGCGGCTTTCCGCCGAGCGAGCGGAAGACCCTGGCCCGCTCGCCGAGATGCGGCCGGTCGTCCGTGCGCACGGTCACCAGGGGGCGCGGGCTGGGCCGCTTCCCCTCGCCGTACGCCATCACGACATCGGTGACCTCGCCCGCGAAGGCCTCTCCCGCGAGCCGCCGTCCGGCCATGACCAGCGGGTCGTCGAGGGCCTCCTGCGCCTCCAGGCGGGCCTGTTCGCGCTCGCGCGTGGCGAGTTTGTTCGCCGCCGTGACCGCGTCGTCCCGGCGCGGCTGCGGCGGCTCGCCGGCGAGGACCCGGTCCCGGTGGCCGGTGAACGACCAGCGGTCGCGGGTCCACCGCTCGGCGGTGCGCGGGCCCTCGGGCAGGGTCCGCAGCAGGTCCAGTCCGTGCCACACCGCGTCCCACGTGGGGCGGGTGCGGCTCGCCACCAGCTCGCGGATGTGCCGCTCGGCGGCCGTGAGTTCACCGAGCCGGTCGTCCGCCTCGATGCCGTCCTCGGCGGCCGCGAGCGACGTACGCGCGCGGTCGTAGCGCTCGATGGCGGGAGCCAGCAGCTTGTTGTCGAAGGCCGGGTCGGTGGCGGGCCCGGCGGGCGGGTGGACGAGCTGCCCCTGGGCGTCCCGCAGCAGCTCGGCCCGCAAGGCCGCCTCGGCGCCGGATCCGGCGTCCGGCGGGTCGATCCAGGCGAGCAGTGCCCCCAGGTGCTGGTCCTCCAGGGTGGACTGACCGGTGGCCCAGTGCCGTGACAGCACGTCCGTGAGCGCGAGCAGGAGCGACGAGCCCGGCACCCGCGCACGCTCCCCGTAGTGCGTGAACCACCGTCCGAGCAGCGGCACGCGCGGCGGTGCCGGATGCGGTGTCTCCGGGTCCTGCTCGGCGGTGCGCCTGAAGCGCATGGAACGCCCGAGCAGCCGTACGAAGTCGACACCGGCCCGGCTCGGCAGGATCAGCTGCGGTGCGTCCGCGCACAGCTCGACCTCGACCTTGACCCGCTTGCCGGTCTCCGGGTCGGTCTCGCTGCGCTCGGCGGCCTCGACGTCCTGCGCGTGGTCGTCGATGTACGGCAGGACGACGCCCGCCAGTTCCGCGAGGAACGCGAACCTCAGGTCGCGGTCCCGGGGCTGCGGTACGACGAGCAGCCGCGGCGCGTCGCGGTCCGTGCCGACGAGTGCGCCCAGCGGGGCGCCGGCCTCCCCGGCGGTGGTGAGCGGCACGAGGACGAGCGGCCGCTCGACGAGGTGCCGGTGCCGGACGGTGGCGAGGGGCTGGGCCCGGCCGCTCTCCACGGCCTCCAGCCGGGCGAGGGTCGCGATCAGGGACATACGGCTCCCTCCCGGCCGGTTCGCCCAGCGAGCGGTGAGGGGCCGCCCGCGAGTGGGCCGGGGCCGGTCGCGCGGCTCTCCGCGCCGCCCACGACGGGGGCCGCGACGCCCAGGGCCTCGGCTCGCAGCCTCGCCGCCCTGCGCAGTGCCGCGACCGTCGGGTCGGCCGGGTCGCCCGACTCGCCGCGGGCCGCCGACAGGACGTCGCCGACCGACGTCAGGCCGCCGAGCTCGGCCCGCAGGGACCGGCCGAGCGAGGTCACCGCACCCTGCGCGCGGGAGCGGTCGCGGCAGTGGAAGGCCAGTTCGCACGCGGAGAGGCACTCGGGGGCGTAGGTCGCCGGGACCGACTCCACCGCTGCCGTCAGGTCGGCGGCAGGGAGATCGGGGGCGAAACAGGTGCCCTCGGGGAGCGCGTCGGCGATGTCCTCGATGCGGGTGAGGCGCTCCAGCTGGCGGCGGGTCACCGAGCGCTGCTTGCGGACGTCCACGGCGGACGCGGTGGGAAGGTTCGAGAAGTCCTTCGGGCAGACCAGCAGCACCGTGTGCCGCACCTCGGGCGGGGGATCCAGCCGCTCCGCGACCTGCTCCAGCGCCAGTACGTACACCGCGGCCTGGCGGGCCGCCGCGCCCACCTTGGCCGCGTCCGCCGAACCGTCCAGCATCGGGAAGGACTTGATCTCGACGACCGTCCAGCGGCCGTCGGGATGCACGACCACCGCGTCCGGCTCCAGGAAGGCGGGGGAGCCCGCCACGTCCAGGGCGAGCAGCGGGTGGTCGAGCAGTGTCCAGCCGCCCGCCGCGGTGGCCTCCCGCAGGGCCAGGGCCGTACGGGCCGTGCGGCCCTCGGGGCCGACGGCGGTGAGGTCGGGAACGGCTCCGGCCGTGGGCGGCTCGGCCTGCGCGTCCAGCCGCTCGTGCACGAGCCGCAGCAGCTCCGCGCCGCCGTCGGCCTTGACCCGCGCCTCGAAGGCGTTGCCCCGCATGAACGCGAACTGTGACTGGCCGAAGGCCGACGGCGAGCCGAGCGCGCTCGCCAGCACCGCCTTGTTCACGCCCGCCCCGTCGAGGATCGCGCGCCGCCGGCAGCCCGGATTCGCGGCGAGTGCCGCGAGGGCGCGCGCGTCCAGCGGCTGCGGCGGGACGGCCGGACCGCGCAGCTCAGCGAGCCGCTGCCGGAGTCCCGTCCCCGGCGTCGGTGGGACTCGCTCCCGGTTCGGCTCCCGGCTCGGCGGCACCCGGGGTGGCTGGGACCTTGCGCTGTCGGGGAATTCGCTCACTCGCGGAAGTCTGGCACCCCGCACTGACAATTGAGGAACCTGCGCCGTGCGGGACGCCTGTGGGGCCGCCGCGGGCGTGCGGGAAGGGCCGGATCCCGAACCGCGCCCGGACCGTGTCCGCGAGCCGCAGCACCGGCCGGGTCAGCAGGAACCCGACGCCCATGACGGCGAAGCCGGCGACCGCGTCGAGGAAGTAGTGGTTGGCGGTGCCCATCACCACGATGGTCGTGATCAGCGGGTACAGCACGCCCGCGACCTTGGTGAGCCGTGTGCCGCCGTACATCCAGAGCATCACACCGCACCACAGGGCCCAGCCGCAGTGCAGGCTGGGCATCGCCGCGTACTGGTTGGTCATGCCGCCGAGGCCGCGGGGCGCGCTCGCCTCGCCGCCCCACCAGCCGTAGTCGCTGTACTGGGCCATCGTGTCGACGAACCCGTGGCCCGCCGACAGCAGTCGCGGCGGGCAGGTCGGCAGCAGCGTGAAACCGATCAGGCCGATGAACGTGGACGTCATCAGCCAGGTCCTGGCGGCTCTGTAGCGCACCGCACGCGACCGGAACAGCCAGACCAGGACCGCGGGCGTGACCAGGTAGTGCAGTGACGCGTACCAGAAGTCCGCCGGGATGCCGATCCACGGCTCACGCGTGAAGAGACGGTTCAGCGGGTGCTCGGCGTTGAGGAAGAAGAACTTCTCGACGCGCAGGATCGCCAGGCCGTGGTCGACGGCGCTGGTCACGTCCCCGCGCGCGAGGAGCCGTCCTGCCGAGTACGCCCCGTACACCAGCAGGATCAAAGGCAGCTCGGTCCACCAGCGGAGGCGGGTACGTGGCGCCGCCTCGGTGCTCGGTGCATCGGTCAGCAGCATCCGATCCCTCCCCCTCCTGCTCTCCCCCGGCCGCAGTTCCGCGGACCAATGTACGGTCTGTGCGCTTCCCCTGTGGGGGCGCCCCCGGTGCTCAAAGACGCAGAGATCGCTCTCGGGGTTGCTCCACCGGCACGTGCGCGATGATGGAGTGATCCACCCCTCGTTCTCCTGCGGTTCACCGCTCGATCCTCCCGGAAGGGCTCTCTTCATGGCACCGCGCATCCTGCTGGCCCGGCACGGACAGACGGAATGGTCGCTGTCCGGCAAGCACACCGGCAGGACCGACATCCCGCTCCTGGACGAGGGCAGGCGCGGCGCCAAGCTGCTCGGCGAGCGTCTGCACCGGGCGCCGCTGAACGGACTTCCCGGAGCGGAGGTCCTCACCAGTCCGCTGGCACGCGCGCGTGAGACGTGCGAACTCGCCGGCTTCGGCGACCGCGCGGCCCCCTGGGACGCGCTCATGGAGTGGGACTACGGCGCCTACGAGGGCCTGACCCCCGACGAGATCCGGGCCGGGCGTCCCGACTGGCTGATCTGGCGGGACGGGGTGCCCCGGGGCGAGACCCTCGCGGAGGTCACCGCGCGCGCGGACGAAGTGGTCGAAAGGGTCCGCTCCGGGGAGCGTGACGTGCTGGTCTTCGCCCACGGCCACATCCTGCGCTCGATCGGAGCCCGCTGGCTCGGCCTCGGCCTGGACTTCGGGGCCCGCGTCCGCCTCAACCCCACGTCCCTCTCGGTCCTGGGCTGGGCCTACGGAGAGCCCGCGATCGAGACCTGGAACGACTGCGGCCACCTGACCGCGTGACCCCGTCGCCGCCCCGGCCCGCGCACGGGCTCCCGCTATGCCGTCCGTGGCAGGGCCCCGTGGCGTTCGAGGAAGTCGGAGACTCCCGAGGCGCGGCGGTGCGGCAGCAGGACCCTGGCCGTTCCCGCCAGCATCGTCTGCACCCGGGACGACTGGACCTCGTCCAGCAGGTCCAGGACGCGCAACCCGGCCGCGGCGGCCTCGTCGGGGTGCCCGGCGCGGGCGAGGTCGTCGGCGAGTTCGGCCGTGTAGAGCGCGAGGTTGCGCGTGAAGTGCGGGTCCTGGAGGCGGGTCGCCCGGCGGGCCTGGTGGGCGGCGCGCGGCCAGTCGCCCAGCGTCGACCAGCACTGCGCTTCGAGCCCTGCCAGTTCGGCGTCTCCGTAGAAGCTCATCCACTCCGGATCGGCGTCACAGGGGCCGCGCCCGTACAGGGCCTTCGCCCGCGTCAGTGCCTGCTCGCAGCCCGTCCGGTCGGCCAGCCCCGCCCAGCCGCCCGCCTCGCGCAGCGAGAGCAGCGACAGGAGCCGGGCCGAGCCGAGGGGCCGCGCCGCGTACTGCGCCGCCTGCGCCGCCCGCACCGCCTCGCGCGGGCGTCCCGCGTCCCGGGCGAGGAACGACGTGTTGCAGAAGGCGTGCGCCTCCAGGGCCGGGTCCCCGGCCACCCGGGCCGTGGCCAGCGCCTCCGCGTAGTGCGAGCGCGCGTCGTCGAAACGCCCCGAGTCGTGTGCCAGCCAGCCCACGGAGATGGCCAGTTCACCGGCCCCCGTGTGCAGCCGCTCGGCGGTCGCCTGCCGCGCCGCACCGGCGTCCAGCAGGGCGTACGCGGACCGCAGCGGAGCCGCCGCCCGCCGGTACAGCCCGTCGGCGCCGTGCCGGTCGTCCAGCAGCCGGATCTTGCGTACGGCCTCTTCCAGCGCCCCTGCCTCGGCCTCGCCGGCCCGGCGCACGGGACGCTCCGCGGCCGCGGCCGCGGAGCCGAACGCGAGCCCCCATGGGCCCAGGGAGGCGGCCGCCACCGTGGCGGTGCCGCCGCTCATGAATGCGCGACGTTGCACGTCGCTCTCCTCGTGGTTCTGATCGTCGATCTCGTGCGGGTCGCACGATTGATACGGGTGATACGGGTGATACGGATCGTGCGGATCATGCGTGCCGTGTGTCGCTACATACGGCTCGCACCCCCCGTCCGTCTCATGCGGGGCGTACAACGGGCTCGTGGTGTGTGGAGCGGGCGCCATCCCGGGGTTGCGCGCCCCCCGGCCACGCACCGCCGAACGGGGCACGAAGCCCAGGTCGGCCAGTGTCCGGCCGGGGAACATGTGCAGGAACACCCGCTCGTACGCGTAGTTGGGGCAGCGGATCTCGCCCGCCTCGACGCGCCCGATGTAGCGGGCGTCACAGCTGACCTGCTCCTCGATCTCCCGGGCGGCCCGCCGCACCGCCGCGGCGAACTCGCCCGGCGAGCGCTGCCCGCGCAGGCGCCGGAAGGCGAGATTCGGCCGCGGCGGCCGAGGCGACTGTGACGACGAGGTCATCGGTGACGACGCCATGGCCGGGCCCTCTCTCACGAACCGTCGAACCATGCCGGAACCAGGGCGAGTTGATCATGAAGTCGATCGAGCCGTACCCGTGTTTCCAGCGGGCACGAACGTACCCGCTGTGACGAGACCACCACGCGGGGTTTGGCTACAAACCGGATATCTCATCCCTGATCTGCCATGAACTGCCATCCTTTGCGGCCGAGTTTCGCCGTAGCCGTTGACGTGGTGGGGCGTTGAACCATGCGGTGCGCTCGATCGAGGAGGGGTTCCGTGGTGGAGGCCAGGATGGAGACCAGGCAGGGCGTCGATTCGTGTCCCCCGCTCGGGCCGTGCGGCGGTGAGCGTGGCGAGGGCTCCGGGGATCCCTGCGATCTCGTCACCGTGCCCGCCCGGCAGGGGCTGGAGGCCGTCGACATCCTGCGCAGGGGCGCCGCCGCCGAGGCGGTCGGTCCCGTGCTGCACGACGACACCTGCGGCACGCTCGGATTCCTGGTGCCGCCGGGGACGGCTTCCGCCTGGGACGTCCCGGGCAGTACGTGCACGCGGACGGACGGACGGGGGGTCCGGCTGGCGCCGGAGCCGCCGGTCGAGGGATCGGACTGGCTGCTGCCGCCCGGCGAGGCCGACCTGGCCACGGATCCGGCCGTGCTGCGGGCCGCGCTGGGGGAGGCGGCCCGGTTGATCGAGGCCGCGGACAACTGCCGTTGAGGACGGCCGCGCGGTGAGTCGTGAGCTGTGGGCGAGCCGGTGGACGCCGGCCGCGCCCGGCGGCGGAACCGCACGACGCCGCAGCTCCGCGCTCCTGGAGGAGTGCCGCCGCTGAGCCGGGCCGTTCCGGCGGGTCGATAATGGGCGGATGGCGAGGGCGAAGAACAAACGTGCGGACGACAGACGGGCGGGTGGCAGGCGCGTCGACCCCTCGGCCGTCGTCGAGAGCGTCGACGGAGGTCTCGCCGAGCTCATGCCCGACCGGGAGCGTGCGCGGGCCTGGACGCTGCTCATCGACGGAGCCCCGCAGTCGCACGTCGACCTCGACGATCCCTCGTACCTGAGCTTCGAGTACCAGCGCCGGCTCGGTCATGTCATCGATCTCGTCGCCCCGCCCGGCAAGCCCGTGCAGGCCGTCCACCTCGGCGGCGGCGCCTTCACGCTCGCCCGGTACGTGGCCGCGACCCGGCCCCGCTCCACCCAGCAGGTCGTCGAACGGGACGCGGCGCTCGTCCGACTGGTCCGGCGCGAACTGCCGTTGGACCCGAACGCCCGGATCAGGGTGCGGTCCGTCGACGCGCGCGAAGGGCTCGCCAAGGTGCCGGACGACTGGGCCGACCTGGTCATCGCGGACGTGTTCAGCGGGGCGCGCACACCCGCCCATCTGACATCGGGGGAGTTCCTCACCGAGGTGCGCAGGGTCGTGAAGGCGGGTGGCCTGTACGCCGCCAACCTCGCCGACGGCCCGCCCCTGGCGCATCTGCGCGGCCAGATCGCCACCGCCGCCGGCGTCTTCCCCGAACTCGCCCTCGTCGCCGACCCCACGGTCCTGCGCGGCAAGCGCTTCGGCAACGCCGTCCTGGTCGGATCGGACCGGCCGCTGCCCGTCGCGGAACTGACCCGGCGCGCGGCCTCCGACCCCCACCCCGCACGGGTCGAACACGGCAGGGCCCTGCGGGACTTCACGGGCGGAGCGGCCCCGGTGACGGACGCCGCGGCGGTCGCCTCACCGGCGCCCCCGCCCTCGGTCTTCCGGTAGCCGTACGACCGGCCGGGGGCCCCACGGGCAGTCGGCCCACCCGAGCCGGTCGTACGGCTACCGGCGCTCAGTAGTCGTTGATGTCGACCCGCGGCGCGGAGTCGTGCCACGTGCAGAACACCGACACCCGGTCCGCTCCGGAGGAGAACTCCACCCGGATCCACGTCTCGGTCTTCCACACCTGCATGGACCACCCGGACGCGGGCGTCGCGGACACCAGGGACGCCGACGACGGGCCGAGGTCGAAGACGACCCGGCCCCCGTCGGTGTCGTAACTCCTCACCGCGCCCGAGGCGCCGGCGCTCGGAGTGGGACTCGCCGGCTGCGAACGCGAGGGCGACGACGAGGGCGTGGCCGACGGGGAACGGCTCGCACTCGGCTCGCGGCTCCTCGACGGCTCGGGCCCGGGCCGACTCGTGGAGGAGGACAGCGGCTTCGCCCTCTGCGCGGTCCCGTCCGCCGTGATCGGCAGCGCGCGCGGCGGGTCGTAGGCCGTTCCCGTCATCACCGTGTGGACACCCCACCACGACAGCGTGACCGCCGCGCCCGTGGCGAGCGACCAAGCCAGTACGTGTACGAGTCCTCTGCGCATCGACGGCCATCCTGCCCCACGCGCCCCGTGCGTGTCCCCTGTGCGGTCCCGTCCGGGACCCCGGCGAACCCGCCGGGAGCACGCCCGGAGCGCGGCGCGGGCAGTTGTCCACAGGCCCCGGCTCGCCTGACTCGTATGGCGTACGGTGCGGGCCATGGCAAGTGTGCTCGTGGTCGAGGACGACCAGTTCGTACGCTCGGCCCTCATCCGGCATCTGACCGAGGCGGCGCACACGGTGCGCAGTGTCGGTACGGCCCTTGAGGCGCTGCGCGAGGTCGCCCATTTCCGCTTCGACGTGGTGATCCTGGATCTCGGCCTGCCCGACCTGGACGGGTCGGAGGCGCTGAAGATGCTGCGCGGCATCACCGACGTGCCCGTGATCGTCGCGACCGCGCGGGACGACGAGACGGAGATCGTCCGACTGCTGAACGACGGGGCGGACGACTACCTCACCAAGCCCTTCTCGGTCGAGCATCTGGCGGCCCGGATGGCGGCGGTGCTGCGCCGCGCCCGGTCCTCGGCAGGGGAACCCCCGCCCTCACCGGAGATCCGGGTCGGCGGCCTCGCCATCGACCCCCTGCGCCGCCAGGCCGAACTGGACGGCGTACGACTGGACCTGACCCGGCGTGAGTTCGACCTGCTGGCCTTCCTCGCGGGGCGGCCCGGCGTCGTCGTGGCCCGCAGGGAGCTGCTCGCCGAGGTGTGGCAGCAGTCCTACGGCGACGACCAGACCATCGACGTCCATCTGTCCTGGCTGCGGCGGAAGCTGGGCGAGACGGCGGCCCGGCCGCGATATCTGCACACCCTGCGCGGCGTCGGCGTGAAGCTGGAGCCGCCGGGACCGTCCGGGGCGCCGGGGCCGGCGGGCATGGGGCCGGCGCGATGAGATGGGCGCTGGTCAAGGTCTGTGTGGCCGTCACCGCGATGGTCGTGGTGGCCTTCGCGGTCCCGCTCGGGCTGGTGATCAGGGAGATGGCGAGGGACCGGGCGTTCTCGAACGCCGAGCGGGAGGCGGCGGCCATCGCCCCCGCACTCTCGATCACCACGGACCGGGACGAGTTGGAGCGGGTCGTCGCCTCCGCCGGCTCGGACGCGGGGATGGCCGTGCACATACCCGCGAGCGACGGCGACGGCGACGGCAGAGACAGCGGCAGCGGGGGTGACGGCGGCGGCGAAGGGCAGCAGGCGGTCGACATCGGACGGCAGCGTGCCGCCGACAAGGACATCGCCACGACCCGGAAGCTGGGCCGGGCCTCCACCACCGAGGTGCCCGGCGGCTCCACGCTGCTGCAGCCCGTCGCGCTGAGCTCGGGCGAGATCGCCGTCGTCGAGGTGTACGTCCCCGAGTCGGAGGTCACCAACGGCGTGGCCACGGCCTGGGCCGTCCTCGCCGGGGTCGGTGTCGCGCTCATCGTCGGCTCGGTCGCGGTGGCCGACCGGCTCGGCGTACGGATGGTGCAGCCCGCGCGGCGCCTGGTGGAGAGCGCGCACGAGCTGGGGGAGGGGAAGCTGGGCGCCCGCGTGCCCGAGGAGGGCCCGACCGAGCTGCGGCTCGCGGCGGTCGCCTTCAACTCGATGGCCGACCAGGTCGTTCAACTTCTCGCGAACGAAAGGGAGTTGGCGGCCGACCTCTCGCACCGGCTGCGTACACCGCTGACGGTGCTGCGGCTGAACGCGGCCTCGCTCGGCGACGGGCCGGCCGCCGAGCAGACCCGGGCCGCCGTCGCGCAGCTGGAGCGCGAGGTCGACACGATCATCCGGACGGCCCGTGACGCCAAGCCGCAGACAGCGGCGGTCGGGGCGGGCGTCGGGTGCGACGCGGCCGAGGTGGTCCGGGAGCGGATGGACTTCTGGTCGGCGCTCGCCGAGGACGAGGGGCGCAAGGTGCGGGTGGCCGGGGTGGACCGGCCCGTACGGATACCCGTGGCCCGCGCCGACCTGGTCGCCGCCCTCGACGCCCTGCTGGGGAACGTGTTCCGGCACACGGCCGAGGGCACCGCCTTCGCGGTCGACGTGCACAACGGCGAGGACGCCGTGATCGTCCTGGTCTCGGACGCGGGGCCCGGGATAGCCGACCCGCGGGCGGCGATGGCCCGTGGCCGCGGATCCGGCGCCGACGGCTCGACCGGACTCGGGCTCGACATCGTGAGCCGGCTCGCCGAGTCGACCGGCGGGGACGTCCGGATCGGCCGCTCCGTCCTCGGCGGGACCGAGGTCAGGATCTGGATCCAGCTGGACGGGCGGGAGCCGGTGCGGCGGGGTCACCGGGGAGCGGTGCGAAGGCGCCGGCGCACGAAATTGGTCTCGACCTTTAATCGTCCCCGATCGCATCCTTAAGCGCACCCTAAGATCCGCAACCGCCGTCCGGATCAAGCGTTTTGCCCGGTTCCGGGTCGCTAGCGTGCTGCCGCACCCCCACCCTCGGTCTCCTTCGCGGGCAACCGGGGACCCCGTACAGCGAAGGCAGGCACGCGATGAGCACGCACCGGCGCACGGTCAGTGGCAGGAACAAGGCGATCGGCGGTGTGGTCGCCGCGGCCGTGGTCGGCGGCGGAGCCCTCGCGTTCTCCGGTACGGCACAGGCGGCCGGGGTCGGCGCCGCGTACACCAGGACCAGCGACTGGTCGACCGGCTACACCGCGCAGTACGTCGTCACGAACGACAGCGGCGGCGCGAAGAAGGACTGGACACTGGAGTTCGACCTGCCGGCGGGGGCGAAGCTCGGGTCCCTGTGGAACGGCGAGTCGAAGGTGAGCGGCCGCCACGTCACCGTGAAGCCCCCGTCCTGGGACAGGGACGGGCTCGCCAGGGGTGAGACGGTGACCGTCGGATTCGTGGTGAACGGCACCGGTGACCCGACCGGCTGTCGAGTCGACGGCGCCACCTGCTCGGTGGACGACGGGGCGACGCCCGAGCCCACCGGCCGCCCGACGCGGCCCCCGACGGCGACGGCGTCACCGGAGCCGACGAAGCCCACCGCGACCGCCACCCCGACCCGGAGCACGAGCCCCACCCCGACGCCCACCGGGACCACCGGCGGCGGCACGGCCGACAGCGCCGGATTCGCGCCGTACGTCGACACCTCGCTCCACCCCGCCTTCGACCTGCTCGCCCACTCGGCGGCCACCGGGGTGAAGGAGTACACCCTCGCCTTCGTCACCGACGGCGGCGGCTGCACCCCCGAATGGGGCGGCGTCACGGACCTCGGCAGCGACGCGGTCGCCGCCCGGATCGGCGCGCTGCGCGCCCAGGGCGGTGACGTCCGCGTCTCGTTCGGCGGCGCGGCCGGCTCCGAGCTGGCGCTGAACTGCTCGACGGCGGACGCCCTCGCGGCGGCGTACGGCAAGACCGTGGACGCGTACGGGCTCACGAAGCTCGACTTCGACGTGGAGGGCGGCGCGCTCCCGGACAAGGCGGCTAACACCCGCCGCGCGAAGGCGATAGCCCAGCTCCAGCGCGAACACCCGGACCTGGACGTCTCGTTCACGCTCCCCGTCATGCCCGAGGGCCTCACCCAGGACGGCGTGGACCTGCTCGCCGACGCCCGGTCGAACGGCGTCGGCATCGACACCGTCAACATCATGGCGATGGACTACGGACCGGCGTACAGCGGCGACATGGGCACCTACGCGGAACAGGCCGCCACGGCGACCCAGGCGCAGATCAGGGGAGTCCTCGGCCTGTCCGAGTCCGCCGCCTGGAAGACGGTCGCCGTCACCCCCATGATCGGCGTCAACGACGTGACGACGGAGATCTTCGGGGTCGACGACGCCACGCAGCTCGTGGACTTCGCCAGGACGAAGGGGATCGGCCGGCTCTCCATGTGGTCCGCCACCCGTGACAAGCAGTGCCCGGGCGGCACCAAGCCCTCCGCCGACGCGACCTGCAGCTCGGTCCTCCAGGACACCCACGCCTTCTCGAAGGCCCTCGCCGCCTACAAGTAACCCCCGAGCGGCAGCCCCGGACGCCCCCGCCGGCCACGTACGGACGGGGGCCACGCGCCCCGGCCGGTCTTCCCCCCACCCGGCCGGGGCGCGCAGGCACACCGCGGGGCGCGGCACTCCCCTCACTCGTGCCGCGCCCCGCCCCGCCCGCTTCCCCCCAGGAGGGGCGTCTATTCGACCGGGTTCACCGGCGGAAGCTCCCCGGTCCGGGCCGCCTCGCGGTACCAGAGGGCACTCGACTTGGGCGTACGCGCCTGCGTCGCGTAGTCCACGTACACCGCGCCGAAGCGCTTGCCGTAGCCGTACGCCCACTCGAAGTTGTCCATCAGGGACCAGAGGTAGTAGCCGCGCACGTCCGCCCCGTCGGCGATCGCACGGCGGACCGCGCGCAGGTGCCCGTGCAGGTACGCGATCCGCTCCGGGTCGTGGACACGGCCCTCCGGGTCCGGCTTGTCGTCGTACGCGGCGCCGTTCTCCGTCACGTACAGCGGCAGACCCGGCGCCTCGCGCGTGTAGCGCATGATCAGGTCCTGCAGACCTGTCGGGTCGATCGTCCAGCCCATCTCCGTGCGCTCACCGGGAGTCTGGTGGAAGGCCACGTCGTCCGCGCCGGGCCAGGGGGAGAACGAACTCGACCCGTGGCCGTCCGCGCGTGGCCCCGACGCGTCCTTCGGCGCCGCCGACACCAGCGTCGGCGTGTAGTAGTTCAGCCCGAGCGCGTCCAACGGCTGGTTGATCAGGGCGAGATCGCCGTCCAGCACGTACGACCAGTCCGTCACCGAGGCCGTCGCCGCGAGCAGGGTCTCCGGGTACGCGCCGTGCAGCATCGGGCCGTGGAAGACACCGTTGGCCAGGTCGTCGATGCGCCGGACCGCGGCCAGGTCTGCGGCATCCCGCGTCAGCGGCCTGACCACCGAGGAGTTGAGGCTCACCGCGATGCTGTTGCGGGCGGGCATCGCGGCGCGCAGGGCCGTGGTGCCGAGGCCGTGCGCCAGGTTGAGGTGGTGCGCCGCCCGCAGGGACGCCTCCGGGTCGGTGCGGCCGGGCGCGTGCACTCCGGACCCGTACCCCAGGAACGCGCTGCACCACGGCTCGTTGAGCGTGATCCACTGCTCGACACGGTCGCCGAGCGCCTCACCGACGATCTGCGCGTACTCGGCGAAACGCAGCGCCGTGTCCCGCTCGGGCCAGCCGCCCGCGTCCTCCAGCTCCTGGGGGAGGTCCCAGTGGTAGAGGGTGAGCGCGGGCTTGATGCCGTGGGAGAGCAACTCGTCGACCAGGCGCCGGTAGAAGTCGAGGCCGCGCTGGACGGCGGGGCCGCGGCCCGTCGGCTGCACCCGGGACCAGGACACCGAGAAGCGGTACGCGGTCAGGCCCAGCTCCGCCATCATCGCCACGTCGTCGCGGTAGCGGTGGTAGTGGTCGTTGGCGATGTCACCGGTCTCGCCGCCGGCCGTCTTGCCGGGCGTATGGCTGAAGGTGTCCCAGATCGAGGGCGTGCGGCCGTCCTCCCGCACCGCCCCCTCGATCTGGTACGCGGAGGTCGCCGCACCCCAGAGGAAAGCGGGCGGGAAGGTCACAGGCTCAGGCATGGAAGCGCTCCCATGGGAGGAAGGTCGTAGGAGACCAGGGGTATGGGGTCGGAGGGGGGAGGGGCCGAGGCGGCGGTGACCCGGCCCGTCGGCCGGTCGCTGCGGCTCGGCCCCGTCGGGCGGGCGCCGGAGGGTCGGCGCCGTGGGGCGGAGGTGTGGTGGCTCAGCCCTTGATCGCGCCCTGCATGATCCCGCCCACGATCTGCTTGCCGAACAGCAGGAAGGCGATGAGCAGGGGCAGGGTGCCGAGGAGCGCGCCCGCCATGATCACCGCCTGGTCGGGAACGTAGCCGGTGCCGAGCGAGTTGAGGGCGACCTGCACCGTGGGGTTCTGCTGGTTGAGCGCGATGATCGGCCACAGGAAGTCGTTCCAGGCCATCACGAACGTCAGCAGCCCGAGCACGGCCATCGCCGGCCGCGCCGCGGGGAAGACGACGTGCCACACGATGCGCAGACTGCTCGCGCCGTCGACCCGCGCCGCCTCGATCAGCTCGCTGGGCAGCGCCTGCACCAGGTACTGCCGCATGAAGAACGTGCCGAAGGCGCTGACCAGGGTGGGCAGGATGACCGTCTGCAGCTGGTTGGACCAGCCCAGCTCGCTCATCCACAGGTACAGCGGCACGACCGCCAGCTGCGGCGGGATCATCATCGTGCCGATGGTCAGCAGCAGCAGGACGTTCGAGAACTTGAACCGCAGCTTGGCGAAGGCGAACCCGGCGAGCGTGGAGAACAGGACCGTGCCGACGGTGATGGTCGTGGCGACGATCGTGCTGTTGAGCATCGCGGTGCCGAGTCCGCCCTGCTCCCACGCCGCCTCCAGGTTCTTGAAGAGGTTCCCGCCGATCCACAGCGGCGGGGGCGTCTCGGCGAGCCGCTGGTTGGTGCGCGAGGCCGCGACCACCGTCCACAGCAGCGGCGCCAGCGAGACGAGCGCGAAGACCGCCAGGACGACATACGTGACGGGCCCCGCGTGCAGTTGCTTGCCCGCGCCGAGAAACCGGCGGCGCCCGGGGCCGGCCCTGTTCTCCTTCTCCGCCGCATCCATCACCTGAGGGGGTGTCAGTTCACGTGTGGTCATTGTGACTTCCTCAGCCGTCGGGTGATCAGCAGGTTGACCGCGGCGACGATCAGCAGGATCAGGAACATCGTCCAGGCGATGGCGGACGCCTTGCCGAGGTTGCCGATGATCCAGCCCTGGTCGTACATGTAGAGACCGAGCGTCTGGTACTGGTGCTCGGAGCCGCCCTTGGAGCCGCTGGCCCCGCCGAACAGCAGCGGTTCACCGAAGAGCTGCGTCGCGCCGATGGTGGAGACGACCACCGTGAACAGGATCGTCGGCCGCAGCATCGGGATCGTCACATGGCGGAACTGCTGCCAGCGGCCCGCGCCGTCCAGGGCCGCCGACTCGTACAGGTCGGCGGGGATGGCCTGCATCGCCGCGAGGTAGATCAGGGCGTTGTAGCCGGTCCACCGCCAGATCACGATGGAGGAGACGGCGAACTGCGAACCCCAGGTGGACTCACGCCAGTTGACCGGGTCGACCCCGACGAAGTCCAGCAGCCAGTTGATCATGCCGCCGTCCCACGAGTACAGCAGCACGAACACCAGGGTCGCCGCCGCCACCGAGGTGGCGTACGGGGTGAGCATCACGACCCGCCACACGGTCGAGCCGCGCAGCTTGTAGTTGAGCAGGTGGGCGATGCCGAGCGCCATGATCAGCTGCGGCACGGTCGAGATGACACCGATGGTGAAGGTGTTCTTCAGCGCGGTCCAGAAGAAGTCCGAGGAGATCAGGTTCCGGTAGTTGTCCAGGCCCACCCAGGTCTGCTGGTCCAGGTTGGACAGCTGCACGTTGTGCAGCGAGTACCAGGCCGTGTAGAGCAGCGGGATCAGCCCGAAGGCGCCGAAGAAGATGAAGAAGGGGGCGATGAACGCGTACGGCGACGCCTTCATGTCCCAGCGGTACAGCCGGCTGCGCCAGGAGTCGGGGCCCCGGGGCGGTGTACCGCGACCTTGAGCACGGCGCGCCGCGCCCGGCTGGTCACCGGGCGCGGCGTCGGCGCTCGACGCGGATCGCGCGAGAGCCTGCTTGGAGCTGGTCACTGGCCGAGCACGTCCTTGATCTCCTTGGTGGCCGCGTCCCAGCCCTGGGCCGGGGACTTGCCCTTCTGCTCGACCTGAAGGATGCCGATGTCAGTGATGGCGGTACCGATCGGCTGGTCCTTGACGCCGAAGATCTGCGTCGGGATGGTCTTCGCCGAGTCGGAGAAGATCTGCGTGATCGGCGCGTTCGAGAAGAACGCCGTCGTGGCGGCCTGCGGCTTCAGGCTCGGGTACGCCGCCGGGATCGACGGGAAGCTCGCCTGCTTGGCGAAGACCTTCGCCTGCTGCTCGGGGGCGGTCAGCCACTTCGCGAGGGCGATGGCCTCCTTCTGGTGCTTGCCCGCCGTGGGAACGCCGACGAACGCGCCGCCCCAGTTGGCCGCGGTGGGCGCCGCGGCGATGTCCCACTTGCCCTTGCCGGCGTCACCGGACTTCTCCTGGATGTAGCCGATCATCCAGGCGGGGCAGGCCACGGTCGCGAACTTGGCGTTGGCGAAGGCCTGGTCCCACGGCTTGTCGAACTGCTTCAGCTTCGCCGACATGTCACTGGTGGCCACCTCCATCGAGGCGTCCCAGGCCGTCTTCACTCCCGAGGACTTGTCCCAGATGACGTTGGCGTCCTTGTCGTAGTAGCGCTCGGGCTCCCCACCGAGTGCCGCGTTGTAGACCGAGGAGGCGGAGTCCACGAACTTGGTGCCCTTGGGCGCCTTCTTCATGTAGTCCTTGCCGACGTCCACGTACTTGGACCAGTCGCCCTTCCACTGCTCGGCGAGCTTGGTGCGGTCCGTCTCGAGGCCCGCCGCCTTGAAGAGGTCCTTGCGGTAGCAGACCGCCATCGGGCCGATGTCGGTGCCGAGGCCGATGGTCTTGCCGTCCTTGGTGGTGGCCTGGGCGGTCTTCCAGTCCAGCCACTGGGACTTGTCGACCTCCTTGCCGAGGTCGACGAACTTGTCCGCCTGCGTCTGCACCGCCTCGGCGATGTTGCCGATCTCGATGGCCTGGAGGTCGTCGGTCCCGGAGCCGGCCTGCAGACGGGTGAGGGTCTTCGGCCAGTACACGTCGGTACGGGTGGTGACGTTCTCCTTGATGGTGATGTCGGGGTTCTGCTTCATGTACTCGTCGTAGAGGCCGGCCTGCTTGTAGCCGAAGACACCGAAGGTGCCGACGGTCAGCGTGGTCTTGCCGCCGCCGCTGGTACCGCCGTCCGAGTTCGACGAGCCGTCGTCCCCGTCGTCGGCGCAGCCGGCCAGCAGCCCCGTCGTAAGTGCGGCGGCGGCCGCGAGGGCCACCAGCCTGCGGGACCCGCGGGTACTCGTGCGCATTGCGTCCTCCTGTTGCCTGACGTGCCGACCCCCCGGCCAACTGCATTGTTGGGCCCGTGTGTTCACGCTGCGGCTCGGGCGGGGAACGTGCGGGATGTGTATGTGTCAGGTACTGTGGGAGCGCTCCCACAGGTGATGTGTTGAAGGTTCGTCGCTCGGCGCGGGGGTGTCAAGGGAGAGGACATAGAGATATGTCTTCAGTTATCGGGCTGTTAGCTAACGGCGGTTGGGTTCGGGAGAGTAGGTCTCCGACGGTTTCGGAAAGGCTTCGGGACGGCTCCGGATCGGCCTCGGAGTGCTTCGCCCCGGACTCGCCGAGGAGCCCCGGGCGGGGCGCCGGGCGGGTACGGCCGGGGCGCGGAGGACCCGTCTCCGGGAGCCCGGCCCCGATCACGACTGTTACATTCCAGGCCAAGCGCGGTGCGAGCCGTGTCGGACGGGAGGCGGACCATGGCAGTCCACGGAGCGCGGAGCCGGAGCGGCGGGCGGCCGACCCTCGAGGAGGTCGCCGCGCGCGCCGGGGTGGGCCGCGGCACGGTCTCCCGTGTGATCAACGGCTCTCCGCGGGTCAGCGACGCCACCCGGGCGGCCGTCGAGGCGGCGGTCGCGGAGCTCGGTTACGTGCCGAACACGGCCGCCCGCGCGCTCGCCGCCAACCGCACCGACGCGATCGCCCTGGTCGTTCCCGAGCCCGAGACGCGCTTCTTCGCCGAGCCGTACTTCTCCGACATGCTGCGGGGCGTGGGCGCGGCCCTCTCCGACACCGAGCTGCAGCTGCTGCTGATCTTCGCCGGCAGTGACCGGGAGCGGCGGCGGCTGGCCCAGTACCTGGCGGCGCACCGCGTGGACGGGGTCCTGCTGGTCTCGGTCCACGCGGACGACCCGCTGCCCGATCTGCTGGCCCAGCTGGAGATCCCGGCGGTGATCAGTGGTCGCAGGTCGGCGGACGAGACGCTGCCGTCCGTGGACTCGGACAACTTCGGCGGCGGCCGTTTCGCCGTGGAACACCTCATCGCCCAGGGCCGCCGCACCATAGCCCATCTCGCCGGACGCCTCGACGTGTTCGGCGCCCAGCGCCGCGTGGACGGCTACCGCGCGGCCCTGCGCGACGCGGGCCACGAGGTCGACGAACGGCTGATCGTCCCCGGGGACTTCACGGAGGAGGGCGGCCGTCGCGCGATGAAGGAGCTGCTCGCCGTCTGCCCGACCCTCGACGCGGTCTTCGCCGGGTCGGACGTCATGGCGGCCGGCGCCCGGCAGGTCCTGCGGGAGGAGGGCCGCCGTATACCCGAGGACGTGGCCCTCGTCGGCTACGACGACTCGGCGATCGCCCGCCACATGGACCCGCCCCTGACGAGCGTGCGCCAGCCGATAGAGGACATGGGCCGCGCGATGCTCGACCTGCTGATCGACGAGATCGCGGACCGCCGCCCGGCGGTCTCCCGGGGCCTGGAGCGGCGCCAGCTGGTACTTCCCACGGAGCTGGTGGCACGCCGCTCGTCGTAGGGCGGGCGGTGGCAACCGGGCGGGCGGCGGACGAGGCCCGGCCGTCGGGCGGTACGGCGCCGCCGGGCGGGCGCCGGTCGGCGGGCTACGGCGGCACGGGCGGGGCTGTCGTCATCGCGGCAGGGACGGGCGGGGACAGAGCAGGGACAGGGCAGGGGTCGCGCTGTCAGTCGCGCTGTCAGTTGCGCTGTCATCGGGTCAGGGACCACACCGCCCAGGCGACGAGGACCGCGCCGACGACGACCAGCGCGGCGGACACCGGTCGCGGCAGGCGAGCCCGGGCCCGAGTCGGTGAGGGGGGCGGGCCCGACGGCCTGTCGGCCGCTCGGTAGGCCGTCCCGGGCTGCGCGTAGGGAGCCACGTTGGGGGCCTGGCCGTCCCAGCCTCCGCCGGCGAGTCCCCGTTCGAGGAGACCCGTGGCATACCGCCGCCACCGCGCTCCCGCCGCGTCCGTGAACTCCACGACCCCGAGCGCCGGGTTGTGCACCACGTCGCTCACGGGCAGTACGGCACCGGCCCCCTGCCCGGCGTGCAGAAGACCGCCCGCGAGGCCCGTCGGAAGCGGCAGGCCGTCGTAGCGCGGGGCGACCTCCCTGATGGGCTGGTCGCTGCCGTTGGTCACCTGCAGTTCCCATCCGGCCCACTGCTCGGCCAGCGGCGACCGCCGGCTTCTCATCATGACCTGGACCAGGGACGCCTGGGCCACCTCCGCCCGGTGCGAGGCCTCCCGCACGAGTCGGCTCTCGCGCTCCGCGACCGCCCGTTCCAGCGACGCCACCCGGGCCGCCTCCCGGACGGAATGCCGGTGTCCGGCGTAACTCGTCACCACCCCGGCCACACCCACCACGGCCCCGACGACCGCCACGACTGCCTCAAGCATGGTCATCACTCTGGCGGGGTGCGGGAGGGCAGTCCAGTACACCGGTCGATCCGAGCAGGCCGTGCGGGGGAGCGGGGCCTGTCGTACGGGACGCGGGCACACGGTCCGCCGCTCCGGAAAGCACTCGAGGGCCGACCCGCTCTCGCGGATCGGCCCTCGAACCATCAGGGTGAGTGACGGGACTTGAACCCGCGACTTCCTGGACCACAACCAGGTGCTCTACCAGCTGAGCTACACCCACCATGACCGGCAATTCCTCTGGTGATTCACCATGAGTGGTTCACCGACCGGCCGAGAAAAAGTGTACAGGGTCTCAAGGGGTGCTCGCGCCCGAGTTCCTGGAGGGGGTCACTGCGCGGGCAGGACGTGCTTCGAGGCGATGGTGCGGGCCGTGTCGGAGTCGGGTCCGGGCTGGGGTACGAAGATCGCCTCGCGGTAGTAGCGGAGCTCGGCGATCGACTCGCGGATGTCGGCCAGCGCGCGGTGGTTGCCGTTCTTGTCGGGGCTGTTGAAGTACGCCCGGGGGTACCAGCGGCGGGCCAGCTCCTTGACGGAGGAGACGTCGACGATGCGGTAGTGGAGGTACGCGTCGATGGCCGGCATGTCCCGCAGGAGGAAGCCGCGGTCCGTGCCCACCGAGTTGCCGCAGAGCGGGGCCTTGCCCGGCTCCTTGACGTGCTCACGGATGTAGGAGAGGACCTGCTCCTCGGCGTCCGCCAGGGTCGTGCCCGCGGCCAGCTCGTCGAGGAGGCCCGAGGAGGTGTGCATGGCGCGCACCACCTCCGGCATCGTCTCCAGCGCGGCGTCCGGCGGGCGGATCACGATGTCCACCCCCTCGCCGAGCACGTTGAGCTCCGAGTCCGTCACCAGCGCGGCCACCTCGATGAGCGCGTCGTCCGACAGCGAGAGACCGGTCATCTCGCAGTCGATCCACACCATGCGATCGTTCATGGGGTCACCCTACGGCCCGCTTCCCCGCCCGGGCAGGCCCGGGACCTCGGCAGTCGTGGTCTCGGGCCGCACACGGCGCCGGCCCCGGACCGCAGAGGGTCCGGGGCCGGTACACAACGCCACCACGTGGCTACGGCGCGCTTCGCTGTCCCGGCAGACTGTGCCGCCCGGCCGCGTACAGCTCCGCCCCGGCCCGCCCCGTCTCCGTGGAGAAGGACGACGTCGCCGGGCCGACCGCGTGGGCGGCCGCCGTACGACGGGTCTGGAACGGGACGGGTGCCTCGTGCTGCGGCACCGGCGGCGGCGGTGGCGCGGAGCCGTCCGGATCCGTCTGCTTCTCACCCTGCGGGCGGCGCGCCCGGTACGCGGCGCGGTACGCCGCGGGTGAGGAGCCGAGCTGGCGGCGGAAGTGCCCGCGCAGCGCGACCGGCGAACGGAATCCGCAGCGTCCGGCGACCTCGTCCACGGAGTAGTCGGACGTCTCCAGGAGCCGCTGCGCCTGGAGCACCCGCTGGGTGATCAGCCACTGCAGGGGAGCGCTCCCGGTGAGCGAGCGGAACCGGCGGTCGAACGTACGCCTGCTCATGTACGCGCGTGCCGCCAGCGTCTCCACGTCGAACTGCTCGTGGAGGTGCTCCAGGGCCCAGGCGACGACCTCCGCGAGCGGGTCGGCGCCGATCTCCTCCGGTAAAGACCGGTCGAGATAGCGCTCCTGGCCGCCACTGCGCCGGGGTGGCACCACCAGACGGCGGGCCAGTGCTCCGGCGGCCTCGTTGCCGTGGTCCGTCCGCACTATGTGCAGACAGAGGTCGATCCCGGCCGCCGTGCCCGCCGACGTCAGTACGTCGCCGTCGTCCACGAACAGCTCACGGGGATCGACGTGCACCGACGGATAGCGCTTGGCCAGCGTCGGTGCGTACATCCAGTGTGTCGTCGCCGGACGGCCGTCCAGCAGTCCGGCCGCCGCCAGGACGAAGGCGCCGGTGCACAGCCCGACTATGCGGGCGCCCTCCTCATGTGCCCGGCGCAGTGCGTCGAGCGCCTCCTCCGGTGGCGGTGAGGTGATCGACCGCCAGGCCGGCACGACGACGGTGCCCGCCCTGGAGATCGCCTCCAGCCCGTTGGGCGCGGTGAGTTCCAGGCCTCCTGTGGTCCGCAGTGGGCCATCCTCACCGGCACACACCAGTAGTCGGTACCGCGGCACGCCGGCGTCCTGGCGGTCAATCCCGAACACCGACAGCGGTATCGAACTCTCGAAGATGGGGCCGCCGCTGAACAGCAGCACCGCGACGATCTCCTTGCGGCGTCGCCCGGAAAGCTTCCGGGCCGCGGCTTCCGGCGCGGCAGTGGAGTCGTGGCTCATACTGCTAAGCCCCCCTCGGTGGTCGCGGCTCCCTCTACCTTTCGGGTCTGTCGCTCCAACACGTTTCCCCTCGGTCCTGCACGAGTCCCCCGCCGTAAGACGTCAAGATCGAATCTACTGTGTCGCATGGTGCCGAGGTGGCCAGTTCAGCACTCGGCAGATTGTCGACATGGCAACTTGGCGTGAAGCATTCGATCACGAAGCGTTGCACTCGTGGGCCGCACAGGGAAGTGCGCCTCGTCCCCGTGGCCGGTCCCCATAGGGTGCGGGCACCTTACTGGACCCTTTCGGTGCAGGTCGAACGAGGGTTGGGGGCCCGTTCGGCCAAGGGATGCGCGGTGTGCAGAAGTTGGCTGAAAACCAACGGGCCCGTGCGTACAAACCGGTCAGTCGACCGGACCGCTTCCGCCCGCGTGCCGGCCCCCGCGACGGGCGCCCGCGCCGACCTTCTCGTGCCGCACATGATGGGGTGTCTGCTCCTCGGTGCGCAGCCGCACCGCGCCGCGCTCGGACCGGCGCAGCAGGACCCGGCAGGCCCCGGTCACCGCGGCGAGGCCGAGGGCCGTACCGGCCGCGCCCGCCAGTGAGGTCCCGTAGCCGACGAGGACCACCGGGACGAGGACGCAGCTGAACGCCGCCCAGCGGACCACGTCGCTCACCGTGTCCTGGGCTGCGGGCGTCCCGGAGGGCGGGCGGGGCGCGGTCGAGGGTCGTCCGGACACGGTGGTGCTCCCTGAAGCGGTGGCTTACCGGGGTTCAACGCGTGTTCGACCGGCCGGTCACGGGGTGTTTCCCCGGGATGCCCCGGCAGGCTCCGCGGGCTTCACCCCGGGCCGGAGCGGCGCCCGCGGCTGCGCGGTCCGCTGATCGCGCGGTTTCGGCCCGCCGTCGAGGGGTGCGGGGCCTGCCCGGGGGCGCCCTGTGCAAACCGCCTGTACGGGGCAGCAACCATTGCGTTACGGGCGCCCTCTCGTGCATGCTCCGGGGAACCCTCCCGTGCCGAGAGCGGGATATGGGCAGAGGAGGCGTGCCGCCGTACCCTTGGGGGTATGGGGTTGGGAAGATGATTCCCGGACACAGCCCCGCCGTATCTGTCGTCCCACCCACGAGGATCCGAACGCCGAGACACTCATGGCCGGTCACGAATTCGAACCCGCGGACCGCAAGCGCCCCGTCGCCGATTCCACGGCGGCCGAGCCCTTGGCGGCGGAAGAGGCACGTCAGTCCTGCGACCCCGCTTTCAAGCACGGTGTCGTCGTGGGCTTCGACGGCTCGACGTCCAGTGAGCGCGCCCTCGCGTACGCGATCGGAATGGCCTGCCGCTCCGGCTCGGGCCTGATCATCGTCCACGTCGCCAACCGGCTGCCCACCACCGTGTGGGCCGGCTGCGAGCCGCCGGTCTTCGTCGACGTGCCGGACCACCGCACCGAGGTGCTCGGACTGGAGCTCGCCTGCGCGGAGTACCTGGCCGAGGTCCCCTGGATCCTTGTCGAGCGCGGCGGCGACATCTGCCACGAACTCGAAGAGGTGGGGCGGGAGTACGAGGCCGACGCCATCGTCGTCGGCTCGACCCACGGCATCGTGGGGCGCATCTTCGGCTCGGTCGCGGGCCGGCTCGCGAAGCGCGCGCAGCGCCCGGTGGTCGTCATTCCGTGATCCGGCGCTTCCGCCGTTGTCATACCGTAACTCGACGTTGTCCCAGGTGAGATGAGCCGTGGGAAGCGTCAACCCCCTTTGCCCGTCCGGTGAATCTACTGGCGCGTAAATGTGTTTGTGCGCTTGTGAAGGGCATAAAGGGGTCACCGCACAACAGCACATGCACGAAGGGAGCCCGCCGTGGACAATGACGTCTCCGCGGGAAGCACCACCACGATCCTCGGCCACCTCGCGCTCGGACTCACCCTGCTGGCCTTCGGCCTCGGGCACACCGGGATGATCGACGGCGTCACGGCGGCCGACTCCGTCCCCCTCGCCACCTACGTGGGCGGCATCGCGCTCTTCGTAACCGGTCTCATGGCCTTCCGCGACCGCGACGCGTTCACGGGCACGGCCTTCGCCGGACTCGGAGCCCTCTGGTTCACCTGGGGCGTCGCCGCGGAAGCCTCCGGCAACGCCGCGGGACTGTTCCTGCTGCTCTTCGCACTCGTCGCGCTCAGCCTGACCCTCGGGGCGTCCGCCTCGGCTCCGCTGACGCGGGGCGTGTACGGGCTGCTGTTCGTGGCGATGCTGCTGCTCGCCGTCGCCCGCTTCGGCGACTCCGCGGGGCTCGCCGAGGTGGGCGGATGGTTCGCGGCGGTCGGCGGACTGGCCGCGTGGTACGCGGCGACCGCGGCGCTGGCCCACTGGCCCGCGGCCCTGCCACGACGTGCTGCCGGCCGGGGCGTGACGGCTCCTGGCTGACGGCAGCCGGCCGGGGTAATGGGCGGCCCCGGCGACGAGAACGGACCCTCCGTGTCTGGTGGCGACACGTGAGGGTCCGTTCCGTCTGTCGGACCTCCGCGGGGGCATGGAGGGATCGCGCCCACGCGGCGGAGCCGTGGATGTCACAGCCCCGCGCCCCCTGAGGGGCGCGGCCCTGTACGGGGAGGCCTACTCCACCGTCACCGACTTCGCCAGGTTCCGCGGCTTGTCGATGTCGCGGCCGAGGAACAACGCCGTGTGGTAGGCGAGGAGTTGGAGCGGGATGCCCAGCAGGATGGGGTCGAGTTCGTTCTCGTTCTTCGGGACGACGATCGTCTGGTCGGCCTTCTCCTGCTCTTCGTGGGCCACGGCGAGGATCTTGCCGCTGCGGGCCTTGATCTCCTCCAGGGCCGCGCGGTTCTTCTCCAGCAGGTCGTCGTTCGGGACGATCGCGACCGTCGGCAGCGCGGGCTCGATCAGTGCGAGCGGGCCGTGCTTCAACTCCGAGGCGGGGTAGGCCTCGGCGTGGATGTACGAGACCTCCTTCAGCTTCAGCGAGGCCTCACGGGCCACCGGGTAACCGCGGACCCGGCCGATGAAGAGCATCGAGCGCGCCTCGGCGTACTGCTCGGCGAGCTTCTTGATCTCGTCCTCCTGGGCGAGGATCTCCGTGATCTGGCCGGGCAGCTTCCGCAGGCCCTCGATGATCCGCTTGCCGTCGGAGACCGACAGGTCGCGGGTGCGGCCCAGGTGCAGCGCCAGGAGCGCGAAGGCGACCGTGGTGTTGGTGAAGCACTTGGTGGAGACCACGCACACCTCGGGCCCGGCGTGCACGTACATGCCGCCGTCGGCCTCGCGGGCGATGGCCGAGCCCACGACGTTCACGATGCCGAGGACGCGGGCGCCCTTGCGCTTCAGTTCCTGCACCGCGGCCAGGACGTCGTACGTCTCACCGGACTGCGACACCGCCACGTACAGGGTGTCGGGGTCGACGACCGCGTTGCGGTAGCGGAACTCCGAGGCGGGCTCGGCGTCCGCGGGGATACGGGCCAGCTCCTCTATCATCTGGGCGCCGATCATGCCCGCGTGGTACGAGGTGCCGCAGCCGAGGATCTTCACCCGGCGGATCAGACGCGCCTCACGGGCGTCCAGGTTGAGGCCGCCGAGGTGCACGGTCGAGAACCGGTCGTCGATCCGGCCGCGCAGCACCCGGTCCACGGCCTCGGCCTGCTCGTGGATCTCCTTGTGCATGTACGTGTCGTGGCCGCCCATGTCGTAGGAGGCGGCCTCCCACTCCACGGTGGTCGGCTCGGCCGTGGTGCGGGTGCCCTCCGTGGTGTACGTACGGAAGTCGTCGGCCTTCAGGGTGGCCATCTCGCCGTCGTCGAGGGTGACGATCTGGCGGGTGTGGGTGACGAGTGCGGCGATGTCCGAGGCGACGAACATCTCCTTCTCGCCGATGCCGAGGACGACCGGGGAGCCGTTGCGGGCCACCACGATGCGGTCGGTGAAGTCGGCGTGCATCACGGCGATGCCGTACGTGCCCTCGACGACCCGGAGGGCCTCGCGGACCTTGTCCTCCAGCTTCTCGGCCTGGGAGCGGGCGATCAGGTGGGTGAGGACCTCGGTGTCGGTCTCGGAGAGGAACTCGACGCCGTCGGCCTCCAGCTTCTTCCGCAGGTCGGAGGCGTTGTCGATGATGCCGTTGTGGACGACGGCGACCTTGTTGTCGGCCGACATGTGCGGGTGCGCGTTCTCGTCGGAGGGGGCGCCGTGGGTGGCCCAGCGGGTGTGGGCGATACCCGTGGTGCCCGCGAAGCGCTTGGGGACGCGGGCCTCCAGGTCGCGGACGCGGCCCTTGGCCTTGACCATCTTCAGGCCGGCCGTCTTCGGGGACGTCACGACGATGCCCGCCGAGTCGTAGCCGCGGTACTCCAGGCGCTGCAGGCCCTCCAGGAGGAGCGGCGCCACGTCACGCCTGCCGATGTATCCCACGATTCCGCACATACAGAAGGTTCCTAGCCGTAGACGATGCGGCGCACCTGCCGGAGCGTGAGCTCCGGGGGTGCGACCGCGCGGTATTTGAGGTCCGCCGTGATCCTTTCGAAGATCGCCGAGTTGACCAGGCCCTGTGCCTGGAGCTCCCGGTGGCGGCGACGGACGAAGTCCTCGGTCGTCTCGTCGAAGTAGGCGAGCACGTCCTGGATCACCCGCAGTGCCTCGCCCCTGCTGAGGGGCGAGGAGCGCGTCAGGTGATCAACAAGTTCGTCGTGCACCCGTCGATCCTGAGGTAAAGGGCTGGCAATCGCAAGAATCCTGCCCGATTTCGGGCAGGAGGCTGTTGAAACTCTTATGGGGGCCTGTTCGGGGCCTGTTCACTCTGTGGTCCGCGGCGCGATGGTTGCCAGGAGCACCTTTCGGCCATGGACACTCCACGCATGGGCGTACCGGACGAGCTCGCCGCGCGCATGAACATGGCCGAGCAGCACGAATACCTCCGCGCCAGATTCTCGCGGCGCACGATGATCAGGGGCGGCGCCGTCACACTGGGCGCCGTCGCGGGCGGGGCCTTCGTGCCCGGCGCCGTCGCACAGGCCGCCGTACCCACGCGGACGGCCACGAAGGCCGAGAAGGTCGACGGCGCTCTCGTCGCCCCGTTCGGCCGCCACCTGGCCTGGGGCAACGACCCCCGCACGGAGATCACCGTCTCCTGGCAGGTCCCGGTCGCGGTGAAGAAGCCCTTCGTCCGCGTCGGCGCCCACCCCTGGGACCTCTCCCACAAGATCGACGCCGAGGTCCGCACCCTCTTCACCCCGGCCGGCGTCGGCGCGAGCGGCAACCACACCCAGTACTACGTGCACGCCAAGCTCACCCACCTGCGGCCCGGCCGGACGTACTACTACGGAGTCGGCCACGCGGGCTTCGACCCGGCCGAAACCCATCTGCTGGGCACGCTCGGCACCTTCACCACCGCTCCCGCGCACAAGGAGCCGTTCACCTTCACGGCCTTCGGCGACGAGGGCGTCAGCTACCACGGTCTCGCCAACAACAGCCTCCTGCTCGGCCAGAACCCGGCCTTCCACCTGCATGCCGGGGACATCGCGTACGCCGACCCGTCCGGCTCAGGCCAGGCCTCCGACACCGGTTTCGACTCGCGGGTCTGGGACCAGTTCCTCGCACAGACCGAGTCGGTGGCCAAGTCCGTGCCGTGGATGCCCGCCTACGGCAACCACGACATGGAGGCCTGGTACTCGCCGAACGGCTACGGCGGCGAGGAGGCCCGCTGGAACCTCCCGGACAACGGGCCCGACCGGAAGAACCTGCCGGGCGTCTACTCCTTCGTCTACGGCAACACGGCGGTCGTCTCCCTCGACGCCAACGACATCTCCTTCGAGATCCCGGCCAACCTCGGCCTCTCCGGCGGCACCCAGACCAAGTGGCTGGAGGCGCAGCTCAAGAAGTTCCGCGCGGACAAGGACATCGACTTCGTCGTGGTCTTCTTCCACCACTGCGCGTACTGCACCTCCACCGCGCACGCCTCGGAGGGGGGCGTGCGCCAGGAGTGGGTGCCGCTGTTCGAGAAGTACACGGTCGATCTGGTCATCAACGGCCACAACCACCAGTACGAGCGCACGGACGTCATCAAGGCGGGCAAGGTCGCCAAGAAGCTCCCGATCGGGGGCACGGCGTACCCCGAGACCGACGGTGTGGTGTACGTGACGGCGGGCGCGGCCGGGCGCAGCCTGTACGCGTTCACCGCCCCCCTCTCCTACGAGGGGCACGAGAACGAGGTCGACTCCGTCGCCTCCTTCATCAACACCAAGGAGGGCAAGGTCGACGAGACGGTCACCTGGTCGCGGGTGCGCTACCTCGACTACTCGTTCCTGCGGGTGGACGTGACACCGGCGTCACGGGGGCGTCTCGCCACGCTCAAGGTGCGGGGGATCGCGGAGACGGGCGAGGAGGTCGACCACTTCACCGTGGCGCGTCGGGTCCGCTGAGCCCGGCGTGCCGCGGCGGCCGTGGGCGGGCGGGGGTCGGGCGAGCCGTCCCCCGCGCCCCCGGAGGGACTACATGCCCCTGAGCACCGCCTGTTTGGCCAGGGTGAACTCCTCGTCCGTGAGGACGCCGGTCCGGTGCAGGTCGCCCAGTTCGCGCAGGCGGCGCAGCAGGGCGTCGTGGTCGGGAGCAGGGGCGGCGGCGAGCTGCTTCGGCGGCGCGTCCGCCGCCGCCGTGGCCGACGGATGCGCCAGCCGGGCCTGGACCGCCGCCGCGACCAGGGCCATCGGGTCCTTCTTGAAGCCCCACAGCTCCACGGCGTTGGGGTCGTACTTCGGCGGTACCTTCGTGGGCGCGCCCCGGACGGTGAAGCGCAGGTGTCCGCTCTCCAGGCCGACCGCGGGATGCCACTCCACGGACCGGATGTCGGCCAGGTCGAGCGTGCGGGCGCCGGCGGCCGCCTTGGCCTCCTCCGTCTTCCAGTTCCACTCCAGGTGGACGCGCTCCCCGTCGAAGCTCACGGTGCCGTCACCGGCGGAGACCGACAGGGGCACCGCGGGACCGGGCAGCAGATAACGGTCGACGGCGGTGGCCGGTACCTCGTTCAGGAGCAGCGCGCCCCGGATCTCGTCCACGAAGTACTCGGCGACGCCGTAGCGGTCCGACTCGACCGTCAGCTGGTAGGGGTCGGCGGAGTCCACGAGCCGACCGCCGGTCGCCTGGAGCAGCGGATCCGCGCCCTCGCGCAGCCGGAGCCTGAGCCGGCCCGACTTCCTGCCCTGCTCGAACGAGACTCCCGCCAACGCGGCCAGCGGGACCGTCAGTTCACCCAGCGTCCTGCGCAGCGGGCCCACGCTCTTGTCGCGGCCCGGTACCAGCAGCAGAGCCTCGCCGTCGAAGGTCCAGGTGCCGTTCCGCTGGATGATTTCCGCCATGAGGGGGATTGTTTCACCGGCTCTGCGGGAGAGTGGTCTATACCCATTCGAAGGGAGCGCATGTGAGACAGCACAGAACGCCCCGTCTGCTCGGTACGCTGCTGCTCGTGGCAGCCGCAGGTATCTCCGTGGTCGGCGCGGCACCGTCCGCGGCCGACCGTACAGTCACTCCGCTGAGCCGGGTGGTCCCGGCTCCCGCCTCGGTCGACCCGGGCGGATCCCCCTACCGGATCACCGGCGCCACACGCATCCGCGTGGACGACTCACGGGAGTCCCGCCGCATCGCCTCGTACCTCGCCGGAGTCCTGCGCCCCTCGACCGGCTACCGCCTCCCGGTCACGGACGGCCCGGGCGACGACGGCATCCGGCTCCGCCTCACCCGCAAGGACGCCGCTCTCGGCGAGGAGGGCTACCGGCTGAAGAGCGGGAAGGGCGCTGTCACCATCACGGCCCGGGAGCCCGCCGGGCTCTTCCACGGCGTGCAGACCCTGCGCCAGCTCCTGCCCGCCGCCGTCGAGAGCGACTCCGTGCAGCCGGGCCCCTGGCCGGTCGCCGGCGGCACCGTCACGGACACCCCCCGCTACGGCTACCGCGGCGCGATGCTGGACGTCTCCCGGCACTTCTTCACCGTGGACCAGGTCAAGCGCTACATCGACCAACTGGCGCTCTACAAGATCAACAAGCTGCACCTGCACCTCAGCGACGACCAGGGCTGGCGCATCGCGATCGACTCCTGGCCGCGGCTCACCACGTACGGCGGGTCCACCCAGGTCGGTGGCGGCGCGGGCGGCTTCTACACGAAGGCCCAGTACAAGGACATCGTCCGGTACGCCTCCTCGCGGTACCTGGAGGTCGTGCCCGAGATCGACATGCCCGGGCACACCAACGCCGCACTGGCCTCGTACGCGGAGCTGAACTGCGACGGAGTCGCCCCGCCGCTCTACACCGGCACCGAGGTCGGCTTCAGCTCGCTGTGCGTCGACAAGCCGGTGACGTACGACTTCGTGGACGACGTGATCCGTGAGCTGGCCGCGCTCACACCGGGCGAGTACCTCCACATCGGCGGCGACGAGGCCCACTCGACGAGCCACGAGGACTACGTGGCGTTCATGGACAGGGTCCAGCCCGTCGTCGCCAAGTACGGGAAGACCGTGGTGGGCTGGCACCAGCTGACCGGGGCGACCCCCGCGAAGGGCGCGCTGGCCCAGTACTGGGGCCTGGACGGTACGAGCGCCGCCGAGAAGGAGCAGGTCGCGAAGGCGGCCCGGAACGGCACCGGGCTCATCCTCTCCCCGGCCGACCGGGTCTACCTCGACATGAAGTACACCGAGGACACCCCTCTCGGCCTCGACTGGGCGGGCCTGGTGGAGGTGCGGCGGTCGTACGACTGGGACCCGGGCAACTACCTTGCCGGGGCGCCGGGTTCGGCCGTACGGGGTGTCGAGGCGCCGCTGTGGACGGAGACCCTCTCGACCTCGGCGCACCTCGAGTACATGGCGTTCCCGCGGCTGCCGGGCGTGGCCGAGCTGGGCTGGTCGCCCGCCTCGACGCACGACTGGGACCGTTACAAGGTGCGGCTCGCGGCACAGGCACCGCGCTGGGACGCGCTGGGCATCGACTACTACCGGTCGCCGCAGGTGCCCTGGCCCGCCGACTAGTCGACGCGACGGCGGGCGCCCCCTGGGACCGTACGTGGGGACGCCCGCCTGCTGGTGGGGCCGCGGGGCCGATGCCCGCGACCGGTGACTACAGCCCCGCGATGGGGTTCTTCAGGCTTCCGACGAGCTGGAGGGCCCCGGCCGGATCGGCGAGGTCGACCATCTGCTCGTTGTCGCGCAACTGGAGCCGGTTGAGGCAGGACAGCGCGAACTCGGGCGCGAACATGTCGTACTGCGCGAACTTGTCCGCGAGTTCGGGCGTGGCCGCCTGGTAGTCGCGTACGCAGTCGGCGACCGTCCGCCAGAAGTCGGCCTCCTCCAGGACGCCCTCGCTCGCCAGGTTCGCGGCCAGGAAGCGGAAGAAGCAGTCGAAGACGTCCGTGAAGAGCGACAGCAGCTTCTTGTCCTCCGGCACGTCCACGCGCAGCCGCTCGACCGTCGGCGGCAGGACCGCGTCCGGGTCCATCACGGCGATCTCCTCGGCGATGTCCTTGTAGATCGCCCGCTCGACCACGCCGTCCTTCAGGACGAGGATGACGTTCTCGCCGTGCGGCATGAACACCAGGTCGTACGCGTAGAAGCTGTGCAGCAGCGGCGTGAAGTACGCGCGCAGATAGCGGCGCAGCCACTCCACCGGCGGCAGCCCCGAGCGCTCGATCAGCGCGGCCGCGATCGAGGAGCCCTCGTGGTCCACGTGGACGAGGGAGGCCATGGTGGCCAGGGACTCGCCGTCCCCGAGCGAGGAGACCGGGCTCTCGCGCCACAGGGCGGCGAGCATCTTGCGGTACGGGGAGTAGCGGTCGGTGGCGGCCTCGTACTCCAGGTGCCGGTAGCCGACGGCCGCCCGCTCCCGGATGATCGACAGGCCGGTGGACCGCAGCAGCGGGTCGTTGTCGATGAGCTGCGCCAGCCAGTCGTTGATGGCCGGGGTCGCCTCCATGTACGCGGCGGACAGCCCGCGCATGAAGCCCATGTTGATGACCGACAGGGCCGTCTTCACATAGTGCTTCTCGGGCGCGCTCCTGTTGAAGAACGTCCGGATCGACTGCTGGGCCAGGTACTCGTCGTCGCCCTCACCCAGGCACACGAGGTGCTGCTGGGCGACCTCGGCGGCGAAGGTCACCGTGAGCTTGTTCCACCACTGCCAGGGGTGGACCGGGATGAAGAGGTAGTCGGCCGGGTCGAGGCCCTGGTCGCGGAGCGTGCCGTGGAAGCGGTCCACGGTCTCCTTGCCCAGCTCGTCCCGGAGGAACGACTCGTACTCGATGCCCACGCCGGCCGTGAACGCGGCCCGCGAACGGTGCGCGGCCAGCCACACCAGCCGTACGGGGCTCGCCGTCTCCGGCGCGTACGACAGGTACTCGTGGACACCGAAGCCGAGCCGTCCGTTGTTGGCGACGAAGCAGGGGTGGCCCTCGGTCATGCCCGTCTCGATCTCCTGGAAGCCGCTCTCCGCGAGCTCGGCGGAGGTGAGTTGCGGCTTGGTGAGCTTGTAGCAGGTGCCGGAGAGCGTGGAGGAGATCTCCTCCAGGTACACCGGCAGCACCTTGTCGCTCAGGCCCAGCGACTTCTTCAGCTCGATGAAGAAGTCCAGTGCGGCGAGCGGGAGTTCGGCGCCGTCACGGGTCCGCGTGATCGAGTCGGCGTCGACCTGCCAGTGGTCGAGGAGGTGCTCGGCGGCGGTGAAGCGGTAGTGGGTGAGGCCGTCGTCGCTGCGGACGACGTACGAGCCGTCGCCCCGCGCCTCGGGCGAGATCAGCCGCTCGTGGGCGAACTCGGCGAGCGCTTTGCGGATGAGGAGGCGGTTGGCCCGCGCCCAGCGGTGGGGGGACAGGTGCGCCACGGCGTCGGACAGGGTCATACGGCCACTCCTCGGGTCGCCAGGCTGCGTCGGTGCAGGAAGCTCTCGCGTGTGCAGAAGGAGAGCAGCGCACGCTTCTCCGGCTTCTGGATCTCGTGCGCCGGTACGAAACCGACCATCTCGTTCAGTGCGTGCACCGCCTTGTTGGTGACGTCCGGTTCGACGACGACCCGGCGGGTGCGCGGGTCGGCGAACAGCTCGTCCATCACCGCGGTGATGACGGCCCGGGTGAAGCCGTGCACGGGCCGGTCGGTGGGGGCGACCAGGAAGTGCATGCCGACGTCACCGGGCTCGGGCTCGTACAGCCCCACCAGCTCGATGTACCGGGGGTCGTACTTCTCCATCAGGAACGCGGGCCGGCCGTCGTGGAGGCCGAGATACGCGTGATGGTGCTCGCTCGCCGCGATGGACATGTACTCCCGCTCCACGTCCTGCAGCTTCGCGTCCTGCATCAGCCAGAACGCCGCCTTGGGGTGCGTCACCCAGGAGTGCAGCAGCTCGGCGTCCTTGAGGGGGTCGAGCGGGCGGATGCCGAGCGTGCCCACGGTGTTGCCGGTTCCGGCGGCGCTCATACGGCGAACTCCTGGAACGCGATGGACTTCTCCACCGGGTAGTACTCGGTGCCGAGCAGCTCCCGGATGATGCACGCGTTGCGGTACGCGCCCATGCCGAGGTCCGGTGACGTGATCGAGTGGGTGTGGACGCCCGCGTTCTGCAGGAAGATGCCGCGGCCGGTCGTGTCGATGGCGTAGTTGCGGGCCACGTCGTGGTTGCCCTGCTCGTCGTACAGGATGCGGTCGCGCACGGGCTTCAGGAAGGCGGGCTCCACGTACTTGTAGCCGGTGGCCAGGATCAGGCCCTCGGACTGCAGCTCGTAGTCCTTCTCCTGCTCCTCCTGGCGCAGGCCCAGGGTGTACGTGCCGTTCTCGTGAGCCACCGTGCCGAGCGAGGAGTTGGTGAGCAGGCGGGTGGGGACCGGGCCGCCGAGGTTCTTCTGGTAGAGCAGGTCGAAGATCGAGTCGATCAGCTCGCCGTCGATGCCCTTGAACAGGCCCTTCTGCTCCGTCTGGAGGCGGTAGCGGGTCCGCTCGGGCAGCGCGTGGAAGTAGTCGATGTACTCCGGGGAGGTCATCTCCAGCGTCAGCTTGGTGTACTCCAGCGGGAAGAACCGCGGGGAGCGCGTGACCCAGTTCAGCCGGTAGCCGTGGACGTCGATCTCGCTCAGCAGGTCGTAGTAGATCTCGGCGGCGGACTGCCCGCTGCCGACGAGCGTGATCGACTTCTTGGCCTGCAGCTCCCGCTTGTGCTGCTGGTAGCGGGAGTTGTGGATGAAGTCCCCGCCGAGGCCCTCGCAGGCCTCCGGTATGTGGGGCGGAGTGCCGGTGCCGAGGACGAGGTGGCGGGCGCGGAACACGTCACCGGCCGTCGTGCGGACGGCGTACACGTCGTCCTCGTACGTCACCTCCTCGACCGTCGTGCTGAAGCGGACACCGGAGAGCTTCGAGGCGGCCCAGCGGCAGTAGTCGTCGTACTCGACGCGCAGCGGGTAGAAGTTCTCGCGGATGTAGAACGAGTACAGACGGCCCGATTCCTTCAGGTAGTTGAGGAAGGAGTACGGGGACGTCGGGTCGGCCAGGGTGACGAGGTCCGACATGAACGGGGTCTGGAGGTGCGCGCCCTCCAGGAACATCCCGGAGTGCCACTCGAAGTGGGGCTTGGACTCCAGGAAGACACCGTCGAGCTCGTCGATCGGTTCGGTGAGGCAGGCGAGGCCGAGGTTGAAGGGGCCCAGGCCGATACCGATGAAGTCGTGGATGCGCACGGCGGATCCAGGAAGCGCGGGTTCAGGAAGCGCGGTCAAGGGACTCTCCCAGGTACTGCTCGGCGTGGCCGGCGATCAGGTCGAGCACGGCGGAGATGTCGTCCGTCGTGGTCTCGGGATTGAGCAGGGTGAACTTGAGGAAGTGGCGGCCGCCGACCTTCGTGCCGGCGACCACCGCGTCGCCGGAGGCGAACAGGGCCTTGCGGGCGTACAGGTTGGCGCGGTCGATCTCGGCCGGGTCGGTCACGGCGGCCGGTATGTAGCGGAAGACCAGGGTGGAGAGGGACGGCTCGACCACGACGTCGTACCGCGGGTCGGCGGCGAGCAGCTGCCAGCCCTTCTCAGCCAGTTCGCAGACCTCGTCGAAGAGCTGCCCGATGCCGTCGGCGCCCATCACGCGCAGCGTCATCCACAGTTTGAGGGCGTCGAAACGGCGGGTGGTCTGCAGGGACTTGTCCACCTGGTTGGGGATGCGCTCCTGCACCGCGCGGCGCGGGTTGAGGTACTCCGCGTGGTAGGTGGCGTGTCCCAGGGTGGCCGCGTCGCGGACCAGGACGGCGGACGAACTCACCGGCTGGAAGAAGGACTTGTGGTAGTCCACGGTCACGGAGTCGGCGCGCTCGATGCCGTCGATGCGGTGCCGGTTCCTCAGGGACGCGAGGAGGCCGCAGCCGTACGCCGCGTCCACGTGCATCCAGGCGCCGAACTGGTCGCACAGCTCGGCGATCTCGGGCAGCGGGTCGATCGAGCCGAAGTCCGTGGTGCCGGCGGTCGCGACGACGGCCATCGGGACCAGACCCTCGCGCCTGCAGCGCTCCAGCTCGTGGGCGAGCGCGACCGTCTGCATGCGCTTGTCGCTGCCGACGGGGATCGACACGACGGAGTCGGCGCTCAGACCGAGCAGTTTGGCCGACTTCCTGACACTGAAGTGGCTCACCTCGGAGGCGAAGATCCGCAGTTCGGCGTGCGAGCTGCTCTTGGCCTCCTCGCGGGCCAGCAGCAGCGCCTGGAGGTTGGACTGCGAGCCGCCGGAGGTGAACACGCCGTCGGCGGCGGGCCCGAAGCCGATGCGCTCGTTGGTCCAGTCGATGAGCCTGCGCTCGATGAGGGTGCCGCCGGCCGACTGGTCCCAGGTGTCGAGGGAGGAGTTGACGGCGGACAGGACCGCCTCGCCGAGCACGGCGGGTATGACCACCGGGCAGTTGAGGTGGGCGAGGTAGCGGGGGTGGTGGAAGTAGATCGCGTCCCGGAGGTAGACGTCCTCCAGCTCGTCCAGCACCGCGGTGGTGTCGTGCAGGGGCTTGTCGAGGTCGATGCCCTCGATGCGGGGCGCGAGGGCGTCGACCGTGACACCCGTGAACGGACGGTCGGTGGTGGCGAGTTTGGCCGCCACCCGCTCGATTCCTTCGGTCACGGAGCGGCGGTACCGCTCCGCGGTCGTGTCATTGAGCAGGTGAGAGCGCATGGGGGAGTCCTCCGGGGGCAGGAGAGAAACGGGCGCGGGAAGGGAAGTGGGGGGCGGGGTTCAACTTAGGTTAGCCTAACCTAAGTTCCTGTGAGGTTCGGCTCCACCCGCCACGCTGCGACGTGGCCTCCCTCACGTCACCCGCCCTGCTCGCGCAGCTGCTCCTCGCTGAGCCCGCGCCGCCAGTAGCCGACGAACGTGACGCGCCTGCGGTCGATCTCCCGCTCCCGTACGAGATGACGCCGCAGCTCCTTCACGCGGCCGGACTCACCCGCGATCCAGGCGTACGGAGCCCGCGCGGCGGGGAGCCGGGCGGCGCGGATCGCCTCGACCGCTGTGGGGGAGCCCTCGTCGCGCACGAGCCAGGTGATCTCCGCGTCGGCGGCCGTGACGGGCGGTACGCGGTCGCCGGCGTGCGGGACCTCCAGCCAGACGCGGGCTTTCGTCCCGGCCGGCAGCGACTCCAGGATGGCCGAGGCGGCGGGCAGGGCCGTCTCGTCGGCCCAGACGACGACCAGGTCGGCGTCGGCGGGCGGACGGAAACGAATCGCCCCGTTGTCGGCGACGGACGGGCCGAGCAGCGCGACCCGGTCACCGGCCCCGGCACCGGCGGCCCAGCGTGAGGCCGGGCCCGCGGGGGTGGCGGCGCCGGGTTCCGTGCCGTGCAGGACGAAGTCGATGTCGATCTCGCTCGTGGCCCCGTCGGCGCCTCGGCGCAGGGCGCGCAGCGTGTACGAGCGCATGAAGGCCCGTACGTCCTCGGGGGTGTCGATCCAGGCCTGGCGCCAGCCCTCGCCGTACTCCATCGGCAGGACGGGCTCGGGCTGGCCCGGGCGGGGGAGGAAGAGCGAGAGGCTCTGGTCCAGGCCGTCGGACGCGAAGGCGTGCAGGTCGGGGCCGGTGAAGGTCACCCGGACCAGGGACGGGCTCAGCCGCCTCGTCCGTGTGACCTGAAGGGTGAAGAAACGGAACGGGGCGGCTGTGGCCGTCGGCATGGTTGCTCCTGCGGCGGGGTGGGGGGCGTTGTCGGGTTCGGGCCGCGGGCCGGTGGGGGCTGGTCGCGCAGTTCCCCGCGCCCCTGAGGGGCGCGGGCCGAGGGGCCCGGCAAGGGGTGTGGCCGTCAGGCGACCTTCTTGGCCTTCTCGATGGCCTCGGCGAGGTTGTCGAGCATCGGGGTGCACTTGTCGTAGGAGAGGATCGGCTCGGGCGTGCGGCCGATGACCTGGCCGGCCTTCACGGCGGGCAGCTTCTTCCAGGTCGCCTCGGTGATGTCGGCGGGCTGGATGGTCGCGGTGCGGTCGTCCATGATGATGACGTCCGCCGCGTACTTGTCGACGTTCTCCCAGCTCAGGTTCTCGAACCAACCACCGCTGGCCTTCAGGGCCTTGGCGGACGGCTCGACGAGGTTCACGCCGAGGGCCTTGAAGTACTCCAGGTCGATGGAGAAGTTCGAACCGGAGACGTAGAAGATGTCCTGGCTCGCGGAACCGGCGAGGACCTTGATCTCCGGGCGGGCCTTGGCGGCCTTGCGCAGCCGCTCGGCGGCCGTCTCGAACTTCTTCTTCGCCTCGACGGTCCTGGCCGCCTTCACGTCCGCGCCGAGCGACTCGGCGAGGGCGAGCATGCGCTCCAGTGGCTTGGGCAGCTGGCGGTCGAAGACGGAGATGCCGACGCTCGGGGCGAGCTTGAGGATCTTGTCCGCGGACTCCTCCGGGACGTACCAGAGGGTGCCGGCGTCGTCGAACATCGTGGAGAGCAGCACGTCCGGGGCCAGGGCCGCGTACTTCTCGATGTTGAACTCGCCCCAGGTGTTGCCGAGGATCGTCAGCTTGCTGACGTCCATGTCGCCGGCCTGGACGTCGGCCTTGCCGTCCTTGGTCTTCGTCGGGCCGAAGACGCCCTTGACCTCGATGCCGTAGTCGTGGAGGGCGGCGGCGACACCGGTGAACGCGACGATGTTCGCCGGGATCCTGTCGAGCTTCACCGTCTTGCCGCGGTCGTCCTCGAAGCTCCAGGGCCCGGATGCGGCGGCGCTCTTCGTCGCGTCCGCCGAGCCACCGCTCTTCGAGTCTTCGTCACCGCAGGCGGCGAGAGCGGCACCGAGACCGAGGGCGCCGCCCGCGGCGAGGATGCCGCGTCGGGTGAGGTGGGAGGCACGGGCGTTGGACATGGCGTGGCTGCTTTCGAACAGGGTGGTCGACCCACCGGACAAGTGCCAAGGTAGGTTAGCCTAACCTCACTAGGTGTCCAGCGGGTGGGGCTGACCTGCGGGGATGCCCGGAGCGGCCTGGAACAGGTCCTGTGGGGAGTCTGTGCGAACGGCATGACTCGGCGCTACGGGGCCGTTGGCGGCGTGACCTTTTCGGCCGACGAGTACCGGGCGCGGCCGGGCCGCTGCCCGTCAACCCCGGTCCCGCCCCCGGTCCCGCCCCCGGNGGTCCCGCCCCCGCTCCCGCTCCCGGCCGAGCGGAAAGGCCCGCGTCAGCCGGTACGGCCGACCGGCGGGCCGGAGTCCGTCCGCCTCGGTGAAACCTGGTGTCACGACGGCCGGCCGGGCCCTGCCCGGTACGTCAACCACCGTCGTGGGCAAGGGATTTGATTGCGGATCCGGGGCACGCGGAATTCCACGGCACGTCAGAGACGGCACGGGGAGGCGGATTCATGACTGACCGACGCACCGGGCGCGACGGCGGGGACCGCCGACGAGCGTGGCGGAACCTCGCCCTCGCGTTTCTCGCTCTCTACTTCCTGATGGGTGTGAGCCTGATGGTCACGGGCACCTCCACGGCGGATGCCTGGATCCGCCCGCTCGGGCTGGTCGCCCCCGCGCTCGGAATGGCGCTCGTGATCCGCAACAGGCGCCCGAGGGCCTGAAGCTCAGCCCGTCAGCCCCAACTCCCTGGCGATCAGCATCCGCTGGACCTCGCTCGTGCCCTCGCCGATCTCCAGGATCTTGGAGTCGCGCCACATGCGGGCCACCGGGTACTCGTTCATGAAGCCGTAGCCGCCGTGGATCTGGGTGGCGTCCCGGGCGTTGTCGACGGCGATGGTGGAGGAGTGGAGCTTCGCCAGGGCCGCCTCCTTCTTGAAGGGCTCGCCCGCGACGAGGCGGGAGGCCGCGTCGCGCCAGGCCAGACGGGCCGTGTAAGCCCTCATCTCCATGTCCGCGATCTTGAACTGGATCGCCTGGTTCGTGCCGATCGCGCGGCCGAAGGCGTGGCGCTCCTTCGCGTACTTCAGTGATTCGTCCACGCAGCCCTGGGCGAGACCCGTTGCCAGGGCCGCGATGGCGATGCGGCCCTCGTCGAGGATGCGGAGGAACTGGGCGTAACCGCGGCCCTGTTCGCCGAGCAGGTTCGCGGCGGGGACGCGGACGTCCGCGAAGGACAACTCGCGGGTGTCCGAGGCGTTCCAGCCGACCTTCGAGTAGGGGGCGGCGACCGTGAAGCCCGGAGTGCCGGACGGCACGATGATCGAGGAGATCAGCGGCTTTCCGTCGGGCTTGCGGCCCGTGACGGCCGTGACGGTGACCAGGCCCGTGATGTCCGTCCCCGAGTTGGTGATGAAGCACTTGCTTCCGTTGATCACCCACTCGTCCGTGGTCTCGTCCAGGCGGGCGGTCGTACGGGTCGCGCCCGCGTCCGAACCGCCGTCCGGCTCGGTCAGACCGAAGGCGCCGAGGATCTCGCCGGAGCAGAGCCGGGGAAGCCACTCGGCCTTCTGCTCAGGGGTTCCGAAGAGGTGGATCGGCATGGCGCCGAGGGAGACGCCCGCCTCCAGGGTGATGGCCACCGAGGAGTCCACCCGGGCGAGTTCCTCCAGGACGATGCCGAGCGCCAGGTAGTCGCCGCCCATGCCGCCGTACTCCTCCGGGAACGGCAGCCCGAACAGGCCCATACGGCCCATCTCGCGGACGATCTCGTACGGGAACTCGTGACGCTCGTAGAAGTCGCCGATCTTCGGCGCCACGACGTCACGGGCGAACTCGGCGACCGTCCGCCGCAGTTCGTCGAGCTCGGGGGAGAGGCGGTGGTCCAGGGACATGGAGGTCACTCCTTGTGGGAGAGGGCGCGGACGGTACGGGACGGGCTGGGTCGGCCCAGTCGTTCGGCCATCCACACGCTCGTGGCGGTGAGGAGGTCGAGGTCGACTCCGGTGTCGATGCCGAGGCCCGTCAGCATCCACACGAGGTCTTCGGTGGCGAGGTTGCCGGTGGCGCTCTTCGCGTACGGGCAGCCGCCGAGGCCGCCCGCGGAGGCGTCCACGGTCGTGACGCCGTACTGGAGCGCGGCGAGCGTGTTGGACAGGGCCTGGCCGTACGTGTCGTGGAAGTGCACGCCGAGGGAGGCGGTCGGAACGCCCGCCTCGCCGAGCGCCACGAGGAGCCGGCGCACGTGCCCCGGGGTCGCCACGCCGATCGTGTCGCCCAGGCTCAGCTCGTCGCAGCCCATGTCGAGCAGCGCCCGGCAGACGCGGACGACCTGCGGGACGGGCACCGGGCCCTCCCACGGGTCCCCGAAGCACATCGACAGATAGCCGCGCACGTGGGCGTCCTGAGCCCTGGCCCGCTCGACCACCGGCTCGAACATCGCCAGGGCCTCGTCCACGGTCCGGTTGAGGTTGGCCTTCGCGAAGGACTCCGTGGCACTGGCGAAGACCGCGATACGGGTCGCGCCGAGCGCGAGGGCCCGGTCCAGGCCCCGCTCGTTCGGTACGAGGACGGGAAGGGCTGTCCCGGAGAGGTCGCCCAGATCCTGCACGAGGGGGAACAGCTGCTCCGCGTCGGCCAGTTGGGGCACCCACTTGGGGTGCACGAAGCTGGTCGCCTCGATGGTGGTCAGGCCCGCGTCGGCCAGCCGGCGGATGAACTCGGCCTTCGTCTCCGTCGGGACGGTCGCCTTCTCGTTCTGCAGTCCGTCGCGGGCGCCGACCTCGTGGATACGGACGCGGGCCGGGAGTCCCTCGGCCGGTACGGTCATGGGCAGCCCGAGTTCGGGGGTGGTCATGCCTTCTCCTCCCGGGACGGATTCCGCGACGCCTCCGGCGATGTCTCCTGTGAGGCCCCCTGCGGGTCCTCCAGCGGCGCGACCACGGCCAGGATCTGGTCCATGGCGACGGTCGTGCCCGGGGTGACGTCCAGCTCGGTGACGGTGCCCGCGTGCGGGGCGGAGACGACGTGCTCCATCTTCATCGCCTCCACCACCAACAGGCTCTGCCCGGCGGCCACCTCGTCCCCCACGGCGACCTTCACGACGGTCACCGTGCCCGGCATGGGCGCGGTGAGGGAGTCCGCGCCCGCGTGCGCGGCGCCGGTGAGGGAGGCGGCGACGGGGTCGTGGTCCAGCACGTGCCAGGCGTCGCCGTCCCGGCCGAGCCAGTCGCCGGCCCGGTGGAAGGTGTGGCGCACGCCGTCGACGGTGACGGACACACGGTCGAGGGTGACCTCGGTGCCGGGCGGGGCGTGGTGAGTGACGGGTTCAAGTCCCGCTACGCGCAGGTCGAAGGCCAGGGGTGCCGGTTCACCGCCGAGCCGCCAGCCGCTCGGCACGGAGAACGGGTCGGTCCAGCCGCCGGCGGCGGGGGCCAGCGCGTCCAGGCGGACGCCCGCAGCGGCCTCGTACACCTCGTCCGGCACCTCGCCCGGGACCAGCCCCTCGGCCTCCCGCTCCACGAGTCCCGTGTCCAGCTCGCCCGCGACGACCGCCGGATGGGCCAGCAGTCTCCGCAGGAACCCGGCGTTCGTCTGCACCCCCAGCGTCACCGTCTCCGCCAGCGCGCCCCGGAGCCTGCGCAGGGCCGTCGCCCGGTCCGGCCCGTACGCGATGACCTTGGACAGCATCGGGTCGTACAGCGACCCGACCTCCGTGCCCTCCGACAGCCCCGAGTCCGTGCGGACGCCGTCACCCCGGGGCTCGGACAGCCGCAGGACCGTGCCGCCGGACGGCAGGAACCCCCGGGAGGGGTCCTCCGCGCAGATACGGGCCTCGACGGCGTGTCCGGTGAGCGTGACGTCGTCCTGGGCGAAGCCGAGGCGCTCGCCCGCCGCCACCCGCAGCTGCCACTCCACCAGGTCCAGGCCGGTGATCAGCTCGGTCACCGGGTGCTCGACCTGGAGGCGGGTGTTCATCTCCATGAAGAAGTAGGAGGCCGGGTCGTCGCCCGGCACGATGAACTCGACCGTGCCCGCCCCCGCGTAGCCGCAGGAGCGGGCCGCCTGGACGGCGGCCTCACCCATCGAGGCTCGGGTCCGCTCGTCGAGGAACACACTCGGCGCCTCCTCGATGATCTTCTGGTGGCGGCGCTGGAGCGAGCACTCGCGTTCGCCGAGGTGCACCACGTTCCCGTGGGTGTCCGCCAGGACCTGGATCTCGATGTGCCGGGGCCGGTCGACCCACCGCTCGACGAGCAGTGTGTCGTCCCCGAAGGAGGCCCGGGCCTCCCGTCGTGCGGCGGCGATCTCGTCCGGCAGCAGGGCCGCGTCCCGCACCAGCCGCATGCCCTTGCCGCCGCCGCCCGCCGACGGCTTCAGCAGCACCGGCATCCCGATCTCCCGGGCGGCGTCGGCCAGTTCGGTGTCCGTGAGGCCGCTGCCTGACGAACCCGGCACCACCGGGACCCCGGCCGCCCTCACCGTCTCCTTGGCGCGGATCTTGTCGCCCATGAGCGCGATGGCGGCCGCCGGGGGCCCGATGAAGACGAGCCCCGCGTCCGCGCACGCGCGGGCGAAGCCGGCGTTCTCCGCGAGGAAGCCGTAGCCGGGGTGCACCGCCTGTGCGCCCGTCCGTGCCGCGGCCTCCAGCAGCCGCTCCACCGACAGGTAGCTCTCGCCGGCCGGGGCGGGGCCGATCCGAACCGCCGTGTCGGCCTCGCGCACGTGCCGGGCGTCGGCGTCCGCGTCCGAGAAGACGGCCACCGAGCGCACGCCCAGCGACCGCAGCGTCCGGACGACCCGGACGGCGATCTCACCGCGGTTGGCCACAAGTACCGTGTCGAACATCGTCGTCCGTTCCCTCGCAGTCCGTCCCCTCACAGCCGTCCCCTCACATCCGGAAGACGCCGAACTGGGGGTCTCCCAGGGGCGCGTTGGCACAGGCGGTCAGGGCCAGACCCAGCACCTGCCGGGTCTCCATCGGGTCGATCACACCGTCGTCCCAGAGCCGGGCCGTCGCGTAGTAGGCGTTGCCCTGGGTCTCGTACTGGGCGCGGATCGGGTCCTTGAAGGCCTCTTCCTCCGCCGCCGGCCAGGACTCGCCGCGCCCCTCCAGCTGGTCGCGCTTGACGGTCGCGAGGACCGACGCGGCCTGCTCGCCGCCCATCACGGAGATCTTGGCGTTGGGCCACATCCACAGGAAGCGCGGGGAGTACGCCCGGCCGCACATCGAGTAGTTGCCCGCGCCGTACGACCCGCCGACCACCACCGTCAGCTTCGGTACGCGGGTGCAGGCCACCGCCGTGACCATCTTGGCGCCGTGCTTGGCGATGCCGCCCGCCTCGTACTGGCGGCCCACCATGAAGCCCGAGATGTTCTGCAGGAACACCAGCGGGATGCCGCGCTGGTCGCACAGCTCGATGAAGTGGGCGCCCTTCTGGGCGGACTCGGAGAACAGGATGCCGTTGTTCGCGACGATGCCGACCGGGTGCCCGTGGATCCGGGCGAAGCCGGTGACGAGGGTCTGCCCGAACTCGGACTTGAACTCCGCGAAGCGTGAGCCGTCCACGACGCGGGCGATGACCTCGCGCACGTCGTAGGGGGTGCGGGAGTCGACCGGCACCGCGCCGTACAGCCCCGCGGGGTCGACCTTCGGCTCGACGCCCTGCGTGACCGACCAGGGCAGCGGGCCACGGCCGGGGAGCGTGGAGACGATCGTCCGGACGATCCGCAGGGCGTGCGCGTCGTCCTCCGCGAGGTGGTCGGTCACCCCGGAGACCCGGGAGTGGACCTCGCCGCCGCCCAGCTCCTCCGCCGTGACGACCTCGCCGGTCGCGGCCTTCACGAGGGGCGGGCCGCCCAGGAAGATCGTGCCCTGTCCGCGCACGATGACGGCCTCGTCGCTCATCGCCGGGACGTACGCCCCGCCGGCCGTGCACGAGCCGAGAACGGCCGCGATCTGGGGGATCCCCGCCCCCGACATCCGGGCCTGGTTGTAGAAGATGCGGCCGAAGTGCTCGCGGTCGGGGAAGACCTCGTCCTGCATGGGGAGGAAGGCGCCGCCCGAGTCGACCAGGTACACGCACGGCAGCCGGTTCTCCAGGGCCACCTCCTGGGCGCGCAGGTGCTTCTTCACCGTCATCGGGTAGTACGTGCCGCCCTTGACCGTGGCGTCGTTGGCGACGACCACGCACTCGCGCCCGGCGACCCGGCCGATGCCGGCGATGACGCCCGCCGCCGGGGCCTGGCCCTCGTACAGCCCGTCGGCCGCCAGCGGGGCCAGCTCCAGGAACGGGGAGCCGGGATCGAGCAGTGCGTCCACGCGGTCGCGCGGCAGCAGCTTGCCGCGGGCGGTGTGCCGGGCGCGGGCCCGCTCGCCGCCGCCGAGGCGGGCCGCGGCCAGCTTCCGGCGCAGCTCGTCGACGAGCTCCCGATGTGCCCTCTCGTTGCCCCGCCAGGCCTCCGACGCGGGGTCGGCCGCGCTGTGGAGCTCCGGTGCCTCGTGCATCCTGCGGTCCCCTCACCCGGTGGTCACCGGTCACTGAACCAAGTCGCCGAATCAAGTTAATGAGCGTTAACGCGTTTCCATCAGGTTAACGAGCGCTAACCTCCCTGTCTAGAATTGCATCCATGGCCATGAGAACCGACGCCCTCACCCGCCGCGAGCAGATCCTCAAGGAGGCCGCGCGGCTCTTCGCCGAGCGCGGTTTCCACGGGGTGGGGGTCGACGAGATAGGTGCGGCGGTCGGCATCAGCGGGCCGGGTCTGTACCGGCACTTCGCGGGCAAGGACGCGATGCTCGCCGAGCTGCTGGTGGGGATCAGCGAGCAGCTGCTGACCGGCGGCAAGCGCCGCGTGGCGGAGTCCGACGGGAACGCGGAGGCGCTCCTCGACTCGCTCATCGAGGGGCACATCGACTTCGCGCTGGACGACCGCCCGCTGATCACCCTGCACGACAGGGAGCTGGACCGCCTCCGGGACAGCGACCGCAAGCTCGTCCGCCAGCTCCAGCGCCAGTACGTCGAGCTGTGGGTGGAGGTCGTCCGCGAGATCCACCCCGCCCTGGCCGAGCCGAGTGCCCGCTCGGCCGTGCACTCGGTCTTCGGACTCCTGAACTCGACGCCCCACCTGGGCCGCCCCGGCTCGCTCCCGGGACGCGCGGGCACGGCGGAGCTGCTGCACCGGATGGCGAGGGGAGCCTTCGCGGCCGCGGGGGAGTGACGAGCGTTACGGGGGTGCTGGTCTGGACGCTGCTGCCTACTCGCCGGTACGGTGAATGAGCAAGCGCTTAGCCATGGGCCGGGGGCCGCGACCATCCATTGAGCGCCCCCCCACGGCGAGCAACCACATCCGCGAGAGCGGCGCCGGTTCAGGCGCAGAGAGGGGCCGGCGGTGCGCCGTACGGTGTTCAACGAGGACCACGAGGCGTTCCGGGAGACCCTGCGGGCCTTCATCGAGGCCGAGGTCGTCCCCGTCTACGACGAGTGGTTCGCGGCGGGCCAGGCGCCGCGCGACTTCTACTACAAGCTCGCCGAGCTGGGCGTCTTCGGCATCCGCGTGGACGAGGAGTTCGGCGGCGCCGGCATCGACTCGTACAAGTTCGAGGCCGTCATGTACGAGGAGACCGCGCGCGCCGGTGTCCAGTTCGGCGGCTCGGGCGTGCACGTGCTGCTCGGCCTGCCCTACATCAAGTCGCTCGCCACCGACGAGCAGAAGAAGCGCTTCCTGCCGAAGTTCGTCTCCGGTGAGGAGATGTGGGCCCTCGCGATGACCGAGCCGGGCACCGGCTCCGACCTCGCGGGCATGAAGACCACCGCGAAGCTCTCCGAGGACGGCTCGCACTACGTCCTCAACGGAGCCAAGACCTTCATCACCGGCGGCGTGCACGCCGACCGTGTGATCGTCTGCGCCCGCACCTCCGCGCCCACGGCCGAGGACCGCCGCTTCGGCATCTCCCTGTTCGCCGTGGACACCAAGGCCGAGGGCTACTCGGTGGGCCGCAAGCTCGACAAGCTCGGCCTGAAGACCTCCGACACCGCCGAGCTGGCGTTCGTCGACGTGAAGGTCCCCGTCGAGGACCTCCTCGGCGAGGAGAACAAGGGCTTCTACTACCTCGGCCACAACCTCGCCTCCGAGCGCTGGGGCATCGCCTTCGGCGCCTACGCGCAGGCCAAGGCCGCCGTGCGGTTCGCCAAGGAGTACGTCCAGGACCGCACCGTCTTCGGCAAGACCGTCGCGTCCTTCCAGAACACCAAGTTCGAGCTGGCCGCCTGCCAGGCCGAGGTCGACGCGGCCGAGGCCGTCGTCGACCGCGCACTGGAGGCCCTCGACGCGGGCGAGCTGACCCCCGCCGAGGCCGCCAGCGCCAAGCTGTTCACCACCGAGGTCGCCCACCGCGTCATCGACCGCTGCCTCCAGCTGCACGGCGGCTACGGCTTCATGAACGAGTACCCGATCGCCCGCCTGTACGCGGACAACCGCGTCAACCGCATCTATGGCGGCACCAGCGAGATCATGAAGTCGATCATCGCCAAGAACATGGGCCTGTAAGGCCCGGGAAACCACCCGAGAATCACTGCACGGTACAACTGACACATGAGTCAGGCACTTGAGGACCTGCTCGATCTGCTCGACCTCGAGCGGATCGAGCAGGACATCTTCCGCGGTCAGTCACGCTTCGCCGTCGTCCCGCGCGTCTTCGGCGGGCAGGTCGCGGCGCAGGCGCTGGTCGCCGCGGGGCGTACGGTCCCCGCGGACCGGCCCGCCCACTCCCTGCACGCGTACTTCCTGCGCGCCGGGGACCCGGGCGCACCCATCGTCTACACCGTCGACCGGATCCGCGACGGGCGCTCCTTCACCACGCGCCGTGTGGTCGCCGTCCAGCACGGGCAGCCGATCTTCCATCTCTCCGCGTCGTTCCAGACGTACGAGGAGGGCCTGGAGCACCAGGCCGAGATGCCGTCCGCGCCCGACCCGGAGACCCTCCGGACGACCGCCGAGATGCTGCCGCTGTACCTGGACGCGTGCGGCGACGAGAGCGTCGCCCGGCGGATGCTGCAGGCCCGGGCCGCCGTCGACCTCCGCTATGTCGACGCGCCGCCGTACGCCAGCGTCGGGCAGGCGCGCGAGCCCCGCTCCCAGGTGTGGTTCCGCACCAACGGCAAGCTCGACGGCGTCATCGACGAGCCGCTGCTGCACGTCTGCCTCGCCACGTACGTCTCCGACATGACGCTCCTCGACTCGGTGCTGCTCGCCCACGGGCGCGGCGGCTGGGTCACCGGGGACGTCGTGGGGGCCTCCCTGGACCACGCGATGTGGTTCCACCGGCCGTTCCGCGCCGACGAATGGCTGCTGTACGACCAGGAGTCGCCGTCCGCGTCCGGCGGGCGGGGCCTGGGCCAGGCCCGTATCTACACGCAGGACGGGCGGCTGGCGATCACGGTGATCCAGGAGGGGGTCGTACGGGTTCCTCGGTGACGAGGCCGGCCCGCAGGCGCAAGCCAAGACACAGGGTGGGGCGGAGAGGCAGGGGCCGGTTCCGGCCCCTGGGACCTACTCCTTGTCCGTGAGGCCCGCCGCGTCCAGCAGGTACGCCGTCATCGGGTCGTAGTGCCGCGGGCTCGTGACGTGGTCGTCCATGGGGACGGCCACCTGGACCGTGCCCTCGGACTCGGCGAGGAACAGGGCCGGGTCGTTGCAGTCCGCGTAGCCCACGGAGTCCACGCCCAGCTGGCCCGCGCAGCCCGCCCAGCCGTGGTCCGCGACGACCAGGTCGGGCAGCGGGCGGCCCTCGCCCTCCAGGGCCTTCAGGATCGCCCGCATCGGCTCGCCCGAGTGGGTGTGCCACAGCGTCGCGCCGTGCTCCAGGACCGCGACGTCGGCGAACTGGAAGACGTACCCCTCGTCCGTGGCCAGCCCGTCCGGGATCACCACGATCTCGCAGCCGGCCGTGCGCAGTGCGGCGGCCGTGGCGCGGTGCACGTCGAGGAGCCCGCCCGGGTGGCCCGTCGCGAACAGCACCCGCTGCCTGCCGGCCGCCGCCTTGCGCAGCCTGCCCGCCATCCGCTCCAGCGCGTCGACCGTCAGCTCCGGGTCGATGGTGTCCTGGCCGAACCGGTACTCCGGGTCGTCGTTCACCCCGCACCGCTCGGCCATCACCGCGAGGACGTCCTGCTCGTCGGTCCAGCGGTCGCCGAGTTCCAGGCCGAGCCAGTAGTTGCGGTCGCCGTTGGCCAGCTTGCGGTAGTGGGAGAGGTTGTTCTCGCGGGGGGTGGCCACGTCGCCCGCGATACGCGTCCGGACGAGGTGGTCGAGGAGGTCGGCGCGGCTGGGAGGTGCGGGTATCGGCATGCCCCCATTCTGCCGGTGAGTTCCGCCGGGTGGTGCCGGGTATCGAACCGTGGGATGTGCGTCACGTGGGGGTTTGGGGCGGATGGTTCGGTTGTCGGCCGGGTGCGGGTGGTGTGTGGCCGGTCGCGCAGTTCCCCGCGCCCCTGGGAGGCGGGGCTGCGGGCTTGCCTCCGGCCTGGGTTCGGGGCTGGTTTCGGGTGAGGGTGCGGGTGCGTGGGGGCTGGTCGCGCAGTTCCCCGCGCCCCTGGGAGGTGGGGCTGCGCCCCTGCCTCCGGCCTGGGTGCGGGTGCGTGGGGGCTGGTCGCGCAGTTCCCCGCGCCCCTGAAAAGCGGGGCCGCGCCCCTGGGAGGCGGGGCCGGAGGCGGTCCGTCACGTGTGGCGGAGGGCGAACCACAGCTCCATGCGGACGTCCGGGTCGTCCAGGTCCGTGTTCAGGAGGGTCGCGCAGCGGGCGACGCGCTGGCGGACCGTGTTGCGGTGGACCGAGAGGGCCACCGCCGTGCGGTCCCAACTGCCGTGCAGGGACAGCCAGGCGCGGAGGGTCTCCGTGAGGGCCGGATTCCCGGCGACGGGGGCGAGGAGTGCGCGGGCATGGGCCGCGGCGTCGGCCGGCGGTACGAGACCGTCGAGTCCGGTGTGCTCGCCGTGCCGGACCAGCCGCGCCCGCGTGGCCCGCGCCCGGGACAGGGCACGCGCCGCCTGGGTGTCGCCGGCCCCCCACTCGTGCGGCACGACGGGCGCGCTCGCGCCGCACGTCCAGCCGGCCTGTGCGACGACCTCGCGGCGGCCCGCGGGGACGAGCACCCGTACGAGGTCACCGGCCACGTCGACCAGCGGGGAACCGAGCGCCGCCCCGAGCGCCGACGCGGCGACCGCGTCCGCCGCGGGGCCGTCGGGGCGTGCGTGCACGACGACCCACCGCTCGCCGCCGTCCAGCAGGGACGCCACCTCCTCGGGCGCGGCGCCCAGCAGCAGGCGTACGAGAGCCGAGGAGCGGGCCGCGCCCGTGCCGCTCCGGTGCTCCCCGGTGAGGAGCGACAGGAGCACGGCGCCCACGGACGCGATGGTGTGGTCGCCCGGGTCGCGGCGCGGAGCCGCCACACCCAGGACGAAACCCTGGCCCGTGCCGAGGGCGTACGCGGCGAGGTGGACACCGGCGGCGGTGTCACTGGCGGAGGAGGGACCGGGGCCGGCCGCGGCCCCGCTGCCTCCGCCGCCCCCGGCCGCGGGGTCGGCCGCGGTGGCCGGCCGCACCACTGCCGTGAGCCGGGCCAGTGCCCCGCTCACCCGCGGGTCCACGCCCGGGTCCGCATCCGGCAGCCGTCCCGCCGCAGCCACCTCCTTGCCGTCAGGGGCGTACAGCGCGGCCCGGCCGCCGAGCCGCTGGGCGAGCTGCCGCAGGACCGAGGGGACGGGGTCGGGGCGCGCCGCGGCGGCGGCCAGGCTCTGCTGGGCCTCCGTGACGCGGCGCAGTTCGGTGTGCCGGGCCCGGGCCATGAGCTGCCAGACCGCCCGGGCCACACCGGAGAAGGTGGTGCGCGGCGGGACCTCCACGAGCGGCAGGCCGTGGTGGTCGCAGGCCTCGACCAGGGCGCGCGGAACGGTGTCGTGCACCGGCGCCACCCCGAAGCCGAGGACCGCGCCGCCCGCCTCGACGATCCGGGACACGTACGCGTCGAAGTACGTGCCCGAACCGGCGGCCTCCGGGATGTGCACCCCCGCCGTGAGGAGCATCTCGCCGCCGAGCAGGTACGGATACGGGTCCGCCATCTCCGAGGTGTGGGCCCAGTGGATCACCGTGGCCGGATCGCGTGGCCCCGCGATCTGCCGCAGGCCGAGGTCCTCCCGGGCCAGCAGGGCCGCCAGGGGGACCGGCGGGGTGGGCGGGACGGTGGGGGCCGCGGTGTCCGGCATGGTGGACGTTTCCTCCATTCGACCGCGTGGCTGTGGATGAAACGTACACTTCAGCGTTGCTTTCCGGCCACCTAGGGTCGTGCCCACCGGAGGCCGCGGGTACGGGCGGATGTCCCCGCGCAGCATCGCGAGCGATCAGCCGCCGGCGAACCCCCGTCACCCGCACGACACGCCACCGGACGCGCGAAGAGGAGCCCCCATGGCCGTCGACTACGCAGTGATCGTCGTCTATCTCGCCGGGATGCTGGCCATGGGCTGGTGGGGCATGCGACGTGCCAGGTCCAAGAGCGAGTTCCTGGTCGCGGGCCGGCGGCTCGGCCCGACGATGTACTCCGGCACGATGGCCGCGATCGTCCTCGGCGGCGCGTCCACCATCGGCGGCGTCGGCCTCGGCTACCAGTACGGCCTCTCCGGCGCCTGGATGGTCTTCACCATCGGCCTCGGGCTGCTCGCCCTGTCCGTCTTCTTCTCGGCCCGCATCGCCCGGCTGAAGGTCTACACGGTCTCCGAGATGCTCGACCTGCGGTACGGCGGCCGGGCCGGGGTGATCTCGGGCGTCGTCATGTGGGCGTACACCCTGATGCTCGCGGTGACGTCGACCATCGCGTACGCCACGATCTTCGACGTCCTCTTCGACATGAACCGCACGGTCGCGATCGTGCTCGGCGGTTCGATCGTCGTCGCCTACTCGACGCTCGGCGGCATGTGGTCGATCACCCTCACCGACATGGTGCAGTTCGTCGTCAAGACCGTCGGTGTGCTGCTTCTGCTGCTGCCCATCGCCGTGGTCAAGGCCGGCGGCTTCAGCGAGATGAAGGCCGAGCTGCCCACCGAGTACTTCGACCCGCTGGGCATCGGCGGCGAGACGATCTTCACGTACGTGCTGATCTACACGTTCGGCATGCTCATCGGGCAGGACATCTGGCAGCGCGTCTTCACCGCCCGCAGCGACACGACGGCCAGGTGGGGCGGCACGGTCGCCGGTACGTACTGCCTGGTGTACGCGCTCGCCGGCGCCGTCATCGGTACGGCGGCCAAGGTGCTCTACCCGAAGCTGGCCAGCCCGGACGACGCCTTCGCCACGATCGTGAAGGACGAACTCCCGGTCGGGGTGAGGGGGTTGGTGCTCGCCGCCGCCCTCGCCGCCGTGATGTCCACCTCCTCCGGAGCCCTCATCGCCTGCGCGACCGTCGCCAACAACGACATCTGGTCGCGGCTGCGGGGAGCCGTCACCGACAGGCCCGGCGAGGAGCGCGACGAGGTCAGGGGCAACCGCTTCTTCATCCTCGTCATGGGCATCGCGGTGATCTGCACGGCCATCGCGCTCAACAACGTCGTCGAGGCCCTGACCGTCGCCTACAACCTGCTCGTCGGCGGCCTCCTCGTGCCCATCCTCGGTGGCCTGCTCTGGAGGCGCGGTACCGCCCAGGGCGCCCTCGCCGCGGTCGTGGTCGGCGGCCTCGCGGTCGTCACCCTGATGGCGACCCACGGAATCCTCGCGAACGAACCCGTCTACTACGGGCTCCTCTCCTCGCTGGCCGTGTACGTGATCGTCTCGCTCGCCACCCCTGCGACCGACGCGGCCGTCCTCGCCGCCTGGCGCGAGCGCCTCGCGGGCCGCGGCTCCGAACCCGTGTCCGAACCCGCCCCCGCTCCCCAGTAGAGTCGAAGCAGTCGTACATACGCGACGAAGCGTAGGAAAGAAGGCAGAACCCCATGAGCAGCAACGAGACGTTCCGCGGACCCGTCGACTCGTCCCGCGTCCCGCGGTACGCGGGTCCGGCGACCTTCGCCCGGCTGCCCCGGCTCGACGAGGTCGGCACCACCGACGTCGCCGTGGTCGGAGTGCCGTTCGACGCGGGCGTCTCGTACCGGCCGGGCGCCCGCTTCGGCGGGAACGCCATCCGGGAGGCGAGCCGTCTCCTGCGGCCGTACAACCCGGCGCAGGACGCCTCGCCGTTCGCCCTCGCACAGGTCGCGGACGCCGGTGACATCGCCGCGAACCCGTTCGACATCAACGAGGCCGTGGAGACCATCGAGGGCGCCGCCGACGAACTCCTCGGCACCGGCGCCCGGTTGATGACCCTCGGCGGCGACCACACCATCGCCCTGCCCCTGCTGCGCTCGGTCGCGAAGAAGCACGGGCCGGTCGCGCTGCTGCACTTCGACGCCCACCTCGACACCTGGGACACGTACTTCGGCGCCGAGTACACGCACGGCACGCCGTTCCGCCGGGCCGTCGAGGAGGGCATCCTCGACACCGAGGCCCTCTCCCACGTCGGCACGCGCGGCCCGCTGTACGGCAGGCAGGACCTCACCGACGACGAGAAGATGGGCTTCGGCATCGTCACCTCGGCCGACATCTACCGCCGGGGCGCCGACGAGGTGGCCGACCAGCTGCGCCAGCGCATCGGCGACCGGCCCCTCTACATCTCCATCGACATCGACTGCCTCGACCCGGCCCACGCGCCCGGCACGGGCACACCCGAGGCCGGCGGCATGACCTCCCGCGAACTGCTGGAGATCCTGCGCGGGCTCGCCTCCTGCCACCTCGTCTCGGCCGACGTCGTCGAGGTCGCCCCCGCGTACGATCACGCCGAGATCACCTCCGTCGCCGCGTCCCACACGGCGTACGAACTCACCACCATCATGTCCCGCCAGATCGCGCAGGCGCGTGAGAAGAGCGCGCGGGCGCCCGAGGAGACCGACGCCAAGTGACCCACGACCACGACCTGGTGCTCCGCCCGACCGCCGCGCAGACGGAGGCCGCACTCAACCCGCCCCCCGGACGCAACGGCGGAGACCTGGTCGTGGAGACCCTCGCCGGCCTCGGCGCGACCACCGTCTTCGGCCTGCCCGGCCAGCACGCGCTCGGCATGTTCGACGCGCTGCGCCGCTCCGACCTCGCGTACATCGGCCTGCGGGTCGAGAACAACGCCGGTTTCGCGGCGGACGCCTACGGCCGCATCACCGGCGAGGCCGCCCCCCTGCTGCTGTCGACCGGCCCGGGCGCGCTGACCTCGCTGGCCGCCCTCCAGGAAGCGGCAGCCGCCAGCGCCCCCGTCCTCGCCATCAGCAGTCAGGTCCCGGGCGCGGGCCTCGGCGGCGGCCGCCACGGCTATCTGCATGAACTCCCGGACCAGCAGGCCTCGTTCAGGGGCGTGGTCAAGTCGGTCCACACGGTCCGTACGCAGTCGCAGATCCCGTCCGCCATCGCCGAGGCCTGGGAGTCGGCGCTCACCGCCCCGCACGGACCGGTGTGGGTGGAGATCCCGCAGGACGTGCTGCTCGCCGAGACGGCCCTGCCCGTCGTCACGGCCGTGGACGCCGCACCCCACGACCTGCCCCCGCGCCCCGAACTGACCGCCGTGGCCGCCGACCTGCTCTCGAACGCGGTCCGCCCGGCGATCATCGCGGGCGGCGGTGTCGTACGCGCCGACGCGTCGGGCAAGCTGCGGCAGCTCGCCGAGCGGCTGAACGCGCCCGTCGTCACCACCTTCGGCGGCAAGGGCGCCTTCCCCTGGAACCACCCGCTCTCGCTGCAGTCCTGGCTGGAGGACCGGCACACCACGGACTTCCTGGAGGACGCCGACGTCCTGCTCGTCGTCGGCTCCGGACTGGGCGAACTCTCCTCGAACTACTACACGTTCAAGCCCCGCGGCCGGGTCGTCCAGATCGAGGCCGACCTCGGCAAGCTGGAGTCCAACCACCCGGCCCTCGGCATCCACGCGGACGCCCGCCTCGCCCTGTCGGCGCTCCTCGAAACCGTGCCCGAGAGGGAGGACCAGACAGCGCCTGACCGCGTACGGACCGTGCTCGACCTCGTCCGCGAGCGCATCGACTCCCAGGAACTCGGCCTGGAACAGCGGGTGCTGGCCGCGGTCCGGCAGGCTCTGCCGGACCGGTCGCCCAGCTTCTGGGACATGACGATCCTCGCCTACTGGGCCTGGTCCGCCTTCGACGCCCGCCGCCCCAACACCATGCACTCCGCCCAGGGCGCGGGCGGCCTCGGCTACGCCTTCCCGGCGGCGCTCGGCGGCGCGGTCGCCGACCCCACCCACCCGGTCCTCGCGGTCTCCGGCGACGGCGGCGCGCTGTACTCCATCGCCGAACTGGCCACCGCCAGGCAGCACAACCTCGACGTGACCTGGCTCATCGTCGACGACGGCGGTTACGGCATCCTGCGCGAGTACATGACGGACGCCTTCGGCCGGTCCACGGCGACCGAGCTGTCCCGCCCGGACTTCGTGGCGCTCGCGGAGTCCTTCGGCGTCCCCGGCGTACGGACCACGCCGGACTCCCTGGCCGACGACCTCGCCAAGTCCCTTGCCACGCGCGGCCCTTCGGTGGTCGTGCTGCCTGCGGTGCTGCGGATGTTCGCGCCGACGCACCTGGACTGATGCGGTGGGGCGGCCCGCGCACCTCGGCCGAAGCCGGCTCGCCCCGGCCGGACATGACGGTGGGGCGGCACCCTGGCCGCCCCACCGAACCCCCGTTGCCGGATCGGCCGGCTCAGCGCAGGAGCGCGCCGAAGCGGGCGTCCGTGGCGGGCGCGGAGAGGTCGCCGGCGCCGAACGCGAGGGACGACGTGGCCGTGAGACCGGTCGCCGTGCCGTTCAGCACCCAGACCGCGCCGTTCCAGCCGTTCTCGGCCTCGGAACCGGCCGCGAGGTCGGCGTGGCCGTCACCGTTGACGTCCAGCAGGGCGCTGCTCGCGCCGAACTGGTCGTCCTCCTCGGCGACTCCGGGGACCCCGGCGGTGTCCTGGTGGAAGGTCTGCGTGCCGGCGCCCGTGACGCCGGTGGCGCTGCCGGGGACCAGGGCGACGGAACCGGCGTCGGTGATGTCGCCGATGTCCTCGCCCGAGATGCCGAGCGCGATGTCGCCGAAGCCGTCACCGTTGACGTCCGCCACCGAGACCGTGGAGCCGATCCCGTCGCCCTCCTCCTCCACGCCGGGGAAGCCGGGCAGGTCCTGGTCGAAGACCTGTACGCGCTCCTCGGACAGGCCGGAGGCCGACCCGAACGCGATCTGGACCTTGCCGCCGGCCCAGTAGTTGCCCACCACGACGTCGTCGAAGCCGTCGTTGTTCACGTCCCCGATGCCGGTGCCCGTGCCGGTCGCCGTGCCGTCCGAGGGGGTCCAGCCGGTGGTGAAGCCCGTGCTGCCGCCGCCGAGGAGAAGATGGTTGCCCCACTGGCCGTCGCCCGCGTACTTCCAGGCAACGATGTCGTCCTTGCCGTCGCCGTTGACGTCGCCGGTCTGGGTGGAGCGGATGGGACCGGAGATCGAGTCGCCGTCCTCCTGGCAGCCGATGCCGTTGGTGGCGCAGGACGCGTCGGGGGTGTCGTAGCCCCACCAGTCGGCCTTGTCCAGCAGGGGCAGGGTGGCGGTGGGCGTGCCGGCGCGCGAGATCGGGCCCTTCCACACGGTGGCGTCGGCGCTCGACGGGTCGTCGCCCGAGCCGGACAGGTAGGAGAACAGGGTGAGGTCCGTCTTGCCGTCGCCGTCGAAGTCGCCGGTCGTGGGGGACTGCCCGTACCCGGGTATGGCCGTTCCGCCGGTGAGTCCGGAGGCGGAGCCCCAGAGGATGACGGAGCCGGGAAGGCCACCCGAGATCACCAGGTCGCTGAAGCCGTCGCCGTCCAGGTCGCCCTTGGTGAAGTTGGTCCCGAAGCGCTGGTTCGCGGTGGCGGAGCCGGGAA
>NZ_JAHRIB010000176.1 GCF_019090165.1 Streptomyces sp. BV286
CGGCCGGGACAGGCGCCCGTCCGGGACGCCACCGGCCGAGCCCGCCCCGCCGCCCCGATGGCTCAGCGTGGCGGGCGCGCACCGAAGCGCGCTCCTAATGTGGCGATTAGTCAGCTCTGTCCCCCATTTCCGGAGGAGCACGCCATGTCCCTGCGAACCGCTCTCACCCGTATCGGCATAGTCGCCGCCGGCGGCGCTCTCGTCGTCGGCGCCGCGAGCCCCGCCCTCGCCGGTGACGACTGGGGCCACCACGACGGTCACCACCCCAAGTTCTACAAGGGCCGCGTCACCGCGCCCGGCGGACTGAACCTGCGCGACAAGCCGACCCGCGGCAGCGCCGTCATCGGCTTCGCGCACTACGGCAAGGTCGTCTCCATCTTCTGCAAGACGCCCGGCGAGAACGTCAAGGGCAACAACCTGTGGTACCTCCTCGCGGACGGCACCTGGGCCTGGGGAACGGCCCGCTTCATCGACAACATCGGCCCGGTGCCCCGCTGGTGCTGAGGGCACCCCGGGGAGGCCGGCCTCCGGCCCGCCAGGAACACCGGTACAGCCCGATTGTCGCGACATAACAGGACATCGGGCGATCGGCTTGCTAACTTCCGGACATGCTCTCGCCCGGAACGACAGCGCAGGCCGACCCGCCGGCCCCCGTCGTACCCCTCCCCCGGCGCCGTGGCATCGAGTTCACCCTCATCGTCGTGGCCGTCCTGCTCTCCGTGTACGGCTACTGCGACGTCGGCCTCGCCAGGACCGGATCCGTCCCGCCCGGCGCCGCCGGCTACGGCGCCGGGCTGGGCGTGCTCGCACTCCTCGCGCATCTCGCGGTGCGCCTGCGCGCCCCCTGCGCCGATCCGCTGCTGCTGCCGATCGCCGTTCTCCTCAACGGCCTGGGCCTGGTCCTCATCCACCGGCTCGACCTGGAGACCCCGGCCGACCGGGCGGCGCCCACCCAGCTCGTCTGGTCGACGCTGGGCGTGGGCCTGTTCATCGCGGTGGTGGTGCTCCTGCGCGACCACCGGGTGCTCCAGCGCTACACGTACGTGTCCGTCGTGGCCGCGCTCGTCCTCCTCGTGCTGCCGATCTTCTTCCCCTCGGTGAACGGCGCCCGGATCTGGATCAGGGTCGCCGGATTCTCCATCCAGCCGGGCGAGTTCGCGAAGGTCCTGCTCGCGGTGTTCTTCGCCGGCTACCTCGCCGCCAACCGCAACGCCCTCGCGTACACGGGCCGTCGCATCTGGCTGCTCCAACTGCCCACCGGGCGCGTGCTCGGCCCGATCCTCGCGGTCTGGCTGCTGAGCGTGGGCGTCCTGGTCCTCGAACGCGACCTCGGCACCTCGCTGCTCTTCTTCGGCCTCTTCGTGATCCTGCTGTACGTCGCCACGGGCCGCACCGGCTGGATCGCGGTGGGGCTGCTGCTGGCCGCGTGCGGGGCCTTCGCCGTCGGCTGGCTGGAGCCGCACGTGCACAGCAGGGTCGAGGACTGGCTGCACCCGTTCGCGTCGGTCGAGGCGGGCCTCGGCCCGAACCAACTCGTCCAGTCCCTCTACGCGTTCGCCGCCGGCGGTTTCCTCGGCACCGGACTGGGCCTCGGTCACTCCACCCTCATCGGCTTCGCCGTCAAGTCGGACTTCATCCTGGCCACGGCGGGCGAGGAGCTGGGCCTGGCCGGCCTCTCCGCGATCTTCCTGCTGTACGGACTGCTGGTCGAGCGCGGACTGCGGGCGGGCCTCGCCGTCCGCGATCCGTTCGGCAGGCTGCTCGCGGTCGGGCTCGCCTCGATCGTCGCCCTCCAGGTCTTCGTGATCGCGGGCGGCGTGACGGGGCTGATCCCGCTGACCGGGATGGCGATGCCGTTCCTCGCTCAGGGCGGCTCCTCCGTCGTCACCAACTGGATCATCGTGGCCCTGCTGATCCGCCTCAGCGACTCGGCACGCGGCCGGTCCGAGGAGGAGCGGCACGACAGGAAGGCAGCGCCATGACGGGGAACGGCCGCCCGATGACCAGGTACATCCGCCACGCCGCCGCCTTCTGCGCGCTCCTCCTGCTCGCCCTCCTGGTGAACGCCGCACGCCTCCAGATCGTCCAGGCCCGCACGTACGACGAGAGTCCGGCCAACCGCCGCCACACGATCGCCCGCTACGGCCAGCCGCGCGGCGACATCCTCGTTGGCGGCAGGGCCGTCACCGGCTCCAGGGACTCCGGGGAGCAGTTCCGCTTCGAACGGACCTACCGGGACGGCCCGTTGTACGCGCCGGTCACCGGCTTCGCCTCGCAGGTGTACGGGACGGCCTTCCTGGAGGGTGCCGCGGACGGGGTCCTGGCGGGCACCGATCCGTCACTCACGCCGATCCCTCTGTGGAACGACCTCACCCGGGCTCGCAGCCCCGGCGGCCACGTGGTCACGACGCTCGATGCGGCGGCGCAGCGGGCGGCGTACGCCGGGCTCGGTTCCCGGCGGGGCGCGGTGGCCGCGCTCGAACCGTCCACCGGGCGCATTTTGGCGCTGGTGTCCACCCCTTCCTACGACCCGGGTGAGCTCTCCGGGACGGACGCGGAGGTGGGCCGGGCATGGGCGCGGCTGAACGGCGCGGCGGACCGGCCGATGCTCAACCGGGCGGTGCGGCAGACGTATCCGCCGGGCTCGACCTTCAAGGTGGTCACGGCCGCGGCGGCCCTCGACGCGGGCGTGGTGCGCGATGTGGACGCGCCCACCGAATCGCCGGACCCGTACCGGCTGCCGGGCAGTTCGGTGCGGCTGACGAACGAGGTGGAGGGGTGTGCGAACGCGTCGCTGCGCTACGCCTTCGAGTGGTCGTGCAACACGGTCTTCGCCGGACTCGGTGTGGAGGTGGGTCTGGCCGCGATGCGGTCCAAGGCCGCCGAGTTCGGCTTCAACGACCGGAGGCTGGGGATTCCGTTCCGGGTCTCCCCCAGCACCTTCGACACCCGGGTGGACGACGCACAGCTCGCGCTCTCCTCCATCGGCCAGTACAACACCCGTGCCACGCCCCTGCAGATGGCGATGGTCGCCGCGGCCGTCGCGAACCACGGCTCGGTCCGTACGCCGCACCTGGTGGAACGGACGACCACGGGCGACGGCGACACGGTGTCCACCACCGGGCAGCGCACCCTCCGGCAGGCCATGAGCCCCGCCACGGCGGTCCGGCTGCGCGAGATGATGACCGACGTGGTGCGGGAGGGCACCGGCACGAACGCCGCCATTGCCGGTGCCACGGTCGGCGGCAAGTCCGGCACGGCCCAGCACGGCGTCCACAACTCCGGTACGCCCTACGCCTGGTTCATCTCCTGGGCCCAGGCCGAGGACTCCATGGAGCCGGCGGTGGCGGTCGCGGTGGTCGTCGAGGGGTCGGCGGCCGACCGGGGCGGCATCAGCGGCGGCGGGGACGCGGCGCCGGTCGCCCGGGCCGTGATGGAGGCCGTGCTCGACCGGTGAGACGGGGGTGGCGCCCCGCCCGCGGCCCGACCTAACGTTCGGTCATGACTCAGCCCAAGGCCGCGTACGAACTCGCCCAGGTGAACATCTCGCGACTCCAAGCTCCGCTGGACTCCCCGCAGTTGAAGGACTTCGTCGACGCCCTCGACCCGGTGAACGCGGTCGCGGACGCCGCCGACGGATTCGTCTGGCGGCTGCAGAGCGACGAAGGCAACGCGACGGACGTGTCGGTATTCGGCGACGACTGGCTGATCATCAATCTAACGGTGTGGCGGGACACCAACGCCCTCACCGCCTTCATGTACCAGGGGCAGCACCGGGAGCTCCTCGCCCGGCGCAACGAGTGGTTCGAGCGGATCCGGGAGGCGATGACCGCCCTGTGGTGGGTGCCGGCCGGGCACCGGCCGACGGTGGCCGAGGCGGAGGACCGGCTGCTGCACCTGCGGGCGCACGGGGCCACGGAGTACGCCTTCACCCTGCGGACGTCGTTCCCGCCCGGCCCGGGCGAGGCACTGCCCACCGGGGCCCCGCTGCCGGCCGCCGCCCCGCCGCAGGCCGCGGCGGAGGCGGCCCGCACGCTCCCCGGGCTGGAGTGCCCGGTCTAGTACCTGTCGCGGCACCGGGCCGCGGCGGGGTTCAGGACTCCGCCCCTGCCCGGATCGCCTCGCCCACCTCCGCGACCCGTACCTGTTCCTCCGCCGCGAAGCGTTCCGCGTCGAGCTTCTCGGCGAGTTCCTCGTCCTGGGCCATGAGGAGGTCGAGGCTGGAGTCGCCCATGTCGAAGACCCCCATGTCGACGTAGGCCTGCTGGAGGCGCTTGCCCCACAGGCCGATGTCCTTGACGCAGGGGACGATCCGGGAGAACAGCAACCGGCGGAAGAGGGCGAGGAATTCGGACCGCTCGCTGTACTCCTCGGCCTCCGCCGTCGGGATGCCGAAGTTCTCCAGGACCTCGACCCCGCGCAGGCGGTCCCGCATCAGGTAGCAGCCCTCGATGACGAACTCCTCGCGCTCGCGCAGTTCGGCGTCGGAGAGCTGCTGGTAGTAGTCGCGCAGCGCCATGCGGCCGAAGGCGACGTGCCGCGCCTCGTCCTGCATGACGTACGCGAGGATCTGTTTGGGCAGTGGCTTGTCGGTGGTGTCCCTGATCATGCCGAACGCGGCGAGGGCCAGCCCTTCGATGAGGACCTGCATGCCGAGGTACGGCATGTCCCAGCGGGAGTCGCGCAGGGTGTCGCCGAGCAGCGACCGCAGGTTGTCGTTGACCGGGTAGAGCATCCCGATCTTCTCGTGGAGGAAGCGGCCGTAGATCTCCGCGTGGCGGGCCTCGTCCATCGTCTGGGTCGCCGAGTAGAGCTTGGCGTCCAGGTCGGGCACCGACTCGACGATGCGGGCCGCGCAGACCATGGCGCCCTGTTCGCCGTGCAGGAACTGGCTGAACTGCCATGAGGCGTAGTGCTTGCGGAGTTCGCCCTTGTCGCGGTCGTTCATCTTGGCCCAGTACGGGGTGCCGTAGATCGACATCGACTCGTCGGGGGTGCCGAGCGGATCGCAGGGGTCCACCTCCAGGTCCCAGGCGATCCGTTTCCGGCCGTCCCACTGCTTGTCCTTGCCCTTCTGGTAGAGGGCGAGGAGGCGGGCGCGCCCTTCGTCGTACTCCCAGCTGAAGCGTGCCGCGCCGGTCGCGGGCACCTGCCAGAGGGGCGCTCCGGGGTCCTTGGCGTACAGGTCGTAGGTCGGCATGTCTCGCAGGCTCCTACGTAGTAGACGACGGGTCAACAAGTTGCGCGGAGGGGATTGACGGGCTTGCTGACAAGCAGTCTCATAAGACGTGACCGGCGGTAACTCCGTCGACTTCCGGTACGACGAGGTACGACAAGGTGGGCACAGCCATGACGACCGTGACGGAGGACAGCGCCATCGAGGGGCTGCGTGACGCCCTCGGCCTGCTCAAGGACCGGGAGCAGGTGGCCCAGCGGCTGCTCGACTCCTCCGCGAAGCACTCCTTCGACCCGGACGAGGAGCTGGACTGGGACGCGCCCTTCGAGGACGGCAAGTGGTTCTGGCCACCGGAGCTCGTGTCGCTCTACGACACACCGCTGTGGAAGCGGATGCCGGAGGACCAGCGGATCCTGCTGTCCCGGCACGAGGCCGCGGCACTGGCCTCGCTGGGGATCTGGTTCGAGATCATCCTGATGCAGCTGCTGGTGCGGCACATCTACGACAAGGCGGCGACGAGCGCCCACGTACGGTACGCGCTGACCGAGATCGAGGACGAGTGCCGGCACTCGAAGATGTTCGCCCGGCTGATCAGCCGGGGCGGCACGCCCCACTACCCGGTGAGCCGGGCGCACCAGAACCTGGGCCGTTTCTTCAAGACGGTGTCCACGACCCCCGGTTCGTTCACGGCCACGCTGCTGGGCGAGGAGGTGCTCGACTGGATGCAGCGGCTCACGTTCCCGGACGAGCGGGTGCAGACCCTGGTCCGCGGGGTGACGCGGATCCATGTGGTCGAGGAGGCCCGGCACGTCCGGTACGCGCGGGAGGAACTGCGCCGCCAGATGGTGACCGCGCCGCGCTGGTCGCAGGAGTTCACCCGGGTCACCTCCGGCGAGTTCGCCCGCGTCTTCTCGGTCGCCTTCGTCAATCCCGACGTCTACACCAACATCGGCCTGGACCGGCGTGAGGCCATGGCGCAGGTGAAGGCGAGCGGACACCGCCGGGAGATCATGCAGACCGGCGCGAAGCGCCTGACGGACTTCCTGGACGACATCGGAGTACTGCGGGGCCCCGGCCGCCGCCTGTGGAAGTCGTCGGGCCTGCTGGCCTGAAGCCGGAGGACCGGGGCGCAGCCCCGTCTTTTGGGGGCGCGGGGAACCGCCCGCCCGGCCCCCGCCGCCCCGCACCCTCCCACCGGCCCCCGNACCCCGCACCCCCGGGCCGGGTTACGCTGCGAGGCATGACCTCGGAGGCCCCCACACGCGCGTACCGGCGGCTCAGTGTCGAGGAGCGACGCAGTCAGCTTCTCGACGCGGCGCTGTCGTTGTTCGCGGTGCGGGCACCTGAGGACGTCTCCCTCGACGACGTGGCGGAGGCGGCGGGCGTCTCACGACCGCTGGTGTACCGGTACTTCCCCGGCGGCAAGCAGCAGTTGTACGAGGCCGCGCTGCGGTCGGCCGCGGAGGAGCTGGAGCAGTGCTTCGCGGAGCCGCCGGACGGCCCGCTCACCCGGCGCCTGTCCAACGCGCTGGACCGCTACCTCGCCTTCGTCGACCAGCACGACGCCGGGTTCAGCGCTCTGCTGCAGGGCGGCAGCGTCGTCGAGACGTCGAGGACCACGGCCATCGTGGACGGCGTACGACGGGCCGCCGCCGAGCACATCCTGAGCCATCTGGACACCGAGGAGCCGGGGCCCCGGCTGCGGATGACCGTCCGGATGTGGATCACGGCCGTCGAGGCCGCCTCGCTGATCTGGCTGGACGAGGAGAAGGAGCCCGCGCTGGACGAGCTGCGCGACTGGCTCGTCGAGCAGTTCGTGGCGTGCCTGGTGGCGACCGCCGCCCGCGACGCCCAGACCGCGGACGTCGTACGGGCCGCGCTGGCGCTGGAGTCCGCGGACGGCCCGATGGGTTCGCTGGCCCGCAGCGTCCTGCCCGTGGTGGGCGACGCGGTGCACCTGCTGTGACGGCACGGCCTGTGCCGCCTGCCGGTCCGTCGTTTGTGACACTGACCCCGTGAAGAGCGAAGAGACCCCCTTCGAGGGCGGCCCCCTGGACGGCCGTGTGCTGCCGATCCTGCTCGGCCCGACCGGGCACCCGCCGAAGGTGTACCGGGTCCCGGTGCCGGACGCCGCGGGCGGCCCGCCCACGGTTCTCGTCTACCGCCGCGTGCAGGCGGGCGCGAGCAGGCGGCTGGGCCTGCACCAGGGGTGGAAGTACGAGTACGACCCCACCGGCGCGAGCGGCAGGCTCAGATGGCCGTGGTCCAAGCCGGACCCGGCACCGGAACCCGGGCCGGGCACCGGGGCGGGCGACGGGCCGGACGCCACGCCGGACGGCAAGCCGTAGGACTCCGACGAGTGACCTCGTTGGGCCGAACCGCCCACGGTCGGCGCGCGCGGGTCGCGCGGGCGTCTGATGCTCGCGGTGCGGAGGAGCGGAAGGGCCGCCCCGCACCGGAGGTGATGACGTGTCAGGAAGGCTTCTGCGGCTGGTCTGTACGGCGGCGATCGCGGCCGGCGCGGTCCTCGTGCCCGTACCGGCCTCGGCCGTGCCCGAACCAGGCGAGAGCTTCGCACCCGACCCCGCCCGCAGTGCCGTCCCGGAGCCCGGCGACGACGCCGCTCCTGAGCCGGACGACGGTCCCGCGCCCGAGGGCGGGCGGCCGGAGGCCGAAGGCGGGCGGTCGGTGGCCGAGTTGCTGGCCGAGCTGCAGCGGCTGTACCGGGAGGCCGAGGAGGCCACCGAGGCGTACAACACGACCGAGGAGGAGCTGAAGCGGCGGCGGGCCGAGGTCGCGAAGCTCAACGGACGGCTCGCGGCGGCCCGGCTCTCCCTCCAGGACAGCCGCGGCGCCGCCGGACGGCTCGCCCGCCAGCAGTACCAGGGCACGAGTGAGATCTCCTCGTACGTCCGGCTGCTGCTCGCCCGTGATCCGCAGCACGCGCTCGACCAGGGTCAGGTGATCCGGCAGGTCTCGCAGGAGCGTGCCGGGACGGTCGAGCGGCTGGCGGGCAGCGAGCGGAGGACCGACGGGCTGGCACGCCGGGCCCGCGCCGCCCTGGACGTCCAACTCACCCTGACCGAACGCCGGAAGAAGGACCGCGACCTCGTACGCAAGCGGCTCGGGGACGTGGAGGAACTGCTCGCCTCACTGACCGCCGAGCAACTGGCGCGGGTGGCCGAGCTGGAGAAGGCCGACGTGGCCGAGGCGCAGGACGAGCTGGTGGCGTCCGGCGCGCTCAGCAGCACGCGCAGGCCCACCCGGCAGGGCGACGAGGCCCTGCGCTACGCCGTGGAGCAGATCGGCAAGCCCTACGAGTGGGGCGCCGAGGGCCCCGACTCGTACGACTGTTCGGGGCTCACGTCACAGGCGTGGGACAGCGCGGGCCACACCATCCCCCGCACCAGCCAGGAGCAGTGGGCCCGGCTGCCCCACGTCGAGCTGGACGAACTGCGCCCCGGCGACCTGGTGGTCTACTTCCCCGAGGCCACCCACGTGGCGATGTACCTGGGCGACGGAATGGTCGTGCAGGCCCCGAGACCGGGCGCGCGGATCAAGGTCTCGCCGATCGCGGCCAATCCCGTCCTGGGTGCGGTACGGCCGGACCCGGACGGGGAACCCCTGCGCCGGTACGCGCCGCCGAAGCTCCCCGAGGGCGCCCGGGACGGCTCGGACGAGGGCTACAGCGCCCCGTGAGGGGACGCGTGGCCCCGGCCGAGCCCCGCCGCGCACAGGGAGCCGGTCCTCAGCCGCCCGCCACGGAGGCCAGGTACGCCTCCGTCTTCTCGGGCTCGTAGAAGAAGTTCTCGAAGTCCGAGGGGTCGTTGAACCCGTTGGCGAAACGATCAGCCACCGGAGGAAGCTGACCCGCCGCGCCGATCAGGTTGAGGACGTGCTCCGGCGGGGCGCCGAGCATCGCGTTCGTCCACTTGGTGACGTGCTGGGCCGTGTCCCAGTACCGCTCGAACGTGCCCCGCATCCACGTCTCGTCGAACTCCTCGTCCCCGTGGGCGAGGATCGAGCCGAGGTAGGAGGCCGCGCACTTCGACGCCGAGTTGGAGCCCTGTCCGGTGATCGGGTCGTTCGCCACGACGACGTCGGCGACGCCGAGGACCAGGCCGCCGCCGGGCAGCCGGCCGACCGGGTTGCGGACGGTGGGCGCGTAGCGTCCGGCCAGCGTGCCGCCCGCGTCCGTGAGCTCGACCTTGGTGGCCCTCGCGTACTCCCACGGCGTGAACCGCTCCATGAGTTCCAGGGTCAGGGAGAGGTGCTCGGCCGGGTCCTTGACACCCTGGAAGACGTCCAGCGGGCCGCCGGGTATGCCCTCCCAGAAGAGGATGTCCGCCCGGCCGGAGGTGGTGAACGTGGGCATGATGAACAGTTCGCCGACACCGGGGACGAGGTTGCAGCGGACCGCGTCGTGGTCCGGGTGCTCGGGGCGCGGGCCGAGCCCGTGGACGTACGCGACGGCCAGCGCGCGCTGGGGTTCCGTGTACGGGGAGCGTGCGGCGTCGCGGCCGAACATCGAGACCAGCTCGCCCTTCCCCGCCGAGACGAGGACCAGGTCGTACGTGCGGGCGAAGAAGTCGAGGTCGGAGACCGCGGCGCCGTGGATGACGAGCTGGCCGCCCCGCTGCGCGAACGTCTCCATCCAGCCGGCCATCTTCACGCGCTGGTCGACCGACTGCGCGTACCCGTCGAGCCTGCCCACCCAGTCGATCGCACGCTGGGTCGGCCCCGGGTCGTGCGAGCCGGGGACCGCGACCGAGACGCCGAGCCCTTCGATCTTCGGGGCCTGGGACTCCCAGAAGTTCAGCTGGAGGTCGCGCTCGTGCTGCAGTGCCGTGTCGAACATGCACTGGGTGGACATGACGCGGCCGGTCCGGATCTCGTCCGCCGTCCGGTTGGACATCAGGGTGACCTCGTACCCGTTCGACTGGAGTCCGAGGGCGAGCTGGAGTCCGGACTGGCCGGCTCCGACGACGAGTATCTTCCGCATGCTGGTCCTCACTCTGCGTACGTCTTGTTCGGGGCTGACGCCGGGTGGTGCCGGGCTATCCGGGACTGACGTCGAGCGCGTGCCCCACCAGCGCCAGCAGTGTCTCGATCACCGAGAACCGGTGGCGCGCGTCCATGATCATGACAGGTATGTGCGGGCGGATCGTGAGCGCCTCCCGTACGTCCTCCGGCTCGAACCTCTCGCTGCCGTCGAAGTGGTTGACGGCGACGACGTACGGCAGCCCGCAGCTCTCGAAGTAGTCGAGTGCCGGCCAGCAGTCCTTCAGGCGCCGGGTGTCGGCGAGGACCACGGCGCCGATCGCCCCGCGCACGAGGTCGTCCCACATGAACCAGAACCGCTGCTGCCCCGGCGTTCCGAACAGGTACAGCACCAGGTCGTCGTCGAGCGTGATGCGGCCGAAGTCCATGGCCACCGTGGTGGTCGTCTTCTCCGGCGTCGAGCTGAGGTCGTCGGTGCCCTCGCTCGCCTGCGTCATCAGCGCCTCCGTCTGGAGAGGCGTGATCTCCGAGACGGAGGTGACGAGCGTCGTCTTGCCCACGCCGAAGCCGCCCGCCACCACGATCTTCGTGGCGATCGGGGCGCGCGTCCGGTCCTTCTGCCAGGCCTTCAACTCCTCGTCGGGCTCCACCACTTCGGGGAACCCGGACGACCGGGAGACGTCCGGGACGTGGGAGACGTCAGAGACGACGGAGTCCACTCAGCACCCTTTCCAGCAGTGCGCGGTCCGGCTGTCCCGGGCCGTGACCTGTTCCGTACACGCGGATCTTTCCCTGGTCCGCCAGGTCGCTGAGGAGCACCCTGACCACACCGAGGGGCATCTTCAGGAGGGCGGCGACCTCGGCCACCGTACGCATCCGGCGGCAGAGTTCGACGATGGCCCGCATCTCCGGCATCACCCGGGTGGAGAGTGAACCGTTCTCCAGCTCACGGCGCTCCGGCGGGGCTTCGAGCGCCGCGACGAACGTCTCGACGAGCAGCACGTGCCCGAAGCGCGTGCGACCGCCGGTGAGCGAGTAGGGGCGTACGCGGGCGGGCTTTCGGTCGCCGCCGCGGACCGGGAGTCTGGGCGTGCCGCTCGCGTCGCTCACCGGGCCGCCTCCATCGTCGTGGCCTCCAGCGACTGCCGCAGCTCGCTGCGGAGTTCGGGAGTCAGGACGTGTCCGGCGCGGCCCACGAAGAGCGCCATGTGGTAGGCGACGACGCTCATGTCGCAGTCCGGGGCGCCGTGCACGCCGAGCAGCGAACCGTCGCTGATCGACATGACGAAGAGCCCGCCGTCCTCCATCGCGACCATCGTCTGCTTGACGGCGCCGCCGTCCATCAGCCTGGCCGCGCCGATGGCGAGACTGCCGATGCCGGAGACGATCGTGGCCAGGTCCGCCGCGGAGCCCCGCGGGCTCGTGGGTCTCCCGGTGTCCCGCCGGGCCTGCGCGTTTCTCCCGGGGTCGGAGGAAAGCAGCAGCAGGCCGTCGGAGGAGACGACCGCGACCGACAGGAGGCCCGGCACCTCCTCGACGAGGTTCGTCAGCAGCCAGTGCAGATTGCGGGCTTCATGGCTCAGTCCGAAGGTACTGGACGCGGTCAACTGCTTGCCTCCTCGACTGTGTCCCCCTTGGTTTCTACGGCATGTGCGGTCGGTGTCTGCAGCTCCGACGTCTGTTCGGCGATCTCCGCTTCGACCTCGCGGCGGCCCTCGCTCGCACCCCGGTGGAATCCGCCGAGCCTGCGGCGCAGCGCCTCGGCGTCCACGGACGTCCGGCGGGGGCCCGCGGCCGGGGCGGGCGTGGAGATCTTCGGGGTCCGCTTGGGCAGCCCCTTGTCGGTGACCCGCTCGGCCGGTTCGGGCGACGCGGACGGCTGCGCCCCGTCGGGGACACGCTCGTGGGCGTCGGGTCCGATGGCGTAGGGGTCGGCGGCCGTCTGGGCGGGGAGCCGGATCGCCGGGGCGCCGGGCGGGACGCCGGGTCCGGGCTCGTGGGCGCCGGTTTCGGCCCCGGTCCGGGCATCGCGGGGCCGGGAGGGCTCGTCCACCGGCGGCACGGGCGCCATGAGCACCATGGTCGTCTCGGGACCGGTTGCCGCGGAGGGCTCGGAGCCGCCGGGGATGCCGGGGGCACCGAGGACCTCGGAAGTCCCGGCTGATTCGGCGGAGTCGGTGGAGGCCGTGGAGTCGGCGGAGTCGGACTGCTCGACGGAGTCTGCGGGCTCGACGGGCTCGGCCGATCGGGCGGGCTCGGCGGCATCCCACGGTTCGGGAAGGCCCGTCCGCCCGGACTGCTCCGCGGTCCCGGACTGCTTCTCGGTCCCGGAGTCCGCCGCGGAGCCTTCGCCCGCGGGCTTCGCGGGGGGAGTCTCGCCGCGTGCGGCCTCCCCGGTGACGCCCGGCGTCTCCGCTTCCGGCGCGTCGAGGTCCCGCAGCGAGTCCTCCGCCGCCGAGATCAGCGGGTCGCGTCCCGAACGGGCGTACAGCACATTGGAGTTGACCTCGGCGTCCGCGCCCGGCAGGGACATCGCCGCCGCGCCCCCGGGGGTGCGGGCCGTGGTCGCCGGCGGGACGGCGACGGCCGGAGCGGCGGCGAGCATGGCCTTCGGCAGGACGACGACAGCGGTGACGCCCCCCTGCTTCTGCTCGCGCAACTGCACCCGCACGCCGTGCCGGTGGGCGAGCCGGGCCACCACGTACAGGCCGAGCCCGAGGCCCTCGCCGCTCTCCTCGTCGTACGCGTCCTGCGGGTCGAAGGCCGAGAGGCGCGCGTTGAGCCGGTCGAGCCGCTCGCTGGTCATGCCGATGCCCTCGTCCTGGACGGAGAGCATGACCTCGCCGCTCTCCAGGAGCCAGCCGGAGACCTCGACGGGGATGTCGGGCGGCGAGAAGGAGGAGGCGTTCTCCAGGAGTTCGGCCACCAGGTGGCTGATGTCGTCGGCCGCGAACCCGGCGAGGTGCGCGTGCGGCGGCAGCGCGGCGATGCGCACCCGCTCGTACCGCTCGATCTCGCTGACGGCCGCGCGGACGACGTCGACCAGCGGGACCGGCCCGGGGTGCTGGTGGCCGTGCTCCGCGCCCGCGAGGACCAGCAGGTTCTCGCTGTGGCGGCGCATGACGGTGGCGAAGTGGTCGAGCCGGAAGAGGGTGGCGAGACGGTCGGGGTCCTGCTCGCGCTCTTCGAGGCCCTCGATGACGCCGAGCTGTCGCTCCACGAGGCCCAGGGTGCGCAGGGCCAGGCTGACGAAGGTGCCGTGGATGCTCTGCCGGACCTGCTCCAGGTGGGCGGTCGCCTCGGCGAGTTCGGTACGGAACCTGTCGCGTTCGTCGGCCATCTTCTGGCGCTGGCCGATGAGGTGCTTGCGGTCGCCCTCCAGGGTGGCGAGCCGCTCGTTGAGCGCGAGGGCGTGCGCGTGGAGCGTGTTGACGGACCGTACGACCTGGGCGAACTCGTCGTTGCGGCCGGTGAACCTGACCGGCTCCCCGGTGCCCGGTTCCGCGGCGAGGCGGGCCGAGCCGAGGCGCAGGACGGCCAGCGGGCGCGTGAGGGAGCGGGCCATCCCCGTGGAGACACCGACGGCCAGCAGCATCAGCGCGCCGAGGACCGCGATACGGATCTCCAGCCCGGTGACGTCGTCGTCGCGCCACTGGGCGAGTTCCTTGGCGCGCTGGGTGTTGAGGGACGCCTCGACACCGCGCATCAGCTCCACGCGGGCGGAGAGTGCCGCGTCCAGTTTCTTGGTGCTGGTGGCGAGTTCGGAGTCGGAGAGGGTGGGCTGGTCGGCCAGGGCCGCGAGGTACTTGTCGGCGGACGTGACGTCGGGCCCGTTCACCGTGGAGTCGTACGAGGTGCGGTCCGCCTTCGGTGCCGTGCCGCCGAAGTCGGCCAGGGCCGCCTGCTCACGGACGTGTGCCTGCTGCGCGGCGGCGGTGAGCGCGTCGCGCTGCTTGCTCTCGGCGGCCGACGACGTGGTGGTCGTCGTGGGCAGGCCCGTGATCGGGTCGGTGGTGGTCCGGGTGGTCGTGGGGACGTTCAGCGCCGCGAGGAGCAGGCCGCGGGTCGCGGCGGCCTGCTGGACGGCGGTGTCGAGGTCGGCGAGGGCGTGCGCGCCGGAGCCCGCGCGGGGCGGGAGCTCCTCGGCCAGTTCCTCGGCGAGACCGTGGAGTTCGGTGAGTACGGCCGAGTACGCCCGGTGCGCTTCGAGGGCGCTGCTCTCCCCGGTGAGCGCCGCCCTGCGGACGGCGGCGATTCCGTCGAGTGTCTTCAGGAAGGCCGCGGGGGCGTCCGCGTCGACGGCCTCGGCGCGCAGTTCGTCGACCTGGCGGTCCACGCGGGCGCTGCGGCGTTCGGAGGGGCCTGCGCCGTCGGGGCGGCCGGCCGCGAGATAGGAGGTGACCTCGTCGCGTTCGTCGGCCAGCGAGTGGGCGAGGGCCAGCGCGTCCTGGGTGCGCTCGGCGAGCGTCACCAGGTTCTGGGAGTCGTTCAGCTGCCCGGAGGCGGCGATCACGGACGGAGCGCCCGCTCCGGCGATCGCGGCGGCCACGACGGCGACGGCGACGATCAGCCGACTGCGTACGCGGGCGGGGCGGCCGCGTCCCGCGGGGTCCGAAGTGCCCTGCGGTGCCGGTGGGTTCGGTGTGTGCCCGGAGGCTTCACCCGAGGCCGGCTGCCTGCCTTTGCGACGGGGCCGCATCTTCTGCACCGGTGCTCGCATTCTTGACTCGTGTCCCCATGGGCCCGGGTGACTGTCCGTCAACTCGCGTGTCGTCCCGGTACGGCTCCCGACCCTCCCAGTGCCGGTGGGCAGTGGTCGCGCATCGCCTGACCCGCCACACGAAGGAGTGAACATCGCCGGGGAGCGGCCCGGCAAGTTCCCGTGGCGGGTGCGACACCCTTGCGCGGCAGGCCGGTTGGACGTCCACGACGACCGGTGGCAAGATTCGCCGCCACGCTTCACCGGAGTCGGTGATTCCATCTCAAAACAGGCGTCTGACCTGCTGGTCCAGGTCAATTCGGCGACGGTTGCCAGCCTTTGGCGAAGCTTGTGAAGGGCTCGTGCAGACTGGCCGGATGCGCTCGGAACTGATCTCGGTACCCGGTGACCCCGCCCGCCCCGACGAGGACTACGCGTCGGTCGTACTTCCGGCTTCCGGACAGGGCGGTTCGATCGTCGTCCTGGACGGCGTGACGCCTCCCGCGACCGATCACGGCTGTCTGCATTCCGTCCCCTGGTTCACCGCCCGGCTGGGCGGCGCGCTGACCGAACTGTCCGTTTCACGGCGGGATCTGACGCTCACCGAGGTCCTGGGGCACGCCATCGCGCGTACCGCCGACGTTCACCGGGCCACCTGTGACCTTTCTCACCCGCGCACCCCTCAGGCGACGGTGGTGCTGGCCCGCTGGTCGTCCGAGACCGTGGAGTACCTGGTGCTGTCCGACTCGACGCTCCTCGTCGAGTCCTCCTCGGGCACGGTCACTCCCGTCCTCGACGACCGCCTCTCGCGCGTCCCGCGGGCCGCCCTGGCCTCGCACGCCGAGACCGACGCGACCCTGCGCAACAAGGAGGGCGGCTTCTTCACGGCCGCGGCGGACCCCTCGGTGGCGGCCCGCGCCGTCACGGGCACCCTCCCCCGCGCCGAGGTGCGCGCCCTCGCCGCGCTCACCGACGGCGCGACCCGCTGGGTGGAGAAGTTCGGGGAGGGCGACTGGGCCGCCCTGTCGGCCCTCGTCCGCAAGGAGGGCGGCCAGGCCCTGGTCGACCGGGTACGGGCCCTGGAACTGGCGGACGAGGAACGGGTGTTCCTGGGCCGGTCGAAGCGGCATGACGACGCGACGGTCGTGTACGTGGAGCTGTGAGCGGGCGCCACGAGCGCGCGGGGGCCGCCCTTCAGGGGTGCGGGGCCGTGCCGTGTGCGGGGCCGTGCCGTGTGCGGCTCCGCCGCGGGGCGCCTCTCCGGGGGCGCGGAACTGCGCGACCGGCCGGAACCGGTCGGCGGCCGCCGGACAGCCCTGTACCCGGCGGTCCCTCAGCCCTGCTCCACACCCCGGTTCAACCGACGCAGCAACCGGGCCAGCTCGGCCACTTCCTCGCTGTCCCAGCTGGCAAGCTCCCGCACGTACCGCGCCCGCCGGGCGTCCCGCACCGTGCGGAACCGCACCCGCCCCTCCTCCGTGAGGTGGACCAGCCAGGCGCGGCCGTCCGCCGGGTCGGGTTCGCGGGCGACGAGCCCCAGTTCCTCCAGGGCGCGCAGCTGGCGCGACATCGTGGCCTTGCCGACGCCGATGTAGGCGGCGAGCTCGGTGGCGCGCTGCCGGCCGCGTTCCTCCAGACGTACGAGGAGGCCGTACGCGGAGGACTCCAGGTCGGGGTGGACCTCGCGGACCATCTCGCCGGAGGAGGCACGGGCACGCCGCAGGAGAACGGTCAGTTCGCGCTCCAGGGCCAGGAACTCCTGGTTCACGGCGCTCCGGTCCACATCACTCCCCGGGCCGCCGGATCCCGCCCGGTGCCCCTCGCCGTTCCCGCCCTCGTGCACGTCAGCACCCATGACCCGGTTTTCCCGATCCTGAAAGTTCCGCCAAAGACCGCCATTGCCGCAGCTGGGCCAGTATTTCGCAGGAACGGACCAGCGGCAGCCTCCGGGCCCCTCGCCCACTCCTCACCCGCACTCGTCCGCTCCTCATCCACAGGCGCGGCTTCCCCGGCGTCACGATATGTCATGCCCATGCCGTACACGTCGGAGCCGGACTGGCGAGTCGGCTCCGAAACGGCCCACTGCTCGTGCCGCCGCCCGCGAGCGGGGGCTGCGGGCTGCGGGCTGCGGACTGCGGACTGCGGACTGCGGACTGCGGACGCGAAACGGCCCGGGCTCCCTTCATCGGGGAGCCCGGGCCCTCTCATCCGGTGGCGTCCGTCACGCCGCCACCGGAACCTCCGTCGCCGCGCCGTTCGTCGCCGGCGCGAGCGCCAGTTCCAGGACCTGGCGGACGTCCGTCACCGCGTGGACGTCGAGCTTCTCCAGGACCTCGGCCGGGACGTCGTCCAGGTCGGCTTCGTTGCGCTTCGGGATGACGACCGTGGTGACGCCCGCCCGGTGCGCGGCCAGCAGCTTCTGCTTGACCCCGCCGATCGGCAGGACCCGGCCGGTGAGCGAGACCTCACCGGTCATCGCCACGTCCGTCCGGACCAGGCGGCCGGACAGGAGCGAGGCCAGGGCCGTCGTCATCGTGACACCCGCGCTCGGGCCGTCCTTCGGGACCGCGCCGGCCGGGAAGTGGATGTGCACGCCCCGGTCCTTCAGGTCGGCGACGGGCAGTTCCAGCTCGGCGCCGTGCGAGCGGAGGAAGGACAGCGCGATCTGCGCCGACTCCTTCATCACGTCGCCCAGCTGGCCGGTGAGGGTCAGACCCGACGCGCCCGTCTCCGGGTCGGCCAGCGACGCCTCCACGAAGAGGACGTCACCGCCGGCGCCCGTGACGGCGAGGCCCGTCGCCACACCCGGCACCGCCGTGCGGCGCTCGGCCGGGTCCTGGGCGGACTCGGGCACGTGGTGCGGCCGGCCGATCAGCCCGCGCAGTTCCTCGTCGGTCACCGTGAACGGCAGTTCCCGCTCGCCCAGCTCGTGCTGCGCCGCCACCTTGCGGAGCAGCCGTGCCACGGACCGCTCCAGATTGCGGACGCCCGCCTCACGGGTGTACTCGCCGGCCAGCTTGCGCAGCGCGCTCTCGTCGAGGGTGACCTCGTCCTTCTCCAGACCGGCCCGCTCCAGCTGGCGCGGGAGCAGGTGGTCCCGTGCGATGACGACCTTCTCGTCCTCGGTGTATCCGTCGAGCCGCACCAGTTCCATGCGGTCGAGCAGCGCCTCCGGGATGGCCTCCAGCACGTTGGCGGTGGCCAGGAACACCACGTCGCTCAGGTCGAGCTCGACCTCCAGGTAGTGGTCCCGGAAGGTGTGGTTCTGGGCCGGGTCGAGGACTTCGAGCAGGGCCGCCGCAGGGTCGCCGCGGAAGTCGGAGCCGACCTTGTCGATCTCGTCCAGCAGGACCACCGGGTTCATCGACCCGGCCTCCTTGATGGCCCGTACCACCCGGCCGGGCAGCGCGCCGACGTACGTACGCCGGTGGCCGCGGATCTCCGCCTCGTCCCGTACGCCGCCGAGGGCGACCCGGACGAACTTGCGGCCCATGGCGTGCGCGACGGACTCGCCGAGGCTGGTCTTGCCGACGCCGGGCGGGCCCACGAGGGCGAGCACGGCGCCGCCGCGACGGCCGCCGACGACACCCAGCCCCCGGTCGTTGCGCCGCTTGCGGACCGCCAGGTACTCGGTGATCCGCTCCTTCACGTCGTCCAGTCCGGCGTGCTCGGCGTCCAGGACCGCCTTGGCCCCCTGGATGTCGTACTCGTCCTCGGTGCGCTCGTTCCACGGGAGTTCCAGCACGGTGTCGAGCCACGTGCGGATCCAGGAGCCCTCGGGCGACTGGTCGCTGGAGCGCTCCAGCTTCTCGACCTCCTTGAGCGCGGCCTCGCGGACCTTCTCGGGGAGGTCGGCTGCCTCGACACGCGTGCGGTAGTCGTCGGACTCCTCACCCTCGGCGTCGCCGTTCAGCTCGCGCAGCTCCTTGCGCACGGCGTCCAGCTGGCGCCGCAGCAGGAACTCCCGCTGCTGCTTGTCCACACCTTCCTGTACGTCCTTGGCGATGGACTCGGCGACGTCCTGCTCGGCGAGGTGCTCGCGCAGCTGCTCGGTGGCGAGCTTCAGCCGGGCCACCGGGTCGCTGCTCTCCAGGAGCTCGACCTTCTGGGCGGTCGTCAGGAACGGCGAGTAGCCGGAGTTGTCGGCGAGCGCGGACACGTCGTCGATCTGCTGGACGCGGTCCACGACCTGCCAGGCGCCGCGCTTCTTCAGCCAGTTGGTGGCCAGCGCCTTGTACTCCTTGACCAGCTCGGTCACGGCGCCGGGCAGCGGATCGGGCACGGTCTCCTCGACCTGCACGCCCTCCACCCACAGGGCCGCGCCCGGCCCGGTCGTACCGGCGCCGACACGCACCCGGCCGCGGCCGCGGACCAGGACGCCGGGGTCGCCGTCGGCGAGCCGTCCCACCTGCTCGACCGTGCCGAGCACCCCCGTGTTCGCGTACGTGCCGTCGATACGTGGAACAAGCAGCACCTTCGGCTTGCTTGCCCCACTGACACCACCGGAACGCGCGGCGGCCTGGGCGGCCTCCACGGCGGCGCGTACATCGGCGTCGTTCAGGTCCAGGGGCACCACCATGCCGGGCAGCACGACCTCGTCGTCGAGCGGCAGCACAGACAGAGTGAGCGGTGCGGACGTCAAAGTCATGATCTCCCCTTCGGCATTCAAGTTGAGCTATGCCGACTCAATGCACGAGGGCTGCCGATTGTTCCCCCAGCCCTGTTCGCTGTGAGCGATCACTTCTGTCGAGCCGACCCGGTCGACCCGTATCGTCCACCTCGGTAACGACTGCAGCGCTTGTTGACCTATTACGAGGTGGGCGTGAACGAGATCGTGCGGGCCTGGGTGGACGGATGGGTCGTCTCGCGCGGGGCGGCGCCGCCGGTGGCCGAGCCCTGGGGGTACACGGTGGACGTGGGCCAGGAGCAGCACGTCACCCGGCATGTGCTGGGCGCGACGGAGGAGCGGGTCGAGGAGGCCACGGTCCGGAAGGTCGCGGAGGCGGTGACCGGGGCCGGCGTGTGGCTCAAGGTGTTCGCGGAGCCCGCCCGCGTCGCACCCTGGCTCGGAGACGACTGGTGGGTGAATCCCGAGCCCGGGTATCTGATGTCGGCGCCCCTCACCACCGATCCCGCACCGCCCGTGCCGGACGGCTACCGGCTGCGCACCTGGTCCCGGGGCGGCGTCACCCGCGTACTCCTCGCGGACGCGGACGGTGCGTGGGCCGCGCGCGGGCAGATCGCCCCGACCGGGGCCACGGCGGTCGCCGACCAGATCGGGACGGCACCCGCACACCGGCGCAGGGGCCTGGGCCGCTTCGTCATGCGGACCCTCGCGCACGCCGCGGCCGTCCGGGGCGCGCGGACCGGCGTCCTGGCGGGAACGCCGGAGGGGCGGGCCCTGTACGAGTCGCTGGGGTGGAGCGTGGAGGCGCGGCTGACGAGCGCGAGGTTCACGGGCGGGGACCACGCGGCTTCCCGGGACGGGGGCTGAACGTTCCGCAGGATCCCGGCGTCACAGGTGCGTCGTCGGATTCCTTCCGGCCGTCTGCCTCGGGGGCGTCATGCGGACCACACCGTTGTTGCGACTGCTCGTCGTGCTGGCTCTGTTCACCGGAACCGCCGCGTGCGCCGGGAAGGGGGGCGACCCGGGCGCGGCACACGATCCGGAACGGACCATGGAGCGCGCGCGTCAGGTCTCCGACGCGTGGGCGGGTTCGGAGGCCGCCCGGATCTGGCGCGAGGGGTACTTCCCGCTGGACGACCCGGTCCAGCTGCCCGAGGGCGCCTTCCGCAACCAGGCCGACAAGCGCGCCTACGAGGCCCAGAACTTCGAGCTGCGCGGCCCGCTCCCCGGGGCCCCGCCGAAGAGGAAGGGGGAGGTCCGGTGGCGGAGCGGCGGCTCGCTCCCCGTTGCCGTGTCCTCCGCACGGGCCGCCTACGAGAAGCTCGCCCAAGGCGGGGACGTGGGCCACTCTCTCGTCGTGACCGGCGCCCGGCTGGGCCGGATGACCCTCTCCACCGGCCGGGGCCCGGCCTCCGTGCCGGCCTGGCACTTCACCGTCGCGGGGTACGACACCCCGCTCAGGCGTGTCGCGGTCGGGCCCTCCAAGCTTCCCCGGCCGCCCGTCAAGCCCGTCGCGGAGGCCTCGGACGCGCTGTATCCGCTCTACGGGCTGACCGCGGTGTCGCGGGACGGCCGCACCGTCACGCTGCGGGCCCATCACGGCTCCTGCGACGAGGGCCCGGCGGTGGACGTGCTGGAGTCCGGCGACAACGTGGTGTTCTCCGGCTGGATCCGCGACCGCGCCGAGGGCATGTGCACGGACGATCTGCGGATGAAGAAGGTGACGGTGAAGCTGGACCGCCCGGTGGGCGACCGCCTGCTTCTCGACGCGTTCACGGGCAGGCCCGTCCCCCACGACGCCGCTGCGGGATTCCCGGCCCCGTCCTGGAGCTGACACCCGAGACCGGGCCCAGGAAGCATCCGGCCAGGTCCGCGACCTGAGGCGCCGCGAGTGAGGGCCGCGGTGCCACGTGCTCTCAGGACGGGGTGGGCGAAGCCGGTGCCGCAGGCCCGCGGGAGCGCCGCACCAGCGGCCAGGCGGCCACCCCGAGGGCCAGCGCCATCAGATGGCCCCAGTTCGTCAGGGGGTCCGTGAAGGCGATCAGGTCGTCGGCGACCGTCCAGCCGGACACCGCGAGCAGCGTCCAGCGCGGCAGGGGCGGCAGGAGCCCGGCGAGCGCGCCCACGCTCGCGGCGACGCCGAAGCTGATGCCGTAGTCGTAGCGGTGGAGGGAGCTCTCGGGGAGGTGGCCGACGAGGACCGCGAGGCCGACGGGTACCTCGGTGGCGAGGGTCGCCACCGCGTGCCCCATCAGGAAGACACCCGCTGTACGCCATCCGCCGATCCGCCGCTCCAGCGCCGTGAGCACCAGCAGGAACGCGATCACGTACACCGAGGTGATCCCGCCGGCGACCCACAGCGCGCTGGCGACCAGCACGTGCACCGGGGACTGCGCCAGGTGCGCCACATCCGTGCTCGACCCCTGGAGCACCCGGTCCACCAGGCCGGCGTCGGCGTACTCGGTGAACAGCGAGGTCAGGGCGAGCACTACGGCGTACCCGAAGGTGAAGGGGGTCGTGGTGGGACCGGGGAGCAGGCGCGGTGGCCACGCGCGACGCCGTCGCGGACCGGTCCCGGGCTTCCCCTCGGTGGCGCGCGAACCCCGGACGGCGCGGCACGGTCCCCGGCCGGCGGCCGAGGCGCCCCCGCCGACGACGCCCCGCTGCCGGGGCACCGCGTCGAGCCCGCGCACGACGGCACCGTCCGGCCCGGGCGTGCCCGTGTCGTCCGGTCCGGCCGGGGTGCGGTCGCCCGGCCCGGACGCGCTGTCGACGTCGGCGTCCGCCGCCGAGGACGCGCCCGTCGCACTCCGTTCCACGTCCGGGACTCCTTTCGTTCCACCCCACCCTCGGCGCACGCGATCACGCTGTCCATGGCAGAGGCCCCGTGCGAGCCGATTCACAGCGGTTCGACAGGCCGCCCACGTCCCGGTCGGAGGTGCTCCATGCGGCACGGGCCCGCCGCCCAGGCCCTCGGCGCCGGGCCACTCGGCCTCGCGGCACGGCGAAAAACGACTGCCCGGCCCCGGGGAAATTGCCAGGATGGGCCCATGACCGCCTCGTACGACGCTCCGCACGGCAGCCCCGAAGTCATCGACCGCCGCGAGGGCCCGTACGGCGAGGTCGTGCTGCGCCGCCACGGCGGAGTGCTGCAGATCATCTCCAACGGCTGTTTCCTCATGGACACCTCCGACGGGCGGTCGGAGAGACGGCTGGTCGAGGCCGCGCTCGGCGCGCTGGACGGGCGCACCGGGCCCGAGGTCCTGATCGGCGGTCTCGGCGTCGGCTTCTCCCTCGCACACGCGGCGGCCGAACCGCGCTGGGGCCGGATCGCGGTCGTCGAGCGGGAGCGGGCCGTCATCGACTGGCACCGGGCGGGGCCCCTCGCCGAGCTGTCGGCCCCGGCGTTCGGGGACCCACGGACAGAGATCATCGAGGTCGATCTCGTCGCGTACGTCAATGAGACTTCCGCCACGTACGACGCGCTGTGCCTCGACATCGACAACGGGCCCGAGTGGACCGTCACGGAGGGCAACGAAAGCCTCTATTCGGAGGCCGGACTCGCCGCGTGCGCACGGGTGTTGAGGCCCGGCGGGGTACTCGCTGTTTGGTCGGCCAATCCTTCGCCTGGTTTCGCGCGTAGCTTGCGGAATGCCGGGTTCCGTCGGGTGCGTACCGAAGAGATCCCCGTTGCCCGGGGCGTTCCGGACGCGGTGCATCTCGCGGTAAGGCCTGGATAGCCGAGCGGCCGTCACTGCCCGTACCCTGCTGCTCTGACGCCGATCATTCAAGCGTCAAGCGCAGTCATGGAATCACCCCACTGGTTCCGGAAAGCACACTCAGGGGCGGGCGATGGAGCAGACACACACCTCGCACAACGGCACGGCGGCCACGCCGGGCGCTCAGCGCCGGGTGCTGGTGGTCGAGGACGATCCCACGATCGTGGACGCCATCGCCGCCCGGCTGCGCGCCGAGGGGTTCCTCGTGCAAACAGCCGGTGACGGACCGGCCGCCGTCGACACGGCCGAAGCGTGGCAGCCCGACCTGCTGATCCTCGACATCATGCTGCCCGGCTTCGACGGCCTCGAGGTCTGCCGCCGGGTCCAGGCGGCCCGTCCGGTGCCGGTGATGATGCTCACCGCCCGCGACGACGAGACGGACATGCTGGTCGGACTCGGCGTGGGCGCCGACGACTACATGACGAAGCCGTTCTCGATGCGCGAGCTGGCCGCGCGCGTGCACGTGCTGCTGCGCCGGGTGGAGCGGGCCGCGCTGGCCGCCTCCACGCCGCGCTCCGGCATCCTGCGCCTCGGCGAACTGGAGATCGACCACGCGCAGCGCCGGGTACGGGTGCGCAGCGAGGACGTCCACCTCACGCCCACCGAGTTCGACCTGCTGGTCTGCCTGGCGAACACACCGCGTGCGGTGCTCTCGCGCGAGCAGCTGCTCGCCGAGGTGTGGGACTGGGCGGACGCGTCCGGCACCAGGACCGTGGACAGCCACATCAAGGCGCTGCGCCGGAAGATCGGCGCCGAGCGGATCCGTACGGTGCACGGTGTGGGCTACGCGCTGGAGACCCCGACGCCGTAGTGTCGGGCACCCTGGTTGAGGGGGCGGAAGTGATGAGCGGTCTCGGTGTGCCACGCAGGAGCGCGAAGGCGGGTGCCGGACCGGGCCCGCGCACGGGCAAGGGCCCGGGTGCCGGCAGGAGGTCGAGCGCGGTCTCGGGCACCGGCTCCGGTTCGGGTTCCTGGGGCGACGTACGGCCCTTCTCGATCAAGACGAAACTGGGGACGCTGGTCGTCGTCTCGGTCTTCATCACCACCGGTCTGCTGATGATCGCCGTGCGCACCGAGACGGAGCTGCGGTTCATCACGGTCTTCTCGATGATCGCGGCGCTGCTGATCACCCAGTTCGTGGCGCATTCGCTGACCGCTCCGCTGGACGAGATGAACACCGTCGCGCGGGGCATCTCGCACGGCGACTACACCCGCCGTGTCAGGGGCGCCGACCGCCGTGACGAGCTCGGCGACCTGGCCCAGACGATCAACCGCATGGCCGACGACCTGGAGGCCCAGGAGCGTCAGCGCAAGGAGCTCGTGGCGAACGTCTCCCACGAGCTGCGCACGCCCATCGCGGGCCTGCGGGCGGTCCTGGAGAACGTCGTGGACGGTGTCTCCGCCGCCGACCCCGAGACGATGCGCACGGCCCTGAAGCAGACCGAGCGGCTGGGACGGCTCGTGGAGACACTCCTCGACCTCTCCCGCCTGGACAACGGCGTCGTGCCGCTGCGCAAGCGCCGCTTCGAGGTGTGGCCGTACCTGTCCGGCGTGCTGAAGGAGGCCAACATGGTGGCCTCCGCGCGCGCGGGCATCGCCTCCGGCTCGGGCAGCCACACGCGCACGGACGTCCATCTGCACCTCGACGTGTCACCGCCCGAGCTGACCGCGCACGCGGACCCGGAGCGGATCCACCAGGTCGTCGCCAACCTCATCGACAACGCGGTCAAGCACAGCCCGCCGCACGGCCGCGTCACGGTGAAGGCCCGGCGCGGCGACTGCCCCGAGTCACTGGACCTCGAAGTGCTGGACGAGGGCCCGGGGATCCCGCGCTCCGAATGGCACCGGGTCTTCGAGCGGTTCAACCGCGGCGGGGTCGTCGCCCCGCACGGCCCGGGCAGCGACGGCGGTACGGGTCTGGGGCTCGCGATCGCCCGCTGGGCGGTCGATCTGCACGGTGGCCGGATCGGCGTGGCCGAATCCCAGGGTGGCTGCCGGATCCAGGTCACTCTTCCGGGAGTGCCTTCGCTGGACAGGTTGACGTAGGGTTCGAAGCAAGAGCCCAAGATCCACGTGATCGGGCAGCAGGACACGTGTCAGCGTGCGTTCCTCGCACGGGGACTCGGCCTTTCGCGATCGCGGTCCTGAGCCGACGCGTCCGTTCCGCATCGGAACCTGGCTTGTTTCCCGCCATTTCCAGCACCGAAACACGCTTTTCGATGTGACTTACGCGACGATGGCCAGGCCCGGCCTGACCTAGGCGGTCCGGGAGGCGTAGCCTTTATTCCCGCTGTCCATCACCTTGTGAAGCGGAAGAGGGCGGTTGCCGCCGTGTCGCCACAGTCCCCCAGTAACTCGAGCATCTCGACCGAGGACCAGGCCGGGAAGAACCCCGCCGCCGCGTTCGGTCCGAACGAGTGGCTCGTCGATGAGATCTATCAGCAGTACCTCCAGGATCCGAACTCGGTGGACCGAGCCTGGTGGGACTTCTTCGCCGACTACAAGCCGGGCGGCGTAGCCGCGTCGGCTCCGGCGGGTACCGCCGCCGCGGGGGCCGCGGGCACCACCACCCCGGCGAAGGCGGCTCCGGCCGCTCCC
>NZ_JAHRIB010000177.1 GCF_019090165.1 Streptomyces sp. BV286
CCGCGCTGGGGGCGCCCGCCGCCGGCCGGCTGGTCCTGCGGAACGGCCTCGTCGTCCAGCCGCAGCGTCAGCGAGATCCGCTTGCGCGGAATGTCGACCTCCATCACCTTCACCTTGACGATGTCGCCGGACTTGACCACGTCCCGGGGGTCCTTGACGAACGTCCTGGACATCGCCGAGACGTGCACCAGACCGTCCTGGTGCACGCCGACGTCCACGAAGGCACCGAAGGCTGCCACGTTCGTGACGACTCCTTCGAGGACCATGCCCGGGGCCAGGTCGGCGATCTTCTCCACGCCGTCCTTGAAGGTCGCCGTCTTGAAGGCGGGCCGCGGGTCGCGCCCCGGCTTCTCCAGCTCCCGCAGGATGTCCGTGACCGTCGGCAGGCCGAACGTCTCGTCCACGAAATCGGTCGGCCTCAGCGAGCGCAGCACCCCGGTGTTCCCGATCAGCGAGGCGACCTCGTTGCCCGCCGTCTTCACCATCCGGCGGACCACGGGGTACGCCTCGGGGTGCACGCTCGACGCGTCCAGCGGGTCCTCGCCGCCGCGGATCCGCAGGAAGCCCGCGCACTGCTCGTACGCCTTGGGCCCGAGCCTGGCCACCTTCTTCAGCGCCGTACGCGACGTGAACGGTCCGTTCGCGTCGCGGTGCGCCACGATGTTCTCGGCGAGCCCGGAGGTGATGCCGGAAACCCGCGAGAGCAGGGGCGCCGAAGCCGTGTTCACGTCCACGCCGACGCCGTTCACACAGTCCTCGACGACCGCGTCGAGGGAGCGCGAGAGCTTCACCTCGGACAGGTCGTGCTGGTACTGGCCGACACCGATCGACTTCGGGTCGATCTTCACCAGCTCGGCGAGCGGGTCCTGGAGGCGGCGCGCGATGGAGACCGCGCCGCGCAGCGACACGTCCATGCCGGGCAGCTCCGCCGACGCGAACGCCGACGCCGAGTACACGGACGCGCCCGCCTCCGACACCATCACCTTCGTGAGCTGCAACTCCGGGTGCTTGGCGATCAGTTCACCGGCGAGCTTGTCCGTCTCGCGGGACGCCGTGCCGTTGCCGATCGCGACCAGCTCGACCGCGTGCTCCTTGGCGAGCCGGGCGAGCTTGGCGACGGCCTCGTCCCACCTGTTCGCCGGGACGTGCGGGTGGATGACGTCCGTGGCGACGACCTTGCCGGTCGCGTCGACCACGGCCACCTTCACACCCGTACGGAAGCCGGGGTCGAGCCCCAGGGTGGCGCGGGTGCCCGCCGGTGCGGCCAGCAGCAGGTCGCGCAGGTTCGTCGCGAAGACGTTGACCGCCTCGTCCTCGGCGGCCGTGCGCAGGCGCAGCCGCAGGTCGATGCCGAGGTGGACGAGCAGGCGGGTGCGCCAGGCCCAACGGACCGTGTCCGTCAGCCACTTGTCCGCCGGACGGCCGCGGTCGGCGATGCCGAAGCGATGCGCGACGATCGCCTCGTACGAGGACGGGCCGGGCTGCTCGGACGGCTCCTCCGGCTCCAGGACGAGGTCGAGGACGTCCTCCTTCTCACCGCGCAGCATCGCGAGGACGCGGTGCGAGGGCAGCTCCTTGAAGGGCTCGGCGAAGTCGAAGTAGTCGGCGAACTTGGCGCCCGCCTCCTCCTTGCCGGCCTTCACCCTGGCGGCCAGCCGGCCGCGCGTCCACATGCGCTCGCGCAGCTCGCCGATCAGGTCGGCGTCCTCCGAGAACCGCTCGGTGAGGATGGCGCGGGCGCCGTCCAGGGCGGCCTGCGGGTCGGCGACGCCCTTGTCCGCGTCGACGAAGGCAGCGGCCGCGGCGAGCGGGTCGACGGAGGCGTCGCCGAGGAGGCCCTCGGCGAGCGGCGCGAGGCCCGCCTCCCGGGCGATCTGCGCCTTCGTGCGCCGCTTCGGCTTGAACGGCAGATAGATGTCCTCCAGCCGCGCCTTGGTCTCCGCGCCGCGGATCGTCGCCGCCAGCTCCTCGGTGAGCTTGCCCTGCTCACGCACCGAGTCGAGGATCGCCGAGCGCCGCTCCTCCAGCTCCCGCAGATAGCGCAGCCGCTCCTCGAGCGTGCGCAGCTGCGCGTCGTCGAGCATCTCGGTCGCTTCCTTGCGGTAGCGGGCGATGAAGGGCACCGTCGAACCGCCGTCGAGCAAGTCGACGGCGGCCTTGACCTGCCGCTCCCGCACGCCGAGCTCCTCGGCGATCCTGCCTTCGATGGACCCTGCGAGGGCTGGCAGCTCTGTCGTCACGATTTCCGTACCGCCTTCTCCACTGAGGTTGCGCGGCAATTGTGGCAGGTGGCACCGACAACGGGGGATCAAGGTCGGCCCGCACCTGCGGAGAGCCGGACACGCGGAGAGCCGGACACGCCCTCGGCGTGTCCGGCTCCCTCAACGGTCTTCGGTCAGGCCCTGCGCGTCCGGCCGCCCCCGCGCGTCGAGCTCGAGGCGCCGCCGAACAGTCGGGCCAGTGCACGGAACGGAAGCGTCACCACTGTGGCGACGGCCCCGCCGATCTGCCGCAACACGTCTGCGATGGCACGGAACACGAGTTACCCCTTTCGTCTCCCGGTCAGTTCGGCCGGGAGACTCACGGGTACCTCGGATCGGCGTTCCGAACCCTGCGGAGTTGTCAGGGTCATTGCGTGAAGGGGCGCTCAGCTCTTGCCGATCATGTCCTCGGGGAACGCTCCGGCGGCCAGTGCCGCCATGACGAGCCCCATGGCCAGCTCGGTGAGGCGCTCGACGCCGGCGGCGCCCAGATGCTCGTAGGGAGCCGCGTCGAGACGGTCCGTGCGCGTCTCGATCTCCTTGCGGAGGGCGAGGCCGGACTCCGTCAACTCGCCCTCGGTGTCGAGCAGTCCGCGCTCCTTGAGGCGGCGGGTGGCCGCGTCCCAGTCCTCGCGGTGCCAGCCGCGGGTGGAGAGGACCCACTTCGGCGCCATGCCCTTTCCGGTGGCGGTGTGGCTCACCAGCGCCTCCAGGGGGTCGAGTTCCGCGTCGAGCAGCACCGCGAGGTGACCGTCGCCGCGGTGCTCGCGCAGCAGGGTGGCAGCGTGCCAGAGCGCGAGGTGCGGCTCGGACGGCACCGGCAGGTCCGCGTGGGCGGCGTACAGCGGGCGGGCGGTCCTGGTGCACGCCTCGGTGGCGCGCAGCGCCAGCTCCGCCGCCTCGGCGACCTCCGCGGAGGCGATCGCCTCGTCGCCGAGCAGCCGCCGCAGGGTCGAGTCCACGACGCGCGCGCGTGCCGCCAGCACCACCTCCGGCGAGGCGGTCCGCCACACCGCGGGCACATGCCGCGCCACCAGTTCGTGGCGGAAGTTGTAGAAGGTGGCCGTCACCGTGCCCGCGCCCACCGGTCCCATGGCCGCCGCGCGCACCGCGAAGTACGCGGCGTTCGGGTCCGTCACGCCGACCTCCGCGAGCTCCTTGCCGAGCTCGGGCGAGAAGTAGTGGGCCGAGTGCAGCGGGTTGAGGACGTTGTGGCATCGGCGTCCGGCACGCTCCGGCAGGGCTGTGGTCATGCCTGCACGTTACCGACTGGTTGGTTTGCGGGGAACCGTCGGGTGCCGACCCGTTCCGGCGCGCGCCCGTGCGGGGCGCGGGTGCCCCCGTACAGCGGGAACCCGGGCGGTGCATGGCAGGAAAGGAGGGTTACTCGTCATTGCGGCCATCACCGCACCCGCGAAGAATCGGCACATGGCGCACCGAACCGTCCTCGTCGTCCTCTTCGACGGCGTCCAGAGCCTTGATGTCACCGGTCCCGTGGAGGTCTTCGTGGGCGCCGACGCCCAGGTCGGCGACCCCGGAGGGACGTACCGCATCCACACCGCCTCCCCGGACGGCACGCCGGTGCGCACCTCCAGCGGCCTCACCCTGGTCCCGGACCACACCCTCGCCGACGCACCGGCGCCGCACACCCTGCTCGTCCCCGGCGGGCCGGGCGCGCGCGATCCCGATCCGCGGGTCGTCGACTGGCTGCGCGAGCACGGCCCGCGCGCCGACCGCCTCGTCTCCGTCTGCACCGGCGCGACCCTGCTCGCCGAGGCGGGCCTCCTGGACGGGCGCCGGGTGACGACCCACTGGGCGTACTGCGCCCGGCTGGCCCGCGACCACCCGGCCGTCGAGGTGGACCCGGACCCCATCTACGTACGCGACGGCCGGGTCGCCACCTCGGCCGGGGTCACCGCCGGAATCGACCTCGCCCTCGCGCTCGTCGAGGAGGACGTCGGCCGCGAGGCCGCCCTCACCGTCGCCCGCCACCTCGTCGTCTTCCTCCGGCGCCCGGGGAACCAGGCCCAGTTCAGCGTCCAGCTGTCCGCGCAGACGGCCCGGCGCGAGCCGCTGCGCGAGGTCCAGCACTGGATCGCCGAGCACCCCGGCGACGACCTGTGCGTCGAGTCCCTGGCGGTTCGCGCCCGCCTGTCGCCCCGCCACTTCGCCCGCGCCTTCCAGGCCGAGACGGGCACGACCCCGGGCCGCTACGTCGACGCCGTCCGGCTCGAACACGCCCGCCGGCTCCTGGAGGACACCACGGACGGCATCGAGCAGATCGCCCGCGCCAGCGGCTACGGCACCCCGGAGGCGATGCGCCGGGCCTTCGTCAAGGCCCTGGGCTCCGCCCCGACGGAGTACCGCCGCCGCTTCCGAACGGCGCCGCTCGGGGAGGCGGACGCCGCCCCACGGACGCCCCGATAGCGCGCGGGGCGCCGACCCGCGCGCCCGCGCCTCACGAACAGCCGCCCGCGCCCCGCGCACAGCCCTCCGAGCACCCGTACGGCACCCACGGACCCGCACACCAGCTGACCCGCTGACCCGCAGAACGAAAGGCACCCATGCGTATCGCCATCGTCCTCTTCGACCGCTTCACAGCCCTTGACGCGGTGGGCCCCTACGAGACCCTCGGCCGTCTCCCCGACTCGGAGACGGTCTTCGTCGCCGAGCAGCGGGGGCCCGTCCGCACCGACACGGGCAACCTCGCCGTCACGGCCGACCGGACCTTCGCCGAGCTCCCGGACCCGGACATCGTGGTGGTACCGGGAGGCCCCGGCCAGACCCCGCAGATGGAGAACGAGGCACTCCTCGACTGGCTGCGCGCGGCCGACGCCACGAGCACCTGGACGACGTCGGTGTGCACCGGCTCGCTGCTGCTCGCGGCGGCCGGACTCCTGGAGGGCCGCCGCGCCACCTCCCACTGGCTGGCCCTCGACCACCTGAAGCACTTCGGCGTCCGGCCGACGGGGGAGCGGGTCGTGACCGACGGCAAGTACGTCACGGCGGCCGGCGTCTCGGCCGGCATCGACATGGGCCTCACCCTGCTCGGCAGGATCGCGGGTGACGAACAGGCCCAGACCGTACAGCTGTTGACGGAGTACGACCCGCAGCCGCCCTACGACGCGGGCTCCCCGGAGAAGGCCCCCGCCCACATTGTCGAGCGGTTCCGCAGGGAGAGCCGCTTCAGCGCGAAGTAGAACCGGGCCCGGACGCGGGCGTGTTCCAGGTGAAGTCGGGACTGCGGCGCTCCAGGAAGGCGGCGACCCCCTCGGCGGTGTCGCCGCCGTCCCGCGCCTGGCGCGCCCAGTACGCGTCCCGGTCGGTACGTCCGTCGGCGAACTCCTTCGCCGCGGCCTGCGTCAGCTGTGAGCGGGAGACGAGAATCCGCGCGAACTCCGCGACCCGCTTGTCCAGTTCACCGCCGGGCAGCACCTCGTCCACCAAGCCGGTGCGCAGTGCGCGCCCCGCGTCGATCAACTCACCCGAGAACAGCAGGTACTTGGCGGTGGCGGGCCCCACCAGGGACACCAGCCGCCGTGTGGAGGAGGCCGCGTAGACGATTCCCAGCTTCGCCGGGGTGATCCCGAACGACGCCTGCTCGTCCGCGAACCGCAGATCGCATGCCGCCGCGAGCTGGCACCCCCCGCCCACGCAGTAGCCGCGTACGGCGGCGAGCGTCGGCTTGGGGAACGCGGCGAGCGCCTCCTCCGCGGCCACGGCCAGCCCCTGCGCCCGGCCTGCCGAACTCCGCAGCGAGGAGATGTCGGCCCCGGCACAGAAGGTCCCGCCCTCACCGGTGAGCACGAGGACCCGTACGGTCCGGTCGGCGGCCAGCGTGTCGAGCAGGGGCGGCAGCGCCCGCCACATGTCCGCCGTCATGGCGTTGCGCTTGGCCGGATGGTGGATGACAACGGTGGCGACCCCGTCGTCGACGCTGTGCAGCAGCTGCGGCTCCATGGCCGGATGCTATCCCTCCATCCCGAACGTACGATCAAGAAGGAGGCGGGTACCCGTGAGGGCGGGGGACAGGTCCGAGGAGGCGCCGATGCCCAAGCCCAGACTCAGGTCCGCACCCGAGTCCGCACCCGAGAACTCCGTACCCGGGAACGACGAGACCGCGAAGCTCAGCCGCAGCTTCGGCTGGCTCGCCGCGCTTGGCGTGATCCTGGTGCTCGCGGGGCTGGTCGGCCTCGTCTACACCGGGGTCGCCACCCTGACGTCGATGCTGCTGTTCGGCTGGCTCCTGCTGATCGGCGGCGTGGTCGGCCTGCTGCACGCGGTGCAGGCCCGTGCCTCCAACTTCTTCTGGCTCGGTGTCGTGGTCGCGGCCCTGAACATCGCGGCCGGCGTCGTGATCATCAGCGAGCCCGAGGCGGCCGCCGAGGCACTGACGATGTTCGCCGCGCTGCTGTTCCTGACCGGCGGTGTCTTCCGTCTGGTCGGCAGCCTGGTGGTACGAGGGCCGCAGTTCGGCTGGTTGCTCGTCCAGGGGGCCTTCGGCCTCCTGCTCGGCATCCTCGTGCTCGCCTCGTGGCCGAGCAGCAGCGAGTACGTCATCGGTACGTTCTTCTCGCTCGCGCTGCTCTTCGACGGTCTCGGCCTGGTGGCGACCGGGTACGGTGGCCGGCGCATCGTCAGTCTCGTCTCGGAGCAAACCCGTACAACCCGAATAGTTCCGGATCCGGCACAGGACGGACAGGAGCAGTCCCACAGCTGACGAGGTCATGCATCCGCGATCAGGAATCGCCGATACTCGCTGACTTCTGTTCAGTTATCCGGTACGAACCAGCGCGTTACCAACACTCGACGTGTGGTGACAATCGAGCGCGAGGGCGGCGACCGGACGATGGACGACCCCGGGCGGGGGCCCGGCCCGGGCCCTGAAGGCGGCGGGGAGAGGCCCCCCGACGGGAGACCACCCGGCCCGCTGCCGTACGAGGGAGTCTGGCGGTTCACCGCTCCCGCCGTCGACGCCTCGGTGCCGCAGGCGCGGCACGCGGTCCGCGACCTGCTGGTCCGCCAGGGCGTACCCGTCTCGGACGACCTCGTCCAGGGACTTCTGCTGATCGTCTCCGAGCTGGTCACCAACGCGGTCCGGCACGCGGCGCTGCTCTCGCCGACGCTCGCCGTCGAGATCGCCGTCGGGGCCGAGTGGGTGCGGATCTCCGTCGAGGACAACCACCCCTACCGCCCGACGGCCCTGGAGGCGGACCACGGCCAGACCGGCGGCCGCGGTCTCCTCCTGGTGCGCGAGGTGACGCGGGAGGCGGGCGGCGTGTGCGACGTGGAACACACGGCGACGGGCGGCAAGGTGATCTGGTCGGCGCTGCCCCTCACCCGCGCACGGATGATCTGAGAGGCCACGAAGGCCTGAGCCGCGCCCCGGCAGGGGCGCGGGACCGCCTCGTAGGGCTCCGCCGCCGGGGTGCGACCGGCCACGACCAGTTCAAGATCACGAACAGGCGTTCACCAGCCCGCGGCGTCCCCGGTCAGCTCCCTGATCGCCGGCCGGGCCGAGTCCAGCACGGTCATGAACCACGCCGAGAACGGGTCCTTCGCGTGCCGCTCCGCCAGCTCGGCCGCGCTCACGAAGGCCGTCGACCCGACCTCCTCGGGGTCCGGCCGCAGAGCCGACTGCACCATCCCGACGAAGAGGTGGTTGAACTCCTGTTCCACCAGCCCCGACTCCGGATCGGGGTGGTTGTACCTGACGGTCCCCGCCTCCGCGAGCAGCGAGGGCGAGACGCCCAGCTCCTCGTACGTCCGGCGCGCGGCCGCCGCGAAGGGCGCCTCGCCGGGATACGGGTGACCGCAGCACGTGTTGGACCAGACCCCGGGGGAGTGGTACTTGCCCAGCGCCCGCTGCTGCAGCAGCAGCCGGCCCCGCTCGTCGAAGAGGAAGACGGAGAACGCCCGGTGCAGCTGCCCGGGCGGCTGATGGGCCGTGAGCTTCTCCGCTGTGCCGATCGTGGTGCCGTCCTCGTCGACCAGTTCGAGCAAGATGGCTTCGGCGGTGCCGTTCGACGAACTGTGCGTCGCGGTGGCAGGAGTGATCGGCATACCCATCCTTCGCATCGGTCTTCGAGCCCCAAGTCTGCCGTACGAAACCGGCACTCCCGGCATCACGCGGAGTCCCGCATGTCCGGTTCCGCCGCGCGGCGGAGCCCGGCAGCACCGCCCCCGTCGGCCCGGTGCCGAAGGGGGACGGACACCCGGTGGTCCCCGCCGTCCCCGGCGCGGGGCCGCCCGGAACAGGGGCTGGGGCCGCCTCGCCCGCCGCACGGAACCGCAGTGGAGAACGGGCCGGACGCCGTAGCCCGACATCGGTGCCCCGCGTCCGCCGACCGGCCTCCCCTGTGCGTGGGGTCTCCACCACCGGGCGTACGCCGCCCCGTCGCCGTCACCCGTCTCAGTGGCAGAGCCGCGCCTCGTGCGCCGCGTGCCCGGCCGGCTCCAGCTGGAAGGTGCAGTGCTCCACGTCGAAGTGGTCGTGCAGGCAGGACCGCAGTTCGTGCAGCACCCGCTCGTGCCCCGCGGTGTCCAGCGCCCCCGGGCCGACGACCACGTGCGCGGAGAGGACCGGCAGGCCCGAGGTGATCGTCCAGGCGTGCAGGTCGTGTACACCCTCGACGCCCGGCACCGCACGGATGTGGGACCGTACCGCCGCCATGTCGACGTCCTTCGGCGCCGCCTCCAGGAGCACCTCCAGCGTCTCCCGCAGCAGCTTCCACGTACGGGGCACGATCATCAGGCCGATGACGATCGAGGCGACCGGGTCGGCGGCCCGCCAGCCGGTGGCCAGCACGACGACCGCGGACACCAGCACCGCCAGGGAACCGAGCGCGTCCGCGGCGACCTCCAGGAATGCGCCGCGCACGTTCAGGCTCTGCTTCTGCCCCCGCACCAGCAGGGAGAGCGAGATCATGTTCGCGACCAGACCGATCAGGCCGAACGCGACCGTCAGCCCGCCCTCGGTCTGCGCCGGGGTCACGAAGCGCTGGAGGGCCTCGTACAGGACGTATCCGCCGACGCCGAGCAGCAGCAGACAGTTCGCCAGAGCGGCGAGGACCTCGGCGCGCGCGTGGCCGAAGGTGCGGTTCGCGGTCGGCGGGCGGCCCGCGAAGCGGATCGCCAGCAGTGCCAGGCCGAGGCCGAGCGCGTCCGTCGCCATGTGCGCCGCGTCCGCGATGAGCGCGAGCGAATTCGCGGCGATCCCGCCGACGGTCTCCACCACCATGACGGTGAGCGTGATCGACAGGGCGACGCGCAGTCTCCCGCGGTACGCCGAGGCCGCCGTGCCCCCGCCGGCGGCGCCGTGCGTGTGTCCGTGACCATGACCGGCCCCCATGAAAACCGCCCTCCGAAACCGCCCCGACCCACTGTCGGCGATCTCCAGTGAACTACGGGTAGGGGGTATACGCAACGCGGTACTGAACACCGTTGTCATGCCATCTGACCTGCGTAAACGATCCGCAGGTCAGAGAGTCGACGCGAGGGTCACGAGTGGTGCAGCCGCCAGCCCTGCCACGCCGAATCGACCATCTCCCGCATCCCGCGCCGGGCGCTCCAGCCGAGCTTCTCGGCGGCCAGCGCGGCCGAGGCGACCGCACGCGGGGCGTCGCCGGGGCGGCGCGGTTCCACGAGTACGGGGCGGGTGTCACCGGTGACCTCGCCGATGAGCGTCAGGAGTTCGCGCACCGAAACGCCCTCACCGCGGCCGATGTTCACCGTCAGGTCGCCCGGGGTGTCCGCCGTGGCCAGCAGGCGGGCCGCCGCGAGATGCGCCTCGGCCAGGTCGGCGACATGGATGTAGTCGCGTACGCACGTGCCGTCCGGCGTCGGATAGTCGTTGCCGAAGATCCGGGGGGCCTCGTCGCGCGTGAGCCGGTCGAAGACCATCGGGACCACGTTGAAGACCCCGGTGTCCGCCAGCTCCGGCGCGGCGGCGCCCGCCACGTTGAAGTAGCGCAGGCACACGGTCCTGATGCCGTGCGCGCGCCCCGCGGCCCGCACCAGCCACTCACCCGCGAGCTTCGTCTCGCCGTAGGGGCTCATCGGGGCGCACGGGGTGTTTTCCGTGATGAGATCCACATCCGGGTTGCCGTAGACGGCCGCGGACGAGGAGAAGACGAACCGCTCGACACCCGCCCCGGCGACCGCGTCGAGGAGCGTGGCGAGTCCGCCGACGTTCTCCTGGTAGTAGCGCGTGGGCTGGGCCACGGACTCGCCGACCTGCTTGCGCGCGGCCAGGTGCACCACACCCGTCACCGCGTGCTCGGCGAGGACCCGCTTCAGCAACTCCCCGTCCAGCGCCGAACCCTGGACGAGCGGGATGCCGCCGGGCAGCCGCGCGGGGACCCCGGCCGAGAGGTCGTCGAGCGCGAGCACGCGCTCCCCGGCCTCGGCCATGGCCCGTGCCACGTGCGCCCCGATGTATCCAGCCCCGCCTGTGATCAGCCATGTCATGGACGCTCACCCTATGCCGGTCCGCCCGCTTCCGAGGGCGCGGGAACTATGCCGTGAATTGCGCCGGAATAGGCCGTGGTTTGTGGGCCGGGCCCCGAATCCACGATGATGATCGCGGCGGACGCGCCGATCAGAACGGGTTGATCGGGCCGTGAACGGGCGGTGAACGGCCGCTTCCCATCATCCGATAGCCTCTGCCGACATGCCGCCCGGCCTTACCAGGCCCGGGGCGTACCCCCACCACGCACATGCCCGGCGTCGCGCACGCCGGAACCCAGAGGAGTGAGTTCGTCTGTCGACCGCCATCCTCACCGGTCAGCCGGTCCCCGGATCGTCGCTCGAGGGCGATCTGCGGTCGCTCGGCTTCGACGTGCGGGTCGCCACCGACGCGGCCGACGCCGAGACGCTCCTCGCCGCCGTCCCCGCGAACCAGCGGGTCGCCGTCGTCGACTCCCGCTTCGTGGGCCACGTCCACGCGCTGCGGCTCGGCCTGACCGACCCCCGCTTCGACGCGGCCGCGATCCCCGGCGCCGTCACCGCCCGCCCCGCGGCCCGGCCGGAGCTGGCCCGGGCGCTGCGCACCGCCTCCGACGACGCGTCGAACGGTTCCGTGGTGGTGGGCATCGTCGCCGACCGCGTCGCGGACGCCCTCGGCACCGATCTGCACCGGCCCGAGCTGGGTGAACTCGTCGCCGAGGTCCCGAGGGACCCACAGGCGCGCAACGAGGCCCGGCAGGCCCTCGCCACCGTCGACGACGAGGCGATCCGGCTGCGCACGGCCGTGAAGTCCCGCGACGGCTTCTTCACCACGTACTGCATCAGCCCGTACTCCCGTTATCTCGCCCGCTGGTGCGCCCGTCGCGGACTCACGCCGAACCAGGTCACCACGGCGTCGCTGATCACCGCGCTGATCGCGGCCGGCTGTGCGGCGACCGGCACCCGGGCCGGCTTCGTCGCCGCGGGCCTGCTGCTCCTCTTCTCCTTCGTCCTCGACTGCACGGACGGCCAGGTCGCCCGCTACTCCCTGCAGTACTCCACGCTCGGAGCCTGGCTCGACGCGACCTTCGACCGCGCCAAGGAGTACGCCTACTACGCGGGCCTCGCCCTCGGCGCGGCCCGGGGCGGCGACGACGTATGGGCGCTGGCCCTCGGCGCGATGGTCCTGCAGACCTGCCGCCACGTCGTCGACTTCTCCTTCAACGAGGCGAACCACGACGCCACCGCCAACACCAGCCCCACCGCCGCGCTCTCCGACAGGCTCGACAGCGTCGGCTGGACGGTCTGGCTGCGCCGGATGATCGTCCTGCCCATCGGTGAGCGCTGGGCGATGATCGCCGTGCTCACCGCGCTGACGACACCCCGCATCACCTTCTACGCCCTGCTCGTCGGATGCGCGCTCGCCGCGACGTACACGACGGCGGGCCGGGTCCTCAGGTCGCTGACCCGCAAGGCGCAGCGCACCGACCGGGCCGCGCAGGCCCTCGCCGACCTGACCGACTCGGGTCCGCTCGCCGAGCTCCTGGCACGCCTCGGACGCGGTGTGCGTCTCGGCGGCCCGGCCGTCGTCGCCCTGGTCGCCGGAGTCCTCGTCGTCCTTGCGTCCTGGCTTTCCCCGTACGGCAGTTGGTGGCCCGTCCTGGGCGCCGGTGTCTACGTCCTGCTGTCGCCCGTGGCCCTCCAGCGGCCGCTGAAGGGCGCCCTGGACTGGCTGGTTCCGCCGTTCTTCCGGGCGGCCGAGTACGGGACCGTCCTGGTACTGGCGGCCAAAGCCGATGTGAACGGCGCCCTTCCAGCGGCTTTCGGCCTGGTGGGTGCGGTCGCCTACCATCATTACGACACGGTGTACCGCATCCGCGGCAACGCCGGCGCGCCTCCGCACTGGCTGGTGCGGGCGATCGGCGGGCACGAAGGCAGGACGCTGCTGGTCACCGTCCTGGCCGCGCTGCTCGCCGCCACAGATTTCAAGGTCGCGCTCACGGCTGTCGCCGTGGCCGTGGCACTGCTGGTGCTCGTCGAGAGCATCAGCTTCTGGGTGACCGCCCACAGGCGCGGCGCACCCGCCGTACACGATGAAGGAGAACCCGCATGATCGGCCTCGTGCTGGCTGCCGGCGCCGGACGGCGTCTGCGCCCCTACACCGACACCCTGCCCAAGGCTCTGGTGCCGGTGGGACCCGAGGGCAACGAGGACAGCATCACCGTGCTCGACCTCACCCTCGGCAACTTCGCCGAGATCGGCCTGACCGAGGTCGCCATCATCGTCGGGTACCGCAAGGAAGCCGTCTACGAGCGCCGCGAGGCGCTGGAGCAGAAGTACGGCGTCAAGATCACCCTGATCGACAACGACAAGGCCGAGGAGTGGAACAACGCCTACTCCCTGTGGTGCGGCCGTGACGCCATCAAGCACTCGGTGATCCTCGCCAACGGCGACACCGTGCACCCGGTCTCCGTCGAGAAGACCCTGCTCGCCGCCCGCGGCGACGGCAAGAAGATCATCCTCGCCCTCGACACGGTGAAGTCCCTCGCCGACGAGGAGATGAAGGTCGTCGTCGGCCCCGAGGGCGGCATGACCAAGATCACCAAGCTGATGGACCCGGCCGAGGCGACCGGTGAGTACATCGGCGTCACCCTGATCGAGGGCGACGCGGCCGACGAGCTCGCCGACGCGCTCAAGACGGTCTTCGAGACCGACCCGCAGCAGTTCTACGAGCACGGCTACCAGGAGCTCGTGAACCGCGGCTTCCGTATCGACGTGGCCCCCATCGGTGACGTCAAGTGGGTCGAGATCGACAACCACGAGGACCTCGCCAAGGGACGTGAGATCGCGTGCCAGTACTGACGAGGCTCATCCCCTCGCCGGTCGTCGTCGACATCCGTCCGGGCGCCCTGGACGACCTCGCGGCGGTCCTCGCGGACCAGCGCATCTCGCACTCGGGCAAGCTGGCCGTCGCGATCAGCGGCGGTTCCGGTGCCAAGCTGCGCGACCGGCTGACCCCGGCGATGCCGGGCGCCGACTGGTTCGAGGTCGGCGGCGGCACCCTGGACGACGCGATCAAGCTCGCCGACGCCATGAAGAAGGGGCGCTACGACGCGGTCGTGGGCCTCGGCGGCGGCAAGATCATCGACTGCGCGAAGTTCGCCGCGGCCCGTATCGGCCTCCCGCTGGTCGCCGTCGCCACGAACCTCTCGCACGACGGTCTGTGCTCGCCTGTCGCGACCCTCGACAACGACGCGGGCCGCGGTTCGTACGGTGTGCCGAACCCGATCGCCGTCGTCATCGACCTCGACGTGATCCGTGAGGCCCCGGTCCGCTTCGTGCGCTCCGGCATCGGCGACGCCCTGTCCAACATCTCCGCGGTCGCGGACTGGGAGCTGGCCAACCGCGAGAAGGGCGAGCAGATCGACGGTCTCGCCGCCGCGATGGCCCGCCAGGCCGGCGAGGCCGTGCTGCGGCACCCGGGCGGCGTCGGCGACGACGGCTTCCTCCAAGTGCTCGCCGAGGGCCTGGTCCTCACCGGCATCTCCATGTCCGTCGCGGGCGACTCCCGCCCGGCGTCCGGCGCCTGCCACGAGATCAACCACGCCTTCGACCTGCTCTTCCCCAAGCGCGCGGCCAGCCACGGCGAGCAGTGCGGCCTGGGCGCGGCCTTCGCGATGCACCTGCGCGGGGCACGCGAGGAGTCGGCGTACATGGCCGAGGTCCTGCGACGCCACGGCCTGCCCGTACTGCCCGAGGAGATCGGCTTCACCGTGGACGAGTTCGTCCAGGTCGTGGAGTTCGCTCCGACGACCCGACCGGGCCGCTACACGATCCTCGAACACCTCGACCTCTCCACCGACCAGATCAGGGACGCATACGCCGACTATGCAAAAGCCATCGGTAGCTGAGCTCCGCCCGGTCGTGCACCCTCCGGGTGTGAAGGACCGGCGGAGCGGCGAGCACTGGGGAGGCCGGCTCTACATGCGCGAGATCTCGCTGCGCATCGACCGGCACCTGGTGAACACGCGGGTCACGCCCAACCAGCTGACCTACGTGATGACCGTCTTCGGCGTGCTCGCCGCGCCGGCCCTGCTGGTGCCGGGGATCCCCGGCGCCCTGCTCGGCGTGCTGATGGTCCAGCTGTACCTGCTCTTCGACTGCGTCGACGGCGAGATCGCCCGCTGGCGCAAGCAGTACTCGATGACCGGCGTGTACGTCGACCGCGTCGCCGCCTACCTGTGCGACGCGGCGGTCCTGGTCGGCTTCGGCCTGCGCGCCGCGGACCTGTGGGGCACCGGGCGGATCGACTGGCTGTGGGCCTTCCTCGGCACCCTGGCCGCCCTCGGCGCCATCCTGATCAAGTCCGAGACGGACCTCGTCGGGGTCGCCCGGCACCAGACCGGCAAGGCGCCCGTCCAGGAGTCGGCGTCCGAGCCGCGCTCCTCCGGCATGGCGCTGGCCCGCCGGGCCGCGGGCGCGCTCAAGTTCCACCGGCTCGTCCTCGGCATCGAGGCGTCCCTGCTGATCCTGGTCCTCGCGGTCCTGGACACGGTCAGGGACGACCTCTTCTTCTCGCGGCTCGGCGTCGCGGTCCTGGCCGGTATCGCCATGCTGCAGACCCTGCTGCACCTCGTGTCCATCCTCGCCTCGAGCAGGCTGAAGTGAGCACGGCCCCGAAGGTCGGCGCGGTGATCATCACCATGGGCAACCGCCCCGACGAACTCCGCGCCCTCCTCGACTCGGTCGCCAAGCAGGACGGCGCCCCGGTCGAGGTGGTCGTGGTCGGCAACGGCTCGCCCGTCCCGGACGTCACCGGGTCCATACCGGGCGTCCGCACGGTCGAACTGCCCGAGAACCTCGGCATCCCCGGCGGCCGCAACGTCGGCATCGAGGCGTTCGGCCCCGGTGGCACCGACGTGGACGTCCTGCTCTTCCTGGACGACGACGGTCTCCTCGCGCACCACGACACCGCCGAGCTCTGCCGGCAGGCGTTCACGGACGACCCGGAGCTCGGCATCATCAGCTTCCGCATCGCCGACCCCGAGACGGGGATCACCCAGCGCCGCCACGTGCCACGGCTGCGCGCCTCCGACCCGATGCGCAGCTCCCGCGTCACCACCTTCCTCGGCGGCGCCAACGCGGTCCGTACGAAGGTGCTCGCCGAGGTCGGCGGACTGCCCGACGAGTTCTTCTACGCCCACGAGGAGACCGACCTCGCCTGGCGGGCCCTCGACGCGGGCTGGATGATCGACTACCGCTCGGACATGGTGCTGTACCACCCCACGACCGCCCCCTCGCGGCACGCGATCTACCACCGGATGGTCGCCCGCAACCGCGTCTGGCTCGCCCGTCGCAACCTGCCCGCCCCGCTGGTCCCCGTCTACCTCGGCGTGTGGATGCTGCTCACCCTCGCCCGCCGCCCTTCCCGCCCCGCCCTGCGGGCCTGGTTCGGCGGTTTCAAGGAGGGCTGGACCAGCCCGTGCGGGCCCCGGCGCCCCATGAAGTGGCGTACGGTATGGCGCCTGACCCGTCTGGGCCGACCACCCGTCATCTGACAAGCTCGATATCTGAGAGCATTCGGGCCGTACCCCGGTCCCTGTCTTTGGCCTACGCCCGACCAGGCCGCGCATCTTGAGGACGAAAGTTTCCACTTGTGAGTGAGACAACGCATGACGGTGGTGTCGCGGTGAGCGCCCGTCCGTCGCCCGATGAAGGGCTCTCCGCGGCGGACCTCGCCGCCAAGTACGGGCTTGCCGTGAGCGGCGCCCGGCCCGGGCTCGTCGAGTACGTCCGCCAGCTCTGGGGACGGCGTCACTTCATCCTCGCCTTCTCGCAGGCGAAGCTCACCGCCCAGTACAGCCAGGCCAAGCTCGGCCAGCTGTGGCAGGTGGCCACGCCGCTGCTGAACGCGGCCGTGTACTTCCTGATCTTCGGCCTCATCCTGAAGGCCGACCGTGGCATGTCCCGAGAGGTCTACATCCCGTTCCTGGTGACGGGTGTGTTCGTCTTCACCTTCACCCAGAGCTCGGTGATGGCGGGCGTGCGCGCGATCTCCGGCAACCTCGGGCTGGTCCGGGCGCTGCACTTCCCGCGTGCCTCGCTGCCGATCTCGTTCTCGCTGCAGCAGCTCCAGCAGCTGCTGTTCTCGATGATCGTGCTGTTCGTCGTGACGATCGCCTTCGGCAGCTACCCGCGGCTGTCCTGGCTGCTGATCCTCCCGGTGCTGGCGCTGCAGTTCCTGTTCAACACCGGCCTCGCGATGATCATGGCCAGGATGGGTTCCAAGACCCCGGACCTCGCGCAGCTCATGCCGTTCGTGATGCGTACGTGGATGTACGCGTCCGGCGTCATGTTCTCCATCCCGGTGATGCTGGAGAAGCACCCGGCCTGGATCGCCGACATCCTCCAGTGGAACCCGGCCGCCATCTACATGGACCTGATGCGCTTCGCGCTGATCGACGGCTACGGCCCCGCGAGCGAGGTGCTGCCGCCTCACGTGTGGGCCGTGGCGGGCGGCTGGGCCGTCCTCGTCGCCGTCGGCGGATTCGTGTACTTCTGGAAGGCTGAGGAGCGGTACGGCCGTGGCTGAGCTGAACACCGGGGACAAGATCCCCACCGTCATCGCGGACGAGCTGCACATCGTCTACCGGGTCAACGGCGCCAAGACCGGCAAGGGCAGCGCGACCGCCGCACTCAGCCGCATAATCAAGCGCGGCGAGGAGCGGGGCGTCCGCAAGGTGCACGCCGTCCGTGGCGTCTCCTTCAACGCCTACCGGGGCGAGGCCATCGGCCTGATCGGCTCCAACGGCTCCGGCAAGTCCACCCTCCTGCGGGCCATCGCGGGGCTGCTCCCCGCCGAGAAGGGGCACGTCTACACCGACGGCCAGCCCTCGCTCCTCGGCGTCAACGCGGCCCTGATGAACGACCTCACGGGCGAACGGAACGTCATCCTCGGCGGGCTCGCCATGGGCATGTCCCGCGAGCAGATCAGGGAGCGCTACCAGGACATCGTCGACTTCTCGGGCATCAACGAGAAGGGCGACTTCATCACCCTGCCGATGCGTACCTACTCCTCCGGCATGGCCGCCCGTCTGCGCTTCTCCATCGCGGCCGCCAAGGACCACGACGTCCTCATGATCGACGAGGCCCTCGCCACCGGCGACCGCAAGTTCCAGAAGCGCTCCGAGGCCCGCATCCGGGAGCTCCGCAAGGAGGCCGGCACGGTGTTCCTCGTCAGTCACAACAACAAGTCGATCCGTGACACCTGCGACCGCGTCCTGTGGCTGGAGCGCGGCGAGCTGCGCCTGGACGGCCCGACCGACGAGGTCATCAAGGAGTACGAGAAGTTCACGGGCAAGTAGCCCGGATCGCCGGAGACAGCGCAGGGCCCCGTCGGAACGTTCCGACGGGGCCCTGCGTCTGCAAAGAATGCGCCAACTCCGGTCGTCCTTAGGAATCTTGACGCCAATCGGTGTGTTCTTGTGATGTGCCGGACACCCCGACGGGTCATGGCGGGTTGTACAACGTAAGCTGTACCGGTGCTGATTCGCGGCAAGTGGGGCGATAATGCGCGACATCCGGCATAGGGTCTGCTGCGCGGACCGCCGGGCGGCGTGTCCGAAATAGTCACCATTGGGTCAGCAGTGTAGAACGGGAGATGTGACGGCAATGGCTACGGAAACTCTCCAGCTCCGCTGTGCGTGCGCCGTCCCCGGTCCGGGTAGCGAGCGGTGACGCCGGCCGGGACGGCGCGCGCCGGCGACCCGGAGCGCACCACCCTCGCCAAGGCCGCGGACGAGAACTTTCCCGTGGCGCCGTTCTTCCTGCCCAGGGCCTGGCGCGACGACCTCATGGCCGTCTACGGATTCGCCCGCCTGGTCGACGACATCGGGGACGGAGACCTGGCCCCCGGCGGTGCCGACGCCCGCCTCCTGGGTGTCTCCCCGGCAGAGGCCGAGGACCGGCTCGTCCTGCTCGACGCCTTCGAGGCGGACCTGCGCAAGGTCTTCGACTCGACTCCCGGCCACCCGCTCCTGCGCCGCCTCCAGCCGACGGTCCGCCGTGCCGGCCTGACCCCCGAGCCCTTCCTCGGCCTGATCGCGGCGAACCGCCAGGACCAGCTCGTCAAGCGGTACGAGACCTACGACGACCTCGTCGCCTACTGCGAGCTGTCCGCCAACCCGGTCGGCCGTCTGGTCCTCTCCGTCACGGGGACCTCGACACCCGAGCGGGTCCGCCGCTCGGACGCGGTCTGTACGGCGCTGCAGATCGTCGAGCACCTCCAGGACGTCGCCGAGGACCTCGGCCGCGACCGTGTCTACCTGCCCGCCGAGGACATGAAGCGTTTTCACGTCCAGGAGGCGGATCTCGCCGCACGAACGGCAGGCGCATCGGTGCGCGCACTGGTTGCATACGAAGCAGAACGCGCCCGGCACCTCCTGAATGAAGGCACCCCCCTCGTGGGTAGCGTCCACGGCAGGCTGAGGCTGCTGCTCGCGGGCTTCGTTGCGGGAGGAAGGGCGGCGATCCGAGCGATCGCCGCCGCCGAATACGACGTACTTCCCGGCCCGCCCAAGCCCGGCAAGATCCAGTTGCTGCGCGAGGTGGGAGTGACTCTGCGAGGAGAGGGGTGATCCGGACCGTGGAGTCGGAACCACACATGTCCGCACCGGTACTCGCCGCTTACGGCTACTGCGAGGCGGTCACCGGGCAGCAGGCCCGCAACTTCGCGTACGGCATCCGGCTGCTGCCGGTGCCCAAGCGCCGCGCCATGTCGGCGCTGTACGCGTTCTCACGGCGCGTCGACGACATCGGTGACGGCGCGCTCGCCCCCGACGTCAAGGCCGCGCGGCTCGAGGAGACCCGGGCGCTGCTCGCCCGCGTCCGCGACCGCTCCGTGGACGAGGACGACACCGACCCCGTCGCCGTAGCCCTTCGCCACACGGCGGACCACTTCCCGGTCCCGCTCGACGGCCTCGACGAACTCATCGACGGAGTCCTGATGGACGTCCGCGGCGAGACCTACGAGACCTGGGACGACCTGAGGATCTACTGCCGCTGCGTCGCCGGGGCCATCGGCCGGCTCTCGCTCGGGGTGTTCGGTACGGAACCGGGGGCGCGCGGAGCCGAGCGGGCGCCGGAGTACGCGGACACGCTCGGGCTGGCGCTGCAACTCACCAACATCCTGAGAGACGTTCGGGAGGACGCCGAGGACGGACGGACCTACCTGCCCGCGGACGACCTCGCGAAGTTCGGCTGCTCGGCCGGGTTCGACGGGGCGCATCCACCGGAGGGCTCCGACTTCGCGGGCCTCGTGCACTTCGAAGTGCGTCGGGCCCGCGCGCTTTTCGCGGAGGGCTACCGGCTGCTGCCGATGCTGGACCGCCGCAGCGGCGCCTGTGTCGCCGCGATGGCCGGCATCTACCGCCGCCTCCTCGACCGCATCGAGCGCGAACCGGAGGCCGTCCTGCGCGGCCGGGTCTCGCTGCCCGGACGCGAGAAGGCGTACGTCGCCGTGCGGGGCCTCTCCGGTCTCGACGCCCGGCACGTCTCCCGCCGCACCGTCAGGAGGCGCGCCTGATGGACGGTCCGGGACAGGACGAGGCAAGTACCGGGAAACGGTGCGCAACCCTCCGGACGGGGACGGCGTCCCTGACTTCAACGGCCGGCCGTGCCCCGTTCCACCGGCACGGCGAGGCCGCGGGGGAAGGTGCACGATGAACGACACGACTCAGGACGAGGAACTCGATGCGGACCCGCCGAGCGGCCCCGCGACGGCCGTGGTGGTCGGCGGGGGGCTCGCGGGGACGACCGCGGCGCTCGCGCTCGCCGACGCGGGAGTGCGGGTGACACTGCTCGAAGGGCGGCCCCGGCTCGGCGGGCTCGCCTTCTCCTTCCAGCGCGCCGGACTCACCGTGGACAACGGCCAGCACGTGTACATGCGCTGCTGCACCGCCTACCGCTGGTTCCTCGACCGCGTCGACGGAGCCGGACTCGCGCCGCTGCAGGACCGTCTCGACGTCCCCGTCCTCGACGCCGAGGGCGAACCGGGACGCAGACTCGGCAGAATCGGCCGCACGGCGCTGCCCGTACCGCTGCATCTGGCGCGCAGCCTCGCCACGTATCCCCATCTGTCGCTCTCGGAGCGCGCCAAGGTCGGTCGTGCCGCACTGGCACTCAAGGGGCTCGACCTCGCCGACCCGGCGCTCGACGCGCAGAACTTCGGCACCTGGCTGGCCGCGCACGGTCAGTCGGAGCGTGCCGTCGAGGCACTGTGGGACCTCGTGGGGGTCGCCACCCTCAACGCGGTGGCCGGCGACGCTTCGCTCGGGCTCGCCGCGATGGTGTTCAAGACCGGTCTGCTCTCCGACCCGGGCGCGGCCGACATCGGCTGGGCACGCGTCCCGCTGGGTGAACTGCACGACCGACTGGCCCGCAAGGCGCTCGACTCCGCGGGCGTCCGTACCGAAGTCCGTACACGCGTCACCTCCATCTCCCAACACGGGAACGGTCGTTGGAGCGTTCAGGTTCCCGGTGAGACGCTCGACGCCGACACGGTCGTGCTCGCCGTACCGCAGCGTGAGGCCCACGACCTGCTGCCCGACGGCGCGCTCGACGCCCCCGAGCGGCTGCTGGAGATCGGGACGGCGCCGATCCTCAACATCCACGTCGTGTACGACCGGAAGGTGCTCGCCCGGCCGTTCTTCGCCGCGCTGGGCTCCCCGGTGCAGTGGGTCTTCGACCGGACCGAGGCGTCCGGGCTCTCGCAGGGCCAGTACCTCGCGCTGTCCCAGTCGGCCGCGCAGGACGAGATCGACGAACCGGTCCCGGTGCTGCGCGAGCGGTATCTGCCGGAGCTGGAGCGGCTGCTGCCCGGCACCCGCGGCGCCGAGGTACGGGACTTCTTCGTCACCCGGGAACGTACGGCGACGTTCGCCCCGGCCCCCGGCGTCGGACGGCTGCGGCCCGGCGCCCGCACCAAGGCAACCGGCCTCTACCTGGCCGGCGCGTGGACCGCCACAGGGTGGCCCGCGACCATGGAGAGTGCGGTCCGCAGCGGCGTGAGCGCGGCCCACGCCGCGCTGAGCGCCCTGGGCCGGCCCCGCGACCACCTCTTCGAGCTCTTCGAGGAGGCGGCGTGACGCTCGACCAGAGCACGGCAGGCTCCCGCACCCCCCGTATCGCAAGTAGAGGAGAGACTGTGCCCACTGTGCCCCCGGCATCCAAGGCTGCCGACGCGGTGGACGTGACCGCGCTCCTGGAGCGCGGCCGGACCCTGGCCACACCGGTACTGCGGGCGGCCATCGACCGCCTCGCACCTCCTATGGACACCGTTGCCGCCTACCACTTCGGCTGGATCGACGCCGAGGGCAACCCCGCCGACGGGGACGGCGGCAAGGCCGTACGTCCCGCCCTCGCCGTCCTGTCCGCCGAGGCGGCCGGCGCGGCCCCCGAGGTGGGCGTGCCGGGCGCGGTCGCCGTCGAACTGGTGCACAACTTCTCACTCCTGCACGACGACCTGATGGACGGCGACGAGCAGCGCCGCCACCGTGACACCGTCTGGAAGGTGCACGGCCCCGCGCAGGCGATCCTCGTCGGCGACGCCCTGTTCGCCCTGGCCAACGAACTGCTCCTGGAACTCGGCACGGTCGAGGCGGGCCGGGCCACGCGCCGCCTGACCACCGCCACGCGCGCGCTGATCGACGGCCAGGCCCAGGACATCTCCTACGAGCACCGCGACCGTGTCAGCGTCGAGGAGTGCCTGGAGATGGAGGGCAACAAGACGGGCGCGCTGCTCGCCTGCGCCTGTTCCATCGGCGCGGTCCTCGGCGGCGCCGACGACCGCACGGCCGACACGCTGGAGAAGTACGGCTACCACCTCGGCCTCGCCTTCCAGGCCGTCGACGACCTGCTCGGCATCTGGGGCGACCCGGTGGCCACCGGCAAGCAGACCTGGAGCGACCTGCGTCAGCGTAAGAAGTCCCTGCCGGTCGTCGCCGCGCTCGCGGCGGGCGGCCCGGCCTCCGCGCGCCTCGGTGAACTCCTCGCCGAGGACGCCAAGAGCAGCGACTTCGAGAACTTCTCCGAGGAGGAGTTCGCCGTGCGCGCCGCGCTCATCGAGGAGGCCGGCGGCCGCGAGTGGACCGCCCAGGAGGCGCGCCGGCAGCACACCGTCGCCATCGAGGCGCTCGACACGATCCATATGCCGGACCAGGTACGGGCCCAGTTCGTGGAGCTCGCCGACTTCGTCGTCGTCCGAAAGAGATGATCACTATCGGTCGAATAAACCTCGCGTAGTCGCCGGCCGGTGCTGCGGGAACACGAGCACCGGCCGACGGCGGACCCACAGCAGAGAACATGCCACTGCACGAAGGGGAAGCCATGACAGCGACGACCGACGGAAGCACCGGGGCCCTGCCGCCCCGCGCTGCCTCGGCCAGCGACATCCGGACCGAATCGACTCCCGCGGCGGCCGGGACAGCCGATATCCCAGACGCCGCCGCGCGCGCGATACAGCGCGCCACCGACTTCCTGCTCGCCACGCAGGACGCCGAGGGCTGGTGGAAGGGCGACCTCGAGACCAACGTCACGATGGACGCCGAAGACCTGCTGCTCCGTCAGTTCCTGGGCATCCACGACGAGAAGACCACGCACGCCGCCGCACTGTTCGTGCGCGGTGAGCAGCGCGAGGACGGCACCTGGGCCTCCTTCTACGGCGGACCGGGCGAACTCTCCACCACCATCGAGGCGTACGTCGCCCTGCGGCTGGCCGGTGACGCGCCGGACGATCCGCACATGGCGAAGGCGTCCGCGTGGATCCGTGCGCGGGGCGGCATCGCCGCGGCCCGGGTCTTCACCCGGATCTGGCTCGCCCTGTTCGGCTGGTGGAAGTGGGACGACCTACCCGAACTGCCCCCGGAGCTCATCTACTTCCCGAAGTGGGTGCCGCTCAACATCTACGACTTCGGCTGCTGGGCCCGGCAGACCATCGTGCCGCTCACCGTCGTCTCGGCGAAGCGCCCGGTACGGCCCGCGCCCTTCGCGCTGGACGAGCTGCACACCGATCACCGTGACCCCAACCCGGTCAAGCCCCTCGCCCCGGTGGCGAGTTGGGACGGGGCCTTCCAACGGCTCGACAGGGCCCTGCACGTCTACCGCAAGGTCGCCCCGCGCCGGCTCCGCAGAGCCGCGATGAACACCGCGGCCCGCTGGATCATCGAGCGTCAGGAGAACGACGGCTGCTGGGGTGGCATCCAGCCGCCCGCCGTGTACTCGATCATCGCCCTGCACCTGCTGGGCTACGACCTCGAACACCCGGTGATGCGCGAGGGGCTGGCGTCCCTCGACCGCTTCACCGTCTGGCGCGAGGACGGGGCCCGGATGATCGAGGCCTGCCAGTCACCGGTCTGGGACACCTGCCTCGCGACCATCGCGCTCGCCGACGCGGGCGTGCCCGCCGATCATCCGCAGCTGGTGAGGGCCGCGGACTGGATGCTCGGAGAGGAGATCGTCCGCCCCGGCGACTGGGCGGTCAAGCGGCCCGGACTCGCGCCCGGAGGCTGGGCGTTCGAGTTCCACAACGACAACTACCCGGACATCGACGACACCGCCGAGGTGGTCCTCGCACTGCGCCGCGTCAGGCACCACGACCCGGAGCGTGTGGAGAAGGCCATCGGGCGCGGGGTGCGCTGGAACCTCGGCATGCAGTCGAAGAACGGCGCGTGGGGCGCCTTCGACGTCGACAACACCAGCCCGTTCCCCAACCGGCTGCCGTTCTGCGACTTCGGCGAGGTCATCGACCCGCCGTCCGCCGACGTCACCGCGCACGTCGTGGAGATGCTCGCCGTCGAAGGGCTGGCCCACGACCCGCGCACCCGCCGCGGTATCGAGTGGCTGCTCGCCGAACAGGAGGCGAACGGCTCCTGGTTCGGCCGCTGGGGCGTCAACTACGTCTATGGGACAGGGTCGGTGGTGCCCGCGCTGATGGCCGCCGGGCTGCCCGCCGCGCATCCCGCGATCCGACGGGCGGTCGCCTGGCTGGAGACCGTGCAGAACGACGACGGCGGCTGGGGCGAGGACCTGCGCTCCTACCACGACGCCGCCGAGTGGAGCGGGCGGGGCGCGTCGACCGCGTCCCAGACCGGGTGGGCGCTGCTGGCGCTGCTCGCGGCCGGGGAGCGGGACTCCAAGGCCACCGAGCGTGGTGTCGCCTGGCTCGCGGAGACCCAGCTGGCGGACGGCTCCTGGGACGAGCCGTACTTCACCGGCACCGGGTTCCCGTGGGACTTCTCGATCAACTACCACCTCTACCGCCAGGTCTTCCCGCTCACCGCGCTCGGCCGGTACGTCAACGGCGAACCCTTCGCCGGTCCGCGCGGCCCGGCAGGCAGGGGGAGCGGATGACCGGCACACCGGCCGCCGCCCCGCTGCTGATCGCCTGCGCGCTCGGCATCGAGCACCTCGCCCTGCGCACCGGCGGCAGCCGCGGCGGTGCCGACGGCCCGGTCACCGTGCTGCGTACGGGCATGGGGCCCAAGGCCGCCGAGCGGGCGGTCGGCCGGGCCCTGGCCGGTCCCTCTCTGCGGGGTGCGGCCGTCCTGGCCACGGGCTTCTGTGCCGGGCTCGCCCCCGGTATGCACCCGGGAGACCTGGTCGTCGCCGAGGAGACCCGGGACCCACGCGGCACCACGCCGTGCGTGGGCGCCGACCTGCTGGTCGAGGAACTGATGCGTGCCGTGCCCGGGCGCACCGTCCACACGGGACCGCTCACCGGTTCCGATCACGTCGTGCGCGGCCAGGAACGGTCGGATCTGCTCGCGACCGGCGCGATCGCGGTCGACATGGAATCGGCGGCCACGCTGCACAGCGCCGTCCGCGCGGGCGTGCGCCCGGTTGCGGCCGTACGGGTGGTCGTGGACGCTCCAGAACATGAACTCGTCCGGATCGGCACGGTGCGCGGTGGAATATCAGCCTTCCGCGTTCTTCGTGCCGTTCTACCCGCTTTCTTCGAATGGCACCGTTCTTTGCTGCTCCCCAGGAGGTGAGCCAGATGGCCATGCCGCTCCGCCAGACCATCAAGGTCGCGACGTATCTCTTCGAACAGAAACTGCGCAAGCGGGAGAAGTTTCCGCTGATCGTCGAGCTTGAGCCGCTCTACGCCTGCAACTTGGCATGCGAGGGCTGCGGCAAGATCCAGCACCCGGCCGGGGTGCTCAAGCAGCGCATGCCGGTGGCCCAGGCCGTCGGGGCGGTGCTGGAGTCCGGGGCGCCGATGGTGTCCATCGCCGGCGGCGAGCCCCTGATGCACCCGAAGATCGACGAGATCGTACGGCAGCTGGTGGCCCGGAAGAAGTACGTCTTCCTGTGCACCAACGCCATGCTGATGCGCAAGAAGATGGACAAGTTCACGCCGTCCCCCTACTTCGCGTTCGCCGTGCACATCGACGGCCTGCGGGAGCGGCACGACGAGTCCGTCGCCAAGGAGGGGGTGTTCGACGAGGCCGTGGAGGCCATCAAGGAGGCCAAGAAGCGCGGCTTCCGGGTGACCACCAACTCGACCTTCTTCAATACCGACACCCCGCAGACGATCATCGAGGTGCTCGACTTCCTCAACGACGACCTCCAGGTCGACGAGATGATGATCTCGCCCGCCTACGCCTACGAGAAGGCGCCCGACCAGGAGCACTTCCTGGGCGTCGAGCAGACCCGTGAACTGTTCAGGAAGGCTTTCGGGGGCGGCAACCGGCGGCGCTGGCGGCTCAACCACTCCCCGCTCTTCCTGGACTTCCTGGAGGGCAAGGTCGACTTCCCGTGCACGGCGTGGGCGATCCCCAACTACTCGCTCTTCGGCTGGCAGAAGCCCTGCTACCTGATGAGCGACGGGTACGTCACGACGTACAGGGAGCTCGTCGAGGACACCGACTGGGACGCGTACGGCCGCGGCAAGGACCCGCGCTGCGCCAACTGCATGGCGCACTGCGGCTACGAGCCGACCGCGGTCCTGGCCACCATGGGTTCCCTCAAGGAGTCCCTGCGGGCCGCCCGCGAGACCGTTTCCGGAAACCGCGGGTGACGACGTGAGCGCCGTCTCCCTGGGCCTGCCCGAGGTGCCGGTCCGGCCGATCGCGGAGCGCCGTGTCTCGCGGCGGATCCAGGTCGGGCCGGTGGCGGTCGGTGGCGGGGCGCCCGTGTCGGTGCAGTCGATGACGACGACGCGTACGTCGGACATCGGCGCCACGCTGCAGCAGATCGCCGAACTCACCGCGTCCGGTTGCCAGATCGTCCGCGTCGCCTGCCCCACGCAGGACGACGCGGACGCGCTCGCCACCATCGCCCGCAAGTCGCAGCTCCCGGTGATCGCGGACATCCACTTCCAGCCGAAGTACGTGTTCGCCGCGATCGAGGCGGGCTGTGCGGCGGTCCGCGTGAACCCCGGCAACATCAAGCAGTTCGACGACAAGGTGAAGGAGATCGCACGGGCCGCGAAGGACCACGGCACGCCGATCCGGATCGGGGTCAACGCCGGCTCGCTCGACCAGCGGCTGATGAAGAAGTACGGCAAGGCGACGCCCGAGGCGCTGGTCGAGTCGGCGCTCTGGGAGGCCTCGCTCTTCGAGGAGCACGACTTCCGGGACATCAAGATCTCGGTCAAGCACAACGACCCGGTCGTGATGGTCAACGCCTACCGGCAACTGGCCGCCCAGTGCGACTACCCCCTGCACCTCGGCGTCACCGAGGCGGGGCCGGCCTTCCAGGGCACGATCAAGTCCGCGGTGGCGTTCGGCGCGCTGCTGAGCGAGGGCATCGGCGACACCATCCGGGTGTCCCTGAGCGCGCCGCCCGCCGAGGAGTGCAAGGTCGGCATGCAGATCCTGGAGTCCCTGGGACTGCGGCAGCGGCGGCTGGAGATCGTGTCGTGTCCGTCCTGCGGGCGCGCCCAGGTCGACGTCTACAAGCTCGCCGACGAGGTCACGGCCGGACTGGAGGGCATGGAAGTGCCCCTGCGGGTCGCGGTCATGGGCTGCGTCGTCAACGGGCCGGGCGAGGCGCGGGAGGCGGACCTGGGGGTCGCCTCCGGCAACGGCAAGGGGCAGATCTTCGTCAAGGGCGAGGTCATCCGGACGGTGCCCGAGTCGAAGATCGTGGAGACCCTCATCGACGAGGCGATGAAGATCGCCGCACAGATGGAGGCGGACGGCGTCGCGTCAGGCGAGCCGGAGGTCACGGTGCCGGGGCAGCCCTCCGTCACCGCGAGTCAGTAGCAGCACGGACCGAGAGGGGGCCCGAGCGTGACAATTCTGGAGAGCATCCGGGGACCACGCGACCTGAAGGCGCTGTCCGAGACGGAGATAGGTCAACTGGGCGACGAGATCCGGGAGTTCCTGGTGCACGCGGTCGCCAGGACCGGCGGTCATCTGGGGCCCAACCTGGGGGTGGTGGAACTGTCCATCGCGCTCCACCGGGTCTTCGAGTCGCCCGTCGACCGCATTCTGTGGGACACCGGCCACCAGAGCTACGTACACAAACTCCTGACGGGGCGTCAGGACTTCTCCAAGCTGCGGGGCAAGGGCGGCCTCTCCGGCTACCCGTCCCGTGCGGAGTCCGAGCACGACGTCATCGAGAACAGCCACGCGTCCACCGTGCTCGGCTGGGCCGACGGACTCGCCAAGGCCCGCCAGGTGCAGGGGGAGAAGGGGCACGTCGTCGCGGTCATCGGCGACGGCGCGCTCACCGGCGGCATGGCGTGGGAGGCGTTGAACAACATCGCCGCGGCCAAGGACCGGCCGCTGATCATCGTCGTCAACGACAACGAACGCTCGTACGCGCCGACCATCGGCGGTCTCGCGAACCACCTGGCGACGCTGCGGACAACCGACAGCTACGAGAAGGTGCTGGCCTGGGGCAAGGACGTCCTGCTGGGCATGCCCGTCGTCGGCGGCACCCTCTACGAGTCCCTGCACGGCGCGAAGAAGGGGTTCAAGGACGCGTTCGCGCCGCAGGGCATGTTCGAGGACCTGGGGCTGAAGTACGTCGGGCCGATCGACGGGCACGACGTGGGCGCGGTCGAGTCGGCGCTGCGGCGCGCGAAGCGCTTCCACGGGCCCGTACTCATCCACTGCCTGACGGAGAAGGGGCGTGGATACGAGCCGGCCGTCGCCCACGAGGAGGACCACTTCCACACCGTCGGCGTGATGGACCCGCTCACCTGCGAGCCGCTCGCGCCCTCCAACGGCCCCTCCTGGACCTCGGTGTTCGGCGACGAGATCGTCCGTATCGGAGAGGAACGCGCGGATGTCGTGGCGATCACCGCGGCCATGCTGCATCCGGTGGGCCTCGGGAAGTTCGCGGAGAGGTTCCCCGACCGGGTGTGGGACGTCGGTATCGCCGAGCAGCACGCCGCGGTGTCCGCGGCCGGGCTCGCGACGGGCGGACTGCATCCGGTCGTCGCGGTGTACGCGACCTTCCTCAACCGGGCCTTCGACCAGCTCCTCATGGATGTCGCGCTGCACCGCTGCGGGGTGACCTTCGTGCTGGACCGGGCGGGGGTCACGGGGGTCGACGGAGCGTCGCACAACGGCATGTGGGACCTGTCCGTCCTCCAGGTCGTGCCGGGGCTCCGGATCGCCGCGCCGCGTGACGCCGACCAGTTGCGCGCCCAACTGCGCGAGGCGGTCGCCGTGGACGACGCCCCCACGCTGATCCGCTTCCCCAAGGAGTCGGTGGGGCCCGCGGTGCCCGCGGTCGACCGAGTGGGCGGTGTGGACGTGCTGCACCGCGGTGAGCGGCCCGACGTCCTCCTCGTCGCCGTGGGAGTGATGGCCCCGGTGTGTCTGCGGGCGGCCGAACTCCTGGAGGCCCGGGGCATCGGCTGCACGGTGGTCGACCCGCGCTGGGTCAAGCCCGTGGACCCCGCGCTGCCCGGCCTCGCCGCCGGCCACCGCATGGTCGCCGTCGTCGAGGACAACAGCCGCGCCTCCGGAGTGGGCGCGGCGGTCGCGCTCGCCCTGGGTGACGCCGAAGTCGACGTGCCGATACGGCGGTTCGGCATCCCCGAGCAGTTCCTCGCGCACGCCAAGCGGGGCGAGGTGCTGGCCGACATCGGTCTGACGCCCGTCGAGATCGCGGGCCGGATCGGCGCGAGCCTGGCCACACGGGAGGCGCGCGCGGGGGCCACGGACGCCGAACCGGCGGTCACGGCGCGGACCCCCGGCGAGCAGGCCGCCGACAAACGCGTGCGGAAGGCGCAGGCCGGCGGGCAGCGCACTTCGAAGCGGCAGGCGGCCGGGAAACCGGTGGCCGGGAAACAGGCGCCCAAGGAGAAACACGAATGACCACCAGTGAGCCCCAGGAGTTCGACCTCGGCGGTCTTCTCGCCGAGCGCGGAGCCGAGCGCTACGAGCTGCATGCGAAGCACCTGAACCACCAACTGCCGCGCATGCTGCACACCATCGGCTTCGACAGGGTCTACGAGCGGGCCGAGGGCGCGTACTTCTGGGACGCGGACGGCAACGACTACCTGGACATGCTCGCCGGGTTCGGGGTGATGGGACTCGGCCGCCACCACCCGGTCGTCCGCAAGGCGCTGCACGACGTCCTCGACGCCCAGCTCGCCGACCTGACCCGCTTCGACTGCCAGCCGCTGCCCGGGCTGCTGGCGGAGAAGCTGCTCACGCACAGCCCGCACCTGGACCGGGTGTTCTTCGGCAACAGCGGTACGGAGGCCGTCGAGACCGCGCTGAAGTTCGCCCGGTACGCCACCGGCAGGCCGAGGGTCCTGTACTGCCCGCACGCCTTCCACGGCCTCACCACGGGGTCCCTGTCCGTGAACGGCGAGGACGGCTTCCGGGACGGCTTCGCCCCGCTGCTGCCCGACACGGCGGTCCCGCTCGGCGATCTCGACGCCCTGGCACGGGAGTTGAAGAAGGGTGACGTCGCCGCCCTGATCGTGGAGCCGATCCAGGGCAAGGGCGTCCACGAGTCCCCGCCGGGCTATCTGCGCGCCGCCCAGGAACTGCTGCACCGGCACAAGGCGCTGCTCATCGCCGACGAGGTGCAGACGGGGCTGGGCCGGACCGGCGACTTCTACGCCTACCAGCACGACGAGGGCGTCGAACCGGACCTGGTGTGCGTGGCCAAGGCACTGTCCGGCGGCTATGTGCCGGTCGGGGCCACCCTCGGCAAGGACTGGATCTTCAAGAAGGTCTACTCGTCCATGGACCGAGTCCTCGTGCACTCCGCGAGCTTCGGGTCCAACGCGCAGGCCATGGCGGCCGGCCTCGCCGTGCTGTCGGTCATGGAGAACGAGCAGATCGTGGCGAACGCCCGTGCCACGGGGGAGCAGCTGAAGTCCCGGCTCGCGGCGCTCGTCGACAAGTACGAGCTGCTGAGCGACGTACGCGGCCGTGGGCTGATGATCGGCATCGAGTTCGGCCGGCCGCGATCACTGAAGCTGCGCAGCCGGTGGACGATGCTGCAGGCCGCGCGCAAGGGGCTGTTCGCGCAGATGGTGGTCGTGCCGCTGCTGCAGCGGCACCGCATCCTCACCCAGGTCTCCGGCGACCATCTGGAGGTGATCAAGCTGATCCCGCCGCTGGTCTTCGGTGAACGGGACGTCGACCGGTTCCTGGACGCCTTCACCGCCGTGATGGACGACGCGCACAGCGGGGGCGGGCTCATGTGGGACTTCGGGAAGACGCTGGTCAAGCAGGCGGTTGCCAACAGGTAGACCCTGGCAGCGGTACCGGGGCCGTCGGCCGCGCGAGGGCGGGGCCGACGGGCTCCCGGGCGTCTTTTGCCTCTGAGGCAAGGAATTTGTCTCCGAGGCAAGCCTGCGGCTCAATGGACCACATGAACCCTGACAAGGGTACGAGCCCTTCCGAGCCGACGGCAGCCGGGGAGAAGCTGCCCGCCGTCGCCCCCCAGCTGCGGGCGCTGCGGCGCCGCGCGACGCTCACCCTGGAGTCCGCTGCCCGGGCCGCCGGGCTCTCGCCCGCCCACCTCTCCCGGCTGGAGACCGGGCAGCGCCAGCCCTCGCTGCCGATGCTGCTCGCCCTGGCCCGCATCTACGGCACCACCGTCTCGGACCTGCTCGGGGAGACGGTCACCGAGCGGGACGCCGTCGTGCGCTCCGCGGACATGGAGCCCACCCGGGCCGGCGGCTGGACGTACTGGCCGGCCGGTGCCGCCGGACGCGGCATGCAGTCCCTGCGCGTGCACGTGCCCCACGGGTCGCAGGGCGACATCGTGCGCGTCCACCCCGGTGAGGAGTGGCTGTACGTCCTCCAGGGGCGGCTGCGGCTGCGGCTCGCGGACACCACCCACATCCTCGAACCCGGCGACAGCGCTCACTTCGACTCACTGACCCCTCACCGGATCGCCGCCGAGGACCGGGACGGCGCCGACCTGCTCTTCGTACACACCCTGCTGCAGAGCCCGACGGCCGCCCTGTGCCTCGGACCGACGACGAACCGAGGAGAGGCCTGATGAAGGACATCGAGGAGAAGTTCCCGCGCGCGCTGTGGGTGCGGCTCATCATCTACGTGGCCGTCGGGCACGTCTTCGCCGCCTTCGTCTACCTGCTGTTCTCCCTCGGAGCCCAGGGGCAGTAGCGATCACCGGACCGGGGGCCCGGCCGGGTCAGTCGAGGAACCGGTTCCGCAGCCGCTCCCTGATCTCGGGCGTCACGCCGAGCGCCTGCTCCAGGTACGCGTCGGTGCTGCCCCAGGTCTCCTCGATCGTCTCGAAGGCCGCGGCCAGATACTCGGCACGTGCGTCGAAGAGCGGGCTGAGCAGCTCCATGACCTCGGGGGTGTACGCCGAGGCGGAGGAGCCGCTGCGGCTGACGCGGTAGCGGCGGTGCGCCGCGTTCGACTCCAGGTAGTCCGTCACGACGGCCTCGCGCTCGACACCCACGGCGAGGAGCGTCAAGGCGACGGAGAGGCCGGCCCGGTCCTTGCCCGCCGCGCAGTGCAGCAGGGCCGGGACGCTGTCCTCGGCCAGTGAGTGCAGCACCTGACGGAGCTCGCTCGTGCGCTCCTTGACGATCGTGCGGTAGGACCCGATCATGCGGTCCGCCCCCCTGCCGTCCGCGAGCAGCTGCCGCAGCTGGTCCAGGTCCCCGTCACGGACCATCGCCCAGAACTCGGCGCCGTCGGCGGGGTCCGTCAGCGGCAGGTTCACATTGCGCACCCCGGGCAGCTCGACGTCGGCGCCCTCCAGCTTCTGGTCCGCCGCATTGCGGAAGTCGAAGATCGTGTGCAGGTCCAGGGAGGCGAGGAACGCGGCGTCCGACGCCGTGGCGTGCGCGAGGTGGCCGCTGCGGAACAGTCGCCCGTACGCCACCCGCCGGCCGTCGACCGTCGGCAGGCCGCCCACGTCGCGGAAGTTGCGCACTCCAGCCAGCTCGGGCTCGGTCGACGGGACCTGCTGCGTCACGGGGACTCCTCCCATCCGCCGCCGACGCGGCTCGTCGGCGAGATGCGTGTCCGACGATACGACATTGGTTCGTAGGCCAATGAGTTGTCCACAGACGTTGCCGGAAAGGCACGCGGACCCTGATGATGTTGGGGCTTGAGCGTGCCTGTTCGAATATGTGAGGGCTTGATGGTAGAGATCGGCGCAGACGGCCGTACGTGGCTTCTTTCGGGACCCACGAGCAGCTACGGCCTGCGGCTCGGTGACGAGGACGAGCTGCTTCATCTGCACTGGGGCCCGCGGATCGGGCTCGCCGACGCGGAGGCGCTCGCCGCGGGCCCCGGACCGGAGTACTGGCCCTTCGAGGCCACCCTCGACGGCCATGAGGAGTACCCGGTCGAGGGCGGCCCCCGTTTCGTCCGGCCCGCGCTCTCCGTGCGTACGCAGGACCGGCGCGGCACCGAGTGGCGGTTCGAGGGGCACGAGACCGGCGGGGTCGAGGGCGACGAGCTGCGGCTGCGGTTCTCCGACTGCGGACTCGGCATCACGCTGCACTACCGGATGCGTGCCGGGACCGACGTCGTCGAGCGGTGGGTGACCCTCGCCAACGAGGGACCCGCGCTGGAGGTGCTGCGCGCCGACTCCGCCACCTGGACGCTCCCGCAGCAGGACGGGTGGCGGCTGTCCCAGCTGCACGGCCGGTGGGCGGCCGAGTCCCGGCTGGTGCGCTCCGAGCTCACCTACGGCGAGAAGGTCATCGGCAGCCGGCGGGGGCACACCGGGCATCAGCACCTGCCGTGGGTCGCGCTGGACGCGGACGGCACGGCGACCGAGGAGCTGGGCGAGGTCTACGGATGCGCGCTCGCCTGGTCGGGGACGTGGCGGATCGCGGTGGCCCAGCTGCCGGACGCGCGCGTGCAGATCACCGGCGGGGCCGGATACGACGACTCCGGCCTGCTGCGGCTGGAGCCGGGGGAGAGCTTCGTCACGCCGGTCTTCGCGGGGCTGTGGAGCGACGGCGGCTTCGGCGGGGCGAGCCGCGCCTGGCATGCCTACCAGCGGGCCCATGTGATCCCGGACGCGGACCAGGACCGGCCGGTGCTCTACAACTCCTGGGAGGCCACCGAGTTCGACATCTCCGAGGAGCAGCAGGGGGCCCTCGCGCGGCGGGCCGCCGCGATGGGGGTCGAGCTGTTCGTGGTCGACGACGGCTGGTTCGGGACGCGCACCAGCGACCGGGCCGGGCTCGGCGACTGGACGCCCAACCCGGACCGCTTCCCGGCCGGCCTCAAGCCCCTCGCCGACGAGGTGCACGCGCTCGGGATGCGCTTCGGGATCTGGGTCGAGCCGGAGATGGTCAACCCGGACAGTGAGCTGTACCGCGCGCACCCGGACTGGGTGCAGTTCCACCCGGGACGAAAGAGGACGGAACTGCGCAATCAGCTCGTCCTGAACCTCGCCCGCGAGGATGTCCAGGAGTACCTGTGGGAGCAGCTCGACACGTTGCTGTCCAGCGCCCCGATCGAGTACGTGAAGTGGGACTTCAACCGCTGCTTCACCGATGCCGGATGGCCCGGCGAGGCGTACCCGCAGCGCCTCTGGGTGGATCATGTGCACGCCCTCTACGGCCTGTTGGACCGGTTGCGGGCGGCCCATCCGGGGGTGGCCTTCGAGTCCTGCTCGGGCGGCGGCGGCCGGATCGACCTCGGGATCATGGCGCGTACGGACCAGGTGTGGACCTCGGACAACACGGACCCCCTCGACCGGCTGGCCATCCAGCACGGCTTCAGCCAGGTGCATCCCGCGCGGGCCATGGCCGCCTGGGTCACCGACAGTCCGAACACGCAGCTCAACGGTCGTGTCAGCTCGTTGCGCTTCCGGTTCGTGAGCGCGATGGCCGGGGTGCTCGGGGTCGGTGGCGACCTCACGCGGTGGAGCGACGACGAGCTGGCCGAGGCGCGGGGCTGGGTGGAGCTCTACAAGGAGATCCGGCCCGTCGTGCAGGGCGGTGACCTGCACCGGCTGCGGGCGCCGCAGGGCGGCATGAGTGCGGTCCAGTACGTCCGTGACGGCGAGACCGTCGTCCTCGCGTGGCTCCAGGCGCAGCACTACGGCGAGCCCGTCCCGCCGGTGCGCCTGCGGGGCCTCGACCCGGCGGCTTCGTACGAATGCCTCGAAACGGGCGAAGTCCACCGAGGTGCGGTGCTGTTGCATCACGGGTTGCGGACGGGGCTGCGTGGTGACCTTGATGCGGCAGTTATCCGGCTGCGTCGCAAGTGACTGTTGTGTCCGCATTGGAGCCTTAGTTCCAACTCGCTCTGGAATAAAGGCTCCTGGAGCGGTTCCCCGTGAGCAGCGTCATATTCGTGACGTTCCGCTGTCGCCATGTTCACGCAATGCACGTGTGCTTTCAGGGGTTTAACGGACGGGTGAGGTCCCGTACTGACTCAGGGTGACCGTCATTTCGGGCACGGATCAAGAGAACGGGGCACACAGGAAACCCCCAAGGTTGTTTCCGCGTCTTCATGTCGCTTACGTTCACCTCCAATCCGGACGGACGCCCAATCCTGCCACCGCCCGGAATCCGCTCACTCACCCGTACATGGCAGGAGCGGGGGACCCACAGGTACAACGCCTGTTCCGGTCTCCGGAACGGCTAGGGGTTAAGTCGTGCGCAAGCACGGCCGGGCATCTCCAGCTCGCACCCGACAGCTCACCTCGCAGGCGCCGGAGAGGAATTCGCCATGCCCGCGAAGGGTAAGCACCGCCGTCCCAAGTCCCAGCGTTTCTCCCGCTCCATCGCCGCCGCCGGCACCGGGGGCGCCGCACTCGCCATCCCGCTGTTCGGAGCCGCCGGAGCGCACGCCGCGACCCCGCAGTCCGCCGCCGAGTCCGTCTCGAGCGCCTCGGACATCGCAAGCAAGGCCGCGGATTCCGCGCCGGCCGCCGACCGGAAGGCCGAGACCAAGAAGGTCGCGACCAAGACGTACGCCGTGCGTGCGGGCGACTCCCTTTCGAAGATCGCCGACACGCAGGACGTCGGCGGCGGCTGGAAGAAGCTGTACGAGGACAACCGCAAGGCGATAGGCGGCGACCCGGCGCTCATCCACCCGGGCCTGAAGCTCACGCTCGGCGGGAAGGCCGCGGCCGCCACCCCCAGCGCGGACGCACCCGCCTCCAAGACCAAGACCACCCAGTCCGCCGCCAAGAAGCAGGCGGCGCCCAAGGCGGCGGCACCCAAGGCGGCCACCACCTCCGGCTTCGCGATGCCGGTCGCGGGCGCCACGGTCGGTACCCCGTACAAGATGTCGGGCAGCATGTGGTCCAGCGGCTACCACACCGGTGTCGACTTCGTGGTTCCCACCGGCACCTCGCTCAAGGCCGTCGGCGCGGGCACGGTCGTCTCCGCCGGATGGGGCGGCGCGTACGGCAACCAGGTCGTCCTCAGGCTCGACGACGGCCGCTACGCCCAGTACGCCCACCTGTCCTCCCTCTCCGTCTCGGCCGGGCAGACCGTGACCGGGGGCCAGCAGGTCGGCCTCTCCGGCGCGACGGGCAACGTGACCGGCCCGCACCTGCACTTCGAGATCCGCACCACCCCGGACTACGGCTCGGACGTGGACCCGCTGGCGTACCTGCGCGCCAAGGGCGTCTCGGTCTGACGCCCGGCCCGCCTCCGCGGGCCCGTACCGCCCGGCTCGTCTCCGAAGGCCGGACCCTGTGATCCCCGGGGTCCGGCCTTCGGTGTGCCCGGCTTCCGGGGTCGGCTTGTTGCGGTCCTGTGGCGTGGCCGAGCGACCTCTCGACAAGGGCGTACCGGTGCGGACACAGTGATCTCCGCAAACGCTTTCTGCGACCGCGACGCCCGAAGGAGCCGCCATGACGACCACCCGCAGAGCGTTCGGGGCCCTGGCCGCGGGCGCCGGGCTCGCGGCGCTCGCCCCCGGAGGGCCGGCGAGTGCGTCGTCCCGCCACCGCCCGGGCCGGCTCATCGCCCGCGACGACTTCCGGCACGGTCTCTCCCAGTGGGCGACCGAGCTCCAGGACGGCGGCACGGTCACCGCCGCGCGGGGCGTCCTGAACATCGACGTGCCGAGCGGTGCGACGGTCTGGTTCAGGCGCGCTCTGCGAGGGCCGTACGTCATCGGGTACACCGCCACGGCGATCTCCGCGGGCGGGGCCAACGACCGGGTCTCGGACCTCAACAACTTCTGGAACGCCACCGACGCACGCTCACCCGACGACCTCTTCGCCACGCCCCGGGGCGGCGCGCTCGCCGAGTACGACCACCTCAGGACGTACTACGCCGGGTACGGCGCGAACGGCAACACCACGACCAGGCTGCGTCGCTACGTGGGCGAGGCGGGCGTACGGCCGCTGATCCTCGACTACACGGAACCCCTGCTCACGGCGAACCGGCCCAACAGGGTCCGGATCGTCTCGGACGGCTCGACGGTCCAGTGGTGGAACAACGGGCGGCTCGTCTTCGACCACGACGACCCGGAGCCGTACACGCGAGGGCACTTCGCCTTCCGGACCGTGTGGAGTCACTTCGCGATCACGGACTTCCGGGTCAGCGAGCTGCGGCAACACCCCTGATCCGTCCCCGTATTCCGGGATTGACCAACACTTGACGAGTGGCCTATCTCACCGCCCGTCAACCCTTTCCTACGGTCGCGTAGCTCACACGCGAAGGTGAATCATGGGCCGATGTGGCAGACGATTCGAAGAATGACAACAGATCAGTGATCGGGTCGTACGTGGCGGTGGGGGACAGCTTCACCGAGGGCGTCGGCGACCCCGGCCCGGACGGCTCCTTCGTGGGCTGGGCCGACCGGTTCGCGGTACTTCTCGCGGACCGGCGGCCCGAGGGCGAGTTCGACTACACCAACCTCGCGGTCCGCGGGAAACTGCTCGACCAGATCGTCGAGCACCAGCTGCGGCGGGCCAAGGAGCTCGCGCCGGACATGGTCTCCTTCTGTGCGGGAGGCAACGACATCATCCGGCCCGGCACCGACCCCGACGAGGTCGCGGAGCGCTTCGAACGCGCTGTCGCGGACCTCACGTCGGCCGTCGGCACGGTCCTCGTGACGACCGGCTTCGACACCCGTGACGTACCCGTACTCAGGCACATGCGCGGCAAGATCGCCACGTACAACCTCCATATCCGGGCCATCGCCGACCGGTACGGCTGTCCCGTGCTCGACCTGTGGTCCCTCAGGACCATCCAGGACCGGCGGGCCTGGGACGGCGACCGGCTCCACCTGTCGCCCGAGGGGCACACCAGGGTCGCCCTGCGCGCCGGTCAGGTCCTCGGCCTGGAGGTGCCCGCGGACCCGGACCAGCCGTGGCCGACGCTGCCGCCGCGCGGCACGCTGGAGATGCGGCGGGACAACATCCAGTGGGCACGCGAGTACCTCGTGCCGTGGATCGGCCGGCGGCTGCGCGGGGAGTCCTCCGGCGACCATGTGGTGGCGAAGGGAAGTCTGTCGCCGGGCGACATCAAGTTGTGGATCGAAGCGGTCGCCTGAAGGCCCGGAGGGCTGTGGGAACGGCGAGCACGGCGAGGGCTGCGCGGCCTCAGGGGTCGGGGAGCCCTTCGGCGGGCTCCCGGACACGGCAGAACGGGGCGGGGGCGAACCGGACACGACGGGTCGGCGGGTCGATGGGTCGGTGGCTCGCAGGTCCGAGGGTGCCCCGGGCCTCCCGGTCGATGGTGCGGGGCGGCCCCGGCCGCCCCTCGCCCTCCCGCGCGCCGACCGCCTTTTGCGCGGGGTCTGTCGTCCGCCCGCGCGCCCGCGTTACGTCGTCTCAGGCGCCCGGTGTCGTCAACGCCGCGCGCTCCAGGCCCAGTTCGCGGGCCAGTGCCTCGTCCACCCACTGCTGGGTCCGGGTACGGGAGACCGCGCCCGAGTACGCCGTCATCTGGACGGCGAGCCCGTCCAGCAGGGCGGTGAGGCGCAGCGCCGTGCCCGTCGGGTCCGGGCAGTGGAACTCGCCCGCCGCCACGCCCTCCGCGATCACCTCGGCGAGCGCGGCCTTCCACTGCCGGTCCAGATCACGGGTGACGTCCCGCAGGGCGGGCTCGCGCAGCGCCACCGCCCAGCCCTCGATCCACAGGCGCCACCCCTTGGCCTGCCCGGTCGGCGCGTACCAGCGGACGGCGGCCCGCAGCCGCCGCAGCGCCGTCGTCCGGCGCCCGAGCAGCTTGCGCAGATGGGCGAGGTCGTCCTCGGCCGCGTACGTGAACGCGGCGGCGACCAGCTTCTCCTTCGTCGAGAAGTGATAGAGCACCAGCGCGTTGCTCACCCCGAGCGCGGTCGCCACGTCGGCGATCCGCACCGCGGACACACCGCGTGCCTCGATCTGCTGGATGGCGGCCCGCAGTAACTCCTCACGCCGCGCCGCCACGCTCAACCGGACTCTTGCCACCGGGCAACCCTATTGCGTGGCCGGGGGCCGCGCCGTCGGAGGGTCGGATACCGGCCGCGTCCGGACCGTCACCGGTACCAGCCGAACCGCTCGGCGATCACCGGGAGCCGGTCCGCGACGATCGCGTGCGCGGCCGCCCGCGGTGTCGTCCCGTCGGCCTCCGCGCGGGCGAGGGTCCGGTCGATCAGAGCACGCATCGAACGCCGTGTGTACGCGAACGCCTCGTCCGCGTCGGCCCCGATGTCACCGAAGAGCGTCCACCACCACCAGGCGTTGGTCCCGGAGTTGACCACGACGTCCGGCAGCACGGTGACCCCCCGCGCGGCGAGCAGTTCCTCCGCCTCGGGCAGGACGGGCATGTTGGCCGCCTCGACGATCCAACGCGCCGTGATCCGGCTCTGGTTGGCCGCGTCGACGCAGTACGAGACCGCCGCCGGCACCAGCACGTCGGCCTCCGCCGACAGCCAGGCCTCGCCGGGCAGTTCACGGTCGGCGGGACGCAGGGCCGAGCGGTCGACGGTGCCGTACGTGTCACGGGCGGCGAGCAGCGCGTCCACGTCCAGCCCGTCGGGGTTGGCGATCGTGCCCTTCACGTCGGCGACCGCCACGACGCTCAGTCCCGCGCGCGCAAGGAACCGTGCCGTGGCCCCGCCCATCGTGCCGAACCCCTGCACGGCGACCCGCGTCCCCGCGTACGGGACCCCGGCCCGGTCCAGCGCCGCGAGCGCCGACTCGGCCACGCCGCAGCCGCCGACCAGCTCGTCCAGCCCGATGCCGTCCAGCTCGACCGCGAACGCGTCCGCCAGCCTCCGCCGGGCCGCGTCCTCGTCGTCGAGCAGCGGATACACGGCCTGGACGGACGACACGAGTCCCGCCTCCACGGCGGCCCGGTCGACCAGGTCCTGGGTCAGGCCGAGGTCCTCCCCGGTGGTCCAGTGATTCTCGATGTAGGGGCGCATGGCCCGCAGATAGCGCACGAGCAGCCCGTACGCCTCCGGGTCCTGCGGGTCGCAGTCGATCCCGCCCTTGGCGCCGCCCAGCGGGACATAGCGTCCGTCGGGGTTGTAGTGCAGGGCCTCCTTCATGGTCATTCCCCGGGCCAGCGCCGCGACCTCCTCCAGCGTGCATCCCGCCCGCATGCGCAGACCGCCGCTGGAGACACCGCGCACCAGCCGGTCCACGACCAGGTGACCCTGTCGGCCGGTGACGTGGTCGGTCCAGGTGAGCGACATCAGGGGAACGCTGTCCGGGGCGGTCACGGGTCTCCTCGGGAACAGGAAGGGGCGTCGGAGCGTTTGACCGACGTGGAACCGGGCGCACCAGTGTCCCGGTGCCGGCCCGGCAACTCGCTACTGAATGATCGGTCAGTATCGAAAGCGCCGGGCGCCTCTGTCAACGCGCTGCACGGCTCGTCGGCGCGGGTGACGTCGTCCGCGGATGTCTTTTGCCGTGCCCGGCGCGGACACCGCACCGTCGCCCGCCCGACCCGGCGCTGTCGGAGACGGCGACCATAATGGAAATCCAGACCGATCCACCTGGAGGTGCCGTGACCGGCTCCCGTTCCCTGAGCTCCGGGCTCCGTGCTCTGCGCCCTGCCGCGTTCGGCGCGGATCCGAGTGGTGAGCGCATGGAGCGCATCCGCAGATCGCCGAACTTCGCGGACGGTGTCTTCCGCAATCCCGAGGGCGCTCCCCGTCCGGACGGCGCCATGCTCGAGTTCGCGAAGGCCTTCTTCCGTAAGGAGGAGCGCGTCCGCCGGGCCCCGGCCGGAGTCGTGCCGGTGCACGCCACGACTCTCGCCGACCTCGCCCGGCCCCCGGCCGACGGACTGCGGCTGACGTGGATGGGCCACTCCAGCGTGCTCGCCGAGATCGACGGGCACCGGGTGCTCTTCGACCCCGTCTGGGGCGAGAGGTGCTCCCCCTTCGCGTTCGCCGGGCCCAAGCGGCTGCATCCCGCGCCCCTGCCGCTGGCGGCGCTCGGCCCGGTCGACGTGGTGGTCATCTCCCACGACCACTACGACCACCTCGACCTGCCCACGATCAAGGCCCTGGCCGGCACGGACACGGTGTTCGCGGTGCCCCTGGGCGTCGGCGCCCACCTGGAGCACTGGGGCGTCCCGGCGGACCGGCTGCGCGAGCTGGACTGGAACGAGACGACGAAGGTCGGCGGAATCTCCCTGACCGCCACACCGGCCCGCCACTTCTGCGGCCGCGGCCTGCGCAACACGCAGCACACCCTCTGGGCCTCCTGGGTGGTCGCGGGCGACCAGCACCGGATCTACCACAGCGGCGACACCGGATACTTCACCGGCTTCAAGGACATCGGTGCCGAGTACGGTCCCTTCGACGCCACGATGATCCAGATCGGCGCGTACAGCGAATTCTGGCCCGACATCCACATGACGCCCGAGGAGGGCATGCGTGCCCACCTCGACCTGCAGGGCGGACGGCCCACCGGTGTGATGCTGCCGATCCACTGGGCCACGTTCAATCTGGCGACGCACCCCTGGGCCGAGCCGGGCGAGGGTACGGTCGCCGCCGCGCGGGCGGTCGGTGCCCGGGTCGCGCTGCCCCGCCCCGGTGAACCCTTCGAACCCACGGCCGAAAGCGTCCCGTCCGAGCCCTGGTGGCGAGGTGTCGCCCTGCCTCCCCTCGACGGCTGGCCCGCCGTGGAGGGGGCGGTGCACGACACGCCGCGTGACAAGGCGCCGGACAGGGCGGACGACTCCGGAGACCCGGAATCCGTCCCCACCGGGTGACATGGATGTGTGCGAAGGCGATCGGCGAGGGCCGAGGAGCGACTTGCTCCTCGGCCCTCGCCGATTTTTGCTGACCGCTTCTGACCAGGTCTGATCGGATCGAGGGGCCAGGGGGGCGTGCGTACGAGGGGCTTATCGGTCTGTCGTACGAACGCTCATACCAGAGCGGGACGTCGGCCGTCGGACTTTGTCAACTGCCCACCGCACCTGATGCGGTGGCGACTACTGTGAGTGTCCGCTGAGCGACAGAGGGCCGATTTCTTCGGCTCTCTCGACCGGCGCGAGCGACGGCGCATGCCCCAGTCGGCGCATGCCCCGGTCGCAGACCCGGGGGAGCCCCCACAAGCCCCGACACACCAGTACGAGGACGTCGATGTCTCACCTTCGCGCACCGGCCGCCCGCGCAGACCGCCGCGAGGGCGGACGGCACGGACGACCGGTCGCCCGCTCCACCCCGGCGCTGCCCGAGACGCACATACGCTCCCAGCTGCTCCGTCTCGCGATCCTGCCGCCCATCGCGGTGGCCCTCAGCGCGAGCGCCGCAGTGCTCTTCACCGTCCGTACGACCGCCGCACGCCCCGGCCCCACCCTGTGGATCGTGCTCGGCGGAGCCGTCGCGGTCGCTCTCGCGGGCATCGTGATCGCCACCGTTGCCGCCGACCGGGCCTCCCGGTCCGTTCACGACCGCATCGGGGCCCTGCGCCGCGCCAGCGTTCGCGGCCAGGCCGATCTGAGCACCCTCGTCGAGACACTGCGACGCGGTGACGCGCCGCCCGCCCGCCGGCCGCACGGCCGGCCCGCCCAGGACGCCGACGACTTCGATCTGCTGGCCGAGGACATGGCCTCCGCCCACGACAGTGCGGTCACCGCGGTCGTCCAGGCCTCCCAGCTCTCCAGTCACGCGGGCAGCGAGCAGAAGGTGGAGGTCTTCGTCAACCTCGCCCGGCGGCTGCAGTCCCTCGTGCACCGCGAGATCTCGATCCTCGACGAGCTCGAGAACGAGATCGAGGACCCGGACCTGCTCAAGGGCCTCTTCCACGTCGACCACCTCGCCACCCGCATCCGGCGCCATGCCGAGAACCTCGCGGTGCTCGGTGGCGCCGTCTCGCGTCGGCAGTGGAGCAACCCCGTCTCCATGACCGAGGTGCTGCGGTCCGCGACCGCCGAGGTCGAGCAGTACTCACGGGTCAAGCTCGTCCCGCCGATCGACGGCACCGTGCGCGGGCACGCCGTCGCCGACGTGATCCATCTGCTGGCCGAACTCGTGGAGAACGCGACGGTGTTCTCGGCCCCGCACACCCAGGTGCTGCTGCGGGCCAACGTGGTCACGTCCGGACTCGCCGTCGAGGTGGAGGACCGCGGGCTGGGCATGCCGCTGGCCGAGCAGCACAAGATGAACGCGCTGCTCGCCGACCCCGACCAGGTGAACGTCGCGAGCCTTTTGCAGGACGGCCGGATCGGTCTGTTCGTGGTCTCGCAGCTCGCACGGCGGCACGGAATCGCGGTGCGGTTGCAGACCAACATCTACGGTGGCGTGCAGGCCGTGCTCGTGGTGCCGCAGGCGCTGCTCGGAGCTCCGGAGGAGCAGCAGCCGGGGGCGGGGCGGCAATCCGGTGGCGTCGCACCGGCGGGAGCGGCCTCGACGGCCGGAGCGTTGGGCCCCGGTGCTCCTGCCTCCGGTGCTCTTGGCGCCGGCCCCGGCGTCCCGGGCGCCCGGAGCGGCGTGGGGCACGGGGCGGTCACGCAGGGCGCCGGGGGACAGGGCGGTCCGGGACGTGGCGCGGCGGCTCACGGTGCCGTCGCACCTGGGACCCCACCCCATGGCATCCCGGCCCATGGGACGACTCCCGCACACGGCATCGCCGCACATGGCACTCCCGCACATGGGGTCCCCACACATGGGACCCCTGCACATGGGACGCCTGCACACGGGACGCCTGAACCCGAGGCGCTCGCCCATGGAACCGTCGGCCGCGGGACCGCCGCTCATGGGACTCCCGCTCATGGGACGCCCACACATATGACAGCCGCCTCGCATGGCATGTCGGCACAGGGAACGTACGCGCATGACCTGGGCAGCCATGGCGTGGCTGGTCTGGACACCCCAGCGAACGGGACTCCCCTGCACGGGACTCCGGTCCATGGGACTCCGGCCCACGGTGTCCCCGTACACGGCACCCCGGCGCACGGCACTCCGTTGCACGGCACCCCCGCGCACGGCACTCCGCTGCACGGAGCCCCGGTGCGGGGCACGACGGCGCAAGGGACACCTGCCCCCGGCACGCCGAACCGCGTGCCGGGCGTCGTGCCCGGCGACTCGCGCGACGCATCGCTCGACGCATCGCGTGTGCCGGGCCGGGAGACCGCGAGCCACCCGTCGCACGAGGCGAGGACCGCCGTGCCCGCGCAGCCGCGGCGGGACGGTACGCCGGTCGGGATGACGGTCGTCAACGGGGGAGGAGGCCCGGCCCCGCTCCCGGTGCGCGGTGCCGAGTCGAGGCCCAACCCCTCCGAGGCCGTCCCCGGCATCCGGCCGGACGACAGGCGGGCCGTCGCCGAGAACACGGTCGCACCGCCCGTCCCGCGCAACGGCGTGGTGCGCGGCACCATGGGCAGGCCCCAACTGCCCAAGCGGCGCGCCCAGGAACACATCGTGCCCGAACTGCGCGGCGGACCCGCGCCCCGACAGGACTCCGAGTTCGTCGTGGGCCACGACCCAGGGCTGATGGCTGCCTTCCAGCGTGGCATCGGGCTGGCCGAGGCCCAGAACAGGGACGAGTTCCAGTACGGGGAAGAGGCCCCGTACAGGGACGACGGGTCCATGGGGTCGGCCCACATGGAGCTCGCCCCCATGGATTCCCCGCGGACGGAGCCCGCCCGTATGGACGCCACGCCCCTCGGCGAGACGCACCCAGAGCACGAACCACCCGAGGCGCCCGCCCCGCGCGAGAGCGCGCCCGCGCCCGGTCATGACCTCACCGCCCGGCACGACGGGAGCACACCAGCCGGATGAACCACGCCACCCCCACCCACACCTCCGCTCCCGCAGACCTTCGTACTTCAAGGAGTCGATCCCCCATGGCGAGCGATGCGCCGACCGGCCATGCGTCCGATCTCGACTGGCTGATGAGCGGCCTGGTGCAACGCGTACCGCACACCAGAAGCGCGGTGCTGCTCTCCTGCGACGGTCTCGTGAAGTCGGTGCACGGCCTCGACCCCGACAGCGCCGACCACATGGCGGCCCTGGCCTCCGGGCTCTATTCCCTGGGGCGCAGCGCGGGCGTCCGCTTCGGTGACGGCGGCGACGTACGCCAGGTCGTCGTCGAGCTGGACTCCACGCTGCTGTTCGTGTCCACCGCCGGTTCCGGCACCTGCCTGGCCGTGCTCGCCGGACGCGACGCCGACGCGGCCGTCCTCGGCTACGAGATGGCGATGCTGGTCAAGAGCGTCCGCCCCTACCTGATGACCGCGCCGAGGCAGCACACCGGTCAGCCGTCGGCGATGAGGCCTTGAACGTGGCCGCGGCCGGCGACGGCCCCTGGCTCGATGGCGCGGCCGGACGCCTGGTGCGTCCCTACCAGGTCAGCAACGGCCGGACCCGGCCGAGCACCGCGCTCGACCTCCTGTCACAGGTCATGGCCACCGGTGTCACCCCCCTCGGTTACCTCGGCCCCGAGCACAGTCAGGCACTCGAACTGTGCCGGGACCCCGTCTCGGTGGCCGAGGTCGCCGCACATCTGAAGCTGCCGGCAGCGGTGACCAAGGTGCTGCTGTCCGACCTCGTCGACTGCGGGGCCCTGTCCACGAAGCCCCCGACGTTCCACCACAACCCCACTGACCGGTCTCTTCTGGAGGCAGTGCTCGATGGACTACGACGACAGCTCTGACCCTTTCCCCACCGCGTTGAAGATCCTGGTGGCGGGAGGCTTCGGGGTGGGCAAGACCACCTTCGTGGGCGCGGTCAGCGAGATCGCGCCGCTCAGCACGGAGGAACTGCTGACCACGGTCAGCGCCGCGACCGACAATCTCGACGGCATCGAGAACAAGGTCGAGACGACCGTCGCGATGGACTTCGGGCGCATCACCCTCGACCCGGAACACGTGCTGTACCTGTTCGGCACGCCCGGGCAGGAGCGGTTCTGGTTCATGTGGGACGAACTCTCCGAAGGCGCGCTCGGCGCGGTCGTCCTCGCCGACACCCGCCGCCTGGAGGACTGTTTCGCCGCGGTCGACTTCTTCGAACAGCGCGGCCTCGGTTTCATCGTCGCCGTCAACGAGTTCGACGGCGGCTTCCGCTACGACCCGGAAGAGGTGCGGGCCGCCATCGACCTCGACCCGGACGTGCCCGTGGTCCGCTGCGACGCCCGGATCTCCAGCTCGGGTGTGCAGACCCTGCTCACCCTCGTCCGGCACCTGCTCGCCCACGCGCCTTCGCACGCACCCAGCCACGGAGCCCACACATGACGTACGACCCGCCGCGCCCGGCCGGTCGCCTGCTGCTCACCCCCGAGGACAAGGAGGCCCCCGCCAGGACGCGCCGGCTGCGCGTACTGGGCCTGGGTGAACACCCGGAGCCCTCCCTCGACGCCTTCGCACGGCGGCTGGCCGAGCTGGCCGGGGCGCCGTACGCGCTGGTCAACTTCATCGGTGAGGAACGGCAGTTCTTCGCCGGGCTGCACACCCGGCCCGGCAGCGGCGGCGGCGCCGACCCGGCACGGCCACCGGCCGGAGCCGTCGCCCCCACGGAGCCCACGGGGGCCGGGGGAACCACAGGGGCCGTGGGAGTGGCGAGCGGCACGGTGGGCGCGGTGTTCGGAGCGGGCCGCCGCATGGCCCGCGACTACGGGTTCTGCCCCCATGTGGTGGTGCGCCGCAAGGCGTTGGTCCTGGAGGACGTCCGCGACTACCCCCGCTTCGCCGGGAACCCGGTCGTCGACGAGTTCGGCATCCGCTCCTATCTCGGCGCCCCGCTCATCGACCGGACCGGCATCGCCCTCGGCACCGTCTGCGTCACCGACGTGGAGCCCAGGCCGTGGGGGAGGTCCGGCCTGGACACGATCAAGGCGATGGCGGCGGAACTGGTCGAGCAGATCGAGCTGCGGGAGGGCGGGTTCTGAGCAGGGCCCGTCCATGAGTGTGTTGGCGCCACATGATCCGTACGTGACCCGTGGCTCCCAAGACACGGATCACGGGGCATGCGGCATGGGTCATACGGAGACGGTGTCACCCTCGGGGAACGTGATCCGGACCTCCGTTCCGTCGACCTCGCAGGACACGGACTCGCGCAGGGCCTGGGGGTGCACGGAGTCGCGGGTCAGCACGAGCAGCGTGACGTACACACCGGTGCCGCCCGGGTGGCCCGCCGCGCACCGGAGGTACGGCGTGGCCGAGTGGGGGCCGAAGGCGTTGGCCTCGACCTCGCGTGCGATGCCCGTGTCCTCGTCCCAGCCGTGCAGCGCGACGACGGCACTGGTCAGCCCGCCGTCCGTGCGGGCCACCGCCCAGCCATGGCCCCGTTCCGCGGTGGGCCGGGTCTCGGCCGCGACCGCATAACCGCCCTCCCGGACCGTCAGAGCGGACGCCGCGAGCACCCGGTGCACGCGTATCTCCCAGGGGCCGCGCAGCACGCTCGTCGTCTCGACCGGGAACTCCTGCTCACCGCCGGGCAGTCGGGCGTCGTAGCGGGAGGCCGCCGTCCGTCCCGAGCAGTGCAACGGCACGATGGTGCGTCTGCGTGACGCGACGCCGTCCGGGGTCACCAGTGCGAGATGCCCGTCGACGGTCCGTTCCCACGCGTGCGCCCCCGCCTCGGGCGCCGTCGCCGTCGAGTAGGCGAACTTGGCGGAGTGCGGATCGTCCTCGGCGGGCCCGGTCGGCGCGTTGTGGTCGCTGCCGTGGTTGACCAGGCGCACGATGCCGTCGTGCTGCGTACCGTGCAGCAGCCAGCCGGGGGCCGGGAGCGCGGTGTACTGGTCCGACTCCTCGACCGGCAGGGGCAGTTCGCGTGCCGTCCACACCGGATGCTCCGGAGGGAGCAGCAGGCCGAGGAACCCCATGCTCGACCAGTACGGCGACGCCGGTCCCGAGTGCGGCCGGGTCACCGGCAGGAACGTTTCGTACCAGCCGAGCGGCAGCAAGCCCCGCTCGTCGGGCACCCCGCGCTCCACGAAGTGCCGTACCGTCCCGGACGCCAGCCGCCGGGTGAGACCCGGAGCAAGTGGCGTACAGCCCGCGACGGCGCCCATCCACACCGGAGCGGCGGTGGCGAAACGGTACGTCAGGGAGCGGCCGTGGTGCACGGGAGCACCGTCCCCGCCGAAGAACTGCGGGTAGACAGTGAGGAACTCGGCGAGCCGTTCCCGGTGGACCCGGCCGCGGTCGCCCGCCTCGCCACCGGTCATCCGGCTCCACAGCAGCGGGTACAGATGCAGGGCCCAGCCGTTGTGGTAGTCGAACGTCCGGCCCTCACCGTCGCTGTACCAGCCGTCGCCCGCGTACCAGTCCTCCAGACGGTCGAGCCCAGCGTCGATGTCGTCCTGCCGGTACGGCGCGCCGACCGAGGCGAGGAACTGCTCGGCCACCACCTGGTGCAGGCGCCCCTGGTCGTCCCATGTGCGGCGGCCCACGAGACCCCACAGCCAGTCCACGACGCGCTCCCGCGTCCCGGTGTCGAGGCGGTTCCAGATCCAGGGACGGGTCTCGTGCAGGGCGACGGCGATCAGGGCGGCCTCGGCCATCTGCTGGGAGCAGTCGGTGAGTTCGGGCCAGGCCTCGCCGCTGTCGCGGTCGGTGCCCGTTGCGAGACCCCGCGCGTAGCGTTCCATGAGGCGGGGATCGACATCGCCCTGTGCCCCGGCGATCCGGAAGGCGGCCAGCAGGAACGACCGCGCGAACCCTTCCAGGCCGTCCGGCACCACGCCCGACCAGGAGGTCCGGCCGGGCAGCCGGTACTGCGCGAAACCCGGCGTCGCATACGGGACCAGGGCCTCCAGCTGCCGGTCGGCGAGTGCCTCCCAGTGCGCCCGTGCCCAGCCGGTGTGCGGCGACAGGACGTGGTCGGTGGGTGGCAGGGGCACGTGCGGTGCGGGCATGGCGGGCTTCTGACTCCTCGGTCGCCGGGTGCGTTCGCAGCTTTCCGCAGAGAGATACGGCCGGCAGGCGCAGAGAGATCAATCAACTCGTATGCGTACGTGAAGAATCCGGTCCGCGCGCACCGCGTCCCCAGCCCTCTCGCGGGATCCGTCGTCCGGTGTGAAGGAAAGCTGCGGCGGCGCTTAAGAAATCCTCGATGGACCCCGGGCACCGGCGTACGGCAGATTGCTGGGCGAATCCACTCCTCTCCCCGGTGCGGGCGTCCTTCGGCGTGCCCGGATCCGGGACCTCACCCACGGGAGCCCCGTTGAAGGCGCTGGTCAAGGAGAAGGCGGAGCCGGGGCTTCGGCTCATGGACGTCCCGGAGCCGGCCGTCGGCCCCGGCGACGTGCTGATCAAGGTCCTCAGGACCGGGATCTGCGGCACCGACCTGCACATCCGCAACTGGGACGGCTGGGCGCAGCAGACCATCAAGGCCCCCCTCGTGCTCGGGCACGAGTTCGTCGGCGAGGTCGTGGAGACGGGCCGTGGCGTCGCCGACATCGCCGTGGGCGACCGGGTCAGCGGCGAGGGCCACCTCGTCTGCGGGAAGTGCCGCAACTGTCAGGCCGGCCGGCGCCACCTGTGCCGTGCGACGGTCGGGCTCGGCGTCGGCCGTGACGGCGCGTTCGCCGAGTTCGTCGCGCTGCCCGCCTCCAACGTCTGGGTGCACCGCGTCCCCGTCGACCTCGACGTCGCCGCGATCTTCGACCCGTTCGGCAACGCCGTGCACACCGCGCTGTCGTTCCCGCTGGTCGGGGAGGACGTACTGATCACCGGGGCGGGTCCCATCGGCCTGATGGCGGCCGCCGTCGCCCGGCACGCGGGTGCCCGGAACGTCGTCGTCACCGACGTCAGCGAGGACCGCCTGGAGCTGGCGCGCAAGGTCGGCGCCAGTCTCGCGCTGAACGTCGCCGAGTCGAGCATCGCCGACGGTCAGCGGGCGCTCGGGCTGCGCGAGGGCTTCGACATCGGTCTGGAGATGTCCGGCAACCCGGTCGCCGTGCGGGACATGCTGGCCAACATGACGCACGGCGGCAGGATCGCCATGCTCGGACTGCCGTCCGAGGAGTTCGCCGTCGACTGGTCCCGGATCGTCACCTCCATGATCACGATCAAGGGCATCTACGGCCGCGAGATGTTCGAGACCTGGTACGCGATGTCGGTGCTCCTGGAGGGCGGCCTCGACCTCGCGCCCGTCATCACCGGCCGCTACGGCCACCGCGACTTCGAGGCGGCCTTCGCCGACGCGGCGAGCGGCCGCGGTGGCAAGGTCATCCTCGACTGGACTCTCTAAGGAACTGATGATGTTCGACTCCGTACGCGACGACCTCCGCACCACCCTCGACGAGATCCGCGCCGCGGGACTGCACAAGCCCGAGCGCGTCATCGGCACCCCGCAGTCCGCGACCGTGAACGTCACCGCGGGCGGCCGCCCCGGTGAGGTCCTCAACTTCTGCGCCAACAACTACCTCGGCCTCGCCGACCACCCCGAGGTCGTCGCCGCCGCCCACGAGGCGCTCGACCGCTGGGGCTACGGCATGGCGTCCGTGCGCTTCATCTGCGGTACGCAGGAGGTGCACAAGGAGTTGGAGCAGCGCCTCTCCGCGTTCCTCGGCCAGGAGGACACGATCCTCTACTCGTCGTGCTTCGACGCCAACGGCGGAGTCTTCGAGACCCTGCTCGGCGCGGAGGACGCGGTGATCTCCGACGCCCTCAACCACGCGTCGATCATCGACGGCATCCGGCTGTCGAAGGCCCGCCGTTTCCGGTACGCGAACCGTGATCTCGCCGACCTGGAACAGCAGTTGAAGGAGGCGTCGGGCGCCCGCCGCAGGCTGGTCGTCACCGACGGCGTCTTCTCCATGGACGGGTACGTGGCCCCGCTGCGCGAGATCTGCGACCTCGCCGACCGCTACGACGCGATGGTGATGGTCGACGACTCGCACGCCGTCGGCTTCGTCGGCCCGGGCGGCCGGGGCACCCCCGAGCTGCACGGCGTCATGGACCGTGTCGACATCATCACGGGCACCCTCGGCAAGGCCCTCGGCGGTGCCTCGGGCGGTTACGTCGCCGCCCGGGCCGAGATCGTCGCGCTGCTGCGCCAGCGCTCACGTCCGTACCTGTTCTCGAACACCCTGGCCCCGGTGATCGCCGCCGCCTCGCTCAAGGTCCTCGACCTGCTGGAGTCGGCGGACGACCTGCGGGAGCGGCTCGCCGCGAACACCGCGCTGTTCCGCTCCCGGATGGCCGACGAGGGCTTCGACATCCTTCCCGGCGACCACGCCATCGCCCCGGTGATGATCGGGGACGCGACCGTCGCCGGGCGGATGGCGGAGCTCCTCCTGGAACGCGGTGTGTACGTGATCGGCTTCTCGTACCCGGTGGTGCCGCAGGACCGGGCCCGGATCCGTGTGCAGCTGTCCGCCGCGCACTCGACGGACGACGTGAACCGGGCCGTGGACGCCTTCGTGGCTGCCCGGGCGGAGCTGGAGGCGGGAGCCTGAACCGCACGGGGGAGGGCAGGCCGGGCCCGGCGGGAGGGCCCGGGCGGAGCGGGAGGTCAGGGCCGCACGGACCGAACCTCTGAGAGAATCGGTCACATGATCGAAGCGCGGCGGCTCCACATCCTTCGTGCGGTGGCGGACCACCGTACGGTGACGGCCGCTGCCGCCGCGCTCTACCTCACGCCCTCCGCGGTCTCCCAGCAGCTGACGGCCCTGGAGCAGGAGACGGGACACCGCCTGGTCGAGCGCGGCGCCCGGGGCGTACGGCTGACGCCCGCGGGCGAGATCCTGCTCAGCCACACCAACACGGTCCTCGCGCAGCTGGAGCGGGCCGAGGCGGAGCTCGCCGCGTACAGCTCGGGTTCGGCCGGCACGGTCACCGTCGCCTCCTTCGCGACCGGCATCGGCCTCGTCGTCGCACCCGCCGTGGTCCGGCTCGCGCGGACCGCGCCCGGCATCCGCCTCCGGGTCCAGGACGCCGAGGGCGACGCCAGCCTGCCGATGGTGCTCGACCGGCAGGTCGACGTGGCGGTCGCGGTCGAGTACCGGGGAGCACCGGACGCCGACGACCCCCGCCTCGCGCACGTCTCGCTGTACGCCGAGCCGTTCGACGCCGTCGTGCCGGAGATCCATCGCCTCGCCGACCGTACGGAGGTGCCGCTCGCCGAGCTGGCGAAGGATCCGTGGATCGGCCCGTATCCGGGAAACCCCTGCCACGACGTGGTGGTCCTGGCCTGCGAGCACGCCGGTTTCCAGCCCCGGCTCGAACACTCCTCGGACGACTTCCGGGCGGTCGTCGCGCTCGCGTCGGCGGACGCGGGGGTCGCCCTGGTGCCGCGCTCGGCCCTGCGCGGCATGGATCTCACCGGCGTGGTCGTGCGTCCCGTCGACGGCGTCGCCCCCACACGCCGCGTCTTCGCCGCGGTACGCAGGGGGGCCGAGACCCACCCGCTGATCCTGCCGGTCCTGGAGGCGCTGGCGGAGGTGGCACCCGAGGGCTGAGGCCCCGGGAAGGCCCGGGCCGGTCCGTCCGCGCGTGAGTGGGGCCGAGACCGGGCCCGTACCGCCTTCCACGGGCGACCCCGACCCCTGTCCCCGGTAAGTGCCCGACGGCGGCCGGGGCTTCGGGCCGGTGCCCGGCCACTGACGGGCAGCAGACGGAACCCGCTCCCAGCAGGGCGGTTGTCAGCGGCATTGGCTACGGTGCCTTCCATGCAGGATGCCGAAGACGTACGCCGAATCTGTCTCTCTCTGCCGGACACGACGGAGAAGATCGCCTGGAGCATGCCCACCTTCAGGGTGGCGGGGAAGATGTTCGCGACCCTGCCCGAGGAGGAGACGTCCATGGCCGTGCGCTGCCCGAAGGCCGAGCGCGGCGAGCTGGTCCTCGCGGAGCCCGAGAAGTTCTGGGTCGCCGATCACGAGGCCGGCTCCGCCTGGGTGCGGGTGCGGCTCGCGGTCCTCGCGGACGCGGACGAGCTGCGTGACATCCTCGCGGACTCCTGGCGGCAGGCGGCACCGACCCGGCTGCTGGAGTCCTACCCGGATCTGGGAGTCCCGGTCGCCGACTGAGCGGGCCCGGCCGGGCCGGGCGGTGATCGCGGGACAAAAGGAGTGCGCGACCACCGACCCGAGTGCGGTATTGTTTCGGTGCGCGTTCAGCCAGGGGAAACCCCAGGTCACAACGGGCAACGGGACGTGGCGCAGCTTGGTAGCGCACTTGACTGGGGGTCAAGGGGTCGCAGGTTCAAATCCTGTCGTCCCGACCAGCTTCATCGCAGGTCGGAGGCCGTTCTCTCCTTATGGGGAGGCGGCCTTTCGTATGTCCCGTCACATGTCTGACCGTATGTCCGGAAGGCTGCCGCGGTGAGCGGCGGCGGGGCGCGTCTCCGCTCCGCCCGCTCCGCCCGCACCGCCCCACCGCCGCACCGCCGCACCGCCGCGCGGCCGTGCGCGGCCCGACCGGGGAATCGGGCAGCGACAGCGTCGGACGACTCAGTGACGCACACCTCTAGACATCCGATCTATTCTCCGGCGACGATGATCGCGCCCTCGGCAGGTGTCGATGTGCTGCCACTTCCCCTGTGAAAGAGCCGATGAATCGGCCGGGAGTCTCACCGTGATCAACGAACCCCCACCGCAGCGACGAAGCCTCCTCAAGTTCGGTGGCGCCCTCGCCCTCGCCCCGCTGGCCGCGCAGCTGACCGGCGGTGTCCCCGCGGGACAGGCCGCGGCCGCGGGGACCGGCGCGTCGGCCGGCGTCCAGTGGCCGACCCTGTCGCGCAAGGCACTGAAGTACTCCGTGCCCGCCACGGACTGGGAGTCGCAGGCCCTGCCGATAGGCAACGGCCGTCTCGGCGCCATGCTCTTCGCCGACCCCGACGAGGAGCGCATCCAGTTCAACGAACAGAGTCTGTGGGGCGGGGTCAACAACTACGACAACGCCCTCGCGGGCAAGCCGGACAGCGACTTCGACACCGGCATGACCGGCTTCGGCTCGTACCGCAACTTCGGTGACCTCGTCGTCACCTTCGCTCCCCGCGCGAGGCCCGAGGTCACGGCACCGGGAGGCCCGTACAACAGCTCCCCGTCGGAGGGCGTCGACAAGACGTACGACGGAGCACCGAGCACCAAGTGGTGCATCGAGGGGCCCGGTTCGAAGGTGCAGTGGCAGGTCGAACTCCCCGAACCGGTGTCCGTCGCCTCGTACCGTCTGACGAGTGCCAACGACGTGCCGCAGCGCGACCCGCAGGAGTGGACGCTCTTCGGTTCCGCCGACGGCGCCACCTGGACCACGCTGGACAGGCGCACTCTGGACGCGCCCTTCGAAAGCCGTTTCCAGACCAAGGAGTTCACCTCTGCCGAGTCCGGCGCCTACCGCTTCTACCGGTTCGACTTCGTCCCCGAGGCAGGCGTCAGTCATTTCCAGTTGAGCGAGGTCGGGCTGTCCGGCGTCGACCTCGGCGGGGGCGGCTCGACGTACCTGTCGTCGCCGAGCGGGCACTCCGGGGGATCCCGTACCCAAGGCATCTCCAGTTCGGTGGACCGTGATCCGGCCACGGTCTGGCGGGTCGACGCCCCCGCCCCGGAGGTCGTCTGGCAGGCCGACCTGCCCCGCGCGGCCGTCGTCACCTCGTACGCGCTGACAGCGGCCCCGGACCGACCCCGGGACGACCCCCGCCGATGGGTGCTGGAGGCCTCGCAGGACGGGCACGCCTGGACCACCCTCGACACGCAGGACCCCGGCGCGCCCTTCGCCGACCGCGGCAGCACCCGGACCTTCCGGATCACCAACACGACGGCCTACCGCGCCTACCGGCTCACCCTGACCCCGGGCGCCTCCCCGGCCGGCTTCCAGATCGCGGAGATCGCGCTGGCAGGCACGGGTTTCGACACGCGTACGCGGCGGACGGTCGTCGACTACCGGCGCAGCCTCGACTTCGTGAACGGCCTCCACGTCACCCGCTTCGGAGCGCCGGGACAGCGCGTCCTGCGCGAGGCCTTCGCCGGCCGGTCCGCGGACGTCATGGTCTTCCGGTACACGTCGGAAGACGCCCGGGGGCTCTCCGGAGCGATCTCGCTGACGTCGGCACAGGAGAAGGCCCCGACGGCCGTCGACGCCGGCGCCGGGCGGATCGCCTTCAGCGGTGTCATGGGCAACGGGCTCAAGCACGCGTGCACCGTCCGGGCCGTACACACCGACGGCGACCTCCGCGCCGACGGGACGCTCCTGCGGTTCAGCGGCTGTACGACCCTGACCCTGTTCCTGGACGCCCGCACCGACTACAAGCTCGACGCCGCCGCCGGGTGGCGCGGAGCCGATCCGGAACCGGTCGTCGCCAGGACGCTCCGCAAGGCGGCCGCCCGGCCCTACGGCAGGCTGCGCGACGAGCACACCGCCGAGACGCGCGCCCTCATGAACCGTGTCTCGGTCACCTGGGGCACCTCCGCCGCCGCCGTGGTCGCCCTGCCGACCAGCGCCCGGCTGGAGCGCTACGCGGCGGGCGGCCAGGACCCGACACTCGAGCAGACGATGTTCGACTACGGCCGGTACCTGCTGATCAGTAGCTCCCGCCCCAACGGCCTGCCCGCCAACCTCCAGGGTCTGTGGAACGACAGCAACCAGCCGGCGTGGGCCTCCGACTACCACACCAACATCAACGTCCAGATGAACTACTGGGGAGCCGAGACGACGAACCTGTCGGAGTGCCACGAGGCACTCGTCCGGTTCGTCGAGCAGGTGGCGGTGCCCAGCCGCGTGGCGACCCGCAACGCCTTCGGCAAGGACACCCGCGGCTGGACCGCCCGCACCAGCCAGAGCATCTTCGGCGGCAACTCGTGGGAGTGGAACACCGTCGCCAGCGCCTGGTACGCGCAACACCTGTACGAACACTGGGCGTTCACCCAGGACCTGCACTACCTCCGCACCGTCGCCCACCCGATGATCAAGGAGATCTGCGAGTTCTGGGAGGACCACCTCAAGGAGCGCGAGGACGGACTCCTCGTCGCACCGAACGGCTGGTCCCCCGAGCACGGGCCGCGCGAGGACGGCGTCATGTACGACCAGCAGATCATCTGGGACCTGTTCCAGAACTACCTCGACTGCGAGGCGGTGCTCAAGGCGGATCCCGCCTACCGGAAGAAGATCGCGGACATGCAGGCGCGCCTCGCACCGAACAGGATCGGCAAGTGGGGTCAGCTGCAGGAGTGGCAGGAGGACCTGGACAGCCCCACCGACATCCACCGCCACACCTCGCACCTCTTTGCGGTCTACCCGGGCCGCCAGATCACCCCCGGGACACCCGACTTCGCGGCCGCCGCCCTCGTCTCGCTCAAGGCACGGTGCGGTGAGAAGGAAGGCGTTCCGTTCACGGCCGCGACCGTGTCCGGGGACAGCCGCCGCTCGTGGACCTGGCCCTGGCGGGCCGCCCTCTTCGCCCGCCTCGGCGACGGGCAGCGGGCCCAGATCATGCTGCGCGGGCTGCTGACCTACAACACGCTGCCCAACATGTTCGGCAACCATCCGCCCTTCCAGATGGACGGCAACTTCGGCATCACGGGCGCCGTCGCGGAGATGCTCCTGCAGAGCCACGACGGCGTCGTCCACCTGCTCCCCGCCCTGCCGGACGGCTGGAAGGCCGGGGGATCCTTCACCGGGCTCCGGGCCCGTGGCGGCTACGAGGTCGACTGCGCTTGGCGGGACGGGAAGGTCACGTCCTACCGGATCGTCGCCGACCGGGCGCGGAACCGGAGAAGCGTCACCGTGCGGCTGAACGGCGCCGACAGGAAGGTGAAGCCGGTCAAGCCCTGACCACGGCACCGGATCACTGCCGCAGCAGCCCGACCGACGGCCGCCCGCGGCTGCGGCCCGGCCGGAACCGGATGCGTCGCGGCCCGAGGACGTCCTCGGGCCGCGACGCATCCGGTTCCGGCCGGACAGGCCGCGGTCCCGCCAGGCTCAGGACAAGCAGCCCACATGCGCGAGGGCCTGCCGGAGCAGGGCGCCGTGGCCGCCCGGCATCTCGTTCAGGACCATGGGGGACGAAGCCTCCTCGGGACTGAACCAGACCAGGTCCAGGGCGTCCTGGCGGGGGCGGCAGTCGCCGGTCACCGGGACGATGTAGGCGAGGGACACCGCGTGCTGGCGCGGGTCGTGGAACGGCGTGGCGCCGAGGGTCGGGAAGTACTCGGCGACGGTGAAGGGCTGCAGCGAGGTCGGGACCCGGGGCAGTGCCACCGGCCCGAGGTCCTTCTCCAGGTGCCGCAGCAGGGCGTCCCGTACCCGCTCGTGATGGAGTACCCGGCCGGAGACGAGCGCACGGCTGACCGCCCCGCCCGACCCCATGCGGAGCAGCAGTCCGATGCGGGTGACTTCGCCGTTGTCGTCGACGCGCACGGGCACGGCCTCGACGTACAGGATCGGCATGCGGGCGCGCGCCTGCTCCAGTTCGTCGTGACTCAGCCAGCCGGGCGTGGTTTCGGTCATGTCAGACATTGGTTGATCATACTTTCAGCGTCTGGTGTCGCGAGCGTGTCGCCCGACACAACGGGGTACGGGGTCACGGATCCTCCGTGACCCCGGCCCTTGTATCCGCTGGTGCCTGCCGCAACCGCGGGGACGCGCCTCAGGAGGTCGGCTCGGTCACCTTCGTGGCGGTGTCGCCGTCGACGGCCGCGGCCAGCTGGGGCACCAGGCGCTCCAGCATGTACGGCAGGCTCAGGACCGAGACGAACGAGACGGAGTTGCCGTAGTCGCTGGACTCCTTGACGAAGACCTCGCGCCCCTGCTTCGCCACGTCCAGGTCCGCGTAGAGCGCGTTCTTGTGGAGCTTGGCCTCGTCCTTCGCCGTGTCGGTGACGATCCACACGATGGCGTCGGTGTCCAGCAGGTCGGTGCGCTCCTTGCTGATGTTGGCGCCGAACTCGTCACCGATGACCTTGTCGAGGTCCTTCGGCAGCTTGAAGCCGAGGTCCGTCAGCACGCGCGAGCGCGAGTCCTGGCTGCCGAAGACGAAGGTCCCCTCGTACGGAGTGGCCATCACGCCGGTCGACTCGGCGAACTCCGGATTGGCCTTGGCCGCCGTCGTGAAGTCGGTCTCGACGTCCTTGACCAGGCTCTTCGCCTTGGACTCCTGGCCGAGCGCCTTGCCGATGATCTCGGTCTGCTGCTGCCACGGGACGCCGAAGTCGTTGAACTCCTTCGGCTGGGCCACCACCGGGGCGAACTTCGACAGGGTCGTGTACTGGTCCTTGGTCAGACCGCCGTAGACCGCGAGGATCAGGTCCGGCCGGAGCGCGGCGATCTTCTCCGTCTGCGGACCCGTGCCGGTGTCCTTGAGTACGGTCGGGGCCTTTGCGCTGCCCAGCTTGTCGGCGGCCCAGGGGCCGATGGCGCCCTTGTAGCCGCCGAGCCACTCGGTGGTCCCGACGGGCACCTTGCCGAGGGCGAGGACGGCGTCCTGGTCGGTCAGGCCGACCGTGACGATCCGCTTCGGCTCGGACTTGACGGTGGTGCTGCCGTACTTGTGGGCGAGCGTCACCGGGAAGGCGCTGCCGGTGGCCGCGGGCTTGTCCGGCGTCGCGGCGTCGGAGTCGTCCTCGGAGCCGCAGGCCGCTGCGGTGGTGAACAGGAGGAGCGCGGAGGCGAGCGCCGCGACGAGGCGTGCGCCTCTGGAGGAGCCGGGCATCAGTGGTCCTTCACGATGGTGGTGTCAGGGCTGTGATCGTGCGTGGGGGTCTGGTCGGCCGTGGTGCGGGTGCCGGACCACGCCTCCCACAGGGAGGCGTAGGGGCCGGCCGCAGCGCACAGCTCGTCGTGGGTGCCGCTCTCCACGATCCGGCCGGCGTCCATGACGACGATCCGGTCCGCGGTGGCGGCCTGCGTGAGGCGGTGCGCGACGACGAGCGCGGTGCGGCCCTCGACCGCCCGGTCCGCCGCCTGCTCCAGGAGGCGGGCTCCCGTGCTGCCGGCCTCGGCCGTCGCCTCGTCCAGCACGGCCACCGGCGGATCCGCCAACACCAGGCGTGCCAGGGCGAGTTGCTGGACCTGTGCGGAGGTGAGGCGGTGCCCGCCGTCGCCGACGACCGTGTCCAGGCCGTCCGGCAGGGCAGCGGCCCAGTCGAGGGCGTCCACCGCGGCCAGCGCGGCGCGCAGCTCGTCGTCCGTGGCGTCGGCCCGCGCGAGCCGCAGATCGTCCGCCAGAGGTCCGGCGAACACGTGCGTCTCCTGGGTGACCAGTGCGACCGGCAGGCGGTCCCCGGACGTTCCGGCGCCGCCCGTCACCCGTATCGAGCCGGACGTCGGCCGGTGCACCCCCGCGATGAGCTTGGCCAGCGTGGTCTTGCCCGCTCCGCTCACACCGACCAGGGCCACCCGCTCACCCGCCCGGAGCGTGAGGTCCACGTCGTTCAGGACGGGACGGCCCGGCTCGTACGCGTGGTGGACGCCGGTCACGGTGACGCTGCCGCCCGACGCCGCCCGCGCACCGGACTCCGGGGCGGGCCGCGCCGGCTCGGGCACCGGCTGGTCGGCGACGCCGACCAGCCGGGCGAGCGCGGCGGTCGCGGACTGCGCGTCGTCGAGGAGTACGAGGGCCGAGTTCACCGGCGTGAACAGGCTGTGGAAGTAGAGGGCCGCCGCGGTCGCGGTGCCGATGGACACGGACCCGCCCCGCACCAGCAGGAACCCGGTGACGAGAACGGCCGCGAGTCCCGCGTACTCGGCCACGTGCAGCCGGTTGTAGAAGTTCAGCACCAGCCGGACGCCGCGCAGCGTCAGCTCGACCGCCGCCGACGAACGCCGGGTCACCCGCGCGGTGTGCTCCTCCTCCAGCCGGAACGCCCGGACGGTACCGGCGCCCGCGATGGTGTCCAGCAACTGCTGCTGCTGGGCCCCGGTGGCGATGCGCTGCTCGGCGTAGAGCGGCACGGCGTTGCGTACGTACCAGCGGGCGGTGGAGGCCTGGACGGGCACCGCGACGAGCGCCGCGAGGAAGAACCGCCAGTCCAGCGCGGCCATCGCGACCAGCGTCAGCGCGATGGCCAGCAGGGACCGGGCCAGTTCGGGCAGGGCGCCGCGCACCGCCTCGCCCACCACCGAGACGTCCCGGGTGACCCGCGCGGTGAGGTCACCGGCCCCGGCCTTCTCCACCTGTTCCAGGGGCAGTCGCAGGGCCTTCTCCACGAACCGCTCGCGCAGCTGCGCCAGTACGGTCTCGCCGAGCCGGGACACCAGCGACAGGCCCGCCACGGTCGCCGCGCCCTGGGCGAGGGCGACCAGGACCAGCAGGACGACCGGCAGGGTGATGCTGCCCGGCGGGCGGTGGTCGGCGACCAGGTCCACGATGCGGCCCAGCAGCGGCTGCACCAGCAGGCCGACGGCGGTGGCCACCACCATCATGGCGAAGCCGCCGAGCGCCAGGCGGCGGTGCGGGCGCACCAGTTCGCGTACGGCGGCCCGGGTACGGGCCTGTGTCGCGGTGGGCAGCAGCTCACGACCGGGGGCCTCGTGCCGCTCGCCCGGGGTGTCCGGTGTCCGCTCGTGGGAGATGTCGCTCATGCCAGCACCGCTGCTCGGTAGGTCTCGTGACGGGCTATCAGGTCGGCGTGGGGGGCCGTGTCGGTGACCCGGCCGTCGTCGAGCAGCACCACCCGGTCGGTCACGGAGAGCAGTGCCGGGCTGGTGGTCACGAGGACCGTGGTGCGGCCCTTGCGGACCTCGCGAAGACCGGCGGCGATGCCGGCCTCGGTCACCGCGTCGACCGCCGTGGTCGGGTCGTGCACCACCAGGACGGGCCGGTCGGCCGCCAGGGCGCGGGCGAGGGCGACGCGTTGGCGCTGGCCGCCGGAGAGCGAGCGGCCGCGCTCACTGACCGCCGTGTCCTCGCCCTCGGGCAGGGTCTGTGCGACCTGGGCCACCCCGGCCGCCGTCATGGCGGGCTCGGGGTCGCCCGAAGCGGGGGCGGCGGCCGTGACGTTGTTCCGGACGGTGCCCTCGAAGAGGTCCGCGTCGTGCTCGGCGACCAGCAGCGCCGTACGCATCTCGGCCGGGTCGAGGTCGCGTAGGGACACGCCGTCCAGTTCCACCGTGCCGGTGTCGGGGTCGGCCTGCCGTGCCAGGCAGCGCAGCAGGTCGGTGGCGTGGGCGGGATCGGTCGCGACCACGCCCAGCAGTTCGCCGGGTGCGATGTCCAGGTCCACCTCGCGCAGCCCGCCATGGCTGACGCCGCTCAGACGCACCGCGCCGCGCACCGGTTGGGGCAGGCCGCGGTCGCCGGCCGTGACGCCGTGCGGCGTCGCCAGGACCTCCGCGACCCGTCCGGCCGAGGCCCGGCCCTGGGCGAGTTCGGCGTTGACCCAGGCGAGCACCTCGAGGGGGCCCACCAGGAACAGCGCGAGGCCGACCGCCGACACCAACTGGCCCAGGCTGATGCTTCCTTCGGCGGCGAGCCGTCCACCGACCAGCGCGACGACGGCGATCAGACAGCCGGTGAGGGACAGCACCATGCCGCTCTGGAAGGCCTGGGCGCGGGCGGCCTTCAAGGTGGCCCGCAGGGAGTCCCGGCTGGTGGTGCGGTAGCGGGCGATGGCCGCCGACTCGCCGCCGATGCCCTTGAGGATCCTCAGGCCGGCCACCAGGTCGGCGGCGACGGCGGAGGCGTGTGCCGCGCGCTCCTGCTCGGCCTCGCTGCGGGTCTCCAGGGGCTTGCTCAGCAGATGCCCGAGCCACAGCAGCACGGGCGTGCCCAGCAGGACGACGAGGCCGAGCAGGACCGAGGTGCGCAGCAGGACGAAGGCGCAGGTGAGAATGCCGGCCAGGGACGCGATGCCGTACATCACCGCGGTGTTGACGCCGCCGACCCGCTTGGCGTCCTCGGTCGCGGTGTTGGCGAGCGCCCCGGGCAGCCGGCCGTCCTCGGCGCCGCCGCCTGGGTGCAGCACCCGCCGTACGAGAGCGATGCGCAGGGCGTGTTCGGAGCGGACGGCCGACCGGTCGCCCGCCCAGGCGCCGAAGCGGAAGGACAGTGCCAGCGCGACGTACACCACGGCGAGCACGCCGAGCCACAGGAACAGGGCGCCGGTGTCGGAGCCGGTGACGGCCCGGTCGATCACCACGCCGATCAGAACCGGAACCAGGGCTTCCCCGACTTGGTGCCCGGAAGCGAGCAGCGCGCCGAGGGTGACGTCCCGGCGTTGCTCTCTGACCGACTCCCGCAGGACATCACGCCCCGACGGATATGTAGGACCCACCCGCTACCCCTCCGGGATCGGACGAAGAAAACTTAGGTGAGGCTACTCTAAGTTGCTGGTCATTGCCCAGTGAGGGCGCAGGGTGCCGGAGCCTCCCGTACGGGTGTGACGGCACGAGGATCCGTGACGTCACACCCGGTCCGGACGGCCTCCTCAGCCGGTGCGCACGGCGAGGTCGTTCGCGCGGTGCGTGAGCAGGGACTCGAGGATCTCGCCGGACCGGACGGCCGTGGTGGACAGCAGGGTCGAGGTGAGCCCGTGCGTGTGCTCGGTCGCGCCCTGCAGGTAGATGCCCGCCGAGACGTCGGGGGTGAGTTCGACACGGTGGTCGCGACCCACGCGTACGGCGTCCTTGTCGTCCCGCAGGCAGAGTTTCGCGGTTCTCCCCAGGAGGGTGTCGATGTCTCTGGGGCGGTAGCCGGTCGCGTGCACGAGCAGGTCCGCGGAGAGCACCTCCCGTTCCCCGGTGGGCAGGTACTCGACGGTGACCTCCAGGTGGTCGTCGAAGCTGCGTACGTCCCGGATGCGGGACACGTTGCGCAGCAGCAGCCGCTCGCGCCCCTGGACCTTCTCGCGGTACATCGTCGCGTACAGCGACTCGATGAGATCCATGTCGACCACCGAGTAGTTGGTGCTGCGGTGGTAGTCGACCAGGGACTGTTTCACTGCCGGCGTGGACCGGAAGTAGACGTCCACGGCCTCCGGGTCGAAGATCCGGTTGGCGAACGGGCTGTCGTCGGCGGGCGTGTACCCGTACTTGGCGAAGATCGCGCAGATCTCCGCCTCGGGGAAGGACCGGTGCAGGTAGTCGAGCGCCTCGGCGCCGCTCTGTCCCGCGCCCAGCACCAGGACACGGCCCACCGCCTTGCCGGAGCCGTTCAGCTCACGGACACGCGGAACGAGCTGGCTGTTGTGCCAGATGCGGTCCGACAGGTCCGTTCCCGGCGGCAGGTGCGGCTCCAGGCCGACGGCCACCGAGATGTTCCGGGCCCGCCGGGTGACGGTCCGCTCGGGAGCGCCGGGAACGCGGCTGACGACGTCCAGCCAGCGGACCTCGCCGTCCGGTCCCGTCACCGGGTCGACGGACACGACCTCGTCGGAGTAGTCGACGAGGTGGGCCACCCGGGCGGCGGCCCACTCGAAGTACTCGTGGAACTCGATGCGCAGCGGGAACAGCGTCTTCGCGTTGAGGAAGTCCACCATCCTGCCCCGCTCCCGCAGGAAGCACAGGAAGCTGAAGTCGCTGGTCGGGTTGCGCATGGTGACCAGGTCCTTGAGAAAGGACACCTGCATCGTGGCGTCTTCGATGAGCATGCCCCGGTGCCAGCCGAACGACGGCTGGCGCTCCAGGAATCCCGCGCGGATCCGGTCCTCCGGAGCGGCTTGGGCGTTGTGTTCCTCAATCGCAATGGCCAGTGCGAGATTTGACGGCCCAAACCCTATACCGAGCACGTCAAGGACGGCGTCCGGTTCGTCGTGCAGTGCGTTCACCGCAACTTTTCCTTCCCCTAGGCGCCACTGATGTTAAATAAGGTTAGCCTTACCTTGCAATGGTGTGTTCTAAGGGAGGATCGAGTATGCGGGTCGTCATGTTCGGCTATCAGACCTGGGGGCATCGCACCCTTCAGGCTCTGCTGGAGTCCGACCACGAGGTGGTGTTGGCGGTGACCCACCCCAAGAGCGACCACGTGTACGAGAAGATCTGGGACGACTCGGTGGCCGACCTGGCCGAGAAGCACGGCGTGCCGGTGCTGCTGCGCAACCGGCCCGACGACCCCGAGCTCCTCGCCGCCCTGAAGGACGCCGCTCCGGACCTGATCGTCGCGAACAACTGGCGGACCGTGCTGCCCCCGGAGGTCTTCGGCCTCCCGCCCCACGGCACGCTCAACATCCACGACTCGCTGCTCCCGGCGTACGCGGGCTTCTCCCCGCTGATCTGGGCACTGATCAACGGCGAGCGGGAGGTCGGTGTCACCGCGCACCGGATGAACGCCGAACTGGACGCCGGGGACGTGCTGCTGCAGCGGGCCGTGCCGGTCGGCGCGGCCGACACCGTCACCGACCTGTTCCACCGCACGGTCGACCTGATCGCCCCGGTCGTCAACGAGTCGCTCGACCTCATCGCCTCGGGCCGCGCCCAGTGGATACCGCAGGACCGCGAGCGGGCCAGCTTCTTCCACAAGCGGTCCCTGGAGGACAGCCGCATCGACTGGACCTGGCCGGCCGAGGACATCGAGCGGCTCGTACGGGCCCAGTGCGACCCGTATCCCAACGCCTTCACCCACCACCGCGGGCAGCGGCTCAGGATCGTCGAGTCCGCGGTGTCGAAGGGCTGTTACGGCGGCACCCCGGGGCGGATCTTCATCCGGGAGGGCGACGGCGTGGTCGTCGTCGCCGGAGCGGAGGCGAGGAACGGACGGCTGCGCGGGCTGGTCGTCAGGCGTGTGCGCACCGAGGACGGGACGGAGCACGCCGCGACCGACTACTTCCGCACGATGGGCGGCTACCTCACGGCCCGCCCGTGAGCGGCACGGCAGTGAGCGGCACGGCAGTGGCCGAGACCGCCTCCGTCCCCGGCCTCGCCGACCGTCCCGCCTCGCTGGAGGCCCTGCGCGGGCGCACGGTCGTCGTCAAGTACGGCGGCCACGCGATGACCGACGACACGCTCCGGCGGGCCTTCGCCCAGGACGTGCTCACCCTGCGCGGTGCGGGCGTCAGGCCGGTCGTGGTGCACGGCGGCGGTCCGCAGATCGGCGCCCACCTGGACCGGCTGGGCCTCAAGTCCGCCTTCCTGAACGGGCTTCGGGTCACCACTCCCGAGACCATGGAGGTCGTACGGATGGTGCTGTCCGGCAAGGTCCAGAAGGACCTGGTCGGACTGCTGAACGAGCACGGGCCGCACGCGGTCGGCCTCAGCGGCGAGGACGGGCACACGCTCACGGCCGTCAAGCGGTACGCCGACGTCGCCGGTGAGCGCGTGGACATCGGGCTGGTCGGGGACGTGGCGCGGGTCAACACCGCCGTCGTACGGCTCCTGCTGGACAGCGGCCACATCCCGGTGGTCTCCTCCGTCGGCCGGGGCGACGACGGGCAGGTCTACAACGTCAACGCGGACACGGCGGCCGGCGCGCTGGCCGCCGCGCTCGGGACGCGGGCCCTGGTCGTCCTCACCGACGTGCCGGGGCTGTACGCCGACTGGCCGCAGAGCGAGCGGGTCGTCGACCGGATCGGCGCGGGGGAGCTGGAGCGGCTGCTGCCGGGGCTCAACGGCGGTATGGGGCCCAAGATGGAGGCCTGCCTGAGGGCCGTCAGGGGCGGCGTGGAGATGGCCCGGGTCCTCGACGGGCGCGCACCGCACGCGCTGCTCGACGGGCTGCTCGGCGGCGTCGGAACCGGCACGACGATCGTCCGGGACGCCTGCGGCTGAGCTGAGCGGTCGTACTTCCGTCGTCCGTCGTCGTCCGCAGGTGCGTCGTGGCCGGGCGCGCTGTTCCCCGCGCCCCTCCGGGGGCGCGGGGGCGGCCCCCCGGGTTCCTCAGTCCGCCGTCGGCAGCGCCGGTTCCAGGGCCGGGGCCCCGTGGTGGCGGCCCATCGGGATGACCAGGGGGGTGTGACTGACCGGGTCCATCGTGATCCGGCAGGTCAGGTCGAAGACGTCCTCGACGGTCTCGGCGGTGATGACCTCGGCCGGGCTCCCCTCGGCGACGATCTTCCCGGACTTCATGGCCACGACGTGATCGGCGTACCGGCAGGCCTGGTTGAGGTCGTGGAGCACCATTACGACAGTGCGGTTCTCGCGCCGGTTGAGGTCGGTGACCAGGTCCAGGACGTCGATCTGGTGGGCCAGGTCGAGATACGTCGTCGGCTCGTCCAGCAGCAGTACGGGCGTGCCCTGGGCCACCGCCATGGCGATCCAGGCGCGCTGCCGCTGGCCGCCGGAGAGTTCGTCGACGGGCCGGTCCGCCAGGTCGGTCATGTTGGTGGCGGCCAGGGCCTGGTGCACGGCCTGCTCGTCCGCCTTCGACCACTGCCGCCACCAGGTCTGGTGCGGGGAACGCCCGCGGTTGACCAGGTCCATGACGGTCAGCCCCTCGGGCGCGACCGGGCTCTGCGGCAGGATGCCCAGCCGCTGGGCGAGCTCCCTGCTCGGGATGGACTGCAGGGTCCGGCCGTCCAGGTGGACGGCCCCTTCCTTGGGCGCGAGCAGCCGGGCCAGGGCGCGCAACAGCGTGGACTTGCCGCACGCGTTGGCGCCGACGATGGCCGTGATCCGGCCGGGCGGGACCGCCAGGTCGAGACCGTCGACCACCAGCCGGTTGTCGTACGCCAGACGCAGCCCGCTCGCCCGCAGGTCGGGGTCGGGGGTCGCCACGGGGCCGGGGGGCACGGAGCCGTCCGGTACGCGTTCGGTCGACAGGGAATCAGCCGACATGGGATCAACCTCCTGAACCCGCGCGGTTGGCGCGGACGAGCAGCCAGAGCAGGACCGGTGCGCCGAGCACACCCGTGACGATTCCGACCGGCAGTTCCGTGCCGGAGACGAGCGTGCGGGCGATGAGATCGCCGCCGAGGACCACGAGCGCCCCGGTCAGTCCGGAGGCGACGGTCGGCGGCCAGGCCGTGCGGGCCAGCCGTTGCGCGATCTGCGGAGCGGCGAGCGCAACGAAGGCCACCGGTCCCGCGGACGCGGTGGCGAACGCGATCAGGCCGACGCCGGTGAGCAGGATGGCCAGGCGTACCGGCTGTACGCGCGTACCGAGGCCGGTGGCCACGTCGTCGCCGAGCTGGAGCGTGCGCAGCAGCCGGCCGAGGAGCAGGGCCGTCGGCAGCAGCACGGCCAGCGCGACGGCGAGCGGGCCGACCTGTTCCCACGTACGGCCGTTGAGGTTGCCGACGAGCCAGCCGAGGGCGGCCTGTGCCTGGAAGCGGCCACCCTTGGCCACGAGGTAGTCGGTGGCGCTCGTGCAGATCCAGGCCACGCCGATGCCGACCAGGATGATGCGGTAGCCGGTGGTGCCGCGCCGCCAGGCCAGCGCGTAGACGGTCAGGGCCGTGACCAGCGCGCCGAGCAGTCCGAGGGCCTGGGTGCCGAGGCCGCCGTCCCAGCCGAGCACGATGCCCGCGACCACGGCGGTGCCGGCGCCCTGGGTGAGGCCGATCATGTCGGGGCTGGCCAGCGGATTGCGTGTCATGGTCTGGAACAGCGCGCCCGAGACGCCGAAGGCGATCCCGGCCAGCAGCCCGACCAGGGCGCGGGGCAGGCGCAGTTCCTCCACCACGAGGACCGTGCCGGGGTCGCCGGAGCCGACCAGGGCCCGTACGACGTCGGTGAAGCCGATCGGGTAGTCGCCGGTCGTCAGGCCCCAGCAGAACAGCAGGAAGGTGCCCGCGGCGAGGAACGCGCACAGGAGGACCAGCCGAGGGCGGAAGACGCCGGAGACGGGCGGCAGGGCCAGGCGGTAGGTGCGGAGCCGGGCGGCCCCGGCCGAACGGCCGGAGTCGGTGGCGGACTTCGGTGCGGTTTTCGTGTTCGGCACGCTCACACCTCCGCCAGATTGCGCCGACGGACCATCGCGATGAAGAACGGGCCGCCGATGAAGGCGACCAGGACGCCCGCCTGGATCTCGGTGGGCCGGGCGACGAGGCGTCCCAGGATGTCCGCGGAGAGCAGCAGGATGGGCGCGAGCACCGCCGACAGGGGCAGCAGCCAGCGCTGGTCGGGGCCGATGCCCGCCGACTGGGCGAGCACGCGGGCGACATGGGGGACCACCAGGCCGATGAAGACGACCGGACCGATGACGGCGACCGCGGCCCCCGTCAGCAGCGTGATCGCGGCGACGCCCGCGAGGCGGACCAGACCGAGGCGCCGGCCGAGCGAGGCCGCGACGTCGTCGCCGAGGGCCAGGCTGTTCAGGGCGGGTGCGCAGGCCAGTGCCAGTGCCGCGCCGAGGGCGAGGAAGGGCAGCACCCGCCACACCACGCCGTCGTCGGCGTCCGCGAGCGATCCGGCGGACCAGAACCGGAACTTGTTGAGCGCGTCCACGTCGGTCAGCACGATGGCCTGGGTGAACGACCACAGCATCGAGGTGACGGCGATCCCGGCGAGCGCCAGCTTCACCGGGGTCATCCCGGACCGCCCGAGACCGCCCAGCAGATAGACGGCCACCGTGGCGACCAGCGCCCCGCCGAACGCGAACCACACATATCCGTACAGCGAGTTGATGCCGAGCACACCGACGGCCAGCACGATGGCGAAGGAGGCGCCGGCGCTGACGCCCAGCACGCCGGGGTCGGCCAGCGGGTTGCGGGTGAGGGCCTGCATCAGCGCTCCGGCCAGCCCGAGGGCCGCGCCCGCCGTGAGGCCGAGCGCGGTGCGAGGCATGCGTGCCGACCACACGACGTTGTCCACGAAGCGGCTCGGCGCGTCACCGAACAGGGCCCGGATCACCTGGTCCGGCGGGACGTTGGCCGCGCCCAGGGCAAGTGACATCAGGCACAGGACGGCCAGGACGGTACCCAGCAGCGTCACGAGAAGGACAGGGCGCACCCTCTTGCCCGTCACCTTGCGGTCTCCAACGGCCAGCTCCCTTAGGTTAGGCAGGCCTTAATCGTAGTGGGGAATGCTGAGTCCGCCGAGACTGGGCCTTTTGGTTAGGTAATCCTTACCTTAGTATGACCTGCGGTCCTCCGGCTGAGCCGGTTCCGCACACTCTGGAGGCACGGTCAGCTGTGTCCGGTTTCGAAACGCGTGTGTCCGGCGTCGACGACGGTGACGTGACGGCGTACTGGCATCGACGGCTCGACCCCCTCCCTCAGGAGGCGGTCCTGCCCGTCGACTTCCCGTACCCGCTCACGCCCGGCGGAGCGCCGCGCGCGATCAGTCGCACGCTGGGCGTGCGCGCCGACGAGGTCACCCTCCTGTCGGCGTTCGTGGCGCTGCTGCACCGCTACGGCGGCGCGCACGACATCACCGTCGGCCACGGCGGACTGCCCCTCCGGGTGGCTGTCGACGGCGGAACCGGTTTCGCGGAGCTGGTCCGGCGGGTGTCCGAGGCGTGCGCGGAGGCCGAGGCCCACCAGGTCGAACTGTCCACGCTGGCCGCCCGGTTGCGGCCGGAGCCCACCCGTGGCGGCGGCCTGCTGTTCAACACGGCCTTCGGGACGGCGGACATCGGCGTGCCCGCCGGAGCCCCCGGCACCGCGTCCGAGGGCTCCCTCGACCTCGCGCTCGAAGTCCACGCGGGTGACGTCCGGGTGACGTACCGGCCGGACCTGTTCCAGGACGCGACCGCGCACCGGACGGCGGGCCACTACGCCACGCTGCTGGCCGACGGCCTCGCCCGGCCGCACACCCCGGTCGGTGAACTGGAGCTGCTGGACGCCGAGGAGCGTCACCTCGTCCTCACCGAGTGGAACGACACCGGTCACGAGGTCCCCCTGCGGACCTGGCCGGAGATGTTCGCGGACCAGGTCCGCAGGCGGCCCGACGAGGTCGCCCTCGTCTTCGAGGACACCCGGCTGACCTACGCCGAGTTGGACGAACGCGCCGACCGGCTGGCCCACGCCCTCGTCGCGCGCGGCGCCGGACCCGAACGCGTGGTGGCCCTGGCGGTGCCCCGCTCGGCCGAACTGATCGTCGCCGAGGTCGCCGTACTGAAGTCCGGCGCCGCCTACCTGCCGGTGGACACCGACTATCCCGCCGACCGCATCTCCTACATGCTGGCCGACGCGCGACCCGCCTGCCTGGTCACCACCGCCGAGGTCGCGGCGGACATCCCGCCCTGCGAGGGCATGGACGTCGTGGTGCTGGACGCGCCCGAGACCGTACGGGAACTGGCCGGGCGCCGGCCCGGGGCGCCCGACCTCGGCTCCCTGTCCGTCGGCAACGCCGCCTACGTCATCTACACCTCCGGCTCCACCGGCCGCCCCAAGGGCGTGGTGCTCTCCCACGCGGGCGTCGCCAAACTGGTCGCCACCCAGACCGAACGCTTCGGGATCGGACCGCACAGCCGGGTCCTCCAGTTCGCCTCACCGAGCTTCGACGTGGCGTTCTGGGACCTGTGCCTCGGGCTGCTCTCCGGCGGCCGGCTCGTCGTCGTACCGGCCGAACTGCGGGTGCCGGGCGCGCCGCTCGCCGACTACGCCCACGCCAACGGCATCACTTTCATGATCCTCCCGCCGGCCCTGCTCGCCGCGATGCCCGAGGACGTCGAACTGCCGCCCGCGACCCTGCTCGCCGGCACCGAGCGGGTCTCGCCCGAACTGGTCGGGCGGTACGCGCGCGGCCGCATGATGTTCAACGCGTACGGCCCCACCGAGGCGACCACCAACTCCACCCTCGGCCTGTGCGACCCCGACACCCCCGCCGGCACGATCGTGCCGATCGGCGTCCCCGACCCCGGCACCCGGGCCTATGTGCTCGACGCCCGGCTGAGGCCCGTACCGGCCGGCGTCCCGGGTGAGCTGTACCTCGGCGGCGCAGGCCTCGCCCGGGGATACCTGGGCCGGCCCGACCTGACGGCCGAGCGGTTCGTCGCCGACCCGTTCGGCGCGCCCGGCGAACGGCTGTACCGCACCGGCGACCTGGTCCGCTGGAAGGCCGACGGGAGACTGGAGTTCCTCGGCCGTGCCGACTCCCAGGTGAAGATCCGCGGTTTCCGCATCGAACCCGGCGAGATCGAGTCCGTGCTGCGTGCCCACCCCGGCGTGGAGCAGGCCGCGGTCCTGGTCCGGGAGGACCGCCCCGGCGACCGCCGGCTCGCCGCCTACGTGGTCCCCTCGCTGGACGCGGACCAGGACTTCGGGGAGCAGGTCCAGGAGTGGAAGGACCTCCACGAGCTGCTCTACGCGGCGGCCGGATCCGAAGGCGGACGGGACGGGGCCGCGGGCCCGGACGACGGCTCGGCGGGCTTCCGCGAGAACTTCGCCGGCTGGAACAGCATGTACGACGGCCTGCCCATCCCCGTGGCGGAGATGCGGGAGTGGCGCGAGGCCACCGTCGCCCGCATCGAGGAGCTCACGCCGCGCCGGGTGCTGGAGATCGGCGTCGGCAGCGGCCTGATCCTGTCCCGGATCGCCCCCGGCTGCGAGACGTACTGGGGCACCGACCTCTCCGAGGAGGCGGTGCGGGCCCTGCGCGCCCAGGTCGACGCGGTGCCGGAGCTGGCCGGTCGCGTACACCTGAGCGCCCGTCCCGCGCACGACACCTCCGGGCTGCCCAGAGCCCACTTCGACACGATCGTCCTCAACTCCGTCGCCCAGTACTTCCCCGGCGCCGACTACCTCACCGACGTGATCGCCGCCGCCGCCGAACTGCTCGCCCCCGGGGGACGGCTGTTCGTCGGTGACGTGCGCAACGCCCGTCTGCTGCGCTGCCTGCGCGCCGCCGTGGAGACGCGCCGTGCCGCCGACCCGGGGGACAAGCAGGCCCTGCGGGCCGCCGTGGAGCGGTCGGTCGCCTGGGAGGGCGAACTGCTGCTGGATCCCGACTACTTCGCCGCCCTCGACGGCTTCGACGCCGACATCCGGGTCAAGCGGGGCGGGCATCACAACGAGCTGACCCGCTACCGCTACGACGTGGTGCTGCGCAAGCGGACCCAGGAGCTCCTGCCGGTCGACGGCGACGAGATCACCTGGGCCGACCTGGGCGGCGGCGACGACCTCACCGGCGCCCCGAGCGGCCTGGACGCCCTCGACGCCCTGCTCGCCGGGCGTCCGGCGCCGCTGCGGGTCACCGGTCTGCCCAACGCCCGCCTCACCGAGGACCTGGCGGCGCTGTCCGCCCTCGACGACAGCAGCCGCACCGCGGCCCCGGCCGACGCGCCGGACCCGGAAGCCCTCCACGCGCTCGCCGCCCGGCACGGCCTCGAAGTGGCCGTCACCTGGAACGGGACCGCCGACGACGGCAGCCTCGACGTGGTGTTCGGCCCCGGCGACGCCGGGCTCGCGACGCCGGGCCGGCTGTACCGCCCCTCGGGCACCGTCCCGCCCGCCAACCGTCCCGCGCCCTTCCGCGACGTGAACTCCCTGATGAAGGCCCTGCGTTCGTACGCGGCCGACCACCTCCCGGAGTACATGGTCCCGTCCGCGGTCGTCCCCCTGGACCGCCTCCCGGTCACCCCCAGCGGCAAACTCGACGGCGCCGCCCTCCCGGTGCCCGACTACGGGGCCCTGAGCTCCGGCCGCCCGCCGCGCGACGCCCGCGAGGAAGTGCTCTGCGCGGCCTACGCCGAGGTGCTCGGCCTGCGCTCCGCGACCATCGACGACGACTTCTTCGCTCTCGGCGGCGACAGCATCACCGCCATCCGACTGCTCATCCACGCCCGCAGGGCCGGACTGCGGCTCAGCTCCCGCGACGTCTTCCGCCACCGCACGGTCGCGGCCCTCGCGGCGGCCGCGGGCATACGGACCGACGAGGACACCGGCGCACGCGGCCCCGGCGAGGAGAAGCCGCTCGTGCGGCTCACCGACACCGAACTCGCTTCGCTCCAGGGCGAGTTCCCGGTCGCCGTGCAAGAGCTGCTGCCGCTGAGCCCGCTCCAGGAGGGCTTCTACTTCCACTCCCTCGTCGACGGCGCGGACCGTGACGCCTATGTGGTCCAGCAGGCCCTCGAACTGTCCGGCCCCGTCGACGCCGAGGCACTGCGCCGGGCCGCCCAGCGCGTCCTGGACCGGCACGCCCCGCTGCGGGCCTGCTTCCGCCCGCTCGCCGACGGCCGCCCCGTACAGATCATCGCCGAGGGGCTGGAACTGCCCTGGCGCGAGGTGGATCTCCCGGCGCAGGGCGGACACGTCACCGAGGACCGTCTGCGGCTCGTCGCCGACGCGGTCGCCGCCGAGGAGCGTGACCGCCGCTTCGACCTGGCCAGGCCGCCCCTGATGCGCTGCGCGTACCTGCGGCTCGGCGAGGACCGCGGCCGGCTGCTCCTGACGTTCCATCACAGTGTCGCCGACGGCTGGTCGTTGCCCGTCCTGCACCGCGAACTGATGGCCCTGTACGGCGAGAACCCCGCCCCGCTGCCCGAGGTCGCCCCGTATCGCTCGTACCTGCGCGGCCTGGCCGCCGCCGACCGCGACGCCGCTCGCGAGACCTGGCGCGGCGCGCTCGCCGGGATCGAGGAGCCCACCCGCCTGGTCGAGGCGCCCGCCGACGGCACACCGATCACCCCCGCCCAGGTCCGCGTCGAGCTGTCCGAGCAGGTCACCGCCCGGCTGTCGGCCCGCGCACGCGAACTCGGCGTGACCCTCGGAACGGTCGTCCAGAGCGCCTGGGGTCTGCTGATCGGACGACTGACGGGCCGTCAGGACGTCGTGTTCGGCACCACCGTCTCCGGCCGCGACGCCGAGGTCGAGGGCATCGAGTCCATGGTCGGGCTGTTCATCAACACCCTGCCCACCCGCTTCCGCTGGGAGCCCTCGGACACCCTCGCCGAGCTCCTCGGGCGACTCCAGGACGAGCAGGCCGCGCTGCTGGACCACCAGCACCTCGGTCTCGCCGAGATCCAGCGCGCCGCCGGGCTCGCGGGCGGCGGGGAGCTGTTCGACACCCTGGTCGTCTTCGAGAACTATCCCGCCGCCACCGGCCTCGCCGACCCCTCGGGCCAGGTCCGGGTCACGGGCCACGAGTTCCACGACGCCGTCCACTACCCGCTCGCCCTCATCGTCAAGCCGGGCCGCCGCCTCGACCTGCGCCTGAAGCACCACGCCCAGCGCCTCGACGCCGAGGCGGTGCGCCGTATCGCCGACCGCCTCACCCGGATCCTGCACGCCCTGGCCGCGGACCCCGGGCAGCCGGCCGCCGCCCTGGAGCTGCTCTCCGAGGCGGAACTCGCCCACTCCCACCCGGCCGGCGAACACCGGGAGGTCCCCGGAACCACCCTCGCCGCGGCCTTCGACGCCCAGGCCGCCCGTACCCCGCACGCCACCGCGGTCGTATTCGAGGACGAGAGCCTCAGCTACGGCGAACTCGACGCCCGAGCCGAGGAGCTGGCGCGAAGGCTCCGCACGAGGGGCGCCGGTCCCGGCGTCGTCGTCGCGGTCGCCGTACCGCGCTCGGCCGACCTCATGACCGCCCTCCTCGGTGTGCTCAAGTCCGGCGCCGCCTACCTCCCCGTCGACGTGGACTACCCCGCGGACCGCGTGGCCCACATGCTCACCGACTCCGGAGCGACGACGGTCGTCACCACCGGCGGCACCGCCGGCCGGCTGCCCGAAGTACCCGGCCTGACACACCTGTTGGTGGACCCGGCGGCCAACGAAGAGGCCGACGCCGGTGTTCCCGCAGGCGCCCCCGTACCGGCAGGTCCCGACGACCCCGCGTACCTGATCTACACCTCCGGCTCCACCGGCCTGCCCAAGGGCGTCGTCGTCACGCACCGCGCCATCGTCAACCGCCTGGCCTGGATGCAGGGCGAGTACCGGCTGGCCGCCGACGACCGGGTGCTGCAGAAGACCCCGGCCAGCTTCGACGTCAGCGTGTGGGAGTTCTTCTGGGCGCTGTGCGAGGGCGCCGCGGTGGTGCTCGCCCGCCCGGACGGACACCGCGACCCGGCCTACCTCGCCGGCCTGATCCGCGAACAGGGCGTCACCACCCTGCACTTCGTGCCGTCGATGCTCGAAGCCTTCCTGCAGTCCGAGGACATCACCGCCGATCCCGCGTGGGCCGCCTCACTGCGACGCGTCTTCAGCAGCGGCGAGGCCCTGCCCGGCGCCGCGTCAGCCCGCTGGCACGACCTCACCGGGGTCCCGCTGCACAACCTGTACGGCCCCACCGAGGCAGCCGTCGACGTCACCTACCACCGGTTCGACCCCGCTGCCGCGTCCGGCACCACCGTGCCCATCGGCCGGCCGGTGTGGAACACGGGCCTGCGCGTCCTGGACTCCTGCCTGCGTCCGGTGCCCGAAGGGGCCCCCGGCGAGCTGTATCTGACGGGAGTTCAGCTGGCCCGCGGCTACCACGCCAGGCCGGGACTGACCGCCGAGCGGTTCGTCGCCGACCCGTACGGCGGGCCCGGCGAGCGCATGTACCGCACCGGTGACCTCGTACGCCGTCGCGCCGACGGCGTCGTCGAGTACCTGGGCCGCACCGACCGCCAGGTCAAGATCCGCGGCAACCGCATCGAACTCGGCGAGATCGAGGCCGCGTTGGCACGCGAGGCGTCCGTCGCGCAGGCCGCCGTCACCGTCACGGGCGGCGCGCTGGTCGCCTACGTGGTCCCCGCCCGCGACGCACACCCCGGGCCCGCCGGCCTCCAGGCCGCCCTCGGGGCGTCGCTGCCCGCCCCCATGGTGCCCGCCGCCTACGTCGTCCTGGACGCCCTCCCGCTGACCCCCAGCGGCAAGCTCGACCGGGCCGCGCTGCCCGCCCCGCAGGCGATACGGGCCGAGGCACGCGCCCCGCGCGACGAGCGTGAACGCGCGCTCACCGAGATCTTCGCCGCGGTACTGGGGCTCGACGAGGTCGGCATCGACGACGACTTCTTCATGCTCGGCGGCGACAGCATCACCTCGATCGGCGTCTCCAGCCGCGCCCGGCGGGCGGGCCTGGACCTCAACCCCCGTGACGTCTTCGAGCACCGCACACCCGCGGCCCTGGCCGCCGGGGCCGCCCCGGTCGCCGAGACACGCGCCCTGCGCTCCGACTTCCGCCTCACCGCCGAGGAGACCGAGCGCGTCCACCGCCTCAGCCCCGGCCCCGTGGACGACATCTGGCCGCTGGCCCCCCTCCAGGAGGGCCTGTTCTTCCACTCCACGTACGACGACGGCGCCCTGGACGTCTACACCGTCCACGAGTCGTTCGACATCGCCACCCCGCTCGACACGGACCGGCTGCGCACCGCCGTACGGGCGCTGCTGGACCGCACCCCCAGCCTGCGCGCCGGGTTCACCAGCGAAGGCCTGCGCCAGCCGGTGCAGTTCATCGTCCGCGACCCGGAGATCCCGCTCGAAGAGATCGACCTCTCTGGGCTGCCCACCGCGGAACAGGACGTCCGGCTCAGGGAGTTGACGGACGCGGAACGCTCCCGCCGCTTCGACCTGACCCGTCCGCTGCTCTTCCGCATACTCGTCGTCCGCCTCGGTGACGAGCGCGGTGACCGGCTGATCGTCGGCCGCCACCTGCTCCTGTGGGACGGCTGGTCCGCGTGGCTCTTCCTCGACCAGCTCTTCGCCCTGTACGCGTCCGGCGGTGACGCGAGCGGCCTGGCCGCACCCGGCTCCTACCGCGACTACCTGACCTGGCTGGAGGTCCAGGACACGGCAGTCGCCACCGCCGCCTGGCGCACCGCGCTCGCGGGACTCGACGAACCCACCCTTCTCGCCGCCACCGACCAGGGCCTGGAACCGGACATCCCGGAGAGCCTCGACGCCTTCGTCCCTGACGAGGTGGGCACACGGCTGCGCGACATCGGCCGCCGCCACGGACTGACCCTCAACACGATCCTCAACGCGGCCTGGGGGCTGACCCTGGCGAGCGCGACCGGCCGCACCGACGTCGTCTTCGGCACCACCGTCGCCGGCCGGCCGAGCGAGGTGCCGGAGATCGAGAACGTCATCGGCATGTTCCTCAACACCGTCCCCGCCCGCATCGCCTACGACCCGGCCGAACCCGTACTCGCACTGCTGCGCCGCGTCCAGGACGAACGGCTGGCCGTCATGCCGTACGAGTACCTGGGCCTCGGCGTGCTGCAGGCGGAGACCGGGCACCGACGGCTGTTCGACACCCTCTTCGTGCTGCGCAACAGCGACACCGAGGACCGCCTCGCCGAGCTGAGCGACAAGCACGGGGCCACCGCCGTCGCCAACGTCGACGCGACGCACTACCCCGTCAACCTCGTCGTCACCCCGGGACGCAGCATCCAGGTCACCCTGACCCACCGGGCCGACGTCATCGCGCGCCCGCAGGCCCAGGAACTCCTCGACCGGTTCACACTGCTCCTGGCGCGGCTCACCCACGACCTCGACGCCCCCGTGGGACGCCTCGACCCGCAACTGCCCGCCGAACGGGCCGAGTCGGAGCGCGAGCGGGCCGCCGGCCGGGTGCCGGACCCCGAGGACACCATCGCCGACCTGCTGGCGGCACAGGCGGCCGCCACCCCCGACACCACCGCGCTGGTCTTCGGCGACGAGACCCTCACCTACGCCCAGCTCGACGCCCGCATCAACCGCATGGCACGTCTGCTGCTCGCCCGCGGCGCGGCGCCCGAGCAGGTCGTCGCGCTCGGGCTGCCCCGCTCCCTCGACATGGTCGTCGCGCTCTTCGCCGTGCTGCGCACGGGCGCCGCCTATCTGCCGCTGGAGCTGGACTACCCGGACGACCGGCTCGTATCGATGCTCCAGGACGCCCGGCCCGCGCTGCTGCTGTCCACCGAGGCCGTCTCCGCGCGGCTGGCGGCGGCCGACACGCCGCGCGCCCTGCTGGACGACCCGGCCCTCGCGGCGGAACTGGCGGCGCTGCCCGGTCACCTGGAGCGGCAGGTCTTCAGCCTGGAGCACCCGGCCTACGTCATCTACACGTCCGGGTCCACCGGCCGGCCCAAGGGTGTCGTCACGCCGTACCGCGGCCTGACCAACATGCAGCTCAACCACCAGCGGGAGATCTTCGAACCGGCCATCGCCTCGGCCGGCGGACGCGGGCTGCGCATCGCGCACACGGTCTCGTTCGCCTTCGACATGTCCTGGGAGGAGCTGCTGTGGCTCGTCGAGGGCCACGAGGTGCACATCTGCGACGAGGAGCTGCGGCGCGACGCCGACGCCCTGGTCGCCTACTGCGAGACCCACCGCGTCGACGTCATCAACGTGACGCCGACCTACGCCCATCTGCTCATCGAGCAGGGCCTGTTGGAGGGGCACCGGCCGCCGCTGGTGCTGCTCGGCGGCGAGGCCGTGTCGGAGACGGTGTGGAACCGGCTCCGTGACACCGAGGGCACCTACGGCTACAACCTCTACGGACCGACCGAGTACACGATCAACACCCTCGGCGGCGGCACCCTCGACAGCGCCACACCGACCGTCGGCCGTCCGATCCGCGGGACCCGCGCCCACATTCTGGACGCCTGGCTGCGGCCCGTGCCCGACGGCGTGCCGGGCGAGCTCTACATCGCGGGCATCGGCCTGGCCCGCGGCTATCTCGGCCGGCCGGCCCTGACCGCCGAGCGGTTCGTCGCCGACCCCTTCGGTGAACCCGGCGAGCGGATGTACCGCACCGGCGACCTGGTGCGCCGCCGCCCCGACGGCAACCTCGACTTCCTCGGCCGCACCGACGACCAGGTCAAGATCCGCGGCTACCGCGTGGAGCTGGGCGAGATCGAGACCGCCCTCTCCCGGCACCCGCAGGTCGCGCACGCCGCCGTCGTCGTCCGCGACGAACGCCTCGTCGGCTACGTCGTCCCGGCCCCGCTCACGGGTGACGACCGCGACGGCGCCGAGCGCGAGCAGGTCGGCGAATGGCAGGAGATCTACTCCGACGAGTACGAGGAGATCAGCACCGCCGTCTTCACCGAGGACTACGCCGGCTGGGACTCCTCGTACGACGGACAGCCCATCCCGTTCGAGGAGATGCGGGAGTGGCGCGAGGCCACCGTCGCGCGGATCCGCTCGCTGAAGCCGCGCAGGATCCTGGAGATCGGTGTGGGCTCCGGTCTGCTGCTGTCCAGGCTCGCGCCCGGGGCGGAGGCCTACTGGGCGACCGACTTCGCCGCCCCGGTCATCCGCAAGATCGGCGAAGAGCTGGCCCAGGACCCCGAACTGGCCGCGCGGGTCACCCTGCGCGCCCAGCCCGCCGACGACCTGACCGGCCTGCCCGCCGACGGCTACTTCGACACCATCGTCATCAACTCCGTCATCCAGTACTTCCCGAGCATCGACTACCTGACGTCGGTGATCGCGGGAGCGATGGAACTCCTGGCGCCGGGCGGCGCGCTGTTCGTCGGTGACGTGCGCAACCTGCGCCTCGCCCGGACGTTCCAGACGGAGATCCAGCAGGCCAGGGGAGTCACGGAGGAGGGCCTGGAGCGGGCCGTCGAACGCGGCCTGCGCCTGGAGAAGGAACTCCTCGTCGACCCCGACTACTTCACCACCCTGGGGCACCGCGTCGACCTGCGCACCAAGCGCGCCCGCCACCACAACGAACTCACCCGCCACCGCTACGACGCCGTCCTGTATGCCGGTGACGCGGACCTCGACCTCGACCGGGTCCCGTCGGTCGGTTTCGCCGGCGACCTCGACCTGGCGGACCTCGTCCGTGCGGTCACCCCGCTGCGGTTCACCGGCATCCCCGACGCCCGCGTCGGAGCCGCCGGGGGAGTGGACCCGGAGACCCTGCACGACCTGGGCGCCGAGCTCGGATGCCGCGTCCTGACGACCTGGTCCCGCGAACCCGGCACGTACGACGCCGTGTTCGTCGCCGACACGCACACCGGTACCGGCGTCGGTGCCGGCTCGGAGCACGGTCCCGGGCGTACCGCCGGGCTGTACCTGCCGGGCGGCGGCGAGGCTCCGTACGCCAACGAACCCACCGCGGCGCGCGGCGCGAACAGCCTGGTCCGGCGCCTGCGCGACGACCTCCTGCAGCATCTGCCCGACTACATGGTCCCGGCCGCGTTCGTCACCCTCGACCGGCTGCCCATGAACGACAACGGCAAGCTGGACGTGCGGGCCCTGCCCGACGCCGAGCCGGTCGTCGCCCTCGGCAGCGGACGGGGTCCGCGCACCCCGCAGGAGGAGGTGCTCTGCAGGCTCTTCGCCGAGGTGCTGGGTCTGCCCGAAGTCGGCGCGGAGGACGGCTTCTTCGACCTGGGCGGCCACTCCCTGCTCGCCACCCGGCTGATCAGCCGGGCCCGCACCGAACTGGGCGCCGAGCTGGCGATCCGCGACCTCTTCGAGGCGCCCACGCCCGAACTCCTCGCGGCCCGCGCGGACGGCGGGCGCCCCGCCCGCCCGGCCGTCGCCCCTGCCGACCGCAGGCCCGAGCGCATCCCGCTCTCGGCGGCCCAGCGTCGGCTGTGGCTGGTGGAGCAGATCACCGGCAGTGGCGTCGCGTACAACTTCCCGCTCGTCTTCCGGCTGCGCGGCGACCTCGACCTGGACGCGCTCCGGGCCGCCCTGCGGGACGTCGCAGGCCGGCACGAGGCCCTGCGCACGGTGTTCCGTACACACGACGGCGAGCCGTACCAGCACATCGTGCCGGCGGCCGAGGCGGCACCCGGTCTCACCGTGACGGACTGCGCCGAGGAAGCCCTGGACACCCTGATCGGGACGGCCCAGCGCCGCCCCTTCGACCTCGACCGTGAACTCCCGCTGCGCTGCGAGGTGTTCCGCGTCGGTCCGGCCGACCACGTGGTCGCCGTGGTGCTGCACCACATCACCACCGACGAGTGGTCCGACCGGCCGTTCCTCGCCGACCTGAACCGCGCGTACGCGGCGCGGACGGCGGGTGAGGAGCCCGGCTGGGCACCGCTGCCGGTGCAGTACGCCGACTACACGCTGTGGCAGGACGCCCTCCTCGGCCAGGTCGGCGAACGTCAACTCGCCCACTGGACCGAGGCGTTGGCGGGCCTTCCCGAGGAACTGCCGCTGCCGCTCGACCGCCCCCGCCCGGACGCGCCGACCGGACAGGGCGGCAAGGTACGCCTCGAACTGCCCGCCGGCACCGGCCGGGCGCTCCGCGACCTGTCCGCCGCCACCGGCACCAGCATGTTCATGCTGTTCCAGGCCGCCACCGCGGCTCTTCTGCACCGGCTCGGCTCGGGTGACGACATCCCGCTCGGCGCGCCCATCGCGGGCCGCACGGACGACGCGCTCGACGAACTGGTCGGCTTCTTCGTCAACACTCTCGTCCTGCGCACCGACCTGAGCGGTGAGCCCACCTTCCGCGAACTCCTCGGCCGCGTACGGGAATCGGCCCTGGAGGCGTTCGAGCACCAGGACCTGCCCTTCGACCAGGTGGTGGAGGCCCTCAACCCGGCGCGGGTGGCCGGCCGCAACCCGCTCTTCCAGGTCATGCTCGGCTACCACTACCGGCCGGACGGCGACCCCGACGTGTTCGGCATGCCCACCGAGTGGTCCGACATGGACACCGGCAGGGCCAAGTTCGACCTGCACTTCACCTTCGTGGACGAGGCGGACCGCCTGGTCCTGCTCCTCGACTACGCGACCGACCTGTGCGGCGAACGGACGGCGCGAGGCCTCGCCGGACGCCTGGTCCGCGTACTGGAACAGGCGTCGGCCGAACCGGACGCCCCTGTACGGGAGGTGGACGTCCTCGAGGAGTCCGAGCGGACTCTCGTGCTCGCCGACTGGAACGACACGGCCCACGCGACGGCCCCGGCCACCCTCCCCGAGCTGTTCCGCGCCCAGGTGGGCCGTACGCCCGACGCGCCGGCCCTGGTCTTCGGTGAGGAGCGGCTGACCTACGCGCAGCTGGACGCACGCGTCGAGCACACCGCGCGGGTGCTGGCCGGGATGGGCGTGGCCCCCGAAACGACGGTGGCCGTGGCGCTGCCCCGTTCGGTCGACCTGGTGGTGGCCCTGCTGGCGGTGCACCGCGCGGGCGGCGCGTATCTCCCGCTGGACGCCGACTACCCGGCGGAGCGCCTGGAGTTCATGCTGGCGGACGCCCGCCCGGTGTGTGTGATCCGGGACGCCCTGCCGGACGGCGAAGAGGGCCAACTGCCGGACACGTACGACCCGTCGAGCCCGGCCTACGTCATCTACACCTCCGGCTCGACCGGCCGCCCCAAGGGTGTCGTCGTGCCGCACGCGGGCATCGCCAACCGCCTGCTGTGGATGCAGGACGCGTACGGCCTCACCGGTGAGGACCGGGTGCTGCAGAAGACCCCGTCCAGCTTCGACGTGTCCGTGTGGGAGTTCTTCTGGCCGCTGATCACCGGAGCGGCCCTCGTGGTCGCGCGGCCGGAGGGCCAAAAGGACCCCCGCTACCTCGCCGGGCTGATCCAGCGGCAGGCCGTCACCACCGCGCACTTCGTGCCCTCGATGCTCCAGCTGTTCCTGGAGGAACCGGCAGCTGCCGGGTGCACCGGCCTGCGCCGCGTGATGTGCAGTGGAGAGGCACTCCCGGCCGCGCTCGCGGGCCGCTTCCACCGGACGCTGGCCGGCGTCGAACTGCACAACCTGTACGGGCCGACGGAGGCGTCCGTCGACGTGACCGCCGTCCAGGTGCGCCCCGGCACCACGTCCGTGCCCATCGGACGCCCGGTGTGGAACACCCGCGTCTACGTTCTGGACTCCGCGCTGCGGCCGGTACCCCCGGGTGTGCAGGGCGAGTTGTACCTCGCGGGCGCCCAGCTCGCCCGCGGCTATCTCGACCGCGCCGCCCTGACCGCCGAGCGGTTCGTCGCCGACCCGTTCGGCGGACCCGGTGAGCGCATGTACCGCACGGGCGACCTCGCCCGCTGGACGTCCGACGGCACGGTCGAGTACCTGGGCCGGACCGACGACCAGGTCAAGATCCGCGGCTTCCGGGTCGAACTCGGCGAGATCGAGGCCGTACTCGCACGCCATGCGAGCGTCGCCCACGCCGTCGTCGTCCCGCACGGCCAGCGGCTCGTGGCCTACGTGGTCCCGGCCGCGGGACACGTCACCGACCGTGCCGTCCTGCGCGGGCACACCGCCGTCGAGCTGCCCGAGCACATGGTCCCCGCGGCGTTCGTGGCGCTGGACGCCCTGCCGCTCACCCCCAACGGCAAGCTCGACCGCAGGTCACTGCCCGCACCCGACTTCGCCGCCGAGACCACCGAGACCCTGCCGCGCACGCCGCGCGAGGAGATCCTCTGCGGCCTGTTCGCCGACGTACTCGGACTGGAACGGGTCGGTCTCCACGACGACTTCTTCGCCCTCGGCGGGCACTCCCTCGTGGCCATGCGCCTGGCCGCCCGCGTCCGGGCGGTGCTCGGCGCGGAGGTGTCGCTGCGCACGGTCTTCGAGGCGCCGACCGTCGCCCGTCTCGCCGAGGCCCTCAGGGACGGGAGCGGCACCGCGCTGCCCGTCCTCGCGCCCGCGGACCGGCCCGGGCGGCTCCCGCTCTCCTTCGCCCAGCAGCGGCTGTGGGTGCTGTACCGGGTCGAGGGTGCCAGTCCCACGTACAACATCCCGCTCGCCTGGCGGCTCACCGGGCGGCTCGACGCCGACGCGCTGCAGCTGGCCGTCGACGACCTGGTCGCCCGCCACGAACCGCTGCGCACCGTCTTCCCGGAGGAGGACGGGCGTGCGTACCAGCTGATCCTGGACCCGGCACAGGCCGGGATCGAGGTGCGGACCGCCGTCGCCGGTGACGAGGACGAGCTGGCCGACCGGCTGGCCGAGGCGGCCGGGTACGGCTTCGAGCTGGACCGGGAAGCACCGCTGCGCGTACACCTCTTGCGCACCGCCGAGGACGAGCACGTCCTGCTGCTCGTGCTCCACCACATCGCGGGCGACGAGTGGTCCGACCGGCCGCTCACCCGCGACCTCTTTGCCGCCTACGAGGCGCGTGCGGCGGGCCGGGCACCGGAGCGGGCGCCACTGCCGGTCCAGTACGCCGACTACAGCCTGTGGCAGCGTGCGGTGCTCGGCGACGAGAAGGACCCGCAGAGTCTCGCCTTCCGTCAACTCGCCTTCTGGAAGCGGGCGTTGGAGGGGCTGCCCGAGGAGCTCGGGCTGCCCGTCGACCGGCCGCGCCCGCTGGAGGCCACCTACCGGGGCGGCGCGGTCGACCTGGCCCTGGACCCGGAACTGACGGCGCGGCTGCGTGAGCTGGCCCGGTCGGGCAACGTCAGCATGTTCATGATCGTCCAGTCGGCGGTGGCGGCACTGCTGACCCGGCTGGGCGCCGGCACGGACATCCCGCTCGGCAGCCCGATCGCCGGGCGCACCGAAGAGGTGCTGGAGGACCTGGTCGGGTTCTTCCTCAACACCCTGGTGCTGCGCACCGACACCTCCGGCGACCCCGCGTTCCGCGAACTGCTCGCCCGGGTGCGGGAGACCGACCTGGCCGCCTTCGACCACCAGGACGTGCCGTTCGAGCGGGTCGTGGACGTGCTCAACCCCGCCCGTTCGCTGTCCCGGCACCCGCTGTTCCAGGTCATGGTCGTCTACCTCGCCGCAGGCGGTGACGCGGACGTCCTCGCCGGGCTCGGCTCGCGACGGGAGGACGTCGGCGCGACCGGCGCCAAGTTCGACCTCTCCTTCGACTTCGTGGAACGGGACGGCGGCGACGGCGTCGACGGTGTCCTGGAGTACAGCACCGACCTCTTCGACCACGCGAGCGCCGAGGCGATCGGCGAACGGCTCGTCCGGCTGCTGCGGGCCGTGGCCGACGCCCCCGACACCCCGATCAGCCGCATCGACATCCTCGGTGACGCGGAGCGCCGGCGGATCCTCACCGAGTGGAACGCGCGTCCCCTGCTCGCCGAACCGACCACCGTGCCGGCTCTCTTCGAGCGGCAGGCCGCGCTCTCACCGGACGCGCCCGCCATCGCGTCCGACGGCATCAGGCTGACGTTCGCCCAGCTCAACGCCAAGGCCAACCGGCTCGCCCGGCTGCTCGTCGCCCAGGGCGCAGGCCCGGAGCGGCTGGTCGCGCTGGCCCTGCCCCGCACCGCCCGCACCCTGCTGGCCATCCTGGCGGTGCACAAGGCGGGCGCCGCCTACCTGCCGCTCGACCCGGACGCCCCGGCCGGCCATCTGCGCGACACGCTGGAGGACGCCCGCCCGGTCCTGACGCTCACCACACGGCAGATCGCGCCGCTGCTCCCCGCGGACGGCCCTCCGGTCCTGGAGCTGGACGCCGAGGGAACGTGCGAAGTGCTCGCCGAGCACGGCGCCACGGACCTCGCCGACACCGACCGCATCGCGCCGCTGACCCCGCGCCACCCGGCGTACGTCATCTACACCTCCGGGTCCACCGGCCGCCCCAAGGGCGTCGTCGTCACCCACGAGTCGGTCGGCAACCTCTTCCACAGCCACCGCGAGACGCTGTACGCGCCCGCCAAGGCGGCCACCGGCCGGACACATCTGCGGGCCGGACACGCCTGGGCGTTCTCCTTCGACGCCTCCTGGCAGCCGCAGCTGTGGCTGCTGGACGGCCACTGCGTCCACGTCGTCTCCGACGAGACCCGCCGCGACCCGGACCTCCTTGCCGCGGCCGTCGTCGAGCACGGCTTCGACTTCCTGGAGGTCACGCCGTCGTTCTTCGCGCAGATGGCCGGGACGGGCCTCGTCCGGGACGACGGCAGCTGCCCCCTCGCGGTCGTCGGTGTCGGCGGCGAGGCGGTGCCGGCCGCCCTGTGGGACCGGCTCGGACGGCTGAACGGCACCGAGGCGTTCAACCTGTACGGGCCCACCGAGTCCACCGTCGACGCGCTCGTGGCACGGGTCCGCGACAGCGACCGGCCGCTCGTCGGCCGCCCGGTCGCGGGCACCCGGGCGTACGTCCTCGACGACCGCCTGCAACCCGTACCGCCCGGTGTGACGGGCGAGCTGTACCTGGCCGGCGGCGGGCTCGCACGCGGCTACCTGGGCCGTCCCGCGCTCACGGCCGAGCGGTTCGTCGCCGACCCGTTCGGCGGGCCGGGCTCCCGGCTCTACCGCACCGGCGACCTCGCCCGCTGGACCGCCGACGGGTACCTCGACTACCTGGGCCGGGCCGACGACCAGGTCAAGATCCGCGGCTTCCGCATCGAACCCGGCGAGATCGAGTCCGTGCTGGCCGCCCACCCGGACGTCGCCCAGAGCGTGGTGACGGTCCGTCAGGACGGCGCACGCAAACTGCTCGTGGCGTACGCGGTCCCCGTGGCCGGGGCGCTGCCCGACCCCGGACGGCTGCGCGCCCACGTCGGCGCGCACCTGCCCGACCACATGGTCCCGGCCGCCGTGGTGCTCCTGGACCGGCTCCCGGAGCTCGCCAACGGGAAGCTGGACCGGGCCGCCCTGCCCGCGCCGGACTTCTCCGCGCTCTCCACCGGCCGGGCTCCCGGCACCGAGCTGGAGAAGACGCTGTGCGCCGTGTTCGCCGACGTGCTCGGTCTCGACGAGGTCGGCGTCGACGACGACTTCTTCACCCTCGGCGGCGACAGCATCATGGCGATGCAACTCGTCAGCAGGGCCCGCGCGGCGGACGTGCGGATCACGCCGCGCCTGGTGCTCCGGCACCGCACGGTCGCCTCTCTCGCGGAAGTGGCGACCACCGCCGGGGCCGCCGGCGCCCGCCCGGTGGACGAGGGCACCGGCATCGTGCCGCTGACCCCGGTCATGCACTGGCTGCGTGAACTGGGCGGCGCGTTCAAGGGCTACCACCAGGCGGCCCTGGTCCAGACGCCCGCCGCGCTGGACCGGCCGAAACTCACGGCCGTACTGCGGGCCCTCGCGGACCGGCACGCCATGCTCCGCGGCACGCTGGTCCGCTCCGGCGCCGACGACTGGACCATCGCGGTGCCGCCCGCCGGCGCCGTGGACACCGGGACCTGGATCGAGCGGGTCGACGTCCGTGGACTGGACGCCGAGGCGCTGCGGACGGCCGTCGCGGACGGCGCCCACGCCGCCCGCGCGGCGCTCGACCCGGACGCCGGTGTCATGGTCAGGGCCGTGTGGTTCGACGCGGGCACCGAGCCCGGGAGGCTGCTCCTGATGGCGCACCACCTGGTGACCGACGGCGTGTCCTGGCGGATCCTGCTGCCCGACCTGGAGACCGCCTGGCGGGCCGTCGAGGCGGGGCGCCCGGCGGAGCTGTCGCCGGTCGACACGTCCTTCCGTACCTGGGCGCGCAAGCTCGAGGAGCTGGCCCAGGACCCCGCCCGGGAGGCCGAACTGCCGTACTGGACCGGCGTGCTGGAAGGCGCCGCGCCCCTGCCGCTGAAGAGTCCGCTCGACCCGGTCCGCGACACCGCCGGCACCGTACGGCGGCTGGAGCTGCGCCTTCCCGCCGAGTGCACGGGACCGCTGCTGTCCGCGGTGCCCTCCGCTTTCACCGCGAACGTCAACGACGTCCTGCTCGCCGGCCTCGGACTGGCCGTGGCCGACTGGCGGCGGCGTCACGACGGCGGCGCCGGCGGGCCGGTCCTGGTCGACCTGGAGAGCCACGGGCGCGACGAGGAGGTGGCGGCGGACGTCGACCTGTCCCGTACGGTCGGCTGGTTCACCAGTATCTTCCCCGTCCTCCTGGACCCCGGCCCCGTCGACCTGGACGCGGCGCTGGAGGGCGGCCCGGCCGTCGAGGAGGCGCTCGACCGCACGCGGCGGCACCTCGCCTCGCTGCCCGCGGGCGGTGTCGGTTACGGCATGCTCCGCCACCTCAACCCCCGTACGGCACCGGTCCTTGCGGGCTTCGAGGCGCCGCCGATCGAGTTCAACTACCTCGGCCGCTTCGGCATCCCCGAGGCCACGGACTGGTCGTACGCCCCCGAGGAGGACGTCTCGGACATCGGCGCCGAGCCGGACATGCGGGAAGGACACGCGCTGGGCATCAACGTCGTGACCGAGGACCGCGCCGACGGACCGGTCCTGGCCGCCCACTGGTCCTGGCCGGAGGCGGTCCTGGACGAGGATGCGGTCCGCGACCTTGCGGAGACCTGGTTCCGCGCACTGAAGGCCCTGGTCGCCCGCGCGGCGTCCCGCGCACAGCACGACCCCCGCTGAGACAAGGAAAGTTGGAGGAACGTCATGAGCACCAACCCGTTCGAGAACCCCGAGGGCACCTACTCCGTGCTCGTCAACGACGAGGGCCAGCACAGTCTGTGGCCCGACTTCGTGGACGTGCCGGCCGGCTGGACCGTCGTGCACGGCCCGGCCCCCCGCCAGGAGTGCCTGGACCACATCGAGACCCACTGGACCGACATGCGCCCCAAGAGCCTGGTGGACCGGATGGCGGAACAGAGCGGCTGAGGCACCACCGATGCTCTCCACGAGACTGACCAACGCGCACATCCTCACCATGGACCCGGACCGTCCGGTCGCCCGCGAACTGGGCATCTGGCGGGGCCGGATCGTGGGCCTGGACGAGGAGGTCGCCGGGCTGCCCGCCCGCCGGGTGGTCGACCTGCAGGGCGCCACCGTGCTGCCCGGCTTCATCGACAGCCATGTGCACCTGGCCTGGACCGGACTCAGGGCGGGCACACCGACCGTGGCGCCGTGCACATCGGTCGACGACGTCCTGGCCGCCGTGGCAGCGGCGGCGGCGCGCACACCGGAGGGCGCCTGGACGCAGCTCGCCGGGTACGACCAGCGGGGCCTCGGCCGCCATCTGACCGCCGCCGAGCTGGACAAGGTCAGCGCGGGGCGCAAGGTGTTCCTGATGCACGACTCCGGGCACGGCTGCATGGTCAACACGGCAGTCCTCGACCTGCTGCCCGCCGAACTGGCACGTGGGGAGGGCTTCCTCGCCGAGGGCGCCATGGGGGCCGCGCGGGCGCTGCGACTGCCCTACTCCCAGCAGGAGTTGGCGGCAGCGATCGGACGGGCCGCGCGTACCTGCCTGGCCGAAGGCGTGACGGCCTGCGCCGAGGCCGGCATCGGCGGCGTCATGTTCGGGCACAGCCCGGTCGAGCTGGGCGCGTACCAACTCGCCCAGGAACAAGGCCTGTTGCCTCTGCGTGTGCAGCTCATGGTGTCCGCGGACCGGCTGCGCCCGGTCGGTGCGCACCAGGACGACGGCATCCCCCGGGCCCTCGACCTCGGCCTGCGGACGGGGTTCGGTGACGACCGGCTCTCCGTCGGCGCGCTGAAGATCTACACCGACGGCGGCATGATGGCCCGTACCGCCGCACTGAGCCGTCCCTACGAAGGGCTCGACCACGCGGGCCAGTTGCAGGACGACCCCGAACAGCTCACGGACACGATCGTCGACGGGCATCTCGCGGGCTGGCAGCTCGCCGTCCACGCCATCGGCGACCGGGCGGCCGACGTGGCCCTGGACGCCCTGGAGCGGGCGCAGCGCCTCCGTCCACGGCCGGATGCCCGGCACCGGATCGAGCATGCGGGCCTCATCCGGCCCGACCAGCTGGACCGCTTCGCGCGACTGGGCGTGGCGGCCGTGGTCCAGCCGAACTTCCTGCGGTACTTCGGCGACGACTACGCGGCGATCATGGGTGAGGAGCGTGCGCCCTGGCTCTACCGGGGGCGGGGGTTCCTCGATCGCGGCGTCACACTCGTCGGCAGCTCCGACCGGCCCGTCACGGACGGGTCGCCGCTCCGGGCCGTCCAGTTCATGGTCGAGCGGGCCTCCGTGTCGGGGCAGGTCATCGGCCCGGACGAGGGTGTCACGGTGGACGAGGCGCTGCGCGCGTACACCGTGGCCGGTGCCTTCGCCTGTCACTGGGAGGACAGCGTGGGAAGCCTCGCGCCGGGCAAGCGCGCCGATCTGGTCGTGCTGGGCGACGACCCGCGGAGCGTCGAGGTCTCGCGCATCGGCGACATCGACGTGGTCGCGACGTTCGTCGACGGCCGGGAGACCGAGGGGGCCGCGCTGTGAGCACACGCACGGACGCCGCCGAGCCCTACGCCCATCTGTGGCGGGGGCCGGCGTACCCGCACCGGTGGGTGCTCTGGGACACCGCGGGGGACGTCCTGGTGTTCGACCGGGACGGGAACTGCCCGGTGGACATCGACGACGACGTCGTACGGTGCGAGGTCCTGCGCCGGATGCGCGAGGCGGGCGTGCCGGAGAGCGACGACTATCCGGGGCGCCCCTGCGGCTGAACGCCGGTCTGCCCGCGCGCCCTTCCCGGCCCGGCCGCTCGTGCGGAAGTCCGGGCGGGGGGCCGTCACATGCTCTGTGCCGCCCTGCCGTGCAGGAGATGACGGATCAGTTCGTTGGTGGTGCAGACGACACCGGTACGAGCGATCCACCGCAGCGCCATGGAGTGGTCCTCGGCGGAGAGGTCGGCCACCGCGTCGGCCACGACGAACGGCTGGATGTCGTGCATGAAGGCGTCCGCCGCCGTGAGCAGTATGCCGAGGTGCGCCCGCACTCCGCAGAGGATCAGCTGGTCGCGTCCCTCGGAGCGCAGCAGCCTGCCGAGATGGCTGCGGAGGAAGGCGTTGTGGCGCACGTTGACCAGCAGGTGTTCTCCCACCCGTGGCGTGAGCGACGGGACGACCGCCGAGTTCGCGCCCGGCTCCGGGCCGTCGGCCGGGACCCAGCTGTCGGTCAACGGGCCCTGCCCGCCAGGCCGTTCGGCCGGTTCGGTGCTGAAGACGATCGGCATACCGAGGGTGCCCGCGAGTTCGCGCAGGGTCGCGATGTTGTCGATCAGTTCCACGACGGGGGAGCAGTCGGGCGGGAAGGCCTGGACGAAGTGGTTCTGCATGTCGTGCACCAGCAGAGCGGCCCGTGCCGGGTCGATCGTCCAGGGCGGGCCGGACGCGGGGACCGCTGAACGGTCAGGCATGGAGTAGGAGTTGACGACTGGTACGACCATGGGCGGACTCCTCCCTGACGGCGTGGGCGTCCGAGCCCCGTCCAGGTAAGTTAGCTTAGCCTAAGCTAACTTACCTGACGGTGTGTCGTCAGGCGCTCGATCCGGCCGTGCACGGGCGCCGCCACGACGAGGCACTCTTCACCGCTTTCCGTCGCGCCACGGCGGCGCCCACGGCGTCAACCTCGCGGCGGACGGGGAGTGCCCTTCGGTGAGGTGAGCAACAGGGGCGGTCCCCGCCCGGCGGGGCGGGCGGGCGCGTCTCAGGAGACCTTGCGTGCCACGCCTCCGTACAGCGACACCGGAGCGTCTCCCGGGGGAGTGTCCTCGTCCACCGCGAGGTCCGGGCGCCACCGGGTCAGCGAGACGACCCCGGGATCGACGAGTTCGAGGCCCTCGAAGAAGCGGACGACACCCGCGAGCGGGCGTGGCACGAGCGACAGACCGCCCGCCGCGTACATCTGGACGCCGCGCGCGACGGCCTCCGGTTCGAAGTCCGCCGTCATCATCGACAGGGCCACGTAGCTTCCGGCGGGCAGCGCGTTCACCAGGTCGCTCACCAAGTCGTACGCCCCCGACTCGTCGGGGACGAAGTGCAGCAGCGCCACCAGCGACAGGGCGATGGGGCTCTCGAAGTCCAGTACGCGTGAGGCCTGTTCGAGGATGGCGCCCGTGTCCCGCGCGTCCGCCTGGATGTACTCGGTCATGCCCTCGTCGGTGCCACGCAGCAGCGCGCCCGCGTGGGCCAGCACGATGGGGTCGTTGTCGACGTACACGATGCGCGCGTCGGGCGCCGTGGCCTGCGCGATCTGGTGGAGATTGGGCTCGGTGGGAATGCCCGTGCCGATGTCGAGGTACTGGCGGACACCCGCCTCCTGGGCGAGCCAGCGGGTGGCGCGGTGCATGAAATAGCGGTTGCTGCGGGCCGTGTGCGCGGCGTTCTCGTCGAACCCCGTTATCTGCCGGCCCAGTTCCTCGTCGACCGGGTAGTTGTCCTTCCCGCCGAGGAGCCAGTCGTACACCCGTGCTGGATGGGGCCTGCTGGTGTCGATCCGTCGGAGGGGGGACTCGGTCCCGGTCATGCTGTGCTCCTCTGCTCGGCCTGGTGTGCGAGCAGTCTGGCACCTTCACCCGGCGCGGGAGCGCGGTTTTCGTGTCTGCCGCAGACAGTCCTCCACCACGGCCCTGTCGAGCGCCGCCCGCGCCAACGCGGCGGCCAGGACTGCGGGTTCGGTGTCCCCGGCGAGTTCCACCAGCCGGTCCGGCTGCTCGGACAGCCCCAGACGGGCCGCGCCCTGCAGGGCCTTCGCGTCGAGGTGGGGCGAGACCTCGGGCCAGACCCGCTGCACCTCGCGCAGGAAGATGTCCACACCCGCGGGGCCCAGGCCAGGCATCTCCCGCAGCAGGCCCCGGAGTTCGCCCCGGTCGCCGCCCGCCGCCTCCCGCATCCGGCGCAGATCCCCTCCCCACCGGGTCAGCAACAGCTCGGCGCCTTCGCCCAGTTGGGTCGCCGTGCGCTCGTCGTAGCGCCGGTAGCCACCCCGGCCCAGCGCGTCCACCCGCTCCTGCCGGCCGGCTTCGGCCATCCGGCGCGGATCGCGCAGCCCGGCCTCGTGCAGGGCGCGGCTGGTCGCGAGGGCGACGGAACCGCGGATCCGTGCGCTGAGGAGACAGGCCATGACCAGCGTCCGGTACAGCGGCTGCGGTGTGTTCCGCAGCCGGATGCCCGCCTCCTCGGCGAACGTGCGACCGTGCCCGGCGACCAGGGCCTCCAGCACCCTCTCCGCCTCGGCGGTCATGCCGGCGGCTTGAGCGGATCGTGGCCCAGCGTCATCAGCCGATGCCGGCGGCGGGACGCCTCGGCCTCAAGCCCGTGCTCCTGGTCCGTCTCGGCCGTGACGGTGTCCACGACCTCGTACATCACGTCGAGATCGTCGTCGGTGAGATCGGTGCGGCGCTTCTGCAGAATGGCCAGGACATGCTCGCCGGTGGGGGAGCCCGCGTGCTCGGGCACCGGCACCGACTCCTCGGCCGCGTCGCTCACCCGCAGCCAGGCGGCCAGCTCCTGCGAGGTCATGTTCACCGCGCGGTGGAACTCGTCCCACAGCGCGTCGAGTTCGAGGGCGTCGGCCATGACGGGCCCCTTTCGTCCGTGCGCGTCCTGTCCGTTCGTGTCCGTCCGTGTCCGTCGTGCGAGCGCGTCGCTCGCGCGCTCACGGACGTCAGGTGCGCGGCCAGTTCTCGGCCTGGAACATCCAGCGGTGCTTCTCCAGCTCCGCGGTGAGACCGATCAGCAGGTCCTGGGTGACGGGGTCGGCCTCCTCCGTGGCGCCGATCCGCTCCCGCAGGCGTCCCACGACCGTCTCCAGCGCCTCGACGATGACACCGACAACCTCGGTGTCCTGGACCCAGCCCTCCTTCGGGCCCTGCGGCGCGGCCGTCGCCGCGACGGTCTCGGGGCGGCCGTCGGGCGGCACACCGAGCGCCGCCGAGCGCTCGGCCACGGTGTCGGCGTACGAACGGACCGTGGTGACGAGCTCGTCCAGCTGCAGATGGATCGAGCGGAACCTCGGGCCCACGATGTTCCAGTGGGCCTGCTTGCCGATGAGGGAGAGGCCGAGCAGGTCCACGAGGGTGCTCTGCAGGGCTTCCCCGACCACCTGGCGCGCCGAGTCGGACAGGGTGCTCTTGACCACGGTCATGCGGCACTTCTCCTTGGTGTCTGCGGGTGGCGGGTCGTACGGAGCAGCACGGCGCGTTCCTCCTCGCCCGTCCCGCCCCAGACGCCGGAGGTCTGGCCGGTGGCGAGAGCCCAGTCGAGACAGGGACCGGCCACCGCGCAACGGGCACAGACCCGCTTGGCGGCGGTGGTGTCCCGCAACGCGGGGCCGACCGTGCCCACGGGGAAGAACAGTTCGGGGTCCTCGTCCACGCAGGCCGCTCTCCGCAACCACTCCATGCGGCCCCGGGTGCCCCGAGCGGATCCGTGGAAACACCCGCATTTCAGGACGGGAGCACACCGTCCACGAAGCGCGTCACGTCCGCGAGGACCGTGTCCCTGTGCGTCTCGTTGAACACCTCGTGCTGGGCGCCCGCGTACACGCGCTCGCTCCACTTGGCGCCGCGCAGCTCCTCCACGCCCGCCCGGCTGGCGGGCAGCGGCACGATCCGGTCGTCGTCCCCGTGCAGCCACAGCAGCGGAAGCGCGCCGATGTCGCCGCTCCTGGAGATGGTCTCCAGCGTGCGGACGAAGGCCTCCAGCGTGGGGCGCTTGAACGGCCCGTGCCACACGAGGGGATCCGCCGCGTACGCCAGGCCGACCGCCGGATCGCGCGAGAGTGCCGTCGGGTCGATGGGGACCTCGGGCAGCGGATCGAGCGCGAGCAGCTGATGGAGCGCCTCCCAGCGGCCGATCACCGGCCCGGACAGGACGAGCGCGGCCAGCCCCTCTCCGTACCGCTGGGCGTACCGTGCGGCGACGAGGCCGCCCATGGAGTGGCCGATCAGCACGAGGGGCACCCCGGGGTACGCCGCCCGGGCGAGCAGCTCCACCGCGCGGACGTCGCTCACCACGTCCTCGAAGTCCTCGATCAGCACCCGCTCGCCCGCCGACCTCCCGTGCCCCATGTGGTCGGGCCCGAACACGGCCGCACCGTGCCCGCGCAGCACGTCCGCGACGTACTCGTAGCGGCCGACGTGCTCCCCGTAGCCGTGGACCAGCAGTGCCACGTACCGCGGCCGTTCCCGTGGCCACTCACGTACGGTGATGCTGCTCCGGGTGCCCGTGAGGGTGTGCTCGCGGGAGTCGGCCATGGGTCCTCCGTCGGCGTCGGCGAGGCTTCGGGGACGATCTTCCCAGGGGACGCGGAGGGGGTCCAGGGCGCGACACCGGCGACGGTGGCAGGGGCCACCTGTCGAGACGCTCCTGACGCGGCCGGATACGTGGGCATAGCATCGGCCCTCGCATGAACACCATGACGCTCTGGCACATCGCCCCCTGGGAGTTCGCCGCCCTCGCCGCCGCGGCCCTGCTCGTCGGTTTCTCGAAGACCGCCGTGAGCGGGGCCAACACGGTCAGCCTCGCCATCTTCGCGGCGGTCCTGCCCGCCAAGGCGTCCACGGGGGTCCTGCTGCCCATCCTGATCGTCGGCGACGTCCTCGCCGTGCTCACCTACCGGCGCCACGCGCACTGGCCGACGCTGTGGAAGCTGTTCCCGGCGGTCGCCGCGGGAGTGGTCGTCGGCACGGTGTTCCTGATGTGGGCCGACGACGCGATGGTGAGGATGTCGATCGGCGCCATCCTCCTGCTGATGGCCGGCGTCACCGTGTGGCGCCGACGGAAGTCCGACGCGGACGAGGAACCCGACTCGGTGGCCACGCGGACCGGCCGGATCAAGGCCCGCTCCTACGGGGTTCTGGGCGGCTTCACCACGATGGTCGCCAACGCGGGCGGCCCGGTGATGTCGATGTATCTCCTGTCGGCGGGCTTCCGCAAACTCGGCTTCCTGGGCACCTCCGCCTTCTTCTTCCTGATCGTCAACGTCTCCAAGATCCCCTTCAGCGTCGGCCTCGGTCTCATCGACGGCCACTCGCTGCTGCTGGACGCGGCCCTCGTGGCCTTCGTCGTGCCGGGCGCCCTCCTCGGCAAGTGGGCCGTCGACCGGATCAACCAGCGGCTCTTCGAGCGGCTGGTCATCGCGGCGACCGTGCTGGGCGGGGTCCAGCTGCTCCTGCGCTGACGCCCGGCGTGTCCGGCCGGCGGAGGCGGGCAAGCGGACGCAATGCGGCCGTTTGTCGTTTTCGTCGCGCCCCGGGCCCACCGCACCTAGGCTGGAGACGTCAAAAGCGCGTTCTCGGGGCAGGGAGGCTGCGGTCATGTCCGAGGCGTCCGCCCACCAGGATCCACCGGCATCAGCCGGCTATCTGCCGATCGCCGACCACGGCCTGATCGGAGATCTGCGCAGCGTGGCCCTGGTCGGCACCAACGGCACGATCGACTGGTACTGCTGCCCGTCCTTCGACGCGCCCAGTGTCTTCGCGTCGATCCTCGACGCGGACAAAGGCGGATCGTTCGAGCTGGCGGCCGCCGTGCCGGCCCGGACCAGGCAGTTCTACTTCCCGGACACCAACGTCCTGGTCACCCGCTTCTTCACCGAGGACGGCGTGGGCGAGGTCCAGGACTTCATGCCGGTGGACGGCGACGCGACCGAACCGGACCGGCACCGGCTGATCCGGCGCGTGCTGTGCGTCCGCGGCTCGATCCCGTTCCGTGCGCGCGTGGCCCCCCGCTTCGACTACGCGGCGCAGCCGCACACCGCGCGGCTGCACGACGACATGGTCGTCTTCGAGTCCGCGCACCTCTCCCTCGCGCTGACCGCCACCGAGCCCCTCGAATGCGACGGCCGCGACGCGACGGTCGGCTTCAAGCTCCAGGAGGGCGAGTCGGCGGTGTTCGCCCTCGACCAGGTCAGCGGCGACATCGAACCCCGCTGCTGCCCACGCGCGGAGGCGGAGGAACTGTTCGCCGCCACCGTGGCGTTCTGGCGGCAGTGGCTGACCGCGTCCCACTACCGCGGCCGCTGGCGGGAGATGGTGCACCGCTCCGCACTGACCCTCAAACTGCTCACCTACGCACCGACCGGCGCGATCGTGGCCGCCGCCACGACCAGCCTGCCCGAACAGCTCGGCGGCGAGCGCAACTGGGACTACCGCTACGTGTGGGTACGCGACGCGGCCTTCTGCGTGTACGCCCTGCTGAGGCTCGGCTTCACCAGCGAGGCCGAGTCGTTCATGGGCTTCGCCGCCAGGCACATCAGCCCCGGCGACGGACGCCCCTCGGGCCCCCTGCAGATCATGTACGGCATCGACGGCCGCACCGACCTGACCGAGCGGGAGCTGCCCCACCTGGAGGGTCATCAGGGCTCCGCCCCCGTCCGGATCGGCAACGCGGCGGCCGACCAGCTCCAACTCGACATCTACGGCGCCCTCATCGACTCGGTCTACCTCTACGACAAGTGGGCCCAGCCGATCTCCAGCGACCAGTGGGACGACATCTGCGCGCTGGTCGACTGGGTGTGCGAGCACTGGGACCAGCCCGACGAGGGCGTCTGGGAGACCCGCGGAGGGCGCAAGAACTTCCTCTACTCCCGGCTCATGTGCTGGGTGGCGATCGAGCGGGCCATCAGGCTGGCCACCCGCCGCGGACTGCCCGCGGACATCGTGTACTGGCGCGGCGCCCGCGACACGATCTACCGGCGGATCATGAAACGCTGCTGGTCACCGAAGCGGCAGGCGTTCGTCCAGCACGAGGACGACGACGTCCTGGACGCCGCGGTGCTGATGATGCCCCTGGCCAAGTTCATCTCGCCCACCGATCCGAAGTGGCTCTCCACGCTCGACGCGCTCACCGAGGACCTGGTGTCCGACTCCCTGGTCTACCGCTACGACCCGAAGGCCAGCCCCGACGGCCTGCGCGGCGAGGAGGGCACCTTCTCGATCTGCTCCTTCTGGTACGTCGAGGCGCTGACCCGGGCCGGACGGCTCGACGAGGCGCGGCTGGCCTTCGAGAAGATGCTCACCTACGCCAACCACCTCGGCCTGTACGCCGAGGAGATCAGCCACACCGGCGAACAACAGGGCAACTTCCCGCAGGCCTTCACCCATCTCGCGCTCATCAGCGCCGCGTTCAACCTCGACCGTGCCCTGGGCTGACGGCGTCCGGCGGAGGCGCCGCCCCGCCCCCGCCCGACCCGCCCTGCGGCCCGTAGGCTCGACGTCATGTCCCCGCACGTGCTGGTCCTCGGCGGCACCACCGAGGCGCGTGAACTGGCCGCCGCCCTCGCCGCCGTACCCGGCGTGCGCGTGACCACCTCCCTCGCGGGGCGCGTGTCCAGGCCGGGGGACCTCGACGGCGAGGTACGCGTCGGCGGGTTCGGCGGGGCGGAAGGCCTCGCGCGGTGGCTGCGCGCCGAGCAGGTCGACGCCCTCGTCGACGCGACGCACCCCTTCGCGGCGGGTATCACGGCGAACGCCGCACGGGCCGCCGCGGCCACCGGTGTCCCGGCCGTCGTCCTGCGCCGCCCGGGCTGGCGACCGGCGCCCGGCGACCGCTGGCACCCCGCGGCCTCCCTCACCGAAGCCGCCGCCCTGCTGCCGCCCCTCGGCGACCGGGTCTTCCTCACCACGGGCCGTCTGGGCCTCGCTGCCTTCGCCCACCTGCACCGGCCGCACTTCCTCGTACGCTCGGTGGAGCCCCCGGACCCGCCGATGCCGGCCCGTACGCAGGTCCTGCTGGCCCGGGGCCCGTTCACCGTGGAGTCCGAGACGGCTCTCCTCCAAGAGCACCGCATCGACGTGCTCGTCACCAAGGACAGCGGCGGTGGCGCCACCGCGGCCAAGCTGACGGCCGCCCGCGCGCTGGGGCTCCCGGTCGTGGTCGTACGCCGCCCCGCACTGCCGGACGGGGCACGGGCCGAGCCGGACGTGCCGTCGGTACTGGCGCGGCTGGGCTTCCCGATGCCGTAGAGCCGGGGGCCTACCGGCTCTTCGTCGCCACCGCCGGCGCCTTGGTGAGGGCCTTGGGGAGCGAGCCCGCCGAGGTGTCGTGGGTCAGGTCCTCGACCAGCAGGCGTTTGGCGATGGTGTCGACGGCGGCGCGGAGGTCCTCGCCCGAGGGGCGGCCGAGGTCCTGCTCGACGCGGTCGGCCAGCCAGTCGGCCCACGCCTCGCTGATGACCCGGGCCTCGCGCGCGCCGGCCTCCGTGTGCGAGAAGAGGGTGCCCTCGCGGGTGAGGTAGCCCTCTTCGACCATCCGCTGGAAGACCGGCACGAGGACCTCGGGGGGCATGTGGCGGCGGGCGGCGATCAGGGTGAGGCCGGCGTGGCCGACCATCCGGGTGAACAGCTCGACCTGCATCACGGCCCAGGCGCCCGCGATGTCCAGCCGGGTGTCGGCCCCGGTGACGAGCCGGCGCATGGTGTCGAGGCTCGTACCGCCGATGATCTTTCCGACCGTGGCCTCCAGCCGCTGCCGGCTGTCGGCCGCGGACGGGGTCGCGAAACCCTCGCCCATGTCGGTGGACCCCATCCGTGCGCTGTCACGCAGCTGCACCTGCTTGAGGAACAGGGCGACGAGGAACCCGAGCAGTGCCACGGGCACCGTCCACAGGAAGACCGTCCGGAGCGTCTCGGCGTACGCCTCGACGAGCGGCGCGGCGGTCCCCGGTGGCAGTCTGTGCAGCCCTTCCGGACTGGTGGCCGCCCCGGTGAGGGCCGCGGGATCGGTCCCGCTCGTGCGGGCCGCGGCCGCCACGCCGTCCGCCAGGTTCGACTGCAGGGTGTTGGCGTAGATCGTTCCGAAGACGGCGGTGCCGAACGCACTGCCCAGCGTCCGGAAGAAGGTGACGCCCGAGGTCGCCGTACCCAGGTCGGTGTAGTCGACGGTGTTCTGCACGGCGATGGTGAGGACCTGCATGCACAGGCCGATCCCCGTACCGAGCACGAACATGTAGAGCGAGGAGAGCCAGGTGCTGGTGTCGCTGCCCATCCGGGACAGCAGGTAGAGGCCGACCGCCATCACCAGGGAGCCGACGATGGGGAAGACACGGTAGTGACCGGTCTTGCTGACCACGTTGCCGCTGAAGACCGACGCGATGAGCAGGCCGACGACCATGGGCAGCGTGCGTACGCCCGAGACCGTCGCCGAGTCGCCGTCCACGTACTGCAGGAAGGTCGGCAGGAACGTCATCGCGCCGAGCATCGCGAAGCCCACGATGAAGCTGAGGACCGAGCAGACGGTGAAGACGGGGTTGGCGAACAGCCGCATCGGCAGCATGGGCTGGGCCGCGCGGGTCTCCACCCGGCAGAAGGCGGCGAGGGCGACGACACCTCCCGCGAACAGGCCGATGATGACGGGCGAGCTCCAGGCGTACTCGTTGCCGCCCCAGCTCGTCGCCAGGATCAGGGCGCTGGCGCCGACCGCCACGAGGGCGATGCCGAGGTAGTCGATGACCGGCCGGGACGGCGACTTCACCACCGGGATCGTGCGGGCCGCGGCCACCACGACGAGAATCGCGATGGGCACGTTGACGTAGAACGCCCAGCGCCAGGTGAGATGGTCGGTGAAGAGGCCGCCGAGCAGAGGGCCGATCACGGTCGCGACGCCGAACACCGCGCCGATGGCCCCCTGGTACTTGCCGCGCTCCCGGAGCGGGATCACGTCGGCGATCAGGGCCATCGCGGTCACCATCAGACCGCCCGCGCCGATCCCCTGCACGGCCCGCCAGGTGATCAGCAGCGTCATGTTCGAGGAGAGGCCGCACAGGAACGAGCCGGTGATGAAGATGATCGCCGATGCCTGGAAGACGATCTTGCGGCCGAACAGGTCGCCGAACTTGCCGACCAGCACCGTGGCGACGGTCTCCGCCAGCAGGTAACTGGTGACCACCCACGACATGTGCTCCGCGCCGCCGAGGTCCGACACGATCGTCGGCAGCGCCGTGCCCACGATCGTCTGGTCCAGCGCGGCCAGCAGCATCCCCAGCATGATCGTCACGAAGACGACGTTGCGGCGGCGCTTGTCCAGCACGGGAGGCTGCGCGGCGGCTGCCTCGGCGGCGGGCGGGCCGGCGGTGTCCATGGTCGTCACACCCGTCAGCTTCACATCGGCCGGTGGGGTGTGCATGCGGGGCAGTCCGCACGGGGCGCGGGCCGCCGCCGAGGACGTCAAGGAGAGGCGAAGACACCTCCCCCGGGACGTGCTCCCCGTTCAGTCCGAGCCGGAGACGTCCTGGCCCCGCGGGTGCCTGCGCAGCAAGTACGTGTCCATGATCCAGCCCTTGCGTTCGCGGGCCTGCGCGCGGAGCTCGGCGATGCGGGGAGCCGTCTCCGCCAGAGGGCCGGAGGCGAGGATCTCGTCCGGGGTGCCCAGATACGCACCCCAGTAGATGTCGATGTCCTGGTCGCCGTCCGCGTACCGCTGGAACGTCTGGTGGGCGTCCAGCATCACGACCACGTCGTCGACGCCCTCGGGGAAACCCTCGGCGAGCCGGCGGCCCGTGGTGATCTGGACGGGCCGTGCCACGCGGTTGAGCCCGGTGCGATGGCGGGCCACCAGGGACGAGACGCTGCTGATCCCCGGCACCACGTCGTAGTCGAACGCGACCTCGCCCCGGTCGAGGATCTCCTCCAGGATGCCCAACGTGCTGTCGTACAGAGAGGGGTCGCCCCAGACGAGGAACGCGCCGCTCTCGTCCTCGCCGAGCTCCTCGGCGATCAGCCGCTCGTAGATGGCGGCGCGTGCGCTGCGCCAGTCCCCGACGGCGGGGGAGTAGCCCGCGCCCCCGGCGGCGCGGTCACGCTCGGGGTCGCGCGCCTCCACCGTCCGGTACGCCCCCTCCGTCAGGTGCGCGTCGAGGATGTCGTGGCGCAGCTGGACGAGGTCCGACTTCAGCTCGCCCTTGTCCAGGATGAAGAACACGTCCGTGCTCCTCAGTGCCTTGACGGCCTGCAGAGTCAGTTGGTCCGGGTCGCCCGAGCCGATGCCGATGACATGAATCTTTCGCACGCCCCGAGTCTGCCGCACGCCGCCGCGGGCCCGGTCACCGCACCCGCCTCACCCACGCGCAGACGGGCCGCACACCGCCCGGCGACTCATCGGGACACGTCCCCGCGCAACCGTGGCGCCCACGTCCGCGCGTCCACCGCCGCGTGGTCCCGCTCCACGACGTCCGCCAACTCGCGGGCCCAGGCGGCGAGTTCACCCAGCGCCAGCCCGTACGGACGGGACGTGCCGGAGCCGGCGGCCCACTCCTCGACCGCGCCGGCCCCACGACGCAGCAACCGCGCACCGCCCGTCACGTTCCCCCTGGCCGCGTGCGTGAGCCCCACCGCGAGCTGGGCGAGCCCGCGCCACAGCGCCCGCTCCTCGTCGGGCCCCGACTTCCAGGCGTCCTCGAAGACCTCGTGCGCGTGGAACGGCTTGCCCGCCGCCAGCAGCGCCTGCGCCTCGGTGACCGTCTCCCCGGGTGCGCGCACCACCCCCTCGGGCTGCCGCTCCACCCCGTCCACCCCGTACGGCAGGGGCCGTCCGAGTCCGTCCCGGGGCCGCGCGTTGCGCGCCCGCCCCTCCGTGTCCCGGTCCCGCTCGTCGTCAGAAGTGCTGCTCATGCACCGATTGTCCCTCGCCCCCCGCCGTCTTCGAAGGAGCCCCGGGTGTGGGGTAAGGTTCAGTTCGCGCGATCACGCGGTTCACCGCGGCGAGGCGCATCGGGACGTGGCGCAGCTTGGTAGCGCACTTGACTGGGGGTCAAGGGGTCGCAGGTTCAAATCCTGTCGTCCCGACTGGAGACAGTCGCAAGGCGGGGCCGGTTTCGGAGAAATCCGAAACCGGCCCTTGGTCATTCTTGGGGACCGACTGAGGGCCGGCGTCCTTTGTTGCTGGCGGCTCGCCAGTTGATGTGGGCCCGCAGCAAATTCACCGCCAGGCCGTGACCGTACTGGACGGCCATGTCCAGCGGAGTGCGACCGTCTGGATCCGCGAGCTCCGGATCAGCGCCGAAGGCCAGCAGCACAGCAGTGAGGTGAATCGTCAGCGGCTCACCGCTCTGCAGTGAGCCGTCGCCCTCGGCATCGATGGCGTGCGTCAGCAGTGTCATGTTGCTGAACACCTCGTCGGGATGCGTGCCGTCGGCCAGCAACCGGGCCAGGATCTCCGCATTGTCGTGCTCGACCGCATCATGGGCGGGCGTCCAGTAGTCACTCACCAAAACATTCAACCGCCACCACGCACGGTCTGCCAGCGACTATCTCCACAGTCGATCACCGCATCGGCTGTCTACTCGGCGAGTTGGGATGGCGCCGCCGCCACCGAAGAAACTCGAACGGATGCACGTTGTTCGATGTCCCAGGCGATCGCACCCAGTCGTCACCGATCAACTGTCAACGCGTAATCGACACGATGAGAATTTATATGGATGTAGATCTGTATCATTTCTCTCCCTTTCATTCATTGGCCAATCGACCATGCGTCGGCGGCAAAAGAAGCTCGCGAATTAAGGTGACGTCCGCTCAGCGAGCGATAATGTGAAACCGCAACCGGACTGGGGAGTCCGAGTTCGCGATCAGTCATGACGCCCGTCAACGACGGGAATTCGCATGCCTGATGCACGTGCAACAGCGGTCGGCCGCCCATTCGCACTCCGGGGGCGGAGGCCGTATCGGGGGGTGAGGAACAGTGCAGTCGAACAATGGGGTTGTTTCCGGCGTGGCCGACCTGCAGGCCATGCTCCGTGTCGCGGACCTGCTGGGCGGCGGGCCCGTCGCGTGCGGTGCGGAGACAAGCGGCGACAGCGGCGGCAACGGGCCTGCGCCGCCGGACCGGCACGAGACGGCGCAGCAGCTGTCCCCCGCCGGTCCGGTGCCAGCCCCCGGAGCCTGGCGTGCCGCCTGGGCGGCCGTACTCGCCGAAGAACGCGTCGACCGACGTGCGGCCGGCCTCGGCTGGGTCCTCACCCGCCTCGCCTCCGGCGCCTCTCCGGCCGTCGACGTCCTGGAGATCGGATGCGAGCGACTGCGTCTGAGCCGGCTGACATGCGGATCGGGCGACAGCGGTCCGCAGACCGTGTCGCTCGCCGAGCGGCCGTGGAGCGAACTGCCCTCCGTAGCGGCCGTGTTGCCCCCGGAGCGGACCCGACGGCTTCTCCTGCTCGCGGGCACCGACCGCGACACGCCGGCCGGACACGGGACCGCGAGCCACACCTCGTTGCAAGAAGTCCTCCACACCGCGGCGAGCGGCTTCCTCCGGTCGGCGTACCGCGACGAGACGGTGCCGCTCGTCCTCGCCGTACGGGCCGCCGGCTGGCAGCCGCTGGAGCGGACGGCCGAAGCCCTGCAGACCACTTCCCACGCGCAGCTGTGCCTACGGCTGCCCGCGTATTGGCCCGTGGCCCCCGACGACCTGTCGGCCGAACTGCCGCTGCCCGCCACCCTGTGGCTCGCCGCCGCCCACCTGGACGGCCCGTCAGGAACGGTGGGGCTGGTGCGCCGGCCCCTGTTCCCCGCCGGCAGCCGTGCGGGCGAGCGCAGGGCGACCGGCCCGGTCGTCCAGGTCCCGGTCAGCGCTCCCCCGCCGGGCGCCGCCACCGGGGAGAGCGTCGCCGCCGTCGTCCACGCCACCGCCGAGGAACCGGCCGACCGGTGGCGTCCGGTGCGCCTGGACCGGCTCGTCCTGCCGCCGGGCTCGACCACCACCCTGCGGTACTCCCTGCGCACCGGTCACCGACTGGAACTGGACTGCGAGAGCCACCACGCGCCCGAGAGCACCGACTGGGCCGACCTGGCCGCCACGACCGCCCGGCAGCTCTCCCAGCCCTACCCGGTGGATCTGCTGCTCGCCGTGGAGGTCGCCGGACCGCAGGCCGACGGCGGCACCGTGGGGGAGGAGCGTCTGCAGGAAGCCGCGGCCGTGGTCACCGCCGTACAGGACGCGCTCGCCGACGAAGACACCCTCAGAGTGGGGCTGATCGGCTACCGCGACCACGACCCGCTGCACCGGCCGGGCGACCACGACCCCATAGTCCACCGGGTGGGCATGTGCACGGCCGCGGACGCGGCACGGGTACTGGCCTCCTGGCGCCCCTACCCACTGCGGCACGACTTCGCCACCGGCCTCGAACATCTGCCCGGTGAGATCCATGCCTGGCGCCGTCTGTGGCGAACCGACAGCCACCGGGTCCTGTTGACGATCGGATCCCGCCCTCCGTACCCGCACGTCCGACCGCCCCGTGTGGTCCAGCGCGGCGCGCCCGTGCGCATCTGCCCCGACCGGCTGGACTGGCAGAGCGAACTGCGGGCGGCACGCCACTACGAAGACATCGTCTGCCTGGCAGTGGTGGACGAACCGGCCTGGATGGACGACCTGCAGGGCGAGCCCCATCTCGTGAGCTGGGCCCACCGCGCCTGGCACGCCTTCGGTGCCGAAGGGCGCTTCAGCGCGGGCCACGACCCCAAACGGATCGCCTCCGCCGTCACCGCGCCGGCGCTGTGCCCGCCGCACCACGGCGCACCGATCCGTCTGGTCGTCGCCGACGACCCAGCCGGGGACTGGCGGCACGCCGCGGCCGACTGACAGCGGTCGCCGGTACCCGGTGCGCGCGTCAGGCGCGGACCGCACCACCCCTCGCGCGGCGAACGACGTCCGCCGCCCCTCAACCGGGAGCACCATCATGGCCGACGACACCACCCCAGCCCAGCCCGGCGGCGACGGCGAGCCCGACCAGGTGAAGGAGGACAGCCAGGTCGAAGGGCCCTTCGCGGTCTGGGACCGTTCCACCCACATCGGCGGCCGCGCCGCCCTTCCTCCGCCGCCCGACGCTCCACCGACCGGCGCGGCCCAGGCCGGCGGCTCCACACCCGCCCCCGGGACCCCAGCCCTCAACGGCACGAAGGACCGGGCACGGCCGTCCCTCGCGCCCCTGCCCCTGTCCGCACCCGAAGGGAACAACCTGCCCAGAGTCTTCCTGGAGAAGGCCGACGAGCAGGAACCGCCCTCGCCCGCCCCCAAGCCCACCAAGAAGGAACGCAAGGCGGCCGCGGAACAACAGCGGGCCCAGGCGGCGGGACCGCAGCCCCAGGACCGGGCCGCCGTACCCGAGTCGACGGTCACGCTCTGGGGCGGCATGGAGAGCGGTAAGTCCACGCTGCTGGCAGCACTGTCGAAGGCCCGCCACGACCCGGTGTACGGCAAGTGGAACATCTGGCCCGAGGACCACGTCTCGCGCAAGTTCCTGGGCGACCTGGGCCACATCCTGTACCGCGAACGCCGGTTTCCCCCCTCCACCCTCACCGAGCAGCGGCCCGTGCGCTTCACCCTGGCCGGGGACCTCAGCGACACACCCCTGGCCCGGGCGGGCCGCAAGTGGTGGCGGCGGGGCACCCCGGCCGAGCCTCAGCCGACCGAGTTCAAGGTCACCGTCCGGGACATGCCCGGGGAGGCGTTCGACCCGCATTCGCAGACCGGCAGCCAGCACGAGGCCAAGCTCATCAAGGACCTGGCCGAGTCGCGGGCCATGGTCTACGTCGTCGACCCGGTGCGGGAGTGCCAGGTCAACAGCGACGACCTGGGGGCCAACGCCGACGCCCGCCAGAACGCCGACTTCTTCACCGAGGTCCTGGCCGGTGTCCTCACCGAGACCAACATGCAGGGCGTGCGGCAGGGCAACCGCCTGCCGCACCGGATCGCGGTGTGCCTGGCCAAGTTCGACGACGACCGGGTCTTCCGTTTCGCCTGCGCCCAGGGCAACGTCCGCCTCAACCCGCGCACCGGTCAACCCGAAGTGGCCGACGCCAAGCGGCTGTTCGACGGGCTGTGCGAGTCCTTCCCCAAAGGCAGCCTGCGGGAGATCCAGCAGCAGATCGAGTCCTTCTTCGCCCCGGAGAACGTCGGCTACTTCGTGTGCTCCGCCATCGGCTTCTGGGTCGACCCCGAGCGGGGCTTCGACTTCGAGAACCCCTACCTGATCAACCAGGTGGAAGACAGCGTGCGGTTCGTCGCGGCCCCCCAGCCCATCAACATCCTCGAACCGTTCCTTTTCCTGCGGGGCTACGGCCTCGTGCAGTCCTGATCCGGACTTCGCCACCACCCGAGGAGAGGAAACGCCATGGAACCGGGGCTGATCGCCGAATGGGCCGTGTGGGGCAAGGAGCCCGGCACCAACGGCGGCTACCAGGTGCTCGCCGCCCACCCGCCCGACCGCAGCGCCGACTTCAACAGCGCCATCCACCACTGGTCACCCGGCACACCGACCCGTGGCGAGCAGCTGCCGTGGATCACCATCGGCTCCACCACCCAGCCGGACGGCACCCCCACCATCGGCGTCTTCCTGCTGGACACCACCGACGCCCTCGACCACGCCAACCGCCCGATCTACCGCATCACCCACCTCGCCTTCCGCTACGACGACGTCCACGCGGCCGGACTGGGCTGGCGTGCCCTCGCCGGGGCCGCCCTGGACGCGGCGCCCCAGCTGGCCGAGCCGGGCGCCGGACCGGCCGTCCTGCCCTTCTGCAACGGCGACCAGTTGCTCACCAGGATCGGCCACCTGGTCACCCCCCGGGTCTCCGACGGCCCGCTGTGGCTTGCAGCCGCCGCGGCCCATCTCCTGGACGGCACCCTGGTCGTCACAGGTGCCCGCGGCTGGCAGCCCCTGGAGCTGCTGCTCGTGCTCGACACCGTGGCGGCGCTGCTGCCCTTCGGCATGCGCGCCACCGTGTCCGCCGCCACCTGCACCAGCTCAGGGTCCGACGTCCCCATGCGCCTGTACTGGGGAAACACCGCCGACCCCGGCCAAACCTGCCTCGCGTGGGGTCAGAAGGAACCGGACCTCGACGCCCTGTCCCCCGAGGCACGCTCCTACCACGACCTGCTCATCCGCAGCTGGACCGAGTACGGAGGCGAGCGGGTGCTGCAGCACCTGGCCGACGCCCGGGCGCCTTTGGACATCGCCGACCCCTCCGCGCACGTCCGCGCCCGCGAGGTCCTGGCCGCGCTCAACCCCGCACTCGCCGTCGCCCAGGAGCTCCGCGAAGGCCACGAGGTGACCAGCGAGCGGATCGACCTGGCCTTGAGCGAGCAGGAGATCGACGCCGACTCCCTCTCCGTCCTCACCACCCGCAAACTCGAGGACCCCTCCTTCGACCTGGCTGTCCTGGCCTCCCACATGGCCGACCCGGACACCGCCGACCAGTACCGCACCAAACTGATCAACGACCTCCTCGACAACAACACCGACGTCGCCCGCGGCAACTTCGAAAGCATGCGCGCCGCCCTGCGGGACACCAGGGAGGGCCTGCACCCTCTGGACGGTGCGCTCGCCTGCGTCATCGAGGACATCAGGGCCGACCACGTACAGAACACGTCCGACCCGGTGGTCGAACGGCTCCTGCCGGTCGTGGCCCCGTTCACCCCCGGCACCATGACCCTCACGCAGGCCCAGCTGCGTACCGTCCCCGGCCTCGCGGGCCGACTCGTTCAGGCCCTGTACGAGAGGGCGGACCCGGCCGCGAGGCTCCACGCCTGGCTCGAGTGGCTGTGCGAAGGACCCGGCCAGGAGATCGCCGGCCATCCCGAACTGCCCCTGCTGCTCGACCTGTTGAATTCGGGCACCGTTCCGTCCGGCGTCCACCGCAAATGGGCGGCCAAGCATCCGGAAGGCGCCGCGCGACTGCTCGAAGCCGCGATGGTCTGCGGTCGCGCCGACCACCTGCTCCAACCGGACTTCTTCCACGGCCTCCTCGACACCGCGCTCCGTGCGAGGCCGAGCACCACCGGACAGGCGGCACGAACGCCACTCACCCGAACACTGACACGACGGCCCGCCACGGTACGCCCGGAGACCGCGGCACGCTGGGACGTGCTGTGCGCGCTCCACGGCCTGCCGCCCTCGGGCTTCACCACCGCCGTCGAGACCGTGCCGGGGCCCGGCACGCCCCACCCGGCCGGCCGGGTGGACACCTACCTCACCACCTTGTACGCGGCACTCGATCCACGGCCCGTACGCCCCGACGCCCCGTCGATCGTCCAGCACCTGCTGGCCGGGGTCCTCGCGGTGGATCCCGACAGCGGCGAGGGGCCGGGTCCGGCCGCCCGTCTTCTGACCTCACGCATCCTGGACGGGTCCGGCCCCTCCGCGCAGATCGTCGCCGACGCGGTGCAGCGACTGGCCACCGAGGCGCCGCACTGGAACGAGACACGGGAAGACCGCGAGTGGCTCCAGCGGATCGCCGAGCGGGTGCCAGAGCTGCGGTCCGCCCTCGCCCTGCGGGAGGTGTACGGGGTCGCGTCGCAGCTTTCGGGCACGCCCCAGGACTGCGAGACGCTCGCCGCCCAGGCGTACGCGGCCCGCCGCTCCGGAGTAGAGAGCAACGGCATCTGTGCCGCCGTGGAGGCCTGGGCGCTGCGCGGCCGGACCGGCGAGCGGGTCCTGCGCTTCCTCGACGCCTACCTCATGCAATGGGCCCACTACGTCGGCGACGGCCATGCCCTGGAGGAACGCGAGGACGTCGAACGCGCCCTCGCCCGGAACGGACACGACAGCCCGGTGCTGCGGCACTACTGCGACCACGCCATCCGAGAACTGAACAACCGCAAGTCCGCGACATCCCGAGAGATCCAGCAACTCCAGGAGAAGAAGCGGCGCTTCGAGCACGAGATCGAACGGCTCCGCAGACTCGCGACCTCCGCAGGCCGCACCCGCATCTGAACCACGCACCACCCAGGGGGACACACCTCATGTCACTGATCCGGGCAACAGCCCACCGTACGCTGCTGATTGTCCTCGCGGCCCTGCTCGCGCTGGCCGGCCAGGCTCCCGCCACGGCGGCGGACCCTCCCGCGTCCCGGGACGACATCTTCCGCTCGCTCAAGGTCGACGACGTCCCCGCGGCGTACGTCGTGCTCGTCGACGTCTCCAGTTCCATGCAGGACGAGGGACCCGACGGCACCCCCCTCTACACCACGGTCAAACGCCGCCTCGGTGACTTTCTCGACTCCCTGACCGCCGCCGACCAGGTGGCCGTCATCACCTTCGGCCGGGCGACCAGCGTCGTCCACCCCATGTCCCGGGCAGACCGGACCGACGAGCTGATCGACCGCGAACTGCCCAGGAGCGCCCAGGAGTCGGCGAGCGACCACGGCGCCGCCCTGGACGCCGCAGCCGACCAGCTCGACCGCAGCAAGGCCCCCGTCGGCGCCGTCCTGATGCTCACCGACGGCGCCGTCAACGCACCCGGCAGTCCCTACGCCAAGCTCGGCAGCCCCGCCTGGAAGCGGTTGCAGGACCGCTACGACACGCTGGACGCGGACCGCAGGATCATGGGTTACGGCCTTCCGCTCGCCGAGGGCACCGGCGTGTCCGAGGTCCTCGGCAGTGCCTTCGGCACCCCGCGCATCCTGCCGGTCGACCCGGAGGCCCTCGGCTCGCAGCTCAGTGCCGCCAAGGACCAGGTCCGCACCCAGAAGGCGGTCAGCCTGCTGCGCTCCGACCGGGGCGCAGCCGTCACCGTCTCGGTCGCAGGCAAGGACGTACACCGTGCCGGTTCCGGACACGTCACCGTGTCGGCCGGTGACACCACCGGCGAACGAAGCCGGACCCTCGACATCACCCTGCGATCCACGGCCGGGCACGTGCCGCTCACCGTTCGGCTGACGGGCACCGGCGACGCCACGATCACCACGCCCGGCGGCCCCATCACCCTCCGGCCGGGGCAGCGGAAGACGGTCCGAGCGACCCTGACCTGGCATCAGGAACCCCGCTTCAGCCTGTTTCCGGTCTCACACGACTACGCGAGCCAGGCGGCACTGCGCGCCCAGGTGACCTCTCCCTGGACCTCCACGATCCGCGGCTCCCTGGCGGAGGGCTCGTTCGCCACCGGCAAGCCCGTGGTCTCCGAACTCGACGTACGGGGCAGCGTCCCCGGCCGGACACCGGGCTGGCTCTACCCCCTCGTCCTGCTCGTCCTGCTGCTCGGCGCCGCAGCCTGGTGGCGCCGCCACAAGGAGCTGCATCCCGAACTCTCCGGCTTCCTCGTCGTCACCGACCTGCGCACCGGCCAGCGCCAGAGCATCCCGCTCCGCGGCCGGGAGGTCGACCAGGACACCGACGCCGGACAGGTACGCGCCCGCATCGCCGTGCGTGGCCGGCAGGAGCGCGGCCGTCTGGTCCTCGTCCTGACCTGCGAGCGGGAGGCGGCGCGTCCCGGCGGGGCACAGCTGCGCGACACCGGAACCTGTGAGCTCGGCAAGTCGACGGTGCTGTGCGGCATCGGTATCTCGCACGAGACGACCTCCGAGACAGCCGTCCTGCAGTGATCCGCCCGCACGAAAGGAGGCCGACATGGTGACGCCCCTGGATCCGCAAGGCGACCCGTCCGAGGCCGCGGGCTTCCGGCTGGTGGGACGACTGGGGGACGGCGGCTTCGGCACGGTCTACCTCGGCCGGCGCCGAAGTGAGGGCCACGGCCCGGACACGTTGGCCGCGGTGAAGCTCCTCAAGAGCCAGTTCACCGAGGACGCCCAGCACATGCAGCGTTTCCACCAGGAGAGCAAGGCACTGGAGCGATGCCGGGGTGCCCGGATCCCCGAGTTGCTGGCCTTCGACTTCGCATCGGGCCGGCGGCCCACCCTGGCCTCCCGGTTCATTCCCGGGCTGTCGCTGCACCGCATCATGGACGCACACGGCGGCCCGTTGCCCCCGGACTTCGTGCGCACCGTGGCCGCGGAGCTCGTCGACACCCTCACCACCGCACACCACAAGGGACTCCTGCACCGGGACCTGCACCCGGGAAACATCCTGCTCACCCCGGACGGGCCGTGGATCATCGACTTCGGGCTGACCCGGATCCGCGGCCAGCAGGTCACCCTCACGCTGGACATGGTCATCGGCCACCCGCACTTCTGTGCACCCGAACAGATCCAGGGACTGGCCAGGACCGGACACGCCACCGACGTGTTCGGCATCGGCGCCCTCATCTTCTACGCCCTCACCAATCAGCCGCCCTACACCCTGGAGAACGACTCCCGAGCCATGCTCGTGCGCCGCATCACCGGCGCTGCTCCCGACCTGTCCGGCCTGCCCGACGACCCCATCGGCCGGCTCGTCCGTGCCTGCCTGGCGGAGGATCCGGCCGACCGGCCCCGACTGGAGGAGGTCGCGGCGAGCCTCGGCCAACCCGGCGCGCTGCGACTGCCCGCAGACGTCAACCGCGCCCTCGCCGCCCATCGTGCACAGCTGGGGGACGTCCTGTCCGGGACGGGCGACACCGCCGACCTCACCGTGCCGTTCCGGCCCGGACGGCGCAGCTGGAGCACCGAGGTCGGCGACTGGCCGCACAGTGTCGTGGCCACCGAGGACGGCGTCGTGGTCACCGCCGACCGCGGCGGCACCGTGCGCTGGCTGGACGCCGCCACAGGCGAGGAGAAGACCCGCCGGACCGGCTTCACAGCCCCCGTTCACCTGTGCGCCGACGGGGATGTACTGCTGGTGTACGACTCCGGTGACCGGCTGGAGTCCTGGAGCACCCGCGACCACCGCCAGTGGTGGTCGGCTCCTCCGGGCACCCTCAGCCGCGCCCGGGTGCTGCTGCGCGGGCAGAGCGTGTTCCTCGGGGACACGGACGGCATCCTGCGTCACTTCGACGCGATCACGCGCCGCATGTGGTGGCAGAGCGCACCCCTGGCGGACGCCTCGGGTGTCCCGGCCTCACCCGTCGCCGTCGGTCCGCACCAGCTGTACCTGCTCGCCGCGCACGGACTCGACCTCCACTGCGTGGACGACGAGCACGGCGCACCGGTCTGGAAGGCACCTGCCCGGCTTCCGGCACCGGTGCTCGCGCCGCCGTTGCCGCTGGATGAGCACCTGCTTCTCGCGGACAGCCGGGGCTCCCTGCGATGTCTTGCCGCGGCCGACGGCTCCACCGTCTGGGAGACACGACTCGGAGCCCCCGTGGTCACCTCGCCCATCCGCGTGCAGGACACCGTGGTCACAGCGGACACGGCAGGCGCCGTGCACTGTCACGACGTGGCGACCGGGGACCTCGTGTGGCAGGGGCGACACGGCCGACGGGAGGAGTTCTTCACCCTGTGCACGGACGGTACGGCGGTCTACGCGGGCGGCTGGAGCGGCCGGTTGCAGCTGCTGGACGCGGCGGACGGTACCTCGCTGCAGAGCATCGACCTGGGCGGCCAGATCCTGGCGACTGCCTGCGCGCCCGGTGGCCGCAGTGTGCACGCCGCCTCGTCGTCGGGAGCCCTGCATGCTCTCCCCTGCGTCCCGGGACCAGGCATGGACGGCTCCTTGACCCGGTGAGTGACCTTCCGTGCGTGGGGTCGAGGGGCGCGGCGGGCGTCGCCCGGGAGGCTCGGGTACGGACCGTGAACGTCCGGGCGCGGTCCCCGAGTTCGGCGCCCCGGCATGCCGACTCCTGTCGCGCCGGGTGACGGAGTGGTCGCAGCGAGATGGTCAACCCGGGAATGTCTCCTTCGGGTACGACGAAGGTCACATTTACATATCGGACACTTCGCACATCAATCTTCACACGAGACACACATGTTGGTTAAGTTGACTGTCAGGTCGTACGACTCCCTCCGGTGAACCTCGCCGGGTCGCGCGACCTCCGCCGCATCCGGCACGCCCATGCGGCAGCCGGGATCCAGTCGACTTTGGGGTGCATCGGCCCAACTGCCCAGCGGGCAGAGGCCGTAGGGCATGCCTTCCGGAACAGTCCGCCCGGACCCGAACAGCCGACCCGGCAGGCGGAGCACCGAAGGAGTTGTCTCCCATGGCGCCGGAACGAACGCCGCGCACCGGAGGCCCCGGCCTCCCCGGCATGTCCCGGTCCGCCCTCGTGAAGGCGGCCCCCACTTCCGTGGACCAGTTCTCCCCGGCCGGCAGTGCCGTGCCCGCCCAGAGAAGCGACGAGCCGAGCCGCGAGGAGGTCCAGCAGCGGATCACCAACCTCTACGACCGGGTCGAGAGCGCCAGCGGGAACTTCAACGCGACGCGCGCGATGGCCGCGGTGAAGGGGGAGACCGTCAGGCCGAAGGCCGAGAGCCGAGGCGGGCGGGCCACCGCTGCCGCCGCCCCTCTGACGGACGTCGCGAAGCAGTGGTTCGACGTGGGACGCGCGCAGTTGGGCCCGGCTTTCCCCGCGGTGCTCCCGCCGGACCGCGGGCAGAGCGGTACCCCGTCCGCCGGTTCGGGAGGACGCCCGGCGGGCGGAGCGGGCGGCCGAGGACGTGAGGCGGCCGACAAGCCCGTCCTGGAGCTGACCGCAGGTCCGACCGCCGGAGCCGGCGCCGGGCCCGTGGCCGAACTGACCGCGGGGCCTTCGACGGGGGCCCTCCCCGCGCTGCCCGCCGTTCCGGCGCCGCGGCAGGAGGCCGGCAGTGCCCCGTCCACGCCGGCCGCCGGACCGACGCAGGCGTCGTTGAAGGCGTCCAAGCAGCGGATGCAGCGGAAGATCGGACAGGCCCGGGAGCTGTTGTCCGGGCACGTCGCCCGGCAGGCCGCCCCGATCGCGGCGATCGAGTCCCGGCCGGCCGAAGCGGCCTGGCGCCCCGCCGAGGAGCAACTCCTCCCCGGCACCGGGGAAACCCCGTGGCAGCAGGCGCCCACCGCTTTCGGAACCGGTCAGTACACCGGCGGTGAGCTGTACGTCGGCACGGACACGCGCGTGGGCACCGACATGCGTGCCGGCACGGACATGTACACCGGTGCAGGCACGTACACGGGTGCAGGCACGTACACCGGTGCCGGTGTCGCCGCCGACCAGTACCTCGGCGGCGACATGTACCTCGGCACGGACCGGTACGCCGGCACGGACATGTACACCGACACCGGCGCCTACCCCGGCGCGGGCACGTACGCCGGCACGGGCACGTACTCCGACACCGGCACGTATCCCGGCTTGAGCCTGTACGCCGACACGGGTGCGCCCCTCGGCACGGGGAGCGCCCTCGGCACCGGTGTGCCCCTCGGTGTGCAGGGCGTGTCCGACGCCGGGTACGGCGGAAAGGCCGCCAGGGCCGTCGACTTCGCGCGCGCACAGATCGGCAAGCCCTGCGTCTGGGGTGCGACCGGGCCCGACTCGTACGACTGCTCCAGCCTCACCCAGGCCGCCTGGCGGGCCGCCGGAGTCGCGCTCCCGCGTTCCGTCCACGACCAGGCGACGGCCGGCACGGCGGTGCCCGTCACCGACATGCGGATCGGGGACCTGGTCCTCTTCCACGGCCACGTCGGCCACATCGGCCTCTACACCGGCAACGGCATGATGATCCACGCCCCGAGCCCGGGGGCGGCCATCCGCGAGGAGTCGGTCTACTGGGCGGGGGAGTCGGCGATCCACGGCGCGGTACGGCCCGCCTGAGTCCGTACCGCGAAGCGGCCGGGAGGAAGAACGGCGGGCCTGCCTGCCGACAGCAACTCCCGGCCGCCGGAAGAAAAACGGCGGCAGTACTGTTGTGTGCGTCGACGAGCGGAGCCCGGTCACGGGACCGCCGACGAGGCCGCCCCGACCCGGGTCCGCCGAACCGTGAGGACGGAGGTGACGCACGTGCGACCGAATACCGTGCCCCGCCTCCATGTCCCGAAGCTCGCCCCACGGCGTCGCGTACGCCTCTACTCCCGGCCGCACATCGACCTGTTGCGCTTCGCCGGCGCGCTCTGTCGCCCCTGACCCGTACCCCGCGCAGCCGCCCCCTCCCACGAGGGCCGGCTTTCTCGTACGGTCGATCAGGAAGGCACACCTCCCGTGTCCCCAGCACCTTCTGCCCCGCCCTCACCCCTGCCCGCGTCCACGCCCTCCTCGCTGCACCTCGCCGTGGCGCTCGACGGCGCCGGCTGGCATCCGGCCGCCTGGCGCGAACCGGTGGCCCGCCCCCGCGACCTGCTCACCGCCGGATACTGGGCGGACCTCGTCACCGAGGCCGAACGCGGCCTGCTCGACTTCGTGACCATCGAGGACGCCCTCGGCCTCCAGTCCTCGCACCCCACCGAACCCGACGAGCGGACCGACCAGGTCCGCGGCCGCCTCGACGCCGTCCTCATCGCGGCCCGCGTCGCCCCGCTGACCAGCCACATAGGTCTGCTGCCGACCGTGGTGGCCACCCACACGGAGCCCTTCCACATATCGAAGGCCATCGCCACCCTCGACCACGTGAGCACCGGCCGTGCGGGCGTACGCGTCCAGGTGTCGGCCCGCCGGAACGAGGCCGCGCACTTCGGGCGCCGCACGTTCCCCCGGTTCCGCGTCGAGGATCAGGACAGCCCCGCGCTGCGGGAACTGACCGCCGACCTGTTCGACGAGGCCGCCGACCACATCGAAGCGGTACGGCGGCTGTGGGACAGCTGGGAGGACGACGCGGAGATCCGGGACGCCGCCACGGGCCGGTTCATCGACCGGGACAAACTGCACTACATCGACTTCGAAGGCAGGCACTTCAGCGTCAAGGGGCCCTCGATCACACCCAGGCCGCCGCAGGGGCAGCCGCTCGTCGGCGCGCTCGCCCACGAGAGCGTCACCGGGGCGCCGTTCCGCCTGCTGGGCCGCTCCGCCGACCTCGGGTTCGTCACCCCGCACGACGCCGCACAGGCCCGGACGACCGTCGCCTCGGTGCGCGCCGAGCAGGACGCGGCAGGCCGGGCGGCGCAGCCCCTGCACCTCTTCGGTGACCTGGTCGTCTTCGTGGACGACGAGCCCGGCGAGGCGGCGGCCCGCAGGGAGCGGCTCGACAGCACCGCCGGACACCCGTACACGAGCGACGCCAGGATCTTCACCGGCACGCCCGCCCAACTGGCCGATCTGCTGCAGGAGTTGCATCAGGCGGGGCTCACCGGCTTCCGCCTGCGCCCCGCCGTCGCCGGCCACGACCTGCCGGCGATCACCCGGAGCCTGGTTCCCGAACTCCAGCGCCGGGGCGCCTTCCGGCACGCGTACGAGGCCGACACCCTGCGGGGACTGCTCGGGCTCGCCCGCCCGGCCAACCGCTACGCCGCGGCTGCCGCGGACGCCGTCACCACCGCCTGAGCCGGAAGGACCCACGACCATGAGCAGGCCCCGCAAGCAGATCCACCTCGCGGCCCACTTCCCCGGCGTCAACAACACCACCGTGTGGAGCGACCCCGCGGCCGGCAGCCACATCGAGTTCAGCTCCTTCACGCACTTCGCGCGCACCGCCGAACGCGCCAAATTCGACTTCCTGTTCCTCGCCGAAGGCCTGCGCCTGCGCGAACAGGGCGGCAGGATCTACGACCTGGACGTCGTCGGACGCCCCGACACCTTCACCGTCCTCGCCGCGCTCGCCGCCGTCACCGAACGCCTCGGACTGACCGGCACCATCAACTCCACCTTCAACGAGCCCTACGAGGTGGCACGTCAGTTCGCGAGCCTCGACCACCTCTCGGACGGACGCGCCGCCTGGAACGTCGTCACCTCCTGGGACGCCTTCACCGGTGAGAACTTCCGCCGCGGCGGCTTCCTCCCGCAGGAGGAGCGCTACTCCAGGGCCGAGGAGTTCCTGGCCACCGCGAACGAACTCTTCGACTCCTGGCCGGCGGACGAGATCGTCGCCGACCGGGCCACCGGCAGGTTCCTGCGCGACGCCGAGGCCGGAGCCTTCGTCCACCGGGGGCGGCACTTCGACATCGAGGGACGGTTCAACGTCCCGGGCTCCCCGCAGGGCCGCCCGGTGATCTTCCAGGCCGGCGACTCGGAAGAGGGCCGGGAGTTCGCCGCCGCGAGCGCCGACGCGATTTTCAGCCGCTACGCCACCCTGGAGGAGGGCCGGGCGTTCTACGCGGACGTCAAGGGCCGCCTGGCCCGCCACGGCCGCAGGCGCGACCAGCTGCTGATCCTGCCTGCCGCGACCTTCGTCCTGGGCGACACGGACGCCGAGGCGGCGGAACTGGCCCGCGAGGTGCGCCGCCGGCAGGTCAGCGGGGCGACCGCGCTCAAGCACCTGGAGTTCGTCTGGAACCGCGACCTGTCCGCGTACGACCCGGACGGCCCGCTGCCCGACATCGACCCCGACCCCGGCGAGCACACCCTCGCACGCGGCCGGGCCCAGGTCCGCATGTACCGCGACCCGGTGGCCACCGCCCGCGAATGGCGTGAGCGCGCGGCGGCCAACAACTGGTCCATCCGCGACCTGGTCATCGAGACGGGCAGCCGGCAGAACTTCGTCGGTTCCCCGGACACGGTCGCGACGGCCATCGACGACCTCGTCCAGGCCGACGCCGCCGACGGGTTCATCCTCGTCCCGCACCTCACCCCCGGCGGCCTCGACGTCTTCGCCGACACCGTGGTCCCGCTCCTCCAGGAACGCGGGGTGTTCCGCACCGAGTACGAGGGCACGACCCTGCGCGACCACCTCGGCCTGGCGCTGCCCGACGCCGGGGCCCGGGACGAGCGAGCTGCGTCGTAGGGCTCCCGGGGCGTCCGCCCACAGCGGCGCCCCGGCACCCGGCTTGATGTGCATGCCGAATGGGACCATTCTTGTACACATGGTGACATTGCCGCGCGACGGAAAGCGGGCGGCCACGGCCGGTGACGCCATGGCGGTGGTCGACGTGCGCGGCACGGTCACGGGCTGGAGCGACGGGGCGCGGCTGCTCACGGGCTACGCCGCCGCGGAGGTCACCGGACGGCCGGCGGCCGAGCTGGTGGACGGCGAGCCCCGGCCGGTCTGGCTGGCCCTGCGCAGGAGCGGCAGCGCCGTCGTGCCCGTACGGCGCTGGGACGGACGACGGGCGGAGCTGGCCCTGCGGATGTGCCCGCTGCGGGGCGCCAAGGGAGAACCGCGGGGGTACGTGATCACCGCGGCGCCCGACGAGCGGGGCCGCGACCTGGGGGAGCAGGCTTTCCGGCAGGCGTCGATGTCCATGTCCGTCTTCGACACCGAGCAGCGCTATCTGCGGATGAACGACACGGCGTGCCGGGTCATGGGCGCCCAGGAGGCGGAGTTCCTGCACCGGTTCTTCCCCGACACGGTGGAGGACGCCGAACACAGCCGTGGCTTCCTGCGGCATCTGCGCAAGGTCGTCGAGACGGGCGGACCGGTCCACTACGAGAGCTGGACCCGCGCGCCCTCGGGGCTGCGCATGCACGCGTGGAACATCGAGATGTGGCCGGTCAACGACCCCTCCGGGGAACTCGTCGCCGTCGCGCTGGCCGCGTTCGACAGCAGTGAGCAGCACTGGGCACGGCAGCGGCTCGCCATCCTGAACGACGCCGCCGCCCGCATCGGTACGAAACTCGACGTCATCCACACCGCACGGGAGCTGGCCGAGCTGGCGGTCCCCCGGATGGCCGACTTCGTCAGCGTCGACCTCCTCGACTCCGTGCTCCAGGGCGAGGAACCCGCGATCGGCCCCGTGGGCGACGAGGTGGAGCTGCGCCGCGTCGCCCACCACTCCCACAGCGCGGGGGCCCCGGAGGCCTCGATCGACCTGGGCGCGGCGGACGTCTACCCGGCCTTCTCCCCGACGGCCCGCGCGCTCGCCACCGGCGGTGCCGTGGTCACCCGGACCGGCGAGAAGGACGTCGACGAGTGGCTCGCGCTCGACACCGCCCGGACCGTGAAACTGCGGGAGGTGGCCGCCAACGAGTTCTCCCTGATGGCCGTCCCGCTGGTGGCACGCGGTACGACGCTCGGGGTGGCGGTCTTCGTACGGCTGCTCACCGCCCAGAGCCCCGATCCCTTCGACAGCGACGACGTGACACTCGCGCAGGAGCTGACCAGCCGCGCGGCCGTCTGCGTCGACAACGCGCGCCGGTACACCCGGGAGCGCACCACGGCTCTCGCGCTCCAGCGCAGTCTGCTGCCCCAGGCGATGGCGGGGCAGGCGGCGGTCGAGTTCGCCTCCCGCTATCTGCCGGCGCTGTCGCAGGCCGGAGTGGGCGGCGACTGGTTCGACGTGATCCCGCTGTCCGGGACCCGGGTGGCCCTGGTCGTCGGGGACGTCGTCGGACACGGCATCCACGCCTCCGTCACCATGGGCCGGCTCCGCACGGCCGTCTGGACCCTCGCCGACGTCGATCTGCCCCCGGACGAGCTGCTCACGCACCTGGACGACCTGGTCGGGCACCTGGCGGCCGACGAGAGCTCGATGGACGGGGAGATCGGCGCCACCTGCCTGTACGCGGTGTACGACCCGGTGTCCCGCCACTGCACGATCGCCGCGGCCGGGCATCCGCCGCCCGTCGTGCTGCTCCCGGACGGAACGGTGGAGGTCGTCGAGGTCGCGGCGGGACCGATGCTCGGGGTCGGAGGGCTGCCGTTCGAGGCGACCGAACTGGACCTGCCCGAGGGCGCGGTGCTCGCCCTCTACACGGACGGCCTGGTCGAGGCCCGCGACCTCGACGTGGACGCGGGCACCGCGGCGCTGTGCACGGCCCTGGCCGCCCCGGCCCGCGATCTCGAGGACGCGTGCGACAACGTCCTCAAGGCCCTGCTCCCGGAGCGCCCCGCAGACGACGTGGCCCTGCTCCTGGCCCGCACCCGCGCGCTGGACGCCGGGCAGGTGGCCGTCTGGGACCTGGAGGCCGATCCCGCTGTGGTCGCGACCGCCCGGCAGTACGCCACGGAGCAGCTGACCCGCTGGGGTCTCGACGAGGCCGCGTTCGTCACGGAACTCGTGGTGAGCGAGCTGGTCACGAACGCCATCCGGTACGGCGGTTCGCCCATCCAGCTGAGGCTCATCCGTGACCGCGCCCTGATCTGCGAGGTCTCCGACGCCAGCAGCACCTCGCCGCACCTGCGCCGGGCCCGCACGTTCGACGAGGGCGGCCGGGGCCTGCTGCTCGTCGCCCAGCTCACCGACCGCTGGGGTACGCGCCCCAGCGGCGCCGGGAAGACCATCTGGGCCGAGCAGGCGCTACCGGTGCAGTGAGCCGGCGGGCCGCGCGCACCGGGGCTTCGCCGCTCCGGCCACGGCTCAGCCGAGGCCCACGTAGTCCTGCAGCGCCTGGGAGCGGGAGGGGTGGCGCAGCTTCGACATCGTCTTGGACTCGATCTGGCGGATGCGCTCACGGGTGACCCCGTACACCTGGCCGATCTCCTCCAGGGTCTTGGCCTGGCCGTCCCGGAGCCCGTAGCGCAGGGTGATGATGCCCGCCTCGCGCGGGGTCATGTGGGACAGGACGGCCTGGATGGTGTCCCTGAGGAGATGGAACGTGACCGTGTCGAAGGGGGAGACGCTCTCGCTGTCCTCGATCACGTCACCCAGTTCGGTACCGCCGTCCTCACCCAGAGGCAAATGCAGCGAGACCGGTTCCTTGATGTATCCGTCGAGTTCGACGATCTTCGAGACGGGGAGATCAAGTTTCTCGGCGATGAGCTCCACCGTGGGTTCGACACCCAGTTCCTGGAGCAATTCCCGGCGAAGTCTGGCCACTTTGTTGATCGCTTCCACGGCGTGGACCGGAATGCGGATCGTGCGGCTCTGGTCGGCCAGGGCGCGGGTTATCGCCTGCCGGATCCACCAGGTGGCGTAGGTCGAGAACTTGAATCCCTTGACATAGTCGAACTTCTCGACGGCGCGGATGAGGCCCGTGTTGCCCTCCTGGACCAGGTCCAGGAAAGTGAGTCCGCGCCGTGCGTAGCGCTTGGCTATGGACACGACCAGCCGGAGGTTCGCCTCTATGAGGTGGGACTTCGCGCGGCGGCCGTCCTCGGCGAGGGCTGCCAGCTCCTGCCGGAACAGCGCGTCCAGGTGCGGTTCCTCCTCGAGGCGCCGCTCGGCGAACAGGCCGGCCTCGATCCGTTTGGCGAGGTCCACCTCCTGTTCGGCGCTGAGCAGGCGGACCCGGCCGATGACCTTCAGATAGTCCCGCACCTGGTCGACCGAGGCGCCGTCGGACCTGAGGACCGGTTCCGGGCCGTCGGACTCGTCGTCCGTGGGCAGCGGAAGCACCTGCTCCTGGGGCTCTGTCTCCATCGCGCTCAGCATCTCTTCCCGGGCCTCTGTCCCCGCGCACACGCAAGCAATGTCAACCAGGACCAGTCGGCCCTCGGAAACCCCGAATTCTCGTATTCCTCTTTCCGTCTCATAAAGGTACACCCGCCCGGGCCGCCGGTGGCGGGGCTGAATTGCCGCAAAATACGGGTGAGATGTATCACGTGTTCTGCGTGGTTGATTTTCTCGACCACTCGTGAACCCACCTTTCGGTGGTCGAGCGGTACCGGCCCCGCGACGGGGAGGCGTGCTCCACGACCGGGCATGATCACAGCGGCCTCCCGAGGGCGTTCCGGAGGCCTCCGCCCCACCCGGACAGAGCGAAAGTTTCGAGTAGCGGTGACCGTGCGACAGAAGCGTTGACCCCATGACAACCGGTTCCTACATTGAGCGCGCCTCGACACACGGGCCACGGAACACGCAGTCCGACGCGCCGCATGCGGGAACAGAGGGGTGAAGGCATGGAACACCACGTCGGCCGAGGGGTCCGGGTGGCGGCAGGCCTCGCGGCCCCCGCCCGCACGGCATCCGCCCGCACGGCATCCGTCCGCGGCGGATCCCGCACGACCGCGGGCCGCATCCGCAATCCCGTGCTGCCGGGATTCCACCCGGATCCGAGCATCGTGCGCGTCGGCGCGGAGTACTTCCTCGCCACCTCGACCTTCGAATGGTTCCCGGGCGTACCCGTGCACCGCTCGACCGACCTCGTCCACTGGGAGCCGGCCGGTCACATCCTGGACCGGCCCGAACTGCTCGACCTGCGCGGAGTCGCCGACTCGGCGGGCGTGTGGGCGCCCTCCCTCTCGTACCACGACGGGCTGTTCTGGCTCGTCCACAGCATCGTGCGGACCGTCGGGCACCCGTACAAGGACGTCGACAACTTCCTGGTCACGGCCCCGTCGATCGAGGGTCCGTGGTCGGAGCCGGTGTTCCTGAACTCCTCGGGCTTCGACCCGTCGTTCTTCCACGACGAGGACGGCCGCAGCTGGCTGCTGAACATGCAGTGGGACCCCCGCGAGGGGCATCCGTCCTTCGCCGGGATCCTGCTCCAGGAGTACGACGCCCGCGAACAGGCCCTGATCGGGCAGCCGCGCACCATCCTCACGCACGAGGAACTGATCGAGGGACCCAACGTCTACCGGCGCGACGGCTGGTACTACCTGATGCTCGCCGAGGGCGGCACCGGCTGGAACCACGGCATCCTCATGGCCCGCTCCCGGGACCTGGCGGGCCCCTACGAACTCGACCCGCGGGGCTCGCTGCTGACCACCCGCGACGACCCCGACTGGCCGTTGCAGAAGGCGGGCCACGGTGAGCTGGTCGAGACACCGGAGGGGGAGTGGTACCTCGCCCATCTGGCCTCCAGGCCCGTGCGGACGCCCGACGGGCCGCGCTGTGTCCTCGGCCGGGAGACCTGCCTGCAGCAGGTGACCTGGACCGGCGACGGCTGGCTGCGGCTGACGGACGGGGGACGGCTGCCGGGCCTGGAGGTCCCGGCGCCCAGGGGATCAGCGCCGGGGGAGGTGGCCGCCCCCGTCGTCCGCGACGACTTCGACTCGCCCTCCCTGCACGGGTACTGGAGCACGCTCCGGACGCCCCCGGCCTCCGACTGGCTGTCCCTCGGGGAGCGGCCGGGGCATCTGCGGCTGCGCGGCCGGCAGAGTCCGCACTCACGGTTCGACCAGAGCCTGGTCGCGAGACGGCTCACCTCCGTGCGGTGCGAGGTGACGACGCTCGTCGACTTCCACCCGGCGCACTACACCCAACTCGCGGGCCTCATCTGCTGGTACGACACCTCGACGCACTACTACCTCCGCCTCACGCACGCGGAAGGCAGGGGGCGCGTGCTGGGGGTCGTCCTCACCGACGACGGCGTCTACGGGGAACTGCCGGACAGCGAACTCGCCACGGACGGCTGGGAGTCGGTCCACCTGCGGGCCCGCTTCGACGGTGCGCTACTGCGCTTCTCCGCGTCGCCCGACGGCACGCACTGGCATCCCGTCGGCCCGGTCCTGGACGCGACCAGACTCTCCGACGACTACGGGGACCGGCTGCGGTTCACCGGCGCGTTCGTCGGAGTCTGCGCGCAGGACCTCGGCGGGACCCGGACCCCGGCCGACTTCGACTGGTTCGAGATGCGGGAGCTGGACGACCCGGAGCGGTCGGGCCCGTAGCGGTCCTCTGCCGTCCCATGGCGTGTCATCCGGTCCCGGACCGTGCGTGTCACCGCCGCGACCGGGGCACTTGCCGGCGGATCGCCTCCGGCACCGAAACCGTGACCTCCCCGAACCGAGCAGTACGGGCGGGCCGCACGTACTACTACTCGGTCTCCGCCACCCATCCGCAGGAGGCAAGCGGCAGCAGCTCGGGGCGGGTGGCGGAGACCGTCGGCCCCCGGCCGCGGCCAGGCGCTCCCGCTCTTCGACCGGCCGCCCCAGGGCGCCGGAACCCCCTCGCACGTGGGCCTGTCGGTCTGCTTCCGCAGCCGTCCGGTCCGCCGCACCTCCGCGTTCGACGAGGTGAGCATCACCCCCACATGAGTGGTCCCGGGTGATCGGGTGCGTTCCCGCACCGCCCGGCACCGCTGATCCTTCACAGGATTGGAGATGCACGCAATGAGCCGCACATTCCCCCACCAGCACTCTCCTGGCGCACAGGTGAGCCGCCGCGGTCTCCTCCGGACCGCCGGTGGACTCACGGCCGCCCTCGCCACCGGCGCCGGCGCCACGGCACTCGGCGGCAGCACGGCCGTGGCCGCCCCCGCGCCCTTCACCCACCCGGGCATGCTGCACGCCTACGGCGAACTCAACCGCGCCAAGGTGCGGGTCGCCGCGGGCGACGAGCCGTGGCTGTCCGGCTGGAACCGGCTGACCGCCAACTCCCACGCCGCCAGTACCTGGACACCGCGTCCGCAGGCCACGGTCGTCCGCGGCGGCAGCGGCGAGAACTACGGCATCCTCTACAACGACATCCACGCCGCCTACCAGAACGCCCTCCGCTGGAAGATCGCCGGCACCACCGCCCACGGCGACACGGCACGCGACATCCTCAACGCCTGGTCGGCCACGCTCACCACGGTCACCGGGAACGCCGACCGCTTCCTGGCCGCCGGGATCTACGGCTACCAGTTCGCGAACGCCGCCGAACTCATGCGCGGCTACACCGGGTTCGACCTCGGCCGGTTCAAGGCGATGATGCTCGACGTCTTCTACCCGCTCAACCACCAGTTCCTGACCCGGCACAACGACGCCTGCATCACCAACTACTGGGCCAACTGGGACCTCTGCACCATGAACTCGGTCCTGGCCATCGCCATCCTGTGCGACGACGCCGCCAAGTACGACCAGGCGGTGAACTACTTCAAGAACGGTGCGGGCAACGGCTCCCTCGCCCACGCCGTGCCCTTCCTGTACGACGCGCAGGGCCTCGCCCAGTGGCAGGAGAGCGGGCGCGACCAGGGGCACACCATGATGGGCATGGGCCAGATGGGCGCCTTCTGCGAGATGGCGTGGTCACAGGGCGAGGACCTGTACGGCTACGACAACAACCGGTTCCTGAAGGCCGCCCAGTACGTCGCCAGGTACAACCTCGGGCAGGACGTGCCCTTCACGACGTACACGTGGGGCACGGGCCAGAACTGCGCCCAGCAGTCGCAGACGGTGATCTCCTCGTCGGGCCGCGGGCAGGTCAGGCCGGTCTGGGACATCCTGCACCACCACTACGCCCGCAGACGAGGACTGTCCGTCCCGTACATCACCGCCATGGCCGAGAGCGTGCGGCCCGAGGGCGGCGGGGGCGACTACGGCACGAACAGCGGCGGATTCGACCAACTCGGCTTCGGGACGCTGATGTACGCCAAGTAGGGGCACGGCCGATACGCCGTGCGCCGCGGGCCGCCGCCCCGGACCGCTCCCCGAGCTTCGTCCGGCGGTCGGCGGCCGTCCGTCACCGGGGCGCCACCGAGGCCCGTACCACCACGTGGGTGCCCAGGAGCAGATGCTCGTCGGGGGCGTCCGGGGCCCGGGTGAGAGCCGTACGCACCGCCAGGCGCCCCAGTTCCTCGTACGGGACGTGGACCGTCGTGAGCGGGGGATCGAGGTCCCGGGCGAAGGGGATGTCGTCGTAGCCCACCAGGGAGACGTCCCCGGGGACGGAGAGGCCCGCCTCGTGGAGGGCCGTCAGGGCGCCCGCCGCCACCATGTCGGTGGAGGCCATGACCGCCGTGAAGGCGAGGTCGTGGGCGAGTGCCTCGCGCATGCGGCGGTGACCCGAATCGCGGGTGAAGTCGCCGGACAGGCGCAGGGCCGGGTCCGGGGTGACCCCTCGGGCCCGGTGCGCGGCCAGGTAGCCGTGTTCGCGGCCCTGGGCCGTCGTGTTGGACGGGTCGCCGCCGAGGAGGAGGACGCGGCGGTGGCCCTGCGCGAGGAGGTGGGCGCAGAGCGCGTACGCCCCGCTCTCGTTGTCGTACTCGATGACGGTGACCGGGGCGCCCGGGGCCAGCGGCGGACGTCCGCACAGGACGAGGCGTGAACCGGCGGAGGCCAGGGAGTCGGCGGTCCGGGCCATGCGCTCGCGGTATCCGGCGGTGTCCGCCGTACCGCCGACGAGGATGACGGCGGCGGCACGCTGGGCGCGCATCATCTCGATGAACTCCAGCTGCCGTCCGGCGTCTCCGTCGGTGGTGCAGACGAGGCACAGATGGCCGAGGCGGGCCGCCTCGCGCTCCACGCCCTGAGCCATGTGCGCGAAGGAGGGGCCCGTGATGTCGTCCAGGACGAACGCGAGCGTGGGAGTGCCCGCTCCCGCGACGGCCTTGGCGCGGGCGTCGGCCACGTAGTCGAGCTCCCGGACCGCCCGCATCACGCGGGTGCGGGTCGACGTGCTCACCGGGTAGTCGCCACCCAGCACCCGCGACACCGTGGACGCCGATACGCCTGCCCGTGCCGCCACGTCCCGGATGGTGCGCCGGCCCCCGATGCCGTCCATGGACTTCCGTGTCATGGCTCGCCTCCTCTGCTCCGCCCCGGGAGACGACAGGTCCGTCGTCAGGGGGCGCCCACCCCTGTCACATGCGGCAACGCTTGCGGCAACCGGTTCCCGCGGCGGAGGCTAGCAGGGCGGGCGACGGGTGGGGAGAGGCCGTGATCCGAGACTTCCGTCCGGTGGTGAGCGGCGGTCGCGGAGGAAGCGTGGTGCCCGGCCCGGACGGGGTGCGGCAACCGGTTGTCGTGGGCCGGCCGGCTCAGCTCCGGTACTCGCGCAGCTTGCGGTACAGGGTCGCGCGGGCGATGCCCAACGCGGCGGCCGCACGGGCCTTGTTGCCGCCGTGCCGGCGCAGCGCCTCCAGGACGGCCGTGCGCTCGGCGTGCTCCATGGGGCTCAGCCGGCGTGCCGCGGGCCCCTCACGGACCGGATCCGGCAGCTCGGCCCGCCGTACGGGGCCGGCGTTCCGCCGTCGTTCGGCCAACGCCCGTACGAGGTGGGCGAGTTCCGTGACGTTCCCCGGCCAGGGGTGCCGCTCGAGTGCGCCGAGCGCGTCCAGGGTCCAGGTGAGCGGGGGGTGTCCCGGGGCGGGCTTCGGTGCCAGCGCCGTCAGCAACTCCCTTACGTCGTCGGGCCGTTCGCGCAGCGCCGGAAGAGTGGCGGAGCGGGCGGCCAGCGTGTCGAGCAGACGCTGGAGGCACGGGCCCGGGGGAGTGTCGGGCGTGTACGTGAGGAGCAGGGGTGCGTCCGGGTGCTCGTCGAGCAGCGAGTTGAGCGTGGCGATGTCGGGCTGGGCGAGGCGCTCGGCGTGACGGAGGAGCAGCGCACGGCCGTCGGACAGGGCCCGCGCCCAGCCGTCGAGTTGCTCGGCCTGTCCCTCCGCCGCGTCCATGACCAGCGGATCCAGGTCGCCTCGCGCGGCCATCAACTCCCTTGCCAGGGAGGTCTTTCCGGTGCCGCGTTCACCGGTGAGCAGCAGTGGCTCCCGGGAACGGGCCAGTTCCGTGGCGCGGGCCGTGGCGTGGCGCCAGGGCACCGACCGTCCGGCGAGCGCGACGCGGCTCCGGTCCGTCGGCGGCGCCGGTGCGTCCGCGGGGGCTTCGAGCACGGCCACCGTGCCGATCACCGCACCCCGGTGACGTACGGGCGTGACGCGTGCCGTGCCGGTGCCGTCGGGGAGTTCGAGATCGTAGGCCCCGGCGACGGACGTCGGGGGAGCCGGGCCGTCCTGCGGGTCGGGCGCCACCCCGCCCGTGCCGCCGTCGGCTGCACAACGCTCCAGCGCCTCCACGGCTCCCGGCGACAGTGTCCTCGCGGCCGTCTCGTTCAGCAGCCGGGTCCGGCCGTCGGACGCCATGACCGCGGCCCCCTTGCGGGCGGCCGCCCGCTGCCAGGCGTCGAGCAGGACGCGCTCCGCCGTCCGCGAGCGGGTCAGGAGCTCCGCCTCCACGGCCGCCGCCGTGGCCTCGGCGAGGGCGGCGCCGGGATGCGGCGGGCATCCGGCGCACAGGCCGGACGCGACGGTCACCGTGCCCAACACCCGGCCGTTCTCGGGCGCCAGCACCAAAACACTGACGGCGGACACGTCCTGCCACAGGTCGAGGAAGTGCTCGGGGCCGTGCACCTCCGCGCGGCGCCGGTTGCGCACGGCGGACGCCGCGCTGTTGTGCCCCACCTCCCGCTCGGAGAGGTCACGGCACCTGCCGTCACCGGGCATGCCGCCGCCGGACCACAGCACCCGCAGCCGTTCGTCGGTGAGGACCAGGGACGACTGCCCGGAGGCAAGCGCGGGGGCGAGCCGTTCGAGCACCGGCCGCGCGGCCGTCAGCAGGGCCGACTCCACCGGACGTACGGGCCCGCCACATTCCCGCAGGTCGTGCGGTACGCCGAAGAAGCGGGCGCGCCGCCAGGCGGCGGCGACCTCGTCCGGTACGCCGTCGGGCAGCGGGAGCCCCGTCAGGAACCGCTCGCGCGCTTGGCGCAACGGCGTGAGAGCGGGGCGGGCGGTGGAGTCCTTCGCGGTGGTCACGGCACCTCCCACGGTACCGGGCGTTGTTGAAGGAGCAACAAGGGGTCGCGTCGGCCGTGTCCCGACCGCGCCCGAGGACGTCCGGTGCCCCACAGGTGCCGCGGGCGTCCCGCGCTCGCGGGTGTCTCGTAATGAGACACCCGCGCCCCGGCCCGTCGATCCATGATCGCGAGTGACCGGTGCCGTTCTCATCCTCTGGAGCGTCTGTCGTGCACACCGTCGAGCCCGTGGCCGAGACCGACGTACTGATCGTGGGCAGCGGCCCGGCGGGCGCCTCGGCCGCCCTGGCCCTGAGCACCTACGGCGTGCCCAACATCGTGGTCACCCGCCACACGAGCCTTGCCGACACACCGCGCGCCCACATCACCAACCAGCGCACCATGGAGGTCCTGCGCGACCTCGGCGTCGAACAGGACGTCGTCGCGCGGGCCACGCCCCAGCACCTGATGGGCAACACGACCTTCTGCACCAGCCTGGCCGGCGAGGAGCTGGGCCGCGTCCGCTCCTGGGGCAACGACCCCCTTGTCCAGGCCGCGCACGAACTCGCCAGCCCCACCCGCATGTGCGACCTGCCCCAGCACCTGATGGAACCGGTCCTCGTCGACGCCGCCGTCGCCCGCGGCACCCATCTGCGCTTCGGTACCGTCTACAAGTCCTTCGTCCAGGACGCCGACGGGGTCACCGTCACGGTCGAGGACCGGCTGCGGGGCGACGAGTACACGATCCGCGCCAAGTACCTGATCGGCGCCGACGGAGGCCGCTCGAAGGTCGCCGAGGACGCCGGTCTGCCGATGGGCGGCCAGATGGGCGTGGCCGGCAGCATCAACATCGTCTTCGACGCGGACCTGAGCCGGTACACCGCGCACCGGCCGTCCACGCTCTACTGGGTGCTCGCCCCCGGCGCCACCGTCGGCGGTATCGGCGCAGGTCTCGTCCGCAACGTCCGCCCCTGGGACGAGTGGATGGTCGTCTGGGGCTACGACGTCACCGCGGGCCCCCCGGACCTCACCACCGAGTACGCGGAGGCGGTCGTCCGCCGGCTGATCGGCGACGACGAGATCCCGGTGACCGTCAGGTCCTCCTCGGCGTGGACGGTCAACGAGATGTACGCCGAGAGGTACTCCGAGGGCCGGGTCCTGTGCGCGGGCGACGCCACGCACCGGCACCCGCCGTCCAACGGTCTCGGCTCCAACACCTCCGTCCAGGACGCGTACAACCTCGCCTGGAAGCTCGCCCTGGTCCTCGACGGCACGGCCTCGCCGAAGCTCCTCGACACGTACACCGCCGAGCGCGCCCCCGTCGGCAAGCAGATCGTCACCCGCGCCAACAAGTCGATCGGTGAGACCGCCCCGGTCTTCGAGGCGCTCGACGGACTCTCCCCGCAGAGTCCCGAACAGTTGTGGGCCAACATCGCCGCCCGCAAGGAGCCCACCGAGGCCGCGGAGAAGCAGCGCGCCAGGCTCCGCGAGGCGATCGCCTTCAAGGTGTACGAGTTCAACGCGCACGGCGTCGATCTCAACCAGAGGTACGTGTCGGATGCGGTCGTCCCCGACGGCACCCCCGATCCCGGTTTCGACCGCGACCCCGAGCTGTACCACCAGCCCTCGTCGCGGCCCGGCGCGAAACTGCCGCATGCCTGGATCACGGCCGGAACCCGAATCCTGTCCACGCTCGACGTGGCGGGGCACGGACGCTTCACCCTGTTCACCGGTATCGGCGGGGAGGGCTGGCTGCGGGCCGCGGCAGCCGTCGGCGCCGCCGACGGTTTCGGGCTGGACATCGCCACGGCCGTCGTCGGGCCGGGGCGGCAGTACGAGGACCCGTACGGTGACTGGGCGCGGCTCAGCGGGATCTCCGACGCCGGAGCTCTGCTCGTACGGCCCGACGGGTATGTGGCCTTCCGGCACGCGGCCGCCGCCGAGGACGCGGAGGAGTTGCTGAGCGGTGCGGTGCGGCGGATCCTCGGACGGTGACTCCGCCCGTCGCACCCGGGCCGGCAAGACGGTGGCCCGGGGTCCGGAGTCGCCAGGACAGTGATCGTCGAGCGGGACACGGTAGATCAGGAGTCGTCATGACCGTCGATGTCAGCGGGGCCGCCGTCACCGAGGAGGCCGTCGGCAGCCCCGGTGCGGACACCGACCCGCGCCTGCGGGAGTTGCTCACCGGCCTGATCCGGCACCTCCACGACTTCGCGCGGGAGACGCGGCTGAGCCGGCAGGAGTGGGAGCGCGCCGTCGAGTTCCTGACGGCGACCGGGCAGAAGTGCACGGACACCCGGCAGGAGTTCATCCTGCTCTCGGACGTGCTCGGGCTGTCGATGCTGCTGGAGACGCTGCACTCGGACGGCGGTTCCGGAGCCACCGAGTCGACCGTCCTCGGGCCCTTCCACATGACCGAGTCACCGGTCCGTGAGCTGGGCGCCGACATCGACCTGGTGGGCGGCGGCGAACCGTGCGTGGTGAGCGGCCGGGTGGTGTCGCAGGACGGCACCCCGCTGCCCGGCGCGGTCCTCGACGTCTGGCAGGCCGACGCGGACGGGTTCTACGACGTGCAGCGGCCCGACGCCCAGCCGCCGGGCAACGGCCGCGGGCTCTTCACCGCCGACGCCGCGGGCCGGTTCTGGTTCCGCACCTGCGTGCCGAGCCCGTACCCCATCCCGACCGACGGCCCGGTCGGCGACCTGCTCCGCGCCACCGGCCGGCACCCCTACCGCCCGGCGCACATCCACTTCATCGCCACCGCCGAGGGACACGCCCCGGTCACCACGCACATCTTCGTGGCGGGCAGCGACTACCTCGACTCGGACGCGGTCTTCGCGGTGAAGCGCAGCCTGGTCCAGGACTTCACGCAGACCGATGACCCTTCCCTGGCACGGGAGTTCGGCATCCCGAACCCCTTCCGGCACGCGCGCTTCGACCTCGTCCTGACGCCGGGGCCGGCCGCGTGAACTTCACGTACGAGGCCCGGCCGACGCGGGTCGTCTTCCGGCCCGGCGCCTCGGTGACCGCGACGGCGGGCGAGGTCGAACGCCTCGGCCTGCGGCGGGTGCTGGTGGTGTCCGGGGCGAGGGGCGCGGACACCGCGCGGACGGTCGCGGACTCGCTCGGCCCGCTGTGCGCGGGACTGCACGCCGAAGCCCGCATGCACGTCCCGGTCGAGGTCGCCGACCGCGCCGTCGAGGCGGCGCGCGCGGCCGGCGCCGACGGGGTGGTCGCCGTCGGCGGCGGCTCCGCGATCGGCCTCGGCAAGGCGATGGCCCTGCGCACGGGTCTGCCGCTGATCGCCGTGCCCTCCACGTACTCCGGCTCCGAGATGACCCCCGTCTGGGGTCTCACCGAGCAGGGCGCCAAGCGCACCGGCCGCGACCCCTCGGTGCTCCCGCGCAGCGTGGTGTACGACCCCGGGCTCACCCTCTCCATGCCCGTGCCCCTCTCGGTCACCAGCGGAGTCAACGCCGTCGCGCACGCCGTCGAGGCCCTGTACGCCCCCGACACCTCGCCCCTCGTCTCCCTGATGGCCGAGGAAGGCGTACGGGCCATGACCTCGGCGCTCGTGCAGGTCGCCGCCTCGCCCATGGATCCGGAGGCCCGCAGCCGAGCCCTCTACGGGGCATGGCTCTGCGGTTCCTGCCTGGGCGCGACCACCATGGGCCTGCACCACAAGCTGTGCCACGTGCTGGGCGGGACGTTCGGCCTGCCGCACGCCGAGACCCACACGGTGGTCCTCCCGTACGCCCTCGCGTACAACGCGCCCGCCGCCCCCGAAGCCGTCCGTGTCCTTGACCGCGCCCTCGGCACCGACGACGCCCCGCACGCCCTGTGGGCGCTGGCCGGGCGCCTCGGCGCGCCCCGCTCGCTCGCGTCTCTCGGCCTGGCCGAGGCCGACCTGGCGCTCGCGGCCGAGCGGGTCGCGGGACAGGCGTACGCCAATCCGCGCGAGGTCACGCACGAGGGTGCGCTCACCGTGCTGAAGGCGGCCCATGCGGGGGAGGACCCCCGGGCCGCGCTCCCGGAATAGGCGCGAGCAGCGCGGGGTGCTCGCACCCGTCACAGCGGGCGCGCACCTGTCCGGCGGGGGAAACCCGCACTCCACCGCGCCGGAACCGTCACCTGCGCCGATACGGAGGCACTGCCTCCGGCCCGGGTGTGGCCCTGGTGAAAACTCCAATCCATGTCTTGACATGCGCCTGAATCGCTTCTTAGCTGGCTGCGCGCCATCTAGATGCGTGAAGCAAGTTCATGGACATGAATGGAGTGTGCGTGCCCGCCTTCGCCACCCGCGACCCGGACGGTGGCGGCCACCGCCCCGCCATGGACTCGGCCGCCGCCGTACGCACCGTCACCCGGATGAAGGACAACCTCTTCCACGGACCGCTCGTCCGACTCCGCGACGAGGTACCCGGACACGCGGTCCCGCCGGTCAAGGCCGGTGTCACGCTCCGGGGCCCGGACGCCGGCGGCGTCCGGACACCCCTGCTCGACCCCACGCCGGAGCACCCCGCCCGGCTGGCGAAACTCATCGACCACGGCCTGGAGGCAGCCCGCGCATGACCACGACCGACAGCCGGATCCGAGAACTGATCGTCACGCCGATCGCCTTCCGCGACCCGCCGCTCCTCAACTCCAGCGGTGTGCACGAGCCCCTCGCCCTGCGCGTGGTCCTGCAACTCGTCCTGGAGGACGGCACGGTGGGCCTCGGCGAGTCCACCGGCGGCGACATCCGCCTCGAACGACTGGAGGCCGCCGCGCGGGCGGTCGTCGGCATGGACGTCTTCGACACCACGGCCGTCGCCGCCGCGATCGACATCGCGCTGTCGCCCACCGTGCCGAGCTCCCACGAGCGCGGCTGGACCACCTCCGCCGTGGAGGTCGCCTGCCTCGACGCACAGGGCAAACTCCTCGGACGCCCGGTCAGTGACCTGCTGGGCGGCAGGGTCCGCGACGCGGTGCCCTTCGCCGCCTACCTCTTCTACAAGTGGGCCGAACACCCGGCGCTCGACGGCGAATCGGCCGTCGGCGACGACTGGGGCGAGGCCCTCGACCCGGCCGGCATCGTCGAGCAGGCCCGGCTGATGCGGGACCGGTACGGCTTCGAGTCGTTCAAGCTCAAGGGAGGCGTGTTCCCGCCCGACGAGGAGATCGCCGCGATGCGGGCGCTCGCCGACGCCTTCCCCGGCCGGCCGCTGCGTCTCGACCCCAACACGGCCTGGACCGTGGAGACCTCGCAGTACGTGGCCCGTGAACTGGAGGGCGTGCTCGAGTACCTGGAGGACCCCACCCCCACCATCGCCGGCATGGCCGAGGTCGCGAAGACCTCACCCATGCCGCTGGCCACCAACATGTGCGTGGTCGCGTGGGAGCACCTGCGGCCCGCCGTCGAGCAGAACGCGATCCAGGTCCTGCTCACGGACCACCACTACTGGGGCGGACTGCGCCGCACCCGTGAACTCGCCGCCGTCTGCGAGGCGTTCGGAATCGGCCTGTCCATGCACTCCAACTCGCACCTCGGCATCAGCCTCGCCGCCATGACCCATGTGGCCGCCTCGATCCCCAACCTCGACACGTCCTGCGACACCCACTACCCGTGGAACTTCGCGGACGACGTGGTCGTACCGGGCGTCCTGGAGCTGCGGGACGGCGCGGTCGAGGTCCCCACCGGCCCCGGGCTGGGCGTCGAACTCGACCACGACGCCCTGGAGCGGCTCCACCGGGTCCACCTCGACGCGGGCATGAAGGGCCGGGACGACACCGGCTACATGCGGCGGGTCCACCCCGAGTACGAGCGCAGGCTCCCTCGGTGGTGAGACGGCCGTTCCCCTGAGGGCACGCCGAGCGAGGAACGGGCGCTCGTGCCGCTGCGGCGGCGCGGGCGCCCGTCCCGCTGTCCGCCTGCCGGGGGCCGCGAACGCCGGCCGCCCGGATGCCGTGACGGCTGGGGCGTCCGTGGAGCCGTGGGACGGGAGCGTTCGCAACTCTTCGAAAGGAGAAAGCGCTGTCATGCGTATCGACAACCGTTTGTCCCCGCCTCATTCTTCAAGCAGGTTGTGGCATGGGCGCGACAGGAGATTCCATGATCAAGCGTAGATCACTGCTGGCCGCGGCGGGCGGCACGCTGCTCGGCAGCGCACTGGCGACGGGCACCGCCCGCGCCGACGCGACCATCGCGGTCAACCCCGGTACCAGCTACGGGCGCTGGGAGGGCTGGGGCACCTCCCTCGCGTGGTGGGCCAACGTGTTCGGCGCCCGTGACGACTTCGCCGACATCTTCTTCACCACCAAGTCCGTGGCGTACGGGGGCAGGAACCTGCCCGGTCTCGGCATGAACATCGCCCGCTACAACCTGGGCGCGTGCAGCCCGAACAGCGTGGGCGGCCAGTCCATGGTCGCCTCGCCCAACATCCCGGCCTTCAAGCAGATCGAGGGCTTCTGGCAGGACTGGAACAACGAGGACCCCGCCTCCTCCGCCTGGGACTGGACGGCGGACGCCAACCAGCGCGCCGCCCTGACGAAGGCGACCCAACGGGGCGCGGTCTCCGAGCTGTTCGCCAACTCGCCCATGTGGTGGATGTGCAGCAACCACAACCCGTCCGGCGCGTCCGGCGGCGGCAACAACCTCCAGACCTGGAACTACCGCCAGCACGCCTCCCACCTGGCCGCCGTCGCCCTGCGCGCGAAGAACAACTGGGGCGTGAACTTCGCGACGGTCGACCCGTTCAACGAGCCCTCGTCCAGCTGGTGGACCGCCACCGGCACGCAGGAGGGCTGCCACATGGACGCGTCCGTCCAGGCGGCCGTCCTCCCCCACATGCGCAGCGAACTCGACAAACGGGGCCTGTCAGGCATCAGGATCTCGGCGTCCGACGAGACGAGCTACGACCTGGCCCGCACCACCTGGAACTCCTTCGGAGCCTCGACCAAGGCCCTGGTGAACCAGTTCAACGTGCACGGCTACCAGGGCTCGGGCGGCCGCCGCGACCTCCTCCACACGGACGTGGTGACGACGTCCGGCAAGAAGCTCTGGAACTCCGAGACAGGCGACAAGGACGGCACGGGCCTCACCATGGCGAGCAACCTGTGCCTGGACTTCCGCTGGCTGCACCCGACCGCCTGGGTCTACTGGCAGGTGATGGACCCCTCCTCCGGCTGGGCGATGATCGCGTACGACCAGAACACGCTGCAGCCGACCGCCGTCCAGACCAAGTACTACGTGATGGCCCAGTTCAGCCGTCACATCCGGCCCGGGATGACCATCCTCGACACCGGCGTCGGCTACGCGGTCGCCGCCCACGACGCGACGCAGAAGCGCCTCGTCGTCGTGGCCGTCAACTCCGGTGCCGCGCAGACGCTCACCTTCGACCTGTCCCGCTTCGGCCAGGTCACCGGTGGCAGCGGCGGACTCGTACGACGCTGGAACACGCTCACCTCCGGCGGCGGGGACCTCTACACCGCGCGCTCGGACACCTATCTCAACGGCAAGAGCCTGAGCGTGCCGTTCGCCGCCACCTCGGTGCAGACCTTCGAGATCGACGGGGTCACCGTGTGACCGCCGGGCCGTGACGACCAGGGCGGTGATGCCGTCGCCCCGGGGGCGGGTGTCTCGTATTGAGACACCCGCCTTCGCACGTCCTGGTTCAAGATCGTCATGAGCTCCGTGCGCTTTCGCCGGGGCTCTGACGCAGTGATGAAAGGTGAACACCATGGCCCTCGCACTTCTTCGGTTCCGGCGGCCGGGGCGAGCCTCCGCAGCCGGCGCGACGGGCGTCTCCCTTCCTCTCCCGCCGGGCGCGGGCGCCGTCAGCCGTGAGGTCGTCGACCCGATGGGCCAGCCGATGGGCGCGGCCGACGTCACGGTCACCGCGCTGGACACGCACCGCGTCGCGGCCCGCGGCACCACGGATCCGTACGGCCTGTTCCTCGCCGCGCTGCCGCCCGGCCGGTACAGCCTGATGATCGCCGCCGAAGGCCTGCATCCCCACCACGAGACGGTCGACGTGGTGGCCGGGCCCGCCGCTCCCGCGGAGCGGATCTGGCTGCAGACCGCCCGCCGGCTGGAACTGCCCGCACCGGGCACCTGGCTCTTCGACCCGCCCCACACGGCGATCCGGTTCATCGCCAAGCACGTCGGCATGGCCCATGTGCACGGCCGCTTCGAGCGCTTCGACGGCGGCATCCAGGTCGCCCAGGACATGTCCGACTCCCGCGTCCACGTCCGGATCGACGCGTCGAGCATCACCACCGGCAACCGGACGCGCGACGACCACCTCCGCTCGGGAGACTTCCTCGACGTCGAGCGGTTCCCGTACATCGACTTCCACAGCACCCGGTTCGCGTACCGCGGCGGCAACAGGTGGACCCTGCAGGGCTCGCTGACGATGCACGGGGTCAGCCGCTCGGTGGCCCTGGACACCAGCTATCTCGGCACGGTGAACGGCGGCTACGGCGAGGAACTGCGCTGCGCGGCCCTCGCCAAGGCGGAGCTGCACCGGGAGGACTACACGTTGAACTGGCGTTCCATGCTGGCGCGCGGAATCGCGGTGGTCGGCCCGACGGTCCAGCTCGAACTGGACGTACAGGCCATGTACCGCACGCACGACACACCCACCCCGCCGAAGTAGGCGCGGGCAGCCGGCCTCCGCCCGGGCCCGGTCAGGCCTCGCCGGTGAGCAGGCGACGCGGATTGGCGATGCGGAAGGCGTACGCCGCGGCGCCGCCCAGTCCGAAACCGGGGCTCTGCGGAGGTTCGGCGTAGGGCCGGTCCGAACCCTGGACGAGCACGTCGGTGCCGAGGACGCGGACGACCGCCTCGACGGCGCGCGGACCGTACGAGGAGGTCTCGACGAACACGTCCGGGTCGACCTCCGCGCGGCCCTCCGCCCCGCCACGGGCGGCGAAGCGCTCCCCGTGCAGGGGTGCCAGGCCCGCCAGCAGCGCGAAGCACACCCGCAGGCGCGGATGCCGGGGCCTGCCGAACGCCCGGAACGCGAACCAGGCGGCGTGCATCTGCTGCACGTACGGCACCATCGCGGGCCACCAGCCGGGCCCCGGGGACGCCCCGGCCGCGGGGCCGGGGTGCACGAACAGCGGAAGGCCGCGTACCTCGAGCAGGTCCAGCAGTGGGGCGCACCGCGCGTAACCGGCCGCGTCCGCCAGGGCGTTCGCCGGCAGCTGGAGGCCGGCGAAGCCCCGGTCGAGGACGCCGGCCGTCACATCGGCGTCGATGTCCCGGACACAGGCCGCGGCCCAGGCACCGAAGGGCGCGGGCAGCGCGGCCGCGTCCTCGTGATAGGCGTCGAGCAGCGGCCGCGCCTGCCCGGACGGCAGCCACTCCACACCGAGCGGGGCGGACAGCGAGACCAGTGCCCGGCCGAGGCCGTCGGCCGCCGCCAGTTCGCAGCGCCGGGCGACGTCGTGGTCGGCGCGCGGCACCTCGTAGGGCGGCTCACCGGCGGTGTGCAGGGTCCAGCCGTCGAGGAACGGCGGCTCGGCGCGCGCCCGCAGGGCCGCGACGAACGAGTCGGTCCACAGATGCTGGTGTACGTCGACGTTGGTCACGCGGCTCCTTCCGTCAGGGCGCGCAGGGCGCCTCGTACCTCGTCGGACCCCAGGACGTCACGGCTCACCCGGTCCACGTCCGGTCCGCAGGGCCGGTCGTCGTCCAGGCGCGGGACGAGCTCGCGGATCGCGTGGCGCAGGACGCCGGGCCCCCGCCCGAGGGCGGCGGGCGCGGCCAGGTCCACCGCCTGGGTGGCGGCCAGGGCCTCCACGGCGAGCAGCTGCCGCAGCCGGACGAGCATCGTCGACAACCGCCGCGCGCCGAGCGCCGCGTTGGTCGAGTCGTCCTCGACCCCGTCCGCGCCGTGCCGGGGATCGGTGCACACCGGCGCGGACAGCATGCGGATCTCGGCGACCAGTGCCTGCGCCGTCTTGGCCAGTGGTGCGAAACCGGAACGCTCCGGGCCGTACGGGGAGAGGTTGGCCGGCAGCCCGCTGAGGGCCGGGTCCAGCAGGCGCCGCATGCGCTCGGCGGAGAGCGCCGCGGTCTGTGTCAGGGCCAGCGCGAGGGTGTCGAAGGCCAGGGCGAGCGCCGGGGTGTGGAAGTTGCCCGAGGAGAGGATCTCACCGGTGCCGGCCAGGACCACCGGGTTGTCGCCGCTGCCGTTGAGCTCGGGTTCCAGGGCGGCGTGGGCGAAGTCGAGCGCGGCATGCAGCGCACCGTGCACCTGCGCCGCACAGCGCAGGCTCACCGGATCCTGGACCCGCCGCGCCCGGCGGGGGTCCGTGAGTTCACCGCCGTCGAGGAAGGCGAGCAGTTCCGCGGCCGCCCGGGACTGTCCGGGCGCGGGGCGCAGGCCCAGCACCCGGGCGTCCAGCGGACCGGTGTTGGCCCGGAAGCCCTCGAAGGTGAGCGCCGTGACGGCCTGGGTGAGGGTGAGGACGGCGGCCGCCTCATGGAGGGCGAGGCCGCCCTGGCCGACGGCCAGCGGGCTCGCGCTGCACAGCACGTGTCCGTCCTTCGGGCCCGGCTCGGCGGGTGCCAGCCCGGCCCGCCGCAGCGCCGCCGCGCCGTCGAGCACCTCGCCGTGGAGTTCGGCGCAGCCCTCACCGATGACGACGAGGCCGACATGGGCCATCTGGCACAGGTCCGACGCGCCGATCGACCCCACCTCGGGGACCAGCGGATGGACGCGGGCGTTGAGCATGCCGACGAGCAGTGACAGGATCTCCGGCCGGACTCCGCTGCCGCCGCCCGCCAGGCCGTTGACGCGGGCGGCCAGGGCGGCGCGTACGACGGGGGCAGGCAGCGGGTCCCCGACCGCGTTCGCCCGCCCGCGCACCGTACGCACGCTGAACCGCGCGAGTTCGGCACGCGGAAGCGCGTAGGACGAGCGGCTGCCGAGCCCTGTCGTGAGGCCGTACGTCGGCACCTGGCGGTCGACCACGTCGTCGACGACCGCGCGGTCGCGCGCCAGCCGGGGGAGCACCTCGTCCGCGAGGGCGACCCGGGCCCCGTGCAGGGCGACGGCGGCGACGTCCTCGCAGGACAGGGTGCGCCCGTCGACGATCACTGCTCCGGGACCGGCGGGGTAGGGGCGTGTCATGAGAAACGCAGCTTCTGCCCGAGACCGTGCTCCTGGGCCTTATTGGTCGGGCCGAGCGGGCCGACGGGTCCGTGCAGGACGTCGAAGTGGCCGGTGAAGGCGGTGTGGGGCGTGGGACGTACCCGTGGTTCGATGTCCGAACCGTTCAGGAGCGTGAACCAGACCGGGTCATTCGAGCTCATTCCGGGCGCCTTTTCACTTTCTTCGGATGAACGTAACGCCCCGTTTACAAAAGGGGATTGACTGCAATTCAGCCACGGACAACTCTGCATGAAGATATTCAGTTGGGTAAGGGGCAGCTTTGATCAGATTCGACGCGGTGAGCAAAAACTATCCCAACGGCACCACGGCCGTGGACGAACTGTCCCTGGAGCTGGCCGAGGGAGGCATCACGGTCCTGGTCGGCCCCTCCGGCTGTGGCAAGACCACGACCCTGCGCATGGTCAACCGCATGGTGGACCCGACGGCCGGCACGGTCAGCCTGCGCGGCCGGGACATACGGGAGGTCGCCGCCCCCGAACTGCGCAGGGGGATCGGCTACGTGATCCAGCACGCCGGCCTGTTCCCGCACCGCACGGTCCTGGACAACATAGCGACCGTGCCGCTGCTGCTGGGCTGGGGCAAGAAGAAGGCCCGGGCGCGGGCGGCCGAGCTGCTCGAGCTGGTGGGGCTGCCGGCCGAGATGGCCAAGCGCTATCCCTACCAGCTCTCCGGAGGGCAGCAGCAGCGCGTCGGGGTGGCCCGGGCGCTGGGCGCGGACCCGCCGGTGCTGCTCATGGACGAGCCGTTCAGCGCGGTCGACCCCATCGTCCGGGCTGAGCTCCAGGCGGAGTTCCTCCGGCTGCAGAAGGAGCTGCACAAGACGATCGTGTTCGTCACCCACGACATCGACGAGGCGATCAAACTGGGCGACAACATCGCGGTGTTCCGGACCGGCGGCAGGCTCGCGCAGTTCGACACCCCGGAGCGGCTGCTCGCCCGGCCCGCCGACGACTTCGTGGCCGACTTCGTCGGGCAGGACCGGGGCATCCGACGGCTCTCCTTCGTCGAGGCCGCCGGACTGCCGCTGCGTGAGGGCCCGGTGCTGCCGGTGACCGACCCCGTGGCCGCGGCCCGGGCCCTGGACGAGCCCTGGGTGCTCGTCGTCGACGCCGGCCGGCGCCCGCTCGGCTGGATTCTCGCCGCCGGACTCCCGGACGGCGGAACCCTCGCGGACGCGGCCCTTGCACCGCTCGGCCACACGTTCAGCCTGGTCGGCGACTCGGCGCGGGCCGCTCTCGACGCGGCGCTCCTGTCGCCCTCCCGGCTGGCGGTGGGAGTGGACGCCCAGGGCGCGGTCGCCGGCGTCGCGGACGCGTACGAGCTGTCCGCCGCGATGACGGGAGACGGCGGCGCGGGGACGGGCGCCGCGACCGGAGCGGCCGAGCCGGCCGAAGCTCCGGAGGCGGCCGAGGCGGACAGGACGGCCAAGGTGTCCGGGGCCCGGTCCGCCGAGGACGGCCCGGCCGCGCAGGGCGCCGAGCGCGCCGACACCGCGGGCGGTGGGGACCGATGAGAGACGGAGAACCGCTCATACGGTGGGTGTGGATCGGCGACCACCTCGGTGAACTGGCCCACTACACCGGGGTCCACCTCCGGCTGGGCCTGCTGCCCGTGCTGTTCGGACTGGTCATCTCGATACCCCTGGGCATGCTCTGTCACCGCTGGCGGTGGGTCTACCCGCCGACCCTGACCGCGGCCAACGTCCTGTACTCCATCCCGTCGCTGGCCCTGTTCATGATCTTCGTCCGCTACACGGGCCTGACCGAACGCACCGTCATGATCCCGCTGACCCTCTACACGCTGTCGGTCCTCATACCCAACGTCGTGGACGGACTGGCATCCGTCCCCGAGCCGGTGCGGCAGGCGGCCACCGCGATGGGATTCGGTACGGTCCGGCGGGTCGTCCAGGTCGAACTGCCGATCGCCGTGCCCGTCGTCGTCGCAGGTGTACGGGTCGCCGCGGTCTCCTCCATCAGTCTCGTCGCGGTGGGGCAGCTGATCGGACAGGGCGGCCTCGGCTACTACATCACCCGGGGCCTCCAGCTCGACTTCCCGACCCCGATCATCACCGCGACCGTACTGATCATGCTGCTGGCCCTCGTCACCGACGCGCTGCTGGTCCTGGCGCAGCGGCTGCTCACACCCTGGGCGCGCGGCAAGGGGGCGAAGGCGTGAACGACCTCCTGAACCAGATCCGGCTCGTGGGTGACTGGCTGACGTCGTCCCAGCAGTGGCGCGGGGACGACGGCATCCCGCACCGGCTCACGGAGCACCTCACCTACAGCGGCGTGTCACTGCTGTTCGCGGCCCTGATCGGCCTGACGTTCGGGCTGCTGGTGGGACACACCGGCCGCGGCGCGTTCGCCGTCGCCACTGTCGCGAACCTCGCGCGGGCGATCCCCACCTTCGGCCTGGTCGTCCTCGTCGTGACCCTCGCCGGGCTCAGCACCACTCCCGTGCTGGTCGCCCTGGTGGCGCTCGCGGTCCCGCCGATCCTCATCAACACCTTCGAAGGAGTCCGCGGCGTGGATCCCGACGCCCGGGACGCCGCGAAGGGGATGGGCATGACCGGCTGGGAGGTCCTGCTGAAGGTCGAGGTGCCGATGGCGCTGCCGCTGATCCTGCTCGGCCTGAGGGTCGCCGCGATCCAGGTCGTGGCCACGGCCACCGTCGCCGCGTACCCCGGTCTGGGCGGTCTGGGCCGCTTCATCGTCGACGGGCTCGCCCGCAACGACTACGAACTCGTCATCGGCGGTTCCGCCGTCGTCGTCGCGCTGGCGCTCGTCGTCCAGGCCCTCTTCACCGGGCTGCGGCACGTCGTCGTCTCGCCGGGTCTGCGGCCGTCGGTGAGACGATCCTGAGTCTTCCGGGCCCCATGCCTTCGAAATGCCTTCGAACGTTCCCGAGAGCTCCCGAGGGCTCCCACGAAAGGAAACACCCATGAAAGCCACGTTCCGCGCCACCGCCTTCGGCATGATCGCCGCTCTCTCCCTGACCGCCTGCGGCGGAAGCAACGGCGACGACAACCCGCTGACGGGCGACAGCGGCGACAGCGGAGGCGGCAAGTCCATCGTCGTCGGCTCGGCGAACTTCCCCGAGAACCAGCTCCTCGCCGAGATATACGCCCAGGCCCTGGAGGACAAGGGCCTGAAGGTGACCCGCAAGTTCGACATCGGTGCCCGCGAGGTCTATTACGACCAGGTGGTCAAGGGCGGTCTCGGCGTCTTCCCCGAGTACAACGGCGCGCTGCTGTCCACGGCGGTCGACAAGAAGAGCACCGCCGCCACCACGGAGGACATCAACGCCGAGCTGAAGCAGAAGCTCCCGAAGTCGGTGGAGATACTCGACTCCGCCGCGGCCGAGGACAAGGACTCGGTGACCATCACCGCCGAGACCGCCGCCGAGCACAACCTCAAGACCCTCGCCGACCTGAAGCCGGTCGCGAAGGACATGACCATCGGCGCCGGCTCGGAGTTCAAGACGCGTACGCAGGGCGGGGTGGGCCTCAAGTCGGTCTACGGCGTCGAGTTCGGGAAGTTCCAGCCGCTGGACGCGGGCGCCCAGAGCACCCTGGTGAAGCTGCTGAAGGACGACAAGGTCCAGGCGGCCAACCTCTACACGACCGACCCGGCCATCGTCGAGGACAAGCTGGTCGTCCTGGAGGACCCGAAGAACCTCTTCTCCTCGCAGAACGTCACCCCCCTCGTCTACAAGTCCGCGGTGAACGCGAAGGCCAAGGCGGCTCTCAACGCCATCTCGGCCAAGCTCACGACCGAGGACCTCCTGCAGATGATGAAGAAGCTCGCCAACGACAAGGAGGACTCCGCCGACGTCGCCAAGGAGTGGCTCACGAAGGCCGGCCTGACCGGCTGACGCGACCTGGTCCCGGCACCGGCGGGCGTTCCCTGCTCCCGCGTCAGGTCCCTCAGGGTGAGCCGTTCGTGGACCGGACGGCTCAGCTGTCGCAGCCGATCCCGTCCCCGTCGCGGTCCAGATGTGAGGCATAGCCGGGCTCACCGCGACGCACCGGGGCAGCACCGGCGGCGCGTGCCTCGTCGCAGTTGGCGTAGTACACGGCGCCACCACCACCCGTGACCGAGCCGCTGTCGTCGTCGGATCCGCCACCGGCCGCGGGTCGTGCGGTGACGGTCGCCCGGACGGTCTTCGTCGCCCGTACGGTCACGGTGGCGGCCGGTTCGGGCTCGGCGGCCGCCGTCGCCGTCACGGTCGCAGTGGCCGTGGCCGTGGCGGTCTCCGTGGGCTTCGCCCCGGCGGCCGCCGGTTCGGTCTCACCCTCCCCGCCGGCGCCCGCACCCAGGCCGATGAGGAAGGCGAGAGCGAGGGCCGGCAGTACAAAGCGCTTGCGTGCCCACTTCGGATGCTCCGACACGAATCCCCCAAGGTTGTGCGAGAGGGAACGACCGTAGAGGTGCTGCTGAGGCGCGGCCCAGCACCTGGACAACAGGTGGCCACATTGTGATGGAAGCGTGAAGAGGCGGTCGGTCGGGGGCGGTCCTCGTGCGGGTGCCGTGAGGTGGCCGGCGCGCCGGGGCGGGTGGCGGTGGCGCCGCCCGGCGGCCCGGACGGCGCCGGGCCCGCGTGCGGTAGGGTCTTGACTGCGTCTTCACGTGGTTCGCCACGGCGGGACGCATCGGGACGTGGCGCAGCTTGGTAGCGCACTTGACTGGGGGTCAAGGGGTCGCAGGTTCAAATCCTGTCGTCCCGACAGAGCGAAGGGTCTTCGCAGGCGAGAGCCTGTGGGGGCCCTTTTCGCGTGCGGGGGGCACGGCTCCGCTCAGCATGGCCGGGGGAGGTGTGCGTACCGCTGGCTGGAACTGGTCATCAGCAACGTCCGATATTTCGTTCGTGGTTCGAAGTTTCGGTGCTGAAAATAGAGCCGTGTCCGAAGCCCGTCAATACCTTTGCCGCGAACCCGTGCCGCCGGCCGTCACCGCCAGGGTCCGCATGCTTCCGGCGCGTTACGCAACCGTGACGTCCTCCATGTTGTTGTACCCCTTGACCGGCATGAATTGTTAGCGCTCACAATGACGTCCGCAATCACGAGCCGACTTCCAGGGAGGTACGACCATGGCGTCCACAGCGCCTCAACTCGCCTCCCCGGCAGGCGGCGCAGGGTTCGGAGCGCTTCGTACGGGCCGGATCCGCGACCGGGCCGGACGAAGATCCGCACCCGGTGAACCGGCCGGCCGGCCCGCGGCGAGGCTGCCGTCGGGGCGGGTTGGACCCCGCCCCGCGGGGGCGCCCGGCACGGCCCAGGAATCTTCCGGTACACGACCGCCAAGGAGGTGCGGCCATGGCACAATCTCAGCTTCGGCCGCCCACCATGGCCGATGTCGCGCGACTGGCGGGCGTGTCCCACCAGACCGTCTCCCGCGTGATGGGGGACCACCCCAACGTGCGGGACGAGACACGGGCCAAGGTGCTGCACGCGATCGAGGAGATGGGCTACCGCCGCAACTCCTCCGCCCGGGCCCTGGCCACCCGGCGCACCCGGACCCTGGGTGTGGTCGCCTCGGACACCACCCTCCACGGTCCGGCCAGTACGCTCTTCGCGCTGGAGGAGGCGGCACGCGCAGAGGGTTATCTCGTCTCCACGGTCAGCCTGCGGAAGCTGACCGTCGACAAGCTGTCCGAGGCGCTGGACCACCTCAGTGAGGGCGGGGTGGAGGGAGTCGTCGCCATCGCACCGCAGCGGTCGGCGGTCGAGGCCCTCGCCGAACTGCGCCACCCCTTCCCGGTGGTGACCGTGGGCAGCGGGTCCAAGGTGGTGATCCCCAGCGTCAACGTGGATCAGCATCTGGGGGCCCGTCTGGCGACCGGTCACCTGCTGGCCGCAGGCCACCGCACGGTCTGGCACCTCGCCGGACCCGAGGACTGGCAGGAGGCCGCCGACCGGGCCGAGGGCTGGCGCGCCACCCTCGAAACGGCGGGTGTCGAGCCGCCGTTGATCCTGCGGGGGGACTGGAGTCCGCTGTCGGGCTACCGGGCGGGCCAGGAACTGGCCGGCTGGGTGGGCCGAGGACTGACCGCGGTCTTCGTGGCCAACGACCAGATGGCGCTGGGGGTGTTGAGGGCCCTGCGTGAAGCGGGTGTGCGAACTCCCCAGGACGTCGCGGTGGTCGGCTTCGACGACATCCCGGAGTCGGAGTTCTTCGCGCCTCCGCTCACCACCGTCCGGCAGGACTTCGCGGAGGTCGGGAAACGGAGCATCGCCCTGCTCCTGGACCTGATCGAGGGCCGGGAGCCGTCCGGATCGCTCCGGATCGCCATCGAGCCCCAACTCGTCGTCCGCGCCAGCACCTTCCCGTACACCTCCGACCAGGGCGCCCCTCCCGTCTGACCCAGCACCCCACGGCTGTTCTCCGCGCCCGGGAATGGCCGATATCTCGAACAATGATCGACAGGCTGGACGCTGTGCAGCCTGTCCCGGCGAGTGTCAAGCGCGTACCAGCAGGCCCTTGTGGGCCCGCTCTTCAAAGGAGAAGAACATGCTCAACAGAAGGAACTTCCTCACGGCGGCGGTCGGCGTGGCGGCGGCGGGCGGCCTGGCGGCCTGCGCCAAGGAGGACGACGGTGCGTCGACGTCCGACTCCGGCAGCGGCGGTGGCAAGAAGATCACCCTCGGCTTCTCCCAGGTCGGTTCGGAGAGCGGCTGGCGCAGCGCCAACACCGACTCCGTGAAGGAGGCGGCCAAGGAGGCGGGCTACAACCTCAAGTTCTCCGACGCGCAGCAGAAGCAGGAGAACCAGATCTCCGCGATCCGCAGCTACATCACCCAGGGCGTGGACGTCATAGCCTTCTCGCCGGTGGTCGTCACCGGCTGGGACGCGGTGCTGAAGGAAGCCAAGGCCAAGAAGATCCCCGTGGTCCTCACCGACCGCTCCGTCGAGACCTCCGACGAGTCCCTGTTCGTGACCCTGGTCGGCTCGGACTTCACGGACGAGGGCCGCCGCGCGGCCAAGATCCTGGAGAAGGTCCTCGAGAAGGCCGGCCACAAGGGCGACGTCAAGATCGCGCAGCTGGAGGGCACCACCGGTGCCGCTCCCGCGATCGAGCGTGCCAAGGGCTTCAAGGAGGTCATGGACGCGGACCACAAGGACGACTGGAAGATCGTCGTCAGCCAGACCGGCGACTTCACCCGCGCCGGCGGCAAGCAGGTCATGGCGGCCTTCCTGCAGTCCAACCCGGACATCGACGTGCTGTTCGCGCACAACGACGACATGGGCATCGGCGCCATCCAGGCCATCGAGGCGGCCGGCAAGAAGCCCGGCAAGGACATCCTGATCGTCACGGTCGACGGCGTGAAGGACGGCTTCGTCGCGATGTCCGAGGGCAAGATCAACGCCATCGTCGAGTGCAACCCGCTGCTCGGCCCCCAGCTGATGGAGGTCGTGCAGAAGGTCAAGGACGGCGAGAAGGTCGAGCGCTGGATCAAGACCGAGGAGAGCGACTTCATGCAGGACCAGGCCAAGGACGCGCTCCCCACCCGCAAGTACTGACCGACCGCACCCACCGGCAGGGAGCCTCCGCCCGGCCAGTTCCTCCGCCCGAGGACTGTCCGCGGGGCTCCCTGCGGGCCTGAACGAAATCCATGAGGAGCGCTGCCATGGCAGAGCCGCTGCCCGTCCTGGAGATGACGGGCATAGTCAAAGAATTTCCGGGGGTACGGGCTCTGTCGGGTGTCGACTTCCGTCTCTTCCCCGGCGAGATCCACGCCCTGATGGGCGAGAACGGCGCGGGAAAATCCACCCTCATCAAGGTGCTGACCGGCGTCTACCCGCTCGACGGCGGCACGGTCACCCTCGACGGGGAGTCCGTGCGGATCGACAGCCCGCTGCAGGCGCAGCAGGCCGGCATCAGCACGGTCTACCAGGAGGTGAACCTCTGCCCCAACCTGTCGGTGGCGGAGAACATCTTCATCGGACGTGAACCCACCCGTGCCGGCCGCATCCTGTGGAAGAAGATGCGCAAGGACGCGGCGGAGCTGGTCGACCGGCTCGGCCTCGACATCGACGTGACCGCGCCCCTGTCCTCGTACCCGCTGGCCGTGCAGCAACTGGTCGCGATCGTACGGTCGGTGGGCACCGGCGACAGCGACGGCTCCGGAGCCGGCACCAAGGTGCTGGTCCTGGACGAGCCGACGTCCAGCCTCGACCGCGACGAGGTCCTCGAACTGTTCCGCCTGATGCGGCAGCTCAGGGACGAGGGTGTCGCGATCCTGTTCGTCTCGCACTTCCTCGACCAGATCTACGAGATCTGCGACCGGATGACCGTCCTGCGCAACGGCACCCTGGTCGGCGAGCACATGGTCGGCGACCTCGACCAGGTCGGGCTCGTCCAGCTGATGATCGGCAAGGCCCTGGACCAGCTGGAGGAGCTCCACGACCACCAGTTGCGAGCCGACGTCGGCGAACCGCTGGTCCAGGCCGACGGCCTCGGCAGGACCGGCGCCATCGCCCCCTTCGACCTGGAGATCAAGAAGGGCGAGGTCGTCGGCCTCGCCGGCCTGCTCGGCTCCGGCCGCACCGAACTGGCCCGGCTGCTCTTCGGCGCCGACCAGCCGGACAGCGGCAAGGTCAGCATCGGCGGGAAGCACATCTCGATGAGCGCCCCGAACGACGCGATCGGCGCGGGCGTCGCGTTCTGCTCGGAGAACCGCAAGGCCGAGGGCCTGGTCCCCGATCTGACGGTCCGGGAGAACATCATCCTGGCCCTCCAGGCGTCCCGCGGCTGGACCCGGCCCATCCCGGCCGCCCAGCGCGACGAACTCGTCGCCAAGTACATCAAGGCCCTGGACATCCGCCCCGCCAACCCCGAGGCACGCGTCGGTCAGCTCAGCGGCGGCAACCAGCAGAAGGTGCTGCTCGCCCGCTGGCTCATCACCCAGCCGAAGCTGCTGATCCTCGACGAGCCGACACGCGGTATCGACGTCGGCGCCAAGGCGGAGATCCAGAAACTCGTGGTCTCGCTCTCCGAGGAGGGCATGGCCGTGCTGTACATCGCGGCCGAGCTGGAGGAGGTGCTCCGGCTGAGTCACACCATCGGCGTGCTGCGCGACCGCAAGCTGGTGGCGCAGATCGCCAACGGGCCCGAGATCACCCCCACCCGGATCCTGGAGACCATCGCGAGCGGAGAGCACCAGTGACCACCACTCCCCGATGGCGAGCACTGACCCAGCATCACCTGTTCTGGCCGGTCGCCGTGCTGGTCGTCCTGCTGCTCGTCAACGTTCCCTTCACTCCTGACTTCTTCTCGATCAAGATGACGGACGGCCACCTCTACGGCAGCCTCGTCTCGATCGTGCTGTTCGGCTCGCCGCTCATCCTGGTGGCCGTCGGTATGACCCTGGTCATCGCCACCGGCGGCATCGACCTCTCGGTCGGCGCGGTGGTCGCGATCACCGGCGCACTGACCTGTTCGTACATCAGCGACCAGAACGACCAGGGCGCCCTCTCCGGGGTTCTGCTCGCAATGGCGCTGGGCCTGGTGGCCGCGGTCGTCTGCGGCCTCTGGAACGGCTTCCTGGTGGCCAGGATGGGCATCCAGCCGATCATCGCCACGCTGATCATCATGGTGGCCGGGCGCGGTGTCGCCCAGCTGATCACCGACGGCCAGATCATCACCATCAACAGCGAGCCGTACAAGCTGATCGGTGGCGGCTACTGGCTGACGCTGCCCTTCTCCATCTTCGTGGTGGCCGCCGTGGTCGCCGTCACCGTCGCCCTGACCCGTCGTACGGCCCTCGGCCTGCTCGTCGAGTCGGTCGGCGGCAACGCCGAGGCCAGCCGCCTGGTCGGCATCCGGTCCCGGCGCATCAAGATCATGGTGTACGTGTTCTGCGCGCTGTGCGCCGGCATCGCGGGCCTCATGATCAGCTCCAACACCTCGGCCGCCGACGGCAACAACGCGGGTCTGTGGATCGAGCTCGACGCCATCCTCGCCGTGGTCATCGGCGGCACGTCGCTGCTCGGCGGGCGGTTCTCCATCGGCGGCACGGTCGTCGGCGCCCTGGTCATCCAGACCCTCACCACCACGATCTACACCATCGGCGTGCCGACCCAGACCAACCTGGTCTTCAAGGCCGCCGTCGTCATCGTCGTCTGTCTGCTCCAGTCCCCGAAGTTCCGCGCCAAGGTGTTCGGCGCCGGCGGCTTCGGCGGGAAGCGAGGCGCCAAGCAGGCCACCGCGGCTCCGGCGGAGACCGCCCCGGCGCCCGAGGCCGTTCGCAAGATGGAGGTGTCGTGATGACCACGACCACCCAGAAGCCCCCGGCGCCGGACAGCCGTACGACGAGCAGGATCGCCGGGCTGCTCGGCGACCGCCGCCTGCCCGTCCTGGTGACGGCCACGCTCTTCCTGGCGATGTACGTCATCGGTCTGAGCCGGTACCAGAACTACGGGTTCGGCGAACCGCAGGTCTTCATGAACCTGTTCATCGACAACGGCTATCTGCTGGTCGCCGCCGTCGGTGCCACCTTCGTCATCCTGTCCGGCGGCATCGACCTCTCCGTCGGTTCCGTGATCGGCTTCACGACCATGTTCACGGCATGGCTGGTGGAGCGTCAGGGCCTGCCGATCCTGGTGGTCATACCCATGGCGCTCGCCGTGGGCGCCTTCGGCGGCTTCCTGATGGGCTATGTGATCCACAACTTCGAGATCCAGCCCTTCATCGTGACCCTCGCGGGCCTCTTCCTCTTCAGGGGCCTGTGCCTGGTCATCAGCAAGGAGTCCATCTCCATCAGCGACTCCTCGGTGAGCAGCATGGCGCAGACCCAGGTGTCACTGGGCGGGGCCTTCCTGTCGATCGGGGCCATCATCGCGCTGGTCGTGCTGGCCGCGGCCTTCTACGTCCTGCACTACACGCGCTTCGGCCGCCGGGTGTACGCGATCGGCGGCAACGAGCAGTCGGCCCTGCTGATGGGTCTTCCGCAGGGCGGCACGAAGATCGCCGTGTACACGATGAGCGGCTTCTGTTCGGCGCTCGCCGGGCTGCTGTTCACCCTGTACATCCAGTCCGGTGACCCGCTGCACGCCACCGGCATGGAGCTCGACGCGATCGCCGCCGTCGTCATCGGCGGCACGCTCCTCACCGGCGGGTCCGGCTATGTGATCGGCACCCTGTTCGGTGTCCTCGTCCTCGGTCTCATCAAGAGCCTCATCCAGTTCGAGGGCACGCTGAGCTCGTGGTGGACGAAGATCGCGACGGGCGTGCTGCTCTGCGCGTTCATCCTGATCCAGCGGGCCATGACCAGCCGCAAGAAGGCCGGAGCGGGCGGGACCTGACGGTCCGTCCGTCCGCGGCAGCTCCCACGGCGAGGGGCCATCTCTTCGGAGGTAGCCCCTCGCCGTTTCCGTTGCCGCAGTCGTGGGCGCTGCGAGTGGCGTGGGCGATGCGAAGGGCGTGGGTGAGGTGGATGACGCGGGTGACGCGGCCTCAGGCACGCAGTCCGTTCAGCAGCCGGTCCAGGGCCATCTCCGTCTGTGACCGGGCCTGTGGGTCCCCGGACCGGGCCAGCCACAGCACGGCCTCGTTCATCGCTCCCGACAGCAGACGTGCCAGGGGCTCCACCGGCTGGTCGTCGATGATCCCGGCCTCCACGAGGGCCTGGAGCGCCTCGGTCAGGTGCCGGGCGGAGGACTCCTCGTCCATGGCCCGCCACTCGTCCCAGCCGAGCGTGGTCGGGGCGTCCACGAGCAGGATCCGGCGCACCGCGGGGTCGGACCCGGCGGCCAGGAAGGCCCGGCAGCCGGCCCGCAGTTGCTCCCACGGGTCCTCGTACCGCCCGGCGGCCTCCGCGACGCGCTCGCCCAGTTCGTGCTGCACCTGCGCGACCACGGCCCGGAAGAGTCCCGCCTTGCTCTCGAAGTGGTGGTAGGCGGCGCCCTTGGTGACCCCGGCGGCCCGAGCCACCTCCGCGAGCACCACGTCGTGATAGCCGTCGGCGGCGAACCGCCGCCTCCCCTCGGCCAGCAGCGCCCGTCGTGTCGCCGCCCGCTGCTCGGCCCTGCTGACAGCCATCCGTGCTCCGCCCCTCGAGTTCGCATACCCAGGGTATGTTAACGTCCACTTTCACATACCCCGGGTATGCGAAATGGACCGTGCGTGCGGAGCAGGCACGCCAAGCGGAGGAGAGATGTCATGAAGAGCCGGCTCGGCGGTTTCTACCCGGTGATCGCCACCCGTGACGTGGCGGCGTCGCGCGACTTCTACACCCGTCACTTCGGGTTCGGGACGACCTTCGAGGCGGACTGGTACGTGAGCCTGCGGCACACCGCCGTCCCGCGGTACGAACTCGCCCTGCTCGACCACACCCACCCGAGCATCCCCGAGGGGTACCGCGTCCCCGTCCGGGGCGGCCTTCTGCTCAACTTCGAGGTCGACGACGTGGACGCCGAGCACCACCGGCTGGTCGAGGGGGCGGGCCTGCCCGTACTGCTCTCCCTGCGCACGGAGGAGTTCGGGCAGCGCCACTTCATCGTCTCCGCGCCGGACGGGGTGATGGTCGACGTGATCACCCCGGTCCCGGCCACCGGCGAGTACGCCGGGCAGTACGTCGAGGGCCGGGGCGAATGAAGGCGGCGCCCGGGGCTCAGAGCCCCGGGCGCCGCCTTCTGCGGGTGGTGCGCCGACTGTCAGCCGAACACGATGCCGTAGGCCTTCGTGCCGGTGCGGTTGTCGTAGACGACGTCGCCGGTGGACTTCTTCCAGATCCTCATGCGGTAGGTGTCGGGTGAGTCGGTGATGGTGATGCGGAAGGCGTATCCGTCCTTGCCGTCGACCTTGCCCGAGCCCTGGTACTGGGCCTCGTCACGGGTGACGACCAGCCAGTCGGAGCCGGTGGAGCGGAACGACAGCTTGCCGGCCGCGTAGTCGAAGGTCGCGTTGCCGCTGGGGACGGTGTCCTTCGCCTTCTTGTACGCGGCGCCGAAGGAGAAGCCCGCCAGGCTCGTCAGCTTCGGATTGGCCGGGTAGGAGCCGGCCGGCGAGGAGATGACACCGACGCCGGCGATCGGACCGGCCGAGCGGTCGTAGACGACGAGTTCGGGCAGCCGGGTGCTGTCCTTGCCGCCGTCGTCGTCCGTGACGGTGACCACCGGACGGTGGATGCCCGCCTTCCGGTAGGTGTGCGTGGCCTCGCAACCGGTGGCGGTGACCTTGCCCGCGGCCGGTTCGGTGCCGTCCTTCCAGTCGACCGTGCAGGTCTGGGTGTCCTTGGAACCCAGGTCGGTGAACAGGGCCTTGACGGTCGCGGCCCTGTCGACGGACACCGCGGAGGCGGGACCCGTCGCCGAGGTGATCACCGGGGCCGAGTTGTCCACGGTGACGGTGAGCGTGTCACTGCCGCGGCCACCGGTCAGCGTGACCTCGTACGTGCCGTTGTCGGTGCAGGTGATCGACGTGAGGACGGCGTCGGGGTCGGCGAAGGTGCAGGGCGCTCCGGCCTCCACCGTCCACTTCGGCCTGCCCGCCCCGGAGATCGTGCCGGTGACGGGGATCGCGCCGCCCTCGGTGCCCATGGCGTCCGGGCCGGCCCGGACCACGGTGACCGGGTCGATGCTCGACAGCGTCGGGACGACCTTCTTGATCAGCCCGTCGGCGTCGAACTCCAGCTTGTCGATGGTCGTTTCGCGGTTCGTGCCGTCTCCGCCCGGGATGGCGAAGCGGTGGTAGGCGACGTACCAGTCGTCGGTGTTCGGCACCTTGACCACCGAGTGGTGGCCGGGTCCCTTGATGCCCAGCGACAGGTCCTTCTCCAGGATCACGCCCCGCTTGGTCCACGGGCCCGTGGGCGAGGAGCCGGTCGCGTAGGCGACGCGGTAGTTCTCGTCCCGGGTGTCGTTCTCCGACCACATGAAGTAGTAGGTGCCCTTGCGCTTGATGACGAAGGTGCCCTCGTTGTAGCCGCTGGGGGTCATGTCGGTGACCTTCGAGGCGTCGAAGGAGACCATGTCGTCGTTCAGCGGGACGGCGTACGCCCTGCCGTTGCCCCAGTAGAGGTACGGCGTGCCGTCGTCGTCGGTGAAGGCCGCCGGGTCGATCATCTGGCCCGGGTACTGGCCCGCCTTCAGCAGCGGCTTGCCCAGCGCGTCCTTGAACGGGCCCGTGGGCGAGTCGGACACGGCGACACCGATGTTCGCGTCGGCGCAGAAGTAGAAGTAGTACTTGCCGTTCCGCTCCTCGATCGCCGGTGCCCAGGCCCTGCTGTCGGCCCAGCTCACGTCGGGACCGAGGTCGAGGATGACGCCGTGGTCCTTCCAGTGCACCAGGTCCTTGGAGGAGTACGCCTTGAACTGCGTGCCGCTCCAGCCGGGGAAGCCGTCGGTGGTCGGGTAGATGTAGAAGGTGTCGCCGAACCGCGCGATGTTCGGGTCGGCGTTGAGACCCGGCAGCACCGGGCTCTTCATCTCCAGGGCCCGGACCGTCCAGGTGCGCTTCTCGCCGTCGGAGCCGGTCACCTCGTACTTCACCGGTTCGGTGAAGTCGTGCAGGGTGCCGGAGGCGGGGCTGATGGTCGCGCCGTGGGCGAGGCCGAACTCCGGTGCCAGGGCGGTGACATCACTGCCCTCGGCCAGCGGGAGGGTGATCCTGCTGTCCGCGTCGTCGATGATCGCGTCGACCTTGAGCGCGGGGTGGGTCGCCGAGGCGATGCCCGTGGTGTTCCCGCTCAGCTCCAGGACCTCGGTGGGCGACAGGGCCCGGTTGTAGATCCGGAAGTCGTCGACCTCGCCGCCGAAGTACGGGTCGGGGCCGTACATGGACCTGCCGATGTAGCCGGAGTAGCCCTTCGACGCGTCGTACAGCTCGGACGGCTTGATGGTGACGCCGGTCGCCCGGGCCGCCTCGACGCCGTCCACGTAGAGGATCGCCGTCCCGGTCGCGCTGTTCACGGTCACGGTGACGTGCTGCCACGTGCCGGGGGTGAGCCGCGAGCCGCCGGTCATCTGCTTCTCGCCCGACCAGGTGGCCTTGGTGATCGCGGAGAACAGCTTGCCGCCGCCGTTGGACGGAGTGGCGAAGAGGTACTTGTCGCTGTCGGGGCCCAGGCCGAAGAGCCACTGGAAGTTGTCCCCGCCCTTCCACTTGGCGTACGTGGAGACGGTGACGCTGTCGGCGCCCTTCAGCACGCCGTTCGGGATCCTGACGTACGGCGAGTCGGAGCTGCTGGAGCCGCCCGACATCCTGAACGAGCCGCCGTCCACGCCGGTCCCGAAGTCGGGCGTACGGACGTAGGTGCCGTGGTAGCCGTGACCGCTGGAGTCACGGGCGATGCTGCCGCCGCTCTCGTCGAAGTCGTAGCGCAGGAGCAGGTCGGCCGGGACCTCGGGGCCCTCCGCCGAGACCGTGACCTCGGCCTCGGCCCTGAGGGAGGCGCCGTCCGGCAGGCTGCCCTTCACCGTGAAGGTCCCGGCCTGCGCGTACGCCGACGCGGGGACGTCGTCCCAGGTGACGGAGACCGGCCGCTTGACGCCGTCGGCGTACTCGGCGATGACCGTGGCGGGCAGGACCGGTGCGTCACCGATGCCCGTCGTCACCTCGACGTCCTCGACGGACTCGACGAGCTGGTCCGACTGGTAGGCCTTCAGCAGCCGGTCGTACTCGGCCTGGGTGACCGGAAGCACCGTGCCGTGGCGGGGCTTGGAGGGAAGGTCGTAGCCCGTGGACGGTGTCCACTGGCCCGAGGCGAGATCCGTCGTCTCGAAGGGGATGTAGCCGCGGCCGCCGAACTCGTCGAGGAACGCGTACCACTTCTCCTCGGTGTTCGACTTGAAGACCAGCGGGCCCTCCGCCGCGTTCATCGCGCCCTTGCCGATGCCCTCGGCGACGAAGTCCCAGGAGGGGGAGAGGATCGAGTCGCTCTTCTCCTGGAAGATGAACTTGCTGTTGGGCGTCGAGGACGAGTTGTTCCGCTCGTCCTTCGAGAGGCGGAAGTACGTGTCGTCGTGCTTGATCACCGTGGAGTCGATGACCGAGTAGCCGCGGTCGATCCAGACCTTGGGCTCGCTGAAGGTGTAGAAGTCGCGGGTCGTGGCGTACATCATCCGGTTGTACGTGTCGCCGGTGTGCCCGGCGTTGTCGTACAGCTTGGACGCCCAGAAGACGACGTACTCGCCGAGCTTCTCGTCGTAGTACGCCTCCGGCGCCCAGGTGTTGCCTGCGCTGTCGGGCGAGACCTTGACCAGCCGCTGGTCGGTCCAGTTCACGAGGTCGGTGGATTCCCACACCATGATGGACTTGCTGCCGGTGCGCTGGGACGCGTCCCAGTCGCCGTTGCCGTAGATCCGCAGGTCGGTGGCTATCTGGTAGAACTTGTCGCCCTCGGGGGAGCGGATGATGAACGGGTCGCGCAGGCCCTTCTCGCCCAGCGTGGACGTGAGGACGGGCTTGCCCTCGTTCAGCTCCCGCCACTTCAGGGGGTCGTTGCCCTTGCTGAGGGCGGCGTAGAGCTGTTCGCCGTCCGAGGTGCCCTCGCCGGTGAAGTAGCTGAACATGTAGCCCTTGAGGGGCGCGGCGGCGGGGAGTTCGGGCACCTTGGCGGTGACGACGCGGGTCGCCTTCGCGGCGCCCTTGGTGACGGTCGCGGTCAGCTCGACGGTGGTGTCGCCCTCGCCGTGCGCGGGGCGGCGGACCACACCGGCCGCGGAGACGACGTCGGGATCCGCCGAGGCCCAGGTGACCTCGGTGCCGTACGTGCCGGTCTTCGGCAGGGTGAGGTTGCCGCGCGCGTCGTCCAGGTTGTGGACGCTCAGCGCCTCGGCGGCCCGCTCGGTGGCCGTGGAGTCGTCGAAGGCGGCGGGGACGGTGATGTCGAAGGTCTTGGTGCCGGTCACCGATCCCTTCTTCAGCGTCGCGGTCAGTGTCGCGTGGCCGTCCGGTTCACCGGCGGCGGGGCGGGTGACGGCGCCGGAGTCCGACACCACGGAGGGGGTGTCGCTGTCCCAGCTGATCGAGGAGCCGCCGGCCGGGCCGGTGGCGGGCAGGGTCAGGTCGGAGACGACGGCGCTGGTGTCGCCGAGGGTGAGCGCGGCCTTGTCGTCGGCGACGCCCCGGGTGGCGACGGGGAGGGAGAGCTGCTCGACCTCCGAGCCGGCCAACGCCCGGTCGTAGACCCGGAAGTCACGGAGGCTGCCCTTGAAGAGCTTGTCCCCGGGGTACACCGACTTGCCGAGGTAGTTGGCGGTGGTGGTGCCGGACCCGATGGAGCCGGGCGTGATGGTCACCGCCGTGTTGCGGGCCACCTCCACGCCGTCCTCGTAGAGCACGCCGGTGCTGCCGGTCTGCGTGTACGTGAGCTGCTTCCAGACCGCGCGCGTCAGGGTGCGGGCGGGGGAGGGCTGGGTGGTCTGTTCCGTCGACCAGTTGCCCGACGCGATGGACGTCCGCAGCGTGTTGCCGGTGGTGAACAGGTAGCCGTTGCCGGCGGAGCCGCTCGTGTTGCCGAAGCCGTAGATGAAGTAGGGGGTGGACTGGGTGGAGTCGACCTTCACGTCCATCGAGACGGTGACCGAGTTCATGCCGCTCAGGACGTTGTCCGGCACCTTGACGAAGGTGTCGGAGCCGTTGAAGGCGAGTCCCTCACCCGAGCCCGACCAGGTGGGGCTGCCGTTGACCGTGCCGGTCCGGTTGTTGCCGGAGGCGTCGGCCACGGTCGTGCCGGATGCGGCGTCGAGCTTGTACCAGAGGGCCAGGCCGTCGGTGACGTCCGCGCTCTGGGCCGCGTGTGCGGGAGCGACGGGGCCGATGACACCCAGGAACAGTGACGCGGCGCTGAGGCCTGCGAGCTGCCCCGCCCAACGTCTCGCGCGGCTGCGCGGTGTCGCGAATTGCATCGTTCGGAACCCCTTGCTGAGACATGGCGGAAGGAAAGGGGGAAGTGCGAGGTCTCAGCAGTGGGCACTCTGCCGTTTCTTCTGTGTGACGTCGCGTTGCGAGAGTGTCAATCGGTGCGTACGGGGGCGTCAAGAGGTATCGAACAATGTCCGACAGGTCGAACGAGATCTTTCGCCGTGCGCCCATCGCCGCAGGTGGGCCGGTAGTTGACGGCACGTTCGACGGGCCGACCGGTCGTGGGTTCACGGGACGGAAAGCCAACCGGAACCAAATGTGTCAGAACCGTTGACGCGTACAGGTCGCGTCCCTATCTTCTGGTCGAAGTTACGCACGCTGTACGGGATTTCGAACAGCGTGTCCAGGAGAAGGGGAACCCGTGTTCCGAATCCGCCATTGGGCCACTCTCGTGGCAGCGCTGCTCCTGATACTGGCCTCCGCCGCCACGCAGCCCGCCACGGCCGCGGAGGGACGGCCGTACACGAACCCGGTCAAGGCGCAGAAGGGCGCCGACCCCTGGGTGGAGTACTACAACGGCAACTACTACCTGGTCACCACCTCGTTCACCGGTGTGCTGACCATGCGGAAGTCGCCGACCCTGGCCGGGCTGTCCGTGGCGCCCAGTGTGCAGGTCTGGAGCGACACCACCGCCACGCGCAACACCAATGTCTGGGCGCCGGAGCTGCACTTCCTCGACGGCAGGTGGTACCTGTACTACTCCGCGGGGCAGAGCGGTGTCGCCTGCTGCGATTCCCAGCGCACCCATGTCCTGGAGAGCGCGGGCTCCGACCCGATGGGCCCGTACACCTACAAGAACCAGCTCAGCGGCTCCAACCTCACGCCCGGGGGCTGGCTGATCGACGCCAGCGTCCTGAAGCACGACAACAAGCTGTACCTGCTCGGCAGCGGCTTCATCAACGGCAGTACGCAGAGCATGGTCATCGCGCCGATGAGCAACCCGTACACGCTGAGCAGCTCCACCTTCAGCATCATCTCCAGCCCCACGCTGAGCTGGGAGACCTCCGGCGGCGCCGTCAACGAGGGGCCCGAGCCGCTGTACCGGGGCGGCCGCACCTTCCTCACCTTCTCCGCCAGCCACTGCCAGACCGCGGACTACAAGCTCGGCCAACTCGAACTGACCGGCACCAACCCGCTGCTCGCGTCCGCCTGGACCAAGAAGCAGACCCCCGTCTTCCAGCGCAACGACGCGGCCGGCGTATACGGCCCGGGCCACAACGGGTTCTTCAAGTCCCCGGACGGCACCGAGGACTGGATCGTCTACCACGCCAACAACTCCGCGAACGGCGGCTGCGGCAACGGCCGGACCACCCGCGCCCAGAAGGTCACCTGGAACGCGGACGGCACACCGGACTTCGGTACCCCGGTCGCCCTCGGAACCACGCTCCCCGGCCCGTCCGGCGAGACGGCGGCGACCCCGACCGCGTACACGCTGGTGAACCGCAACAGTGGCAAGTGCCTGGACGTCGAGGGCGGCAGCACGGCGGACGGCACCAACATCTTCCAGTGGACCTGCACCGGCGGCGCCAACCAGAAGTGGCGGATCGAGGACCTCGGCGACGACACCAGCCGGCTCGTCAACGTCGCGACCGGCAAGGTCATGGACACCGCGGAATGCTCCACCGCCGACGGCGCCGACCTGCGGCAGTGGTCCTGGCTGAACAACAAGTGCCAGAAGTTCCGCCTCGTGTACACCGCGACCGGTGACCACGTGCGGATCGTCAACGAGAGCACCGGGAAGGTCGCGGACGTCGCCGACTGCGGTACGGCGAACGGCACCGACGTGCGCCAGTGGAGATGGCTCGACAACAACTGCCAGCAGTGGCAGTTCAGGCCCACGACGTGAGCGACATGCATGACGCGACCGGCTCGCCCGACGTGGCCGACGCATTCGACGTGATCGAGAGGAAAACAGTGAGACGCACGATCGCAAGGGTGTTCACGGCGCTGCTCGTCACCCTGGCCGCGCTGACCTCCGGCATCGCCGAGGCCGCGGCCCCCGCCTCGCCCGCCGTGACCTACACCAACCCCGTCGCCGAACAGCGCGCCGATCCGCACATCTTCAAACACACGGACGGCTACTACTACTTCACCGCGACGGTGCCCGCGTACGACAGGATCGTGATGCGCCGGGCCACCACCCTCCAGGGGCTGTCCACGGCCGCCGAGACCACCATCTGGACGAAGCACGCCAGCGGTGAGATGGGCGCCCACATCTGGGCACCGGAGATCCACCTCATCGGCGGCAAGTGGTACATCTACTTCACCGCCGGCTCGTCCAACGACATCTGGAAGATTCGCCCGTACGTCCTGGAGTCCAGCTCCGCCAACCCGATCACCGGCACCTGGACCGAGAAGGGCCGCATCGCGCTGCCGCTGGACACCTTCTCCCTCGACGCGACGACCTTCACGGTCGGCAGCACCCGCTATCTGAGCTGGGCGCAGAACGACCCGGCGGTCGGCGACGGCACCAACATCTACCTGGCGAAGATGTCCAACCCCTGGACCATCAGCGGCAGCCCGGTCATGATCTCCCGGCCCACCAACGCCTGGGAGAAGATCGGCCACACCGTCAACGAGGGCCCGGCGGTCATCCAGCGGGGCGGCAAGGTCTTCATGACCTTCTCGGCCAGCGCCACCGACGCCAACTACTGCCTCGGCCTGCTCACCGCGTCCGCCTCCGCCGACCTGATGAGCGCGGCCTCCTGGGTCAAGACCCCCAACCCGGTCTTCACCAGCAACGCCGCGACCGGCCAGTACGGTCCCGGCCACAACACCTTCACCACGTCCGAGGACGGAAAGTCCGACATCCTCGTCTACCACGACCGCAACTACAAGGACATCAGCGGCGACCCGCTCAACGACCCCAACCGCCGCACCCGCTACCAGAAGCTGTACTGGAACACCGACGGCACTCCCAACTTCGGCATCCCGGTGGCCGACGGGATCACCCCGGTCCGCTTCTCCTCGTACAACTTCCCCGACCGGTACATCCGGCACTGGGAGTACCGCGCGAAGATCGAGCCGAACGTCACCAACCTCGCCGACTCCCAGTTCCGTGTCGTGACCGGTCTCGCCGGCACCGGGACCGTCTCCCTCGAATCGGCGAACTTCCCCGGCTACTACCTCCGCCACCGGAGCAACGGCGAGGTCTGGGTGGACAAGAGCGACGGGAGCACGGCCTTCAAGAGCGACGCCACCTTCTACCGGCGGGCGGGTCTGGCCGACACGTCCGCGGGCGTCTCCTTCGAGTCGTACAACGTCACGGGAAGCTACCTCCGGCACTACAACTACCTGCTCGTCACACAGCCCGCCGACACGGCGACGGCCAGGGCGGACGCGACGTTCTACGCCGAGTGACACCGGCGGCCCCGTCCCCAGGGCGCCCGGGCGCGAGTTCAGCTCGCGCCCGGGCGCCCGCCCCGTTCATCGGCGCCGGCGGGACTCAGGACCCGCGGACCAGGGGGATCGTCATGGTGAACGCCGTGGCGCCCGGCCGGCTGGTCAGCGTGATGCTCCCGCCGTGGGCCCGCACCAGTGACAGGGCGACCGCCAGGCCCAGGCCGCTGCCGCCGCGGTCACGGGTGCGGGCCTTGTCGATGCGGAAGAAGCGGTCGAAGACGTGCTCCTGGTCGGCGGCCGGAATGCCCGGGCCGGAGTCGGTGACCCGCACGACGGCGGCGCCGGACGCGACGGACACCTCGACCGCCACCTCGGTGCCGGCCGGGGTGTGCACGGCGGCGTTGGTGAGGAGGTTGTCCAGGACCTGCCGGATGCGCAGGGCGTCGAGCCGCAGCCGCACCGGGCCCGGACCCGCCGTCACGGACAGCGGATGGTCCGGGCGGCTCGCGCGGAACGCGTCCGCCGCCTGCCGCACCAGCTCCGCCAGGTCCGCCTCCTCCAGCCGCAGCGGGGCCTCCACCTCGGCGGCGTCCAGCCGGGCGAGCAGCAGCAGATCGTCCAGCAGGACGCCCATCCGGGCGGCCTCGGCGCGCAGCCGGGCCAGGTGCTTCTCCCGCTCCTCGGGCTCGTTGGCCGCCGCGTACTGGAAGAGGTCCGCGTAACCGCGTACCGACATCAGGGGTGTGCGCAGTTCGTGCGAGGCGTCCGCGACGAACCGGCGCAGCCGCTGCTCGGCCTCCGTACGGACGGCCAGCGAGTCGTCGATGTGCTCCAGCATGGTGTTGAACGCGGTACGCAGCTCCTCGACCTCAGGGCCACCGTTCCCGCGGTCCGCGCGCACCGGCAGCCGGGCCGAGTCCGTGAAGTCGTGCGAGGTGATGCCGCGGGCCGTGTGCGCCATGTCGCTGAGCGGCCGCAGACCCCGCCGCAGCACCGCCCGGCCGAACACCACGAGCCCGACCAGCGCGAGCGTGAACCCGATGACCTGGACCGTGACCAGCTGGTCCATGGTGTCCTGGATGTCCTCCAGCGGGGCCGCGGTGACCAGGACCACGCCGGGCTCGAACTCGCAGGCCCGCAGCCGGTACGCGCCCTCGTCCTTGATGCGGGTGGTGTGGAAGATCTCCTTCGCTCCCGCGCGGGCCAGCGACTCGGCGACGGCGGTGAGCTGGCCCACGTCCTTCGGCACGTCGCTGGGTCTGCGCAGGACGGCGGAGTCGCCCGACACGTCGTACACGGCGGTGTACCAGCCGTAGTACGGCCGCCGCTCCACCGTTCCGTGGGCCTCGGCGTCCTTGGACTGGGTGATCTGGACCAGCTTCATCTGGTCGTTGAGCTGGCGCTCCAGGTAGTCCCGCATGTACGTCGACAGCGCGGCGCCGACCGCGGCGAAGACGACCAGCGAGAGCACCCCCATGCCCAGCGCGAGCCGGGTGCCGAGCCGGAGCCTGCGGTACGTGTCGCGCAGACGGCGGATCACTCCGTGACCTGCCGCACCACGTACCCGACGCCCCGCACGGTGTGGATCAGTGTCGGCCCGTCCGCGCCGTTGCCGTCGACGCCGTCGACACCGTCGAGCTTGCGGCGCAGCCGGCTGATCACCAGCTCCACCACGTTCGAGCGGCCACCGAAGCCGTACTCCCACACGTGGTCGAGGATCTGGGCCTTGGTCAGGACCGTCGGCGACTTCCGCATCAGGTAGCGCAGGACCTCGTACTCGGTCGGGGTGAGGGTCAGCAGCCGCTCACCGCGGCGCACCTCGCGGGTGTCCTCGTCCATCGTCAGGTCCGCGACCGTGAGCACGGACCGCTGGAAGGCGGGACCGGCGCTGCGGCGCAGCACGGTCCGCAGACGGGCCATGAGCTCCTCCACCGCGAACGGCTTGACCAGATAGTCGTCGCCGCCCCTGGTGAGGCCCGCGACCCGGTCCGCCACGCCGTCCCGCGCGGTCAGGAACACCACGGGCACCATCGTCCCGGACAGCCGCAGCCGGTCGAGGACGGCGAAGCCGTCGAGGCCGGGCAGCATCAGGTCGAGCACCACGATGTCCGGACGGAACTCCGCGGCCCGGTGCAGGGCCTCCTCGCCGGAGTTGGCGGTGACCGCCTCCCAGCCCTCGTAGCGGGCGACCGTCGCGACCAGGTCGGCGATGGGCGGATCGTCGTCCACGACGAGAAGTCGTACTTTTTCCACGTGCCCATAGTGCGTCACGTGGCCTGCGATGCCATGGCCGAGGGCCCGTCGAGTCCACATCGATAACCACTTGAAAGTTCAGCGACAGGAAAACGACAGCTCCCACCAGGCAGGCTCGGAGTCCCAGGACCCGATCAAGGAGCTGCCGTCCGTGACTACAGTCCAGAGGACCGCCGCGCCGCCACCCGCGGCGGTACGTCCCAAGGTCGTGGCCCGCACCGGCCTGTACGGCGTGCTGGCCCTGAACGTGGTCGTGGTGACCGTGTTCTTCGTCCAGGCCGGCTTCGCCTCCAACACCCTCATCGTGCTGGGCCGGCTGGCCGGGCTGTACGGCGCGCTCCTGATGGCCTTCCAGCTGCTGCTCGTCGCCCGGCTGCCGTGGCTCGACCGCCGTATCGGCATGGACCGGCTGACGTCCTGGCACCGCTGGGTCGGCTTCGGCCTGCTGTTCACACTGCTCGGGCACGCCGTGTTCATCACCTTCGGCTACGCCCAGTCGTCCTCGATGGACCCGGTGAACCAGCTGGTGGACCTCGCCGAGACCGTCGAGGGAGTGCTGCGCGCGATCGTCGCGCTGGGACTGATCCTCGTGATCGGCGCGGTCTCGGCCCGCTTCGCCCGCCGCCGGCTGGCGTACGAGACCTGGCACTTCATCCACCTGTACACATACGTCGCGGTGGTTCTGGCCTTCACTCACCAGGTCGCCGCGGGCACGACGTTCACCGCGTCGTCCGCGGCCACGACGTACTGGTACGTGCTGTGGGGCGTGGCGCTCGGCTCGGTGCTGCTGGGCCGGCTGGTGCTTCCGCTGTGGCGGAACCTGCGGCACCAGCTGCGGGTCTCCGCCGTGGTGCCCGAGTCGGACAACGTCGTCTCGGTCTACATCACGGGACGCGACCTGGACCGGCTGCCGGCCCGCGCGGGCCAGTTCTTCCTGTGGCGGTTCCTGACCAGGGACCGCTGGTGGCAGGCCAACCCGTTCTCCCTGTCCGCTGCCCCGGACGGCCGGACGCTGCGGCTCACCGCCAAGGCGGCCGGTGACGGCACCGCCGCACTGCGGCACCTCAAGGTGGGCACCCGGGTCTTCGCGGAGGGGCCGTACGGAGCCTTCACCGCGATGCACCGCACCCGGCCGGAGGCCGTGCTCATCGCCGGCGGTGTCGGCGTCACCCCCATCCGGGCCCTGCTGGAGGAGCTCCACGGCCACGCCGTGGTCATCTACCGGGTGGCCACCGACCAGGACGCCGTCCTCTACGAGGAGCTGCGGGACCTCGCCCTGGTCAAGGGCGCCGAGCTGCACCTGGTGTCCGGGCCGGCCACCCCCGACAGACTGGCGCCCCACGAGCTGGCGCGGCTCGTGCCGGACATCGGCGACCGGGACGTCTTCCTGTGCGGGCCGCCGCCGATGATGAACGCGGTCCTGGGCAGCCTGCGCGAGCTGGGCGTACCCAAGCAGCAGATCCACTTCGAACGCTTCAGCCTGGCGGGATGAGAGAGACATCGTGAAGCGAGTAATACCTGTCCTGGTCCTGACCGTCGCGGGCCTGGTCCCGGTGTGGCGCTACGCGCCGTCGGACGGCTCGACCACGACCACCGAGGCCGCCTCACCCGCCTCGACACCCTCCGCGTCGTCCTCCGGCGGCTCGGCCCGGGTGTTCACGGGTACGACCGTGGACACCGAGAAGGGCCCCGTACAGGTAGAGGTGACGTACGACGGTGACAAGATCACCGCCGTGAAGCTGCTCCAGCAGCCGAACCATCCGCAGACCGAGGCCGCCGTGCCGAAGCTCGTCGCGGAGACGCTGCAGGCGCAGAGCGCCGACGTCGACACGGTGTCCGGGGCCACGATCACCAGCGACGGCTACCGGGAGTCGCTCCAGGCCGCCATCGACGCGCAGGCCGAGTCCGCCGCGGCCGCCTCCTCGGCCTCACCGTCGGCGTCCGCCGCGGCCTCGCAGGTCGTGGCCGGCTCCACGGTCGACACCGAGAAGGGCGCCGTGCAGGTCGAGGTGACCTTCGAGGGCGACACGATCGCTTCGGTACGGATGCTGCAGCAGCCGAACCATCCGCAGACGAAGGCCGCCGTGCCGAAGCTCGTCGCGGAGACGCTGCAGGCGCAGAGCGCCGACATCGACTCGGTGTCCGGGGCCACGATCACCAGCGAGGGCTACGTCGAGTCCCTGCAGGCCGCCCTCGACGCGAAGAGCTGACGGCGATGCCGAGGACCGAAGAGAGGACCGAAGAGGCGTCGCCGGCCGGCGTGGTGCACCGGGTCGAGCACATCATGGGGCTGCCCATCTCCCTGCGCGTCGAAGACGGCGGCCCCGGCCGGGACACCGCCCGGGCGGCGGATCCGGTGTTCGCGTGGCTGCGCGAGGCCGACGCACGGTTCAGCCCCTTCCTGCCCGACAGCGAGGTGTCCCGGCTGGACCGGGGCGAGCTGGAGCCGCACGAGCTGAGCCGGGACCTGACCGAGGTCCTCGGCCTGTGCGAGCGGTACCGCGTCGAGAGCGGCGGCGCCTTCCAGGTGCGGTTGCCCGGACGCGGCCTCGACCCCTGCGCCATGGTCAAGGGCTGGGCGGTCCAGCGGGCCGCGGAACTGCTGCGGGCGGAGGGCGTGACGACGTTCTGCCTCAACGCGGGCGGCGACGTGGTCGCGGCCGGCCGTCCCTGGCGGGTCGGCGTCCGGCACCCCGAGCGGGCCGACCAGCTGTGCACGGTCCTGGAGATCACCGACGGGGCGGTGGCGACCTCCGGACGGTACGAGCGCGGCGACCACATCCTCGACGGGCGCACCGGCCGTCCGGCGACCGGGCTGCTCAGCCTGACGGTCGTGGCCTCCTCGCTCACCGAGGCGGACGCCACGGCGACCGCGGCGTTCGCGATGGGCACGGACGGGATCGACTGGGCCGCCGCCCGCGCGGGATGCGAGGTCTTCGCCGTGGACGCCGAGCGGCGGGTCTTCCGCACCCCGGGATTCCCCGGCGCGGGCTGACGGCCGGGCGCGGCCCGCAGGGCCGCGCCCCTCTCCATGACAGCCAGGACCTCAAGGGCTCCGGCACCCGCAACCGCGGGTGCCGGAGCCCTTTTCCGGCGTACGGACGAGCCAGTGCCCGGGGCGGCCTCCTGGCCGGTGAGGCTGCCGTGGGATTCGGGCGACGATATGGCCAACCAAATTGTTGACAATCCTGGCGGTCTGGATTTACGTTCGCCAGGCACTCACTCAGGAAGGGCACACATGCCGGAAGAAGTCCGTCCGAGCACCGGAGAGCAGGCCAGACAGCATGCGCTCGCGCAGCTGCGGCAGGCGATCCTGCGCGGCGAGATGGCACCGGCCCAGCGGCTGGTGGAGAACGAACTCGCCGAGCAGTTCGGTGTGACGCGGGCCAGCGTCCGGGCGGCTCTGATCGAGCTGGAGTCGGAGGGGCTGGTCGAACGGATCCGCAACCGCGGCTCGCGGGTGCGGGTGGTGACCGTGGAGGAAGCGGTCGCCATCACCGAGTGCCGCATGGTCCTCGAAGGGCTGTGCGCGGCCAAGGCGGCCGTCGAGGCCAGTGACGAGCAGCTGACCGAGCTGTCGGACCTGGGCGTGGCGATGTCCAAGGCCGTGGCCGACGGCGAACCCATGACCTACTCCGAGCTCAATCACGAACTGCACGCCCGGATCAGGCAGTTCTCCGGCCAGCAGGTGGCCGACGGACTGCTGGACCGGCTCAACGGTCAGCTGGTCCGCCACCGTTTCCAGCTCGCGTTGCGGCCGGGCCGGCCCCAGAAGTCCCTGAGCGAGCATCTGGCCATGATCGAGTCGATCAGGGCCCGGGACCCGCAGGCGGCCGAGTCGGCCGCCCGTCTCCACCTCGCGGGTGTGATCGACGCACTGCGTGAGTGACGCGTCGAGCGCATGACGCCGCGGGGTGGGCCAACCGGCCTGTCCAGCAAGGAGATCGCAGCAATGACGTACGCCAACGCGCCCGGCATCCCACGATCGACCCTCGTCGTCACCGCGCACGCCGGGGACTTCGTGTGGCGGGCAGGGGGAGCCATCGCTCTCGCCGCCTCCCGGGGTGAGAAGGTCACCATCGTCTGCCTGACCTACGGTGAGCGCGGCGAGTCCGCGAAGGCCTGGCGCGAGGGCCGGTCGCTGGAGGAGATCAAGGGGATACGCCGGGGTGAGGCCGAGGCCGCCGCCGCCACCCTCGGTGCCGAGGTCGTCTTCTTCGACGCCGGCGACTACCCCCTGACCGTCACGCCCGAGCTGACGGACCGGTTGGTGGGCGTCTACCGCAACACCCGGCCGGACGTCGTGCTGACCCACCCGCTCGACGACCCGTACAACGGCGACCACCCCGCCGCCGCGCGGACGGCCCTGGACGCGCGTGTCCTCGCGCAGGCCGCCGGCCACCCGGCAGCGGGCGAGGTCATCGGCGCCCCGCCGGTGTTCTTCTTCGAGCCGCACCAGCCCGAGATGTGCGGCTTCAGGCCGGAGGTCCTCCTCGACATCACCGAGGTCTGGACGGCCAAGCGCAGGGCGATGGAGTGCCTGGCGGCCCAGCGGCACCTGTGGGACTACTACACCGACCTCGGGACCCGGCGCGGCGTGCAGCTCAAGCGGAACGCCGGGCCCAACCTCGGTCTGCCGCACATCACGTACGCCGAGGCGTACATGCGCCCGTACCCGCAGGTGACGGGGGAGCTGGCATGAGCGGCCTGATCGTCACCAACCCGCCGAAGGCGCCCGGGAAGGACGTCGAGGCCCTCGCCGGGTACGGCGTCGCCACCGTGCACGAGGCGCTCGGCCGCACCGGTCTGCTCGGCGCGGCCCTGCGGCCGATCCAGCAGGGCGTACGGGTCGCGGGCACCGCGGTCACGGTGCTCGGCTGGCCCGGCGACAACCTCATGATCCACGCGGCGGTCGAGCAGTGCGGCGAGGGCGACATCCTCGTCGTCACCACCACCTCGCCCTCCACGGACGGCATGTTCGGCGAGCTGTTCGCCACCGCGCTGCGACACCGGGGCGTCCGCGGCCTGGTCACCGGCGCCGGAGTGCGCGACACCGAGGAGCTCCGCGCGATGGGCTTCCCCGTCTGGGCGGCGGCCGTGTCCGCGCAGGGCACCGTGAAGGCCACCGGCGGCTCGGTCAACGTGCCCGTGGTCCTCGGCGGGCAGAGCGTCCGGCCGGGTGACGTGGTCCTCGCCGACGACGACGGTGTCATGGTCGTGCCCCGCGAGCGGTCCGCCGAGGCCGTCGAGGCGTCCGCCGCGCGCACCGTAAAGGAGGAGGCGTCCCGCGCCGCGTTCGCCGCGGGCCAACTCGGCCTGGACCGCTACGGACTGCGCGAGACGCTCGTCCGTCTCGGGGTGCGCTACCAGTCCTACGAGGAGTACCGGCGCGAGCTCGACGGCGGAGCGGAGCCGTGACCGGGCCCGGGGGAGTGCGCTGCATGCTCATGCGCGGCGGCACGTCCAAGGGCGCGTACTTCCTGGCGGGGGACCTGCCCGCCGAACCCGCCCCGCGCGAGGGCCTGTTGCTGCGGATCATGGGCAGCCCCGACCCGCGGCAGATCGACGGTCTCGGCGGTGCGCACCCCCTGACCAGCAAGGTGGCCGTGGTCTCCGTCTCCGCCGACCCCGGGGCGGACGTGGACTACCTGTTCCTCCAAGTCGGCGTCGACAAGGCCGAGGTGAGTGACCGTCAGAACTGCGGGAACCTCCTCGCGGGAGTCGGGCCGTTCGCCGTCGAGCGCGGGCTGGTCGTCCCGGACGGCGACCGTACCTCCGTGCGGATCCGCATGCTCAACACCGGGGACCTCGCGGTCGCGGACTTCGCCACGCCCGGCGGGCGCGTCGACTACTCCGGCTCCGCCGAGATCTCCGGTGTGCCGGGGGCCGCCGCACCGGTGGTGATCGGGTTCCCGCAGGGCGGCAGCCCGCTGCTGCCGACCGGCCGGGTGCGCGACCTCGCCGCGGGCACGCCGGTGACCTGCGTCAACAACGGCATGCCGACGGTACTCATCGCCGCGTCCTCCCTCGGTGTCACCGGGTACGAGACGCCCGCCGCCCTGGAGGCCGACCAGGTGCTCGCCGCTCGGCTCCGGGCGATCCGGCTGGAGGCCGGAAGGCTGATGGGCCTGGGCGACACCGAGCACGCCACCGTGCCCAAACTCAGCCTGCTGGCACTGCCGTTGGACGGTGGGGCGGTCATGACCCGCACCTTCATCCCGGTCCGCTGTCACACCTCGATCGGCGTCCTGGGCGCCGCGAGCGTCGCCGCCGGCCTGCGGATCGAGGGCGGTGTCGGCCGGTCCGTGGCCCGCCCGCCGGACCACGGGGACCGGGTGCGCATCGAGCACCCCACCGGATTCCTCGACATCGAGACGACCCTCGCGCACGACACCCCGGGCGCCCTCCCGGTGGTCCGGCGCACCGCGGTCGTCCGTACCGCTCGCAAGATCTTCGACGGCACGGTCTTCCCCCGGCCGGCCGGAGCCGCACACCACCCCTCCGGAGCCGCACACCACCCCTGAGGAGGCCTCATGGCCCCGCCGCTCGGCGACATCGCCCACCTCGGGCACGTCGAACTGCTCACCCCCGACCTGGACGCCAGTGTCGGGTTCTTCACCGACTACCTCGGCCTCACCGAGAACGGCCGTTCCGGAGCCTCCGTGTACCTGCGGACCTGGGACGACTACGAGCACCACAGCCTGACCCTGACCGCCCACACGACGTCCGGGATCGGCCGCACCGCCCTGCGCGCCTCCAGCGAGGAGGCCCTTCGGCGCCGGGTGGAACAGGCCGAAAGGGCGGGCCGACCGGGCCGCTGGACCGAGGACGAGCCGGGGCTCGGCCCGCTGTACGTCACCACCGACCCCGACGGTCACGAGATCGCCCTCTACTGGGAGAGCGAGTGGTACCGGGCGCCCGAAGGACTGAAGCCCGGCCTGAAGAACCAGCCGCAGGCCAAGCCCGGTCACGGAGTGGGCGTACGCCGCCTGGACCACGTCAACTTCCTCGCCGCCGACGTGGCTTCGAACGCCGGCTTCGTCCACGAGGTCCTCGGTGCCCGCCCGACCGAACAGATCCGGCTCGACAGCGGCAGGATCGCCGCTCAGTGGCTGACGTTCAGCAGCAAGTCATACGACATCGTCCACACCGAGGACCGGACCGGCTCCCAAGGGCGCCTGCACCACATCGCGTTCGCCACCGACACCCGCGAGGACATCCTGCGCGCCGCCGACCTCGCCCTGGACACCGGTGTGTTCATCGAGACCGGCCCGCACAAGCACGCCATCCAGCAGACGTTCTTCCTCTACGTCTACGAGCCGGGCGGCAACCGGATCGAGCTGTGCAACCCGCTCACCCGCCTGGTACTGGCCCCCGACTGGCCACTGGTCACCTGGACCGAGGCCGAGCGGAGGAAGGGCCAGGCCTGGGGCCTGAAGACCATCGAGTCCTTCCACACCCACGGCACACCACCGGTTCCTGTGACTGTCGACGAGAACGACGAGAACGACGAGAACGACGAGAACGGTGACAACCCTCGGGCGGATTCCTGACCGGCATGTTCCTCGGCAGCGCCCAGACCGTGATCTACGCGCCGGTCCCGATCCGCTCGGCTCCCGACAGCCGGGCCACCGCCGTCGGCCGGGCGTCGGGCTGCCCCCGCACCCGGCTTTCCGCAACCGAGGCCCGAGGCGAGCGGTCACGGGAGGACGGGAGGACGGGACGCTCAGTCGTGGGCGTGCCGCTGGTGTCCCGCCAGCGCGTGGGAGATGTCCCGCGTCGCCGGGTACAGCCGGAGGTACAGGTCGTACAGCTCGTCGTAGCGGACGCGCAGACGCGGGTCCGGGGCGACCCGCTCACGCACCGGGTTCCACACGTCGATGCGGGGGGCGCCGACCGCGCCGGCGGCCAGGAACGCCGCGCCGTAGCTCGCGCCGAGCGAGACGGCCCTGACCTCCTGCTCCAGACCGGTCACCGAGGAGACGATCCCGGTCCACAGGCCGCCCCGGGTGCCGCCGCCCACGGCGACGACACGGCGGATGTCCGCACCGGCGGCACGCATCGCCTCGACGTTGTGCCGGACACCGAAGGCCGTCGCCTCCAGGGCCGCGCGGTAGAGGTCGCCGCGGGTGTGCTCCACCGTCAGCCCGGCGATCACCCCGCGCGCGTGCGGATCGGCCACGGGTGTCCGCTCGCCGGCGAAGTACGGCAGCATCAGCAGCCCTCGCGCGCCGGGCCCGGAGGCCTCGGCCCCGGCGAGCAGCGCGGTGTGGTCGGGCGTGCCGAACAGCTCACGCAGCCAGTCCGTGATCACACCGGACGTGGCCATGCCGCCCGCGAGACTGCGCGTACCTGGCAGGGCGCCGACGGTGCTCCACAGTTGGGGCACCAGCAGGCGGTCGGAAAGGGTGTTGATCAGGAACATGGTGCTGCCGTACATGAGCATGAGGTCGCCGGTGTGCTGGGCCGCCACGCTCAGTGCCTCGGACCAGGCGTCGACGGTGCCGGCGATCACCGGGACCCCGACGGGCAGTCCGGTGGCGGCAGCGGCCTCGGCCGTCACCTGCCCCGCGATGTCTCCGGGCCACAGCAGGCGCGGCAGCTCCAGCCACGGCGCGATGTGCCGGACCCATGGTTCGTACCACTTCTGGGCGACGGAGTCGTACAGCGGGACGGCCTGGCTCGCCGAGTGGTGGTCGAGCACGTAGGCCCCGGTGAGCCGGCGCACCAGATACGAGCTGGGCATGTACAGGCGCCGCGCCCGGGCGACCACGTCCGGTTCGTGCTCCGCCAGCCAGGCGATCTTGGGGCCCACGGCCTGGGTGGACAGCAGGGAGCCGCAGCGCCGCAGTACGGCGTCCCGGCCCAGCTCGGCCTCCAGCCGGGTGATCTGCTCGGTGGCCCGGGTGTCCACGCCGTACAGGACCGCCGGCCGTAGCGGGGTGTCCGCCCCGTCGGTGAGCGCGACACAGGGGCCCATGCCGCTGACGCCGACCGCCGTGACGGAGGTGCCGTCCGGCGCCGACGCGAGCAACTCCCGGGTGAGGGAGGCGAACTCCTCCCACCACACCGGCGCGTCCATCTCGACGTGCCCGGGGCGCGGGCGGTCGACGGTGTGCGGCCGGACAGCCGTCGCGAGCACCGTCCCGTCGTCGTCGACCAGCACGCCCTTGCTGCTGGAGGTGCCGATGTCGACCCCGAGCACCGTCATGTCCCCGTGTCCCCCGATCCGTTCACCCGTGACGGCCGTGCGGCCCCGGGGCGGCCTCCGGTGGACCGCCCCACCCGATGTTCTACGGGATCGACAGGGACCCGTCGCGCTGCGGCGGGATCGCCACGCCGTTCTGCTGGAGGGCGACGGTGCGCGCGGGGGACGGGATGCGGATGCCCTCCACGCGGTACCGCTTGTGCAGTCGCTTGATGAACTCGTGCTTGATCCGGTACTGGTCGCTGAACTCGCCGACGCCCAGGATCACGGTGAAGCTGATCCGCGAGTCCCCGAACGTGTGGAAGCGGACGGCGGGTTCGTGCTCGGGCATCGCGCCCTCGATCTCCGTCATGATCTCGGTCACGACCTCGGAGGTGACGCGCTCCACGTGTTCCAGGTCGCTGTCGTAGCCGACGCCGACCTGCAGCGTGATGGTCATCTCCTGTTCCGGACGGCTGTAGTTGGTCATGTTGGTGCTGGAGAGCTGGGCGTTCGGGATGATGACGAGGTTGTTGGAGAGGTTGCGGACCACGGTGTTGCGCCAGTTGATGTCGACGACGTACCCCTCCTCCCCGCTGGTGAGGCGGATGTAGTCGCCGGGCTGGATCGTCTTGGAGGCGAGGATGTGGATGCCCGCGAAGAGGTTCGCGAGGGTGTCCTGGAGGGCCAGCGCGACCGCGAGACCGCCGACACCCAGCGCGGTCAGCAGCGGGGCGATGGAGATACCCAGGGTCTGCAGGACGACCAGGCACCCGATGGCCAGGACGAGGACCCGGGTGATGTTGACGAAGATCGTGGCCGATCCGGCGACCCCCGAGCGCGACTGGGTCACGGCCCGCACGAGGCCGGTGATCACGCGCGCGGCGGTGATGGTGGCGGCGAGCATGATCAGGACCGTCAGGATCTGGTTGACGGTGTGGTTGACCTTGCCGGTCAGCGGCAGCGCCGCCGCGGCGGCGGCCACCCCGCCCGTGATCGCCGCGACCGGGACGAGCGCGCGGAGCGCGTCGACGAGGACGTCGTCGCCGGTCCACCGGGTCCGGGTCGCGTGCTTGCCCAGCCAGCGCAGGAGGAGGCGGAGCAGGACGGTCGCCGCGAGCCCGACGGCCAGCCAGACACCCGCCACGATCCAGTCGTGCACAGTGAGGTCTCGGTTCACCGACTGACTCCCGTCGTGCCGGGAAGGGGGCGTGCGCCCGGTATGTGATGTGTCGTCACCTTGTGGCCACCTGCTGCTCGATTTCCGGGATGTGCGACCCCGCCGGAGCCGACGACTGTCGACCGGCGGGATCCGCTCATCTTGCTACATACGTACGGGTGCTCTGTCGCGGAGCCGCTCGGGTCAGGCCATCTCCCACGCACACCGCCGCCAACTCGGCGTGTCTCCCGGCCTGTTGGCGCCTCCGTCGGCCGGTGTGGGCGCCGACCCCGCCTCGCGTCCGGCCCGGCTCGGCGCCGGAACGGACCTTCCGGACCGTGCGTCAAGTTGGCCGGGATACATCGGCACACGCTCCTCAGGAGTCACAGGACCCTCAACGGCCCCAGGTGCCCCGACGAGAACATGCGCCGCCCCTGCGGACGCCTGGGTCAGCCCCCGCGGACACGTGGGGCAGTACGCCCCGCCCGTGCCGCGGTTCATCCCGCACGGCGGCACGCCGGTCGGGACCTGCCGTGCGCGACCCCGAACCGGCGTGCCGCCGTGCTGACGAAAGGAGCGGCCGGGTCGGCCCGAAGGGCTCAGATGATCTTCATCCGGACGAGGGCGCCCAGCGTCAGCGCCCCCGGAAGCAGCGGCAGCCAGACCGTGATGACGCGGAAGGCGAGGACCACCGCCGTCGCCACCGCGGCCGGACCGCCCGCCGCGACCAGCGCCACGATCAGCGCGGCCTCCACCGAGCCGATCCCGCCCGGCGTCGGCACCAGCGCGACGGCCACCGTGGCCGCCAGATAGGCGAGCGCCATGTGCAGCGGCGGCACCGGGAGCCCCAACGCCTGGCCCACCGCGACGAATCCGGCCGCCTGGCACACGGGGAAGGAGAACGAACCGCCCCACAGGGCGAGCGCGCGCACGGGGCGCCTGTGCACCGACCGGGCCTCGCCCAGCGCGGTCCGCAGGAAGGTGACCACGACGGCGCGCACCCGCCCGACGAGCAGCAGGACCGTCACGGCGACGCACACCACCGCACCCAGGACGAGCAGGAGCGGGCCCACCGCGCCGTCCGGGAGGAGCTCGCCGATCCGCAACGCGTCGGGGAAGGCGACCAGCAGGCCCAGCAGCAACCCGACACGCGCGATGGACTCCGCCAGCATGTAGAGCGCCAGCGCGGCCGACGAACGGGCCAGTGGAACCCCGCACACCGCCATGAACCGCAGATTGACCGCGCTCGCGCCCAGCCCCGTCGGCAGGAGGTGATTGGCCGCGCCCGCCGCGAACTGGGTCGCCACCAGCCGCCGCTTGGGCAGCCGCTGGACGAGCGCGCCCTGCCTGGTGACGGCGGCCGCCACCCACGTCAGGCATGTCGCGGCGACCGCGGCCAGCAGCCAGGGCCACTTCGCCGAGGCGAGATGACCGAAGCCCTCCGCCAGCACGGCCCGGTGCTGCACCGCGACCACGGCCACGAGAGCGAGCGGAAGCAGACACAGGATCTGCCGGACCGGGAGGCGTCTGGGGAGGCTCTGGGGGAGCCGTTCGACCGTCACACCGCCAGAGGCTTTCCACGCCGCACCAACATGAGGTTGCGGACACGGGGACGGTGGCTGACCGGCTGCGCACGGCATCGGGTCGTCCGGCTCGGCGGGAGCCGGAGCGCCGCTGAGGGGGGTCGGTTCGGTGAGTGTCATCGGATTCCCCTTGACCTCAAGGTTGATCGAGGTTCTACGGTCGGTCCCATGAGTATGGAGACGACAGCCTGGACGCAGTTGTACAGCGTCATGAACGCCCAGCGGGAGCGCCGGCCCTTCGCCCGCGAAACCCTCCGCCGTATCGCCGGATTCGCCCGCCCGCACCGGCGCCGGATCGTGCAGTTCGTGGTGCTCGGTGTGGCGACCGCGCTGCTCGCCGTGGCGACGCCGGTCCTGGCCGGACGCGTGGTGGACGCGATCGTGGCCGGCGGCGACGAGGGGACGGTCGTCCGGCTCGCCCTGCTCATCGCGGTGATCGCCGTCGCCGAGGCGGCGCTCGGCCTGGTGAGCCGCTGGTTCTCCGCGACGCTGGGCGAGGGACTGATCGTCGATCTGCGCACCGCCGTGTTCGACCACGTGCAGCGCATGCCGGTCGCGTTCTTCACACGCACTCGTACGGGCGCGCTCGTCAGCCGACTCAACAACGACGTGATCGGCGCCCAGCGCGCGTTCAGCAACACCCTGTCCGGAGTGGTGGGCAACGTCGTGACCCTGCTGCTCACGCTCGCCGTGATGCTCACCCTGTCCTGGCAGATCACCCTGCTCGCGCTCGTCCTGCTCCCCGTCTTCGTGGTGCCCGCCCGCCGGGTGGGCAGCCGGATGGCGAAGCTCCAGCGCGAGGCCGCCGATCTCAACGCCGCGATGGGCACGCGGATGACCGAACGCTTCTCCGCGCCCGGCGCCACCCTGATCAAACTGTTCGGGCGGCCCGGTGAGGAGTCCGACGAGTTCGCGGCCAGGGCCCGCCGCGTACGGGACATCGGGGTGCGTACGGCGATGGCGCAGACCGCGTTCATCACGGCCCTGACCCTGGTGTCCGCCCTCGCGCTCGCCCTGGTCTACGGCCTCGGCGGCTGGTACGCGCTGCGCGGCAGCCTGGAGCCGGGCGCCATCGTCTCGCTGGCCCTGCTCCTGACCCGTCTGTACGCGCCCCTCACCTCCCTGGCGGGCGCCCGCGTCGAGGTCATGAGCGCCCTGGTCAGCTTCGAGCGGGTCTTCGAGGTCCTCGACCTCAAGCCGCTCATCGAGGAGAAACCGAACGCCCGCACGGTCCCCGAGGGCCCCGCCTCCGTCGAGTTCACCGACGTCCGCTTCGCCTACCCGTCCGCCGACAAGGTCTCCCTGGCCTCCCTGGAGGAGGTCGCCGCCCTCGACACCCGCGGCGGCACCGAGGTCCTGCACGGCATCTCCTTCCGCGCCGAACCGGGCCAGACCGTCGCCCTCGTCGGCTCGTCCGGCGCCGGCAAGTCGACCGTCGCCTCCCTGCTGCCACGCCTGTACGACACCGACGAGGGTTCCGTACGCATCGGCGGCGTCGACGTCCGAGACCTGAGCGCCGAGTCGCTGCGGGCGACCCTCGGCATGGTCACCCAGGACGGCCACCTCTTCCACGACTCCGTCCGCGACAACCTGCTGCTCGCCCGCCCCGACGCCGACGAGGACGAACTGTGGGACGTGCTGCGCCGGGCCCGCCTCGAAAGCCTCGTGCGCTCCCTGCCCGACGGTCTCGACACGGTGGTCGGCGAGCGCGGCTACCGGCTCTCCGGCGGCGAACGCCAGCGCATGACCATCGCGCGGCTGCTGCTGGCCCGCCAGCGCGTGGTCGTCCTCGACGAGGCCACCGCCCACCTGGACAACACCTCGGAGGCCGCCGTCCAGGAGGCGCTCGTCGAGGCCCTGGAAGGACGCACCGCGATCGTCATCGCACACCGGCTGTCGACGGTACGGGCCGCCGACCTGATCCTCGTGGTCGAGGCGGGCCTGATCGTGGAACGCGGCACGCACGACGAACTGCTGGCGGCGGACGGCCGGTACGCGCAGCTGTACCGGACGCAGTTCGCGAAGCCCGCACACCACGACCCGCACCTCGCGGACCCGGACGGCGTGACCGAGATCGCTGTGGCCGAAGGGGTGGTGGCATAGGCAGCGCGCCCGCCGCCGCCGTACTCTGGCGGCGTCGGCGCGTACCCGCCCGGGACGCGACCCTCTTCCCCTCGGGAGCAACGCCTCATGCTGCGCACCATGTTCAAGTCGAAGATCCACCGTGCCACCGTGACCCAGGCCGACCTGCACTACGTCGGCTCCGTGACCATCGACGCCGACCTCCTCGACGCCGCCGACCTGCTGCCCGGCGAGCTGGTCCACATCGTCGACATCACGAACGGCGCCCGCCTGGAGACGTACGTCATCGAGGGCGAGCGCGGGTCCGGCGTCGTCGGCATCAACGGTGCGGCGGCCCACCTCGTGCACCCCGGCGATCTGGTGATCATCATCAGTTACGCTCAGGTCTCCGACGCCGAGGCCCGTGCGCTGCGGCCGCGGGTCGTGCACGTGGACGGCGACAACCGGATCGTGACGCTCGGCACGGACCCGTCCGAGCCGGTACCGGGATCGGACCAGGCGCGCAGCCCGCAGGCCGTCCCGGCCTGACCCTCACCACGAGGAGAGTCCATGAGCGAGACCACGATCCGCGACGACCGGGCGGGCGGCCGCCTGGAGGCGTACTCGGGTGACGAAGTGGCGGGCCGCATCGAGTACTTCGTCCTCGAAAGCCCCCGTCGTGCCCTCGTCCCGGTCCACACCGTCGTGGAGCCCGCCCACGAGGGCAAGGGCATCGCGGGCTCCCTGGCCCGCGAGCTGTACGCGATCTCGGCCCGCGAGGGCGTACCGGTCGCTCCGCTCTGCCCGTACGTCGTGAAGTGGGCCGAGCGGCATCCGCAGGAGGCACCGGTGGCCGACCCCGCCCTGCTGGACGCGGCGAAGGAATGGCTCGCGGCCCGTCCGGAACTCTTCTGACCGGGCCGCCGGCGGGGCCCGTGCCCGGATGCACGGGCGCGGGGGGCCGGTCGACCGGGTCCCCACGCCCCTGACGAGGCAGAGCCACCTAGCCCCTCGTCCGTCCCGCGAGGGAGTGAGTGGGCGCCGCGAGCCCGGGTAGTCGGGGGAGAAGTCCAGAGCCGACGTTCCCTCTGGCTGGAGGACAAGATGACGCATCCGTTTCCCGACCCGGTGAGGCCGGACCCCACGCCCGGCCCGGGCCCGGACCGCCCGCAGCCCTTCCCGGACCCGATGCCGGGCCCGGATCCGACCCCCGGTCCGTCCCCGAGCCCGGTGCCACAGCCCCCGGCGCCCCCGCGCCCGGCTCCGGGCCCGGAGCCGACACCACCACCGGAGCCGCAGCCGGGCCCTCTCGGCTAGGAGGCGACGAAGACGGGCGGGCGGCTCGGTGAAGACATGTCCTCACCGAGCCGCCCGCCCGTCTTCAGGGTGTGGGGACCGGGCTTGCCGGTCCCTCGCCCACCCGCGGCCCGCGAGGGACCCTCAGCCGGACACCTCGGACCGGTCCCCGCCCCACAGGGTGTGGAACGAGCCCTCCCGGTCGGTGCGCCGGTACGTGTGCGCGCCGAAGAAGTCCCGCTGCCCCTGCGTGAGCGCCGCCGGCAACCGCTCGGCACGCAGCGCGTCGTAGTACGCCAGCGCCGCCGCGAACCCGGGCGTCGGAACCCCCTGCTGCACCGCGGAGACCAGCACCGCGCGCCAGTCGTCCTGCGCGGCCCCGATCTCCTGCGCGAACGTGTCGTCGGAGAGCAGGCTCGGCAGGTCGGCCCGCGCGTCGTAGGCGGCGCGGATACGGTCCAGGAAGGCCGCCCGGATAATGCAGCCGCCGCGCCAGAGGGCGGAGACGGCACCGAGGTCGATGTCCCAGTCGTACTCCGCGCCGCCCGCCGCGATCTCGTGGAAGCCCTGCGTGTACGACACGATCTTCGACGCGTACAGCGCCTGCTCGACACGGTCGGCGAACGCCGCCGCCTCCGACTCGCTCAGCGGGGTCGCCTTCGGGCCGGCCAGCCCGCGAGAGGCCTCGCGCAGTGCCGCGTGGCCGGAGAGGGAGCGGGCGAAGACGGCCTCGGCGATGCCCGACACCGGTACGCCCAGGTCGAGGGCGATCTGCACGGTCCAGCGACCGGTGCCCTTCTGCTCGGCCTGGTCCACCACCACGTCCACGAACGGCTTGCCCGTCGCCGCGTCCACGTGCGACAGGACCTCGGCGGTGATCTCGATCAGGTAGGAGTCGAGACGGCCCGTGTTCCAGGTGCGGAAGATGTCGGCGATCTGCGCGGGGGAGTACCCGGCGACATCGCGCAGCAGCTGGTACGCCTCACCGATCAGCTGCATGTCGGCGTACTCGATGCCGTTGTGGACCATCTTCACGAAGTGCCCGGCACCGTCCGGACCCACGTGCGACACACAGGGGGTGCCGTCCTCGGCCTTCGCGGAGATCTTCTCCAGCATCGGACCGAGCGAGTCGTACGACTCGACCGGGCCGCCCGGCATGATGCTCGGGCCGAGCAGCGCGCCCTCCTCGCCGCCCGAGACGCCCATGCCCACGAAGTGGATGCCCTGCTCGCGCAGGTCGCGCTCCCGGCGCCGGGTGTCCGCGAAGTGCGCGTTGCCCCCGTCGATGATCATGTCGCCGGGCTCCAGGAGCGGGGCGAACTCCTGGATCACCGCGTCGGTCGGCTCGCCGGCCTTCACCATGATCACGAGGCGGCGCGGCCGCTCGAGCGCGGCCACGAACTCCTTGGCGGTCTCCGCCGCGACGAAGGTGCCCTCGCTGCCGAACTCCTCCACCAGCGCGTGCGTACGCGCGGCCGTCCGGTTGTGCAGGGCGACCGTGTATCCGTTCCGCGCGAAGTTACGGGCGAGATTGCGCCCCATCACCGCGAGTCCCGTGACGCCGATCTGCGCTGAGTTGCTCATACGGTTTGGCTCCTAAGATCCTGAATCGGTGGTGCCGGTCCTGCCCGTCAGTACTGACCCACCGACCATCCTGACTTGCCGGTTCTCCGACCTCACATCCTGCCTTGCCGACCGTGTGTACGCAGCGGAGGGCGCCCCTGCCTCAGTGCCCCGGCGAACTTCGCCGCCGCGCCCCGGACGGCCATCGACGCAGGCGGCCGCCAACGAGGGTGTGTTCCCGGTCACTTGGCGGGACCAGGGCGGCTGATTGTGGCCTTGTCATGGCCTGTTAGCAGCGCATACTTTTGCCGCTCCTGACGCTTGTCGAGGGGGCACCTTCATGGCCGTACGCGGTCGGCACCGCCGGTATCAGCCCAAGAGGCTCAATCGCGCCTCACTCACGGTCACGGTGGGCGGTGCCGGGATGGCCATGCCGCTCATCGGCACCGGCGTCGCGGACGCGGCCGACGTGGACACCTGGAACAAGGTCGCCGCCTGCGAGTCCACGAACGACTGGGACATCAACACGGGCAACGGCTACTACGGCGGGCTCCAGTTCAGCCAGTCCACCTGGGAGGCCTACGGCGGCCGGGCCTACGCGGCGCGCGCCGACCTCGCCACCAAGGACCAGCAGATCGCCGTCGCCGAGAAGGTCCTCAAGGGCCAGGGCCCCGGCGCCTGGCCCTCCTGCTCGGTGCGGGCGGGGCTCACCCGCGGCGGCGACACCCCCGACATCAACCCGTCGGGCACCTCCACCGGGACGCCCAAGCGCTCGGTCCGCGACGTGCAGCCGCAGACCACGCCCCAGTCCCGGGCCGGCACCGCCGAGATGTACACCGTCGTCCGGGGCGACACGCTCTCCGGAATCGCCGGTGCCCGCCAGGTCCCGGGCGGCTGGCGGCAGTTGTACGACACCAACCGCGAGGCGGTCGGCGCCGACCCCGACCTGATCGTTCCCGGCCAGCGGCTCAGCCTCCGCACGAAGGCGGAGCCGGGCACCGCGTCCCCCGCCGACACGTCCGACAGGGCGGACAAGGCGGACCGGAAGCCGGAGAGCAGGAAGCCCGAGAAGAAACCGGAGAAGAAGACTGCGGAGAAGTCGCAGAAGAGGACCCAGTCGACCACGCAGGCCCTCACCGCCCCGGTAAGCGCCGGCATCGGCACGCCGTACCACGCGGCGGGTTCCTCCTGGTCGAAGGGCTACCACACGGGGGTCGACTTCCCGGTGCCGACCGGCACGTCCGTCATGTCGGTCGGGGCGGGCAGCGTGGTGACCGCGGGCTGGGGCGGTTCCTTCGGCTACCAGGTGGTGGTCCGGCACGGCGACGGCCGCTACAGCCAGTACGCCCACCTGTCAGCGATATCCGTGAAGGCAGGGCAGAGCGTCGGCGGCGGCCAGCGCATCGGCCGCTCGGGCTCCACGGGCAACAGCTCGGGCCCGCATCTGCACTTCGAGGTGCGGACGGGGCCCGGTTTCGGCAGCGATGTCGACCCGATCGCCTATCTGCGTGCGGGTGGCGTCAGGATTTGACGCAGGAGCGGATCACCATCGGGGCCGGCATCAACGGCAGGTACGGAAGTCCGCCGTAGTACGGGCCGCCGGGCCACGCCGACTCGTCCAGGCCGCCCGGCACGTCGTCGGGCGGCGGAGGACCGTTCGATCCGGGCGGCGACACCAGGGCCCCGTTCCGCCCGGAGGCGAGCACGGCGGCAGGGGTGAGCGCCCCGTCCGGTACGTCGGCGCGCGTGAGCGTGCTCTCCGGTGCGCCGCTGCGGGCGAGCGTCGTCTCCCGCGCTCCGGCGGGAGCGCGGTTCTCCTCCCGCACGGCGGCCGCCGTGAACGTTTCTGCCCAGGCGCCCGGCGCCGTGTACGCCTTCTCCCGGACCCCGATGGAGATCCGTCGCTCCGCGGAGACGGGCCGGCCGGGAAGCACGCCGGCCTTCTCGAAGAGGCCCGGCACGGCCTCCGCGGGCGTACCCGCGACCGTGAGCGCCACTCCGGTCGCCACTCCGGTCTCCGTCGGAACGGGCATCGGCACCGGACGCGTACGCTCCGAGCCGCTGATGCGCTCCGTGGTGAGCAGGATCAGGCCACCGGCCGCGACGACTCCACAGCCCAGCGCGAGCACCGTACCCGTGGAGCCGTGGCGGAACGTCTCGCCGAACATCGTGATGCCGACCGCGGCGGCCACGATGGGGTTGACCACGGTCAGCGTGGCCAGCGGCGCCGCCAGACCGGCACCCCGGTAGGAAGCCTGCGAGAGCAGCATTCCGGCGGTCGCGAGGACACCGATCACGGCGAGACTCGGCAGGTCGGCGAGCGTGACACCGCCCGTCCAGTCCACCGCGACGGTCTTCGTGAACACAGACGACATACCGAAGGCGACACCCGCCGCGATCGCCAGCAGCACGCTGCGCACGGCCGGGTGCCGGTGCACCGCGCGGGCCGCCGTCATCAGCGCCACCACCGCGCCGCCCGTGACCAGGGCCACCACGACACGCTGCGTGCTGCTCAGGGACTGCGAGTCGGCCGTGCCCACCAGTGCCAGCAGCCCGGCCAGACCGACCGTCGCCATGATCGCGCCCCGCCAGGCGGTCGCGCCCGCCCTGCGGCGGACGAAGAGGGCCGCCATCGGCAGCGCGAACACGATGGTCAGCGCGCCGAGCGGCTGGACCAGGCTGAGCGGCCCGTAGGCCAGCGCCACGACGTGCAGCAGCCCGCCGAGGGCGTTGAGACCCACCGCGGCCCACCAGGCGAGCTGGTGCATGGGAGCGTAGGTACGGTCCGGCGTGGTCGCCGCGACGCGTTCCTGCACGATGGCGCCACCGGCGTAGGCGACGGCGGAGACGAGAGAGAGCACCACGGACAGCACGAGTGCGCTCATGTGTCGCTCCTCAGCGTGTGGCGGACCCGCTCCGGCGAGCGAAGCGTCCGGTGCGGCGATCGGTCGGCTTCCATGGTCAATACGATCCCTTGTGAAAGGTCCCGTGTCGTCGTCCCAAAGCAGTCATTGGGTCCTACTGCCGATGGAGTACGTCAGGGCCCCTGTCCTCCCCAGGTGGGGTGACACCGACTACAACCCGCCTCGTGGCGCCGTTATGCCCCCTTGGTGTACTTGGTCTTTGTGAACCTCGATTCGGACCTCAATCGGCTCGCCGCCCTCGAAGGTTTCTTCGCCCTGCGCACGGGATCACGCCCCGAGGGCCCGCCGCTGCCCACGCTCGCCGACGCCTACGCGGCACGAGGCGTCACCGCCGGGCCGGATCCGCTCACCTTCCGTGTCGGCAAGGTCGTGAGGCTGCTGGGCGCGCCCGAGACGCGCATCGGGGTCTCGGTGACACAGCAGGGACTCGCCGCCCGGCTGTGGTCGGTGGCCCTGGGCGCGGCAGCGCTCTACGGGCAGGTGCCGGACCTCGACCCGCGCCTGCTGCACTGGGACGCGGACGGCAGCGCACCCGACGACCTGTGGCTGGCGCAGGTGCGCGCGCTGCCCGGCGACGCGGCGACGGTCCGCCGCCTCGTGCACCACGGCCACCTGGAGCCCCTCGCGGCGGCGCTGCGGGCCCGGCACCCGGTCGCCGCGGGGCTGCTGTGGGGCAACGCGGCCTCGGCGCTCGCGGCCGCCGCACGCCAGCTCGACACGTGGGCCCGCACCCACGGCCGCACGGACGTGGGAGAGCGCGCCCGCGCACTCGCCGCCGAACTCCTCGACCACCCCGACCTGCGGGACACCGGAACCCTGACCGGCACGGCGTTCCGCCGGCGCAGTTGCTGCCTCTACTACCGGGTCCCCGGCGGCGGAGTCTGCGGCGACTGCTGCTTCACACGGGCGCCGCGCTCTTCCCCCACCGCCACATCTGGGTGACCATGTGGGCATCAGCCGCTGAGACAGGGGGTTCCGGGTGCGAGTGGGACTACTGACCCGGGAGTACCCGCCGGACGTGTACGGCGGAGCGGGGGTCCACGTCGAGTTCCTCGCCCGGGAGTTGAGACCCCTCACCGACCTGGACGTGCACTGCTGGGGCGAGGGCGCCACGGGCGGGGTGGTCCGGCACCGGCCGTGGCCCGTGCTCGACGGGGCCAACGACGCGTTGCGCACCTTCTCCGTGGACCTCTCCATGGCCGCGGCCCTGGAAGGCCGCGAACTCGTCCACTCGCACACCTGGTACGCGAACCTCGCAGGCCACTTCGCGAAGCTGCTGCACGGCATTCCGCACGTCATGACCGCCCACTCCCTGGAGCCGCTGCGCCCCTGGAAGGCCGAGCAGCTGGGTGGTGGTTACGCGCTGTCCAGCTGGGCCGAGCGCACCGCGATCGAGGCGGCCGACGGAGTGATCGCCGTCTCCGGGGCCATGCGCGAGGACATCCTCGGCTGCTATCCGGCCCTGGACCCGGCGAAGGTGCACATCGTGCACAACGGCATCGACACCGACCTCTACCGGCCCGACCACGGCACGGACGTCCTGGACCGGCTCGGCCTCGACACCTCCCGTCCGTACGTGCTGTTCGTGGGCCGCATCACCCGGCAGAAGGGCGTGCCCCACCTGCTGCGCGCGGTGCGCGACATCGATCCCGCCGCGCAGGTCGTGCTCTGCGCGGGCGCACCGGACACCCCGGAGATCGACCAGGAGTTCCGTGTCCTGTTCGAGGAGCTCAGCCGCGTCCGCGAGGGAGTGCACTGGATTCCGCAGATGCTGCCCCGCCCCGAGGTGATCCAACTCCTCACCCACGCCGCGGTCTTCGTGTGCCCCTCGGTGTACGAGCCCCTCGGCATCGTCAACCTGGAGGCGATGGCGTGCGGAACGCCCGTCGTGGCCTCGGCCGTGGGCGGTATCCCCGAGGTGGTGGACGACGGCCGAACGGGGGTACTCGTGCCCGTGGACGACGACTTCGAGGCAGGGCTCGCGCGAGCGCTGGACTCGGTCCTCGGCGATCCGGCGGCCGCGCGGGACATGGGCGAGGCCGGGCGGGTGCGCGCGGTGGACGAGTTCGGCTGGGACGCGGTCGCCCGGCGGACGGTCCGGCTCTACGAGGAGATCCTCAAGCAGGGGTAGAGCGAGGGGAGTTCCCCGAACAGGCGTAGTACGTCCTGCTCGGGGGCAGGCATGGGTCACTTAAGGGTGAGGGGAGCGGCCATGCGTCGTGGTGGGCCTTCGGTGCTCGGGATCGTGCTGGCGGGCGGAGAGGGCAAGCGCCTGATGCCCCTCACCGCGGACCGGGCCAAACCAGCGGTCACGTTCGGCGGCACGTACCGCCTCGTCGACTTCGTCCTGTCCAATCTCGTCAACGCGGACATCCTGCGCATCTGCGTACTGACGCAGTACAAGTCGCACTCGCTCGACCGGCACGTCACCACGACCTGGCGGATGTCCAGCCTGCTCGGCAACTACGTGACGCCGGTCCCGGCCCAGCAGCGGCTCGGCCCGCGCTGGTACCTGGGCAGCGCCGACGCGATCCTGCAGTCCCTGAACCTCGTGTACGACGAGCAGCCCGAGTACGTCGCGGTGTTCGGCGCCGACCACGTCTACCGCATGGACCCGCGGCAGATGCTCGCCCAGCACATCGACAGCGGCGCGGGGGTGACCGTGGCCGGCATCCGTGTGCCGCGGGCCGAGTCGTCGTCCTTCGGCGTGATCACGCCGGGCACGGACGGGCAGACGGTGGAGCGCTTCCTGGAGAAGCCCGCGGACCCGCCCGGCCTGCACGACGACCCCGAGTGCGTCTTCGCCTCGATGGGCAACTACATCTTCACCACCAAGGCCCTGATAGAGGCCCTCCAGCGGGACGCCGAGGACGCGAACTCGGTGCACGACATGGGCGGGTCGATCCTGCCCCAGCTCACCGACCGGGGCGAGGCCCGGCTCTACGACTTCAGCGACAACCACGTGCCCGGCGAGACGACCCGCGACCAGGGCTACTGGCGTGACGTGGGCACCCTCGACGCCTACTACGACGCCCATATGGACCTGATCGCCGAGCGGCCCGCCTTCAACCTCTTCAACCGCAGCTGGCCCATCTACACGAGCTCCGGCCAGCTGTCGCCCGCCCGGTTCAACGCGGGCGGCATGGCCAGCGAGTCGATCATCAGCGCGGGCTGTCTGATCCGGGGCCAGGTCACCCGCTCGGTTCTCTCCCCGGGCGTCGTCGTCGACCCGGGAGCCGTCGTCCAGGGGTCCATCCTCCACGACAACGTGCACATAGGCCGGGGCGCGGTGGTGCGCGGCGCGGTCCTCGACAAGAACGTGCAGGTGCCGCCGGGCGCGACCATCGGCGTCAATCCGGAGCGGGACCAGGAGCTCTACACGGTGTCCAAGGACGGTGTGATCGCCCTCGGCAAGGGCCAGCACGTGTCGTAGCGGCCGGGGCGCGTTGGGCTGCCGGGGTGGCAGCGGCGCGGCCCACCCGTGGATGTCCGGCGTGTCGGGCGAACCGAGCGGTCTCATGGCGCATGACCGCCAGGCGATCCAGCCCGACACGATGGAGGACATCCGTATGAGATGGACCGGACGCCCGTGCCTGCGTACGGCGACGGCGGTGACCGTCGCCGCCCTGCTCGGGCTGGGCGGCGCGCTCGGCGCTCCCGCCGTTCTGGCATCCGAGCCGGGCGGGGACCGGCTCACCGATCTGGTCAACCCGTTCATCGGCTCCGAGCGGGAGGGCAACACCTTCCCGGGCGCCGCCGTGCCGTTCGGCATGGTGCAGTTCTCCCCGGACACGGGCCACAACACCGGCTACGACTACTCCGACGACCGCGTCCGGGGCTTCTCCCTCGTCCATCTCTCCGGCGTCGGCTGCCGCCTCGGCGGCGACCTGCCCGTCCTGCCCACGACGGGCGAGGTCACGCTGACCGACCACGCGAAGTACGCCGCCCGGTTCGACCACGCCACCGAGAAGGCGAGCCCCGGCTACTACCGGGTCGGCCTGCGGAGCGGCACCGGCGGCGACGCGTCCGTCATCGACGCGGAGCTGACCGCGACCGGCCGCACCGGTGTGCAGCGCTACACCTTCCCGGCCACCGACAAGGCGAACGTCCTGCTGAACGCGGGGCAGGCGCTGCACCGGACGGTCTCCACGAAGGTGGAGATCCTGGACGACCGCACCGTACGCACCGCGATCACCGGTAGCGGCTTCTGCCAGGCCACCAGGCCGTACACCGTCTACACGCTCACCCGTTTCGACCGGCCGTTCACGACGTCCGGCACCTGGCGGGGCGACACCGTCACCGCGGGCTCCACCCGCTCGGCGGGCCCGGGGCGCGGTGGCGCCTACGTCCGCTTCGACACCACGAAGGACCGCACGGTCGAGGCGACCACCGCCCTGTCGTACGTCGACGCGCGCGGCGCCGCCGTCAACCTCCGGTCCGAGGGCGGCCGTTCCTTCGACGGCGTCCGGGACGGGGCCCGGCGGGCGTGGGAGGACCGGCTCGACGACGTACGGGTACAGGGCGGCGACCCCACGCTCCGCCGCACCTTCTACTCCTCGCTCTACCGTTCCTTCCTCGCCCCCAACCTCGGCAACGACGCCGACGGCCGCTACACGGGATGGGACCGCAAGGTCCACCGCGCGAAGGGCTTCACCTACTACCAGAACTGGTCGCTCTGGGACACCTACCGCACCCAGGCGCAGCTCCTCGCCCTCCTCGCGCCGCGCGAGTCGCGTGACATGGCCCTTTCCGTCCTCACGGTCGGGGAGGAGGGCGGCTGGCTGCCCAAGTGGGGCTACGGGACGGTCGAGACGAACATCATGACCGGCGACCCGGTCACCCCGTTCCTCACCAACGCGTACCAGCAGGGACTGCTGGAGGGGCACGAGGAGCGGGCCTACCGCGCGCTCAGGAGGAACGCCGACGGCGTGCCGCCCGCCGACTCGCCCGCGGTGGGACGCGAGGCGAACGCGGAGTACGTCGCCGGCGGCTTCGTCCCCACGATCAAGGGACGCCCGCACGCCAAGCCCGGCGACTCCGACTACGACCACGGGGCGTCGGCGACGCTGGAGTACGCCCTGTCCGACGCGATGCTCGCCCAGATGGCGAGGGACCTCGGCCATGAGGCCGACGCCGCGCGGTACGCCGCCCGCGCGCAGAACTACCGCCGGGTCTTCGACCCCTCGACCGGCTTCTTCCGGGCGCGGGACGCCTCGGGCGCCTTCACCGGTGTGGCCGACCCGGCCAGGAGCACGGGATTCCACGAGGGCACGTCCTGGCAGTACCAGTGGCTCGTTCCGCAGGACCTGCCCGGGATGATCGGCCTGATCGGCGGCCGGAAGGCGGCGAACGACCGGCTCGACGCGTTCTTCGCGTACGAGCGGCTCCTGAAGGACCCCGGGCGCACCGCCCGCGAGGTATGGGTCAACGGGCCGTACGCCTACTACAACGCGGCCACCTACAACCCGCAGAACGAACCCGACCTCATCGCCCCGTACACGTATCTCTCGACCGGGCAGCCGTGGAAGACCACCGACGTGGTGCACGCCGCGCTGACGCTCTTCACCGACACGCCCACGGGCATGACGGGCAACGACGACCTGGGGACCATGTCGGCCTGGCACGTCCTGTCGTCGATCGGGATCTTCCCGGTGCAGCCCGGATCCGACACCTGGGGCCTGTCCACGCCCGTCTTCGAACGGACCGACCTCGTGCTCGACCGCCGCTTCCACCCGCTGGGCAGGCTGACCGTGACGGCTCCCGGCACCTCGGACACCGCCCGCTATATCCGGTCGGTGCGCGGCGACGGCGCCGCCCTCGACCGGACGTACCTGACGACCGGTGCGCTTCGGGGCATCCGGGAGCTGGCCTTCACGGTGGGTGCGGAGCCGTCCGGCTGGGGCACGGCCGCGGACGCGGCGCCACCGGCCCTGAAGTGAGCTGACGGGGGACGGGCGACACCCGCTCCGGCGTGATGTCGCCCACTCCGAAAAGCCTCGTAGGCCACACGAGTCCCGCTCCTCCCACAAGGAGCGGGACTTAATCTGTTGTTAACTGTGGGTAACTAGATCGTACTTGACCGTAATCGCCTGCCCGGGATTGACTGCTGACTCACCCGCCGCCGACGCGAGAGCCAAATCCTTGACCTCTGACCTTCTCGCACCTCTCGACCTGGCGTTCTGGAACATCGAGTCCCCCGAGCACCCCATGCACCTCGGGGCACTCGGGATCTTCACGGCCACCTCGCCCGCCGCCGCCCGGCACGCGGCCGATCTGCTCGCGGCCCGCGCGGCCGGTGTACCGGGCCTGCGCATGCGGATCCGCGACATCTGGCGGCCGCTGGACCTCCGCCGGTCACCGGCCTTCGGCCTGCTCGGGCCGCTCGCCTTCGGCGGCGCCGCCCGGGAGGCGGCCCCGGACTTCGAGCCGCTCGACCACGTCCGTCTGCACGCCCCCGCCGCGGACTTCCACGCCGCCGCCGGCGCGATCATGCAGCGGCCCCTGGAGCGGGACAGGCCCCCGTGGGAGGCACACGTCGTGCCCGGCACGGAGGGAACCTCCTTCGCCGTGCTCTTCAAGTTCCACCACGCCCTTGCGGACGGACTGCGGGCCCTGACGCTCGCGGCCGCGATCCTCGACCCCGTGGAGATGCCGGCACCCCGTCCGCGTCCCGAGGAACCCGCCCGGGGCCTGCTCCCCGACCTGACGAAGCTCCCGGAGCTCGTCCGCGGCACACTCTCCGACGTCGGCCGGGCGCTCGACATCGGCACGTCCGTCGCCCGCGCCACCCTGGGCGTACGGTCCTCCCCGGCCCTGGTCTCGGAGCCCACCGGCACCCGCAGCGTCGCGGGCGTCGCCGTGGAACTCGACGAGATCCACATGATCCGCAAGAGCGTGGGCGGCACCGTCAACGACGTCCTCATCGCCGTCGTCGCGGGCGCCCTGCGCCGCTGGCTGGACGAGCGCGGCGACGGCAGCGAAGGGGTGGCACCCCGGGCCCTGATCCCCGTCTCGCGACGCCGCCCGCGCACCGCCCACCCGCAGGGCAACCGGCTCTCCGGATACCTGATACGGCTTCCCGTCGACGATCCGGACCCGCTGGCACGCCTCACCGCCGTGCGCACGGCCATGAACCGCAACAAGGACGCGGGACCCAATCGGGGCGCGGGCGCCGTCGCCCTGCTCGCCGACCACGTCCCGGCGCTCGGCCACCGGCTCGGCGGGCCCGTCGTGGGCCAGGCGGCCAGGCTGCTCTTCGACATCCTGGTCACCAGCGTGCCGCTGCCCGGCATCGGCATGAAGCTCGGCGGCTGCCCGCTGACCGAGGTGTACCCGCTCGCCCCGCTGGCCCGGGGCCAGGCCCTCGCGGTTGCGGTGTCGACGTTCCGCGGACGGGTCCACTACGGGCTCGTCGCCGACGCGAAGGCCGTCCCGGACCTCGACCTGCTGGCCGGGGCGCTGACCGCCGAGGTGGCGGAACTGGGCGCCGCCTGCGTGTCCTGAACCCTTCCCCGCGGGCCCGGCGGACCGCCCCGCCGGGCCCGCGGGAGACCGGTGATCATCGCGGGTTTGGTGCCTTTGCCCCGCACTCCGTAAAATTCCGCCTTCGAAAGCGAGCGCGGTTCGAGCGCGGCGCACAGACCCGAGGAACGGCAACGGCGATGACGGTGACACAGGACAGCCAGGCGGCCCCCGCCGTGGACACGGCAGAGGCTCCGGACGGCTCGTACGGTCCCGGTATCGACCCCGAGCGGCTGGCCGTGTGCCTCGGTGTGCTCGACGAACTCGAGAAGATCGACGTCGACCACCCCGACGCCGTGGCCGTCCGCCGCGCCACCGCGGGCATCTACCGCTCGGTCAAGCAGCGCCGTCGCCAGGAGCGCAGGGCCGCAAAGACCGCCCACGACAAGGCGGTCACCGAGGCCACGGCCACCGGCTCCGCCCAGCGCATCGACGACGAGACCGAGGGCGTCCTGCCGTCGTCGGTGACCGAGGCCGGCGAGATCGCGGGGATACTCCAGCGCCCCCGCTCCTGCTACACCTGCAAGACCCGCTACGTCGAGGTCGACTTCTTCTACCACCAGCTCTGCCAGAAGTGCGCCGCCGAGAACCGGGCCCGCCGTGACGCCCGCACCGACCTCACCGGCAAGCGCGCCCTGCTCACCGGCGGCCGCGCCAAGATCGGCATGTACATCGCCCTCAGGCTGCTGCGGGACGGCGCGCACACCACCATCACCACGCGCTTCCCGAACGACGCCATCCGCCGCTTCAAGGCCATGCCCGACAGCGACGAGTGGATCGGCCGGCTGAAGATCGTCGGCATCGACCTGCGCGACCCGGCCCAGGTCGTCGCGCTCGCCGACTCGGTCGCCGCCGAGGGCCCGCTCGACATCCTGATCAACAACGCCGCGCAGACCGTACGCCGCTCCCCGGGCGCCTACAGCGAGCTGCTCGCCGCCGAATCCGGTCCGCTGCCCACCGGTGAGCTGCCGCCCGCCGAGGTCATCGGCACCTTCGGCTCCGGCGCCGTCTCCGCGCTGCCGGTCGCGGGCAGCGGCGCGCTGACCGCACAGGACGTCACCGGTCTCGCGCTCGTGTCCGGTTCCGCCTCCCTGGAGCGGATCGCCGCCGGCACCGCCATCGACGCGGGCGGCCTCGTGCCCGACCTGCACGACACCAACAGCTGGATCCAGGCCGTCGAGGAGGTCACGCCCATCGAGCTCCTGGAGGTCCAGCTCTGCAACTCCACCGCGCCGTTCATCCTCATCAGCAGGCTGCGCGGGGCGATGGCCGCCGCCGACGCCGACCGCAGGTACATCGTGAACGTCTCCGCCATGGAGGGCGTCTTCAACCGCGGCTACAAGGGCGCGGGCCACCCGCACACCAACATGGCCAAGGCCGCGCTCAACATGCTCACGCGCACCAGCGCCCAGGAGATGTTCGAGAAGGACCGCATCCTGATGACCGCCGTCGACACCGGCTGGATCACCGACGAGCGGCCCCACCCGGACAAGATGCGGCTGGCCGACGCGGGCTTCCACGCGCCGCTCGACCTCATCGACGGGGCGGCCCGCGTGTACGACCCGATCGTGCGCGGTCAGCAGGGCGAGGACCTGTACGGGGTGTTCCTGAAGGACTACGCGCCCGGCAAGTGGTAGCCGCCGCGCGGGGCCGGGCGTACTGACGTCGCACGAAAGGTGCGGGCCGGTGAGGGCTGGGCGCTCAGCCCCCGCGCCCCTTGCGAGCGTGGGCCGGTGTCCAGTCGCGCGTGCCGTTCAGGGGCGGTGCGCCGCGCGCACCCTGGTGCCGCCGTCCACCAGCAGGTCCGTCCCCGTGACCCACTCCGCCGCGTCCGAGGCCAGCCAGACGACGGCCCGGGCGATGTCCGCGGGTTCACCGATGCGGCCCATCGGGAGCCCGGCCGCGATGTCGTCCTCGGCCGGCTCCCAGACGAAGCGCGCCATCTCGGTGCGTACGAGGCCGGGGGAGACGGAGTTGACCCGCACCCCGGGGGCGAGCTCGCCCGCGAGCTGCTGGGTGAGATGGATGAGGGCCGCCTTGCTCGTGCCGTAGGCGCCCAGGTTCGGCCCGACGTGCGCCGCGCCCTCGGTGCAGATGTTGACGACCGAGCCGCCGTGCTCACCCATCCAGGCCCGCCACGCGTGCTGCACCAGCCGCAGCGGCGCCTCCACGTTGATCGCGAACGCCTTCCCCCACCCGTCCGGGTCGGCGTCCATGAGGGGGCCGTAGGGCTGGTTGGTCGCCGCGTTGTTCACCAGCACGTCGATCCGGCCGTACTCGTCCATCGCCAGCGCGGTCAGCTCCCGCAGATGCGCCGGATCGGCGACGGTGCCGGCGAGGCCCACGCCGCCGAGCCGGGCGGCGGCGCCGTGCACTCCGTCTGCGTCCCGCCCCGTGACGCAGACCCGCGCCCCCGCCGCCACGAGCCCCTCGGCGACGGCCAGCCCGATCCCTCGCGAGGCCCCGGTGACGATGGCGACCCTGCCCTCCAGCGCGTGCGGCGACATCATCCGCGTACCGTCTCATGACGGACCGTCAGCCGACAGGCCCCGTCCGGCAGGGCTTTGCCGCTGCCAGGAGTGACGCCGCCAGGCGTGCCGCTGTCCGGCAGGAGAGCGGTCAGTCGACGGCGCCCAGCCGCGCGTGCCGGGCCGACACGAGCTCCAGCACCGTGCGCCAGTCCTCCAGCACCCCCGCGTCCAGACCCGCGGTCCGGGCTGCTTCGTCGGCCTGCCGCAGTATCAGCACGTCCTCCAGGTCCGGCTCGTCCAGCACGGCGTGACGCACCCCGGCATCCCCGTGGAGACGTACGAGAAGGGCGACGCGCTCGCCGAGCAACGGCCGGACCGCGTCGGCCGCGTGGTCGGCGTGGACCGCGACGCCACCCGGCCGCAGCAACTGCCCGACGACGTGCACCAGACCCGCCACCTGGAGTTCCTTGTCGGCGGGGCGGCCCCGGCGCAGCAGCGCGGCGGTTTGCAGGGCGTGCTCGTGCAGATCCACCGGGGCGCCTCCGAGGCAGGCGGTGCCCCGGGTCCCTCGGCAGGCGTGCAGCAGATCCATCAGTTCCTCGACACTGCGCAGCTCCATGCGCCAGTCCTCCCTGCGGGCGAGAAAGGCCGTTGTCTCGCGCCAGCAGACCATGGCCGGCTTTCGGCCGGGCCAACGGGAACTGAACTGCGCACCGTGCGAAGGTCCCGCCCCGGGGCCGTGGCTCCCGGGGCGGACAGCCCCTCTCAGTGCCCCCGGTCGATCCACTCCTGGAGGTGCGGGGCCTCGGCGCCGACCGTCGTCGAGTCGCCGTGCCCGGTCCGCACCACCGTCTCGGCGGGCAGGTCGAGCAGCCGGGTCCGGATCGACTCGACGATCGTCGGGAAGTGGGAGAACGACCGGCCCGTCGCGCCCGGTCCGCCCTGGAAGAGGGTGTCGCCGGTGAAGACGGCACCCAGCTCCGGGGCGTACAGACACACGGCGCCCGGCGCGTGGCCGGGGGTGTGCAGGACGGTCAGCTCCACGCCCGCCACGGAGAGCCGCTCGCCGTCGGACAGTTCGCCGTCCGGCAGCCGGTCCGGGTGCGTCTGCTTCCAGAGCGGCAGGTCGTCCGGGTGCAGCAGGACCGGTGCGCCGGTGCGCGCCGCCAGCGCCGGGGCCGCGTCGATGTGGTCGTTGTGCGCGTGCGTGCACACGATGGCGCGCAGGGTGCGGTCGCCCAGGGCCTCGGCGATGGCGTCGGCGTCGTGCGCCGCGTCGATGACGACGGCCTCGGTGTCGTCGCCCACGATCCACACGTTGTTGTCGACGTCCCAGGTGCCGCCGTCCAGGCTGAAGGTGCCCGAGGTGACCAGGTGCTCGATGCGGGCGGCCATCAGAGCTCCACCACCGAGCGCAGCACGTCGCCCTCGTGCATGCGGTCGAAGGCCTGCTCCACCGCGTCGAGTGCGATGGTCTCCGTCACGAACGCCGACAGGTCCAGGCGGCCCTGCTGGTGGAGGTCGACCAGCATGGGGAAGTCGCGCGAGGGCAGGCAGTCGCCGTACCACGAGGACTTGAGGCTGCCGCCGCGGCCGAAGACGTCCAGCAGGGGCAGTTCGAGCTTCATCTCCGGTGTGGGGACACCGACCAGGACCACCGTGCCCGCGAGGTCACGGGCGTAGAACGCCTGCTTGTACGTCTCGGGCCGGCCGACCGCCTCGATGACGACGTCGGCTCCGAAGCCGCCGGTCAGCTCGCGGATCGCCTCGACGGGGTCCGTCTCCTTGGAGTTGACCGTGTGGGTGGCGCCCATCGTGCGGGCCTTCTCGAGCTTGCGGTCGTCGATGTCGACAGCAATGATCCTCGCGGCCCCGGCGAGGTTCGCACCGGCGATCGCGGCGTCGCCCACGCCCCCGCAGCCGATGACGGCCACCGAGTCGCCGCGGCCCACCCCGCCGGTGTTGATGGCCGCCCCGATGCCGGCCATCACGCCGCAGCCGAGGAGGCCCGCGACCGCCGGGGACACGGACGGGTCGACCTTGGTGCACTGGCCGGCCGCGACCAGGGTCTTCTCGGCGAAGGCGCCGATGCCCAGGGCGGGGGAGAGCTCGGTGCCGTCCTCCAGGGTCATCTTCTGCTTGGCGTTGTGCGTGTCGAAGCAGTACCAGGGGCGCCCGCGCAGACAGGCCCGGCACTGGCCGCACACCGCTCGCCAGTTGAGGATCACGAAGTCGCCGGGGGCCACGTCGGTGACGCCCTCGCCGACCGCCTCGACGACGCCCGCCGCCTCGTGGCCGAGCAGGAAGGGGTAGTCGTCGCTGATGCCGCCCTGCTTGTAGTGCAGGTCGGTGTGGCAGACACCGCAGGCCTGCACCTTCACCACGGCCTCGCCGGGACCCGGGTCCGGAATGAGAATCGTCCGGATCTGCACCGGTTCGTTCTTCCCGGGGGCGATGACACCGCGTACCTGCTGGGCGGCCATGTCGGGCTCCTTCGCATGGACAGTGGGGCGTTGATCATGTTGGCACAGGGCCGGACGGGTGGATCCGCGCCTGTGGACAACCGAGTGAAACACGGTGTGCGGAGCGCCCGGTGAAGGCCCGGCGACTTCAGATGGTTACACCTTGTTTTCAGCCCCATCGAGCGGCGGCCCGCTCATTTGGTTACCCTGTACGGGACGGACAGCTCATTTGGGTTCCACCCACACCCACGGTCCGTCCCGGGACAAGCCAGTCACCACGGCCTGCTCTCATGTGAGTTGACCGGCGCCACCGCGTCCGAACTGCCTTTACTCAAACCCGAGCGGGCGTGGAGCGGCCGGTAGCAGAGTGGTCCTGCACGCCCCGAGGGTGACCCGACACATAAGGAGTGCGCGGTGACACCGGAGAAGACGAATCTCGATCAGGGCACCAAGGACCGTACGGACGCAGGTCGGGCCGAGAAGCTCGGCAGTCTCGAGGTGTGGGCCAGGTCCGCCCCCATCCGCCTGGCGGGCTACGAGGACGACCTCGCCGAACCCCACATCCTGCCCAGCGTGGACTGACCGCCCAGGACCACGGAGGGCCCCTGGATCGCTGATCGGCATGGACGTGCCAGACTCGCGTCCATGCTGATCAGGGAAGCCGTGGACACCGACTGGCCGCACATCTGGCCGTTCTGGCACCGCATCGTCTCCGGTGCCGACACCTACGCCTGGGACCCGGACACCTCCGAGGAGGACGCCCGCGTCCTGTGGATGGCGCCGGGCAAGCGGGTGTACGTCGCCGAGGACACCACGGGACGCGTCCTCGGCTCCGCCTACGTCACCCCCAACTACGCGGGCCCCGCGGCCGCGGTCGCCAACGCCGGATTCATGGTCGACCCCGACCACTCGGGACGGGGCGTCGGCCGGGCGCTGGCCGAACACGTCCTGAGGACGGCCAAGGCCGACGGCTACCGGGCGATGGTCTTCAACGCCGTCGTGGAGACCAACCCCGCCGTGAAGCTGTGGACATCACTGGGCTTCACGATCGTGGGCACGATCCCCGACGCGTACGACCACCCCACCGAGGGCAGGGTGGGCCTGCACGTCATGCACCGCGCGCTCTGACCGGTCGGGCCCCGGGGAAACGCAGCCTCTTCTTGAGGTGTGAGGGACCGTGGCCGGCCCCGACGGACCGCGGACAAGCTGCCGGGACCTCTACCGCGCGGCACCGATCGGCGCCGTCCGCGTCCAGGGCCGCAGCTCCTCCAACTGCCCCGCCAGTTCCAGCAGCACCGCCTCGGAACCGGGCCGTCCCACCAGCTGAACGGCGCACGGCGCCCCGGACGGCAGCACCCCGAACGGCACCGACATCGCCGGCCATCCCGTCAGATTCCACGGCGGCGTCAACGGCGAGTAGTTCGTGTTGGCCAGCACGTTCCGCAGCCACCCCCGCTTGTGCCACTCCGCGGCGGCCGGCCCCCGCCGGGCCAGCGCGGGAGTGAGCAGTACGTCGTGCGCGGCGAAGAAGGGGGTGAGCCTCTCCCGCAGTTGCTGCCGGCGCACACCGGTGCGTACCGAGTCCACGAACCGCCGTCCCATGCTCGCGTGGACCCGGGTCCGCCGGGCGAGCCGCCGCGGATCGAGTCCCTCCGCGTCCACCGCCGTCCCCGCCGTCCAGTGGGCGAGCGAGGTCGTCCCCAGCCACACCGGATACGGCGGATCCGCCCGCCGGACCCGATGTCCCGCCGTCGCCAGCAACTCGCCCGCCGCACGGGCCGCGTCGGCGTAGGGCCGGCTGACGGTAACCCCCACCAGCGGGCTCCGCACGGAGAGGGCGACCGTCCGGGTGACGGGCTCCCCGGGCCCGGCGGTCTCCGTCGCGGACAGGACCGAGAACATCAGCCGCGCGTCCTCGACCGTCGTCGCCAGCGGCCCGTTCTCGGACATCCCGAACCAGTCACCGTGGCCGATCCCCGCCGGGACGACGCCGTGTCCGGGCTTCAGCCCGACCAGGCCACAGTTGGCGGCGGGTATGCGCAGTGAGCCCATGCCGTCGTTGCCGAGCGCGATGGGCACCATGCCTGCGGCGACCGCGGCCGCGCTGCCGCCGGAGGAGCCGCCGGCCGTGCGCGTCGTGTCCCACGGATTGCGTGCCGTGCCGTGCACGCCCTCCGTGGTGCCGAAGACGCACAGCTCGGGGACGTTCGTCAGGCCGATCACGACGGCGCCCGCCGCACGGAGTCTGGCCACCGTGACGTGGTCCTCGTCCGCGGGGGTGTCCGGGCTCGCCGCGCTGCCGTTACGGGTGGACTCGCCGCGTACGCCCAGGTTGTCCTTCACGGCCACCGGCACGCCCGCGAGAGGCAGTTCGGCCAGGTCCGCGCGCTCCGCCACCTCGTCCGCCTCGGTGAGGGCGGCCGCCTTGCGCAGGTGGCGGAAGGCTCCCACGCGGGCGTCGAGCAGCTCGATCCGGGCGAGGTGCTCGGCCACCACCTCGCGGGGGGTGACCCGCTTCTCGCGTACTGCGGCAGCGATCTCTGCGGCGGTCCGGCCGGCCCAGCTGGTCACGGCGACTCCTCGGGGGACGTGGGCGTACTGGTGAGTTCGAGGAGCACTGTGCCCCGGCACGGACCGTCCAGTCGAGAGCCGCCGTGCTTGGACATTCGCTGCGCTCCTCTTGGACTTTCGATGCCGGGACTGGCCGGCCGCACCCACGGAGTGGCAGGTCATCCGACCACTGGCTCAACTTGGCCGACTTCGCACCCCATTGACAGCCCTCGAAGCCGGCCCAATCATCACACCTCCGATGAATGGGAGGGTGCCCGTGAGTACGGAAGCCAAGCGTGCGTATCCAGGACGGTCCCGGCTGGTCGGTGTCGTGACGGCGCTCCTGCTGCTCGCGGCACCGGTCCCCGTGGCAGGGGCGGCCGAGGCGGCGGACGCCACGCCCCCGGTCACCGTCCCTGCCCTGTCCGACTGGACGCCGGGATCCGGCCAGTACGTCTACGGACGCGGCACCCGTCTCGTCGCGGACGGCACGGCGGAGCGCCGCGTCGCGGCCACCCTCGCGGGCGATCTGCGGGCGGCGGGACACGGCACCGTCCCCGTCGTGAGCAGGGGAGCGCGCAAGGGCGACATCGTTGTCGATGTCACGCCCGCCAGGACCGAGCTGGGGAAGGAGGGGTACGAACTCCGCGCGGGCGAGCGCCTGTCGGTGTCGGGCGCGACCGAGACCGGCGCCTTCTACGGCACCCGGACCGTCCTTCAGCTCCTCGCGCAGGGAGACCGGCTGCCCGCGGGACACACCGTCGACGTGCCCCGCTACGAGGAGCGGGGAGTCGGCGTCTGCGCCTGCTACGTCCACATCACCCCGGCCTGGCTGGAGAACCTCGTACGCGACATGGCGTACCACAAGCTCAACCAGCTGCTGCTCGAACTGAAGGTGAAGAGCGACGCGCACCCCGAGGCCAACACCTGGGGCTACTACACCAAGGACGAGATACGCCGTCTCGTCGCCCTCGGCGAGAAGTACCACGTCACGATCATCCCGGAGATCAACTCCCCGGGGCACATGGACCCGTGGATCGAGAACCGCCCGGATCTCCAGCTCACCGACTCCGACGGCGACAAGCAGCCGTCCCGGCTCGACATCACGCGCCCCGAGGCCTTCGCCTACTACACGAGCCTGATGGACGAGTACGCGGAGGTGTTCAAGGCCGACTCGTGGCACATGGGCGCCGACGAGTACATGCTCGGCTCGGACTTCGCCAAGTACCCGCAGGTCCTGGAGTACGCCCGGGCGAAGTACGGCGCGGACGCCACCCCGCAGGACGCGTTCATCGACTTCGTCAACCGTGTCCACGCCTACGCGGCGGCCAGGGGCAAGGAGCTGCGCATCTGGAACGACGGTCTCACCGGCGCCAACACCGTGCCCGTCACGGCCGGGACGACGGTCGAGCACTGGCTGAACGTGGCGACGAAGCCAAGTCAACTCCTGGCCCAGGGCTACCCGTTGATGAACGCGGCCTACGCCCTCTATCTCGTCCGCGGCGGCTTCCACTCGGACACCGAGAGCCTGTACGACCAGAGTTGGGACCCACGCAGCTTCGAGGGCGAGAAGCTCGCCTCCCGCGAGGGCATCACCGGCGCGAAGATCAGCCTGTGGCCCGACAACGGCCGCGGCGAGACCGAGAACGAGGTGGCGCAGGACACCGACCCGGCACTGCGCCACATCGCGCAGGCCACCTGGGGCAGCCCTCGTCCGGACGCCACCTACGCCCGGTTCACCGCTCGCGCGGCGGCCGTGGGCCACGCCCCCGGATGGCGCGACCTCACCCGCGTGCCGGTCGCGGACGGGACGTACACCTTCCGCGCGGGGGCCACGGCCTTCACGGCCGAGACCCGGCGAACCCCGGACGGCTACGTGACCCTGAAGACCGCGGACGGCTGCCTCGAAGTGCGGGGCGGGAAGCTCACGCTCAACGTGCCGCTCCAGCCCGGGACCGAGGTGACCCGGCAGGCCTGTGACGCCGCGAACACCCTGCAGCGCTGGCAGTTGGCGCCCGTGGCGGGCGGCTACCGGCTCGTCAACGCGATCACGCAGATGGCCGTGCACGTGAGCGACGACGGCCGGCTCGCGCAGTACCCGCCGGACCAGCGGCGTCCCGCCGCATGGCACCTGGCCGCCGGATGACCCGCCCAGCTGACCCCCAGACCTGAGGAGCCCACCCGCATGGCAGTCTCCAGACGTCTCTTCGTCACGGCAGCCGCCACTCTCGTCGCGTCCAGCGGTACGTCCCTGGCGCTCGCGTCCTCCGCCCCCGCCGCTGCCCCCGTCGGCTCCGCCGCTGCCGACGAGCCGTGGTACCGGATTCCCGTCAGCCCCGACGACACCCCGGAGGAACTGGTCCGCAAGGCGTCCCGGGTCCGGCCCACGGAACGGCAGATCGCCTGGCAGGCACTCGAACGCACCGCTTTCCTGCACTTCGGCGTGAACACCTTCACCGGCCTCGAATGGGGGACCGGCGACGAGGATCCCGACGTCTTCCAGCCGGCCGGCCTCGACACCGACCAGTGGGCCCGCGCCCTGCGCGACGGCGGATTCAAGCTCGCCATCCTCACCGTCAAGCACCACGACGGGTTCGTGCTCTATCCCTCCCGCTACTCCGACCACACGGTGGCGTCGAGCAGTTGGCGCGGCGGGCAGGGCGACGTCCTGCGCTCGTTCGCCGACTCGATGCGCCGCCACGGCATCAAGGTCGGGGTCTACGTCTCACCGGCCGACGAGAACCAGTACCTGCACGGCGTGTACGCCAACGGCAGCGCCCGCTCCGAGCACGCGATCCCGACACCGGTGGCCGGCGACGACCGTACGGGTGGCCCCGCGTTCAGGCTGCCGGCCACCGACTACGGCGCCCACATGCTCAACCAGCTCTACGAGGTGCTCACCGAGTACGGGCCGGTCGACGAGGTGTGGTTCGACGGTGCGCAGGGCCGTATCCCGCCGGACAAGGTCGAGAAGTACGACTGGGACAGCTGGTACACGCTGATCCGGAGCCTCGCGCCGGACGCCACGGTCGCCGTGTCCGGGCCCGACGTGCGCTGGGTCGGCAACGAGGGCGGGCTGGCCCGTGAGAAAGAGTGGAGCGTCGTACCCGTACAGGACAAGGACAACGGGCGCACGGACTTCGCGCTCTCCTACGACGCGCCCGACATGGGCGGCCGGAATGCCCTGGTCGCCGCGCAGCCCGTGGCCGACCACCTGCAGTGGTGGCCGGCCGAGGTGGACGTGTCCATCCGGGACGGCTGGTTCTACCACGCCGACCAACAGCCCAAGTCCGTACAGCAGTTGACGGACATCTACTTCGGGTCGGTGGGCCGCAACGCGGTACTGCTGCTGAACGTCCCGCCGGACCAGGAGGGGCGTCTGCCGGCCGCGGACGTCACCCGCCTGCGGGAGTTCCGCGAACGGATCGACCGGGAGCTGCCCGAGGACCTGGCGCGCGGAGCCCGGGTGAAGGCTTCACCGGGCACGGTCACGGTCGACCTGGGCCGGGCCCGCGAGGTCGACCGGATCCGCCTCGCCGAGGACATCCGGCACGGCCAGCAGGTGGAGGGCTTCGTCGTCGAGGCCGATCTCGCCGGCACCTGGACGCGGGTGGCCGAGGCCGGCACGATCGGCGCCTGCCGCATCCTGCTGCTGGCGGCTCCCGTACGGGCCCGACGGTGGCGAGTGAGGGTGACGCGCTCGCGCCGAACGGCTCACCTCGCCCGGTTCGAGCTGTACCGCTCGCGAACCTGACAGCGCCCCGTGAGGGGCGCGGGAAACTGCGCGACCAGCCACGACGGACCCGCAGACGCAACACGGCCCCGCTCCCCAACCGACAGGGGGTGGCCGTCGCACGGCGACGTCCACCCCCACTCCCTCCCGTTCAAGCCCCGCAGGGCCCCGTGCTCTCCCGTTCGATCAGCCGAGGCACCGGCACCCGTACGGTCCGCGCCGGGCCGCCGTCCAGCAGTGAGGTCAGTTCCTGCGCCGCGGTCCGGCCGAACTCCACCGTGTCGCGGGACAGCGCCGACAGCCACGGCTTGACCATGCGGCACAGCGCCGAGTCCTCCCAGGCGACGACCGACACGTCGCCCGGCACCGAGAAGCCCAGTTCCGTCGCGGCGGCTACACCGGCGACAGCCATCACGTCGTTGTCGTAGACCAGCGCGGTCGGCGGCGAAGCGCCCTCCAGGACACGGCGCGTGACCGCGGCACCCTCGGCGTCCGAGTAGTCCGTCGTCACCGAGCGCACCTGCGAGAGCCCGCGCCGCTCGGCCTCGGCGCGCAGCGTACGGATCCGCCGCTCGGTGTGCGCGAGGCCGGGCAGCCCCGCGATGTGCACGATCCGGCGGTGGCCCAGCGCGTGCAGGCGCCCCACGACGGACTCCATGGCTGCCGCGTCGTCGGCCCAGACCGTGGACAGTCCGGGATGCCGGGCGTCCGGTGCCCCGCCGATGACCACCGCGGGCAGCCCCAGCTCGTCGAGCAGGCCGGGGCGCGGGTCGTCCGTGCGGGGGTCGACGGCCAGCACTCCGTCCACCCGGTGCTCCGCCCACCAGCGCCGGTACACGGCGCACTCGTCGTCGACGTCCTCGACCACCTGGAAGAGCAGACCGAGATGACGCTCCGCCAGGACCTCCTGGATGCCCGAGATGAGCTGCAGGAAGAACGAGTCCACGCCGAGGGTGTCCGCGGGCCGGGCCACGACGAGACCGACCGTCGCGGCGCCCTCGCCGGACAGCTGGCGTGCCGCGGTGCTGGGCCGCCAGCCCAGCTGCTCGGCGACCCGGCGCACCCGGTCCCGGGTGATCTCGGAGACCCCGGGCCGGTCGTTGAGCGCGAACGAGACGGCGCTCTCGGAGACCCCGGCGCGCCGCGCGATGTCCTTCATCGTCGGCCGTCGCGCGGGAGACCGCTTGGCTGGCAACCCTGCCCCCATTCCCCGTGAAGCCCTGCTCAATGGAGCTCAACACTAATGCGCTTGAGTTGGACCACTCTAAAGCGCATTAGTGATCGACCGCAAGAGGCGAGTAGTGGGCTTCTGACCTGGTGTTATGTCGAGCTAATGAATTTAGCGCGGCGGAATCCATTGACTTCCCCACCGGTATGGATGCAAGGTCTGCCCGTCACCTCCGACCCACACCGTCGCAAAGGAGCCCGGTCACCGTGCGCATGCCTCGCAGAGCACTCGCCGCCGCTGTCGTCGCCCTGGTCCTGCCGCTCAGTGCCTGCGGTTCCGGGGGTGACGACAGCGGTTCCACGGACGCCTCCGGCAAGGTCGAGGGCGACATCACCTTCCAGACCTGGAACCTGAGGGCCAACTTCAAGCCGTACTTCGAGGGCCTGGTCGCCGACTTCGAGAAGAAGTACCCCGGCACCCATGTGAAGTGGGTCGACCAGCCCGCCGAGGGCTACGCCGACAAGATCAGCGCGGACGCGGCCGGCGGCACCCTGCCCGACGTCGTGAACGTCTCACCGGACCTCGTCGCCCCGCTCGCCAAGGCAGGTCTCGCCCTGGACCTCGACAAGGCCGCCGCCAAGTACAAGAAGGAGTACCTGCCGGGGGCGTGGGCCAGCCACGAGATACCGGGCACGCAGGGCACCTACGCCTTCCCCTGGTACCTGAACACCGGCCCGCTCTTCTACAACAAGTCCCTGTTCGAGGAGGCCGGCCTGGACGCTTCGAAGCCTCCGAAGACCTACGGCGAACTCTTCGACGACGCCCTGGAACTGGCGGACAAGAGCGACGGCAAGGTCGCCACCCTCGCCAATGTGCCCACCATCGAGGACTTCGGCCGCTACGGCGTGGAGCTGATGAACAAGGAGGGCACGGCCTTCGCCTTCAACGACGCCAAGGGAGTCGAACTCCTCACCAAGTACAAGGAGTTGTACGACGCCAAGGCCCTCGACCCGCAGGCGCTGACCGCCACTCCCGAGTCGTCCGGCAAGAAGTTCCTGACCGGCGCCGTCGCCATGAACCCCGGCAGCGCCCTGGACCTCGGCAACTTCAAGAAGCAGGCCCCGAACCTCTACAAGAACATCGGCATCACCGACCAGATCACCAGCACGGGCAAGGTCAACATGTACGTCATGGGCGTGATGGTGAACGCCCGGACCAAGCAGACGCCCGCCGCGGTCGCCTTCGCGCACTTCGTCACGGACGCCCAGAACCAGATGTCGTTCGCCAAGAAGGTCGCGATCTTCCCGAGCACCGCCGGCTCGCTCGACGACCCGTACTTCACCGAGGAGGACGGTACGGACGAGACCCGCGTCCGGGTCGCCGCCGCCAAGTCCCTGAAGAACGCGGTCAACTACACGCCGGTGCTGTTCAGCGAGCAGATGAAGACCGAGCTGCGCAACTCCGTCGCCAAGGCGCTGCAGGGCAAGGTGAGCCCGAAGGAAGCGCTCGACAACGCTGTCAAGGCGTGCGACCGGCTGCTCCAGCAGCAGGGCTGACCGGCATGGCGAGCTCCTCCAGTACCGCCCCGGCCCGCGCCCGTGCCACCGGCAGCGCGCGGGTGCGGCGCCAACTGCCCACCAGTCCCTGGCTGTTCGCCGCTCCGGGCCTGCTGGTCGTGGGCATCTTCATCCTGTACCCCTTCGTCTCGACGCTGGTCAACGCCTTCACCGACCGCCGGACGCTGGTCCCCGGCGAGTTCGTGGGCCTGGCCAACTTCCGGGAGCTGCTGCACGACGAGATGTTCTGGATCGGCCTGCGCAACAGCACGCTGTACGTCCTCGGGGTGGTCCCCGCGCTCGTCCTGCTGCCCCTGCTGCTCGCCCTCCTGGTCCAGAAGAACATCCCCGGCATCGCCTTCTTCCGGTCGGCGTTCTACACCCCGGTCGTCGCCTCCATCGTCGTGGTGGGCCTCATCTGGGTGTGGCTGCTGGACGAACGCGGCCTGGTGAACTCGCTGCTGGAGGCGATCGGCGTCGGCAGGGTCGGCTTCCTGAGCGACCAGTGGCTGCTCCTGCTGAGCGCCATGACGGTCACGGTCTGGAAGGGCCTCGGCTACTACATGATCATCTATCTGGCCGCGCTCGCCAACGTGCCGCGTGAGCTGCACGAGGCCGCGTCGGTGGACGGGGCGGGCGCGGTCCGCCGCTTCCTCACCGTCACCGTGCCCGCCGTCCGCTCCACGATGGTGCTGGTCGGCGCACTGTCCTCGGTCGCCGCCTTCAAGGTGTTCTCCGAGGTGTACCTGATGGCGGGACCGGACGGCGGCCCCGCGGGCGAGGACACCACGCTCGTGATGCTCGTCCAGCGCACCGGCACGGGGCTGACCGGCCGGGTCGGCTACGCCTCCGCCATCTCCGTCGTCGTCTTCGTCGTCACCGTCGCGCTGATGCTGCTCGTGCTGCGTGCCGACCGGAAGGAGGACGCGTGAGCGTCGCCGAGAAGGTCAGCGAGGCGCCCGCCGCCGTGGCGGAGTCCCACCCGCCGCGTGTCACCGACGAGCACGGGCGCCGCGTGAGGGTGTGGGAACTCGCGCTGCGTTACCTGCTGTTGCTCGCCGTCCTGGCACTGACGGTCGGGCCGTTCCTGTGGCAGCTCTCCACCTCGCTGAAGGGACCCACCGAGGACATCTTCAGCTCGCCGCCCAGGTTCCTGCCCGGCGACCCGACCCTGCACAACTACGAACGGGTCGCCGAGACCATCCCCGTCTGGGACTACGCCCTCAACTCGCTGAAGGTCGCCACCGCCAACGTCGTGACGAACTGCGTCGGTTCGGCGCTCGCGGGCTACGCGCTGGCCCGGCTGCGCTACCGCGGCCGCAAGGTGACGACCTTCGTGTTCATCCTCGCGATGCTCGTGCCCGTGGAGGGCATCATCATCGCCCAGTTCACGACGATGCGAGAGCTCGGCCTGAACAACACCCTCATCGGGGTCGTCCTGCCCGGCTGCATCGGCGCGATGAACGTCCTGCTGATGCGCAACGCGTTCCTCAACCTCCCCTACGAGATCGAGGAGGCGGCGTTCGTCGACGGGGCGAACACCTGGCAGCGGTTCCTGCGGATCGCCCTGCCGTCGGTGAAGGGCACCCTCGCCGTCGTCGCGATCTTCGCCTTCATGGGCGCCTGGGACGACTTCCTGTGGCCGCTCATCGTGCTCAGCGATCCGGACAAGTTCACCCTGACCATCGGTCTCAACTACCTGCACGGCACCTTCGCCAACGACGAACGGCTCGTCGCCGCGGGCACGATCATCGCGGTGGCGCCGCTGATCGCCCTCTTCGCCTGCCTCCAGCGGTACTTCTTCCGCGGCGTCGGCGAAGGCGCGGTCAAGGGCTGAGCCCGCCGGCGCCCCGGGCCACCCGCCCGCACGAGCCCCACGCCCCCACGTACGCACCCCAGAACCAGGACTCCGCATGCCTTCTGCCGTGCGCTTCGGCGTCAACTACACCCCGAGCGAGGGATGGTTCCACCACTGGCTCGACTTCGACCTCGACTCCGTGCGTGCCGACCTCGACTCCATCGCCGCACTCGGCCTGGACCACGTCCGCGTCTTCCCGATCTGGCCCTACTTCCAGCCGAACCGCTCGCTGATCCGCCCGCGCGCCGTGGAACAGCTCGTGGCCCTCGCCGACGCGGCCGCCGAACGCGGCCTCGACGTCAACGTCGACGGTCTGCAGGGCCACCTGTCGAGCTTCGACTTCCTGCCCGCGTGGACCCAGACCTGGCACCGGCGGAACATCTTCACCGACCCCGAGGTCGTCGAGGGACAGGCCGAGTACCTGCGGACCCTCGCCGCCGCCCTCGCCGACCGGCCCAACTTCATCGGCATGACCGTGGGCAACGAGGTCAACCAGTTCTCGGCGGGCCCCCACCCGGACCCCGACCGGGCGGACCCCCTCCTCGTCGACGCCTGGCTGGAGCGGATGCTCACGGCGTGCGAGAAGGGCGCGCCCGGCAGACTGCACCTGCACGCGGAGTACGACGCGGCCTGGTACCAGGACGACATGCCGTTCACCCCCGCCCAGGCAGCCCGGCGCGGCGCCGTCACCGCCGTGCACTCGTGGGTCTTCAACGGCACGGCCCAGCGGCACGGACGCACCGGTGTGGCGACCGAACACCACGCCGCCTACCTGATCGAACTCAGCAAGGCCTGGGCCGACGACCCCTCGCGCCCGGTCTGGCTCCAGGAGGTCGGCGCCCCGGCTCCACTGGTCCCCGCCGAACACGCCGCCGCCTTCACCGCGGCGACCGTCGCGAACGCCCTCGACTGCACCGACCTGTGGGGCATCACCTGGTGGTGCTCCCACGACGTGTCCCGCGACCTCGCGGACTTCCCCGAACTCGAATACGGACTCGGCCTGTTGACCAACGCGCGCCGGCCCAAGGACAGCGCGCGGGAACTGGCCCGGGCGGCCCGCGAGCACACGTACGCCCCGAAGCCCCGCACCACGGCCCTCGTCGTACCCGACGACCCCGCCACCCGCTCGGTCTGCGCGCCGGGAGGCCCGGTCTTCGAGGCGTTCTTCCGCCTCACCGCCGACGGCGCCCGCCCGGCCACCGTGCTCGCCTCCCGCGCCGGTGACGAGGGGCACCTCGCCGCCCGGGGCATCACCGAAGTCGTCACTCCCGACCAGGTTCCGTAACGCCCACAAGAACTCCCACCAGGAGGCACGTGACCGTGAACCCCACCAGACGCACCGTCCTGCTGGCCGCCGGCACCGGGGCGACGGCCGCCCTGTTCCCGGCGTCCCCCGCCACCGCCGGGCCGAAGACCGCCGCGGCACTCCAGCCGTACGCCGGCTACTGGTACCCGGACTCGCTGCCCTCGGGTGCACCGGGCGCGGGCATCACCTGGCGCAGCCTGAAGGCGTGGCGCGCCGCCGACGACACCGACCTGGCGTTCAATGCCGCGTCCGTGCCGCTCGCCGCGCGGTTCACCCCGACGCCGGCGAACACGACGGCCCGCGCCGGCCAGGCCCGTATCCAGTCGCTGGTCTCCTTCGGCCCCACCGCGAGCAACCCCTCGCAGGGCTCGGCCACCGCCGACTTCTACGCGCTCACCCACTGGAGTTACGTCGACGAGCTGGTCTTCTGGGGCGGCTCCTCGGGCGAGGGCCTGATCCTCGCCCCGAACGCGCCGGTCGTGGACGCCGCCCACCGGCACGGCGTGCCCGTCCTCGGCAACGTGTTCCTGCCACCCGTCGCGTACGGCGGACAGCTGCAGTGGACCCGTGACCTGGTGCAGAAGGACGCGGCAGGGCACTACCCCCTGGCCGCCCAACTCGTCGCGGTCGCCGAGGCGTACGGCTTCGACGGCTGGTTCGTCAACGCCGAGACCGGCGGCGGGAACGCGGCGCTCGCGACCGACATGCTCGGCTTCCTCACCGAACTCAAGGCGCTCAGCAGGGCCAAGGGACAGCGGGTCACCTGGTACGACTCCATGACCGTGAACGGCTCGGTGAGCTGGCAGGGCGCCCTCAACAACCAGAACAAGGTGTTCTTCCAGGCCGCCGACTCGATGTTCGTGGACTTCCGCTGGTCGCCCGGCAGCCTGGCGTCCTCGGGCTCGACGGCGCAGCAACTGGGCCGCAGCCGGTACGAGTTGTGGGCCGGTGTCGACGTCGAGTCCAACGGCTGGAACTCCTCCGTCAACTGGAACGCCATGGTCCCGAGCGGCTCCGCGCACGTCGTGTCGCTCGGCTTCTACCGGCCCGAGTGGACCCGCAACCACCTGCCCGCCGGACGCACTCCCGGCGACTTCCACGCCGCCGACGACCGCTTCTGGACCGGGCGCTCGCTCGATCCGGCGAAACCCGACGCCACCGACACCTGGCGGGCCCCCGCCGTGTCCGTCGCCGACCGTTCCACGGTGACCTCCGTCCCGTTCGCGAGCGTCTTCAACACCGGGCACGGGCTGCGCTGGTACGAGGACGGCGAGGTCACCTCGACGACCCCGTGGAACCACCTCGGCCTCCAGGACCAGCTGCCGTCGCGGCGATGGGTCGTGCGCACGGCGGGCCGGCGCCCCGCCGTCACCTTCGACTTCGCGGACGCGTGGCGCGGCGGCAGCAGCGTCCTGGTCGACGGGACCCTCGACGCGCCCGCCACCCTGGACCTGTACGCGACCAGGCTCCCGGTCGGCGAGGACACGGTGGTGGAGCTGACCCACCGGGCCGACTCGGGGGACGTGACGGCCGAGCTGGCCGTGGCCACCGCCGAACCGGCGGGACCGGGGCAGCCGTACGCCTACACCTACTTCCCGGTCACCGTCGGCGACCGCTGGGGGACCTCGACGGTACGGCTGACCGGGCTGCCGGCGGGCGGCACGGTCCACTCCCTGGGCGTCCGGCTCACCGGCGCCGGCGGCGCCGTGAAGTGGCGGCTCGGCGCACTGGCCGTACGCGACCAGGCGGCGCAGAGCCCGGCCGCCCCCGTCGACGTGCGCATCACCGGCGCCTCGGGAGGCGACCTGCGCTTCGCGTGGCGTGCCGCATCCGGGGCAGGCGTACGCCACCACACCCTGCACCGGGTGCTGTCCGACGGCACACGGCGGTTCCTCGGCGGCACCGCCCAGCGGGCGTTCTTCGTCGCGGGCCTCGCGCCCGACGGCGACGAACAGGCGGCGCGGTTCGAACTCCGGGCCGTGGGGGAGCTTTACACCGCGTCCAAACCCGCGACCGTCACCCACACCTGGTGACCGCCGACCCGGGTGACCACCGAGAGCCGGTAGTCACCCACACCGAGTAACAACCCGCACAACGGAGTTACGGAGCACCCCATGCATGACGACCGCAGCCTGGTCGAAGCCCGCCTCAAGCGTGTTCTCGACGAGCGCATACGACCCGCCGTGTACCCCGAGTCCGTGCCGCTGGAAGTCGCGGTGTGGAACGCGCCCGGCGAGCCGGTGCCGGTCGCCGAAGGGCTGGCGGCCACACCGTCTCCGGTGGCGGTCGGCGACAGGTGGGGTGCTCCCTGGGGGACGAGCTGGTTCCGTGTCACGGGGACCGTGCCCGAGGAGTGGGCCGGCCGGACCGTCGAGGCGGTCCTCGACCTCGGCTTCGACGAGAACATGCCCGGCTTCCAGTGCGAGGGCCTCGTCTACCGGCCCGACGGGACGCCGGTGAAGGGGCTGAACCCGCGCAACCAGTGGGTGCGGATCGGCGCCCCCGTCACGGGCGGCGAAGAGGTCCGGCTGCACGTCGAGGCCGCGTCCAACCCCGTCATCCTCGACTACCACCCCTTCCTGCCCACGCAGTTGGGCGACAAGGAGACGGCGGGCAGCGAACCGCAGTACCGGCTGGCGCGCATGGACCTCGCCGTCCTCGACGAGACGGTGTGGCAGCTCGTCATCGACCTGGAGGTGCTCGGCGAGCTGATGGCCGAACTCCCGGTGGAGTCCGCCCGCAGGTGGGACATCCTGCGGGCGGTGGAGAAGGCGCTCGACGCCGTCGACCTGCAGGACGTGAACGGCACGGCCGCCGCGGCCCGTACCCGCCTCGAAGAGGTGCTGTCGGCTCCCGCCGTGCCGTCCGCCCACCGCATCAGCGCCGTCGGCCACGCGCACATCGACTCGGCGTGGCTGTGGCCGCTGCGCGAGACCGTACGCAAGGTCGCCAGGACCACCTCCAACATGACCGCCCTCCTGGAGGACGAGCCGGACTTCGTCTTCGCCATGTCCCAGGCCCAGCAGTGGGCCTGGGTGAAGGAGCACCGGCCCGAGGTGTGGACCCGGGTGAAGAAGGCCGTGGCCGACGGACGGTTCGTGCCGTCGGGAGGCATGTGGGTCGAGTCGGACACCAACATGCCCGGCTCGGAGGCGATGGCCCGTCAGTTCGTGCACGGGAAGCGGTTCTTCATCGACGAGTTCGGCGTCGACAACGACGAGGCCTGGCTGCCCGACACCTTCGGTTTCGCGGCCGGACTGCCGCAGATCATCAAGGCGGCGGGCTCCAAGTGGCTTCTGACGCAGAAGATCTCGTGGTCGCAGACCAACAAGTTCCCGCACCACACCTTCCAGTGGGAGGGCATCGACGGCACGCGGATCTTCACGCACTTCCCGCCGGTGGACACCTACAACTGCTCCATGAAGGGCAGTGAGATCGCCCACGCGGCGAACAACTTCAAGGACAAGGGGGTCGCGAGGCACTCGCTCGCGCCCACCGGCTGGGGTGACGGCGGTGGCGGGACCACCCGCGAGATGGTCGCCAAGGCGGCCCGGCTCCGGGACCTCGAAGGCTCGGCGACCGTCGTCTGGGAGACCCCGGAGAAGTTCTTCGAGAAGGCGGAGGCCGAGTACCCGAACGCCCCCGTCTGGGTCGGCGAGCTGTACCTGGAACTGCACCGCGCCACCCTCACCAGCCAGGCCAGGACCAAGCAGGGCAACCGCCGCAGCGAGCACCTCCTGCGCGAGGCGGAACTCTGGGCGGCCACCGCGGCTGTGCACGCCACATTCGCCTACCCGTACGAGGAGTTGGACCGCCTCTGGAAGACGGTGCTGCTCCACCAGTTCCACGACATCCTGCCCGGCTCGTCCATCGCGTGGGTACACCGTGAGGCCCGCAGGACGTACGAGACCGTCGCCGAGGAGCTGAACGGCATCATCGACGGGGCCCAGCGCGCGCTGGCCGGTGAGGGGACGACCGCCCTCGCCTTCAACTCGGCGCCGCACACCCGCGACGGAGTGCCCGCCGGCGGCGCACGGTCCCCGGCCGTCGGCGGCGAGTGCACGCTCGTGCCGCGCGCGGACGGCGGTTTCGTGCTCGACAACGGATGTCTGCGGATCGAGATCGACGCCCGTGGCCTCGTGGTCTCCGCCTTCGACCTCGCCGCCGACCGAGAGACCCTCGCGCCGGGCGAAGCCGCCAACCTGCTCCAGCTCCACCCCGACTTCCCGAACATGTGGGACGCCTGGGACGTCGACGAGTTCTACCGGAACACGGTCACCGACCTGGTCGACGCCGATCAGGTCGTCCCCGGTGACGACGGGGTCTCGGTCCGGGTCGTCCGGGCCTTCGGAGAGTCGAGGGTCACGCAGGTGCTGTCGCTCGCGCCGGGTGAGTGGCGCCTCGACATCGACACCGAGGTCGACTGGCACGAGACGGAGAAGTTCCTGAAGCTGGCCTTCCCGCTCGACGTGCACGCCGAGCGGTACGCGTCCGAGACGCAGTTCGGGCACTTCTTCCGGCCGACCCACACCAACACCTCGTGGGAGGCCGCCAAGTTCGAGGCCTGCAACCACCGGTTCGTCCACCTGGAGGAGCCCGGCTGGGGCGTCGCCGTCGTCAACGACTCGACGTACGGCCACGACGTGACGCGTGCCGTGCGCGACGACGGGGGCACGACCACCACGGTCCGTGTCTCGCTGCTGCGCGCCCCGCGCTTCCCCGACCCCGAGAGCGACCAGGGCGTCCACCGGTTCCGGCACGCGCTGGTGCCCGGCGCCGGGATCGGTGACGCGGTGCGGGAGGGCTGGCGTATCAACCTGCCCGAGCGGAAGGTCGTCGGCGGTGCCTCGGAGGTGGCGCCTCTGGTGGCGGTCGCCCAGGACGCGGTCGTGATCACCGCGGTGAAGCTGGCCGACGACGGCAGCGGCGACGTGATCGTCCGCTTCCACGAGTCGCGCGGCGGGCGCAGCCGCGCCACGCTCACGGCGGGCTTCGAGGTGGAGGCCGTCACGGTGACTGACCTCTTGGAACGCCCGCTCCCCGACGCGGTCGCCCCGGACCGTGACGGGAGCAGGCTGACTCTGAAACTCCGCCCGTTCGAGCTGGTGACACTGCGCCTGAAGAGGGCCTGAGGTTCCTTCGGGACTGCGGGTGCGCTGTGGTCGCTCGCGCAGTTCCCCGCGCCCGCTTTCAGGGGCGCGGGGAACTGCGCGACAAGCCCTCACCGGCCCGCAGGCGGGCGCATCACCTGGGACCCGGTTCCGGCCCTAAGGCTGGAGCTGGGTCCGAAGCCACTGCTCCACCTCACCCACATGCGCCGCCGCAGCGGCCCGAGCGGCCTCCGGATCGCGGGCGACGAGCGCACGATGGATCGCCGCATGCTCCCGGCGGGTCCGCTCGAACGCACCCTCCTCCTGGTAGCCGCGCCAGACCCGGGCACGGAACGTGCGCGAGGAGAGACCCTCCAGGATGGCCGCCATCGTGTCGTTGCCCGCGGCGGCGCCGATGGCGCGATGGAACGCCAGGTCGTGGGAGAGGATCTCCTCCGGGTCGTCCGTCGCGTTCATGGCCGCCAAGTGCTTCTCCACCTCGGCCAGTTGGTCGGCGGTGATCCGTGCGGCCGCGAGTGCCGTCGCCGTCGACTCCAGGATGCGCCGCACTTCGAGGAGCTCGACGAGCCGCGGGCCCCGGGAGAGGTCCGCGACCACCCCGAACGTCTCCAGCAGATCGCCGGCCTCCAGCTGGGTGACGTAGATCCCGGAGCCGTGCCGGGCCTCCAGCACACCCAGCACCGTGAGCGCCCGGATCGCCTCGCGCATGGAGCTGCGCGAGATGCCCAGCTGCGACGCCAGATCGCGCTCGGTCGGCAGTCGCGCGCCGGGCTCCAGACGACCCTCGCCGATCATCGCCTTGATCTGGTCTATGGCGCGCTGCGTCACGGTCCCCTTCTGCGGGGCCGTCGTCGCGGCCCGGGCCGGGCTCTCGTCCACGCCATGTCCTCCTGTCGCCGGGTGCGCCGCAGTCTAACCACTCAGGTGGTCGGACCACTACGCACCAAAACAGCGAAAAATTGCGAGCGAGGGGTGTTGTCAGGGCGAAGTGGTCTGATAAATATGCGTGGCACCAGCTCGATCACGCTCAATGAGGAGCCGATACATGGCCGGCAGAACTGTGCGGTACGGGAACGGGCGAAACACCTCGCGGGCGATACGTGCGGCGGCCGTGGCCGCCTGCGCCACGCTCGTACTCGCGGCATGCGGCAGCACCAAGGACAACGTCGCCTCCGAGGGCGGCAAGAAGGGCGACGGCACCGGCAAGGTCGGGGTGATCCTGCCCCTGCTGACCTCACCGTTCTGGCAGTCGTACAACGACTACGTGCCGAAGATGGCGAAGTCCGAGGACGTCGACGCCCTCAAGACGGTGAACTCCAACAGCGATCCCTCGCAGCAGATCACGGACATCAACAACCAGCTCAACCAGGGCGTGAAGGGCCTCGTCGTGGCGCCCCTGGACAGCGCCGCGATCTCCGCCGGGCTCGACCAGGCCGAGCGCAAGGGCGTGCCCGTGGTCGCCGTGGACGTCGCGCCCGAGAAGGGCAAGGTCGCGATGGTGGTCCGTGCCAACAACGTCGCCTACGGGGAGAAGGCCTGCGAGTACCTCGGCAAGGAGATCCCCTCCGGCAAGGTCGTGCAGATCATGGGCGACCTCGCCTCGGTCAACGGCCGCGACCGCTCCGAGGCCTTCCGCACCTGCGTCAAGGAGAAGTTCCCGAAGCTGAAGGTTCTGGAGATCCCCGCCAAGTGGGAGTCCGACACCGCGGCCTCCAAGCTGGACACGCTCCTCAACGCCAACCCGGACATCAAGGGCATCTACATGCAGGCCGGCGGCGTCTACCTCGCGCCCACCCTGCAGACGCTGAAGTCCAAGGGGCTGCTGAAGGAGGCCGGCGCGAAGGGCCACATCACGATCGTCTCGAACGACGGCATCCCGCAGGAGTTCGACGCCATCCGCAAGGGCCAGATCGACGCCACCGTCTCCCAGCCGGCCGACCTCTACGCCAAGTACGGCATGTACTACATCAAGGCGGCGATGGCGGGGAAGACGTTCAAGCCCGGTCCGACCGACCACGACTCGGAGATCGTCGAGCTGCCCAGCGGCAACCTGGAGGACCAGCTGCCCGCGCCGCTGGTGACCAAGGAGAACGTCGACGACCCCGAGCTGTGGGGCAACACGGTCAAATGAGCACTCCACTCGTTGAGGCCCGGGGGATCGCCAAGCGGTACGGCCCCACCGTCGCCCTCGCCGACGGCCGGCTGACGGTGAACGCGGGTGAGTCCCATGCCCTCGTCGGCCGCAACGGCGCGGGCAAGTCCACCCTCGTCACCGTCCTCACCGGCCTTCAGGCCCCCGACGAGGGCACGGTCCGCTTCGACGGCGAGCCCGCGCCCCCGCTCACCGACCGGGACGCCTGGCGGCGCAGGGTGGCCTGCGTCTACCAGAAGCCCACCGTCGTCCCCGAGCTGACGGTCGCCGAGAACCTCTTCATCAACCGCCAGCCGCAGGGCCGTGGCGGCTTCATCAGCTGGCGCCGGCTGAAGACCGAGGCCGCCGAGGTCCTCGACACCTGGGACGTCCACGTCGACCCGGACGCGCGGACCGCCGACCTCAAGGTCGAGGACCGCCAGATGGTGGAGATCGCGCGGGCGTTGAGCTTCGGCGCCCGGTTCATCGTCCTCGACGAACCGACCGCCCAGCTCGACAACCGGGAGATCGAGCGCCTCTTCACCCGGATGCGCGCGCTCCAGGAGAACGGGGTCACCTTCCTGTTCATCTCGCACCACCTCCAGGAGGTGTACGAGGTCTGCCAGACCGTGACGGTCCTGCGCGACGCCCGCTGGATCACCACGGCCCCGGTGGCCGAGCTGCCGCGGGCCGCCCTGGTCGAGGCCATGGCGGGGGAGTCCATCGCCGCCGTGGAGGAGAAGGCGGCCCGCGGGGAGGTGGACGCGGGCGCGCCCGTCGTCCTCGAAGCGCGCGCACTGACGTCGGACTCGTACGAGAGCGTCGACCTGACCGTCCGTGGCGGCGAGGTCGTCGGCCTCGCCGGATCCAGCGGCAGCGGCAAGATCGAGCTCGCCGAGTCCTTCACGGGACTGCACACGCCGACCGCGGGGAGCGCCCGGCTGGAAGGCAGGCCACTGCCGTTCGGTGATGTCACGGCCGCCCTGCGGGCCGGTGTCGGCTGTGTCCCGCGCGACCGGCACGGACAGGGCCTCGTCTTCGGCATGACCGTCGGCGACAACGCCACCCTGAGCGTCCTCGACCGCCTCGGCCGGTACGGATTCGTCTCCACCGACCGCAGAAGGGGCTTCGCCGGCGAGCTGATCGAGCGCCTCGACATCCACACCGAGGGGCCCGACCAGCCCGTGTCCGACCTCTCCGGCGGCAACGCGCAGAAGGTCGTCATGGCCCGGGCCCTCGCCTCGGACCCGCGGCTGCTGATCCTGATCAACCCGACCGCGGGCGTCGACGTGAAGTCCAAGGAGTCCCTGCTCTCGCGCATGGACTCGGCCCGCGACGACGGCACCGCCGTGCTCGTCGTCTCCGACGAGCTCGACGACCTGCGCCGCTGCGACCGCGTCCTCGTCCTGTTCCACGGCCGGGTCGTCGCCGAGCATCCGGCGGGCTGGCGCGACCACGAGCTGATCGCCTCCATCGAAGGAGTGGACCACCATGGCTGACACGAAGGCCGCGTCGGCCTCGGCCCCCACCTCCCTGCGCCCTCTGAAGAGCAAGGCCGACGCCAAGGCCGTCATGCTGCGCAGGGCACGCGAACTTGCCCTCGTACCAGCCCTGTTGTTGCTGCTCGTGCTCGGCGCGTTCGTCAACGACGCGTTCCTCACCGAACAGAACCTGATCTCCGTCCTCGGTGCCTCGGCGGCGCTCGCGATGGTGGTGCTGGCCGAGTCGCTGGTGCTCATCACCGGGAAGTTCGACCTGTCGCTGGAGTCGGTCGTCGGGATCGCGCCCGCCGTCGGCGCCCTGTTGTTGCTGCCCGCCGCCCAGTCCGGCTGGGGTACGGAACTGCCCGCGGGTGTCGCCCTGCTCGCGATCCTGGTGGTGGGCGCGATCATCGGCGGCTTCAACGGCATCCTCGTGGTGAAGTTCAAGCTCAACGCGTTCATCGTGACGCTCGCGATGCTGATCATCCTGCGTGGTCTGCTGGTCGGCGCGACCGAGGGCAAGACGCTCTTCGGAATGCCCGACGCCTTCTACACGCTCGCCACCACCACGTTCCTCACCGTGCCCATCTCGGTGTGGCTGGCGGCCGCGGCCTTCGGCGTCGCCGGATTCGTCCTCAAGTACCACCGCTGGGGACGGGCCCTGTACGCGATCGGCGGCAACCCCGACGCGGCCCGTGCGGCCGGCATCCGTGTCGAGCGCGTGATGCTCGGTGTCTTCGTCGTCGCCGGGACGCTCGCCGCGGTCGGCGGCCTGATGCAGACCGGCTATGTCGGCGCGATCAACGCCAACCAGGGCCAGAACATGATCTTCACCGTGTTCGCGGCCGCGGTCATCGGTGGCATAAGCCTCGACGGCGGCAAGGGCACGATGTTCGGCGCCCTCACGGGCGTCCTTCTTCTTGGGGTTGTCCAGAACCTGCTGACTCTTGCGCAGGTGCCGTCCTTCTGGATCCAAGCCATTTACGGGGGGATCATCCTGGTCGCGTTGATGATCGCTCGGGTGACCACCGGCCGGGCGCAGGACTGAGCGTGGTGTGCACCTGCGGGTGCGCTGTGGCTGGCCGCGCAGTTCCCCGCGCCCCTGAAGGGGCTCGATCGAAAGGTATTTCTGTGTCCTCATCTGCCGCCCGTATCACCGCGGTCGACACCTACGACATCCGCTTCCCCACCTCGCGGGAGCTCGACGGTTCCGACGCGATGAACCCGGACCCCGACTACTCGGCCGCGTACGTCGTCCTGCGCTCGGACGCGACCGACGGCCTGGAGGGGCACGGCTTCACCTTCACCATCGGGCGGGGCAACGACGTCCAGGTCGCCGCGATCGAGGCACTGCGGCCGCACGTCCTCGGGCGCACGGTGGACGAGCTGTGCGCGGACCCCGGATCGCTCGCCCGTGACCTGACGGGAGACAGCCAACTGCGCTGGCTCGGGCCCGAGAAGGGCGTGATGCACATGGCGATCGGCGCCGTCGTCAACGCCGTCTGGGACCTCGCGGCCAAGAACGCACGCAAACCCCTGTGGCAGCTGCTCGCCGACGCCACGCCCGAATGGCTCGTGGCCCAGGTGGACTTCCGGTACATCGCGGACGTCCTCACGCCCGAGGACGCGCTGCGGCTGCTGCGCCGGGGCAAAGAGGGCTCCGCGGAACGCTCCGCGCTGCTGAAGGAGCGCGGCTTCCCCGGCTACACCACCTCGCCCGGCTGGCTGGGCTACTCCGACGAGAAGCTCACCCGGCTCGCCCGTCAGGCGGTCGCCGACGGCTTCACCCAGATCAAGCTGAAGGTCGGCGCGGACCTCGCCGACGACGTACGCCGCTGCCGGGTGGCACGCTCCGTGGTGGGCCCCGGCATCCGCATCGCCATCGACGCCAACCAGCGCTGGAACGTCGACGAGGCCATCGAGTGGACCAAGGCACTCGCCGAGTTCGACCCGTACTGGATCGAGGAGCCCACCAGCCCCGACGACATCCTCGGCCACGCGACGATCCGTGAGGCCGTCGCCCCGGTCAAGGTCGCCACCGGCGAGCACGTACAGAACCGGATCGTCTTCAAGCAACTGCTCCAGGCCGGCGCCATCGACGTCCTGCAGATCGACGCGGCCCGGGTCGGCGGCGTCAACGAGAACCTCGCGATCCTGCTCCTCGCCGCCAAGTTCGGGGTCCCCGTCTGCCCGCACGCGGGCGGTGTCGGGCTGTGCGAACTCGTCCAGCACCTCTCCATGTTCGACTACGTGGCGCTGTCCGGCACGACCGAGAACCGCGTGATCGAATACGTGGACCATCTGCACGACCACTTCCTCGACCCGGTGGTGATCAGAGAGGGTCGCTACACGGCACCCGCCACACCGGGCTTCTCCGCCACCATGCGGGCGGAGTCCGTCGCGGAGTTCACGTTTCCCGGCGGCACGTTCTGGGCCGCCGACCTCGACCGGCAGAAGGAGCAGGCCGCATGAGCGACTTCGAGGGACTCAGGGCCCTGGTGACGGGCGGCGCCTCCGGCATCGGCCGGGCCACCGCGGAACTGCTCGCCTCCCGGGGGGCCCGGGTCGCCGTCCTCGACCTGGACCCCGCGGGCGTCGAGAAGCCGCTGCTCGGCTACCGGGCCGACGTCACCGACGACGAGTCCGTGCGCCGGGCCGTCGCCGCCGCGGCCGCGGACCTCGGCGGCCTCGACGTACTGGTCAACAACGCGGGCATCGGCGCCCAGGGCACCGTCGAGGACAACGACGACGAGGTCTGGCACCGCGTGCTGGACGTCAACGTCGTCGGCATGGTCCGGGCGGCCAGGGCGGCGCTGCCGCACCTGCGGAAGTCCTCGCACGCGTCCATCGTGAACACGTGCTCCATCGCGGCCACCGCCGGTCTCCCGCAGCGCGCCCTGTACTCCGCGTCCAAGGGCGCCGTCCTGTCGTTGACCCTCGCCATGGCCGCCGATCACGTCCGGGAGGGCATCCGCGTCAACTGCGTGAACCCCGGCACCGTCGACACGCCGTGGGTCGGCCGCCTCCTGGACGCCGCGACGGACCCGGGCGCCGAACGGGCCGCACTGGAGGCCCGCCAGCCCACGGGACGCCTCGTCTCCGCGCCCGAGGTCGCGGGCGCCATCGCCTACCTGGCGAGCCCGCTGTCGGGCGCGACCACCGGCACGGCCCTCGCGGTCGACGGCGGGATGCAGGGGCTGCGGCTGCGTCCGGCGGGCCGGTGAGCGGGCCGGTGCGCAGGCTCGGCCGCAGCGGCGTCGAGGTCACCGGCCTGGCCCTCGGCGCCGCCGGTATCGGCAACCTCTTCACCGAGGTCGGCGAGGAACAGGCGCGGGAGACCGTGCGGGCCGCCTGGGACGCGGGCATCCGGTACTTCGACACCGCGCCCCACTACGGCATCGGCCTGTCCGAACGACGACTGGGCGCGGCCCTGCGCGAACGCCCCCGGTCGGCGTACACGATCTCCACCAAGGCCGGCCGCCTGCTGGAACCGACCGACGGGGGCGGCGACGACCGCGCCAACGGTTTCGCGGTGCCCGCCACGCACCGCCGCGTGTGGGACTTCAGCGCGGACGGCGTACGCCGGAGCCTGGACGCCAGCCTGGCACGGCTCGGCCTCGACCGGGTCGACGTCGTCTACCTCCACGATCCGGACGACCACGCCGAGCAGGCCTTCCGCGAGGGCTATCCGGCCCTGGAGGAGCTCCGTTCGCAAGGCGTGGTGGGCGCGATCGGCGCGGGCATGAACCAGACCGGGATGCTCACCCGCTTCGTCCGCGACACGGACGTCGACGTGGTCCTCTGCGCCGGGCGCTACACCCTCCTCGACCAGCGGGCACTCACCGACCTGCTGCCCGCCGCCCTGGAGCGTGGCACGTCCGTCGTCATCGGCGGCGCCTTCAACTCCGGTCTGCTGGCCGACCCGAAGCCCGGAGCGACCTACGACTACGCGGCAGCGCCACCCGACGTGCTGGACCGGGCGCTGGCCCTCAAAGCGGCGGCCGACCGGCACGGCACCACACTGCGCGCCGCCGCCCTCGCGTTCTGCGCCGCCCATCCGGCGGTCGCGTCCGTCCTCGTCGGCGCCCGTTCGCCGCACGAAGTCCGGGACTGTGCCGAGCAGTTCACGGCTCCTGTGCCCGACGGCCTCTGGCAGGAACTGCGGGCTACGGGCCTGCTGCCGGGCGAGGCCCCGGTGCCGGTGCCGCAGGACAAGCCGACCGGGAAGCCGTCATGAGAGTCGCCCTGCACACCAAGGTCCGCGCCGACCGGATCGCCGCGTACGAGGCCGCCCACCGTGAGGTCCCGGCGGAACTCACGGACGCGATCCGCGCCGCCGGGGCCACGTCCTGGACGATCTGGCGCAGCGGCACCGACCTCTTCCACCTCCTGGAGTGCGAGGACTACACGCGGTTGCTCGCGGAGCTGGAGAAGCTGCCGGTCAACATCGCCTGGCAGGCCCGGATGGCGGACCTGCTGGACGTGGTGCACGACTACTCGGCCGAGGGCTCCGGAGCGGGACTGCCGGTCGTCTGGGAGCTGCCGTGACGGGGCGGACCGGAGTCGTCGACGCCCACCACCACGTCTGGGACCTCGCCGTGCGCGACCAGGACTGGATCTCCGGCCCCGAACTGGCGCCCCTGAGAAGGAACTTCACCATCGGCGACCTGGCCCCGGAGGCACACGCCGCCGGTGTCTCGCGAACCGTCCTCGTGCAGACGGTCACGGTGGCGGAGGAGACCCCGGACTTCCTTGCCCTCGCGGCGCAGAGCGAACTGATCGGCGGAGTCGTCGGCTGGACCGATCTCACCCGCCCCGACGTCGCCGACGAACTGGCCCGCCTTCGCGCACTGCCGGGCGGCCGTCACCTCAAGGGAATCCGCCACCAGGTCCAGGGCGAACCGGATCCCGAATGGCTGGTGCGCGAGGACGTACAGCGCGGCCTCGCGGCGGTCGCCGAGGCGGGCCTGGTCTACGACCTGGTCGTCCTTCCGCACCAACTCCCCGCCTGTACGCGGGCGGCGCAGCGCCGTCCGGAACTCACCTTCGTGCTGGACCACTTGGGCAAACCGTCCATCGCCGCCGGGCAGATGCAGCCCTGGGCCACCGACGTCCGCGCCCTCGCCGCCCTGCCGAACACCGTCTGCAAGCTCTCCGGAATGGTCACGGAGGCGGATCCGCGGGGCTGGACGACGGGCGACCTGACGCCCTACGCGGACACGGCGCTGGACGCCTTCGGGCCCGGACGCCTCATGTTCGGCTCCGACTGGCCGGTGTGCACGCTCGTCGCCTCGTACACCGAAGTAGCCGACACGGCGGCTCAGTTGACCGCGACGCTCGGCGAGAGCGAGCGTGAGGAGGTCTTCGCGGGCACCGCGACCCGCGTCTACGGACTCTGAGCCGCCCCGGCCAGTCCCGTCGGCGGCAGGAACTCCCGCACATACGTCCGCTCCCAGCACGCGCCCGTCTCCCGCAGCTCCCGCCAGGTCGTGTACCGGTAGCGGTAGAGGCGGGCCCGGACGTGGCGGGGAGGGGCGTCCGGTGGGAACGGGCAGTGGCGCAGGAGGCGCAGTGTGTCGCGGTCGTTCTCCAGCAGCCGTTCCACGAAACCGCCGAACCAGGGCTCGGCGTAGGCGGGGGACAGCGCGGCGAACCACATCATCCAGTCGAGCCGCAGGTGGTAGGGGGCGAACTGGCGGGGCCAGCGGCGGGGGTCGCCCGGCTTGCCCCTGAACCCGTACTCCCGCCACCCCGCGTCCTCGTGGGGCGTCCGGTCGGCCGTGCCCTCGACCACCACCTCGTACCGGGTCCGGCTGACGCTGCCGAACGCCCCGTAGGTGTTCACCAGGTGGAGCGGGTCGAAGGAGCGGTTCATGGACTGGTGGCGGGACAGCATGTTGCGGACCGGGCGGTGGCTGAGCCCCACGAGCAGCGCGGCGGCCGTCAGGACCACGACCTCGTACCAGAGCGGGGCGCCGGGCACGTCCGGGCCCCTGCCGGGCAGCTCCAGTGCCGACAGGGCCAGCACGATCGTGATCCAGTTCAGCCAGGCGAAGTTCCCGGACAGGACCAGCCACAACTGGGTGACGATCATCAGGCAGGCGGCTGCCGTCGCGATGGGCTGGGGGGCGAACAGCAGGAAGGGCACGACGAGTTGGGTGACATGGTTGGCGGCCACCTCGACCCGGTGGAAGGGTTTCGGGAGGTGGTGGAAGAACCAGCTCAGCGGACCCGGCATCGGCTGGGTCTCATGGTGGTGGTCGAGGCAGGTCAGCTTCCGCCAGCACGCGTCGCCGCGCATCTTGATCAGGCCGGCCCCGAACTCGACGCGGAACAGGAGCCAGCGCAGCAGGAAGAGGACCACCACGGGCGGGGCGATCTCGTCGTTGCCCAGGAACACCGCGAGGAAGCCGGTCTCCAGCAGCAGGGACTCCCAGCCGAAGCCGTACCAGGTCTGGCCGACATTGACGATCGACAGGTACATCACCCAGGGGACGAGCCACAGCAGCATGCCGCCCCACAAGGGGAGTCGGTTGTCCAGGCCCGCGATCAGCGCCACCGACACCGCGCAGCCCGTCCAGGCCCAGGCGGCGAAGAAGCGGTCTGAGCAGTGGAGATGGAACACACTCGGTGACCGCCGGAACGGCACCCGGGCGACGAACCGGGACACCGGGAGCATGCCGCGCTCGCCGATCAGCGCACGGAACTGCAGCGCCGCGCCGAGGAACGCGACGAGATAGAGCACGGCCAGCCCCCGCTGGAAGACCAGCCGGCCGGTCCAGTACTCGGAGGCGGTGAACCACTCCACGTCGCGCTCTCCCCATCTTCTCGCGGTGACGTTGGGTGACCCGGCTTGCGGGACGGTCGAAGTCGAAGCGGACAATAGTGAACATATTGCCCTGCCCGGAACGGCAGGTCGGCGTGCGCCTACCCACCGGAACCCTCGCCACGGCCGGCACCCTCTGAAGCCGCCGGTCACCCTCCACGAGAGCCCGGCCCGCCGGGGCCGCCCCTGGCCCGGCCACCGGCCCGGTGGGGCCGGGGAGACGGCAGGCCCACGGTTCCGCGCGGCCGACCGGGGCGCCCTACGAGTCGAGGATTCGGGTAAACCCTGACAAGGTGGGCTCATGGTTGATCGGGGTGCGAGCGCCCTGTCACTCCCGGACGACTGGCCCGCCCACCCGGATCCGATCCTGGCGCTCAATCGCATGGGCAGTTTCGACTGGGACCTGGACACCGGCGTCATGCAGATGGACGCGGTCGCCCACGAGATCTTCGACGTCCTCCCCGAGGAGTACGCGGGCCGCCCCGAGAACCTGGCCCCGCGGGTGCCTCCGGACGAGGCCCACCGCCTCGACACGCATGTCTCCACGTCCCTCAAGAACGGCAGCGAGAACTACGGCGCGTACTTCCGCATCCGCCGCCGGGACGGCACCCTGCGCTGGACCCACACCCAGGGCTACATCCGGCGCGACGAGACCGGCAGGCCGCGCCGCATCATCGGCATCGTCCGCGACGCCACCCAGGAGCTGAGCGAGGCCCAGGACCGCCGCGAGCAGGCGGCCCTGGACGACGAGGCCCGCCTGCGGCAGACGAACGTCGTGCAGATCACCACGGCGGCCCTCGCGCACGCCCGGACGGTCCAGGACGTCATCGACGTCCTGAAGAACAACCAGGGCGTCACCCACCTGGGCGCGACCAGCCTGGTCATGGGCCTGGTCGAGGCCGGCCGCATCCGGCTGGTCGCCGAGGGCCCGGAGGACAGCTTCGTGCCCGGCACCCTGGTCACCCGCATCGACGAGCAGTACCCGATGAGCGAGGTCGTGCGCACCCTCACCCCGCGTTTCATCGAGTCGCCGGAGGAGTTCGCCGAGTCCTACCCGCTGCTGTGGCCGAACATCACCGGCCTGGGCATCACCTCGGCGGCGTACCTGCCGCTCATCGCGCAGGCCCGGCCCATCGGGGCCATGGGGCTGCTCTACAACGACCGGCGCGGCTTCTCGGCCCAGGACCGCAACGTCCTCGTCGCGCTCGGCAGCAGCATCGCGCAGAGCCTCCAGCGCGCCATGTTCTACGAGCAGGAGAAGGACCTCGCCCAGGGGCTCCAGCAGGCGATGCTGCCGCGTTCGATCCCGAGCATCCCGGGCGCCGACGTCGCCGTGCGCTACCGCTCCGGCTCCCTCGGCCGTGAGATCGGAGGCGACTGGTACGACGTGATCCCGCTGCCCGGCGGCCGTGTGGGTGCCGTCATCGGTGACGTCCAGGGACACGACACGCACGCGGCCGCCGTCATGGGCCAGCTGCGCATCGTCCTGCGCGCCTACGCGGCGGAGGGCCACACCCCCGCCACCGTCATGGCCCGCGCCTCCGTGTTCCTCCACGAACTCGACACCGAGCGCTTCGCGACCTGTCTGTACGCGGAGGCCGACCTGTCCACCGGCGTCATGCAGGTCGTCCGGGCGGGCCACATCGACGCACTGGTCCGTGACACGGACCGCGCCTGCCGCAGGCTTTCCGTCGACGGAGGGCTGCCGCTCGGTCTGTCCGCCGAGTTCGGACGGCTCGAGTACCCGGTCAACACCATCGAGCTCGGCCCCGGCCAGACCCTGCTCCTGTGCACCGACGGTCTCGTCGAACAGCCGGGGATCGACCTCGACGACGGCATGCGGACCCTCCGCGCGCTCATCGCCACGGGACCCGACGACGTCCGCGATCTCGCCGACCGGCTCATCGACGTCGCGGAGGAGCGCGGCGGCGAGGACGACGTGGCGCTGCTCCTCCTGCGCCGTCACACCGCGGACGCGCAGCGCTCCGGCGGGCGGCTCCAGCAGCATGTCGGGCCCGGGGACCCCGAGGCGCTCCGTGAGGCCCGGCACATGGTCCGGGCCGCCGTACGGGCCTGGGGCGCCCAGGAGCGAGCCGACGAGATCGAACTGATCGCCGACGAACTGATCACCAACGCCCTCATGCACACGGAGGGCTCCGCCGTGGTGACCCTGCGGGCCCTGACCGGCCCGGACCGCCGGCTCCGTGTCGAGGTCGAGGACGCCTCCAGCGCCCTGCCGCGACGCCGGGAGGCGGGGGAGGCCGGTGTCTCCGGGAGGGGCCTCCTGCTGGTGGACCGGCTCGCGGACGTGTGGGGCGTGGAGGCCCGGGGTGCCGGCAAGTGCGTGTGGTGCGAGTTCCTGGTGCCGGACCGGGAGTGAGGGGGCCGCGGCCCGCGCGTGGTGGACGTGCGGGGCGCTGTGCGCGTGGGGCGGGCGTGCGCTGCTCCCCGCGCCCCCTGAGGGGCTCCGGTGGCATTCTGGATCCATGCCGGAACTGCCCGAGGTCGAAGCGTTGCGGGGCTTCCTGGTCGATCACCTGGTCGGCCGCGAGATCGTTCGCGTGCTGCCCGTCGCGATCAGTGTGCTGAAGACGTACGACCCGCCGCTCGCCGCCCTGGAGGGCCGTGAGGTGACGGCCGTGCACCGGCACGGCAAGTTCCTGGACCTGGAGACGGCCGGCGGCCCCCACTTCGTCACGCACCTGGCACGGGCCGGCTGGCTCCACTGGAAGGACCGGCTCCCCGACGGGCCGCCCCGCCCCGGCAAGGGCCCGCTCGCGATGCGCGTCGCCCTGGAGACGGGGGAGGGCTTCGACCTCACCGAGGCCGGCACCCAGAAGCGGCTGGCGGTGTACGTCGTACGGGACCCGGGGGAGGTCCCCGGTGTGGCCCGCCTCGGACCGGACCCGCTGGCCGACGACTTCGACGAGGTCCGGTTCGCGAAGCTGCTGGCAAGCGAGCGCAGACAGCTCAAGGGCGCGCTGCGGGACCAGAGCCTGATCGCGGGGGTGGGGAACGCCTACAGCGACGAGATCCTGCACGCCGCGAGGATGTCGCCCTTCAAGCTCGCCTCCGCCCTGACCGAGCAGGAGACACGGCGACTGTACGAGGCGCTGCGCGGCACGCTCGGGGAGGCCGTCGAGCGCTCCCACGGGCTGGCCGCGGGCCGGCTGAAGGCCGAGAAGAAGAGCGGCCTGCGGGTCCACGGACGTACCGGCGAACCCTGCCCGGTCTGCGGGGACACCATCCGCGAGGTCTCCTTCAGTGACTCGTCGCTCCAGTACTGCGCCACCTGCCAGACCGGTGGCAAGCCCCTCGCGGACCGCAGGACGTCCAAGTTCCTGAAGTAGCCCCGGGCGCCGTGTCCGGCCGGCGGGGCCTTCGCGTACGGGCCGTCAGGCAGCCCCGGTTCAGGGAGCCTTGAGTGTCACCAGCACCTTCTTTCCCGTCCGTACCTCGTAGCGGACGATGTCGGTGGGATGCATCGCGGCCGCGCCCGGCATGGCCTCGGAGGCCGGCGGGGCGTTCTTGGGGACGGTCCAGCTCAGGATGACCTGCTCGGAACCGTCGTGACCGATGGCCACGAGCTCGCAGGCCTGGGAGGCGGAGGCGTTCTTGACCCGCAGGTCCACCTCGCTGCCCCAGGCCCGGTCGAGGGTGGTGACCTCGGCCCACACCCCGGATTCCGGGTCGGTCGCGGCGACCGTCCTGCTGTTCGCGGCCTCGTCCCCGGTGAAGACCGCGACCGCGGGCCCGCCGACGGCGAACACCACGGCTGCCGCCACCGCGAACAGCCAGCGCCTGCGCCCGCCTCTGCGGGCCGAGACGACATCGTCCAGGAGCCGGTCCAGCAGGGCCGGTCCCGCTTGCGTCATGGGGTGCACCGTGCGCGGTGTCGCCTGGGCGTAAGCCCGCAACGACCGTGTGGTGGCGGACAGTTCATGTACCTGAACCGCACACTGGGGACACTCCATGAGGTGGTCCTCGAAGCGGAAGGCATCCGCCTCGTCCAGCACGCCTAGCGCGTATGCGCCGACGTCGCGGTGGCGTTCCAGCGACCTCATACCAAATCCTCGTGCCGTGCCGATGGGGGTGTGTGCGCGGAGTAGCTACTTGCCCACAGGTACGCAGGAGACCGGCGAATCACTCAAGTCCTGTCCGGAACCAACCAGGAGATTCGGAGCGGTCGGGCCCGCGGATTGGTCGAGGTTCGAAAAAAAACTGGTCAGAGGAGCCGGCCGCGGGACTCCGCCCCCGGATCGGTCAGAAAAGATGGATCGCCAGGTGCCCGAGCGGCAGCCCGAGCTGCCAGGCCGGGGTCCAGACCTTCGGCCCGTCGTCCTCCCCGATGACGGGCCCGCCGCCCGGTACCGCGTCCAGGTCGGGCGCGAGCAGCTCGGTCTCCTCCAGCCAGCGCCAGGCCTCCGCCGCCAGATCCAGGTCCGGCGTGGGACCGCCCGACTCGACTGCCTCGGCCGCGAGCCCCGCCATGCGCTCGCCCACCCAGTCCTGCCACGGCTGGTCGTACGCCGTCAGCGACAGCCACGTCTCCAGCTGCGTCACCACCCGGATGCCGGAGAGTTCGCCGCTCGTGTCGGACAGGAAGATCGTGAGCGCCAGGGCGTCACGTCCCGCACGGAACTCGAAGGACGTGGGCGGCATCAGATCGCCGGTCCGCAGCAGTTCGTCGGCGATGTACTCGGCGTACAACCAGGCCATGGGGACGGTGAGTTCACCGCCGCCGGCGCCGTCCGTGCTCTCTTGACCTCTGTGCAGCATCCCTTCCTGCCCTCCTCCGGTGCGTGCGCGTCGCCCGACTCCGGGCCCCAGTCGGGAACACGGATGAGGACAGCTGATTGCTCAACCATGATCCTCAGCAAGGCGCTTTACGGAGGTTTGACTCGGCCTTCGGTTTCACCGCAGGTCGGCCGCGTATCCCGGAAGAACCCGGCGCAGGGCGCGCAGCGCGTAGTACGCGCGAGACTTCACGGTACCGGGCGGAATCCCCAGGGCCGCGGCGGCCTCCGCCACACTCGCCCCCCGGAAATACACCTGCACCAGGACTTCACGGTGCTCGGGAGTGAGTGTCTTCACAGCCTCCCGCACATCGAGGGTCGCCACGGAGCGTTCCGCGTGATCGGCCGCGACCCGCGCGCTCTCCAGCACGGCGTCCCCGACCTCGGCGGGCCGCGCCTGCCGGGCCCGCCGGGCGTCTATGGCCAGCCGTCGCCCCACGGTGAGCAGCCAGGGCCGTACGGAGTCGAAGTCGTCGGCCCGCAGGGCCTCGGGATGCTGCCAGGCGCGTACGAACGTCTCCTGCACCAGATCCTCGGCACGCTGGCGGTCTCCGTCGGAGAGCCTCAGCATCAGGGCGAAGAGCGGTGCGCCGTGCTCCCGCTGCAATTCGGCCAGCTCGTGCTCGGCGGTCGTCCTGCTGGTCATGGTGATGGCGGCCGTCATGGCCGTATGCCAGCGCAGGGCGTGCCGCCGGGACAGGGCCCCGACGCGGCTCGTCGGCAGACGGTCGAACCCGTCGACGAACGGTACGACGAACGGTCAACCGGGACGGAAGGCTCCGCCTCCGCATCCCCGTCCGGTCCGAACGGGCTCCTTCCTGGGCATCGAACGGACCAACCGCGGTGGCGCCTTCTTGACTCTCCTTTCCTTCTGTTTATGAATATGTATCAACTCATAAGTTGATATGACCGCATAGGCCCTGTGTGAGGCCGTACGGGAACGAGGTCGAGGATGTCGAGGACGCCACGTACCCGGCGGATGGCAGCAGCGTCAGTGGCGCTGTGCCTCGCGGGCCTCGCGAGCTGTCAGGGCGACGGCGGGGCGGGACGCGGCGGGAGCCCGGTCGGCGCCGGCGCGTCCGCGAACAGCTTCACGCTGGTCGCCTCCGGCGACGTCCTCCCGCACAGCTCGATCATCGACAAGGCGCACGCCGACGCGGGCGGCCGGGGCTACGACTTCCGCCCGATGCTGTCGGGCGTCAAACCCGTCGTGGCCCGCGCCGACCTGGCGATCTGCCACATGGAGACGGTGTACGGGGCGGACGGCGACTACACCGGATACCCCACCTTCAAGTCGCCGCCGCAGATCGCCGAGGGCCTCGCCGCGACCGGCTACGACGCCTGCTCCACCGCCTCCAACCACACGCTGGACGACGGCTCCGCCGGTGTCCACCGCACTCTCGACGCGCTCGACCGGGCCGGTGTGCGGCACGCGGGATCCGCCCGCAGCGCGGCGGAGGCGAGCGTGCCCACGATCATGCAGGCCGGCGCGGCGAAGGTGGCCCATCTCGCCTACACGTACGACACGAACGGCATCCCGCTGCCGCCCGGCGAACCCTGGACCGTCAACCTGATCGACCCCGACCGGATCGTCGCCGACGCCAGGGCGGCCCGGAAGGCGGGCGCCGACGTCGTGGTCGTCTCCCTGCACTGGGGCACCGAGTGGCAGGACGAGCCCGACCTCCGGCAGCGCGAACTGGGCGAGCGGCTCACCGGGTCCCGTACGGGCGGCCGTCCCGACCTCGACCTCGTCCTCGGCACCCACGCGCACGTCCCGCAGGCGTACGAGAAGGTGAACGGCACCTGGGTGATCTACGGCATGGGCGACCAGATCGCCGGGGCGATGGTCAACCACAGCGGCGCCCACGATCCGCGCGGCAACGAGAGCACCATCGGCCGCTTCACCTTCGCCCCGCCCGGAGAGCCCGGCGGCCGCTGGCGGGTCGAGAAGGCCGAGTTCGTCCCTCAGTGGTTCGACCTCCGGACGGGGCGCGTCGTCGACCTCAGCGCCGCGAACGGCCAGGACGCCGACGTGAAGGCGGTACGGGACCGCATCCGCCGCGTCGTCCTCAGCCGGGGCGCGGGCGAGGACGGCCTCGTCATGGCGAAGCCGCCCGCCACGGCGGAGTGACACCCGCACCCGGTGCCGGTGCCCTGTGCCCGGTTCTCGGTGCCGGGTGGCCGTGCGGTCTACGGCACCACCGTCACCGGCCAGCGCCCCGCCTTCACCAACCGGATCGCGACGGAACCGACGATCCGGTGCCCCGCCTGCTCCGACGCGCCCACCACGACCGCGTCGGCCTTCAGCTGGTCGGCCGCGGAGACGAGCCCGTTGTACGGGTCGCCGCGGAAGGTGTGGAACTCCCAGCGCACGTCGAATATGTCCTTGACCTGCTCGGTCGAGTGCCGGATCTCCCGGACCAGCTCCTCGGCGATCGCGTCGGTGGTCTCCGCGACCGGAACCCCGTAAGCGGCGCCGGCCGTCATGACCGGCTGGATGTAGACCAGCGCGAGCAGCGCCCGCTGGCGCCGGGCCAGACCGGCGGCGTAGGCGGCCGCACGCAGTGAGGAGTCGGAGCCGTCCACACCGACCACGATGACCTTGGGCCCGTCGGTGCCCCGTTCGAACTGGTGGGAGTGCTGTTCCGTCACGGCCCGAGGCTATCCGAACCACCGGACCGGGCCACCGCCCGGCCGCCACCCGACGGGGCTCCGGAACCCGCCCCCGCCGCTCGCGGACCACCGCCGAGCCGCCCCGCAGATGCTCTCAACGGGTGCTTTCATACGTCCGCTCCGGTGTCTATGTGCTGCGGCGGGCCTCCATCGGGCGACTGATTACTCATGAATAAGGATCAGTTCCTTCCGCGGCGCCGGGCGTTGCTCGCCGGTGCCGCCGTCCTGGGTGCGGCGGGTGTGGCCGGCACGGCGCGACTGCTCACCGCCGACCCGGGCCCCCCGGCGCGGCCCGCCGCCGCTCCCGCCGCCGGAGCCCAGGCGAGGAGGAGGGTGGCCGGGAGGCCGGCCGCCTACCGTCTGCAGCCCATCGCCGGATACGAACCGGCCCGTGGCACGGCGGCGCGCACCCTCGTACGGCACGAACCGTTCCTGCGGATGTCGGGACGCGGCCGCAGCATGGTGCTGACCTTCGACGACGGCCCCGACCCCCGTTACACCCCGGACATCCTGCGGGCGCTCAAGGCCCACGACGTACGCGCCATGTTCTTCGTGTGCGGCGAGATGGCCGTCGAGAACAAGGACATGCTGCGCCGGATGTCGGACGAGGGGCACATCGTCGGCAACCACACCTGGTCCCACCCGCTCCTGACCCGGCTCAGCCGGTCCGCGATCCGCTCCCAGATGGAGCGCACCTGCGACGTCATCGAGGAGGCGTACGGGGAACGGCCGGGCTGGTTCCGCGCGCCCTACGGGGCCTGGAACCGGGCGGCCTTCCAGATCGGCGCCGAACTGGGCATGGAGCCGCTCGCCTGGACGGTCGACACCCTCGACTGGAAGACGCCGGGCGCCGGTGCCATCGAGAACCGGGTCATCGACGGCGCCGCCCCCGGTGTCGTGGTCCTCGCGCACGACGCGGGCGGCGACCGCTCGCAGAGCGTGAGAGCACTGCGCGACTACCTGCCGCGCCTGCTGGACTCGGGGTATCACATCACCGTGCCCCGGCGGCAGTTCGCCTAGGCCCGGGGAATTCCATGGATTCCATGGAATTCCCCGGGCCTTCGCCCGCCCGGTCGGGGAATCCTCAGCGGACCTCGACCAGGCGGGCGAACGCGACGACGTTCCCGTCGTAGCCGTTCTGCTGGGAGAAACCGCCCCCGCAGGTGATGACACGCAATTCGGGGGTTCCGGAGTTTCCGTAGACGCGGTCACCGGGGAAGTTGTTCTTCTCGAACACCTCGATGCCGTAGATCTCGAATACGGCGGTCTTTCCGTCCTTGCGTCCGACCTCGACGCGGTTCCCTTTCTTGAGGGCGCCCAGACCGTAGAAGACGGCGGGTCCCTGACTGTTGTCGACGTGACCCACGACGACGGCGGTGCCCTTCTCGCCGGGCGAGACCGCGCCCGAGAACCACCCCGCCAGATTCGGGTCCTCCGGCGGCGGCGCGTCCACCCAGCCCTCCATGTCGAGACCCACCGGCACGGCGGGGGCGTCGACCCGGATCGCCGGGATCCTGATGCGGTCCACCACGGAGAACGACAGCGGGGCGGGAGCGCCCGGCCGGGACCTGTCCATGGCATTGCTGTCGGCGGCGGCGGCCGTCGCGGGCTGCGGGGGCCCCACGTCGAACTCTCCCGAGCCGTTCCGAATGAGAGCCAGGCCCGTCAGCAGAACAAGCGCTATGACACCCCAGGGAGCGCGCTTCTTGGGGCGCTCCTCCTCTTCGGCCAGCTCGGACACGGACATTCGCAAACCCCTCTCGACGCGGCCGTCGCCACGTCCGTCGCGCATATGAGAACGCTAGACGCCCGGCGCGCGGGGGGCGACGGGAGAAGCGCGAACGGGTGGCGGGGAGGGGTGCCGTGCGCCATACGAGTCTGGGCCGGAAGGAAATTTCTGACGGTCCGTGACCTGCGGCAATATCCGATTGTCTTCCTTTCTGTCGGCGTGTCCCCTCACCAGGACGGACCATTCTCGAAATGCGGCCCTGTGCACGGCAACTGAGGGTCAGTCTGGGAGGCGTTCTCTCGCCGATCGACCCGGGGACGGTTCCCGGGGCGCCTTCCGCGGAGGATCACATGCGTAGCACTCGTGCCCTGGCGGTCTCTGTGACAGCGGTCGCCGCCCTCGGACTCGCCGCTCCCCAGGCCGCGGCCTGGGACAACCCGAGCAACATCGTCGTCATGCCCAGCGTCATCGCCCGGGGCGGACAACTGACCGTGACCGTCGACGGGTGCCGGGACGGCGGCACCATGACGTCCAACGCGTTCCCCCAGGCCACTCTCTCGAGCGTCCACGGCAGCAACACCGAGATGGCGAAGGGGACCGCGACCGTCAACAGCTCGGCCACCCCGGGCGCGTACGACATCACGGTCCGCTGCAACCGCAAGTCGCTCACCAAGCCGCAGGCCTTCACCGTCATCGGCGGGGTCCGCGGTGGTCTCGGTGGCAGCAGCTCCACCGGTGCCACGCCGACCGACGTGGCGATCGGCGGTGGTCTGGTGGGGCTGGCTCTCGTCGGTGGCGGGGTGTTCTGGATGCGTCGCCGTTCCGAGAGCAAGATCTGAGTCGCGACCCGCGACGACCGGCTTTTCCCTTCGAGGACCGCCTCGCACGTGAACGGCCCTTCGCCCCGGACCCTCAAGGGTTCCGGGGCGAAGGGCCGTCCGGTGCGTCAGCCGCCGTGCTCGCCGGCGCGTCTGCGCGACCAGTGCCAGGCCGCGCCGACCGAGCCGGCGATGAGCGCCGCCCCGAGCCCGATCTCGCCCAGGTCGAAGCCGCCGGCGGAGCCGCCGACGCCCGCCTTGACGCCCCGGTGGAGGGGCACGGGAGTATGCGTCGGGTTGTTCGGCCGGCCGCCGGCGATGGTGAGCTCCGTATGGCCGGATTCGTTCCCGCACTGGAACTTCACCTCGTACACCGCGCCGGGTTTGGCCTCCCAGTCGACGGTGGCCGTGCCCGTGCCCTGTCCCTTGTGGATCGTCACCGTGTCGAAGACGCCGGAGGTGACCTTGGTGTCGGACCGGCAGCCGTTGACCGAGAGCGTGACGCGGCCGCCCGCGGCGATGGTCGACGGGGCGACGTCGAAGCCGAACGAGGTGATGTCGCGCTCCCCGTCCTCTCCGGCGACGGCGGCGGGTGCGGTGAGGGTCAGGGCGGTCATGCCCAGCAGTGCGGCCGAAACGACGCGTATCGCGCGCATGGTGAGTCCTCCGGGTCCCGAGGAGCAGCCCGCGGACCTTTTCCGCTGCGCCGTACGTGCACCTCGCTGATCGAAACGCTAGGAAGGTGCGGGCGCCGGCGCGATCGGTGTCGCGCGAATGGGGCAACCGTGTGGGCCGAACCGGGGAGCGCGTACCCGCGGCCGGGGGACGGGCGCGGCGTGGCGCCCGCCCCGCGGGCGGGTCGTGGTGAGGGTCCGTCACCCTCCGGCTTTGGGGAAGAGTGTCAGGAACGGATCGGCGGTGGCCGTGATCCCGCGGCTGTAGGGAGCGTCGAAGTCCCAGATGAGGAACAGCAGGAAGGCGATCAGGGCGGCGAACAGACCCGCCAGGATCACCTCGCGCAGGGTGCGGCGGATCTGCAGCGCGAAGATCAGCCCGACGGTCACCACGGCTCCCGTGATCAGCCCGAACCACACGACGCCCGGCATGGTCGGCGCCGTCGACTCGGCGCGGGCGGTGCGTGCGGCGTCCGCCGCGGTCACCTGGTCCAGGAGCGGCTGGTAGGCCTGGGCCTCGAAGTCGGTCCTCGGTTCGTAGTCGGTGATGTCGTGGCGGACGCGGTTCAGCAGCTTCGTCCCCCGCTCGGTGACGTGGCCGTGCTCCGCCATCGTCTTCCACTCGGTCGTCACGACGTGGTCGACGTAGGCGTCGACGTCACCCCGGATGCGGTCACGCGTGTCGGGCGGATAGACGCGTACCCGCTCGGAGATCTCGTGCAGCGCGTGCGCCTCCGTCTGGACGTGGTCCTCGGCGACACCCCGTGCCTCCCACACACCGGCGATGGCCAGGCCGAGCACGATGGCGTAGACCACGCCGATCATCATCGTCATGTACTCGATGACGTCCGGGGTGTCGGACGGATCGTCGTCCTCGGCGGCCGTGTGGTGCCGCACGAAGGTGACGATGAGGACGACGACACTCGCAGCCGCCATCGCGAGGGCGAGAACAAGCCATTCCGACAAGGAGTTCCTCCAGGGGTCATCGCGGGCGCAGCGCGGCGACGGCGAGCACTGCGGGCGCGGTGATGAGCAGGGTGAGCGACACCAGGGACGGGCCGCCGCGCGGTGGGGCCTTGCGTACGCCCACGCGGTACGGCGGATAACTCACCGGAGCCGGCGACGGACCGGGCCGC